>CAVPPQ010000010.1:0-101739 GCA_963707395.1 uncultured Chloroflexia bacterium
GCTTCTTCGCGACGGTCTTCTTCGGCAGCGGTCTGCTCTTCGTGGGCTTGCTGTTCACGACCGCGGCCGTCGTGAGCACGCCCACCACCCTCGTCCAGTTCCTGGGCGAGGAGCCCCTCTCGGCGGAGAGCATGTCGCTTCCTGCGGGGTCTCGGCTACACGCTCCTGTTCGCGCTCGCCACGCGCGCTGCCGCGGTGTTCATGCTGGCCACGGCGACGATCGGCATCAAGAGCGGCGTGTTCCCGCGTGGTTCGCCCTCATCGGCGCCCTGCTCGGCCTCGTCCTGCTCGTGGCGGTGTCGTTCTACGACTGGCTCATCCTGGTCCTGCCGGGCTGGGTGGCGGTCGTGGCCTGTTCATCCTCCGACGGGAGCGCGCCCGCCGCTGATGGCCCGCCGCTGAGCACAGTGGCTACCCGGCCTGCGGCACGGCACCCCGGCGCCGTCCCCGGAGACCGACGAACGCGATCACGGCAGCGCGCAGGGCGATGACAGCGAGGACCAGCATCGCATCGGTGAACCCGGCCGTGAAGGATTGCGTCCCAGCCCGGGACTCTGCTGCACTACGTCGAGGAACGACGGCTCGAGGTACGGGTGCGCCGTCGCGAGGAAGATGGCGCGCTGCGCGTCCTCGTAGGTGGACGTCGCCTGCTCCGGTGTCATGCCAGCCCTCGATGAGGCTCGCCTGCCACGCGGAAGCCCCGGACAGCGCGATCATCGTCGTGACCGCGACGTTGCCGAGAGCTTCACCGAGCAGGGCACAGGACCCATTGAGCCCAGCCGAGACACCGACGCGGTCGGCGCGGACCGACCGGAACAGCAGGTCGGTCCGAGGCACGTTGGCGGTCGCTGCCCCAGTGCCGAGCAGCATGAGCGCGACGCCGATGGGCAGGTACGCGCTGTCGATGGCGAGAGTGCTCAGCAGCAACAGCGCGGCGGTGACGAGCCCGAGGCCCAGGACGATGGGGCGCCGGAACACGCTCAGGTCGAGCGCGGCCCCGCGATAGCGCCGGGTCAGCAGGACGCCGGTCGCCATCGAGGCCACGAAGGTGGTCACGACGAACGGGATGAGCGCCAGACCCGGTGCCAGGTCGCTGTAGCCCTGGACTCCCTTGAGGAAGTTCGACAGGTGCAGCAGCGAGCCGGCCTGCGCGAGCCCCAGCACTCCGCCTGTGAAGAGTGTCACGCCCACGATCCGGAAGGGGACATGCGGCAGATGCAGATGCGTGGTGTCCCGGGCAAGCCGCGACGCCGCCCAGAGTAGACAGACTATCCCCAGGGGGGCGGCGATCTCCGGCGCCTCGCCCCAACCGCCGGCGATCGCGACGATCGCGTAGACGAGGGCCAGCATGCCCACCGACCAGAGGACCAACGACGTCGCGTCCACGCGGCTCATGCGGTCGCCGGGTCCCGTCCTGGCGAGCCAGCGCCTTCCCGCGACCAGGCCGACGCTGGTCGCCAGGATGGCCGGTGCGTACGTTGCGGCCCACCCGGCGGCATCGAACAGTGCCCGGGCCATCGGCGGTGCCAGCAGCGCCGCGAGAAGCTGGAGGACCAGGTAGAGGGCGATGGCGACCGGAAGGACGCGCTGGCCGAACGTGCCAAGAACGGCTGCGAGCGAGAGCGGCACGACGACCGCGGAGCACAGCGCCAGCCCGACCGACCCGATCACGAGCAGCGGCAGGGTGGTGGCAAAGGCAGCCACCAGTGAGGTGACCAGCATGCCCGCGAGCCCGAGGAGCATGACACGACGGATGCCGAACAGGTCACCCAGCACGCCGCCCGCGACCATCGTCCCGGCCTGCACGAGGTAGTAGAGACCGACGAGCGCCGCGGCGCCTTCCGGGTCGATCCCAAGCGCACCCTGGACGCCGGAAGATGTCGCCTGGAGGATCGGTGGATCGATGGCGGTCGCGACGACGGCGACGATGCAGGCTGCCAGCGCACGCCAGTGCCGGGGATCGTCGTGCCGGGCCGCCTGGCCCAGCTCCAGCAGCTGACCGCTGGCCTGCTCCTTCGCCTGGGCCGCCGTGGAGGTGACGGCGCGCGCCGTGCTGGAGGCGCGGCGCCCCGCACCGAGTGCCGACGCCTCGATGCTCTCGGCGGCCTCTTCGATCGAGTCGGGGACGAGGTCGCCCGGGTGGTCGTCCGCACCTTCGCCGCGGGCATCCGGGGCCGAGTCGAGCGGCGGCACAGGAGCCTCGGGCACGGGCGGACGGTCGCTCAGTCCCGGCGCCAGTGGCGTCCCAGGGTCCAGATCCCGCCGTGGATGACGATCAGGTAGGCCAGCAGGACCGTCAGCAGGCCCACGATGACCAGCAGCGTCGTGAGGAGGGAGTCCACCAGGTCCCCGATCTGGCCCTCGACGGATGTGACCTGGGTACCGACCTCGCGGACCAGGTCCGCGCCTTCCTCGAGCAGGGCCTGGGCGTCCGCGTTGGCCGCCCTGCCGGCCTGCTCATCGAGCGCGGCGGCCGCGGCGTCGTACTTCCCCTGGGCCTCGGCCGCCATGGCGTCAAGGTCCGCCATCAGGCCGTTCACGGCCCCCGAAGTGGAGCTGTACACCGCCCACGTGAGCCCGATCGCCAGCACCAGGCCGATGGCGCCGACGATGGCGGTCACCTGGGCGACGATGCCCCACCGGGGGTGACGCCGACCACCACCGCCCACGGCCTGGAGGGTCGTGTCGCCATCCATGTCAGCTTCCGGAGGCATCGGGCGCCGGACAGCCCGGCGCCACCTCCGCCTTGAGGGCGTCGAACGCCGCCGCGACCTCATCAACGGCGTTCTCGATCGTGGCGGCCTTGTCGCCCAGGGAGCCTTCCCCGGTGATGCCCTGGAGCGCGGTCTGGAGGTCGGCCAGCGCCGCCCCGAGCGCCTGCGCCTCTGGGCCGAACATGGCCCTCGCGGAATTGACGAACGCCCGTCCGCTCGTGACCGTCGCAGTGATGTCACCAAGCACATCGCGCACGGCGGCAGACTCGAGATCCAGTCCGGTCAGTGCGTCGAGGGCTGCCTGGAAGGCAGCGAGAATCCGCGCACACCTGCGCGCTGGTGATCGCGGGGCTGCCGGCCAGGATGCTCGCGATAGGAGACGCGGCGACGCTCGACGTGGCGGTCGGCGTCGGCGTGGGGGACGCGATCGGCGTCGCAGCTGGCGTCGGCGTGGGCGTCCCGCCGCCGCAGGCGACGACGGCGAGGACGAGGACGAGCGACACGAGCCCGACCACGGCGATCCACTGTGCTTGCTTGATCCGGGCCATCAGGCGTCACTCCTTCGTCGTTCAGCCGATTTTCTCTCGACACGCCGGCTGTGCGCGGGTGTCGTCGGCAGTCATCCAGCATGCTCCACCGGCCGAATTGCCGGGAGGACTTCATGCCAACAGCTTGGCCTTCGCCGCGTCGTAGTCCGCGTCCGAGAGCGTGCCCGCGTCGTGGAGCTTGGCCAGCTCGGCGAGCTGGCTGCTGAGATCGGGGACCGTGGTCGCGGGCGCCGGTGAGGCGGCCTGCGACACCACAGGAGCCGCACCCTGCCGGGCCGCCGGCATGCCCGGCGCCTGCTGTGCGGTGGCCGCAGACGCGTTGGCCCGGGCGATCCGATCCATCGCAGCCCTCTGCTCCGGCGTCAGCTTGGACATCTCATTCTCGACGAACGCCCGCTGGACGCCGGGGTAGCTGAGGTACAGGTAGATGAAGCCTGCGAGCAGCCAGGGGATCGTCTGGGCCTCGTACGTCGAGCCGAAGAGCAGTGCGAAGAAGCCCCAGATGAGCGTGAACAGGCTGATGAAGATGCCGAACTGGAGGGCATAGGCGCGCAGGTTCCAGAAGCCGGCGGCGACCCAGAACCAGATGGCCGCCATGATCAGCGCCCAGAGGGCCGCGCCCCACTGCGCCTCGTTGAACGACACCGACTTGCCGATGAAGTCGAACTTGAGGATGCCCAGGTACACCAGCATCGCGTAGAGCTGCGCGAGGCCGGCCAGGGCGGCAGCCGCCGCGAGGATGATGACCCCGATAGGTCGTCGCATCAGTCTTCCCCTCTCGATACAAAGTCACCGATGGCTGCTGGACGGGCTGGGCCGATGAGGGCCACCTGAGTGGCGGCCTTCACCGTCCGATCGTCGACGCGACGGCCTCGAGCCCCGTCACCCCAGCAGCTTCGCCTTCGCCGCGGCGTACTCCTCGTCCGAGAGCGCGCCCGCGTCGTGTAGCTGCGTGATCTGCGCAAGCTGGTCACCGAGGCCGGGCGCGTCGGCGGCCGGCGCCGGAGCGTATGCCGGAGGCGGCGTGTACGCCGGCGGGGGTGTGTACGCCGGCTGCTGGACCTGCTGCATCTCGGCGATCTGGGCGTCTTGCGCGGCCTCATGGGCCTGACCCTGGGCACGCTTCTTGCCCGCGTAGTAGGCGGTGCCACCCACGACGGCGGCGGCGACGATGGGCCGGGGACGCATGGCTCTTCGTGCAAACATGGAACGCTCCTTCTCGGTGTGGTTGGGGACGGCGCGGGGGACCAAGCGACCGGTTCAGGCGACCGACGTGCCGCCCGCGAGCTCCGCCTCGAGATCCTGGCTCAGGGCCTCGACCGTCTCCGGGTCGATCATGGCTCGGCTGAGCAGGACCCCGCCCGCGTCAGCCATGGCGCCCTTGATGCGCTCCATCCAGCGATGCTCGAAGAGCAGGACCAGGGCCGCCGTGTCGTTCGGGATGCCCTGGGCGAACAGTGCCAGGTCCTCCGGGGTGAACAGGGCGATGGCGTCCTTGATGAGCGGCTCGAACGCCGCGAAGTGCGGGTCCTCCTTGTTGTCGACCTCGACGATCGCGACGTCTCCAGCCGCGTCCTTGTGCACGACGACCGCGTCGACGAGCCGCACGATGCCGGCATCGATGACGCGTCCGATCTCGTCGGCGATCTTCCCCTTGAAGTCAGGGTGGTCGAAGCCCACCACGATGTACTCGAGTGCTCCAAGCGTCATGTGTGCCTCCTTCGATCGACCCTGCGTCGATCACCGATCGTCCGGCGGTACCGGCCAGAGCCAGTCGTTCGTCGCGGTGGGTGGACGGATCCCCGGCCGCCGACGGTCGATATCGTCTGCGCGGCGGTCACTGCCGCGCATCGCCCTCCGAGGGTGATGCCGTCGAAGCGCGCGACCCTGAGCATCGCATCCGCAGCGCGACGTGAACCCACGCAAGGAGATGTGAGCAGTTGGGCGCCCCGGCGAGCACGGACACCTCCGGAACCCCCGGCCCTGACCCGCGCTCGGGGGCTGAACGGGTCCGCTCGGTCGCGCAACGCTACGTGCCCCTGCTCTCGTGGCTTCCGGCGTACGACCGTGCCGGCCTTCGTCCCGACCTGATCGGAGGGCTCGTCTCGTGGGCCGTCATGGTGCCCATCTCGATCGCGTACGCCGCCCTGGCGGGGATGCCGCCCGAAGCAGGCCTCGTGACCGCGTTCGCGGCACTCGCGGCGTATGCGGTGCTCGGGACATCGCGGGACCTGAAGGTCACCACGAGCTCGTCGGTCGCGGTCATGGCCGCGGCGGTCGTGGCCCCGGTCGTGGCCGGGCGCGGCACGGAGGCATACGTGGGGCTGATGGCCGCGCTGGCCCTGATGGTCGGCGCGGCCCTCCTCGTGGCTGGGCTCCTGAAGCTCGGCTTCCTCTCGCAGTTCCTGGCCAAGCCCGTGGTGACCGGGTTCGTCGTCGGGCTCGCCATCACCATCGTCATCGGCCAGTTGCCCGAGCTGTTCGGGGTCCCGGGTGGCGGCAGCAACCCCTTCGAGGAGATAGCGAACCTCGTGGCGCAGCTCCCGGACGCCAACGTATGGACCCTCGCGGTCGGGGTGACGGCCCTGCTGATCATGGGTGTCCTGCGTCGCGTGGCCCCGCGCATCCCAGGGGCGCTGGTAGCGCTGGTGGTGGGCATCGTCGCCACCCCGCTGCTCGGCCTGGAGGGCCACGGCGTCTCCACGGTCGGCGAGGTGCCCACCACGGTCCCGCTGCCAGAGCTCCCGTCGGTCAATGTCTCCGACCTGTCCCGGATCGCGGTCGGCGCGGCCGGCATCGTCTTCCTGGCGCTCGCCGAATCGATCGGCGCCGCGCGCAGCCTGGCCACCCGCGGTGGCTACACCATCGACCCGGACCAGGAACTCGTGGCGCTGGGCGGGTCGAACCTGGCGGCGGGGCTCTTCGGTGGCTTTCCGGTCGATGCGAGCCTGTCGCAGTCGGCGACGGCCCGTGAAGCCGGTGCACGGACGCAGCTGTCGTCCCTGGTGACCAGCGGCCTGATCCTGCTGACAGCCCTGTTCCTCGCGCCGTTGTTCCAGAACCTGCCCGACGCCGTCCTTGCCGCGATCGTGATGACGTCGGCCTTGAGCCTCATCGACGTCCGGGAGCTGCGCCGCTATTACGACTGGCGGCCACGGGACTTCTTCCTGGCGCTGACCGCGCTGGTCGGGGTGATCACGACCTCGCCGCTCACGGGCATCGCGATCGCCGCCGTGCTGTCGCTGCTGGCGATCCTCTACCAGGCGAGCCGGCCGTACCTCGCCGTCCTTGGTCGTCTACCGGGGGAGCCCCCGGCGTTCGGGGACCTGGCGCGGCATCCGCATGCGGTCCAGACCCCGGGCGTGCTCATGCTTCGACCCGACGTCGCCATCCACTTCGTCAACGCCAGCGTGGCCAAGGACCAGGTGGCCGCGGCGATCGCAAGCGCGGACCCGCAGCCTCGGGCGGTGGTCCTCGACCTCTCCGCCAGCATGGATCTGGACGTCGCCGCTACGGATGCGCTCGTGGAGCTGCTGACGGACCTGCGCACCAAGGGGATCGATCTCCGCCTGGCCCACGCGCGTGCCGGGGTGCGCGATCGGATGCGCCGCACCGGGCTCCTGGCCGAGCTGGGAGAGGACCACGTGTTCCCGTCCACGCAGCAGGCGCTCGACGCACCGCTGCCAGCGATGGGTGACGACCCTCCGAAGGCCACGGATCCGGCGCCGCCGCAGACCGGTGCGTTCGACGCACCGCGCCCGACCCGACGCAGCGAGTCACCATGAAGCCGCTCTTGAACGGGAGTCCTCGTTGATGATCAGCCGCTACATCCCCATCCTCTCGTGGCTGCCTCGCTACGACCGTTCCTGGCTGCCCCTGGACGTCATCGCCGGCCTCACGCTGTGGGGGCTCGTGGTGCCCGAGGCGATGGCCTACGCGGGCATCGCGGGTCTCCCGCCGCAGGCAGGGCTCTACACCCTGGTGGCATCGCTGCTCATCTACGCCCTGCTTGGCACGTCACGCCACCTGATGGTCGGGGGGACCTCGGCGTCCGCCGCATTGCTCGCCTCGTCGGTGGCGGCGGCGTTGGTCGCCACGGCCGCCACGACCGTTTCCGACCCCCAGGTCTACGCGACGTACGCGGCCGCCTTCGTGCTGGTCACGGGCCTCGTGTTCCTGCTGGCGGGCGTCGTCCGGCTGGGTTTCATCACGCAGTTCCTGTCCAAGCCGGTGATGGACGGCTTCGTGATGGGCCTCGCGGTGTTCGTGGCCGTCGGGCAGCTCAACAAGCTCTTCGGCGTGGAGAAGCCCGATGGCAACACCGTGGAGAAGTTCCTGGGCATCCTCCGGGAGCTTCCCGAGGCCGACTGGACCACGTTCCTGGTCGGCGCAGGTGCGCTCGCGGCCCTGTTCCTGCTGCCCCGCCTTGACCGGCGGATCCCGGCCGGGCTGGTGGTCCTGTTCGGGGCCATCGCGCTCAGTGCGATCCTGGGGCTGGAGGATCGTGGCGTCGAGGTGGTCGGCACGCTGCCCCAGGGATTGCCGTCGCTCGCGCTGCCGACAGTGCCGCTCACCGATTACCTCGCCATGGTGCTGCCGGCCATCGGTGTCCTGCTGGTCGTGTTCAGCGAGGCGCTGGGCGTGGCCCATGAGTTCGCCGAGAAGCACGGCTACGAGGTCGACTCCGACCAGGAGCTGAACGCGCACGCGGTGGCCAACATCGCGAGCGGGCTCTTCGGCGGCCTGATCGCCGGCGGCAGCATGTCCGCGTCGGCGGTCAAGGAGGGTGCCGGGGCGCGGACGCAGGTCAGCAACCTGGTGACGTGGGTCGTGACGCTGGTCACACTGCTGTTCCTCACCCCCCTGTTCGGCCCGCTGCCTGAGGCGGTGCTGGCGGCGCTGATCATCCACGCGGTCTGGCACATCATCACCTCGCGCAAGCTGATCCGTCTGCGACACGAGGCCCCGGTCGAGGTCTGGTTCGGGGTCCTGGCCATGGCCGGCGTGCTGCTGATCGATGTCCTGGAGGGCATGATCATCGGGCTGGTGGCGTCGCTGGCATTCGTCATCTACCGGTCGAGCAAGCCGCACATCTCCTCGCTCGGCCGGCTCCCCGGCGAGCCGGGCGCGTACGGGGACCTGGTCCGCCATCCGGAGGGGACACCGCTGCCGGGGGTGCTGATCGTCCGCCCCGACGCCCCGATCTACTACGCCAACGCGCTGACGTTCCGCGATCGCGTCAACGCGATGCTCCGGGCGACGGACCCCCCGCCACGGTCGCTGATCTTGGATTGCAGCGCCCAGGACGGGCTCGACCTGACCACGACCGATATGCTCAAGGGGCTTGCGAAGCAGCTCGACGAGCAGGGCATCGAGATGGTTTTCGCCGACGTGCACGCACCCGTCCTGGAAGGGGCGCGCGCGTCGGGGGTGTTCGGGTCCGCCATCGACGATCGTGTCTTCCGGACCGTGGACGCCGCGGTCCGCAGCGTGGCGTCACCGGGTGGTCGCAGCGACGGCTGATCCACCTCCAGCCACGACTGCGCCGGCTCATCGGGCTGAGGAGCAGCGACCCCGCGGGCTACGGTCCAAGCGCCCCGATGGGCACGGGGTGGCGTCGCGATGGTGGAAGACCCTCGCATCCAGTGCCTGAGCGAGGATCACGAAGGTCGCGATCTTCGGATCCTAGTTCCGGTTGCCAGCCCCCGTGGAGCCCGAGCGCTTCGAGCTTCTGCAGGAACGCACCGAACGCTACTGCGGGGTCCTGCAGACGGTGACCGCCACCCCCTCGCTGACGTCCACCTGGCGCTGATCGGCCATCCGCTGCGATAAGACCGGGCCTGATGCTCGACTCGCCGGAGTCGACACTCGGACTTGAAACCAGGCTTGCTGTCTACGGAGCTGAGGTATCAGCCAGATCCTCTTGTGGTCGAGTGCGAGCGGCCAACTCCGCCTCGTAGACCTCGATGAGGTCGAACAACTCGTCCGCCGCGTACTGGCGGTCATAGGACCCGGCGCTGATCTGCCGGAGGACACCCGCGTCGGCAAGCACCTTGAGTCCTTCGAGGGCTCGCTGGTGGCGCGCACTGATGGCGCCTCGGATGGTGGCTGCCGAGGCGATGGGCTGCGCGGGCAGGACCTCGATGATGCGGGCAGCGGCTGAGTCCCGGCGAGGACGCCCCGCACGATCGCGCCACGCGGACTGGAGCGAGGTCACCCGCTCGGCCAAGTCAGCCGACGACTCGGCCGCTTGTCGACACGCCTCGGCGAACGCGGCGCACCACGACTCGACCCTGCCCTCGCGGAAGCCGACAAGGCCGGAGACGTACTCCTGGGGTCGGGCGGCGAGGACGATCGACACAGGCGGTACGAATGACCGTGCGACGTCTCGACGCCTGAAGATGACATGGATGAGGCAGCGTCCCACCCGACCGTTGCCGTCGATGAAGGGGTGGATCGTCTCGAACTGCGCATGGGCGATGGCCGCCTGCGCGGCCGCTGGCAGGTCATCCCGATTGATGAAGCCGACGAGGTCGGCCATCAGCGCTGGCACATGCTCCTCGGGCGGCGGAATGTAGCGGGCGTCGGACGGGTTGCTGCGGCGTCCCCCGATCCAGTTCTGCTCCGCGCGGAACCTGCCAGCCCGCACGCGTTCGGGCTCATCGGTCATGAGCGTGCGGTGGATCGACTCGATACTCGCGATGGTCAGGTCCCCGCCGCCAGATGCACCTTCGATGGCCTCCTCCATGGCCAGCACGTTCGCGGCCACGGAGCGCGCGCTGCCTTTGCTCGCGCGCGGGTCGATGAGGGCTCGAGCCAGGTTCCGTTGGCTGAGCTCGATGCCTTCGATCCGACTCGAGGCGATGGCTTCCGAGCGGAGGAGAAGCGCACCGATGGCCTCCAGTCCCCGAACTCGGTCCTCGGCATTGAGGTCTCGGATGGCGGCCTCTGCACGTGCGATGAGATCGGCTGTCTCGAAGCTCACCGCCGGTCGGATCGCGGCGATCGGGTCGGGCAGGAAGGCGCGATATGTGAACGACTGCCGAGCCCTGCGGCCGCCCATCGCGCCGGGGTCACCTTCCCAGCGCCGCTCCAGCCATGTCATCGAACCCGTCAATCTCCCCCTGACTCTGACGCCTTGGATGGGATTATCGGCCGTAAACCGTCAAAGTCAAGGCGGATTGACGGGTTAGCCCAGCCCGACGGGCCAACCGATGTACGGCACCCCACACACGCTCGCGGGGGCCACTTCGGCTCGGGGACACTGGGAGATGCTCGGTTCGCGACTGAGGGATGGGCACGTGGTCACCGAGAGCGGAGAGCGGCGGACATCGATGCTGGGCCCCGGCCTCTCCACGTTCGTGGGCTGATCTCGCGCGAGATCCAGGAGGCGAACCCGTCGGAGCTCGTCGTCGAGAACATCGGCCTGGCGGGCGGCGGGGGATCCTCATCACCCCGACGCGGCGCTACCCGTCACTCACCGTGGCCGACGCGGTGACGGTCACCGACGTCCTCGCCAGCGACCCGTGGGAGGGCGGCGATGCGTTCGCCTGCATCACCCCCAACGGGCTGCTCGGCGCCTCGTCCATGCAGCAGGCGGTGTGGCAGGTCGACTACGGCACCAAGGAGATCTCGGTCGCAGCCTCGGTCGATGAGCTCGAGCACATCGACGGCGCCATCGCGCTGCCGTTCACCATCCAAGAGGGCAACAAGATGTCGCCGACGCCCCACGTGATCCTTCCGGTCGGCGACGGCGAGATCGAGTTCATCGTCGACACCGGTGGCGGCATCCCCATGGCGATCGAGCCGGCGGCACTCGCCTCGGTGGGCGTCGAGATCCCCGCCGATGCGCCGACGTTCGGGACGCTCACCGGTGGCGCCGCGGGTGCCTTCGAGGGCACGGCCCAGTTCATGCGCCTGCCCGTCATGTTCGGGGACACCGAGCTGTCCGTGCCCGTCACGGTGGCCGCGGGCATGGGCGCCGGCGCGGGTGGCAACATCGGCCACATGTTCCTGAAGAACTTCGTGGCGACCTTCGACTTCCCGAACCGGATGCTCTACCTCGAGCCCCTGTTCGAAGGCACGACCGTGCCCGACCTGGATGAGCCCCCGGCCGCGGGCTTCGCGCTCCAGGATGGCCAGGTGCTCGTGACGAGCGTCCCCAAGGGCGGCCCGGCGGACGAGCAGGGCGCCAAGGTCGGTGACGTCATCACGCAGGTCGACGGCCAGAGCGTCGAGGGCATCACCGCGGACGAGTACTGCGCCCGCTTCGCGACCAAGACCCCGCACGAGACCGTCACGACGGCGTCGGGCGCCACGTACGACGCCAGCCCCATCGAAGGCTTCTGGGCGTCGATGGACTGATCCCAGACACACAAAAAGGCCCGCCATCCGGATGGGTGGCGGGCCTTTTTGATTTGCTAGCGGCTCGGACCGGCCGCGGCGTGGTCACGGCTACCCTGACCCGCCGCGATACCTGGGCCAGCCCTGTCGGCGAGGTCCCTGCTGCTAGGGCCGCAACGTACCACCACTTGCTGCACCTCTGGCATGAGAATGGCCCCTGAGATGGCTCTCAGGGGCCTGTCCGCGCTCAAGGTATGGAGCCGACACTCGGATTTGAACCGAGGACCTGCTGTTTACGAAACAGCTGCTCTACCGCTGAGCTATGTCGGCGCCGGCCGATAGTCTAGCGCGTCACGCCTGCGGGGCGACCCTTCGTCCTCGCCGATCGGTCGCCGGTGGGAGGCTCAGCCGATGAGGCGGACTGCCGCACCTACGCGATCGTAGGTCGGGCGTGCCCGGCGATCCAACGTCACCAGCTCGCGCTCGTGGTGCACAGCGATCATGGCGATGACAGCGTCATACGACGCACCGCCGGAGATCCCCATCTCGACCAGCGCTCCGACGAGTCGGCGAGACTGGTCCGCGGGCAGCATCAGCTGGGCGCCCGGGAACGTCCGGTCGAGGAAGTCACGCACGATGGCGGACTCAGCACGATGCGGCGGCGGCAGACGCGTGAGGACCGCGTAGACCTCCAACGCGCACGGTGCCGGGAGGTCAGGTCGCTGCGCGACCACGCAAATCGCCTCGGCATGAGCTTCGTGCCACGTCGCGAAGGCCGCGATCGCGACGCTGGTATCCACGGCGATCAACGCCGGGTCCTCTCTAATGTCTCTCGGACCTGGTCGGTGGTCAGCACCGGGAGTGGCTCCGATGGGACGGCTGACACGACCCCGTCACGTTCAGCGAGCCTCATGCTGACGGTCGGGATGTCGACTTCGAGGTGTCCATCGCGAGTCGTGATCTCCAGTTCCTGACCGCCGGTGAGACCGAGCTCGTCGCGCATCAGCTTGGGCACGACGATCCGCCCCGCTGCATCGATGGTCGTTCTCATGGCATCAGGCTACCATCTGTCGTGGTATCGCACTGTCACTCGCGCTTCGTGGCGGCGGGGTTCGCCCTGTCGCCGGGATGCCAGCGAACGTTCGGCTCACGCTGGGCCGATCCCAGGCGGGTCCACCCGCAGCCGGGTCGCCTGCTCGAAGGCGAAGGCGTAGCCGAGGAGCCCGGCGTCATCACCGGCGCGCCCGATGAGCGTGACTCCGACGGGCATGCCGTTGGCGCGCAGCCCGAGCGGCACGGTGATGGCCGGGTAGCCGGCCGTGGCGTACAGGGACGAGTGACGGTTGCTCACGCTCACCAGCATGCGGGCCGCGCTGGACTCAAAGGTCGCATCGAGGATCTGCGCTGCCAGCCGTCGGTGCTCGAGCGCCCGCTCCTCGTAGGTGGCACGGTCGATGTCGAAGACGTAGGCCAGGCTCACGAAGAACTGCCCTTTGGGCATCCGCGCGCGAGGCTTGCGCAGGTTCCAGGCGTGGACCTGGCCGATGGTCATGACCGGGGCACCGGCGGAGGCCAGGTAACTCACCGTGTCGTTGGCCAGGCCGCCCATGACGACCTTGGTGAAGCCCGACTCGAAGGTGGCCATGGGGATGTCGGTCACGAGGCTCACATCCGTCGCAGAGGCGCCTGCCTCCCGGAATCCATCCATGATCCGCGACAGGACGGCCTCGGCGTCCGAGGTGTCCTCGAAGGGCGTCTTGTGGGCCAGGATGTCCTCGCGCAGCACCCCCACCGGGATGCCCTGGAGCGCCGTAGGGGACAGATCGACCTTGAGCGCTCTGGTCGCGATGACACCGAGCAGGGCTGCTGCGTCGGCCACGCAGCGTGCGATCGGGCCGGCCGAATCCTGGTAGCTGACGAGCGGGACGATGCCTTCAGCGCTGACGAGGTCCCGACTGGGCTTCATGCCCACGACGCCGTTGAAGGCGGCAGGGGCGATGAGCGAACCGGATGTCTCGGTGCCGACGCTGGCCAGGCAGAGGCCGGCGGCGACCGACACAGCCGAGCCGCTGCTCGACCCGCCAGGTGTGAAGCCGGCTCCGTAGGGGTTCACGGTCTGGCCCCCGACGGCGCTGACGCCGGGCGTTCTGGCCACGGCTCCGGCCAGCTCCGACAGGTTGGCCTTGCCGAGGATGACGGCCCCGGCCGCCCGCAACGTCGAGACGAGAGGGGCATCGCCGCCGGCGACGTGATCGGCGAGCAGCATCGCGCCGGCCGTCGTGCGCATCGGCCCGGCCGTCTCGATGTTGTCCTTGACGCTGACCGGGATGCCATGCAGCGGGCCGGCCGCTCCCTGCGTCCGACGGCGCTCGTCCGCGCTCCTCGCCTCGACCAGCGCCGCCGGGTTCAGCTCGATGAGGCTGCCCAGCGCCGGGTCGAGGCGGCGGATGCGGGCGAGGCTGTAGACCGTCAGCTCCTCTGACGACAGCGCTCCGCCGCCCATGAGTTCCTGGACGGCCACCAGCGACGCTCCGTCGAGGAGGCCCGCGATCTCCTGCTCGCGGCCGCTCGACAGGCCGGCCAGCGCCTCCTTGAAGGGCGCGAAGTCGAGCGGACGGAGGCGGCTGGCTCGAGCTCGGGTGACGCCGAGCAGCAGCCCCACCAGGAGGGACCACGCCACCTGCGGCAGACGCGACGCCTGCTTCATCTTCCTGCTCGTGGCAGCCGCGCCTGCGCCTCAGGCCAGCCGCGCTGGAGCGTCTGCCGGGGGCTGATCATGCAGGCCGTTTCCGTGTCCCGCGCGCCCGCCCGAATGCCGCGGCCACGTGGGGCCGGGTCAGGTACCAGAAGAGCACCAGCGAGAGGATGGCTCCCAACACTCCGTAGCTCAAGATCCCGGAGAGGCCTTCCCTGGCCATCCCGAGCAGGACCTGCAGGACGTTGAAGGCGTTCAGGGCGAGGGCGACCATCCAGGCCCAGCGCAGCCGCCGCCAGATCCCGTAGCTGGCAGCCAGGCTGAACAGTCCGATGGCGGCCACCGTGAAGCCCACGAGGGCCGGGGCGAATCCCAGCTCCATCTCGAGGGCCTCCCGTTCGCCAGCCAGGACGGCGAGGAAGACGGTTCCGGCCAACGCCAGCTCGATGCTGCCCAGGAGGGCCAGCCAGGCGGCCACCCAGCTCAGGCCCTTCGGCTCACGCAGCGCGGCCTTGGGCTCTGCCTGGACGATGGGCGCGTTCACATCGAGCTGCCCGGCCCAACGTTGCAGCTGCCGATGGACGGCCGGCGCGCCCACCAGCGGCTCGCCGTCGAGACCGAGGTCGGCTGGGTGGAGCAGGAACGGACGCGTCTGTGGCCCGCCCATGCCGCCGTGGCTGCCCACCAGCTCCTCGAAGGCGGCGACCTCTTCCAGCTCCGGGTCGAAGACACTGTTGATGAGCAGGTCACCGACGTTGGAGAAGGCATCCAGTCGACGCATGTGGTCCGCGGCGCGTTCCCCGAAGAGGGCCAGCGGATCTTCACCCTCGATGCGTTCGTCATCGAGATGACGAACGCCGCGGGCGCCGATGACGATCGCGCCTTCATCGGCACGGACCATGATGAAGCCGACCCCCGGGTGACCCACGAGCCCGGCCAGGAGACCCGGGTAGCTGGCCTCCACCTGGGCGGCGGTCAGCCGCTCCTGGAGCACGGTGAAGTAGACGTTGGCTAGGTTGCCGCTGGCGCAGACGACGACGTCGGGACGCTCCGCGGCCTTGGCTTGCTGATCCGCTACCCCGAGCTCGACGGCGCCATCGGTGCTCCGGCCGCGCAGGGCCGCCGTCGTGGCTCGGCCGGCCACGCCTGGCCGCTGTGCCAGCTCGGTGAGCAGCGCATTCACGGGTCCATACATCTCGGCTCGGCCGGTCGCTGCCACGACGTCGGCCGTGCCGCCCATGAGGCCGCGGATGAGCTCCTCGAGCGATCGCCCGTAGCGCTGCGCGAACGTGGCCCCCTGGCTCTGGCCGTGATCGGAGAGCAGCACGAAGCGGTAGTCACGCGGGGCATGCGCGGCCGCCCGCTCCAGCGAAGCCACGACCCGATCGACGCCGGTCAATGCTCGCAGGGACTCGATGCGCTCCGGCCCGGCGTGGTGGGCGATCTCGTCGTAGTCGACCAGGTCCGTGTAGATGACGGGCGCAGCCAGCGACATCGAACGCACCACGAAGGTCGTATTCAGGTCACGCAGCACGACGTTCGTGGCAGCGCGAAGGAAGGCGAATGTCGTCCCGCGATGGACGCGCGGCTGGATGTCCTGGATGCGCTGACGTCGTGCCTCCACGAGCTCTTTGAGGAACTCGCCGACCGACAGGACGACGGTGCGGATGAAGGCCGCGGGATCCATGAAGTAGAGCGAGAAGGCGTCCACGTCCAAGTCGCCGACCGGGTTGCCCATGTGGCTCATGACGAAGGCGTTGCGGCCGGCATCGCCGGTGAAGAGGTTACCCACGCTGCTGCCGGACGATGCCAGCAGGCCCTCGCCGTTGGAGACGCGCCGCTCGATCTCTCTGGCGTCCGCGGGCTTGTTGGAGACGAGCAGGCGTCCACTCTCCTTCTCGTACCAGCGGAAGGCTGGGATGTCGTCGTTGTTGCCGTGCAGGATGCCCGCCTGGCTGGCCGACGTCTGCGAGGGCGGCGGGCACTCCCACTCGGTCAGCGTGTAGCTGCCTGAGCGGACCCAGCTGGCCATGCGCGGCACGGTGCCGATACGGATGGCGTTGCGCAGGATGGGAGCGGCCAGGCCGTCGATCTGGATGATGACCAGGCCGGCCGGGCGTGGTCCCTCCGTTGGGGTGTCGCCCTCGATGCGCCGCGCCAGCTCGTCATAGAAGGAGTCGTCCTCGTCGACGGCCAGCGTGACGTTCACGACCGTCGTCGCCACGGTGAGGATGACCGCCAGCGACAGCGCCGGCAGGAAGCCGCTCACCTCCATGCCCGGCACGAGCGGTGCCGCCAGCACGATCATCGACGTGTTGATGAGCAGCGAGAGAAGACCGAAGGTGGCCACCGTCAGCGGCAGCGTGAGGACCACGATGATGGGCCGGACGAGGGCATTCAGACCAGCGATGACGGCTGCCGCGATGAGGGCTGCGAAGAGGTCCTCGACGAGCACGCCGGGCAGCAGGTGCCCCAGCACGAGCAGCACGATGGCCTGCAGGAACCACGTGAAGAGGACGCGTCGCGGTGCATGCTGGATGCGTTCGCGGGCCAGCCCGATGCTGCCCGACAGGCTGCGACGAACGGTGCCCCCGAGGCTCATGACCTTCAAGGGTAGCGGCTGGGTCGGTGGGCTAGCGGCCATTGGCGCTCGCAGGGCGGCCATCCGGCGAGCAGGGCGGCCATCCGGCGAGCAGGCCGCCCTCTGGCGACATACGCTGACGGAGAGACACCAGCCGGTCCGTGGAGGGACGAGATGGGCATGCACGTCGCGGTCATCGGTGGCGGGTTCGTGGGGCGCGTCCACCTCGAGGCCATGCTGGGCCACCCGGCCGTGAGCGCTGTCTCCCTGGCGGAGGCGGACGCCGGCGCCCTGGCCGAGCTCGCCGGCCGCTACCCGCTGGCCCGTACCACGACCGACTACCGGGCCCTGCTCGACGATCCGACGGTCGACATCGTGGACATCTGCCTGCCCCACGACCTGCACCATCCGGTTGCCCTGGAGGCCTTCGCAGCGGGCAAGCACGTCATCGCCGACAAGCCCATCGCCAACACCCTCGCCGAGGCCGACGAGATGATGGTCGCGGGGGAGGCCGCCGGGCGCCGCTTCTACGTGGCCCTCAACGAGCGCTTCCTGCCCGTCCACCAGCGGGTGGGGGAGCTCCTCGCCCACGGTTTTCTGGGCCGGCCCAGCCTGGCCCTCCTCGTGGTGGCTGGCAGCGAGCTGCCCCGCCTGCGGCTGCCCGGCCACTGGAAGGGCACCTGGGACCGAGCCGGCGGCGGTGCCCTGGCCGACAGCGGCACGCACCTCGTCGACCTTGCCCACGCCTGGTTCGGGCCGCCGGTGGCGGTTCGCTGCCTCCTCGCCCGGCACGTCGTGGCGTCGCCGGACCGGGCCGACGACACGGCCACCCTGCTCATGGAATACCCCGGCCTGACGGTGAACGTGGTGGTCAGCTATGCGGCCGCGGGCCAGCCCTGGAGCGAGACCCGCGCCCTCTGGAGTGAGTCGGGCTCGCTGCACGTCCGACTCGAGGACGCGGAGCCGCTGGTCGCCTGGAGGGATGGCCGACGCGTCCCCCAGGTCGTCGAGCACGAGGCCGACTGGTGGGCCTGGTCGGTGAAGCGGGGCCTGGCTCACGCGCTCGACTGCTTCGACCGCGACCTGCCCTTCGCCGTCACACCGGCCGACGCGCGCGCTGCGCTGCATACGATCCGTGCCGCCTACCTCGCCGCGGGGGACGGCCGGCGTGTCGCGCTCGAGGAGCTCGGAGGTCCACGGTCATGACGCGCCGGTACGGGTTCCTGGCCGGCCTGGACTTCGCGGCCCTGCCCGCGGCGCGCGTAGCCGACGAGCTGGCGGCCCTGGGGTACGTGGCCGTCTCGTGGCCGCTGGCCCGCTTCGATCCATCGACCACCTCCGCGGCCGACCGCCGACAGCTTGTCAGTGACACGCGTACGGCCGGGCTGGCGGTCAGCGAGTGGGTCGTGCAGCTCGACTTCGTTCACCCGGACGCCGCGGTGCGTGCAGGCCGCCTCGGCCGGGCGGCCGATTCAGTGCGGGCGGTGGCTGCTCTCGACCTGGGCGGGCAGCCAGCACCGGCGCCGGTCAACCTCTTCAGCGGCCCCGCGCCCTGGGACCCGGCCGCGCCACGCCTGGGCCGGGACCTCACGGAGGGGCAGGCCTGGGACATGGTGCGCGCCGCCTTCGACGTGCTGGTGCCGCTGGCCGAGGAGACCGGCGTGGACCTGGCCGTGGAGGGTGTCTTCGGCCATCTCGTCCACGATTACTACACGACGCTGGAGCTGCTGCGACACTATGACTCGCCGCGCCTGGGCATCAACTTCGACCCCTCCCACGGCATCCTGGTGGGCAACGACATCCCCTGGGCGGTGCGCCAATGGGGCTCGCGCATCCGGCACATCCACGTCAAGGACGCCGTGGGCCGGCCGGGCATGTTCGGCGAGACCTTCATCTTCCCGCTGCTGGGAGAGGGGCAGGTGCCCTGGGCCGGCTTCCTGGCGGCCCTCGATGACATCGGCTACCGGGGGTATCTCAGCGTGGAGTTCGAGTCCTGGGACTACTACCGCCAGGTGCTGGGCGGCGACCCGATCGCGGCAGCCCGCCTGTCGATCGAGCTGCTCCGGCGACTCGATCCCGCCATGCACTGACTCGTTCAGCGGCCCAGCAGGATGTCGATTCCCGCCAGGACGAGGCCGAGCCTGGCGGCGGACAGGCGGCCGACGCGGTCGGTGAGCACCTCGCGGTCGAGGGTGATCATCTGCGTGACGTTGGCCACCGAGTCGCGGTCCAGCCCGCTCTGGCGAGCGGCCAGGAGGACGTTGCCCGGCGCATCCGCCCAGCGCAGGTTGCTCGTGAGCGGGACGCACACGACGGTAGCCAGGCGACTCCGGTTGAAGGCCTCTCCCTGGACGACCACGACGGGCCGCCGGTAGCCGGGCTCCGACCCCGCTGGTGCCGCGAGGTCCGCCCACCAGATGTCGCCCTGGCTGATCACCACTCGACGTCCGCCAGCGTCCGTCGTGCCGCGCGCGAGACGAAGCCGCCGGCCTCCGTCTCTGGGCTGCCCTCGTCCCCGAGTGCCAGCAGCATGCGGTCGATCGCTGCTGATACCTCGTCGAGGTCGTGGCGGGCGACGTACTCGCGCAGCGCCGTGCTGTAGATCTCACTCCGGGAGCGCCCAGTTTGCCGCGCCAGGCGCTCGGCCTGCTCGAACACGCTGTCAGGCACCGAGAC
This sequence comes from uncultured Chloroflexia bacterium, assembly GCA_963707395.1. GTDB lineage: Bacteria > Chloroflexota > Limnocylindria > Limnocylindrales > CSP1-4 > JAFMJV01. The sequence goes on from CAVPPQ010000010.1 coordinate 19,558, forward strand.
GGCGGTCTTCATACCAGGAGTATAACCACCCTCGGGCTCTGGATCGATACAGGGCCCGGACCGGCCCAGGACCCGGACCGGCCAAGGGCCCTGCCTGGCCCCGGGGCCGCTACCAGGGACTGCGCAGGTCGGTGCGGCGGGTGGCCACGACGGTGGCCACGGGCACCACGATCTCCTCGTAGCCGTGCGGCCGACGGGCCAGCCGGGTGCGCGAGCGGTTGATCCGGAAGCCGCCCAGGTGGCGCTCCACCTCCTCCGTGGAGATGAGGTGCCTCTCGGCCATGCGACCCTCGCGGGCCAGCGCCACGTCGAACTCCGAGACGAGGATGGAGCCGCCCGGCGCGACCGCCGCCGCGGCCGTTTCCAGCATGCGGCTGCGTCCCATGCCCCGCGGCGGCAGTGCGAAGGTGGAGACGACCAGGTCGTAGCGGGAGGTCGGTCGCCAGGCCGTGATGTCCGCCAGCTCCCAGACGATGGTGACGCCGGCGGTCGTGGCAGCCGCGTGTGCCTCCGCCAGCGCCGTCGTCGAGAAGTCCACGGCCGTCACGACCCAGCCGCGCTCCGCCAGCCAGATGGCGTTCTGTCCGCTGCCACATCCCAGGTCCAGGGCCTTGCCCGGCCGCAGGTCGGCCGCGACGTCGATGAGGTTCTCGTCGACCGGCGTGTGCGGCAGCTCCGGCGTGTGCGGCGACTCAAGCGTGCGGTGGGGTGCCCGGTCGACCGCCGGAGCGGCCCCGACCGCCCACTCGGGAGCGGTCACCCAACCGAGGGCGCGCGCGGGCGCGACCGGAACGGCCGGCCCTCCATCCGCTGGGCGGGCGGACACGTGCTCGCTGGTCATCCCGCGATATCGACTCCCATCCCGACGTGGCCCGCGGGCGCGCACGGCACGCGCCATCGGCCACGTGCCGAGGATACGCCAGACGGCCCCCAAGACAGGTGCGTGGAGGCACCACCCACCGCCATCGGTCGCCCGCTATCTTCAGGGCATGGAAGTGCTTCGACTGCATGGCGCCAAGGACGTTCGCGTCCACCAGGAACCTGATCCGGTCCCGGGCCCCGGGGAGGATCTCGTGCGTGTCACGGCCGTGGGCCTCTGCGGCTCCGACCTGCACTGGTACGAAGACGGGGGCATCGGCTTCGACAAGGTGGTCTCGCCACTGGTGCTCGGCCACGAGATGGGCGGCGTCATCGCCGCTGGCCCGCGCGAGGGCATGCGCGTCGTCATCGAGCCGGCCAACCCCTGCGGCCACTGCGCGGCCTGCCGCGCCGGTGACGCCAACCTCTGCCCCAACGTCAAGTTCTGCGGCCACGCGCCCATCGATGGATCGCTGCGTACCTACATGGCCTGGCCGCAGCGGCTCCTCCTCTCCGTCCCGGACAGCATCGCGGACGACGATGTGGCGCTCCTGGAGCCGCTGGGCATCGCCCTTCATGCCCTCGACCTCGGCCACGTCCGTGCCGACATGAGCGCCGGCGTCTTCGGCTGTGGCCCCATCGGGCTCATGATCATCCGCGCCCTCCGCGCGGCTGGCGTGGGCCGGATCGTGGCCACGGATGCGCTGCCCCACCGGGTGACGGCCGCGCTCGCCTCCGGTGCCGACGAGGCCCACCTCACGACGGTCGATGGCTTGCCGGAGGGCATCCACGGTTGGGAACCGGTGGACGTGGCGTTCGAGGCGGCCGGCGAGGATGCGGCCCTGGAGGCCTCGAACATCGCCGTGCGCCTGGGGGGACGTGTCGTGGTGGTGGGCATCCCGCCCACCAATCGTCACTCCTTCACGGCGCGCTACGCGCGCGGCAAGGGCCTCGCGCTCATCTTCGCGCGGCGCATGAAGTTCATCCACATGCTGCAGGCCATCGAGCTCGTGGACCACGGGCTGGTCTCGCTGGACGGGCTCATCACGAGCACCTTCCCGATCGCCGAGGGGGCGGCCGCGTTCGATGCCCTCATTGCCCGCTCAGGACTGAAGATCATCGTCAAGCCGTCCGTCTGACGCCCGGCATGGCCGGCTGACCGCCCGCGTCCGGACAGCAGAAGAGCCGCCCGACCCTCCCCCGTGCCGGGCGGCTCCCCGTTGTGTGGTGCGTCGTAGCCGTCCGGCGCGCCAGGTGGTGGTGTGTCGCTGGCGTCAGTCCGGCGTGCCGTCCGTGTGCACACCCCGGGCGAGCAGGCCGCTGTCGTGGCTGACGGGCAGTGAGACCGCCGGAGCAGCAGGCTCGTTGCCGCCTGCGTACCGTCGCACCCACGGTGACGTGGCGGCGGCTGCCGGTTGGCCTGCCGCGGCCGCCGGGGCTGCCGGTGCCCCAGGAGCATCGGGCGCGGCCGGAGCGGGCATGGCTGCCGTCGTGGCTGAGCGAGGTGCGACACTGACGGGCACTGGCCGCGGGGCCATCACACCGGGCGCGACCGGCAGGGCCACGGCCGGTCGGAACGGCTGGACGGGAACCGGCACGCGCGGCCGCGGCGTCACGACCATGCGGGCGCACATGCCGCACATGGGGTGGTCGGCGGCGCTCGGCAGGCCCAGGCGCGGCCGGCGGCGTCCGCGCGATCCGGTCAACGGCGGGCGAAAGCCGCACAGGGAGACCTCGTCGCTCCCTTCGACGTAGGCGTGCTGGGTGATGCCGCGGTGATACCACGGGTCGTCCAGCTCGTCGAAACCGGGGCGAATGACGATGCCCCAGACGATCAGGTCGGCCGGGTACGTCTTGGCGGGGCGCGCTGGCGCCGACGGCGCCGGGCTGGCGCCCGGTGGGGCTGCCTGCGGAGGAGGCGCGGACGGCTGGCTGGGCTCCGGGGAGTCGCGATGGGCGAAGAAGTTGAGTCGCATACGGTGAGAGATAGTAGCGACCGTGGCCGTCATGGCGGCCAACGGGCTGCTGCGGTGTGCCGGGTGCGCCGGATGGGCGACCGGGATGGCGATGGCCTGGACGGACTGACCGGGGAGGTGACGCATGGCTGTCATGGCCCCCTGACTATCGGATGACCGGCCGACAGAGGGTACTGCCGCAAACCACCCCGGACCGCACGTCACCCTCGATGTGTGGGCATCCCGTCACCGGTACGCCCCGCGGCTCAGCGGTCCTGCGTGCCGGCACAGGGCGAACGGGACGCGGATGACCGCTCGATCGCCAGTGATCGCCCGACGGCCGGGCGTGGCCGCTAGTCGGAGGTGACGGCGGCCAGGGCCTCGCAAACCGGGCCGAGGTTCGCGGCCGTGAGGCCGGCCACGTTGACACGGCCCTTGCCGACCACGTAGATGGCGTAGTCGTCGCGCAATCGGGCCACGCGCTCCTCGCCCAGGGGCAGCAGGGAGAACATGCCGCGCTGCCGCATGAGGCTCTCGTGGTTGCCGGGCGCGCCCGCCGCCTGCAGTCCGGCCACGAAGGCCGCGCGGTTGCCGTTGATGCGGCCGCGCATCGTGGCCACCTCATCCACCCAGCGGGCCCGCAACGCGTCATCGCCGAGGATGGCGGCCACGATCTCCCCTCCGTGGGCGGGCGGGTTGGAGTAGTTGGCACGCACCACGCCCTTGGCGTGCGAGAGGAGGGACTGCGTCTCCGCCGCATCAGCTCCGACGATGCCGAGCGCGCCGACCCGCTCATCGTAGAGGGCGAAGTTCTTGGAGAAGCTGGAGGCCACGAGCATCGTCTCGACACGCTCGAGGAGGGCCATCAGACCGCGGGCATCCTCGTCGAGGCCATCGGCGAAGCCCTGGTAGGCGAAGTCCAGCAGTGGCAGGACGCGGCGCTCCGCGAGGACGTCGGCGATGACCCTCCACTGCTCCGCCGTGGGGTCGATGCCGGTGGGGTTGTGGCAGCAGCCATGCAGCAGCACCACGTCACCCGCCGGGACCGAGCGCAGGACGCCGAGCAGGGCGTCCATGTCCAGCTCGCCGTCAGCGCCGAGGTAGGGGTAGCTGCGCACCGGGATTGCGGCCGCCTCGAAGACCTGCGGGTGGTTGGGCCAGGTCGGGGTGGAGAGCCACACCGCGGCGCCAGGCGAGATGGCGTGCACGAGGTCACCGGCCACGCGCAGCGCACCGGTGCCGCCGGGCGTGTGCAGCAGCTGCACGCGGCCCGCGCCGACGGCTGGGTGGCCGGCGCCGAAGACGAGGTCGCGGACCGGACGCAGGTAGGCCGGGTCGCCGTCGATGGGCTTGTAGACCTTCGTCGTCTGCTTCTCGAGGATGCGCTCCTCTGCCTCCCGCACGGTCGCGAGGACCGGGGTGATGCCGCTCTCGTCGACATAGACGCCCGACGCCAGCGAGACCTTGTGGGGACGCTCGTCCGCGCGGAAGCGCTCCATGAGCCCCAGGATGGCGTCCGGCGCCCGGGGTGGAAGATCAGCGAACATGGTCATGGCCAGATGGTAGCGCGGCTATCCTCGGGGGCGTGCGACCCCGTCGACGTGTCACCATGCGCCCGAGCGCCCCGGCGTGAGCGCGGCCATCGTCGCTCTCCTGGTGTCCATCGGTGCGGGCGGCTTCGGGTCGCTGGTGGGCATCGGCGGCGGGCTCATCATCGTGCCCGTCCTGACCGTGGGCCTTGGCTACGACGTCAAGTCGGCCATCGCCGCCAGCCTCATCGGCGTCATCGCCACGTCGCTGGCGGCCACTCCCCGCTACGTCCGGAGCGGCCTCGTCGACCGGCGCCTGGGCCTGCTCCTGCTCGTGGGTGCCACGCTGGGGGGCCTCGCCGGCGGCGTCACCGCGGGGCTCCTGGACGGGCGCGTGCTGGCGCTGCTCTTCGGGCTGCTGCTGACCGGCGTGGCCATCCAGATGCTGCGCCAGATCCACCGACCCGTCACGGTGCCGCCGGTCGACGACGATGACATGGCCTCCGGCTTCGCCTCCTCGTTCGTGGAGCCCACCAGCGGCGAAGTCGTCATCTACCGCGCCCGGCGCCTGGCGCCCGGGGCGGCCGTCTCCTTCCTGGCCGGCAACATCAGCGGCCTGCTGGGCGTGGGCGGCGGGGTCATCAACGTGCCCACCATGAACGTGCTCATGCACGTGCCCATCCGCGTGGCGACGACGACGAGCACCTACATGCTGGCCGCGACGGCCGCAGCCAGCGCGTCCGTCTACGTGGCCTCCGGCCAGCTCGATCCGCTGCTGGCGGCACCCGTGGCCCTCGGGGTCATGATCGGTGCTCGTGCTGGCGCCCGTCTCTCGATGCGCGTCTCGCAGGACGCCCTGCGCTTGGCCTTCGTGGTCGTGGCGGCCGTCTTCGCGGTCGGCATGTTCAGCCGCTTCCTCGAGCTGTGAGCGCGCCGCGCGGCAGGTCGGGCATGCGCCTGGCGCCGGATGGCACGCCGCTGCGGGTGACGGCGCCGCGCCGCCTCACCAGCGCGCTCCTGAGCCTGGGCGTGGCCGTCAGTGCCGCCTGCTTCGTGCTGGCGGGCGTCGCGGAGTCGCTCGCCTTCCATCGACGGCAGGCAGACATGACGGACCTGGCGGCCCTCGTCGCGGGCCTGCTGGCACTCGACCCTTGGGCCCTCGCGAGCGCCGGGACCTACGTGGTCATCCTCACGCCGGCCCTCGGGCTGCTGGCGACAGCGTGGGAGTACGCGGACATCGCCGACCGGCGCACCGTGCTCCTGGCCGTGACGGTGCTGGGCGTGCTGGCCCTGAGCGTGGTGGTCGCCGTCGTCCGCTGAGCTGTGGGCGGCGCGGCCGGGCGGCGTCCCTCACGGCGGCGCCCATGCGTGGGGCGCATCGACCGGCGCGGCGGCGCCGATGCGCGGAGCGCGGTGAGGTCTACGGTGCGCGCCGGTCCACGAAGCGGCAGCGTGGCGCGATGGGGCAGGCGTCACACTCCGGCCGTTGCGCGTGGCACATCCGGCGCCCGTGGGTGATGAGCCCGACGTGCAGCGGATAGCACTGACCGGGCTCCAGCAGGGCCAGGTAGCGGTCGTGGGCATCCTCTGCGGTGACCGTGGGCGGCATGAGGCCGATGCGCTTGGAAACACGGTCGATGTGCCGGTCGACCGGCATGAGCGGCATGCCGAAGGACATCATGAGCACGACCGAGGCGGTCTTGACGCCGACGCCGTCGATGTCTGTCAGCCAGTCGCGGGCGGCCAGCGGCTCCATCTCGCCCAGGAACTCCAGGGAGTGGTCGCCGTTGGTCTCGCGCAGCCGCTGCAGCGAGGCCTGGATGCGGGGCGCTTTCTGCGGTGCCAGCCCACCCGGCCGGATGACGTCGATGAGCTCCTCGACGGGCGCCGCCTCCACCGCCACCCAGTCGGGCGCAGCCGCCTGGACCAGGCCACTGCCTCCCCAGCCGGGTCGATTCGCCCGCTCCCCCGCGCCGGACGTGCCGGGCTCCGCGCCAGAAGGGCCGGGCTCTGCGCCGGAAGCGCCGGCCGCGTCCCCATCGGACGGCCTGCCCGGATAGGCCGCCCGCAGGGCCTCGAAGGCCTTCTCCGCGTTCGTGTCGGCCGAGTTCTGGGAGAGGATGGTGAGCACCAGCTCGGAGGTCGGATCGTAGACGCGCCGCCAGACCGGTTCCCCGTAGCGGGCGTTCACCTGCGCGAGCACGTCGTCGACGAGACCCGGGCGACCCAGGCGCAGGCGGCGTGCCCATGGCTTGATGGGGTCGGCCTTGCGGCGGCGTGTGGGCGTGGCCCGGGTCATCGAGACAGCTCCATGCCCAGGTCGATGAGCCGCGCGACCCGCTCGGCAGCCCGGGAGATGGGGCCCGTGCCGGCGGCGACGGCGTCCGCGAGGCTCATGGGCTGTTCCATCACGGCCACGGTGACGACCCCCCGCTCGTGCATGAAGGTCGCCCCCTCCGGGGTGACGCCACCCCCGAAGCAGACGGTCGGCACCCCGGCCTCGCGGGCCCGCTCGGCCACGCCCAGGGCGGTCTTGCCGTAGGTGGTCTGGACATCGACGCGTCCCTCACCCGTGAGCACGAGGTCGGCTTCGCCGACGCGGTCCGCGAAGCCCGTCAGCTCCATGGCCACGTCCACGCCCGGCACGACGTCCAGGGAGCGGAAGCGGTCGGCGATGGCAAGCAGGCCGAAGACGGCCCCGCCGGCCGCACCCGCCCCCGGCTGGTAGCGCAGCACGCGGCCCAGCGACGCTTCGAGGACGTCGGCGTAGCGGCGCAGGTTGCGGTCCAACTCAGCCACCTGCTCCGGGTCCGCACCCTTCTGCGGCCCGTACGTGGCGGCCGCGCCGAGCGAGCCGAGCAGCGGGTTGGTGACGTCCGAGGCCACGGTCAGCTCGACGTCGCGCAGGACGTCCGAGATCTCCGAGAGGTCCACGCTGGCGAGATCGCCCAGGGCGCCGCCGCCCGGCGGCAGATCCGCGCCGCCCGCGTCGAGGAACCGTGCGCCGAGCGCCTCCAGGAGTCCCGCGCCCCCGTCCGTGGTGGCGCTGCCGCCCATCCCCAGCACGATGCGCCGACAGCCGAGGCCCACTGCCGCCGCCAGGATCTGCCCCGTCCCGAAGGTGCTGGCAGACATGGCATCGCGCTCGTCGGGGGAGAGCCGCGAGAGCCCCGAGGCCGTCGCCATCTCCACCACGGCCCGATCGTCATCGCGGAGGAAGCCCGCCGTCAGTGTGCGCATCAGGGGGTCCTTGGCGGCCACCGGCAGGCGCTGCCAGCCGCCGCTGGCAGCGACGGCGTCCAGCAGCCCCTCGCCGCCGTCGGCCATCGGCGCCAGCACCACGTCGTCAGCGGGACGCGTGGCCTGCCAGCCCTCCGCCAGCGCCCGGGCCACGACGACCGACGAGAAGGTGCCCTTGAACGAATCGGGTGCCACGAGCACGCGCAGGTGACGTGGGGCGGGAGTCGTGGCCATCGATCCGTCAGGCATGGGTCGCTGGTAAGGGTACCCGGGCCTCAGCGGCCGAGACGCTCCACGAGGCGCCACTCGAACGTCTCAGCGCCGGGGACGTAGCGGCTGTTGGCGGCCTTGAGGATGCCGCCACGCAGCCCCAGCGACTTCCAGGTGGCGACCCAGGAGTCGATGGGCGGACGGACGTGCGGCGAGGTGCGCACCAGCGGACCAGCCATGACCACGCTCTCCAGGAGTCGCTTGCGCTCCAGCAGCGGCACGTCCAGCAGCGGGATGCCGTCGATCCGGAGCAGATCCACGGCGACGAAGCCGTCGATGGCGTCGTCCTGCTCCGGCGCGGCACCACGGGGCACCACGTCCAGGTCGGTGCGGTCGCGCAGGACCAGCGCGGGCCGGTGGCGGACCTCCGTGATGGGCGCTGCGCCGATCCCGGAGAGGCCCACCTGGCTGCTGATGATGCCATCGATCACGGCCTCGTCCGCCATGACGGCGGCGGCGATGGCGGCCGCCAGCTCGGGCAGCTCCGGGGCGACGTCCGCGCCGAGGTCCTCCAGCAAGCGGATCTCCGGGTGCCGCGCGTCGGCGGCGGGTGTCCCCGCCATCGTCGCCCCGGCCGCCACGCTGACGTGCGCGATGACACGGGTCCCGCTCCAGAGGGGCTCGACCACGGGGTCCACGATGTCAGATGGCCGGCGCCCGCGGTAGGGTCGCATGGGCCGCCACTGGCGCGCATCAGCCCGATCCTCCGGCGCCACCGTTTCCACCATCGCGGCGCGCTGGACCATCACCCGTCCGCCAGCGCCCGCTCAGCCGGCGTGGCCGTGTGCCGCCAGCTGCCAGGCCGAGCCGATCATCTCGTCCAGCGTGCCGCGCTCCGGCACCCAGCCCAGCAGCTCGCGTGCCCGTTCGAAGGAGGCCACCAGCACGGGCGGGTCGCCGGCCCGGCGCGGGCCGTAGCTGTGGGGGATGGGCCGCCCCACGATCTGCGCCGCGGCATCAAGGACCTGCTTCACCGAGAAGCCGGTCCCGGAGCCCAGGTTGCAGATCTCCTGGCCGGGCGGCATCTGGGCCGTCAGCTCGAGCGCCTCGATGTGGGCATCCGCCAGGTCGAGCACGTGGATGTAGTCGCGGATGGCCGTGCCGTCGGCGGTCGGGTAGTCGTCGCCGAAGATGGTCAGGTCCGCGCGACCGAGGGCCGCGCGCAGGATGCTGGGGATGAGGTGCGTCTCCGGGTCGTGGCGCTCCCCGTGGTGCTCGCTGGCGCCGGCCACGTTGAAGTAGCGCAACGAGACCGAGCGGAGCCCGTAGGCGGCGTACCAGGCCATGGCGCCCTCGAAGGCCAGCTTGGAGGCGCCGTAGGGGCTGACTGGTCGGGTCGGCGCGTTCTCGCGGATGGGCACCTTCTCCGGCTCGCCGTAGACAGCCGCCGTGGAGCTGAAGACGATGCGGTCCACGCCCGCCTCGCGCAGCGCGTCCAGGAGCGCCACGCCGCCCACCACGTTCTCCGCGTAATAGAGGCCCGGATCCTTCATCGACTGGCCGACGAGGGAGCGGGCCGCGCAGTGCAGCACGGCCTCGATATGGTGTTGCCGAAGCAGGGCCACGAGGGCGTCCTTGTCGCGGACCGAGTGGACGCTCAGGGTGGCCCCGGGAGCGACGGCCTCGCGGTGGCCGGTGGCCAGCGAATCGAGGACCACGACCTCGTGCCCGGTAAGCACGAGCTGCTCCGTGGTGACGCTGCCGATGTAGCCGGCGCCGCCGGTGACGAGGATCCTCATGCCCGGCCTCGCAGTCGATCCAGGAACGAGCGACGCGCCGGCGGCGAGACGTCAGCCGTGGAGAGCGCCCCGGCCGGGCCCTCGGTCACGATCGGCCGCAGCGAGGCCGTGGCTGCGGCGACCGGGTCAGGCCGGTCGACGGGCTCACCGCGGGTCGCCAGGATCTCTGCCAGGCGTGCCTCCATGCGCCGGGCCATGTCGTTCTCCGGGTCGATACGCAGTGCACGGCTGGCGAGTTCGTGCGCCGCACGGTCGTCCCCGTCCGCCAGGGCGCAGCGCGCCAGGCCGACCACCGCGATGGCGTTGCCCGGATCGAGCTCCACGACACGCGCGTAGACGCCCCGCGCCTGCTCGACCTGGTCGACGATCAGGAGCCGGTCCGCCTGCAGCAGCTGTTCGATCACCTGTCGAGACTACTCCATCCCTGTTCCGTCAGGCCCACTGGCGTCGCCCTGCATGATCTCGTCGAGGATCAGCCCGGCCCGCGTGAGCAGCGTCAGGCGGCGGTTGAGGGAAGGGTCCTCGATGACGTCCGCGAGCAGCCCATCGAGGATGCGGCCGATGGCCGGTCCCTCGGTGATGCCCAGCGTGGACTGCAGGTCGCGGCCGTCGATGGCCAGCCCGGCCAATGCGATGGCCGATCCGGCGTCGCGTTGCGCCAGCACTCGGCGTGCCAGGTCCTCTTCGACCTCCGGCGCCGCGCCGCCCGACGCCTCCGCCCGGGCCAGGCGAAGGGAGAGCAGGTCGTCCACCACGTCAGGCGGCACTCGGCCCATGTAGCGGCGCACGTCCGCGTCACCCCACGCCGGCTGGTAGGGCACCGCAGCCTGCTCCACGAGCAGGCACACGGCCTCCCGCTCTCGCCCCGCGACTCGCAGCCGCTCCAGCGCGGTCCGGGCGCCGGCAGCGTCGACCCCGCCAAGGAGGGCGGCCCAGGCTAGGCGTTCGTTGCCACGCCGCCGCGCCGTCACCAGGTCGAGCACGTCGAGCGATCGCACGAAGCCACCCTGGCCGGCGATGCCGCCACCGCCGACGAGCGCCTGCAGCTCCGGAAGCGTGGTGGCCAGGATGCCGGACTCGCGCAGCAGCCGAAAGGCGCGGGAGGGCTGCTCCAGGGCCAGCATGCCCCGCACCTCGCTGCCGACGCGCTCCTCGGAGACCCACTCGACATCGGCCGCGTGGGTCAGCATGGCCGCCCAGGTCACCGGCTCGATGCTGAAGTCCAGCTTGGCCGCGATCCGCACGGCGCGCAGCAGGCGCAGGGCATCCTCGTCGAAGCGCCGGCTGGGATCGCCCACCGCGCGCACCAGGCGTGCCCGCAGGTCCCCCTGACCGTCCGCAGGGTCCACGAGCCGGGCCGCTGTCGCCGACCCCCGGCGTCCCCAGGCGATGGCGTTGATGGTCAGGTCGCGGCGGGCTAGGTCCTCGTAGACGTCGTCGCTGAAGGTGACGCTGTCCGGCCGACGATGGTCGGCGTAGCGGTGGTCCCGCCGGAAGGTGGTGATCTCCAGGCCACGCGCCAGCACGGTGCCGAAGCGGTTCTCGTAGGTCCCGCCCGGGAAGACCGCCAGGATGCGCTCGGGCCGGGCGTCGGTGGCCACGTCCCAGTCGGAGCCGGGCAGCCCCAGCAGTGCGTCGCGCACCCCGCCGCCCACGAGGTAGGCGGCATGGTCGTTGCGCCAGAGGGTCTCGAGGACGGCCATGACCTCGGGCTCGACCGCGAAGGGCGGTCGCTCGGTCGACATGGAGGCCGTCAGCGGTTCAGCGTGAGGTAGTCGCGCCAGGCCTCATTGCGAGGGTCCGCCAGGTAGGGCGAGTACATCGAGTAGGCGTCGCAGCTGGGCTCGCGAGGCGACTTGCGAAGGCGCATTCCGGCCTCCTCCGGCATCCGGCCGCCCTTGCGATGGTTGCAGGCGCTGCAGGCGGCCACCAGGTTGTCCCAGCTGTGGGCGCCGCCGCGGTGGCGCGGCACGACGTGGTCGAGGGTCAGCTTGGGTGCGCGCTCGCCGCAGTACTGGCAGAGGTGCTCGTCGCGGGCGAAGACCTCCCGGCGCGAGAGCCGCACGCGGGGCCGAGGCCGCCGGATGCGGTACTGCAGCTTGATGACCGAAGGTGCGCGCAGGACCACGCTCGGCGTCCTGACCATGGTGTGGTCGTACTCGATGACCTCCGCCTTGGAACCGAAGACGAGGCGGAACGCCCTGCGCAGGTCGCAGACGTTGAGGGGCTCGTAGTCGGCGTTCAGAAGAAGGACGACGCTATCCAACGCTCACCTCGGGTCGGCATGGACGGGCCACGCTCCGGGGGCATCGTAACGCACCACGCGCGACCCGACGGGCGGGTCACCGTGGGCCGGACGAAAGGCCCAAGCGGGGTCGGACGGGGCGTCCGCAGCGCAGTGCACCCAACGTCCCCGCAGCGCCCGAGGGCTGGGACGACCGGGTGATGGCGGCGTGACCCCAGGGTCCCCTACGGTACGACTCGTCATCAACCCGAGCGCAGAGATCGTCACCGAGATGGGGAACGGATGATGAACGCTTACTGTCCAGAGTGCGAGACCGACCTCGACCCCGGCACCGGGATCTGCCCGGCCTGCCGCTGGGACCCACTGCTGTCGCCCGGGGTGCGCACGCTCAAGAACACCAAGCCCGCCGAGATGTCGCTCTCGGAGCGCTACCGGGGCACGCCCTACGGCCTGGCCCTCGAGCCGGACATCTTCGGCGCGCCGGCCCAGTCGTCGGTCGGAGTCTCGCGCGGCCGCATCGCCGTCGTCGCCGGCCTGGTGCTCAGCGTCGGCGTCTACGGTGTGGCGCTGGCCGTCATGGGCCCCTTCTGATCCACCCGTCCTGACGATCCAGCAAGGCCCTCGCCAGTCGGCGAGGGCCTTCGACGTACCCGGGGAGGCGAGGGAGGGCTAGCGGCCGGTGCCGAGTGCCGTGACGCGGCCGAGGGCTACGAGCCGGGGCCGGGTGCCGTGACGCGGCCGAGGGCTAGCGGCCGGGGCCGGGTGCCGTGACGCGGCCGCGGGCCAGCAGCGTGCCGATGCCCTCCGACCCCAGCGGCTTGGAGTAGAGGTAGCCCTGGGCCATGTCGCAGCCGATGACGGCCAGGCGGCGGGCCTGCTCACGCGTCTCGACGCCCTTGCCGATCGTGCGCAGGTCACGCGCCCGGCAGAGGCTCAGCAGGCCTTCCGCGTAGGCGACCTCATCGGCGTTGCCGACGGCCATCTCCGTGAAGCTCGGGTGCAGCTTGACGACCGACAGCGGCAGCTCTCGCACCACGTCCGGCGACGAGCCGTGGCCGAGGTCCTCCAGCGCTAGCCCCACGCCGAGGTCGGCCAGGGCATTCATGTGCCCGGTGTCCGCCGTGCAGTCGGGACCTAGCTCCAGCGTCAGCGAAGAGGGATCCAGGTCGGAGCGCTGCAGGACCGTCCGGACGTGCTCCAGCAGGCCCGGGTCGCGCAACTGGCGGGCCGAGATGTTGACGTTCATCTTGAGCGACTGCATCCGCGCGAAGCCGAGGTGCCACGTGCGCAGCTGGCGCGTGGCGGCGTCCAGGACCCGTTCGCCGATGGGCACGATGAGCCCGCTCTCCTCCGCCAGGGGCAGGTAGTCGGCCGGGGCGATGGTGCCCATGAGCGGGTGTCTCCAGCGCAGGAGTGCCTCCACGGCCGCGATGGAGCCGGAGCCGAGGTCGATGATGGGCTGGTACTCGAGGCCGAACTCGTTGCGCTCGACGGCTCCCTCGAGCTCCACTGCGAGGTCGAGCGCTGGACGCTGCGTCCGCTGGCGTGCTGGCATGGGCGCACCCTAGCACCCGGACGACCGGGTGGCCCTCCTGACGGTGGTGCCCCCCGGCAACAGGACCATCGGTACCATCCCCGGCCGCTCGCCGGGGCGGCTCTCCGGTCGCCCGAGGGTCCCGTGCCATAATCGACGCACTGTCGTGGCCGCCATCCGGCTCCGTGCGGGCGACGACCCCGCGGTCGAGCCGGCGGCAAGGCCACCTGCCATCTTCGATCGAGGTCAAGTGTGAGCGTCGAGACGTCCACCTGGGCGACCAAGAAGGGTCTGGCCCAGATGCTCAAGGGCGGCGTCATCATGGATGTCGTCACCCCCGACCAGGCGCGCATCGCGGAGGACGCGGGCGCCGTCGCGGTCATGGCGCTGGAGCGCGTCCCCGCGGACATCCGCGCCACCGGCGGTGTGGCCCGCATGAGCGACCCCGCGCTCATCAGCGCCATCATGGATGCCGTCAGCATCCCGGTCATGGCCAAGGCGCGCATCGGCCACTTCGTGGAGGCGCAGGTCCTGGAGGCCCTGGGCGTCGACTACATCGACGAATCGGAGGTGCTCACGCCTGCCGATGAGGCCAACCACATCGACAAGCACGCCTTCAAGGTGCCCTTCGTGTGTGGTGCGCGTGACCTGGGCGAGGCCCTTCGTCGCATCAATGAGGGTGCCGCCATGATGCGCACCAAGGGTGAGGCTGGCACGGGTGACATCGTGGAGGCCGTGCGCCACATCCGGTCCGTCAACGCCGGCATCCGGGCACTGGCCGCCATGCGCAAGGACGAGCTCTTCACGGCCGCCAAGGAACTCGGCGCGCCGTACGCGCTGGTGGCTGAGGTCGCGGCTCACGGTCGCCTGCCCGTCGTCAACTTCGTGGCCGGCGGCATCGCCACGCCCGCGGACGCGGCTTTGGCCATGCAGTTGGGCGCGGAGGGCGTCTTCGTGGGCTCCGGCATCTTCAAGTCGGAGGACCCGGCCACCACGGCCACGGCCATCGTGCAGGCCACCACCCACTTCGAGGATGCCCACATCATCGCGGAGGTGTCGCGTGGCCTGGGGGCGCCCATGCGGGGCATGAGTGCGGCCTCCGTGCCGGAGGGTGAGCGCCTCGCCGTCCGCGGCTGGTAGGGTCCCCGGGCAGGGCACGGACGACGCTCCCGATGGCCGGAGCACGAACGTGAGGATCGGGGTCCTCAGCCTCCAGGGTGCCTTCGCCGAGCACGCCAGCCTGCTGGCGTCGATCGGCGTTGAGGCGGTCGAGGTGCGCCTGCCGGAGCACCTCGGGGGCCTCGCCGGCCTCGTCCTGCCGGGCGGCGAATCGACCACCATGCGCAAGCTCATCGAGCGCTGGGGCCTGCGGCGGCCCATCCTGGAGCTGGCCCACGAGGGCGTGCCCATGCTGGGCACCTGCGCGGGCATGATCCTGCTCGCCTCGCACATCAGCGACGGTGACGAGCCCGTCTTCCCGCTGCTGGACATCACGGTCAAGCGCAACGCCTTCGGGCGGCAGCTGGACTCGTTCGAAGCGGACGTCGCCGTCCCCGTCCTGGGGGACACGCCCGTGCACGGCGTGTTCATCCGCGCGCCGGTGGTGGAGCGCGTGGGGGAGGGCGTGGACGTCCTGGCGCGGCTGGATGACGGCCGCGTCGTGGCCGTCCGGCAGCGCAACGCCATCGCCACCGCCTTCCACCCGGAGCTGTCCGGCGACCCGCGTTTCCACCGCCTGCTGGCGACGATGGCCGGCGCCTACCAGGAGCCTGCGGAGGGCACGGGTCGCCGCCACCATCCGACCCGGCGCGGACGCCAGGAGGCGCTGGCGTGACGGCCGCGCGTTCGGGTCGCGTCCGTGCCGCCCGCATCACCGACCTGGCCGCTGTGGGCGAGCTCTCCCGCCTGGCCCACCCGCCCCAGGCTGACGGCCATCTGCGCGGCGCCACCGCCGCGCGGGATGTCCCGCGCGACGTTCCCCGCGAACCAGGCGACCCGCCCACCCGTTCGCTGGGGCTGCCCGTGACAGCCAGCCACGTCTCGGTCTTCAGCCTCTTCCGCATGCCCCTGGGTGCCTTCCAGCCGCACGACCAGGTCTACGTCTACGAGGAAGACGGGCGCCTGGCCGGCCTGGCGCGCGTGGAGCGGGACAGCAACCGGGACGAGTGGACCATCGTGGAGCTGGACGCCATCGACCACGGCGACGCTGGTGACATCCGCTTCCGCCTCGTCCAGCACCTCCTGCGCGACGGCTCACGGCGTGGTGCGGCCCGCTTCCACGTCGCCTGTGCCGATCGCGGCGGCAACGTCGAGCTCTTCATGCAGGCCGGCTTCGCGCGCTATGGCGAGGAGACCATCCTCTTTCGCCGCCCGGGTCAGCGCTTCCCGGGCCTGCGCGGCATCGACACGGAGGCGCTGCGCATCCGGCCAGCCACGGCCCAGGACGCCCTGGAGCTGTCTCGGCTCTACCGGGGTGTGACGCCGGCGCCCGTGGCGCGCCTGGAGGGTTACCGGCTGACGGACTGGGAGCACCTGCGCGACCGCTCCAGCGTGCCCCGCACCTCGCTGACGCCGATCCTCCGCTTCGCCGACGTGGAGGCCTACGTCCAGGAGGAAGACGCTCCGGGTGCCCTGGCAGCGATGCTCCAGCTGGGCGTGGCCAAGGAGCAGCAGCCCCACTACATGCGCGTGCTGGCCCTGCCCGGGCACGACCCCAGCGCGCTCATCCGCTACGGCCTGGCCCTCATCGGCCGCCACAGTGGAGCCGGCCGGACGGCGGAGGGTGGCCACTACCACGGCGTCATGTCCTGCGTCCGGACCTACGAAGCGCCCATCGAGCGGCGCTTCGAGGAGCAAGGGCTGGAGACCATCGCCTCGGTCTCCCTGCTCATCAAGGAGGCGCTCGTGCGGGTGGCCGAGCCGTCGCTCGTGCCGGCCGTCTGATGACCATGCAAGCCAGGGGAGGCACCATGTCCGCCGCCGTCCGCCCCTCCGCCAGCGATGACCTGGAGGCACTGCTCGAAGCGCTCCCGCCGGCCATCGGCGAGCGCATGCGAGCCCTGCCCCAGATGGCGGATGTCATCGAGGTGGTCATGGACCTGGGTCGCCGCCCGGAGGCGCGCTTCGGCGGCGGCGGCGAGGAGGTCCTGCTGGACCGCGAGATCACGCCCGAGGACATCGGCTACGTGGTCGACCACGTCGGCTCCTTCGGCGAGGACAACCGCGCCGGGATCGAGCGGACACTCCACCGCATCAGCGCCATCCGCAACCGCAACCGCAAGATCGTGGGCCTCACCTGTCGCGTGGGGCGGGCCGTCTTCGGAACCATCGAGATCGTCGGCGACCTCGTCGAATCGGGCCAGTCGATCCTCATCATGGGCCGACCCGGCATCGGCAAGACGACCATGCTGCGCGAGGCTGCTCGCGTCCTGGCCGATGACCTGGACAAGCGCGTCGTCATCGTGGACACCTCCAACGAGATCGCCGGCGACGGGGACATCCCACACCCGGGCATCGGCCGCGCCCGGCGCATGCAGGTGCGCACCCCGGACCTCCAGCACGCCGTGATGATCGAGGCCGTGGAGAACCACATGCCGGAGGTCATCGTCATCGACGAGATCGGCACGGAGCTGGAGGCGCACGCCGCGCGGACGATCGCGGAGCGAGGCGTGCAGCTCATCGGCACGGCGCACGGCAACAACCTCGACAACCTCATGCTCAACCCCACGCTCTCCGATCTCATCGGCGGCATCCAGACGGTGACGCTGGGGGATGACGAGGCACGTCGGCGCCGCACCCAGAAGTCCGTCCTGGAGCGCAAGGCCCCGCCCACCTTCGACGTCGTCGTCGAGATCGTGGACCGCGATCGCGTGGCCGTCCACGCCGACGTGGCTGAGACCATCGACGCCCTGCTGCGCGGCGATGCGCTGGCGCCTGAGATGCGCTGGCGCGATGAGGGCGGCGTGCACCGTTCCCAGGCACGCCCTCGGCCGGGCCCGCGGACGCGGATGCCCGGCGAGCAATTCGGTGGGCTCGTGGGACCCGGTCAGATGGGCTGGTCGACGGAGCCTGGCTGGCGGCCGGATGTCCGGCGCGGGCCGCTGGGTGGGCCGGACCCTGAGATCGGGCGCGCCGGCGGTGTGGCGCGCGGCGGACGGTCGCGCAGGGCCGGTGCGCTGCCGCCCTGGGCGGGCGAGGAGCCCGTGCGCCCGGTCGTCGGACCGACCGTCTACCGCGCCGGCGGCTACGCTGACCGGGGACCGCTGGAGCGGGGCACGCCCGCCCCGGAGCCGCGTGCTCGGGACGCACGGGAGTTCGAGCGACAGGCCGAGTGGCGCGCCGCGGCCAGCCGGGCCATGAGCGACGTGCTGGCGGAGGGCGATGAGGACAGGGAGCCGGGATCGTCGCCCCTCGCGACGGCCACGGCCGAGGCGAGCACGTCGGCCGAGCCCGACCTGGGGGTGGCGGCCGGACCGGGCAGCAAGGCGGAGCAGGCCGAGGACGACGCAGCGCTGACCCTGGAGAACGCAGCGCGGACCCTGGACGACGCCGAGGGAAGCCGGCCGGGCGGGAGCAAGGCTCGCGGGAGGCCTTGCCCACGGGCACTCCGAAAGCGGCGCAGGCCAGCTGGCGACCGCCGACGCACCGCCCCGCCGCAGGGCCTGGGCCAGCGGGGACGATGACGACGAGGAGGCCTCGCTGATCCGCCTCTCCGATCGGGAGACCGCCACGGTTCCCCTGGAGCGCCTGTACGTGCTCGGGTACGGGGTCAGCCGCAAGCGTCTCGAGCAGGCCATCCGCGACCTGCAGCTGCCCGTGATCGTGGTGCGCGAGCCGGACGAGGCGGACCTGCTCATCACGCTGCGCAACATGTACCGCCAGAAGTCGCCGCTCATCCGCGAGGCGGAGGCGCGGGGTATCCCCATCTACGTGCTGAAGTCGAACACGGTGGCGCAGATCCAGTCAGTCCTCACGAGCGTCTACGCCCTCGAGCTGGACCCCCAGAAGCTCGCCATGCGCGAGCTGGAGGAGGCCATCGGCCTGGTGCGAGCCGAATCGAAGCCCGTGGAGCTCTCGCCACAGAGCGCCGCCGTGCGCAGGCTCCAGCATCGTGCCGCCGAAGCCGCCAACCTGGTGTCGCGGTCGCGCGGGCGCGAGCCCTTCCGCCGGGTCCGTGTCTACCCCGACAAGGCCCGAGCCTGGCGTTGAGCATCGTGCCGCCGCCCGAGCCCCCGGGCACCGAGCCCCCGGGCACCGAGCCCCCGGGCACCGAGCCCCCGCCGGGCGTCGCGCCCTCCGCCGGCGCCACGACCGCCCCGCGGCGACGCGGCCGGTTCATCGTGCTGGAAGGCCCCGACGGCGCCGGGAAGTCCGCGCAGGCCGTCCGGCTGGCCGAGCGACTGCGCCGCCGCGGGTACCCGGTCATCTTCACCCGGGAGCCGGGCGGCACGCCCCTCGGTGAGCAGGTGCGGGCCGTCGTGCTGGACCCGGCCGACACCCGGCGCGGACCTATCGCCGACGCCCTGCTCTTCAACGCGGCCCGCTCGCAGCACGTCCTCGACGTCATCCGTCCGGCTCTCGAGCGCGGAGACGTCGTTGTCTGCGACCGCTACGCCACGTCGACGATGGCCTACCAGGGCTTCGGCAGCGGCCTCGACCGCGGGGTCCTCGCGGCCATCGGCGACTTCGCCACGGGTGGCCTGGCTCCTGACCTCGTGGTCGTCTTGGACGTGCCTGTCGAGGTGGGTCTGGCGCGCCGGGATGCCGGGCGCGCGGAGGAGCTGACCCGCTTCGAGGACGGCGAGCGCCACGACCTGGAATTCCACCGGCGCGTGCGGGCCGGCTACCTGGAGATGGCCACGGCCGACCCGCAGCACTGGGTGGTGGTCGACGGCGACCGGACCCCGGATGCGGTCGCCGAGGCCGTCGGCCGTGCCGTGGAGGCGGTGCTGGCGGAGAGCTAGCCTGGCGTGCCGCGCATGCCCAGGATGGAGCCCGGGCCACTGGCCTTGGCCTGGTGCAGGACGCGCTCGGCGGCAGCCACGAGCTCCGCGCTGCTGGCGCCATCCGCGGGATGATGCACGACCGCCGCGCTGACGCTGACGTCCACCTCGCCGATGGGTGGCAGCTCTGCGATGGCATCCCGCAGGCGCAGGGCCACGATGCCGCCCGCGTCGCCCGGCGCGATGACCATGAACTCGTCATCGCCGAAGCGGGCCACCGTGTCCAGGAGGCGTACGCGATCGGCGATGGCGGCCGCCACGTGGCGGAGCACCTCGTCCGCGACGCGAGCACCCTCGGAATCGGCGATGCCGCTCAGGCCGTCCACGTCCAGCAGCACGACGGCCAGCGGTGTGCCCTGGCGCGTGGCCCGGGCGATCTCCAGCTCCAGCATGCGCTCGAAGGTGACGCGGTTGGCGAGGCCGGTGAGGCGGTCCGTGTGGAGCAGCCGATCAGCGTGATCGGAGCGTTCCCAGGCCGAGTTGCGCAGGCGCGCCTGGCGGACGGCCACGGCGGCCAGGTCGGAGATGGCCAGGATGGCGTCCGGGACGACCGTGACGGGAGGCTCCTCCGTCTCCCAGCCGAGGGCCAGGATGCCCTCCAGGAAGGCGCCCTCCTCATCCTCGACCACGAGCGGCGAGAAGAGGCACGACCGGGTGGCGGGCATCACGGGCCCCAGGAGTCCGGGCACCGTGTCGCAGACGACCGGCGTGCGGTCCGCGATGGCACGGTTCAGCTCTGTCTCCACGCTCCCCGTGGGCACCGCCACCAAGCCGTCCACCGACAGCAGCAGGCCAGCGTCCGGGTCGTGCAGAAGGACGGCCACGTCCGCGGCACCTGCGACGGCCCGGGCCTGGGCGGAGAGGGATTCGAGCTTCTCGTCGAGGCTGCCACCGCGCGCCACCACGCGGGCGGCGTCGAGGAGGCTGAAGGTCACGACTGGGTCAGGCATCTCCGCCGATGATAGTCCCGCACGCCCAAGATGCCTACCGGTAGGGCTGCGTACCGGGTGAGCTCCCTTCAGGCGAGGTCGGCGGCCTCTGCGAGCAGCTGCCGATACAGTCCCGGGTCCACGTTCCCGCCGCTGACGACGAGAACGACGTGGCCGGTGGCCCCCAGCGACGTGCCGTGTCGCAGCCAGGCGGCGATGGGCGTCGCCCCGGATGGCTCGGCCACGATGCGGGCCTGGGTGGCGGCTGCCAGCATGGCCGTCCGGATGTCGTCCTCGCTGACGGTCAGGACGCCGTCCAGGAGACGCGAGAGGTGGGCGAAGGGGATGCGGCCGAGAGCGCTCGTGCGCATGCCGTCGGCCATCGTCCGCCCGGTCAGCGCCGGGCCCCAGCGCACGATGCGCCCCTCGCGCAGGGAGTCGGCCGCATCGGCCGCCAGCTCCGGCTCCACACCGATGACCGCGGCGTCCGGCCGGAGCCCCTTGACGGCCACGCAGACGCCAGCTGACAGGCCGCCACCGCCGATGGGCACGATCACCGTCAGCGGCTCTTCGGGGCGCGCTCCCAGCTCGGCCAGCTGCTCCACGATCTCCAGGCCGAGCGTGCCCTGGCCAGCCACGATGCGGGCGTCGTCGAAGGAGGGCACGAGAGCCATGCCCTGACGGGCGGCCAGTTCGTCGGCGCGAGCGATGCGCTCCTCGTTGTCCGTGCCCACGAACTCGATCTGGGCGCCATCGGCGCGTACGCCGGCGACCTTGATGGCCGGCGCATCGCTGGGCATGACGATGACGGCGCGCATGCCCAGCAGCCGCGCGGCCCGAGCCACGCCCTGGGCGTGATTGCCGCTGGAGTGCGAGACGACGCCGGCGGCTCGCTCCTCCGGCGAGAGCTGCGCGAGGGCGTTGTAGGCGCCGCGGATCTTGAAGGCGCCGATGGGCTGCAGGTTCTCCGCCTTGAGCCAGAGCGAGGGCACGCCGGGCTCGGGCAGGGGCCCGAAGGCCAGCAGCGGCGTGCGCAGGGCCACGCCGCGCAAACGCTCGGCGGCGGCCCGCACGTCCGCCAGGGTGACCTGCGGGAGGGCGGGATGGTCGGGCTCGGGTCCTTCGGTCACGTCGGTATACTGCCGCTACCGCGGTCTCCACGCAGCCAGGTCCCGCCGGGACCGGGCGGCTGCCGCGCATCCAGGTCGTCGCAGGGTGGTCCGCACCTGCCCCGCGGCAAGGCGCCAGGGAGGGCCCATCGGTCGTGAGCACCCGAGCCGTCGACTCGCCAGGGCCCGCGGTCCCAGGTCAGGCCTCCGCGCGCCGGCCGGCCAAGACCGACACGCTGCGTCGCGCCTTCGGCTTCGACGATGTCTCTCTGGCACCCGGTCCGCGCACCGTGGAGCCCGCCGACGTGGACACCGGCGTGGAGCTTGCCGGCCTGTCATTGCGGATCCCGGTCCTGGCGGCCTCCATGGACGCTGTCGTCGACGTCCGCCTGGCCGCTGAGCTGCACCGCCTGGGCGGCGTGGCGGTCATGAACCTGGAGGGCGTGCAGGCCCGCTACGAGGATCCGGCTGCCGTCCTGGAGCACATCGCCAGCGCGCCGGCCGACGAGGTCCAGGAAGTCCTCACGGCGGCCTATGAGGCGCCCATCCGGGAGGAGCTCGTGGCGCGCCGCATCCGCGAGCTCCACGCAGCCGGCTCGCCCGCGGTCATCTCGGCCACCCCGGCGGCGGCTCGGCGCTGGGGGCCCTTCTGTGCTGGGCAGGGGGCGGACGTCTTCCTGGTCCAATCGCAGGTCTCCTCTGCGCAGCACCTCGCCAGCGGCTACGAGCCGCTGGAGCTGGCCGACTTCACGCGGCTCATGGGCATCCCCGTGGCGGTCGGCAACACGACCTCCTACGAAGCGGCCGGACAGCTCATGGAGCAGGGCATCGCGGCCATCTTCGTCGGCGTGGGGCCGGGCGCTGCCTGCACGACGCGGGAGGTGCTGGGGATCGGCGTGCCCCAGGTCACGGCCATCGCCGACGTGGCCGCGGCCAGGGACGACCACTTCGACCGCACGGGCCGCTACGTGCCCGTCGTGGCCGACGGCGGCATGCGCCGAGGCGGGGAAGTGGCCAAGGCCATCGCCGCCGGGGCGGACGCGGTCATGCTGGGCTCGCCACTGGCGCGCGCGGAGGAGGCACCCGGCCACGGGACCAACTGGGGCATGGCGGCGCCGTCGCCGACGCTGCCGCGTGGCACCCGCATCCGGGTCGGCACGGCAGGCCCGCTGGAGCGCATCCTCCTCGGTCCGTCGCGGGTCACGGACGGCAGCGAGAACCTCGTGGGCGCCCTGCGCCAGTCGATGGCGGCCCTGGGCGCGACGGACATCCGGGCCATGCAGCAGGTGGAGATGGTGTTCGCGCCGTCCGTCGCCGTGGAGGGCAAGTCGTGGCAGTCGAGCGGCGGACCGGGGAGGGCATCGGCATGAGGCTGGACGATCACCCACGCATCCCGCTGCTCTTCGGCCCCTCGCCGATCCACCCCCTGCCGCGCCTCTCGGCGGCGCTGGGCGGTGGCGTGGAGATCTGGGCCAAGCGGGAGGACTGCAACTCCGGCATCGCCTTCGGCGGCAACAAGGTCCGCAAGCTCGAGTACCTCATGGCTGATGCCCTGGCTCAGGGTTGCGACACGCTCGTCTCCATTGGCGGCGTGCAGTCCAATCACACCCGCGCGGTGACCGGCGTGGCCGCCAAGCTGGGCCTGAAGGCGGTGACCGTGCAGGAGCACTGGGTCGACTGGCCGGATCCCATCTATGAGCGCGTCGGCAACATCCAGCTGACCTGGATCCTGGGCGGCGACATCCGCATGGACCCGGCCAGCTTCGACATCGGCATCCGCGACTCATGGCGCCAGGCGCTCGAGTCGGTCGAGGTTGCCGGGGGCCGACCCTACCCCATCCCGGCCGGGGCCTCGGATCACCCGCTCGGTGGTCTGGGCTTCGCCAGCTGGGCTCGCGAGGTGGCGCAGCAGGAGGCGGATCTGGGCGTCTTCTTCGACACCATCATCGTCTGCTCCGTCACCGGCTCGACGCAGGCCGGCATGGTCGCCGGCTTCGCCCTCGAGGGCCGGGACGACCGCCGTGTCATCGGCATCGACGGCTCCGCCACGTTGACCAGGACGCGTGCGCAGGTCACGCGCATCGCCCGCGACACGGCTGAGCGCATCGGCCTGGGACGCGAGCTGCAGGACGACGAGGTCATCCTTCTCGACGGCTACGCGGGTCCTGCCTATGGCATCCCGAACGAGGGCACCGTGGAGGCCATCCATCTCGCCGCCAGGACGGAGGGCATGCTCACCGACCCGGTCTATGAAGGCAAGTCGATGGCCGGGCTCATCGGCCTCGTGCGCTCCGGCGAGATCCCCGCTGGCTCGCGGGTGCTCTTCGCGCACCTCGGCGGGCAACCGGCCCTGCCGGCCTACGCGGGCGTGCCGGGCCTCGGGTGAAGCGTCGGCGCAGCGGCCCCGAAGGTCCTGGTCGGGTCGTGGTACGGGGGTACCCTACCCGGTGCGTCCGCGCACCAGCCACACTGGGGTGGTGAGGAACCCCGCCCGCGGGGGCAGCCGCCGTGCGCCCGTCATGCCGATCGTCGCCCTGCTGCTCGCGCTGCTGGCCGCCCTGCTGCCTGCCACCGCCTTCGCTGGCGGCTGGACGACGATGAAGCGCGTCACCGACGAGCGCAGCTCGCGGCTCGATTCCCTGCACCAGCTCTCCGCCGACCGCGGGAAGCTGCACCTGGCGCACCCGCGCACCGGTGACGGCCAGCTGGATGACCGTGTCTTCTACCAGCGTTCCACGGACGGCGGCGCCGCCTGGAGCGACGTCGAGCCGCTCTTCGCGGCCACGCGCGACCTGCGCCACGTCGTGCCCAACCTGGCCCTGGCGGCCCGGGGCGGCGTGGTGGCGGTGGCGTGGCGGGCCCATGGACCCCGGAGGCACACGCTCTTCGTGCGCGTCAGCCGCGACGGCGGCGACAGCTTCGCCGAGCCGGAGGTGGTCTTCTCGACGCGCTACAAGGATGGCATCGGCGTGCCCGCCGTGGCGGTCGGTGCGGCAGGCAAGCTGGTCACCGTGGCCTGGACGGACCGTGCCAAGGGCCGTATCCGCGTGCGCACCAGCCGCGACGCGGGCCGCACCTTCGGCGAAGCCCGGACCATCGGCCGGACCGGCCTGTCCATCGACTGCCGCGAGCGCCTCACGGATGGGCTGGTGGGCCTCGTGGCCTCGCGGCGCCTCGTGCACGCGGCCTGGTCGCTCGCGCCAAAGGCTCGCTGCCAGGCCAGCAGCGTGGTGATCCGCAGCTCGGACGATCGCGGTCGGACCTTCGGGCCGCCTCGCACCATCACCGCCCGGCGCAGCTACGGCTGGCCGGAGCTGGACGCACGGGGCAGCACCGTGATGGCGTCCCTGCAGTCGACCGACGGGGGTGTGATCCTGTCTCGCTCTGCCGACGACGGCGCGAGCTGGGACGACCGACTCCTGAAGGCCCCGAAGGGCTACAGCTTCAGCGCCGCCGACGTCGTGCTCATGGACGGCCGCAAGGCCATGATCACCTACGTCAAGGAGCGTGTCCGACGCGCCCGCCTGCTGGCCACGGAGGTCGTCTCGCGCTGGAGCCCGGACGACGGCGTCAGCCTTCGGCGGGCGCGCTCGGTCGCGCCGGAGGCGGAGCGGCTGCGCATGGCGCCCAACATCGCCAGCATCGGGAAGAAGGTCGTCATCGTGCTGCAGTCGGGCCCCATGTCCGGCGCGACGCGAAACCTGTACGTGACGCGCCTGAGATAGGTTCGTCATCAGCCGTGTCCGTCATCCGTGCCCGCGACCTGGGCATCCGCATCGGCCACTTGGAGCCCGGCCCCCGCAACGCCATCAGCGACGTGGCCGGGGTGCGTGTCGGCCACGTCACGCTCATCGAGGGCGAGGGTCCACTGCTCGTGGGCCAGGGACCCGTGCGCACAGGGGTCACGGTCGTGGTGCCACACGAGGGGGATCCCTTCCGCGAGGCCGTCTTCGCGGGCGCCCATCGACTGAACGGCAACGGCGAGCTCACCGGCCTCGAGTGGATCCGTGAATCGGGCCGCCTGACGTCGCCCGTCGGCATCACCAACACGCACTCCGTCGGCGTCGTGCGTGACGCCCTTGTGGCGGCTGCGTATCAGCCCGGGCGCGAGGCCTGGGCCTTGCCGGTGGTCGGCGAGACGTACGACGGCTGGCTGAACGACATCGACGGCCTGCACGTGCGAGGCGGACCACGTCCTCACGGCCCTGGCGGCGGCCTCTGCCGACGTGGCCGAGGGCAACGTCGGTGGCGGCACGGGCATGATGTGCCACCACTTCAAGGGCGGTATCGGAACGGCCTCCCGGGTCCTGCCGCAGGCCGATGGTGGCTGGACGGTCGGCGCGCTCGTGCAGGCCAACTACGGGCGTCGCGAGCGGCTGGCCGTGGACGGCGTCCCAGTGGGGCGCGAGATCGGCGTGGACGTCGTGCCGTCGTCGTGGGCGGAGGCGCCTGGCGACTCGGGCCTGCCCGCCGCTGCTCGCCAGGACGCCGGCTCGATCATCGTCATCATGGCCACCGATGCGCCGCTCCTGCCGCACCAGTGCCGGCGCGTCGCGCAGCGGGGCGCCCTCGGCATCGCCCGCGCCGGCGGCGCCGGTGAGAACAGCAGCGGCGACCTCATCCTCGCCTTCGCCACCGGCAACCCGCCCTTCGCCATCTCCGACGAGGCCGCGGCCGTGCCCCGCGAGCGCTCCCTGCGCGCCGTCGACGAAGCCTGGCTGAGCCCGCTCTTCTGGGCCGCCATCGAGTCGGTCGAGGAGGCCATCCTGAACGCGCTCGTGGCCGCGGAGACGATGACCGGCCGCGACGGTCACGTCGCCCATCGGCTGCCGCACGACCTCCTCGTGGAGGCGTGGCGGAGGCAGCGGACCTGAGTGTCGCGCCCGCGAGTGGGGCGGGGTGCCCACCGTCGTCTACGATGCTGACCGCTCCAGCCATCCCGCAGGTACTCGACCGGCCCTGAGATGCCTTCATGACAGCCCCTGACTTCGACCCGTTCGAGCTGCTTGGTGTCGATGCCAGCGCCGACGCGGCGACCATCGACCGGGCCTACAAGTCGCGGATCCGCCACGTCCATCCGGACATCGCGGGCATCGCCGGGCTCGACGAGACCAAGCGCCTCAACATCGCCCGGGAGTGGTTGCTCGACCCCGCGCTGCGAGCCCAGCTGCCCAAGCCGCCGCCGCGCTGGAGCGCCCCCCGGACCGGACCGCCGACCCCAGCTGCCGAACCGGCGCCCGCCCCGCCCTCGGCGCGGCCGCAGGACACGTCCTGGTACTGGGACGGCGCTGCGGCACCGCCGCCGCGGCCAGCCTGGGACTACGACCCGGCACTCGACGACCCGCTCACGTTCGACTACGGATCCTGGACGGACCCGCTACGCGCATTCTTCGCGTCGGTCCGTTCCCTGACCGGCGCTGAACGCGCCCGCGTCACCTACAGCCTGGGCGACGAGCCACCGCTGTTCTTCGATGCCTTCGAGGACCTCGTCAGCGAGCGGATGTGGGCGCGATCGCAGGCGCTCCAGGACGCCGTCGAGCGTGTCTGGCGGGAGCGACTCGACGAGGCGCCGCCACTCCTCTTCCCGCGGGGCCGGGTGTTCGGGAACGGCATCGTGGTGGCCAACGCCTACGCGCAGTGGCTGCTCCTCCATGACGCCATCAGTCAGAAGATGCGAGACCCGGCTGCCATGCGGGCGCTGGAGGCACGGTGCACGGCGCCCTGGCTCGCCTCGGTCGGCCACGCCCGCTACGGCTTCCAGCAGCGCGAGGTGGTCGCCTTCCTCGACGAGGCCCGGACCCTTCCGCTCAGCTCGGCCATCCGGCTGGCAAAGGCGTGGCAGCGGGACATGGGCAGCTACCTCTTCGGCCGGCCCGGCGAGGACTGGTTCCCCGGTTCGCTGGCGGACCCGAGCCCTGAGCTGGTCAGCGCACGGCTGGCGGCGGTCGACGCCTCCCGCGTGGAACCGCCCCACGAGATGGCCTACGAGCTGCGCAACGGCTTCCGCTGCGGCCTGCGGCTGACGGCCCACGTGCTGGCGCTCGGAGGCGTGAGCGAGCCGGGGCGGGACTACCTGCGGCCGTGGCGCGACGCGCTGGACGGCAGCCCCTCGTTCGTCGATCGCGCCCGCTGGGGCCTGCCCCTTGACTGATCCGCGCGAGCTCCCGCGCGAACGGCGCCCGTCCGCCTGCTGAGCAGGGTCCGATAGACTCGGCGGCACGGGTAGGCAAGGGGAGCGGATTGACGGACAAGGTCGAGGAAGACAGGCGCGCGCTCGAGATCGAGCAGGAGAAGCAGCGCGGCAAGACGGTCCACGGTGCGATCGCCAACGCCGGGCACCGCGTGCTGGCGCCGGACGACGCGGAGGTCGAGGCCTACCTGGAGGTCGCGCTCGACGCCCCGGCTCCCGAGCGTCCGATCGACGACCGCCCGACCATCAGCCGCCCGCCGGAGCCGCCGGACAGCGTCGTCGTGCTCGACTTCGGCAGCCAGTTCGCACAGCTCATCGCCCGGCGCGTCCGCGAGCTGGACGTCTACTCCGAGCTGCTGCCGTACGACACGCCCTTCGAGGTCCTGGAGCGGCGGGGCGTGAAGGGCATCATCCTCTCTGGCGGCCCCAACTCCGTCTACGACGCGGCCGCCCCTCGACCTGACCCGGCCACCTGGAGCGGCCGTATCCCCGTGCTGGGCATCTGCTACGGCGCCCAGCTCATGGCCATCGAGCTCGGCGGCGACGTCATGCAGGCGCCCCGGCGCGAGTACGGCCCGGCCCTCATCTCCATCGCCCCGGACGACCGGCTGCTGGCCGGCCTCGGCACCGAGCAGCCCGTCTGGATGAGCCACGGGGATTCGATCACCCGGCTGCCGGCCGGCTTCACGGCCACCGCCCAGACCGATTCCACGCCCTTCGCCGGCCTGTCCGATGCCGCCCGCAGCCTCTACGGCATCCAGTTCCACCCCGAGGTCGTGCACACGCCGCGGGGCCGGGACGTGCTGGCCAACTTCGTGCTGGGCATCGCCGGCGCGGCTCCGGAGTGGACCCCGGCCAACTTCATCGACTCCACCGTGGAGCGCATCCGCGAACGTGTCGACGACCACGCCCGCGCCACCGGCTCGGACGGCAAGGTCATCTGCGCGCTCTCCGGCGGCGTCGACTCGGCCGTCGCGGCGGCGCTCGTGCACCGCGCCGTGGGCGACCGCCTGACCTGCATCTACGTCGACCACGGGCTCATGCGCAAACGCGAGTCGGAGCTGCTGCGCGACACGTTCGAGGCCAACCTGGGCATGAACCTGGTGATGGTCGATGCCCGGGAGCGCTTCCTGGCCCGCCTGGCTGGGGTGGAGGACCCGGAGCAGAAGCGCCGCATCATCGGCGACGAGTTCATCCGCGTCTTCGAGGAGGAGGCGGCCATGCTCGGGCGCATCGACTTCCTGACCCAGGGCACCCTGTACCCCGACGTCATCGAATCGACCGCCCCGGAGACCAAGGCGGCGCAGAAGATCAAGACCCATCACAACGTCGGCGGCCTGCCCTCCGACCTGCGCTTCCAGCTCATCGAGCCGCTGCGCTATCTCTTCAAGGACGAGGTGCGCAAGGTCGGCCTGCAGTTGGGCCTGCCCGAGCAGATGGTGCAGCGCCAGCCCTTCCCGGGCCCCGGCCTGGCCATCCGCATCATCGGCGAGGTCACGCGCGAGCGACTGGACACCCTGCGTGAGGCCGACTGGATCGTCATCGACGAGATCAAGGCGGCGGGGCTCTATCGCAACGTCTGGCAATCCTTCGCCATCCTGACCCCGGTGCGCAGCGTGGGTGTCATGGGCGACGGGCGCACGTACGCCAACGTGGTGGCCATCCGGGCCGTGACCAGCGAGGACGGCATGACGGCCGACTGGGCCAAGCTGCCCTACGACGTGCTGGGCAAGATCAGCGCCCGCATCGTCAACGAGGTCTCGGGCGTGAACCGCGTCGTCTACGACATCAGCAGCAAGCCGCCGGCGACCATCGAATGGGAGTGAGCGACGGCCCGTCGGTCCCGAACGAACCGCTCGAAGGGCACGACCCGAACGCTCACGATGCGGAGCCCAGCGTCGCCCGAGCGCCGTCGCCCGGCCCCTCCTTTGCACGTGCCGAGCCGATGCGCCTGCGCGGACCGGCTGGCGAGCCCGGGCCACGCGTGCGCCTGGGGATGCTGCGGCCGTCCGTCCTGGAGGACGGCTGGTGGCTGACGACGCTTTGGGTCGAGGACGACGAGGGCGTGGTCGAGGCGCGGGCCGTGGCGCCGGTGGCGGGTCCGCCGCCCGTGGCGCCCCTGGCGGTCATCGGACCCACGCTCTCCAACGCCCTCATGGGCCTCCTCGACCAGGAGGACGGACGGCAGCTCATCCGCCTCCGCATGCCTGCGGCCGATGACGACGCGCAGCCCTGGCGGCGCCCCCTGCTGATGCTCACCGCACTCCGCTGGGACCCTATCCGCGCCAGCGCCATGACCACCAACCAGTTGGCGGCCGAGCTCATGCGCGCCTTCCGCAACGCCATCGACGCGGCTGGGGCGCCCGGCCGCACGGGGTAGGGCACGGGCCGACTCGACGGTCCGCTGCTACACTCGGCGCGCCGTTGACGGTGCGGCGCTGCCGCCCGAGATCCCCAGCAGACGATGAGGCTGCCTATCCATGGACATGTTCGATGAGGCGTTCGGAGAATTAGGCGCCACGATCTCCGGTTTCATCGAGAGCGAGGCCTTCCAGATCGGCATCCGCGTCCTGGTGGCCTACATCGTGCTCATCTGGCTGGCGAGCGCCTACTGGGCCTATCGGGACATGCGCCTGCGCTCCGCGAGCGCCTTCACGCCGTACGTGGCCGCGGCGGCCATCATCGTCTTCACGCCCATCTTCTTCCTCTTCGGCCTGCTCGTGTACCGCATCGTGCGACCCAAGGAGACCATCGCCGAGGTCAACGAGCGGATGCTGGCGGAGGAGGCGATGCTGGCCGAGGTGGCCTCGCACGCGCACTGCGCGAACTGCTCGCGGCCGGTCCACGAGGAGTGGATCATCTGCCCGACGTGCCGCAACCGGCTGCGCCGTGTCTGCCCCAACTGCGAGCGCCTCATCGAGCTCGACTGGACGCTCTGTGCCTGGTGTGGCAAGGACTTCGAGCGCGCCGAGGCACCTGGTCTGGCGGTCTACATGCCGTCCGCCCGGCCCGCGCCGCGTCCACAGCAGCCGGCCCCGGTGCGTATCCCGTCCCCGCCGCCTGCTCCGGCTCGGAGCGCGCCCATGGCACCGTCGCCCGCCCCCAGCAAGCCGAGTGCTCCGCAGTCGTCCTTCCCCGGTGCGGCCATTTCGCCCGCGCCGCGGAGCTCCGGTGCCACCGGCAGCCCCTCGACCGCCGCCAGCGGCGCGGCGGCTATCAGCTCCAACCCGCCTGCGACCGGTGCCCAGCCGCTGACCGGGATCTAGGCAGCGCCCAGCCGCACCGTGACTGGTCCGCGCCCGGAAGGCCTGTCGCCGGGACCGGCCCGCGCGGCGGACGCCCCTCCAGACCCGGGCGTGGCCGCCACGCCCGCGGAGCCAGCCACGCGCGCGGAGCCAGCCACGCCCGCTGAACTGGCCACACCCGCGGAGCCAGCCGCGGCCGCTGAACTGGCCGCGCCCGCGGAGCCAGCCGCGCCCGCCGGCGTAGCGCTGCCTGTGAACGACGAGGGTCCGCCGGGCGGTGGCATCTTCACGCTGGAGGGGCGTCGCGCTCCGGGCCTCTACCTGGTGGCCTGGATCCTCTCGGTGGCCGGGCTGGTGCTCACCCTCGTCATCGGTCCCATGGCCAGCGCGGAGGGATCACGGCTGCTCCTGGTGACCATCGGGGCCGTCGTCCTCACGCTCGGCCTGGCCACGGCCTGCGGCTACCAGGTGCTGGAGCGCCGCGACCGACCCGCCGGCCGCTACCACGGCCCGTCGCCGATCCTTGTCTTCCTCACCTACCTGATGGCCTTCGTGCTTATCGGGACGGTGGTCTTCCTGGGCGACCTCCTCGATCCCGAGCAGCCCTTCGGCTTCCTCGCCGTCGGGACGCTCCAAGCCTGTGGCTACGCGGTCCTGGTGTGGCTCTTCGTGGTCCGCACGGGAGCGCTCACGTGGCCGCAGATGGGCTGGCCGACCTGGCAGGGTGCCGGCCTTCACCCGGGCCTGCGAGCCATCGGCGAGGCGGTCGTGGTCATGCTTCCGGCGACGCTCGGCCTCGCCCTGCTGGGCGGCATCCTGGCGCGCCTCCTCGATGTCGAGGCGCCCAGCGTCCTCCCCGTCGCCGGGACCTCTGCGGAGGCGCTGGCCATCGCGCTCGCGGCGGCCCTCATCATCCCCATCGGCGAGGAGCTCTTCTTCCGTGGCTTCACGCTGACCGCGTGGCTGCGCGACCTCGGGCCACGCAGCGCCCTGGTGCGCAGCGCTCTCTTCTTCGCACTCATCCACGTCGCCAACATCAGCACCACGTCGTTCGCGGAGGGCGCAGCCCAGGCGCTGCTCCAGACCGTCGTGCTGCTGCCGGTGGGCTTCGTGCTTGGCTGGCTCTTCCTGCGGCGCGGCATGGCGGCCGCCATCGCCGGTCACGTCACCTACAACTCGCTGCTGCTCTTCCTGTCGCTGCTGGCCTCGACCCTGCCGCAGACCACCTGAGCGCCGGTTCTCCACGGCCGCCGGCAGAACGACAAGTGGCCGGGAACCGGCGATGAAGTGCTCGTGAAGCCCTGCTCGCTAGCCTTCGCAGTGCCTTCGGGATCGGACGGCGGGGGAATCGGCGGGCTCCGTCGTCCGGACCCGGAGGCACCAGGCCCTGAACGCACGGGAGCACGATGACGAGCATCAGCACGGGGTCGCAGCGCAGGGCGGTCCGCGACCTCCCGGCCACGGAGCGCCCCCGGGAGCGTCTCGCGACTCGCGGCCCTGGCGGACTGTCGTCGGCGGAGCTCATCAGCCTGCTGTGGTCGCCTGGTGCGCGCCGGACCTCTGCGGCGGCGCTCGCGGAGGAGGCGCTCGTTCGCTGCGACGGGCTGTCCGGCCTGGCGACCTCCTCTCCCCAGGAGCTGCAGCGCGTGCCCGGGGTGGGGCCTGCCCGCGCGGCGCAGCTGACGGCGGCCTTCGAGCTGGGTCGTCGGGCGGTCGTCGATTGGCCTGTCGGACGCTGGGTCATCCGGGGTCCATCGGACCTGGCGTCGCGGCTCATCGCGGAACTCGGGCACCTGCCCAGCGAGGAGCTACGCGTGGTGCTGATGGACACCCGCAACGGCGTGCAGGCCATGCGCACCGTGTACCGCGGCAATGTCTCGGCGGCGCTGGTTCGCATCGGCGAGCTCTTCCGGGACGCGGTCCGGCTGCATTCGGCACGGCTCATCCTCGTGCACAACCACCCCTCTGGTGACCCGACGCCAAGCCCGGATGACCTGCACATGACCGCGGAGGCCGTGGCCGCCGGGCGACTCCTGGACATCGCCGTGCTGGACCACCTGGTCATCGGCCACGGCTCGTTCGTGAGCCTGCGTGACCGCGGGGTGGCGTTCGAGCGGCTCTGACCGCTGTGTCCGAGCAGCCGGCGCATCACCACGCCGTGCCCGCCGGCACCGCCCGGCAGGGCCAGGCGCGGGCAGGCCATCGGACCCGCCCGAATCGGGTCCGCGGGCCGGTGCCTGCCCCGGTGGCCTCGCGGGACACTGGCGCTACGATGCAGGCAGCAGGTTGGCTGCCTGCTGCAGTGCGCGCCAGATGCCGCGCCTCATCCTGCACAGAACCGTGACGACCCGGTCCAAGGAGGCACCACAGTGGCCATCGACTCCCCCGCCCAGGCAGGCATCCTGCCCGTTCTCTCCCACTGGATCGACGGCCGGCAGGTGGAGGTCCTGCCGGAGCAGGCGGGCCCCATCTACGACCCTGCCACCGGACAGGTCATCGCCCGCGTGCCGCGCGGTGGCGTGAGCGAGGTGGATGCTGCCGTGGCGGCCGCCAAGGCCGCCTACCCGGCCTGGCGGGACATGCCCCTCATCGCCCGCAGCAACATCTTCTTCAACTACCGAGCGCTCGTCTACGAGCACCGCGAGGAGCTCGCCGCGCTCATCACGCGCGACCACGGCAAGACCTTCCCGGATGCCCTGGCAGAGGTCATGCGGGGCCTCGAGACGGTGGAGTTCGCGTGCGGCCTGCCCGTCCACCTGGCGGGCATCAACACGCCCAACGTCTCCTCCAAGGTGGACGCCTTCACGCTGCGCCAGCCCCTGGGCGTGACGTCGGCCATCACGCCCTTCAACTTCCCGGTCATGGTGCCCATGTGGATCTACCCGATCGCCATGGCCTGCGGCAACACGATGGTCTGGAAGCCCTCCTCCCACACGCCTGGCGCCTCGCAGCTGCAGGCGGAGCTGTGGAAGGAGGCCGGTCTTCCGGACGGCGTCTTCAACGTCGTCTATGGCGGTCGCGAGGCCGTCACGGCCATCGTCGAGCACCCCGACGTCAAGGCCATCCAGTTCGTGGGCTCGACCCCGGTCGGCCGCTACGTCTACGAGGAAGGCACCCGGCGCGGCAAGCGTGTGGGTTCCTATGTGAGCGCCAAGAACGCCATGGTCGTCCTGCCCGACGCGGACATGGAGCTGGTGGCGGATTCCGCGGTGGCGGCCGGCTATGGCTCCGCCGGTGAGCGCTGCATGGCCCAGACCCTGGTCATCGCCGTGGGTGATGCCGGTGAGGCCCTGCGCCCGCTGCTGCTCGAGCGCATCGGCAAGCTGAAGGTCGGCCCGGGCATGGACACGGACAGCGACATGGGCCCCATCTATTCCGCGGAGCACCGCGAGTCGATCATCGAGTGGATCGGCACGGGTGAGGCGGAAGGCGCGGAGCTCGTCGTCGACGGGCGCGACTTCCAGCACCCTGACCACCCGGAGGGCTTCTACCTGGGCGTGAGCCTCTTCGACCAGGTGACACCGCAGATGCGGGTCTACCAGGAGGAGATCTTCGGCCCGGTCCTGGGCATCGTCCACGCGCGCACCTTCGACGAGGCGCTGGGCATGGTCAACGCCCACAAGTACGCCAACGGCACGGCCATCTTCACCACCAGCGGCGGCGCCGCGCGGCGCTTCAAGCTGGAGGTGGAGGTGCCCATGATCGGCGTCAACGTGCCCATCCCGGTGCCCGCCGGCTACCTCTCGTTCGCCGGTGCCAAGGAATCGGCCATCGGCGACCTGGCCATGCGCGGTGAGGACGGCATCCGCTTCTTCACCCAGCAGAAGATGGTCACGGAGCGCTGGCCGGAGCCCGGCAAGCAGGGACCGCTCAGCCTGGTCTTCCCGGGCAACTGACCGTCCGCACGTCGAACACCGGGTCCGTCCTCTCTGGGCGGACCACCCACCTGGAGCTCGGGCGGCCGTGCGCCGCTCGGGCTTCGCCGTCTCGGAGCCGGCCGGGTCCCAGGTCGATCGGCCGCCCGGATGGCCGCCCGGCCGATCACTCGCCTTCACGCTGGGCCGACCGCCTGGCCGACCGCCGGGCCGGGCGCCCTCGAGCCCGCGGGTATACTTCGCCCCCTGGAGTCGGCCGTCGAAGGGGACGGCCGAGGAGGGTCGCCGTGGCCCGTCCCGGCGCACCAGGCTGCCCTTGTCGTGAGGGCGTCCCCGTGCGGCCGCTCCCGCATCGTCCGTGGTCGCTGCCCGGCCACCCAACGAGGACGCCTCTGGGACCATGATCGACGCATTCTTCGGCGCGTTCTCCCGGGACATCGGGATGGACCTGGGCACAGCGAATACGCTCGTCTGGGTGCGCGGCCGCGGCATCGTCATCAGCGAGCCGAGCATCGTCGCGGTCGACACCAAGACGCGCAAGGTCATCGAGATCGGCGCGGCAGCCAAGCGCATGGTGGGCCGCACCCCGGCCAGCATCACCCCGGTGCGTCCGCTGCGTGACGGTGTCATCAGCGACTTCGACGTCACCGAGCAGATGATCAAGTACTTCGTGCAGCGGGTGCACGATCGCGTCGGGCTCGTGCCGCGGCCGCGCATGCTGTTGGGCATCCCCTCCGGCGTCACGGAAGTGGAGCGCCGCGCCGTTCGGGACGCGGCTCTCAACGCCGGTGCGCGCTGGGCCCGGCTCATCGAGGAGCCCATGGCGGCCGCCATCGGCGCCGGGCTGCCCATCAGCGAGCCCAGCGGCAACCTCATCGTGGACATCGGCGGCGGCACCACGGAGGTGGCCGTCATCAGCCTGGGCGGCATCGTCGTGAGTCGCAGCGTCCGGGTCGGTGGGGATGAGCTGGACCAGGACGTCATCGCCTACGCCCGGCGCGAGTACAACCTGCTCATCGGGGAGCGCACTGCAGAGGACATCAAGATCGCCATCGGCTCTGCCTACCCGGGGCCCTATGACACGCAGCACGTGGCCATGCGCGGGCGCGACCTGCTGACCGGCCTGCCCCGCTTCGTCGAGATCACCGCCGAGCAGGTGCGCGAGTCCATCGACGCCTCCCTTGCGCAGGTCATCAGCACCATCAAGGACACCATCGAGGAGACGCCACCGGAGCTGGTGGCGGACATCGTCGACCAGGGCATCGTGCTGGCAGGAGGCGGCTCGCTCCTGCAGGGCATCGACCGGCGCATCGCGGAGGCCACGCAGATGCCCGTGCACGTCGCGGACGACCCGTTGACCTGCGTCGTGCGCGGCACCGGCATCGTGCTCGAGTCGATCGACGACCCCTACATGGAGCGTGCCCTGGTGGCCGAGACGTACTCGAGGCCACCACGCTGAGGCCGCCGTGCTGAACGACCGCACGACCCGGCGCCGAGTCATCGTCTTCGTCGTCCTGGTGGGCCTCTGCCTGGGCCTGCTCGTGGTCAGCGGCTCCTCACCCGTGCAGGAGCTGCGCCGCGGTGTGCTGTACGCGGTCACGCCCGTGCAGGAGACGCTCTCCGATGGCACGCGGGCGGTCACCGACGTGCTGGGCGCCTTCGGCGAGATCGAGTCCCTGCGGCGCGAGAACCTGGCCCTGGGATCCAGCGTCCAGCAGCTCCAGGAGCAGCTGGGCACGCTGGACGCCGTCATGGAGGAGAACCGGCGCCTCACCCGCCTCCTGGAGGTTCGCGACCGCCTGGAGTTCGAGACGGTGGCCGCCGGCGTCACCAACCGAGAGGCCACGCAATTCGAACGGGTCATCACCATCGACCGCGGCACGGATGCGGGCATCACCCGGGGCGCGCCCGTGCTCTCGGAAGGGGGCGCCCTGGCCGGCAAGGTCACCGAGGTGGGCAACGGCTGGGCCGCCGTCATGCTCATCAGCGACACGCGTTCGCTGGTGACCGGGCTGGACACCCGCACCCGCGCCACCGGTGAGGTCACCGGGCGCCTCTCCGCCCCCCTGGCCATGGCCAACATCCCCGTCACGGACAAGATCTCCGTCAACGACCGCGTCGTCACGGCCGGCATCGACCTGGGCAAGCGCTACCGCTCCTTCGTGCCCAGGAACATCCCCATCGGACGGGTGGTGGACGTGCAGCAGGAGCCGGGCTCCATCGTGCAGACCGCCCTGGTCCAGCCATCGGCCGACCTCGACAAGATCGAGGACGTCCTGGTCATCACCGACTTCCGCTCCCTGGCCCGGGCGGACTTCCTTGAGTCAGGGACCGACCCGCAGGCCAGCCCGGGCCCCGGGGACGCCGAGGCGCCATGAGCGCGACGCTGGCCGAGCGACGCGGGGCGCTGGCGTCGACGCTACGCACCCTCGAGCGGCGCAGCCGCGGTCGGGACCATCCGGGGCCCAGGGTCAGGACCATCTTGTGATGGCCCGTCCTGGCGGCCGCGGCCACTCTTGGCCGGCCATGCGCGAACACGAGCTACCGCGAAGGCTGCCTGCGGGCGGGCGACCACCCCTGGCGCGGCACGCGCTCATCCGCGTGGCCGTGCTGCTGCTGACGCTGTGCGTCATCCTGCTGTCGAGTTCGGCCCTCGACCTTGTGGCGAGCGCGCGAGCACAGTCGCCGAAGCGGGCCGTCATCGTCGCCGGACCCGTGCACTCGCTGACGGACCGCTACCTGGGCTATGCGCGGGATCTCGCCAACGCCGCGGAGGCGCGGGGCATGGAGGTCACGCGCATCTTCCACCCCGATGCCACGGTCGAGCGCGTCAAGAACCACGCGAGCGGGGCAGACCTCTTCATCTACGTCGGCCACGGCAACGGCTGGCCGAGCGCCTACGGCTCGCTGGATGAGTCCACCAAGAATGGTCTCGGGCTTGACGTCGCCGACCCCGAGGCGCGCAGCCCGTCTGCCGTCGTCTACAAGGGCGCCGACTGGCTGCGCGAGAACGTCGAATTCGCGCCCAACGCGGTGGTCATCCTCTCGCACCTTTCGTACGCCTCCGGAAACGCCTCATCGGGCATGGCCATCCCCACCCGCGAGGTGGCGGTCGAGCGCGTCGACAACTTCGCCAATGGCTTCCTGGCCTCTGGGGCTCGCGT
This sequence comes from uncultured Chloroflexia bacterium, assembly GCA_963707395.1. Classification (GTDB taxonomy): domain Bacteria; phylum Chloroflexota; class Limnocylindria; order Limnocylindrales; family CSP1-4; genus JAFMJV01. The sequence goes on from CAVPPQ010000010.1 coordinate 57,442, forward strand.
GGTCTGGCACCTCGGCTGGCAGCCGGGTGCGGACGTCATCAACGCCCTCTTCGGCGAGGACGCCACGATGGACGCGGTCTTCATGACCCGCTATCGCGACCCGGTCAGCCCCATGAACGGCTGGGTCGGCGCTGCACCTGGCTACTACGACTCCGTGCGCACGCCGGGATCGCGGATCCACATCGACCCCCACCCGGCTGACGGGTATCTGCGGGCACTCTCGGGCGATCTTGACTTCACGACCACCGAGTGGCGCAACGCGGGCTCCCCACCTCCGGACACGGAGCCGCCGGTCATCAGCGAGGTCAGCGTCGTCCAGGCCGCCGTGACCCTCTCCGCCGACGACACCTCGTTGCCCATCTTCACGCCCAACGGCGACGACCTCAGCGACACCCTGAAGGTCACGCACGTGCTCTCGGAGAACGCCTTCCTGAACGTCCGCGTGGTGAAGGACGACGTGGTCGTGCGCGAGATGTCCATCTGGTCGATGCGCGGCCGGGGCAGCACGACCTGGGATGGTCGCCGCGACGACGGCGAGTACATCGGCGAGGGACGCTTCCGCATCCTGATCACGCCGACGGACCGGGCCGGCAACGTCGGTCAGCCCGCGACCGCCAAGGCGCTCGCGCTGACGGCCCTCAAGTCGCCCTCGTTCAAGCCGGGCTTCTTCTACCCCTCCGATGGGGATGCGCTGGCAGCCACGAGCACGTTGGGGGCGCGCCTCCTGCGTCCCGCCAGCGTGAGCTGGGTCATCAAGGACGCTTCCGGCGCCATCGTGCGCAAGGGCGGTGACCCCGCCGCCGGGCAGCCTGGCCCGTTGCGCTTCGCCTGGGACGGTCGGGACGACGCCGGCCAGTTCGTGCCCGAGGGCACCTACCAGGGCCGCATCCGGGTCACGAGGCCGGCCGGCAGCTACGGGCACGAGGTGCCGGTACGCATCATGGCCTTCGACCTCGCGCCTACGACGTGGCGGCCGAGGCTCGGCCAGGAGGTTCGCCTCTGGTTCACCTCCGCCGAGCCCATGAAGGGCAAGCCGGTCGTCAGCGCCAAGCTGCCCGGCCTGCCCGCCGCGGACCTGCGCGTCACCAAGGTGAGTCACACGAACTTCAAGGCTCTCCTCGTGACCAAGGGCGTCGACCGCCCCGGCCGCATCGTCATCCGTGTCGCCGGCACGGACTCCGCCGACGGCACCCAGACCCAGGCCTGGCGCCTCCGGCTGAACTGAGGAGACCGCGGCCCCAAGGGCATTTCGCGCTGGCGCCGATAGACTTGCGCTGATGAGCGTCCCCGATGACCAGGCACCCCACGCCGATGCCTGGGTCGTGCTGCCCACCTACAACGAGTCGCAGAACCTGCCCGGCATCAGCGAGGCCATCCTGCACGCGCTGCCCGGCGCGCACCTGCTCGTGGTGGACGACGCCTCGCCGGATGGGACGGGCCAGCTGGCCGACGGGCTGGCTGCTGCCGAGCCGCGCATCGCGGTGCTGCACCGGGCCGCCAAGGAGGGGCTCGGCAGGGCCTACATCGACGGCTTTGCCGACGTGCTCGCCCGTGGTGCCGGCCGCGTCGTCCAGATGGACGCCGACTGGTCGCACTCGCCCGACTATCTGCCCGCCCTGATGACCGCCCTGGATGGCGGGGCGGACCTCGTCATCGGCTCGCGTTACACGCGCGGCGGGGGCGTGCGCGATTGGGGCCTGCTGCGGCGCCTGGTGTCGCGGGGCGGTTCGATCTTCGCCCGCCTCGTCCTGCGCCTGGCGCCGCACGATCTCACCGGTGGCTTCAAGGCCTGGCGGCGCGCCACGCTGGAGTCGATCGACTGGGACCGCGTCCACGCCGGCGGCTACGTCTTCCAGATCGAGACGACCTACCTGGCCTCGCGTGCTGGCGCCCGCATCGTGGAGGTGCCCATCGTCTTCAAGGACCGCGAGGTCGGCAGCAGCAAGATGTCCAAGTCCATCATCCTGGAGGCCCTGGCGGTGGTGCTGCGGCTGCGCTGGGACGAGCTGCGTGGGCGCGGGCCGGGATCCCCGGCATGACCGCTGCCCTCGATGCCAGCGCACCGGCGCTCGGCCCGCTCGCTCCGCCACGCCTGCTGGCCCCGCGAAGGACCGCCTGAACGTCACCATCGTGGCCGCCAACCCGTTCGAGTTCGATTCGCGCTTCCTGCGCTCGGCGACGTCGCTGGCAGAGGACGGCCATCGCCTGCGCATCCTGGGCTGGTCGGCGCCCGGATTGCCCACCGAGGAGGAGCTGGCGCCCGGCGTGCGGCTCACCCGCCTGGACATCGACCGGCGCATCAGCAACGCCCTGAAGCCGCTCCCCCAGGGCGCCCGCCGCTTCGTCAGCCGTCTCGTCGGCCTGGACCCGGAGGCGCGCGTCCTGCCGGCCGATGCTCCGCGGGGACTCGATCGGCTGCGCCACCCCGTGCGCCGGACGCTGGAGATCATCGCCAACGCGCGCCGCGCCGGGCCGTGGGCGGAGGCCGTCGTGGCCGCGGCCCCGGAGACGGACGTCTTCCATGCCCAGTCGCTGATCGTGCTGCCCGTGGTGCGGAGCGCCGCCCGGCGCCTGGGCGGTCGCTTCGTCTACGACGTGGCCGACTACCACACGGAGGCCGCGCGCCTGGCGCGCATGCCCTGGCTGGTCCGCGAGGTCGTGCGTCGGCGTGAGCGCGACTGGGCGCGTGATGCCTCCGGCTTCCTGGCCGTGAGCGACCCGGTGGCGGACCTCGTGGTGCGTCGCTGGGGCGTGCCGCGCCCCACGGTCCTCTGGAATTGCCCGCCGGCCTGGCGGCCGGACCACCCGGGGCCCGTGCCCTCCGACCGCATCCGCGCTGCCACCGGCATCGAGCCCGAGCGGCCCATCGTCCTCTACCAGGGCGGCTTCTCCATCGATCGAGGCGTGGAGGAGCTCATCGCGGCGGCCACCTCGCCGCGCCTCATGGAGCTGGGTGCTGCCGTCGTCTTCATGGGTTACGGACGGTTGGAGACGCACATCGCCGACGCCGTGGCGGCCCACCCCGGCCGTGTCTACCTGCTGCCCGCGGTCCGGCCTGACGACCTGATGCCCTGGACTGCCTCGGCGGACATCTGCTTCGTGGGTCAGCCGCCTCGCACCTTGAACCAGAAGATGAACCTGCCCAACAAGCTCTTCGAGTCGATCATGGCCGGTGTGCCGGTGGTCGTGAGCGAGGGTAACGAGCAGTGCCGCCTGACGGCAGCCGAGGGGATCGGGAGCTGCGTCGACATCGACGACCCAGCGGCCATCGCGGCCGCCTGCGCCGACCTGCTGTCGGCACCAGCGGCCGAGCGGCGAGCCCTTCGCGCTCACTGCCGTTCCGTGGCGCTGGCGCGCTACACGTGGGATCACACCGCGGTGGGCCTCGTGGAGCTCTATCGCAAGCTCGCGCGTGAGGGTCAGGTCACGAAGACCGCAACGCCCGGGGCGGCTGTCTGATGCGCGTCATGGCACGTCTGCTCGCCGCTCTCCTGCTGGTGGCCGCCCTGGCTGCACTGGGGGTGGTGCCCGCGGTCGTCGCCGGCGACAGTGGCGATCGCACGCTGGTGGCGTCCAGCCAACTGCAGGACCGGCCCTTCCGCAGCCTCGTGCTGGTGACGGTCGGCGAGCGCGTGGTGTGCACGGGCTTCGTCATCTCCCCCACCAAGGTCGTGACCGCGGGCCACTGCCTCGCCCGCGACGCGGCCGGCGGCGACTTCCGCTTCCGTCGCGGACTGCCCGGTGACGTCCGACTTCACCGCGCCTACAGCCAGATCGCGGGTGGCTCGCCCTTCGCCAGCTGCGAGGTCTCGCAGGCCTGGGCGCACCCGCGCTTCATCCGGCGCAACGCGTCGGACACCTCATTCGGCAGTCGGGCGCACGACTATGCCGTGCTCACCACGTCGCCCGACTGCGTCTATCCCGAGAACGCGGTCATGCGCATCTGGCCGACCGAATTCGTCGGACGGGCAGCTGCCCGCGGGCAGCACCATCAAGCTGGCAGGCTACCCGGCCGACTCGCGCTTCGCGGACATGAACGGGCTCAACCTCTGGCGCAGCCAGGGCCAGGTGCGTCCCCCCGAGGGCGATCCTGCGCTGCTCGACACGACCGGCTTCGTGGCCCAGGGTATGAGTGGAGGGCCCGTGTGGCGGACCTTCGAGGCCGGATCGCCCTGTGGTCGCGCCCAGTGCGCCGTGGCCATCCTGACCGAGTGCGCCGTGAACGACCAGGGTCGCTGCAAGCTCGGTGACAACCTGCGCCTGGCCGTGCGCATCACGCCCACCGTCATGGAGTCGCTGGCGCGCCACTGATCCGGACCGCTGGCGCGCCTGATCCGGACCGCTGGCGTGCCACCAGGGCTCAGACCCGCAGGATCTCCTCGGTCACGGCGTCCGCGAGGGCCTCGAAACCCGGCGCCACGGGCTCGCGCTTCTCGATGACGAGGTCCTCCGCCCGATCCAGCACCCGCATGCGACCCTGCTCGATGAGCCAGCGGTCGACGGCGCCGAGCTGCCCGGCGAAGGTGGTCCAGGTGGGCACGCCCAGCACCGCCGCCTCCCGATTCATGGTGCCGCCGGCGCTGATGACCGCGTCGGCCGCCCACACGAGCGAAGGTCCGTCGACCGGACGCCCGGGGATGGTGACGCCGGCCGCCCCGCTGAACGAGGCGGCCTGCTCCGGGGTTCGCGGCAGCAGCACGACCTGGGCGTCGCTCGCGAGGAGGCGCGCCAGCACGTCGTCGAAGACGGTGTTCTCCAGGCCGCGGTGGTAGAGGCTCATGGTGGCCGGCGGGCGGAGCACCACGATGGGGCGGCCGCGCTCCAGCCCCAGCTCGCTGAGCACGCCGTCGTCCGGGGAGAAGTCGGCCAGGGCGACCTGCTCCTTGAGGCCTGGGTAGGGACGATAGCGGCGGCGGTCGAGGCCCAGCGGGGCGAGCGACTCGAAGGGGATGACCTCCGGCAGCATGACCTTGTCGGCCAGCCGGAAGTTGATCTTGTGCATGCCCGTGGCACCTTCGTAGTCATGCAGGACGGTGCTGTGCAGGCGCAGCAGCCTCGCTGCCACGGCCAGGTCGTTGGAGCCGTGACTGACTGCCTGGCTGATGCCGCGCCCGCGGCCGAAGCGCAGCAGCGCGGTCGATCGGCGGAGCAGCCCCAGGCCCTTGCCGCGCAGCGACGCCCCGCCGTGGCGGCCGACGACGGTGTGGGCGATGCCGAAGCGCTCCAGCAGGCCAAGCGTCTGAGCGAAGTCGCGCGCCGTCACCACCGTCTCCACGCCAGCCTCGTCGAGGCGCCGGAGGATGGGCCGGAAGAAGACGACGTGCGGGGAGTTGGTGAGGTCGATCCAGACGCGGCGCGGTCGGGCGGTCATGCGGGTCGGCGGTCCGCCCTAGAGGACGTCGACGTTCGGCGGCACGCTCCCGGAGGCCCCCCCGGAGAGCCGCCGGCGCACAGCGTTGCGGAGGTCCACGACCAGGTCCGCGTGCTCGACCACCAACGCCAGGTCCAGTGCCGCGTGGGCGGTGGCGATGACGACGCAGTCGGCCGTCCCGATGGTCGACTCGTCCAGGGGCACGGAGGCCAGGTCGTCGCCCGGCAGCGTCGCGACGTGCGGGTCGTGGTAGCTGACCCGCGCCCCCTCGGCTCGCAACAGCTCCAGGAGCTTGAGCGAGGGACTCTCGCGCAGGTCGCCAACGTCCGCCTTGTAGGCCATGCCCAGGATCAGGATGCCCGCGTCGCGCACGGCCTTGCCCCGCGAGTTCAGGGCCCGCGCGATCCGTGACACCGCGTAGTACGGCATGTTGACGTTGACTCGCCCCGCCAGCTCCACGAACTCGCTGTCGAGGTCGAAGGCACGCGCCCGCCAGGCCAGGTAGAAGGGGTCCACCGGGATGCAGTGGCCGCCCAGGCCCGGCCCGGGCCAGAAGGGCATGAAGCCGAAGGGCTTGGTGGCCGAGGCCTCGATGGCCTCCCAGACGTCGATGCCCATGCGGTCGGCGAGGATGGCCATCTCGTTGACGAGGGCGATGTTCACGGCCCGGAAGGTGTTCTCGATGATCTTGGCCATCTCCGCCGACTCGGGTGACGAGACGGGGTGCACGCGGTCGCAGATGCGCGCGTAGAGCGCCTCCGCGCGGGCCGCGCAGGCGGGCGTGAGGCCGCCCACGACCTTGGGCGTCTCGCGGATGCCCCAGCGCGCATTGCCGGGGTCCACGCGCTCCGGGCTGAAGGCCAGGAAGGCGTCCTGGCCGATGGTGCGCCCGGCGGCCTCCAGCATCGGCGCCAGGACCTCCCGCGTGGTGCCCGGCCACGTCGTGGACTCCAGCACCAGAAGGGCGCCCTGGGCGAGGTTGGCGATGGCCGTCTCGGCCGCGGCGATGACGTAGGAGAGGTCCGGCTCGCGGTGCGTGCCCAGCGGGGTGGGCACGCAGATGAGGATGGCCCCACAGTCGCGCAGGCGCCTGGCGTCCGTGGTGGCCACGAGTCGCCCGGATGCCAGCATGGTGGCCAGGGACTCGGAGGGGACATCCTCGATGTAGGAGCGGCCAGCGCCGATGGCATCGACCTTGCTCGCCGCGGTGTCCACGCCCACGACCGTGAGGCCCGCCTCCGCGAAGGCCACCGCCAGGGGCAGCCCCACGTAGCCGAGCCCGATGATGCCGACCGTGCCGCTGCCGGGCGTGCCGGGCGTGCCGCTGCCGGGCGTGCCGCCGCCGGGCGTGCTGCTGCCGGCCTGCCCTGTCCCTGCGTCTGTCACCGCGCGCCGACTCTAGCACCCGAGGCCTGCCCCTCGGCGCCACCCTCGGCGCCACCGTGTCGTTGCTCAGTGACTCTGTCGCGGAGAGCTGCTCAGTGACGTTGTCACCGTGGGTCTCTGGACGACACCATCCTCACCCCCGACGCGCAGCAGTGCAGCACGATCACGGCGCGGTCCTTCAGGACAGACGCTCGCGTGGACGCCCTTGGGCGCCCTCCAGGACACCTTCGGCGCGTCCGTGTGGGCCGACGGAAGTGACCGCGGTCGGACAGGAGGGGCCGGTCGAGCGTGGTGAAGCGTGGTCGAGGTGCGGGGGAATCGCTGGGCTGTCACGCGGTCCCGTGGGCATGCCGGCCAAGGAGCCGCACCAGCTCATCTGTCCTGCGCCAGACCGCCTGATCCCCGGATAGCGGGCCCTGGACGGACATGTGACCTCGAGCCCGCATGACCCAGCCACGGGGCGCCGTCTCTGCCCGGCACGCGACACGGGCGGCCGGAGACACTGGGACCAGGAGCGAGTCCCGGGAACGTCCCCCGGGTTCCGGCGCCGGGTCTCGCTCGGCGCCGGCGACGAGCAGCCGTGGCATCCTTGCCGCCATGCCCGGACTCATCCACGTCGTCGGTGCGCGGCCCAACTTCATCAAGGCGGCCCCGGTCATCGCCGCGCTGCGCACTGCGGGCGTCCCGCAGCGACTCGTGCACACGGGGCAGCACTACGACCGCGCCATGTCCGACGTCTTCTTCGAGGAGCTGGGCCTGCCGGAGCCGGATCTCAACCTGGGCGTCGGATCCGGCCGCCACGGCGCCCAGACGGCGGCCCTCCTGGTGGCCCTCGAGGAGGCCTTCCTGGCCGAGGCGCCGGATCGCGTCGTCGTCTACGGCGACGTCAACTCCACGCTTGCCGCGGCACTCGTCTGCGCCAAGCTGCTCATCCCGGTGGCGCACGTGGAGGCCGGTCTGCGCTCCTTCGATCCGAGCATGCCGGAGGAGGTCAACCGCCGCGTCACCGACCTGCTCAGCGACCCGCTCTTCGTGACGGCGCCGGAAGGCGAGGTCAACCTGGCCGCGGAGGGCATCACGGGCGAGCGGGTCGTCTTCGTGGGCAACCCCATGATCGACACGCTGCTGGCCCACCTCGACCGCCTGCGGCCGGAGCCGATCATGTCTCGCCTGGGCGTGACCGCTCCGTACGGCGTGGCCACGCTGCATCGGCCGGCCAACGTGGACAGCCCGGCTGCCGCGGCGGCCCTCGTGGACGCCCTGGGTGCGGCCACGCGGCGCCTGCCCATCGTCCTGCCCCTGCACCCGCGCGGCCGCGCCACGCTGGCCGCGGCTGGACTGGAGTCGGTGCCCGGCCTGCGCGTCATCGACCCGCTCGGCTACATCGAATTCCTGTCCCTCGTGCGCGGGGCGGCCGCCGTTATCACGGACTCCGGGGGCATCCAGGAGGAGACCACGGTCCTCGACGTGCCCTGCCTGACGCTGCGCCCCAACACGGAGCGGCCCATCACGCTCACGGCCGGCACCAACCGGCTGGTCACGCCGGACGCGCTGGGACCCGCCCTGGACGCGGCGCTGGCCGGTGCCCAGAAACGACCTGGTGACGGGCCGCCGGGCTGGGACGGGCACGCCGGTGAGCGCATCGCGGCCGTGCTCGTCGAACGGGGCGCGTGATGTCGGTGGCCGATCCTGCGCCCGCGGTCCTCCCGAGCCCCGGGGCCGTCCGCCCGCTGCGGGCCATCTTGCTGCCCTCCTACACGTGGAACCCCTACCAGCGTCTGCTGGCGGCCGCGCTGCGGGAGCAGGGCGTGGAGGCCACGGTGGTCAGCGAGTGGCCGGAGCGGTCCCCGCTGCTCGGCGCCTGGCAGGCGCACGGCAAGCCCGACGTGGTGCACCTCCACTGGATCCACGATTTCCTGGGCGGCAGCAAGGGCCGGCCGTCGCGGCGCAACGTCCTCTGGTTCGACTGGCAGCTGCGCATGCTCAAGGCGCGCGGCACGCGCATCGTCTGGACCGTCCACAACCTCAAGGGCCACGAGGCCGGCGGCGACCCCCGCGAGGCCGGCGGCGACCCCCGCGAGGCCGACGCCCACCGCGCCATCATCGAGCGCGCGGACGCGGTCATCCTCCACTGCCACCGCGCCCGGGAGGCGCTCGTGGAGCTCTATCGACCGAGCGCCGCGGCCCAGGCGCGGATGCACGTGGTGCCTCATGGCAGCTATGTGCGCCAGTACGACGTGGATGCGGATCCAGCCGCGGCCCGTGCCGCACTGGGTCTTCCGGAGCGAGGCACCGTCTTCGGCTTCGTGGGGTCCATCCGCGGCTACAAGGGCGTCGGCGAGCTCGTCGAGGCCTTCACCGCCTCCCACGACCTGGGACCGGACGCCCGACTGCTCATCTGCGGCAAGCCACTGCCAGCCCGGATCGGGCGCGAGCTGGAAGAGCGTGCGGCGACCGACTCGCGCATCGTCCTGCGGCTGGAGCGGATCCCGGAGGAGGACCTCTCGCGCGTCCTGCGCGCGGCGGACGTGGTGGTGTTGCCCTTCCGCGACATCCTCACCTCCGGCAGCGCCATCCTGGCCCTCAGCCACGGGCGACCCGTGGTCGTGCCTGCGCTCGGCTGCCTGCCGGAGTCGCTGCCTGCCGAGGCCACCTTCCTCTATGGCCCGGACGACCCGGACGCCCTGGCTGGCGCCCTGCATCGAGCGGCCGGCGCTGACCTGGCGGCCATGGGGGTCCGGGCGCGAGCCTGGGCGGACGGCCTCGACTGGGGACCCATCGCGGCGGAGACGGCCCGACTGTACCGGGGCGACTGACCGATGCGCGTGCCACCGCACAGGGACGAGCCGCCCGGGAACGAGCCGCTCTCGGTCGAGTCCTGCCCGGACGCCGTGGTCATGCCGGCCGTGCCCTACGCGCACCCCCGCCGGCAGACCGCCTTCCGGATGGGCGTCTTCGACGCCGGCGGCCGCATCGTGCGCGGCAGCCTGCTGCGGCGCAGCTATGGCCAGGTCGGTTTTGCCCCCGAGCCCCCCACGGCGGTGCGCTCGGATCCGCGCTCGGTCGTCTTCGCTGGGCATCTCTCGTATCACTTCGGCCACTTCATCCTGGAGAGCCTGTCGCGGCTCTGGTTCGCCGCGCAGCACCCGGAACGGCCCATCGTCTGGGCCTGTCGGCCGGAGCCCGTCCCGCCCCCCTGGCACGGCTGGCAGCGCCAGATCCTGGACGTGCTGGGCGTGCGCAACGAGGTGCTGCTGCTGACGGAGCCGACTCGCTTCCGCTCCGTCGATGTCCCGGAGCCGGGCTACCGTGTCAAGGACTTCTTCTCGCCCCAGCACGCCGACTTCCTGGCCGCCTATCCAGCCCGACCGCGAAGCCCCGACCTGCGCGTCTGGCTGTCGCGCGCCGGCGCGGCGTCCGAGTACCGCAGCCTTCACGCTCCCCGGCTCGAGCACGCGCTGGCCGGGCACGGCTGGAAGATCGTGCAGCCGGAGACGCTGCCGGTCAGCGAGCAGCTGGAACTCCTGGCGACGGCGGGTCGGGTCGCCGGCGAGCAGGGCTCCGCCTTCCACCTGCTCGTGCTCCTGGCCGACGTCGATGGCCTGGAGGTCGACGTCATCTGTCGTGATCCCGGCCGGCCGGCCGAGGAGCAGAACCAGAACTACCCGCTCATCGCGCAGGTGCGCGGCCTGCGGCAGCGCCTGCACGTGATCCCGGAGGAGCGGGTCCTGGCCAGCCAGGGAGGCAAGGTCAGGAAGGACGCCACGACGCTGGCCGGCCACCTGGAGGCGCTGGGGATCCCGCGCACGACGTAGCCTCGCAACGGGGTCCCTGCTTGAAGGCAGGCCGCCTGGGATCCGGCTGGCTCCTGGAACCCGGCTGGCTCACGGAACCCGGCTGGCTCACGGCACCCGGCGACGCTCGGTGTCACGCCCCGTTCGGTGTCCCCTTCGTGGGCGCCGCGCTGGCTGCCGCGGGAGCCACGCCCACCTCGGCAGCCGTGGGCTCCCCGCCTGCCGCGAGCTCCTCGCGTGCCTCAGCTCCGGCACGGGCCGCGGCACGGGCCTGGATGCGGGACTTCACCTCTTCGAGCTCGGCGCGGTCCTCGTCATCCAGCTCCGCGTCCGTGAGCTCAGCCGTTCCGTCCGCGACGGCACCCAGGGTGCCTGCCTTGCGCGCCTTGCGGATGTCCACGAGGTCGACCTTGCCGTGCTTGACGAGCTGCTTCGCCTTGCGCTTCTGCTTCATGCGCCGCTCGGCGTCATCCTCGTGCATGTCGGCGATGTCGTCGGGGTCTCCCTCGGCCACGATGTGGCCCTTGTCGAGCAGGATGGCGCGCGTGCAGAAGGCCGTGATCCAGCTCATGTCGTGGGTGACCATGACGACCGCCTTGGCCGTCTGCAGCACCTCGGCGATGCGCTGCCGACTCTTCTCCTTGAACTTGTTGTCCCCGGTCTGGAGGACCTCGTCGAGGAGCAGGATGTCGGGGTCCACGGCCGTGGCGATGGAGAAGCCCACCCGGGCGCGCATGCCCGAGGAGTAGGTCTTCATGGGCGCATCGATGAAGGCGCCGATGTTGGCGAAGGAGATGATGCCCGGCGTGATCTCCTCCATGAGCCGATGGTCGATGCCCATGAGCGCGCCGGCCAGGGCGATGTTCTCGCGTCCCGAGAGCTCCGAGTCGAAGCCGGCTTGCAGGCTCAGCAGGGTCGACACGTGACCGTGTGCCTCGACGACACCCTCCGAGGGTTGGATGATGCCGGCCAGGGCCAGCAGCAGCGTCGACTTGCCTGAGCCGTTGGGACCGATGACGCCCACGGCTTCGCCGCGGCTGACGGTCAGGTTGACGCCCCGCAGCGCCCAGAAGTGGCCCTTCCGCCGTCGACGTGGGTCGAGCAGGTTGGCGAAGGTCGTATGCAGCTTCGCCTTCTTGGTGAGACTGAGGTTGTAGCGGATGCCCAGGTTGGTGGCCCGCAGCGCCATCTCGCCGGTGGGGACCGGGACGCGCAGGCCGAAGGTGCCCGGCTCGGGCGCCTCGTCGTCGACCACGACGTCCGACTCGTCAAGCTGGGCGAGGGCGGCCTCGTCCAGCCGGCTGTCGGTGCGGCTGTCCGAGCGTGCTCCCGGTCCGGGGGACAGGTCGTTCACAGGAGCTTCGCGAAGGCGGGCTCGAGCCGCTTGAAGATGATGGTCCCGATGGCCACGAAGACCACGCCGGTGACGAAGATCAAGGCCAGCATGGGCAGGTCAGGCGGGGTCGCCGTGGTCCACACCAGGGTGCGTCCGCCGTCGGCCGCCGGAATGGCCGCGAGGTCGCCGTAGATGACCTGGCGGTACGACTCCAGCAGCTGGGCGACCGGGTTGTAGTGGAGGATGTTGAAGAGGGTGCCGAGGGGCAGGCCGAGGGTGCGGTCGACATCGCCCATGGCTTCCTCGAGGGCCTGGCCGCGGCCGGCCACCGCGTTGAACGACCAGAGGATCGGCGAGATCCAGAAGAGCAGGCGCATGAAGTGACCGATGACGATGCCCACGTCGCGGTAGAAGACGGTCACGCCCGAGACCATGAAGGTGAAGCCCAGCACGAAGACGAACTGCACGACCGCGATCAGCGGCACCCACAGGACCTGCACCGTGAGGTGGGACGTGTAGGCGACCAGCAGCACTGCGAAGAGGACCAGCATGCCGAAGAGGAAGCTCACCACCTGGGAGAGCGAGCTCGTCACGGGCAGGATGATCTTGGGGAACATGATCTGCTTGATGAGCCCTTCGCGGCCCGTGACGGCGTGGGTCGAGCTGCCGATGGTCTGCGTGAACCACTTGAAGGGCACCATGGCACTGAGCAGGAAGAGCGGGAAGTCGGGCGTGCTGCGCTGGAAGATGACGGTCATGACGAGCACGTAGATGAGCATCGTGATGAGCGGGTCAAGCACCCACCAGACGTTGCCCAGCACGGTGTTGACGCCGCGCTTCTTGATATCCGCGCGGACCATGTAGCCGATGAGCCGACGGCGTGACCAGACGTCGGTGATGGCGTAGCGGATGAGGGCGACCGAGCCTGGCCGGTCGTTGCTGCTGCGGAAGGCAGCAGGTGCCTCGTTGACGGCTCCCATGAACGGCCTGAATGGTAGCGGACGCGACCGTGCATGCCCGTGCGCTCGCGCCCCCATGGCAGTCCGCGTGCCGCCCCCCTGGCCCTGATACAGTCGGCCCGGTGACGCGCCAGACCTCCAAGCCCGTGTTCGTGGTCGGTGGTCCGCGATCGGGGACCACGCTGCTCTCCGCCATGCTGGCCGCGCACTCGGCCTTCGATTGCGGCCCGGAGACCCACTGCCTCTCACGCTGGTCCCGCCTGGCGCGGCGGGAACGCGCGCGGATCCTGGATCCGGCCGACTGGCCCCGGCGCGCCACGGCCTTCGTCACGAGCCTCTCGCTGGGCAAGCAGCCCATCCACCCCATGTCCGGCATCACGGCCGAGGAGATCCGCCTCTGGCTGGCAGACCGCCCGCCCTCGCTGGCCGCCATGCTGGGATCGCTGACCGAGCAACGTGCCCTGCGCAACGGGGCCCGGCGCTGGGTGGAGAAGACGCCGCGGCACCTGGAGGTACCGGAGCTCATCGCCGAGACGTGGCCGGAGGCCCGCATCGTGCGCATCGTGCGCGACCCACGGGATGCGGCCGTCTCGCTCACCAAGGTGCCCTTCGGGACGCCCTCGCTGCTCACCAACCTGTCTTTGCTGGCGCGCATGGACGAGGCCGCGGCCGACTTCTATCGCGTGTCACCACAGGCCCTCACGGTGCGCTACGAGGACCTCGTGGCAGAACCTGAGCAGGAGCTGCGCCGCATCTGCGACTTCGTCGGCGAGGCCTATGAGCCGGGCATGCTGGAGGACCGCAGCGGTGCCACCGGCGTGGCCGCCGCGCACGAGTGGTGGAAGGGCGATGCGACTGGACCCATCGACCGCTCGCGCTCCGGGCGCTGGGCGGACGAGATGCCGCCGGAGGTGCAGCGCTACGCCGCGCTCAACCTCGGCGACATCCTCGAGGACCACGGCTACGGCGCGGCGCTGCCGGCAGCCCGGAAGCTGGCCATCGTGCCGGCTGGCGATGCGCTCAACGCCCGCTATGACGACGTCTTGCTGCGCCTCTCTGCGGCCGGGGTGGCGATCCGGCGGCCCGTGCCTGCCACCATCGAGCAGTTGCACCTCCAGGAGCCGCTCGTCTTCTTCGGCGTGGTCGGGCAGCTCGACCCGGACCGGGCTCGGCCCGCCGGCCAGCGCGTGCTGGCCATCGCCAGGCTGGGGCTGCTGCTGCTGACGCGGCGGCTGTTGGGTCGGCCGGTCATCTGGGTGCGCCGACTGACGCTCATCCGGCGGCACCCGCACGACGGCGGGGAGCGGGTCATCGCGCGGCTGCTGCAGGTGCTGGCCGTGCAAGGGGAGGCGGACGACCTGCCGGGCCTCGTCGGCGTGCCCGACGCCGCGAGTGCCGCGCCCGACGCCGCGAGTGCCGTGCCCGACGCCGCGGGTGCCGCGCCCGACGCATGAACGAACGGCGCGGGGCATGACCGACGCCCCCATCTTCGTCGTCGGCGTGGCACGCTCGGGGACGACCCTGCTGTCGGCCATGCTCTCCGCGCACTCGCGGCTCGACTGCGGGCCCGAATCGCGCTTCTTCGCCCGACTGCGCCACCTCGGCGCCCGCGATCAGCGGCGCCTGCTGGCGCCAGCGTCGTGGCCAGGCCCGGCCGTTGACTTCGTGGCCTCGCTGAGCAACCAGGGGCACTCCGTCGTGGATCTCTTCGGGCTCTCGACCGACGACGTGCGCGCCTACCTCGTCGACCGGCAGCCGTCCGTGGCCGCCATGCTCGAGTCGCTGACCGTGCTCCACGCGCGTCGTGCCGGCAAGGCCCGCTGGGTCGAGAAGACGCCCCGTCACCTGCTCATGACGGACACCCTGTGGCGCCACTGGCCGGAGGCGCGCGTCGTGCGCATCGTGCGCGACCCGCGCGATGTGGCGCTCTCGCTGGCTGGGCTGCCCTTCGCCAAGGAGTCGGTCGTGGGCAACCTGGTGCGCGCTGACCAGGACGACCGGGCGTCGCGCCCGCGCATCGAGGCCGACCGGCGGGCCATGACCCTGCGCTACGAGGACCTCGTGACAGAGCCGGAGCGCGAGCTGCAACGACTCTGCGCGTTCATCGGAGAGGCCTGGGAGCCGGCCATGCTGGACACGCGCGGGACGGCAGCCGGCGTGGCCGCCGACCACGAGTGGTGGAAGGGCTCGGTAGCAGGGCCGCTGACGACGGCCAGCGTGGGGCGCTGGCGGCACGAGATGTCCGTGGACGTCCAGCGTTTCGCGGGGCTGCACCTCTGTGGCTTCCTGCGCGAGCACGGCTACGAGGGGGCCGTGGAGCCCCAGCGCGAGGTGGCCGTGGTGCCCGTGGGCGACAGCGTGGGCCCGGCCAACGAGCAGTTGCTGCTTGAGCTGGCACGACGTGGTGCCGTCATCGCCAGGCCGGCGCCGAAGACGCCGGCGGAGCTGCACCGGCGGTCGGAGCTCCTCTTCCTGGGCGTCCGCGGGCAGCTCGATCCGTGCCGGGAGCAGGGGGCCGCCAGGCGGGTCGCCTCGCTGGCGGCGCTCGCCGGAGGGCTTGCCGTTCGACGGCTGCAGCGCCGGCCGGTGCGCTGGACCCGCCGGGCCACGCTGCGCCCAAGACAGCCGCGCGACCCCATCGAGGTGCTCACGGCACTTCTGCTGCGCGCCCTGGCCCGCCAGGTGTCGCTCGAGGAGGTCTGGCAAGACCTTCCGCCCGGCGGGTGACCGTCCGTCGCCGCCTGCCCGCTAGACTCGCCGAGCGCGGGGCGGCCCACGATGCCCGCGGCGGATCAGGCGGAGTCGCGCGACGACCCCAACAGTGCTCGGAGGTGGACCATGATCGAGTCGTACGGCCGGCCAAGGCGGCTCCTCGTGACCGGCGGTGCCGGGTTCATCGGCTCGACCTTCGTGCGCCGGCGCCTGGCTGCCACCAGCGACCACCTCACGGTCGTGGACAAGCTGACCTACGCCGGCAACCCGGCCAACCTGGTCGGGCTGGCTGACGACCCGGCCACGCGCGACCGCTACCGTTTCGTCCAGGCGGACATCGCCGACGAGCCGCTCATGCGCGAGCTGGCCGCCGAGTCCGACGCCATCGTCAACTTCGCCGCGGAATCCCACGTCGACCGCTCCATCCTGGAGCCGGCAGCCTTCCTGCACACCGGCGTCATGGGTGTCTACGCGCTCCTGGAGGCCGCCCGCGCAGAGCATGAACGACGTTCGCGAGGCTCCGCCGCCGCGATCTCCGACGGAGCCGGGGTCGCCGGCGACGCCTCTCCGTCGGCCGCCGCCGGACGGTCGACCGGCTTCCGCTTCCTGCAGGTCTCGACCGACGAGGTCTACGGACCCGTCCCTGAGGGCCTCAGCAACGAGAGCGATCCCATGCGCCCGACGAGCCCCTACAGCGCCGCCAAGGCTGCTGGCGAGCACCTCGTGGCCGCCTACCACGAGACGCACGGTCTGGACACCGTCATCACCCGTGGCGCCAACACCTACGGCCCGAACCAGTACCCCGAGAAGCTCATCCCGCTCTTCATCACCAACGCGCTCGAGGACGCACCGCTGCCGATGTACGGCGACGGCATGCAACGACGCGACTGGCTGTTCGTGGCCGACCACGCCGACGGCATCGCGACCGTCCTCGATCGCGGCATCAGCGGCGCTGCCTACAACATCCCCGGTGACGGCGTGGAGCGTCCCAACCGCGCAGTCACGGAGGCCATCCTGGAGGCGCTCGGCAAGCCCTGGTCGCTCGTCCGCCGCGTGCCCGACCGACCGGGCCACGATCGGCGCTATGCGCTCGACGGCTCGCGCCTGCGGGCGCTCGGCTGGCAGCCGCAGGTGAGCTTCCAGCAGGGCCTGGCCCTCACCATCGACTGGTACGCGGAGCACCGCGCCTGGTGGGAGCCCATCAAGAGCGGCGAGTGGGCCGACTATTACCGCGCCCAGTACGCCTGGCGCCTGGAGCGCTCCGTCGAGGCCTGATCCGCGCCCCACGGCGGCCCACGGACCGCGCCCGTCGGCAGGACGGCCGAGCGGCGGCCGAGCGGCGGCCGCGCTGGACGGCTCCGACGCGCTAGACTTCGGCGGCGCGCTCGCGATCGCCTGAGCCCCTCGTGGCGCCGCAGGGACGCGCGCCAGTCCGGCGCTGCCCCTGCGACGGTGACGTCGCCTTGGCTCAGCCGCCGCCATACGACCCGAAGCGCCACACATCCGCCAACCGGAGACCAGTCACCGCATGAGCTCGCCGACGACCCCACCCACGAAGCCCGTCAGCGGCAAGACCGCGCGCACCTCCGCCGCCAGCCGCCGCGCCAGCGACCCGGAGGCCCGCTTCACCCGTAACGTCACCATCGCCTTCGTGGCGATCATCGTGACCGTGGCGGTGGTCGTGCTCCTGGGTCTTGCCTACGGGTTCTGGGAATCGAACCTGAAGCCACTGGCGAACGTGAACGGCACCCAGATCGGCCGTGGCGAGTGGGAGGACCGGCAGCGCCTGGATACCTTCCGCGCCGACCGCACGGAGACGGCCACGCGCGCCGCGCTGCTGGCCGGTGAGATCGACGAGGACCTCGCCAACACTCGCCTGACGGCGGCGAGCAACACCCGCAACGCCGGCGCGGCCGGGGCCATGGAGACCCTGGTCGACCTGCATCTCAAGGAGCAGCTGGCCGAGGAGCAGGGCGTCACGTTGTCCGAGGAGGAGCTGGCAGCCGCCCTGGCGGCCGATGGCACCCTCCCGGAGGCGCGCCGCATCGCTGCCCTCGTCATCCAGCCCCTCGGCTCGTCCACCGGCCAGGCCACCGCGGAGGACACCGCAGCCGCGCGCGCCAAGGCGGACGAGGCGCTGGCCGCTCTGCAGGCGGGCACGCCCATCGCCGACCTCGTCGACGAGTACTCGCCGGCTACGGCCGCCCAGGACGGCGACATCGGCTTCCGCACGCTGGACGACCTGCGTGCCATCGATCCGACCTGGGCCGAGTCTCTCTCTGCGCTGGACAAGGGCGGCATCACGGAGGTCGTCGAGTCGCCGCTCGGCTTCCTCATCGGTGTCGTCTCCGATATCGCGCCGGAGACGCCGGATCCGGGCTTCCTGGACGCCGTGAATGAGAAGGTCGGTGAGGACGTCCATCGCCGCAACGTGGAGATGGAGGCGCTGGCAGCCAAGCTGGACGACAAGATCAGCGCGGACGCCGTCGCGAAGGAATACGACCAGGCCAGGCTGGCGGAGATCCTCGTCGCGGGCGACACGCTGGTGGCACCGGAGGACGACCAGCCCAGCGTGCGCGCCAGCCACATCCTGTACCGGCCGGAGCCCTCGGATGCGACCGCCTCGCCGGCGCCCGATGCCTCGGCCGCTCCCGATGCCTCGCCGTCCCCGGCACTTCCGCGGAGCCCGGCGCGTCTCCTGCCCCAGCGAACTCGCCCGCGGCCTCCCCGGCCACGGCAGCCTCCCCGGCCACGGCAGCCTCCCCGGCCACGGCAGCCTCCCCGGCCACGGCAGCCTCCCCGTCCGCGTCCCCGGAGCCGACGGCCTCGCCCGACCCGGCGGCCTCCCCCACGCCCATCCCGTCCGACGACCCCTCCTGGGACGTGGCCCAGGCTGAAGCCGATGCGGCGGCCGCCGACCTGCGCGCCATCGCGGACGTGCCGGCCCGCCTGGAAGCCTTCGCCGCTCGTGCCACGGCCGAGAGCGACGACACCGGCAGCGGCGCCAACGGTGGCGATCTCGGCTTCTTCAAGCGCGCGGACATGGTGCCGGAGTTCGCCGACGCCATCTTCGACGCCCAGGATCCCCAGCAGGGCGACATCATCGGTCCCGTGCGCAGCCAGTTCGGCTGGCACGTCATCCTCTTCGACGAGGCCCGCGGCACGCTCGCGGAGCGGCTGGCCGCGGTGCAGGAAGCCCTGGCGGCCGACGGCGCCGACTTCGCCACGGTCGCCCGCGAGCTCTCGGACGGGCCCACGGCCCCCGAGGGCGGGGAGATCGGCTGGAAGGTCCTGGAGGATCTCGACGAACCCGCCCAGCTGGCCCTCGCGGCCATCGGGCTCGGCGAGCACACCGAGGCCATCGACGAGCAGCGCGGCTACGCCATCTATCTCAAGCAGGAGGAGGCCACGCGGCCGCTCGATCCCGCCGACGCCACGGTCAAGGCGCAGACCGCCTTCGACGACTGGTACCTGGAGCAGCGAACCGCGGCCGAGGATGCCGGCGACATCAGCATCGATGGCTCGGTCTACGACCAGGCGAACGCCGCCCAGGGCGGCTGATCGACGCTCATGGCTGGGCGCGGCGCCTGCATCTGGTTCACGGGACTGTCCGGATCGGGCAAGTCCACCACCGCGGAGGCGCTCCTGCCCCTGCTCGACGGGCGCGGCCGCACCGTGACCGTCCTCGACGGTGACGTGGTGCGCACGCACCTCTCCGCGGGCCTCGGCTTCTCACGCCAGGATCGCGACACCAACGTGCGCCGCGTCGGATACGTGGCGGGCGAGGTCGTGCGGCACGGCGGCCTCGTGGTGGCGGCCCTCGTGAGCCC
Source organism: uncultured Chloroflexia bacterium (assembly GCA_963707395.1). GTDB lineage: Bacteria > Chloroflexota > Limnocylindria > Limnocylindrales > CSP1-4 > JAFMJV01. The sequence goes on from CAVPPQ010000010.1 coordinate 76,830, forward strand.
GTACCGTGAGACGCGGGCAGAGGTCCGCGCCATGGTCGAGGAGGCCGGCGGCGCCTTCGTCGAGGTCTTCGTGGACACGCCCCTGGCCGTCGTGGAGGATCGCGACGTGAAGGGCTGGTACGCGAAGGCCCGTGCCGGTGAGGTCAAGGAGTTCACCGGCCTCGATGACCCCTACGAGCCGCCGCTTGACCCGGAGCTGACGCTGCGCACGACCGACACGACGCCCGGATCCAACGCAGAGCTGGTCGTCGACTACCTCGAGGCCCACGGCCTCCTGGAGCGCGGCTGATCGCCCCGGATCGGCCGACCCACCCCATGCCCCTTCTCCCCAGCCCGCTGGCCGACCCGGCCGTCCTGGAGCTGCTGGCGAGGGCCGGCGCTGACCCGGCGGACGGCCTGCAGGTCGTGGCCCTGCACCGCCTGGCCGCTCGGCCCTTCGATCCCGGGGTGGCGCTTCTGCTGCTGCCCGCCCCGGCCGCCGCGCCCGGTGTCGGGCGCGACGCCGCCCTCGAGGCTGAGGCCGGGGCCCCAGGTGCCGGCGCCCCGGACGCCGTCCTGCCCGGGCGACACGGCCACGGCGCCGACCCGGTCGCCCTGCTGCAGCGCCTCTATCCGCCCGACCACCCCGTGCTGAGTGCCACGGGCGACGGCACGGTCGCGACGGCGGACGCGGTGCTGCTGGCCGCGGGCCCGGTGCTGCTGCCGCCTCTCGCAGACGAGCGCAATGTCGCAGGCGCCTTTTCGTTGCCCTGGCTCGTCCACCGGCTGCGCCAGCCGGACGGCTGCCCCTGGGACCGCGAGCAGGACCACCTGACCCTTCGGCCATTCCTGCTCGAGGAGACCTACGAGGTCTACGACGCCCTGGAGGGTGGCTCGACCCGGGAGCTGGCGGGGGAGCTCGGCGACCTGCTCCTGCAGATCGTGCTGCACGCCCAGTACGCCGCGGAGGCCGGCGTCTTCGACCTGGCGGACGTGCAGGCGGCCGTCACGAGCAAGATCATCGGGCGTCACCCGCACGTCTTCGGTGACGTGCAGGCCAGCACCGCCGGCGAAGTCATGCGCAACTGGGAGCAGCTCAAGGCCGCGGAACGCGCTGCCGCGCCGGACGGCGCACGCCCGGCGGCCAGGGATGCGGCCATGCCGGCCGCCTTCGCCGGCCTCTCCACGTCGCTGCCCGCCCTGGCCTACGCGGACGAGATGCAGGGCCGCGCTGCCAGCCTGGGCTACGACTGGCCGGACCTTGAGGGCGTCATCGACAAGATCGCCGAGGAAGCCAGCGAGCTGCTGGCCGCGCAGGACGACGCCGACCGCCGCGAGGAGTTCGGCGACCTGCTCTTCGTCATGGTCAACCTGGGGCGCAAACTGGGCATCGACCCGGAAGCCGCGCTACGGTCTGCCAGTCGCAAGTTCGCCTCGCGCTTCGCCAGGGTGGAGCGCCTCGCGGACGAGCAAGGCCTGCAGCTGCGGGCGTTGGGCCTGGATGCCCTCGACGAGCTCTGGCAGGATGCCAAGCGCGAGGAAGCCACTGACCGGGACGCCGGTCGCACGGAGGAGGTCGGATGAGCATCGGAGGAGGCCTGCGCTACCGGGCCGACGGGCGGACGCCGGGCCAGATGCGCCCGGTCTCCGTAGAGCTGGGCGTGCAGAAGTGGGCGGCCGCGTCGCTCATCTACCGCCAGGGTGACACCCACGTCGTCTGTGCAGCGACCGTGGAGGACCGCGTCCCGCCGCACCTGCGGGGCAAGGGCAGCGGCTGGGTCACGGCCGAGTACGCCATGCTGCCCGCGGCCACCTCCGAGCGCATGCAGCGCGAATCGATGAAGGGCAAGCCGGGCGGTCGCACCTATGAGATCCAGCGGCTGGTGGGCCGGGCGCTCCGGGGCGTGGTTGACACGTCGGCCCTGGGTGAGCGCACGGTGACCATCGACTGCGACGTCCTGCAGGCGGACGGCGGCACCCGCTGCGCCTCGATCACGGGCGGCTACCTGGCGCTCGTGCTGGCCCTCCGCAAGGCCGGCCTGGAACGCGCCATCGTCAGCAAGATCGCCGCCATCAGCGTGGGCATCGTGGCCGACACGCCGCTGCTGGACCTCGAGTACACGGAGGACTCCGGCGCGGAGGTCGACTTCAACGTCATCGGCACGGATGCTGGCACGTACGTGGAGATCCAGGGCACCGCCGAGGGCAAGCCCTTCGACCGCGCCCAGATGGACCGCCTCCTGGCCCTGGCCGACGGCGGCCTGCAGAAGCTCTTCACCGTCCAGGACGAGGTGCTGGCCCGCCCGTGACCCGACCCGTTCGCCGCCTGCTGCTCGCTTCGCGAGCCCGTCACAAGGTGCGGGAGCTCCAGGAGCTGCTCGACCTGCCGGGCGTGACCCTCCTGACCCCTGCCGACGTGGGCATCGAGGGCGAGCCGGTCGAGGACGCGGACACCTTCGCCGGCAACGCCGAGATCAAGGCGCGCTTCTACGCCGAACGGTCCGGGCTGCCCACGCTGGCCGACGACTCGGGCCTTGAGGTCGATGCGCTCGGCGGGCGGCCGGGCGTCTACACGCGTCGCTACGCTGGTCCCGATGCCACCGATGCACAGAACAACGCCCGGCTCCTGGAGGAGCTCGACGGGGTGCCGACCGAGCAACGCACCGCGCGCTACCACTGCGTGCTGGCCTTCCTCGACCCGGCCGCCGGGACGGAGACGGCCCCCGTGTTCTGCCACGGCACCTTCGAGGGTCGCATCGCCGATCATGCCCGGGGCAGCGGAGGCTTCGGCTACGATCCCATCTTCGAGCCGGCATCGGAGGCCCCCGGGGGCCGCACGGTGGGCCAGATGAGCGCGGCCGAGAAGCATGCCCAGTCCCACCGGGGCAAGGCCGCCCGCGCCATGGCCCAGCATCTGCGAGGGGAGGGCTGGTAGGTGGTCGCTCCGTCACCCCAGGGACCCGGGCGGCAGCCCGCTGGCGCCCCCACACGGCCCCGCGTCGTCGTCGGGGGTGAGGCCCTCATCGACCTCATCGTCGACCAGGCTGGCCGCGTCATCCCGGCGCCCGGCGGCGGCCAGTACAACGCCGCGCGCGCCATCGCCCGCCTCGGCGGCGACGTGCACTTCCTGGGCCGCATCTCGGACGACTGGTTCGGGCGGCTGCTGCTCGGGCGGCTGGAGTCCGACGGGGTGGGCACGGACCTCGTCGTGGCGACCACGGACCCCACGACCCTCGTGCTGGCCGAGATCGACGCCCAGGGTGTCGCCCACTATCACTGGTACATCGAGCACACGACCGTGCCGGGGCTGGAGCTGGCTGATGCCCGGCGCGCCCTCCTCCCGCCGCCGGACGCCCTCCACGTGGGCACGCTGGGCCTCACCATGGAGCCGGTGGCCGACTCGCTGGCAGCGCTGGTGGCCGAGGTCCCGGCTTCGACCTTCGTCATGGTCGACCCCAACTGCCGGCCCACGGCCACGCGGGACGTGGCCGTCTACCGTGATCGCATGGCTCGCGTCCTTGGTCGTGCGGACATCGTCAAGGGCAGCGACGAGGACTTCGCCTTCCTGGCCCTGGCCGATTCCCCGGAGGCCTCGGCGCGGCTGCTGCTCGACCGCGGCGTGGGGGCCGTCATCGTGACCCAGGGTGGTCGGCCGACGCGGGCCTGGTGCGCCGGTGGCGCTGTGGAAGTGCCCGTGCCGGTCGTCGAGGTCGTCGATACCGTCGGTGCCGGGGACGCCTTCGGCGGCGCCTTCCTGGCCCGCTGGCTGGAGCTGGGACTGGGGCGTACGGAGTTGGCGGACGTGGACCGCCTCGAGGAGGCCGTCGCCTTCGCCGTCCGTGCCGCGGCCATCAACTGCACCCGCGCCGGCGCTGAGCCAGCCACTCGCGAGGAGATGGCGCTGACCTGAGGGGGACGGGGTCGCGATCGGCGCACTCCTGACGAACCCGGCCAGCCACGGTCGCGGCATGGGTCGTGCGCCGCCCCGCCGGTGGGCGCATCCGAGCGCTGGAGTCGAACCGTAACGGGAGCGCTCCCACGGCGAATCCTCGTGGAAAAGGCCCTTGACAATCCCTATCTTGGCCAGCAGTATCGATTTACTGAAACGATTGAGTCCCGTGCGCGGGCCGAGGAGGGCGCGGCGAGGGCTCGATCGGATGCTGGTCACACGCAAGGGGCCTGGGGAGAGGGACGGTGACCGAGGGACGTTCGCGGTCGGCAGGGGACGAGTCCAAGGCCAGTCGAGGGATGACGCCCTCGCGACGCCGCCCCCGCATGTCGGACGTGGCCGCCGCCGCCGGCGTCTCCACCACGACCGTGTCCCTGGTGCTCAGCGGCAAGGCCGGCTCGTCGATCCCGGACGTCACCAGGGAGCGCGTCCTCGAGGCCAGCCGTTCGCTCGGCTATCGCGCCAACACCGTCGCTCGGAACCTGCGGGTACAGAGCAGCGACATCATCGGCCTCATCAGCGATGTCATCGCCTCCACCCCGTTCGCGGGTGACATGATCCACGGCGCGGACCAGGTCGCCGCCGCCGCCGGCAGGACGCTCATGATGGTCAACACCGAGCGCGACCCGGACGTCGAGGCGCACGCCATCGACTCGCTGCTGGCCCGTCAGGTGGACGCGATCATCTACGCCACGATGTGGCACCGCATCGTGGCCTCGCCGCCGCTGCTCAAGGAGGTCCACACGGTCTTCCTCGACTGCCGCACCGATGACCCGGATGATTCCTGGGTCGTGCCGGATGACGAGACGGGTGGCTACGACGCCACCATCCACCTCATCGAGCGTGGTCATCGCCGCATCGGCTACGTCCGCGAGGCGAACACCTACCCCGCGGACCCTGCGCGTTTCACGGGCTACCAGCGCGCGCTGGCCGAGCACGGTATCGCCTTCGACGAACGCCTCGTCGCGATCGACAAGAACGACCCCTTCGGGGGTCACGCCAGCGCGGCTCGGCTGCTCGCGCTCGATGAGCCGCCCACCGCGATCCAGTGCTATACCGACCGCATGGCCATGGGCGCCTACCGCGCCGTTCGCCACGCCGGTCTGCGCATCCCCGACGACGTCTCGATCATCGGGTTCGACAACCAGGACCAGATCGCACCCTGGCTCGAGCCTCCGCTCTCCACCGTGCAGTTGCCCCATGAGGCCATGGGTCGCTGGGCGGTGGAGCACCTGTTGGGAGTCCTCAGCGGCGACATCGAGGGACCACGGCAGCAGCACATGCACTGCCCGCTCGTGATCCGCGACTCGGTAGCGCCGCCTTGCGACCGGACGGGGCTCATGCCGCGGTCCTAGCGAGAGAGGTCTGCGGCCGCGCCAGCCCCGTACGGTCGCCGATGTCAACACGGGGCAAGGAGGAAGGACATGACCCGTACCATCGCCAGGCGCAGATCGGCCTTGCTGGCCGCTGCAGCACTGGTGGGAGCCGCCTTCACCGTCGCACCGGTGGCTGCCCAGGGGGATCCCAACGTTTGTGACGGCGTCATCGACGGTGCGCCGCTCACGCTCGACATGACGATGCACACGGGATCGAACCCCGGTGCCGAGATGGCCACCGTCGAGGCCTTCAACGCCGGGCCAGGCGCCGAGCTCGGCGTGACCGTCAACGTCATCCCGATCGGCGAAACGGCCTATGAGACGGCCATCACCAGTGCCGCAGCCGCGGGCGAGATGCCGGACCTCGTCGACATGGACGGCCCGGCGCTCTATCCGTTCGCCTTCAACGGCCTCCTGCGACCCATCACCGGCTGCGCGAGTGAAGAGAAGCTGGGCACCTTCCTGCAGTCGATCATCGAGCAGGGCACCTACGAAGGCGACCTCTACTCGCTGGGCAGCATCGAGTCCGGCATGGGCCTGTGGGCCCACAAGTCCATGCTCGAGGACGTGGGCGCGCGCATCCCGACCGGCATCGACGATGCCTGGACGGCCGAGGAGTTCGACCAGATCCTGCGTGACCTGAAGGACGCCGGCTACGGCCCCAACGGTCCGCTCGACATCAAGTGGCACTACGGTGCCGGTGAATGGCGCGCCTACGGGTTCGCCCCGATGATCCAGTCGGCCGGTGGCGACCTCATCGACCGCTCCACGATGAAGAGCTCCAGCGGCGTCATCAACGGCCCTGAGGCCGTGGGCGCCATGACCCAGTTCCAGGCGTGGGTTCAGGACGGCCTCGTTGATCTTCTCGCCGAGGACGACAACAACTTCACCGTAGGTCCCGACGGCGCAGCCAATACCGGTGACGAGACCCCGCTCAGCTGGGTGGGCCACTGGATGCACTCGCTGTACTCGGAGAACCTCGGCGACGACCTGATCCTCCTGCCGCTCCCGGACTTCGGCAACGGCAGCAAGGGCGGCATGGGCTCATGGAACTGGGCCGTCTCGTCCGGTGCCGACGGCATCCCCAACAGCGGTGACGAGGTCGACCTCGACGCGGCCTGGGCGTTCATCGACTATGCCACGCAGGCCGAGTCCATCGATCGCTTCGTGAACGGCTATGGGGCCGTGCCGCCGATCAAGGATCTCAGTGCCTACCCCGGCTTCCAGCCGGACGGCGATCGAGCGCTGTACATCGACTATCTCGAGAATGCGCACTCCGATCCGAGCCTGAAGCAGGCCGGCTCGATGGCGCGACCGGCGACCGCGGCCTACCTGTTCATCCGCGACCGATGGTCGGAGGCATTCGCCGACATCATCGCCGGCGCTGATGTCCAGTCCACGCTGGACAACATCGCCCAGCAGATCGATCAGGAGATCGAGGACGTCGGCTACTAGTCGCTGACCAGTCTCGGGTGCGGGGCCTCAGGTCCCGTACCCGAGCGCCTCCGGCAGGGAGATGTGAGGGAAAGCCATGGGTGCGATACCGGGTGGGGCGACGGTGGTGCGGGGGTCCGGCCCTCAGGCGGGCAGGCCCCGGCTCGGCGGTGAGACGCTGACCGGTTGGCTGTTCTCTGCGCCGGCCGCGCTCCTCATGGCGGTCTTCATCGTCCTGCCCTTCATCCTTGCCTTCTACTTCTCCTTTACCAACGAACGCCTGCTGGCGCCGCCGGGGAGAGAGACGCAGTGGGTCGGCCTTGACAACTACATCCGGGTCTTCGAGAACCCGCGCTTCTGGACAGCGCTGGCGAACAACATCACCTTCGCCGTGGTCGTGGTGCCCCTACAGACGTTCTTCGCGCTCTTCCTGGCCATCCTGGTGAACCAGAAGCTTCGTGGGGTGGTCATCTTCCGCACCATCTTCTTCATGCCCATCACGGTGGTCATGGCTGCGACCGCGGTCATCTGGATCGTGCTGCTGAACCCCGAGGGCCTGGTCAACACGTTCTTCGAGATCCTCACCTTCGGCAACTTCAGCCCCGACTGGCTGGGTGACCCGGCATACGCGATGGCGGGAATCATCATGGTGTCGATCTGGGCCAGCGTGGGCTTCCAGATGGTCATCCTGCTGGCGGCGCTGCAGGATGTCCCCGAACCGCTCTACGAGGCGGCGCGCCTGGATGGGGCGAACACATGGCAGCAGTTTCGCCACGTGACGCTGCCGGGCATCCGCAACCCGCTCCTCTTCGTGCTGACCATCACCACGATCTTTGCCTTTCGGCTGTTCGACCAGGTCTGGATCATGCCGGATCGGCCGGGAGGGCCGCTCGACGCGACGCGGACGCTGATGGTCGACATCGTCGACACGGGCTTGAACCAGCAGGCGGTCGGCCGCGGCTCCGCGCTCTCGGTGATCTTCCTGCTCATCGTGCTTGCGGTGACCATCGTCCAACGACGCCTTGTGAAGCAGGAAGGAGAGATCCGGTGACCGCCACGACGAGGGGCCCTGCCGGGCAGGGCACGACGCTGGCGGAGGCCAACGCGTCGATCCGTCGCCAGCACCTGAGGCGCTACGTCATCGCCTACGGCATCCTGATCGTGCTGGCCCTCTTCTTCCTCTTTCCCATCGCCTTCATGGTCGTCGGCTCGTTCAAGGCGGACACCTCCGTCATCGCCGACAGCGGCAGCCTGAAGGCCTTCGTGCCGGTGCCCTTCGTGGGTGTGGAGAACTACCAGCAGGCAGCGGAGCGCGGCAACTTCTGGATGTCGTTCCGCAACTCGGCGATCATCTCTGCCGGCATCGTCTTCGGCGGGCTGGTGGTCAACAGCCTGTTCGGCTACGCCCTCGCGCGCGTGCCGTTCCGGGGCAAGGGGTTGCTCCTGGCCATCGTGGTGGCACTCATCATCGTCCCCTTCGAGACGCTGGCGGTGCCGCTCCTGCTGATGATGGCGGAGCTCAGGTGGACGGACACGCTGCATGCGCAGATCGTGCCCTTCCTCGCGCAGCCTCTGTACATCTTCCTGTTCTACTCGTTCTTCCTGGGCATCCCCAGGGAGCTCGAGGAGGCGGCTCGCATCGACGGCGCCGGCCCGGCCACCGTGTTCTTCCGCATCGCGGCCCCCTTGGCCAAGCCCGCCTATGCGGCGGCTGGCATCCTGATGTTCCTGGCATCGTGGGGCCAGTACCTCTGGCCGGTCATGGTCACGCGGAGCATCGAGGCGAGGCCGCTGCCCATGGGCATCGCCGAGTTCCAGGGCCTGCCACCTCGAGACTGGGGCGACATCATGGCCTACGCGGCGATGATGGTCGTCCCGCTGCTCATCGTCTTCATCGTCTTCCAGCGCCAGTTCGTTCGCGGTGTCGCCACGAGCGGTCTGAAGGGCTAGCGCCATGCTCAGACTCGACGACCGCTGGGTCTGGGACTTCTGGATCGCGGACACCGGAGCGGACTACCACCTGTTCTTCTTGCAGGCACCGCGATCCCTGGGGGACCAGGTGCTGCGGCACCTCAACGCCACGGTGGGCCATGCGGTGTCAGAGGACCTGCGTGCCTGGACCATCGTGGGAGACGCCCTGGCACCCGGCCCCCCGGGCTCCTGGGAGGACATGGCCACGTGGACCGGGTCGGTGCTGGAACACGATGGCATCTGGCACCTCTTCTATACCGGCACCACGCGCACGACCGATGGGGCCCACCAGCGCATCGGCCTGGCGACCTCGACCGATCTCTCGACCTGGAAGAAGCACCCGGGCAACCCGCTCATCGAGGCGGACCCACGCTGGTACGAGCAGGTCGAGTTCGACGCCTGGCGCGATCCATGGGTCTTCCGCGACCCTGCTGGCGCGGGGTTCCACGCCCTCATCACGGCGCGGGCGACGCACGGTCCGGCCGACGCGCGCGGCATCATCGGGCACGCTTGGTCGCCCGACTTGCTGCGCTGGGACGTGCGTCCGCCCCTGTCGGAGCCGGGTGAGTTCCACCACCTCGAGGTGCCGCAGGTGGAGGTCGTCGAGGGCACGCCGGTGCTGCTCTTCTCGGCTTCCTCGCTGCGCATCGGCGCCGAGCGGTCGAGCTCGCCGGCCCGGTGAGCCGACAGGCTCCTTCCTGGCCATCGGGGGAGTCACTGCTTGGTCCGTGGGACATCGAGAACGCCAGGCCCATCCTGGTGCCGGACCTCTACTCGGCGCGGATCGTGCGCGACCGGGCAGGGGAGTGGCAGGTCCTGGGGTTCATCGACGGCAGCGAGCGTGGCGCCTTCGTGGGCGAGATCAGCGATCCCATCCCGCTTCGCTCACTGGGACTCCCGTAGGGAGAGGCCGTGGTGCGCGTCGGGCCGCAGCTGCTGACCTACCCCGACTCGCTCGGGGGCAACCTCGCCGCCATCCGGGCGCTGCTCGACGGTCCGCTGTCCGGACTCTTCAGTGGCGTCCACATCCTGCCGCCGTTCCCCTCATCCGCCGACCGTGGCTTCGCGCCGGTCACCTACCGGGAGATCGACCCGCGTTTCGGCGACTGGGGGGACATCGCGGCCATCGCGGCCGACCACGACGTGCTCCTGGACCTCATGGTCAACCACATCTCTCGCCAGAGCGAGGAGTTCCGCGACTTCGCTCAGCACGGTCGTCGCTCGCCCAGGGCGGACCTCTTCATCACCCTCGACAAGGTCTGGCCGGACGATCGGCCGCCGGCCGAGGACGTGGCGCGAATCTTCCTGCGCAAGCCCGATCACCCCTTCTCGACCATCACCATCGGGGACAGCGGTGAGCAGGAGACGGTCTGGACCTCCTTCGGCACGGCCGACTGGTCGGAGCAGGTCGACCTCGACCTGCGCGCCCCTGCGACACGCACGCTCATCACGGACTGGCTCACCTTCCTGGCCGCCCGGGGTGTGGGCATCGTCCGGCTCGACGCCGTCGGCTACGTCGTCAAGAAGGCGGGCACGAGCTGCTTCATGGTGGAGCCCGAGATCTGGGAGGTCATGGGCTGGCTCGCAGGGGTCGCCGAAGGGCTGGGTCTCACCCTCCTTCCCGAGGTCCACGACGTCTACGGCACGCACGAGAAGCTCAGCGCCCACGGCTACTGGACGTACGACTTCGTGCTCCCCGGGCTGGTGCTCGACGCCTTCGAGCGGCGCGACGCCTCGCGCCTGGCGGCCCATCTGGCCCGCTCGCCCGCGCGTCAGTTCACGACCCTCGACTGCCACGACGGCATCCCCGTTAGTCCCGATCTCGACGGCATCCTGGAGCCGGCGGAGATGTTGCGACTGGCCGATGTCGTCCTCGCTCGCGGCGGGAACGTCAACCGCATCCTCTCGGATCCACATGCAAGCGGCGTCGACGTCCACCAGCTCAACTGCACGTACTACTCGGCCCTCGGCGAGCAGGACGATCGCTACCTTGCGGCGCGAGCCATCCAGCTCTTCGCGCGGGGCATCCCGCAGGTCTACTACGTGGGACTGTTGGCCGGAGCCAACGATCACGACGCGGTAGAGCGGACCGGTGAGGGACGCGCCATCAACCGCCACAACTACACAGGTGACGAGATCCGGGCGGCCCTCGAGCGTCCCGTCGTCCGGCGCATCCTTGAGCTCGTCCGGCTTCGCGCGACTCACCCGGCATTCGGAGGGCGACTGAGCATCACGGTGCCAGATCGAACCTCGCTTCGCCTGATCTGGTCGGACGGCCCGCACTCCTGCCGTTTGGAGGTGTCCCTCACCTCGGGCCTGCTGTCCGTCAGCTGAGCGACCGGGCCACCACCGTCATCGTTCGGCCCCGACGCTCGAGATCGACCGCGGCGACCACCCGCTCGCCCGAGCGGTAGGCGCGCTGGCGTACGGCATGGTGCACGCAGCATCGCGGTGCACGGTCACGAGCGATGGGGGCACACTGGCGCCGTGACGGATCAAGCTGCCCCGCGCGTGACCGTGTCGCTCGTGACGTTCGACGGCGCACGCTGGCTGCCGGGCTGCCTGGCCTCCCTGGCCGCCCAGGACCTCGCCGCGTTCGAGGTCCTCGTCTCAGACAACGCCTCGCGCGACGGCAGCCTGGCGCTGCTGCGCGACTGGACGTATCGCGATCCCCGCATGCGGGTCCGAGCGTCGCCCACGAACGTGGGCTATGCGGCCGGTCACAACGCGGCCATCCGCGATGCCCAGGGGGAGGTCGTCGTCTTGCTCAACCAGGACGTTGAGCTCGACCCCGGGTTCCTCTCGGCCGTGATGGCCGCCTTCGAGGCGCACCCGGAAGCTGGTTCCATCCAGCCCCGCCTGCGACAGTTGGCGGCGCCCGGGGATCGCCGGGAGACGCTGGACACGACGGGTCTCGCGATGGGCCGTGACCGCCGCGCGGTGAGTCGCGGGCAGGGCCTGCCCGATGGCCCCGAGCACCAGCACGGCCAGGCCATCTGGGGCGTGGACGGACCTGTCCCCGCCTACCGTCTGTCTGCGCTGCGCGAGGCCACCCTGGCGCGGCCGGATGGCTCGCGGGAGGTGCTCGACGAGGACTTCTTCCTGTACAAGGAGGACGTTGACCTCGCCTGGCGATTGCGACGGCTGGGTTGGACCGCCTGGTACGAACCGGCGGCGCTGGGATGGCACGGGCGTGGCAGCGGCGGCACCGGTGCGACCACGATGCTTGACATCGCGCGCACCAACCGCGGCGTCAGCTCCCGCGTGCGCCGCCTCTCCTGGCGCAACCAGCGTCTCATGCAGATCAAGAACGAGGACCCGCGTGGCTACCTTCGCGACCTGCCCTGGATCTGGCGTCGCGAGCTGCTCTCGCTGCTGTTCATCGTGGCCAACGACCCCCGCGACCTGGCGGCGGTGCCCGAGCTTGTCCGCATGGCGCCGACCGCGTGGCGCAAGCGCCAGCTCCTCAGGGCGCGCCTCCGGGACCTCGGGCGGGCCCACGTGGGACCGCGCTGATCGAGCCGCTATCGTGGGCTCGTGCCTGTCGGGCGTGAAGCGGACGGCCGACGCTGATGTGAGGAGGACGCTGTGGACCTGGGGCTGAACGGCAAACGGGCGCTCGTGGGTGGTGGCTCGGCCGGACTTGGGGCAGGGATCGCCACGGTCCTGGCCGCAGAGGGCGCACGAGTGGCCATCGTCGGCCGGACCAAGGAGCGCCTGGACACCGCGGCGGCGACCATCGGAGCCGTCCCCGTCGCGGCAGACCTGGGTCAGCCGGAGGGTCCCCAGGTCGCCGTCACCTCGGCCGTCGACGAGTTGGGCGGTCTCGACCTCCTTGTGGTCAACTCCGGAGGACCGCCGGCCGGCACGTTCGAGCAGCTCGATGAGGCGGCCTGGACCCGGGCCATCGAGGGCACCCTGCTGTCGACCCTGCGCCTCATTCGCGCCGCTCTCCCGCACCTGCGCGAGGGGAGGGACCCGGCCATCCTCGTCGTCCTCTCCTCGTCCGTGCGCGAGCCGGTCCCCGGCCTCACCAGCAGCAACACGCTGCGCCCGGGCCTGGTGGGTCTCGTGAAGGACCTGGCCGCGGATATCGCGCCCATCCGCATCAACGGCGTGGCGCCGGGCCGCTTCGCCACGGACCGGGTGCGCTCCCTCGACCAGACCCGCGCCACGGCTGAGGGCCTCACGGTCGATGAGGTTCGCCGCCGCATGGAGACCAGAATCCCCGTGGGTCGCTACGGCGCGACCGACGAGATGGGCCGCGTGGGCGCCTTCCTGCTCTCGCCGGCGGCCTCCTACGTGACCGGCGCCATCGTGCCCGTGGATGGTGGGCTGGTCCGCGCCCTACCCTGAGCGACGTCCCTGCGGCACAGGTTCTAGGCGACGACCGACGTCGGAAGCAACTGTCATACCGTTACAATGTAGCGGTCTAACAGTTGGAGTGGATGGTGACTGCGAACATGAGGACCTTCGTCGGACGGGGCGACCTGCTTGGTCGCATGACTCGCGAGTGGGAGAGCGTTCGCGACGAAGGCGTGGGGCGGATGATCACGATCCGCGGTCGTCGGCGGGTAGGCAAGACTTGGCTCGTGGAGGAGTTCATCGAGCGGAACGATCCACCCCACGTCTTCTTCGCGGCGAGTCGCCAGACCCCGGAACGTGAGCTTGCGCTCTTCGCCCAGGCTGTTGCCTTCTCCTCCCTGCCATCTCGCGCCCAGGCCGGAGGCGTCATCTTCGAGTCGTGGCAGTCCGCGCTCGTGGGGGCTGCTGGGGGAGCTGAGCGCTCGCGCCCGAGCGTCATCGTGCTTGACGAGTTCCCCTATCTGCTGGGTGATGCCACCGCCTCCCGCGACGCTCTGCTGGGCGCTGTCCAGGCAGCATGGGACAGGACGCTCTCCAAGCTGCCGGTCCTCATGATCCTCGTCGGGTCAGACCGAGCCATGATGGAACTGATCACTGCTCCCAGGCAGCCGCTCCACCAGCGGCCCAGCCGTGAGCTGGTCGTACCGCCACTCGACCCCGCAGAGGCAGCCACGTTGTCCGGCATCACGGGCGCGGACGCACTCGATTCCTATCTCGTGACGGGCGGCTTCCCTTCGGTCGTCCGGGCGAGGATGGACCGGCCACTCGAGGAGTACCTGGCCGATCAGCTCGCCGATGATGGGACCCCGCTCGTGAGCACGGGACGGCTTGTCCTCGACTCCGAGCTGGGCGCGAGCGATCAGGCCCGAAGCATCCTGTCCGTGCTCGGGGAGGGCTTCCGCAAGCGGGCCGACCTCGCCAACGAGACAGGGATCGACGCGGCCAACCTCAAGAGACCCCTCGACGTCCTCATCCACGACAAGCGCGTCGTCGAGGGACGCCGGCCGATCTCGACCGCCGCCTCCCGCGACACCCGCTACGAGATCAGCGATCCATTCCTGCGTTTCTACATGCGATTCATCGACCGCCATCGCGGTGAGATCGAACGGGGCCGCGGGCGCGTCATCGCCCCACTCATCCTGCGAGACTGGTCAACGTACCGTGGCAAGGCGATCGAGTCCCTCATCAGACGGGCCCTGGAAGTGCTCATGCCAGATCCTCGACTCGGCGACGCCACCGTGGTCGGCGCCTACTGGACGGACGATCACCAGGTCGAAGTCGACCTCGTCGGTGCCGACCGTCGGGACCCGCCGGCCAAACGGATCGCCTTCGTGGGGACGGTCAAATGGCGCCAGCGGCGCAAGGTCAGTCGGGGAGACTACGCGGCACTCATGGCCAGTGCCTCACGGGTCCCCGGCGTCGACCTGGCCAGGGTCCGGACCGTCGCCGTGTCCCTGGCCGGGGCGGATGCGACAGCCACTGGACACTTCGACGCGGTCCTCGACGCGTCCGACATCCTCGGCGCCTGGGCTCCGCGCTGAGCCCCGGTTCCGAGCGCGGAGCTCGCGCCGCCCTGACCCCGAGCGGTCTGCTACCCCCCGTAACGGAAGTGCTGCGCCTCCGGGCGGGACAGCCAGTCGGCGAGCGACTGGGCCCCGGCGTCCTTGCCTGACAGGATCGGTTCCTTGATGGGCCACTCGATGCCGATGTCCGGGTCGTTCCAGGCGATACCCGATTCGGCGTGTGGCCCGTAGGTGCCCGTCGTGAAGTACTCGATGTCCACGATCTCCGAGAGGGCGCAGAAGCCACGCGCGAAGGAGGCCGGCGCCCAGAGCTGCAGATGGTTCTCGTCGCTGGCCACGATCGACTCGTGCCGGCCCAGCGTGGGTGAGCCGGGACGGATATCCACGGCCACGATGAAGGCCTCGCCGCGCGCCACCCGCATCAGCTTGCCCATCGGTGGATCCCACTGGAAGTGCAGGCCGCGCACGACGCCCCGCGCGCTGCGGCTGTGATTGAGCTGCACGAACGTGCTGGGCAAGCCGAGGTCGGCGTGCTCGGCGAAGTGGTCGGCGCGGAAGGCCTCCATGAAGAAGCCGCGCTCATCCTGGAACGTCTCGTGCTCCACCACGAGCACCTCCGGGATGCTCGTGCGGCGGACCTGCATCTTCACGGTGCTTGCTCCTGCGTCAGGGGCCCCCGTGCCGTCAAGCCAGGCCCGGGTGCGGCCAGCGGTGAGGATACCCGTGCCGCGTGCCCTCGACCGGCCACTCTCGGTGGTGCCTCCGCGCACCGCCCAGGATGGGCCGATCGTCCGCACCGCGCCGTCATCGAGACGAAGACTTCGACGGTGGCTTGACGAACGGCAGCGAAGGGCGGAGGCTATGGACGGACAGGGGCTCCACGTGTCGCAGGGGTGGCGGCGCACCAGGCACCGAGGAGGAGAAGAGGGAATGGTCAGGCCGCCGGCTCGCACCCGCGTGTCCGCGCGCCCTGCTGCGATCGCCCCATCGTGCACCCCGACCGTCTCGCCTGGGCGTCCCGGGGTTCCGGCGCGCGGCAGGAGGATGAGCCCATGATCCGCCGTCACGGCCAGACGTTGCGCCTCTCGCTCATGCTCGCCGACGGCACCCTGGCGGCCGTCCTGAGCCTCGTCCTGTACCAGCTGACGGCGCACCCCAATGTCCCCACGGCGGACTTCCTCGACTCGTTCTGGATGCGGGCCGTCCTCTACGGCGTCGGCTGGGTGGCGCTCCTCTACATCAACGGCGCGTACCGGCTGCGGGCCCACTGGACGCTCTCCGGTGAGGTGTCGGCCGTGGCGCGCGCCACCGTGTGGCTGTCG
The DNA here is from genome assembly GCA_963707395.1 of uncultured Chloroflexia bacterium. Lineage (GTDB taxonomy): Bacteria > Chloroflexota > Limnocylindria > Limnocylindrales > CSP1-4 > JAFMJV01. The sequence goes on from CAVPPQ010000010.1 coordinate 92,749, forward strand.
CTTCTGGGCATGACCACCCTGTTCCTGTCCGCCAGCGACGTGCCCGGCAGCGGCTGGGCGCTCATGCTGTTCCCCCTCCAGGGTGTGCTGGCGGTGGCGCTGCGGCTCCTGGTCCGCCTGGCCTTCATGCAGTTCCGCGAGGCCGGCCACAACGTCCGCTTCATGCTGGTCCTGGGCACCGGCCCGGAGGCGGTCGCCTTCGCCAAGTCGGTCCAGGACCACAGCGTCCTCGGCCTGCGCGTCGTCGGCTTCCTCGGCGACCATCCTCCGGCCATGAGCCGCTCGCTCGCGGACGCTGCCTACTGGGGTCACATGGCCGCGCTTCCCGTGGTGCTCACCGAGCAGGTCATCGACGAGGTGGCGGTGTGCGTGCCGCACGAGGAGTGGCACCAGGTGGAGGATCTCGCGCAGCTGGCGCACGACCAGGGCAAGATCGTGCGCATCCCGCTCGGTGTGCCGCAGATGCGCACCTCCGAGCGGTTCCTGGAGGACCTCGACGGGATGGCCGTGCTGTCCTACGCCAACGGCCCCGACGAGATGACGAGCCACGCCCTGAAGCGGTTCCTGGACCTGGCCGTGGCCATCCCGGCGCTCATCCTGATGGCGCCGTTCCTCGCGGTCGTGGCGGTCGCCATGCGCCTGACCCAGGGTCCCGGGGTCATCTACACACAGGACCGCGTGGGCATGCACGGCCGCATCTTCACCATCTACAAGCTGCGCACCATGGTCCCGGACGCGGACGAACGCTACGCGGAGCTGGCGGCCAAGAGCGACACGCGCGGCGCCGCCTTCAAGATGGTGGACGATCCCCGCGTCACGCCCATCGGGCGCTGGCTGCGCCGCTTCAGCCTGGACGAGCTGCCCCAGGTCTGGAATGTCCTCCGGGGCGAGATGAGCATCGTGGGGCCCAGGCCCGCACCACCCCGGGAGGTCGAGCAGTACGACCTCTGGCACCGCCGCCGCCTCTCGATGAAGCCGGGCATCACGGGCCTCTGGCAGATCTCCTCTCGCCTGGATGAGGACTTCGACCAGCGGGTCGAGCTGGACATGGCCTACATCGAGCGCTGGTCCATCTGGCTGGACCTGACCATCATCCTCAAGACGGTCCCCGCGCTCATCCGACGGCCCGGGGTGTGAGCGGCTTGGGACGCACGGCTTGCCACCGGGGCGCCCCAGCCGTCGTCGAGTGACCGCGTGGGCGGGCCTGTCGCCGGCGGCCGCTATCATTGGAGGTCCGTCCATCCAGGGGGTCGGCCCAAGACGCGAGGAGATCTGACGATGTCGAAGCTGCGAGTGCAAGTCACTGTGGCGCTCATCCTCGCCACCATCCTCATCGCGGCGGGGCTGACCGCGACGTTCGGCTATGTCGAGCAGCGGCAGTACGTCGTCCAGCTGTCGGCGCCCTACAGCGTCAAGTGCGACCAGAAGGCCCTCATCACGGCCAAGGTCACCAAGGTCAAGAACGGCGTTCCGGTGGCCAACCAGGCCGTCGGCTGGTCATTCGTCACCAAGCAGTCGAGCCGCGACCGGCTCAGCCGCGACATGTCGGTCACCAACCGCCAGGGCATCGCCAGCGTCAAGCTCTCCTTCGGGCCAAAGGCCGGCAAGCGCATCGTCAAGGCCGCGGTCCCAGGCGTGAAGACACAGGTCACGGTGCGCTGCCGTGGCGGTCTGGGCTGATCTCGATCCGCACGAGGCCTGCTTCGCACGCCCTCTCCCTTCGGCGCGTGAAGGCAGCGTGATCACTGCGTGACTGGTCAGCCTCCACTACCGGGTCTGCCGCCAGTGTCCCGGGGACCCAGCAGCGGATGGCCAGGCCACGGTCCGATCACCCCGGCTCCCACCCCGATCCCGGCGGGTCCGCCCGCGCAGCCGCCTGGCCCGGGTTCGCCTCCGCCAACTTGGCCTTGGCCACCCACAGCGACACCGCCGCCCGCACGTGGGCAGGCGCGTCCACCAGCCGCGACCCCGGTCGCCGGACCTCGGCCGCCGCCGCAGGCCCGGCTGCCTCGTGGCGGCGCTCCTGGCTGTCGGCGTCATCGCCGGTCTCGCGGCCGCAGGCGTGCACTATCTTGGCGTCGTCGACGACATCCGCGGCGTCCGTGAAACCTCGGCTCACCTCGCCGACGACGTGCGTGCTCTCGACGCCGCTGACTTGCAGCGCACGACGGTCGATCACATCCGCGGCGAGCTGACTGCGCTTGGGGACCGGCTGGCGCCCATCGAGGCCATGCTTGCCAGCGATCCCCTCGTGAGTTTGGCGCGCCGGATCCCGGCCGCGGCTCTCCAGGTCGAAGCGGCCGAGTCCCTGGTGGAGGCTGGCTCCTCCCTGGTCGAGGCCGGCCGCATCGGCCTGGGCCTCGCCGACCGCGTGGTCGACCTGCGCGAGGCCGACGCGGCGGACCCGGAGGTCGCCCTCATGCCGGGACTGGTGGAGCTCATGGCCACCTCGGGCGGGCAGGTAGACCAAGTGGCCGAGCTGCTGGCGGACGCTCGGAGCGCGCTCGATGCCATCCCGGCGGACGCCATCAGCCAGATCCGGGAGGCACGTGACCTGGTGGCTGGCCCGATCGCCACGTACGCACCGCTGCTCGACACCTACCGCGAACTCGACGACGTGTTGCCCGGCCTGCTGGGCTGGGGTGAAGAGAAGCGCTACCTCGTTCTGGCCCAGAACCCGGCTGAGCTGCGACCGTCGGGCGGCTATACGGGGACCGTCGGTACCATCACCCTGCGCGACGGCGCGATCGTGGGACAGGACTTCGTCGATACGTATGAGCTGAGCGTCCAGGAGGGCTTGCCCTTCGTCGATCCACCTGACGAGCTGACCGCCTACCTGCTCGGAGAGGGCCAGTCCTGGCGGCTCGCGGACGCCAACTGGTCGCCGGACTTCCCGACCGTGGCCCGCACCGCGGCTGAGCTCTACGGCATCGAGACGGGTGAGCAGGACATCGACGGGGTCATCGCCATCACCACCTACGCGCTCGACCGCCTGCTGGACGTGACCGGGCCGGTGGAGGTCCCCGAGTACGGCGTGACCGTCCAGCCGGGCGACGTGACCATGACGCTCCTGGGCGCAACGCGCGGCACGGACGCATCGATCGACGGACGCAAGGAGGTCCTCGACGCACTGGCCATCGAGACCCTCGACCGTCTCCTGTCCCTGCCCCCAGAACGCTGGGAGGAGACCCTCGCCGCGATCGAGGACGTGGGCATGGAGCGGTCAGGCCTTGTCTGGCTGGCCGACGAGAACGCCCAGGGGTTGGTGGAGGACGCGGGCTGGGATGGACGCGTCCGCCAGGACCCCGGCGACTACCTGTACGTCGTCGAGTCGAACGTGGCGCCGACCTCGAAGTACAACCTCGTGGTCGATCGCGCCGATTCGCTGTCCGTGAACCTGGATGCGACCGGCACGGCCACCAACCAGCTCCGACTCGACTGGCAGAACCGTGCTGGAGAGCCGGGGGAACCGTACGCGTCGCTGCGGGAGTTCTCCATCAGCGAGGAGGGCTGGTACGGTGCCTATCTGCGGGCCATGACGCCGGAGGGCAGCGAGCTGCTGTCGGTCAAGGGCGCGGCATCCGATCGCATCCGGGGGGCGGAGCGCGTCGGGACGGAGGCCGGCCGAGCGGTCTTCGGCAACGACCTGCTCATGCCGCCCGGACCGTCCAAGCTCACCTATCGCTACCGCGTCCCCGGCGCCGCCGTTGAGACGGAGGAGGGTTGGGTCTACGAACTGGTGGTGCAGAAGCAGCCCGGCGCGCGGCCCGTCCCCGTCACGGTCGAGGTGACGCTGCCGGACGGCGCCGTCGTCACCGACCTTCCGGAGGGTGCCACGGTGGACGACGGGACCGTGCGGCTGCAGGCCGATCTGGCCAGCGACCTGGAGCTGCGCATCGGCTACGACCTGCCGGAGACCCCGTCGAAGCGACCGTAGGCTGGCCCTACGTGCCCAGGTGATCCTCCAGGGCGGTCTCCCAGGGCCGGAGTCGTACGCCAGCGTCCGTCGCGCGCGACGTGTCCAGCACGCCCCAGGGCGGCGGGTCCGAGGCGCGCGTGAACTCCGACGCGGAGATGGGCCTCGTGGCGCGGCCCGGCCGGCGCACCGCCAGGACCCGCTCGGCCCACTCACGGCGACTGGCACCTCCCGTGTTCACGAGGTGGTAGAGGCCGCCGTCGGTGAGCGAGACGAGGTCCAGGATGGCGCGTGCCAGGTCCAGCGTGTAGGTCGGCGACCCGAACTCGTCAGCCACGACGGGCAGCGGCTCGCCCGCGGGCAGTCGGTCTGACGCCGCCGTGATCTTGTCCGGGAAGTCGTTGCCGGGCGGGCCGTAGAGCCAGGCCGTGCGGGCGATCCAGAGCCCCGGGAAATCGGCGAAGGCCGCTCGCGCCGCCTCCTCGCCCGCCAGCTTGCTGGCGCCGTAGGGGTTACGCGGCCCCGTCGCGTCCGTCTCGCAGTAGCCCTGGCCGTCGTCGCGATCGCCGGAGAAGACCTCGTTGGTGGAGACGACCAGCAGGCCGACGCCCCTGGCGCGGCAGGCACTGGCGAGGACCCCGGTGGCGACGCCATTGCGGCGCATGGCCAGGTCCGGCTGGCGCGCGCACTCGTCGACCAGCGTCATGGCCGCGGTGTGGATGACCAACTTCGGCCGATCGCGGTCGAGCAGCGGCTCGACGGAATCCGGGCGGTCCAGGTCGTGCTCCGGCAGGTCCCAGCCGATGAGCGGGTCGGAGGAGGCGGCGCGCAGGGCGTGGCCAAGGCGGCCTCCAGCACCGGTGACCGCGATGGGCCTCCGGTCAGCCATCGGCGGGGGCGCGCCCGACCGCCTCGAGGTCGTCCAGTCGGTCGTCGGCAGTCGCGCCGCCCTCCGACCGGGCGTCCTGGGCGGCCATGAGGCTGGCTTCCAGGAGCGCCTCGATGGTCCCGGCGTCCGACCAGTGGCCCTCGTAGTGGGCCGCATACAGGTTGCCCTGTTCGACGTAGTGATTGAGGACGTCGGTGATCTCGAACTCGCCACGACCGGAGGGCGAGAGATGCTCGATGACGTCGAAGGCGTCGGGTCGCAGGAAGTACACGCCGATGGGGATCGAATCGGACTTGGGCTGCTGTGGCTTCTCCTCGAAGCGCACCACGTTGCCGGCGGCATCGAACTCCGCCACGCCGAAGCGCTGCGGGTCCTCCACCCGGTAGAGGAGGGTGCCGCCGCCCCAGGCGCCCTTCTCGAACTCCGTGGCCACGCTCGCCAGGGGAGCGCCGCGCAGGACGTTGTCGCCCAGGACCACGCAGAAGCTGTCGTCGCCCACGAAGTCGCGCGTCAGCCCGATGGCATGGGCGATGCCCAGCGAACCGCGCTGGTAGCGGTAGGTGAGGTCCAGGCCGAAGTCGCGGCCGTCCGCGAGCAACTCCACGATGTCGCCGATGCTGCGCCCGCCGAGGATGACCATGACCTCACGGATGCCCATGCCCGCCAGCGTCTGGAGCGGGAAGTAGATCATGGGCCGGTCGTGGACCGGCATGAGGTGCTTGTTGGTGACCAGCGTCAGCGGGTGCAGGCGGGATCCGGTCCCACCGGCCAGGACGACACCCTTCACGGCCCTCTCCCTCCTTCGCGGTGTACTAGGCTCGCATGATGGTATTGCCCCGGCTGAGTGTCGTCATCGTGAACCATCACCGGCCGGACCTGCTGGCAGACGCACTGGTGGCGCTCTACGCGTCCGAGCGACGCCCTGACGAGATCGCCGTCGTGGAGACCGACGCCACAGATGCACCGCCCCTGCCGGCCGACGATCGAACGCCGGCCGTCCCGGTGCGGCTCCTCCTGCTGCCGGACAACCCCGGCTATGCCGCTGCCTGCAATCGCGGCGCAGCGCAGGTGTCGGGCGACTGGATCCTCTTCATGAACGCGGATGTCAACGTCAGCCCGGAGTGCCTGGGTGCCGTCCTGGCCGAGGCTACCGCGGATCCGGGCATCGGCATCGCGACGTGTCGGCTCGTGCGCCCGGATGGGAGCCTGGACCACGCCTGCCACCGGGGGATCCCCAGCGTCGTCGACTCGCTCGTCTACAAGGCGCGCCTGGATCGCCTGGCTCCCCACTCCCGGCGCCTCGGTCACTATCGACTGTCGTGGCTGGACCCGTCCACCGTCCACGACGTGGAGGCCTGCACAGGGGCATTCCTCCTCATCCGCCGCGAGGCCCTGGAGGCCGTCGGCGGTTGGGATGAGCGCTACTGGTTCTACGCAGAGGACCTGGACCTGTGCTTGCGCGTCACGCAGGCTGGCTGGCGCGTCCGCTACGTGGGCACGGCCAGCGCCGTCCACGTCAAGGGCAGCTCGAGCAACCTGCGCCGGTCGCCAAGTGACCTCACGGACGAGCAGCGTGCCACGCGACGACGGGTCCGGGAGGCCATCATCGACTCACACGAGCGCTTCTACCGCGAGCATCTCGAGGCTGGGACGGCGCGACCCCTGCGCCCACTGGTCGGCCTCATGTTCCGGCTGGACCGGGTCCTGACCGCCCGACGTGGATAGGGCGGTTGGGTCGCCACAGGCGCCTGACCCGCCCCAGCGCTACTGGAAGAGCTGGCCCTTGAACTTGGACCAGGAGGCGATGGTGCGGTACATGTTCAGCGCAGAACCGTCGTCCGGCTTGATGAGGCGCCAATCCGGCTGTGCAGCCGTCAGGTTGGGCTCGTCGGTGTCGAGGTACATGATCCCCCAGATCGAGGGGTGCTTCTCGTAAGAGCCCTTGTAGGCCTGCTTGAGCCACTGGGCCTTGTCACCGCCCAGGTAGGCCGTGGCCAGCTCCGCGATGATGATGGGCCTCTTGGTGAATTTGCTGGTGGCGACCACGCGCTTGTCGATGAGTGGCCCAGGAGTCCTCCACGAACGGTCCGCGCCGAAGTTCAGCACCGTGATGCCCACGAACTTGACGTACTTGTCGCCAGGGTAAGCCCACTTGTAGGGGAACACGGTCGACCACATGAAGCGCACGTAGGGCAGGGCGCCCTCTCGTTCGAAGATCTTCCACACGTACCGCCAGGCGGCCTTGTAGTTCTCCTTGGTGTTGTCGAAGCGACCCACGGACCAGGGGAACCAGTAGCCAGTGGCCTCATGTGCGTAGCGCAGGATGATGGGCTTGCCGGTAGCCTCCCCGGCCGCCTTCGCAGCGCGCGCCCACTCGGTGATGTAGGCGTCGTGGAAGCCATTCAGGGTCCGCTCGTAGCGCTCGAAGTAGCCCTGCAGGGGATTGGCCGGGTTGGTGGGCTGCCACCAGACGACCGGGGTGATGCCGCGATCCTGGAGGGCGACGACCCGGTCCGTGGGGAAGGCGCAGTTGCCCTGGCCGGGCACGCAGTCCTTCAGCCCTCCGCGCGATCCCCAGTCGCTCCACAGCGCCCACAGCCGTGGCGTCTGGCCAACGAGCGAGACGTGTTCGTCAAGGGCTGACAAGCCGCTGCCGCCGGGGTTGGCGATGCCGATGGCGATGGGCTTGCGGGCGGCGGCCGGGAGGGCCAGCGTCAGGACGGCCAGCAGGACGAGCAGGAGGATGGTCAGGGTCGATCGGCGCACGGGGCATGGCCTCAGCTTCAGGTCGTCGCACGTTGCCTCTTGGGCGGGCAACGTGAGCTCGCGACGCGGGCGTCGCTGAATGGTAGGCGGTGGTCCCCGTGGTGTCCACGGTCGGCCCGATGAAGGCAGGGTGTCGTTATCCCAACTCGGGCGGCTGCGACTCGGTCTCTGCGGCCTGGTCGGGGGCGGATCGCGCACGCTCTTCGGGGGAGTCCGCCGGCGTTGGCCGCACGCGGTTCACGAGGACGGCCACGGCATAGCCGGCGATGGGCATGAGCAGCGGCACGAGGTACGCGTGATACCGGTCCCTGACCTCCACGAAGCCGTGCATGAGCGACATCGTCAAGGCTGAGAGTACGAGGAGGCTGGACAGCGCGTCCGTGCGGCGCCGGCGGAGGTAGAGGCCCAGGGCCGCAAGCGCTAGCAGAGCTGCATAGAAACTGCCGCTGGCGAGGGAGGGCAGCACGGACCGCGGCAGGTACGGCTCGGTGGCCAGCTCGCGGCGGATGCCATAGCGGATGCCGTACGACTCGCGTCCCCAGAGCGTGTCCTGCTTGCGGATGGCCAGGGCAAACATGCCGATCGGGTCGTCCCGCAGGCGACCGATGGCCAGCTGCTGTCCCACCCGGGTGCGCTCCCACTGGTCGTCGCCGGCGATGGCCGTCAGCTCTCGCGAGGCCCCCTCGCTCCAGCGACCGCCGCTCTCCCAGTTCGTGCCGTGATAGAGCGAGCTGCCGCCATAGGCGGAGGTGCTGATGTCCAGGACGCCGCGCGTGGAGAGGTGCCAGGTCATGATCGGGACGAGGACGAGGAGGAAGGCCAGGACCATGGGGACCAGCGTGGCCAGGATCTCACCGCGCCAGCGCCTCGCCCTCCAGGCGCGCGCCACGAGGAAGGCCGGCAGGAGCACGAAGGTCGTGGGCCGCAGGTACTGCGACAGCCCCAGCACGACGCCCCCGAGCGCGCTGCCCCGCCACCCGTGCGGGCTGGCCACCACGACCCAGGCACCGGCGACGAAGGCCAGATCGTAGGCGCTGTGTGGGATCCTCACGAGGGTCATGAGCGCCCCTGCTGGCCAGAGCGCGTAGAGGAGCAGGGCGATGGCGCCGGCCTGTGCGCCGTAGCAGGCCACGCGCCAGCTCCAGGACGATGAGGCCGGTCGCGATGGCGAAGGCGATGTTGAGAGCCTCCCCGGCCGTGGCCGACTGGCCGAAGATGGCATAGGCGCCGGCCAGCAGAAAGGTGTAACCCGGTGGCCGGCTGATGGGCTCATCCCACGGGCAGCAGCCGCCCGCGGCCAGCTCCGCCGCTTGGCGGTCGTAGACGCCGGGCTCGCCTGAGAGGACGCCATCCTGGACGATGGCGATGACGACCCGGATCGCGACCAGGGTGACTAGGGCGGCCGCCACGGCGATGGTGG
>CAVPPQ010000011.1:0-6067 GCA_963707395.1 uncultured Chloroflexia bacterium
ACGGTCGGCCACGGGCGGCGGACCGCCGCCCGCTGAGAACATGAACCACGCGTCGTGACCCGTGGGTCTTCCCGGATCCCGACGACGACGGCTACCATGCGAAGGGGCGCCGGACGATGCTCGAGGCGTTACCGGCCACGCTCGGAGTCGCGATCTCGTCAACTTGGGAACTCGGCACGCATCGTCCGCGACAGGGCAGGGCAATGGCAGGTCCTGGGCTTCATCGACGGTGGCGATCGCGGCGCCTTCGTGGGCGAGTCGTCCGACCCGGTCCCGCTTCGCGACCCGGGCCTGCTCTAGCGTCTCGACGCTGGAGGGCCCCGAGGCACCCATCGCCGACGGGTCCGACCCACGCCCGTGAGCGGCACAAACGCGTCTCAGGTCGCGGGCGCTTCAGCCGATTGACAAGCCGTCCTACACTCTTGGTACCGGTTACATGGAACCGGTTGCACGAGAGGGATGGATGCCCAAGCACACCCTCCAGGACGTGGCCGTGCACGCCGGTGTCAGCAAGGCGACGGCATCGCGAGTCCTGAACGGCAGCCATCAGGTCGACCCCGAGACGCGCCGCCGCGTCCTGGCCTCGATGCAGGCACTGGAGTACACGCCGAGCAGCGCGGCTCGGCGCCTCAGCTTCGGTCGGACCCTCACGATCACCGTCGTGACGTCATTCCTGACGCGACCGCAGGCCGCCGAGCGGCTGCGCGGGATCGAGGCTGTCCTCAGCGACAGCGACTTCGACCTCGTCATCTACAACGTCGAGACCATCGAGAAGCGCGACCAGTACTTGCCTGGTCTGCCGCTCGCGCAGCGCACGGATGGTCTCCTCGTCATCTCGCTCCCGCCGCCCGAGGAAGACGCGCGGAGGCTCTCGTCGGCCGCCATCCCTGTCGTCATCATCGATGCCCACGCTCCCGTGGTCGTGGGCCTCCCGCACGTGATCGGTGACGACATCTCTGGCGGTGAGGCTGCCACGCAGCACCTGCTCGACCTCGGGCATCGTCGCATCGGCTTCATCGGCGATGAGTTCGACAACCCGTTCGCCTTCACGTCCAGCCGGCATCGCTTCCTGGGCTATGAGCGCGCCCTCTTTGTCACTGGTGTCCGTCTCCGACCCGATCTCGTGGCGCTGGGAGCACATAGCCGCTACGAGGCACGCGAGCTTGCCGCCGGGCTGCTGGGGGGACACGACCGCCCAAGTGCCATCTTCGCGGCCAGCGACACGCAGGCCCTCGGGGTCATCAGCGCGGCGCATGAGGCCGGGTTGCGCGTCCCCGACGATCTGTCGATCGTCGGCTACGACGACATCGAGATCGCCGACTACGTCGGACTCACCACCGTACGCCAACACCTCTTCGAGTCCGGTCGCCTGGGCGCGGAACTCCTGCTCTCGGAGATCCATTCGCGCTCGGCGACGCCGCGCTCGATCGTCCTTGCGCCCGAGGTCGTGGTCCGCGGCACCACGGCGCCACCGAAGGAGGGCTGAGTCTGCATCCACCAGCCGGACACGGGACCCACATCGGTCACTTGGAGGAGGTTTGCATCATGTTCGAGCACCGAGGTCGCCGAGCGCGCGCGTGGGTGATGGCGCTCGCCGTCATGACGATCGCTGCGGGGGTCATCACCGCTGCGCCGGCCGTTGCCCAGGATGAGGGGCCCAGCTGCGGGACGGAGCCCGTCGAGTTGCTGGCCTACCTGGAGACCGGCTTCCCATTCGCCAAGGCCCTCACCGAGGAGTTCTCCAAGCAGTTCCCGAACGTCACCTGGAACATCCGCGAGGACCAGTTCTCGAACCTCATCGCGCAGACGCCGCGCCTGCTCACCAGCGACAATCCGCCCGACCTGATCCGGCTGCCGACGATGGTGGGCCTCGTGAAGGACGGGCTGCTCCTGAACCTCGAGCCCTACGTCGAGGCCTTCGGCTGGGATGAGTGGCCGGCGACGCTGCTCGTGCCGCACCGTGTCGCGGAAGGCGGCCGGCCGCGCGGCGAGGGCGACCTCTACGCTGGCGGCCTGAACTACTCCACTACCGGGGTGTTCTACAACAAGGAGCAGGCCGCGCAGATCGGCATGACCGAGCCACCCGCGTCCCTCGCGGAGTTCGAGGACCTGCTGGCCAAGGCGAAGGAGGCCGGCCTCCTGCCCATCATGCAGTGGAACGCCGCGGCCAGCGGTGGCGGCCTGGCCTTCCCACTCCAGAACATCATGGCCTCGCTGGGCCCGACCACGCCGATCAACGAGTGGATCTACCAGAAGGAGGGCGCCACGATCGACACGCCCTCGAACCTCGAGGCGGCACGCCACCTCCAGCAGTGGATCGAGGCCGGCTACTTTCCCGAGGATGTGAACGCCATCGAGTACACCGACTCGAACGCCCGCTTCGCCAACGGGGAGGGTGTCTTCACCTTCAACGGCGACTGGCAGAACGCCCAGTACGATGCGGATGCGCCGGGCAACATCGGCTTCTTCCTCTTCCCGCCCGCCGAGGAGGGTGGGCCGCACGCTGCCATGTCCTCTCCGGTGACGTACGGCATCGCTGCCACCGCCAAGAACGCTGACTGCGCGGCCTTCTTCTTGGACTGGGTCGCCACGGACCCGACGGCACGCCAGATCAATGTCAGCATCGGCGGCTCGAACCCGGGTGGACCGTCGGATCTCCCCATGCCCCAGGTCGCTGAGGGCTCGGTCATCAACGAGACGCTGGCAGCTGCGCAGGTCGTGGCGGCCGAGAACGGGCTGATGGACTTCATCGCCAATGCGACCGGTGACATCTTCACCGGACCCGGCGGCTGGACCCCTGAACTCCAGAAGCTGGTGGGCGATCAGCAGACACCCGAAGGGCTGCTTCAGGCCATCCAGTCCTCGTACGAGGAGGACTTGGCTCAGTGACCGATCGTCCCCGCTCGGTCGCATGAACGACAGAGCCGCGTCGGTACCTGACCCGCGCGCCGGCTCCGCCGTTCCGAACCACCTGCGGACCTCGCCATGGCGCGGGGTCCGCAGCGTTCGCTGGACGGGCTGGCTCTTCGTCCTGCCTGCCCTCGTCGTCTACGCCGCGTTCGTCCTGCTGCCACTCGCTCTGACCGTGCTGTACTCCACCCAGCGCTGGAACGGCATCGGCGAGTCCACGTTCGTCGGCCTCGACAACTACGTCAAGACCCTCACCGACCCGGATCTCGTGGGCGTCATCCTCAACGCCTTCAAGCTCATCGTCTTCTTCAGCGGCATCCCCGTCGTGCTGGGCCTCCTCGTCGCGTCGATCATCCGACGCGTGGCGACCGGCGGGCTCGGTACGGTATCCCGAACCGTCCTCTTCCTCCCGCAAGTCATCCCACTGGTGGCCGCGGGCATCATGTGGACCTGGCTGCTCTCCAAGAACGGACTGGTCAACCAGGCACTCTCGGCTGTAGGCCTCGGCGGCCTGACGCGCACCTGGCTGGCGGACTTCGGCCTCGCACTGCCGGCGGTCGGAATCATCGGGGCGTGGGTGCTGCTGGGCTTCTGCACGATCCTTCTCCTGACGGGCATGAGCAAGATCGACCAGGCACTCTACGAATCGGCTCGCATCGACGGGGCAAGTGCGTGGCAGGAGTTCCGCTCCATCACCGTGCCGTCGCTGCGCTACGAGATCGGCGTCTGCGTCACGGTGACAGTCATCGCCTCGCTGGCCGCCTTCGACATCGTCTACATCTCGACCTTGGGTGGCCCGGGCACGACGACGACGGTTCCCGGCCTCGAGATCTACCGGCTCGCGTTCTACGCACGCCAGGTCGGGTTGGCATCCGCGCTCGCCGTCATCCTCGTCGTGCTGGTGCTCCTGGCCGTGCTGCCCATCCAGCGGCTGACGCGCGAGGAGCCGGCATGATCGTCAGTCGCAGCGAGGTATGGACGGGGAGGCTGCTGCTCGTCCTCCTGATGGCTATCACGATCGTGCCCTTCGTGAGCCTCTTCACGACGGCGCTCCACCCGTCGCGGGCGGTGCCGCTCGGCATCGCCTGGCCGGCGGACCCCCAATGGGGCAACTTCCTGGAGGCCTTCGACCAGGCGCACATGAGCGCGCTCCTCACCTCGAGCGTGCTCATCGTGCTCGGCGTGGTGCCCATCTCGGTGGCCTTCGCGACCCTGGCCGGCTTCGCCATCGGGCACCTGCGCATCCACGGGTCGAGGCCGCTCTTCCTCCTCTTCCTGCTCGGGCTCACGCTGCCGCTGGCGGGCATCATCATCCCGCTCTACTTTGTCACCCGCGAGCTCGGTCTGTACGACACGAAGCTGGCCATCATCCTGCCACTCATCGGGCTCTACATGCCCTTCGGCGTCTTCTGGATGCGCGCCCACTTCCTGGGCATGCCCCAGGAGCTCTCGGAGGCCGCCCGAGTGGACGGCGCGTCCACGCTCGATCTGTTCTGGCGCATCCACGTGCCGCTCGCCAGGCCCGCCGTGGCGTCGCTCGCGATCCTCTTCGCGGTGTGGACATGGAACCAGTTCCTCCTCGCGCTGGTGCTCGTCGAGAACCCCACTGAGCGCACCATGGCCGGAGCCTTGGGTGCCTTCCAGGGCCAGTACGCGACGGACATCCCGCTGCTGGCGGCCGGCTCGCTCGTGATCCTGACGCCGACGCTCATCGTCTTCCTCATCTTCCAGCGGCAATTCATCTCCGCCCTCCTGCAGGGCTCACTCAAGGGCTGAAGGGGAACGTGGTGATTCGTGATCTCGGTGCACGGGGAAGCATCGATGGCCTGGCAGACGCCGGCTATGGCCCCGTGGTCGATGCCTTCGTGGACAACTTTCTCGAACGCGGTGAAATCGGGGCCGCCCTCGCCCTCTACGTGCGTGGCCGAGCGGTCGTGGACCTGTGGGGCGGCCTGGCCGATCCGCGCACCGGTCGGCGCTGGTCGCCGACCACGCCGGCCGTCGTCTTCTCCTGCACGAAGGGTGTCCTGGCGATCTGTGCCTACCTGCTCGTCCAGGATGGCGCGCTCGACATGGACGCTCCGGTCGTGCGGTACTGGCCAGAGTTCGGACAGCAGGGCAAGTCGGAGATCCTCGTGCGCTGGCTGCTCAGCCACCGCGCCGGCCTCTCGGCACTGGATCGTTCGTTCAGCCGCGACGAGGCCCTGGCCTGGGATCCCGTGATTCGCGCCATCGAGGACCAGGCTCCGCTGTGGCCACCCGGATCCGCCTACGCCTACCACACCATCACGTATGGCTGGCTGGTCGGCGAGGTCATCCACCGGATCAGTGGCGAATCGGTCGGCGCGTTCGTGCGGCATCGCCTCTCCGAGCCACTCGGCCTCCGTCTCTGGGTCGGCCTGCCGGCCGAGGAGCAGCAGCACGTCGCTTGGCTGCTGGCGCCACTCCCCGACGGCGACCCCGGGTTGGCGCATGAGATCCGCGAGGCGGACGCCCGGCCCGAGCGGGTTCGCGCCGCCACCATGGGTGGCGCGTTCGCCTTCCCTGCGGCCGGCGACCACGTCACCTTCAACGACCCAGACATCCAGGCCGCGGAGGTCCCGGGCGCGAACGGCATCAGCGATGCGAGGTCGCTGGCGCAGCTCTACGCCGCCTGCGTCCATCCGGTCGAGGGCCTGCGGCTCATGACGCCGGCCTCCGTGGATGACGCACTCGTCGAGCGATCGAGCGGGCCTCCATGGTCCGGCGGACCGGACCTCGGGTCACGGTGGGGCACAGGGTTCGCCATCGCCTCGCCGCCTGCATCACCCTTGCTCGGCCCGCGCAGCTTCGGGCACGGCGGTGCCGGCGGCCAGCTCGCCCTCGCCGACGACGAGCACGCCGTGGGCTTCGCCTACATCAACAACCAGATGGGTGGCATCCCGGACGACCGCGCCAGCGTGCTGCTGTCGGCCGTGGCGGGATGTCTGCCTGACTGATGTCAAGCGCTGAATGTCCGGGAGGGAGCACGTGCGCGTCGGGCCACAGCTGCTGACCTACCCCGACTCACTCGGGGGCAGCCTCGCCGCCATCCGGTCGCTGCTGGACGGTCCGCTGGCCGGGCTCTTCAGCGGGGTCCACATCCTGCCGCCCTTCCCCTCATCCGCGGACCGCGGGT
>CAVPPQ010000012.1:0-129273 GCA_963707395.1 uncultured Chloroflexia bacterium
CGGCCCTACGGCCGGCAGCGACTAGTAGTCGTGGCTGTGGCCGCCGGCGGCCGCAGGAGCGGGCTTCTCCTCCGGCTTGTCCGTGACCAGGGTCTCCGTGGTCAGGACCATGCCGGCGATGGACGCCGCGTGCTGGAGGGCTGAACGGGTCACCTTGGCAGCGTCGACGATGCCCTTGTCGAACATGTCGCCGTACTCGCCCTTGAGCGCGTCGTAGCCCTGGCCGATGGGCAGCTCGCGGACGGCCGCCACGATGACGGAGCCTTCCTTGCCGGCGTTCTCGGCGATCTGGCGGATGGGCGCCTCGAGGGCGCGGCGCAGGATGGCGACACCGACGGCCGCGTCACCCTCGAGCTTGAGATCGTCAAGGGCGGGGATGGCCTGCAGCAGCGCCGTGCCACCACCGGCCACGAGGCCCTCCTCGACGGCCGCACGCGTCGTGGACAGGGCGTCCTCGATGCGGTGCTTGCGCTCCTTGAGCTCGACCTCCGTGGCCGCGCCGACCTTGATGACGGCCACGCCGCCGGCCAGCTTGGCGAGGCGCTCCTGGAGCTTCTCGCGGTCGTAGTCGGAGGTGGTCTCCTCGATCTGGGCCTTGATCTGGGCCATGCGACCCTTGATCAGCTCGGGATCGCCGGTGCCATCCACGATGGTCGTGTCGTCCTTGGTGGCCACGATCCGGCGCGAACCGCCGAAGTCCTCCGGTGTCACGGAGTCCAGCTTGCGGCCGAGCTCCTCGCTGATGACGCTGGCGCCGGTCAGGACGGCGATGTCGCGCAGCATCTCCTTGCGGCGGTCGCCGAAGCCGGGAGCCTTGACGGCCAGCACGTTGACCGTGCCGCGCAGCTTGTTGACGACGAGCGTGGCGAGGGCCTCGCCATCGACATCCTCAGCCACCACGAAGACCGGGCGACCCAGCTGGACGCCCTTCTCCAGGGCGGGCAGGAGCTCGCTGATGCTGGAGATCTTCTTGTCCGTGATGAGGACGGCGGGGTTGTCCAGGACCGCTTCCATGCGGTCGGGGTTGGTGACGAAGTAGGGGCTGATGTAGCCGCGGTCGAACTGCATGCCCTCGGTGTATTCCTTGTCGAGGCCGATCGACTGACCTTCCTCGACGGTGATGACACCGTCCTTGCCGACCTTGTCCATGACCTCGGCGATGAGCTCGCCCACGACGGGGTCAGCAGCGCTGATGGCGGCCACGGCGGCGATCTGCTCGCTCGTCTCAACGGCGCGCGAGTTGGCCTTGAGGCGCTCGACGATGGCGTCGACACCCTTGTCCAGGCCGCGCTTGAGGATCATCGGGTTGGCGCCCGCGGTGACGTTCTTGAGGCCCTCGGTCACGAGCGCCTGGCCGAGCACGACCGCGGTCGTGGTGCCGTCGCCGGCGACGTCATCGGTCTTGGTCGCGACTTCCTTGAGGAGCTGCGCGCCCATGTTCTCGAAGGGGTCTTCCAGCTGCACCTCGCGGGCGATGGTGACGCCGTCGTTGGTGATGGTGGGAGCCCCGTACTTCTTGTCGAGGACGACGTTGCGGCCCTTGGGACCGAGCGTCACCTTGACGGCGTCAGCGAGACCATCGACGCCCTTCTTGAGAGAGCGACGAGCGGTCTCGTCGAAGATCAGCTGCTTGGCCACGGTGCGGTGATTCCTCCTGAGGATGCGACGGCCGAACCCAGAAGGGTCCGGCCGGGCGGCGAATTGGAACGGGTGAGGCTAGCCCTCGACGACGGCCAGGATGTCCTTCTGGCTGATGATGAGGAACTCGTCGTCGTCGATCTTGAACTCGGTGCCCGCGTACTTCGCGTAGAGGACCTTGTCATCGACCTTGACGTCCATCGGCTCACGCTCGCCCTCGTCGTTGAGGCGGCCGGGGCCGGCGGCGACGATGGTGCCTTCCTGGGGCTTCTCCTTGGCCGTGTCGGGCAGCACGATGCCGCTCTTGGTCATCTCTTCACGGGCAGTGGGCTTGACGACGACGCGATCGCCGAGGGGGCGAAGCTTGGTCGCAGTGGCAGTCGCCAACGCGGATTCCTCCTAAGTCGTGTTGCTCGCGGCGGGGGCTAGCGCCCAGGGTCGTTGGGGAGCCGAACCCGCTTCGCGGCTTGGTTAGCACTCTCAGGGTGAGAGTGCCAGAACTGTACGGGATGAGGCTTCCCGTTGTCAAGCGCCGCGGGCGGCCGCATCGCTGACGACACCCGCCGGGACCCCCGAACGGCCCACCTCGGGCAGCTCGCCGAGCAGTGGATGCACGCCCATCTCCCGGTACAGCGCCTGGGCACGCTGGCCGGCGGTCGAGGCCAGCCCGGCCCGCTCGGCGAGGAGCGCCGCGTCGGCCAGGGCATCGGCGCCAGAGATCCGATAGCCCAGCTCCTCGAAGACCGCGGCCGCCACCTCCAGCGGCCGCGGATCGCCTGACGCCAGCCCGTCGATCCAGGCAGCGCGAGCCGCCAGCAGGGGCGATGGGCGGCTGTCGCGGGCGGCGCGATGGGCGGCCACGGCACGCGCCAGCGCCGCCTGGTCGCCGAGCCGCATCGCCATGCGCGCGAGCTCGTGGACCGCCATGCAGCGCCGAGACGGCCCGGGGCGTCGTCCGGCCACCCAGTCGGCCAGCTCGGTCGTGGCCCCGATGGGGTCCTCCGGCCAGCGTCGCAGGGCCAGGTTCACGGGGCGCAGGGCGGCCACCTGCGGCTCGTGCTCACCGCCGATCCGCTCCGCCTCCTCGAGGTCGCGCGCGGCGTCTTCTGGCTCGCCGCGGAAGCGATGGATGAGGGCCCGCGACAGCAGGCGCGCCGACCAGTGGGACGGGCTGATGACCGAGGCGTTGCGGACGGCCTCGTCAGCGTGCGCAAGGGCCTCGTCGAGGCGGCCCATCTCGCGCGAGAACTCCGCCCGGTTGCCGGCCAGCCAGGCGAGGCTGTGCGTGGCTGCCGCCCGCCGGGCCGTGCGCAGGCCATCGTCGAGCATGTCGATGAGCGGTCCCAGGGGGTCGCCGCGCCCGTACCGCACCGCGGGCAGGTTGATGTAGCAGCGCATCAGGAGACCCCGATCCTCGGCCTCGCGGGCCATGCGAAACGACTCCTCCAGCAAGGCCACGGCTTCGTCCTGGTGCTCCAGGAAGGCCAGGGCGGCCCCGAGGTTGTGCGTCGCCCAGCGCAGGGTCGGTTGACTGGAGCAGGCGCGGGCCTCGGCAATGGCGCGCTCCAGGGTGGGCACCGCCTCCTCCACGCGGCCGGCACGCCAGCACGTCCAGCCGAGCCGGTCGAGCAGGGCCGCTCGGGCGGCGCTGGGCGGACCGGGCTCCAGGTCGGCGATGGCAGCCAGCAGCAGGTCGCGCGCCGCATCGGCGTCACCGGCCTCGTAGAGCGCCTGGCCCCGCTGCTCGCGCAGACCCGCCAGCAGCTGCACGTCCGCCGCCGTGCGGTCCGGCAGCGCCTGCAGGTCGTCGATGGCGGCGCCGAGCACGGCCTCCCGCTCGCGCGCATCGGCGTTCTCCCAGCCGACGTCTGCGTACTCCGTGGCCAGTGCCGCCATCTCGCGCGGGGGCACATGCAGCGCACGTGCCAAGTCGACTGAGAGCTTCAGCCACCGGCCGGCCGCGGCCAGCTGGCTGATGGCGGCCGCTCGGTGCGCGGCGCGCCGGGCAGCACGGTAGGTGAGGCCGCGCAGCAGGCGCAGATCCTCGTCGCCCTGCTCGACGAGCTCCTCCTCGTAGGCCAGCGCCGCCGCCAGGTGGCCGGCGATGAGCTCGGCGAACTCCTCGACCCGGTCGGCCAGCTCCGATTCCGCCCAGTCGGCGATGTCGCGGTGGAGCCGGGACCGGTCGCGTTTGGGCAGCGAGTCGTAGGCGACGTCGCGGATGAGGGCGTGACGGAAGCCGTATTCCGCGGCCTCCGTCAGTGACGACGGCGAGCGACGCACGACCAGGTCCTTGACGCGCAGACGCCGGATGAGCTCGTGGGTCGGCTCACGTCCGGCCTGCACGAGGTGGGCCACCAGCACGTCCCAGAAGATCCGGCCCACGACCGCGGCGTCCTGGGCGACGCGCTTCTCTTCCGCAGGCAGGGTATCCAGCCGGGCTGCCAGCACCGCCTGGACGGAGGGTGGGATGTCGATGGATCCGACATCATGTGCCAGCTCCCAGTGACCGTCCGCGAAGCGCAGCGCCCCCCGGTCGACGAGCATGCGCACCATCTCCTCCGCGAAGAGCGGGTTGCCCTCGGAGAGAGCCACGATGCGCTGGCGCAGGGGTTCAGGCACGCCGCCTTCCAGGAGCCCGTCCATGAGGCGCGCGGTGGCCGCTGCCGGGAGCGGCTCGAGGAACACGGTCAGGGCGTTGGTGAGGCCACCGCCCCAGCCCGGCCGTGTCTCGAGCAGCTCGTGGCGGGCCAGGCACAGGACGACCATGGGGCCCTCCGCCCAGCGGACCAGGAAATCGATGAAGGCGAGACTGCCGTCATCGGCCCAGTGGACGTCCTCGAAGACGAGCACCAGCGGGTCGGCGGCGGCGACGGCGGACAGGGTGCGACGCCACGCCTCGAAGAGCTCCTCGCGCGGGTGGTCGCGCGGGTGGTCGCGCGGATCCTCCACCGCGAGCACGGCCTCCAGGGCCGCGCTGACGACAGGCACGTCAGCGGCTGGGATGGCCAGCTCGGCGATGCGCCCGCGCAGCTTCTGGCGCGTCACGGCCGGCGGGTCGTCGTCGTGGACGCTGGCATCGGCCTTGACGATGTCAGCGACGGCACCGAAGGAACGCGCGGAATACGCCAGGCAACGGCCCTTGCGCCAGCGGTGGACCTGCGGCAGGCCGTCGAGGTACTTCTCCAGCTCCCAGGCCAGGCGGCTCTTGCCCACGCCGGCCGAGCCGATGACGGTGACGAGGTGCGGGCGTCCGTCCTCCACGGCCCGGCGGACGGTGTCCTTGAGCAGCGTCATCTCGTGCTCGCGGCCGACCAGCGGCCCGCCGATGCCCAGCGGCGCACGCCGGTCACCACGCCGGGCCTTCACCGAGACGGCCTGCCAGGCAGCCACGGGGAGGGCCTTGCCGCGCAGCTCCAGCACCGGCAGCTCGCGGTATTCGACGATGTCCCGGGAGGCGGCATAGGCGGACGGGCCCACCACGATGGCACCCGGCTCCGCGGCCGACTGGAGGCGCGCCGCGGTGTTGACGGCGTCGCCGGTCACGAAGAGGTCGCGCTCGTCGCGGGCGCGCGTCAGGTCCACGAGCACCTCGCCGGTCTCGATGCCGATGCGCAGCGCCAGCGCCGGTCGATCCCCGGCCGCGGCTCCGAACTGGACCATGGCCGCCTGCATCTCCAGGGCGGCCCGGACGGCCCGCTCGGGGTCGTCCTCGTGAGCGGTCGGCACCCCGAAGACCGCCAGCAAGGCGTCGCCCGCGAACTTCTCGATGGTGCCCTCGTAGCGGGCCACCTCCCTGGCCAGCCGCTCGAAGGTGCTGGCCACGAGGGTCGCCACCAGCTCCGGGTCGTGCCGCTCCCCGAGGTTGGTGAAGCCGACGATGTCCGCGAAGAGGAGCGTGGCCACCTTGCGCTCGCGAGCCGGCGAGCCCGGCACGCGCAGCTCCGTGAACGGGTCGCCCGGCGGCTGCTCCGGGGCGGTCGGCGCCGCGGCCTCGACGGCGCGGCCGCAGTGCTTGCAGAACCTGGCGTCGGGGTCCAGGGGGACTCCGCAGCCGGGGCACGGCCGGCCGGCCGGCAGCCCGCAGGAGGCGCAGAAGCGGGCATCGGGGTCCAGCGCCCGGCCACATCTGCGGCAACTCATGGGGCGCATGCTACGCGCGGTCGGCGGCGGTTGCTGTCAGCTCGCAGACACCGGTGGCGCGGTCGACAGGCGGGCGGTCGTCCGGACAAGGGTGGCCACCTACACTGTGGACATGGGACCCGCGCGCCGACTGAGCCACCACTACCAGGTGCGCTTCGACGAGGCCGATGCCCAGGGGCTGCTGCGTCCCTCCGGTTACCTGCGCTACGCCCAGGACATGGCCTGGCGACACAGCGAGAGCGCCGGCTTCGGGCGCGACTGGTACGCGGAGCGTGCCCTGACCTGGCTGGTCCGCAACGTCTCCCTGCACATCCGCGCCGCGGTCACCTACGGTGAGGTGGTCGGTCTGACCACCGAGGTCGTCGGCTGGCGCCACGTCTGGGCGCGTCGGCAGGGCGTGATGCGGCGCGGCACGGGCGGGAGTGAGCCGGCGGCTGCCGACGGGTCCGCGGCCGCGGACGAGTCCGCTTCCAGCGAGGTCGTGGCGGTGGTCGATACCGACTGGGTGCTGCTCGGCGGTGACGGTCGCCCGGCGCGCATGCCCGACGAGATCGCTGACTGGTTCGCCGCGGAGCCGACCTTCGAGCGCCGCCGGGTCCTGATCCCGGCGACGCCACCCGTCGCCACGCGCCTGGCCACGCGCGTGCGGCCGCGGGACGTCGACCCCATGGGCCACATGAACAACGCCGCCTACCTGGACGTGGTGGAGGAGGTCATGGCGCACCTGCCGCCGGCGGCGACGACCTGGCGCCCGACGTCCACCCGGTCGGCTGCCACTACCGCATCGGCTACCTCCAGCCGGCCCTGCCCGGCGCCCGTCTCGAGGTGGCAGCCTGGCGTCCGGACGCGACCTCGGTCGCCTGCCGCATCTGCGATGACGGGGGGACGGAGCTGACCCGGGTGCTCATCAGCCGGTCAGCAGTCCTGTAGCAGCGGCCCGTCCCTCGGCCGGCCGCCCCGTCAGGTCGAGCCAGCGCCCACGAAGAGGTCGAAGGCCGCCACGAGCGCATCGCCGAAGGCGTCAGGGTCGTCTCCCCGAAGCTCGCGCAGCCACTCGGCCGTCACGGCCACGTGACGCGGTTCGTTGCGGCTGCCGCGCACCCCGCGAGGCTTGAGGTAGGGGGCATCGGTCTCGACCAGGAGGCGCTCCGCGGGCACGATGCGCGCCACCTGCGCGCTGGCCTCCTCTCCCTTGCGGAAGACGAGCCCGCCGAAGGCGATGGCGAGGCCCATGTCGAGGGCAGCCTCTGCGTAGTCAACGGGACCGCTGAACGAGTGCAGCACCCCGGGTGGACGGTCGCCGAAGCGCGCCTGCCAGGCACCCGCTCCGACGCCGGCCTCGCGCAGCTCTCGGATGAGGTCGTCCTGGGCATCGCGCTCCCCCGGCTTGGAGCGACAGTGCAGGATGAGCGGCTTGGCGAGCTTCAAAGCGAGCTCGATGTGGCGGCGCAGGTTGGCCAGCTGGTCATCGCGCGGCGAGAAGGCCCGGTCGTAGTCGAGCCCGGTCTCCCCGATGGCCACGACGCCAGGCTCCTCGGCCAGCGAGCGCACGGCGTCCCAGGTGTCCGGGTCGGCCTGGCTGGCGATGTGCGGGTGGAGGCCGACCGTGGCGGGCAGTCCGTGGCGACGGGCGAAGGCCAGACCGACTCGGCTCGAGTCGAGGTCCCAGGCGGGGATGAGCAGGCGCTCCAGGCCGGCAGCGAAGGCGGCCGCCAGGACCTCGTCGGCGTCGGCGCGGAAGGCCTCCGACTGCAGGTGGGCGTGCGAGTCGACAAGGCGCGGTCGCTGGCCCGGCTCCATCAGGTCGGCTCGCCCGCGCCCCCCGTCTCGTCCACCTCCAGGCGCGGGAACAGCGGCGCCGTGACACCGATCCGACCGCCGGCGGCCATCGCACCCCAGGTCGCCAGCTCGAGCAGCGGCGGCCCGCCGTTGCCGTCCGCGCCGTACGGGTAGTCCACGCCGATCTGCTCGGCCGCACGGCCCGCCGTCTCCGGCATGAAGGGCGCCACGGCCAGGGAGATGACCCGGCAGGCCTCCACCAGGTCGCCCAGCACCCCGGCCAAGCGAGCCGCGGCCGCCTGGTCCCCAT
This sequence comes from uncultured Chloroflexia bacterium, assembly GCA_963707395.1. Taxonomy (GTDB): domain Bacteria; phylum Chloroflexota; class Limnocylindria; order Limnocylindrales; family CSP1-4; genus JAFMJV01. The sequence goes on from CAVPPQ010000012.1 coordinate 7,871, forward strand.
CGCGAGCCGCCTTGGCCAGGCTCCACGGCTGGGCCGCCTCCACGAAGCGATTGGCTTGGCCGACGAAGCCCCAGAGCGTCTCCAGGGCCAGGTGCAGGAGGTTCGACTCGAGCTGCCCGGCGTAGCGTTCGAAGGTGGCCGCCCAGCCCTCGGCCAGCTCGCCATCGGTCGGTGCCGGCCGCTCGCCACCGAGGTACCGCCCGGTCATGGTCAGCGTGCGGTTGAGCAGGTTGCCGTAGTCATTGGCGAGGTCCGCGTTGTAGCGGCGCACGAAGCTGTCCCAGGAGACGTCGCTGTCGCGGTCGAAGGCGACCTCGCGCAGCACCGCGTAGCGCGCGCCGTCGCGACCGAGCGCCGCCACCACGTCCACCGGATCGAGGAAGTTGCCGCGGCTCTTGCTCATGCGCTCGCCCTGGGCGAGCAGCCAGCCGTGGACCCAGACCTTGCGCGGCAGCGGCAGCCCGGCGCTCATGAGCATGGCCGGCCAGTAGATGGTGTGCAGCCGGTTGATGTCCTTGCCGATGACCTGCAGGTCGGCCGGCCACCAGTGCTCGACGGCCGCCGGGTCACCCGGGAAGCCGGCACCCGTGATGTAGTTGACGAGCGCGTCGTACCAGACGTAGACGGTGCCGGCGGCGGGGTCCCAGGTGCCGTCCGGACGCTGCGCGGACGAGCCGTCGGGCAGCAGCGGGAAGGGGATGCCCCACGTGGCGCCCTCGCGGCTCACGGAGAAGTCCTCCAGGCCCTGACGGATGAAGCCGAGCATCTCGTTCTTGCGGTACTCCGGCGCCACCCAGTCGGGGTGCTCCGCGTAGTGGCGCTCCAGGCGCTCCTGGTACGAGCTCAGGCGGAAGAACCAGTTGCGCTCCGTGAGCCACTGCAGCTCGACGTCGGGGTGGTTGGGGCAGTGGACGCCGCGCTCATCCTCGACGAGGTCGCTGGTGTTGCGAAAGCCCTCGTTGGGGCAGTACCAGCCCTCGTAGTCACCGAGGTAGATGTCGCCGTTGGCGTGGGCGCGGCGGATCATCTCGTGGACGGCCGCGGTGTGATCCGGGTCGGTGGTGCGGATGAAGCGGTCGGGGCTGATACCGAGGGCGTCCTCCGCGGTCCGGAAGAGCGCCACCATCTCGTCCACGAAGGCCTTGGGCTCCAGGCCGCGCTGCGCGGCCGTCGTGGCGATGTTGACCGAGTACTCGTCCGTCCCCGTCAGGAAGCGCGTGTCGTCGCCGAGCATGCGGTGCCAGCGGGCGATGACGTCCGCGCCGACGACCTCATAGAGGGTGTGCAGGCCCGGGCGGTTGTTGGCGTAGGCGATGGCGGTGGTCAGGTAGAAGCGGCGTCGTTCGGTCATGGGCTGCCGCGATGCTACCAAGCGCGGACCCGCAGGACACGGAGAAGCGGCGGGGCCGGTGTGGGAGACGCCCAGGTGGCGGAGCCTGTCAACCAACCGGCAGGTCCGCCGTCGCCGCCAGCACCGCCCTGATCTCGAATGGCGCCAGGCCTCGATGGCGCGAGCGCAGCAGCGCCATCACCCGGCGATGTGCGGCGCCGCGAACGAGTTACCGCCGGCCACTGTCGAGCCCCCTTCATTCCACGCGAATGAGGACATCCACACCCCAGGCTCCGAACTCCACCGGCGTACGTGGGTAGTAGTTCCAGCGCCACGGGCCGGGCTGCCCGTGCGCCGTCACCGAGATGACTGACGCGAAGAGCGAAGGGGGAGCCTGTCGCTGGTGAGCTCCGCAGCGGCGCGCCGGACAGGGTCGCCGCGGCCAGCGCGGTCACACAAGGGTTTCCATGAACCCAGTGCGGTCCGATGCCGGACTCGATTGCTGTGCCGCTGGCATCGGGTGTGTCGGCCTGATCTGGTGGGCACTCTGTTGCAGCGTGTCAACGCAATGGCCATGCATCGTGGCCGCCGTATCCTCGAGTGCCCGTAAAGTCATGTTGGTCCACGCAGGCTGGCCGCTACAACTCTCGATTCGGAGGTGATCTCAACTGAGGCCGTTGATGGCGAGCAACAGTCACGTCCTCCCCAGCTGGTTCGATGTGTGGTCCGAGAGGCTCGACGATACTGGCGCGCTCGACAAGTCCTTTGAGGTCCTAAGCCAAGAAGAACGAGTTCGAGCACGGTCATTTCGCTTCGAGCTCGACCGCGTCCGGTTCGCAGCTCGGCGCGCGTTCGTCAGAAGAGTGCTGGCGCTCTATGTCGGAGTCTCGCCTGCAGACATCCGCATTCGGATCGCGCCGCTAGGAAAGCCGGGGCTCGAGCCACCCTGTGGCGTCTTCTTCAACACGTCACATTCCGATGGCTTGGCGGTGGTCGCCATCGCGTATGAGCGAGGCGTGGGTATTGACATCGAGCGCGTCCGCCCGATACCTGGTGTCATGGAGCTCGCCGAGCGGTACTTTGCGCCCGAAGAGGTCCGCCTGCTCCAGTCGACAGCCGCGGAGTCTCGCGCCGAGGTCTTCTTCAAGATCTGGACGCGCAAGGAGTCCTACGCAAAGGCTATCGGGGCCGGCCTGTACGTGCCCTTTGAGTCCTTCGACGTCTCAGAAGACGACCGGGGTGTCGGCTCACCCCGAGGACCTCGGGGTGGTTCACGGTTCATCTTTGCGGATCTGGACACGCCCGATGGATTTGCGGGCGCAGTGACGATGTCTGGTGCCGCATCCGCGAGCCAGGGCTTGGTCTCAAGAGCGGGTGCAGCGTGAAGCTCGACGGCCACGCCGCACACGCCCGCCGGGATGCAGTCAAGCGCATGTTCGACATCGTCGTGGCCACGTGTGCACTGATCGTCTTGTCGCCCGTGATCCTGCTGGTCGGCGCTCTGGTGAGGCTCCGACTCGGGCGACCGGTCATCTTCTCTCAGGTCCGTCCAGGCCTACGAGGAGAGCCGTTCACGATCCACAAGTTCCGTTCGATGCGCAGTCTGGTCGATGGCGAAGGTCCGGACATACCCGACGAGGAGCGTCTGACGAGCTTCGGCAGATCCATCCGGGCCGCGAGTCTCGACGAGCTTCCTGAACTGTGGAACGTTGTCAAAGGCGACATGAGCCTCGTTGGCCCCCGTCCGCTCCTGTTGTCCTACATCCCACGCTACAGCCCAGAACAAGCGCGGCGCCACGAAGTCCGGCCCGGAATCACCGGTCTTGCCCAGATCAATGGGCGCAATGCCATCAGTTGGGAAGAGAAGTTCGCACTCGACGTGGAGTACGTGGATAACCACTCTCTGCGCATGGACTTGTCGATCCTGGTCCGGACCCTGGGCCAAGTACTTGCGCGGCGGGGTATCTCCCACGGCAGCCATGCGACCATGCCGGAGTTTCTCGGTAGCGGTGACGGAGATCCGCACGACGATGTCAGTGAGTAGCCTGTTGTTATGTCGATGACACGAAACCGTTCCGCGGCGGCTGCCTACGGACTGACACCGTTGCAGGAGGGGATGCTCTACGACCATCTGACTTCAGCGGACCGTGGTATCGACATCGAACAGGTGGTTGGGACATTTAACGAGTCTCTCGACGTGAGACGCTACGAAGCCGCTTGGATCAGCGTCGTGACGCGTCACGAGGTCCTTCGGACTCGCTACTTCCTCCTCGAGGATGGTCGACCACGCCAGGAGGTCGTCCCTCGTGTCGATCACCCGTTCTCCGTTGACGATCTCAGCAACTCCACGGACGAAGAGGCGGACTCCCGGGTAGCTGAATTCCTCGTTGCTGACCGAGCAAGAGGCTTCAAGCTCGACCAAGCCCCTGCTTCGCGTGTCCATGTCTTTCTGAAGAGCGGCGACCGCTACGTCCTTGTGTGGACGTTCCACCACGTCCTGCTTGACGGTCGGTCCCAACCGCGCGTGCTTCGCGATGTGTATCAGGCCTATGAATCGATGGACGCCGGTATTGCACCACCTATCTCGGACCCAATTCCATACCGAGCCCACATCGAGGCAGTCGAGCGATTCGACGGCTCCGGGGCTGAAGCGTATTGGCGTGAACGCCTGGCCTGCCTTCAGGGTCCGACACGCCTGCCACAGTCAGGTGTTGGCGCCGGATTGGCTGACAGACCACAGGGTCACGATGAGGCATCGCGGACCCTGACGACTGGCCAGCACGCGAGCCTGCGTGAAGCGATCACATCCGGAACCGCCCGATGGAACAGCATCATCCAGGCAGCATGGGCTGTCGTGCTGTCGCGCTATGCGAATGAAGACTGCGTCGCGTTTGGGTCGATCAGGGCGAGTCAGCCGCCGACCCACCCGGGCCAGGAAGGGCCAGTGGGGTTCTACATCAACAACGTTCCGATGATCGTCCAGGTCGACGAGGGTCGATCGCTGCGCGAGCTGGCCGATTCCGTGCAGACCAACCAGGCGAGAGAGACGAGCGATCTCGAACACGTCCCCCTGTCAGCCATCCAAAGCTGGAGTCAGCTCGCACCTGGAACCCAGCTCTTTGACTCGATCGTGGTGTATGACCATCGAGATCTGAACGGAGCGCTTCGAGAGCTTGGTCCACGGTGGGCCAGTCGCGACGTGCGGTTGCTGGAGCAGAACCACTTTCCGGCGACCTTGCTCATGTTCCGCGAGCCGCAACTGCGGATGGCCCTGCGCTACGACCGTCGCAGCTTCGATCCCGCAGTCGTCCACCAGATCCTGGGTCACCTGGAACGAGTCCTGCTTCAATTCGCAGCTTCGCCGGACCGCCCACTCCGGGAATACACCCTGCTTGGGAGTGACGAGCGACAGACGCTGATCCATGGGTTCAATGCGGCCCATGTCGACTACCCGCAAGACGAGACACTCGATTCCAGGTTCCGGGCACAGGTAGACCGATCGCCCGGAGCAGTCGCCCTGATATCAGACGAGGCCACTTGGACGTACCAGGAGCTTTCTGACCGCGCCGCCGCTGTGGCGGCTGCACTGATCCACGAGGGGGTGGGTCCGGAGACGGTCGTCGGGGTGATGGTCGAGCGGTCTTGCGAGATGATGGCGGCGATCCTTGGCATCGTCAGAGCTGGAGGTGCCTACCTGCCACTGAACCCCGAGGATCCGGCAGCGCGTCTGGGATACATGCTGGAGACCGCTTCGGCTCAGATCGTGCTCGTGCAGCGAGGCCTTCGCGACAAGCTAGGGGAACCAACTGCGCGGTTGTTGCCGATCGAGGACGCGATCCGCCACCCTGTCGACGGGGCGATGCAGGCCCCCGGCCCCATGCCCGGGCATCTCGCCTATGTCATCTTCACCTCTGGCTCGACGGGCCGGCCCAAAGGCGTCATGGTCGAACACCGATCGATCTGCAATCGCCTGCGCTGGATGCAGGACGCATTCGCTCTGGTCGACGCCGACCGAGTCCTCCAGAAGACGCCGCTCACATTCGATGTTTCGGTCTGGGAGGTGTTCTGGCCGATACTCGAGGGGGCTTCGATCGTGCTGGCCGCACCGGGCCGCCATCGTGATTCGCGCTACATCAAGGACACCGTTCGCTCCCGCGGCGTGACATTCATGCACTTCGTGCCCAGCATGTTGCGGCTGTTCCTGGGTGAGGCTGGGCTCGCCGAGTCGTGCGGGACTCTCCGCGGCGTCGTCTGCAGCGGCGAGGAGTTGACCCGCAGCGACATTGCCAAGTTCAACGGCGTACTCCAGGTTCCGCTGCACAATCTCTACGGCCCGACCGAAGCGGCAGTGGATGTCTCCCACTGGCGGTGCGACGCACCAGCCTGCTGTAACACCGTTCCCATCGGCCGGTCGATCGCCAACACCCGCCTGTTCGTGCTGGACAGGTACGGCGAGCCATGTCCTGTCGGCGTCCCAGGCGAATTGTTCATCGCTGGGGTTCAGGTCGCTCGCGGCTATATCGGCCGGCCGGACCTGACGCAGGAGCGCTTCTCGACCGACGGGCTTTCGGGACTGGGCGGCCGGATGTACAGGACGGGCGACCGGGCACGCTGGCTGCCCGACGCGAGTCTCGAGTTCCTGGGCAGGAATGACTTCGAGATCAAGCTCCATGGGATCCGGGTTGACCTGGCAGAGATCGAGTCGGCGATCCGGGAAATCCCAGCAGTCGACGATGCTGTCGTCGTTGCCCGAGTCGCACCTGGCGACCAGAAGCGGCTGATCGCCTACTACACGACACTCGCCCCGGTTTCTGAGAGTGAACTTCGCTCACACCTGCGCCAGATCCTTCAGACGGCGGTGATCCCATCCGTGTTCGTGGAGCTCGACGCCATCCCCCTGAACGCGGCGGGCAAGGTGGATCGGGCACAGCTCCCTGAACCGCGGGAGCCGGTTCCCGTGGCGGGAGTCGCACCCCGTTCCGACCTCGAGTCAACGATCGCTTCGATCTGGGCGGAAGCGCTTGGACTCGCGGCAGTCGGCCGTGATGAAAACTTCTTCGACCTCGGTGGCCAGTCGATGATCCTGCTCTCGGTGCACCGCAAGATCGAGGAGCGGCTCGGTGTCGAGTACCCCGTCACCAAGTCGCTCGAGCACACGACGGTGAAGTCTCTGGCAAGCTATCTAGAGGACACCAGCGCGACGAGTCCTCGGGTCGCTCGCGGCCGCGCCCGCGGCGCCCGAAGGCGAGATCGCACCCGTCCCCCCGCTGAGAGCTAGGAAACCGGCATGAACCAAGCCCAGAGTGACATGACGGCCAAGATCGCTGTCATCGGGATGGCGGGCCGTTTTCCTGGTGCTCGCACCGTTGACGAGTATTGGGCCAACCTTGTCGGGGGGGTCGAGTCCATCCGCTTCTTCTCCGATGAGGAGTGGGATGCTGCCGCGGGCACTCGCCGGGCGCGAGAAGCCTCCGAGGAAGCCGAGGTAATCAAGGCGCGCGCGGTCCTCGAGGATGCCGACCTCTTCGACGCCAACTTCTTCGGATACCAGCCCCGCGAAGTCGCGATCATGGACCCACAGCAGCGGCTCTTCTTGGAGCAGTCATGGGTGGCGCTGGAACACGCCGGGTACGACCCCGCGAGATTTGACGGTGCCATCGGCGTCTATGGTGGGGTCTCGCGTAATACGTACCTGCTCAACAACGTCCAGCACGCCGTGGCCCAAGTCGACTCGTTCGATGATCGTCAGACAGAGACGGGAAACGAGCGAGACTATCTGGCGTCTCGGGTGGCCTATCAGTTGGACCTCCATGGGCCGGCGGTCGCCGTCCACTCCGCCTGTTCGACGTCGCTGCTGGCCGTCCACTACGCCTGTCAAGACCTGCTGGATTACCAGTGCGATCTGGCGCTGGCCGGCGGAGCATCCGTTCGCGTGCCCCAGGTCGATGGCTACGTCCATTCTGAGACGGGCATCCTCTCGCGCGATGGCCGATGTCGTCCATTCGATCGCGATGCGTCCGGTACCAACGTGGGAAACGGCGTCGGGATCGTGGCCCTGAAGCGCTTTGACGAGGCGGTCCGCGATGGCGACACGATCTGGGCAGTCGTTGCCGGCAGTGCCGTCAACAACGATGGGCGCAGCAAATTGAGCTTCATGGCTCCAAGCGTCGAGGGCCAGGCCGAGGTGATCGCATCGGCGATGGCGGCCGCCAATGTCAACCCCGACGAGATCTCCTACGTGGAATGCCACGGTACGGGAACTCCGCTCGGCGACCCGATCGAGGTCGAGGGACTTCGTCAAGCCTTCGGACGACGCGCCGGCCTTCCCTGCCTGATCGGATCGGTGAAGTCCAATATCGGGCACCTGGATGCCGCCGCCGGTATCGCGGGCTTCATCAAGGTCGTTCTTGCGCTGCATCACAAGAGGCTTCCAGCCACCTTGCACTACCGAAACCCGAACCCCGAGTGCGGGCTGGACGATGGCATGTTCACCGTCGTTGCCGAGACGATGGACTGGCAGCGATCACCGGGGCCGCGACGTGCGGGCGTCAGCTCGTTTGGAGTAGGGGGCACGAACGTCCACGCCGTCCTGGAGGAGGCTCCGGTCCGCAGCAGCCCCGAACCGTCGACGGATGGACGCCCGGTGCTGCTCCCTCTATCCGCCAAGAGCGACGCCGCCGTCTCCGATCGGTGGCGAGACCTGGCTGAACACCTCGAACGTCGGTCTTCCGACCTGTCACTCGACGACGTCGCTCATACGTTGGCACTGGGCCGACAGCACCTCGAACGCCGCAGCTATGTGGTCGCCCGCACGATCCCAGACGCCGCAGAGGCAGCCCGTGCGCGTGCGCAGAAACCGAGCCAGCGACGAGCCATGGCTGACTCGTCGGTAGCGTTCCTGTTCCCGGGTCAAGGGGCGCAGAGGGTCGGGATGGGGCGAGAGTTGTACTTGTCCAACGAGGTCTTCCGGGAGGCATTCGAACGTTGCACCGACATCGCTACGGCATTCCTTGACCGCGACCTCCGGTCCCTGGTCTTCGAGGAGGCGACCGAGGATCTGCTCAAGGAGACGCGATATGCGCAGCCAGCGCTCTTCGCGATCGAGTACGCCCTCGCCGAGGCTTGGGGTGCGATCGGGGTCCAGCCGGTGGCCACGATCGGCCACAGTATCGGCGAGTATGTCGCAGCCTGTCGCGCTGGTGTGTTCTCACTCGAAGACGCCATCCAGCTGGTCTGTGCTCGCGGTCGCCTGATGCAGGGCGCAGATCCGGGGCTGATGCTTGCAGTGCTGCTGTCAGAGGAAGAGACGCGGGCGTATGCAGGATCGGTCCTGTCGATCGCCGCGGTGAACGGGCCGGCGTCATGCGTGCTATCGGGCGATCAGACAGACGTGGAAGCTATGGCCAACCGACTCGAGGCGGAGGGGATCGCTTGCCGCCTCCTGCAGACGTCGCACGCCTTTCACTCCGCATCGATGGAGCCGATCCTGGCCTCGTTCGCGGGGATCGCTACCAACGTCGCCATGAAGCCGCCCGTCAGTCCGTTCATCTCCAACGTGACAGGTGGCTGGATCACGGCGGACGAAGCCACCGACCCAGATTACTGGTCCAGGCATATCCGCCAAACGGTACGGTTCTTCGACGGCATCGAGACACTACTCGAGAATGGGGTGAACACGTTCCTCGAGGTGGGCCCAGGCCGCGCCCTGAGCGGTCTGACGCAAGGGATCCTCAACCGCAGCGAGAAGAGCGCCGCGGTCATCGCTTCACTGCCTGAACCATCCTCTGACGAGATCGAGCAACTGCTCGACGCTGTTGGCTCAGCATGGAGTGTCGGCATGGAGGTCGACTGGCGGCGATCCCACTCGGAGCGAGGGCGACGAATACCTTTGCCGACATATCCATTCCAACGGTCGCGGTACTGGGTGGAGCCACAGGTCAGCCCGGACCCGACCAAGCTGCGAGGCGACATCGTGACCGCGACGAACCCCTCTATCGAGGTAGCCGACACAGCCATGGAGAGGGCCGATACTGGCGCCGCGGTGCAGCCATCCGAAGACCGAGTACAGCGTGTCCTTGACGAGCTTCTGGGCGTCTTTCGTCATATGAGCGGCTTGGAGATCGGAAGCGATGACATCGATACACGCTTCCAGGATCTTGGCTTTGACTCGCTATTCCTCGCTCAGGCCAATGCAGAGTTGCGCGCGAAATTCAAAGTGCGCATCGGGTTTCGACAGCTCCTGGAAGAAGCGGCTACACCACTCGCACTGGCGAGGTTCATCGACGCGGCCATGCCGCCAGAAGAGCGGACCCCCGAACCGATCAGTCCGCGGCCAGAGCCAGCTGTCGTATCACCCGCCGCCGGTTTGGTCGAGCACCGCGGCCAAGCGGTCGAGGATCTGCTGTCGCAACCGATCGACTCGATCCGGTCGTTGGTGACGAACGCGCCGGAGGGCCTTGCGGGAATCGCCCAGAAGCACCTCGAGTTGATAGAAGCTCAGCTTCGCCTGCTCAGAGATGCCGTAGATCGACCCTCAGGGCCGCACGATCGGACCGTCTCGACCACTGAGCAGCCAGTCGCGCGCCGGGAACCACGCGGTGGTGGTTTTGCACCGATCAGCGTGACTGCCGGTGCTGCTCCCGCTGCGTCAACGAGCGGCACGCTGTCGGATCTGCAGCGAGAGGGGATCGCCAGTCTGGTCGCGCGGTACTGCGAGCGGACACGCAAGTCGAAGGAGTTTGCCGAGGCGGCGCGGACCCACCTCGCTGACAACCGTGCCATCGTCGGTTATCGCACCGCCTGGAAGGACCTGGCCTACCAGGTGGTCACTGCGGAGTCCAAGGGATCACGGCTCTGGGATATCGATGGCAACGAGTACATCGATGTCATGAATTCCATGGGTGCGAACCTCCTTGGCCACCGGTTCGAGCCGATCGTCGACGCAGTCGAGGGCCTTCTGCACAAGGGCTTCGAAGTCGGGCCTCAGACGGCGCTGGCGCAGTATGTGGCCGACAAGGTGTGTGCCATGACAGGCGCGGATCGGCTCACGTTCGCGCACACGGGCTGCGAAGCAGGCCAGTACGCCGTCCGGATGGCGCGCGCAGCCACCGGCCGTAGCAAAGTGATGTTCTTCGACGGCGATGTCCATGGCCGTGGCGACTTGTTCATAGCGCGCAGCTTCGATTCTGACGGGCGGCTCCGAACGATGCCGACGGCTCCCGGTGTTCCGCGAGCCAATGTATCGGAGTCGCTGGTCATGCGGTACGGATCGGAGCGGGCCCTCGAGACCTTGCGAGAGATGGGCGAGGACATCGCCGCAGTGCTTGTCGAGCCGGTGCGTACCCGCAACCCGGACCTTCAGCCGATCGACTTCCTTCGTGAGGTACGTAGGATCACCCAGGAACTCGGCATCTGCCTGATCCTCGACGAGGTGGTGACGGGTTTCCGTGTCCATCCCGGTGGGGCGAAGGCCTACTTCGACATCGACGCCGACATCGCTACCTATGGGAAGGTACTCGGTGGAGGCCTGCCGATCGGGGCCGTCGCGGGACGTCGCGAGTTCCTGGATTTCGCCGACGGCGGCGTGTGGTCATTTGCCGACGGTTCCGGGCCGGAGTCAGCCGTGACCCGGGTCGGTGGCACGATGGTCAAGCATCCCCTTTCCATGGCCGCGGCCAAGGCTGTCCTCGACACCCTCGAGGAAGCCGGCCCCGAATTGCAGCGCGAGCTCAATCGCCGGACGACTGAGTTTGCCGAGCGGGTGAACGCCAGGTTCGAGAGCGATGGGATACCCATCCACATCGAGCAGTTCGCTTCCTTCTTCAAGCCGATCTTCCTCCATGACCAGGAGTTCGAGGCCTTGCTCTACGGCCATCTGCGGGATCGTGGAGTCCATGCGTACGTTGACTTCCCCTGCTTCTTCTCGGCTGCGCACACCGAAGAGGACATCAACCGCGTGGCCGATGCCTTTGAGGACGCTGCCGACGAGATGTCGAGGTATGGGCTCCTGAACAAGCGACCGCAGGCCGTTTCCCAGACGACACGGTTGGGCCACCACGACGAAGGCATCGTCACCGGGTCCCTGCCGCTTCTCCCGAACCAGCATCGCTTCCTTGTCGAACGGGATAGCCCGCATGGCAACAGCTGGGGGATCTTTGGGGTTCGCTCGTGCCGAGTCCGGCTGGATGAGCGGAACCTGCGGACTGCCTTCGGCCTATTGATTCGCCAGCACGATGCGCTGCGAACTCGGCTCGTTGCCGACGACGGCGGATGGCGCGTCTATGTCGACGAACCTCATACCCACCTCCCGTTCTCCGTTCACCATATCGACGCCGGTGATGCGTCCGCAGCTGAGCAACTTGTCGAACGCGAGGCGACCAGACTCCGGTCCAGCATCTCGTTGAGCGAAGGTCCGCTCGTCCGCATGGCATTGTTCGACCTCGGCGAGACGCGGCCACAGCGGCTCTTCCTGATGGTCAACCACCTGGCGTCCGATGGCTTGAGTTGGGCGAGACTGTGGGAAGACCTCGAAGACGCGTACGACCACGTTGCACGCGGGGCCGACTGGCATCCGCCCAAGACCGAGTCGTTCCGTACGTGGGCACACCGGCTTGACGCGTTGGCTCAATCGCCCGCAACCGTTGCGAAGGCAGACGATTGGCTGGCACTTCCGTGGGAATCAGTCAGGCCCCTGCCGCAGGATTTCGATGTCGACGCAGCACAGAACACCAACGGGTCGGTCGGGGTGCTGCAAGTGCAGCTTGAAGCCGACGTCAGCCGGTCCCTAGATAGGTTCCGGATCGACTATCGTGGCGACTTGCTGGTTGGCGCCATTGCTGAGGCGGTTTCGGAGTGGAGCGGGGAGGACACCGTCCTCTTGGACGTGCTCGGCCATGGGCGCGAAGAGGATCTCTTCGACGATGCTGACGTCTCGCGCACCGTGGGTTTCTTTGCCTGGTACACCCCCCACGTGCTGCACAAAGGTGGCTCTGTCGCGGGCCAAGAGTGGACCGAAGCGAGCCTGCCGCAGATCAGCGCCATCCGACGAAAGGGCGCACTCACATACGACCTTCTCCGCTACCTGACTCGTGACACGGCCGTCGGTAGTCGAATGCAGGGTCTACCTCGTTCGCAGATCCTCGTGAACTGGCAGGGTCGCTTCGACGGGGTGTTCCCCGAAACCCGGCTGTTCGAGCCAGGAGATCCAGGCGAAGCAAGCGATATGCCAGATGGGAAGCGGTACTACCTCTTGACGATCCGCGGGGACATCATCGACAACCAGTGGGTCGTGACCTTCATCTACAGCCGCAGCATTCACCGCGAATCGACTATTCAACAATTGGCCGAGCGGGTGCGGCACTTGCTAGGGCAGGCCGCCCGCATCGAATAGGCTCAGTTGCGGCCCCGCCGGCTGACGCCCCAGCAGCCGGTCACCGCGGACCCCGCCACGCCCGAAGCCCAGCTGGCCAAGCTGCGCGACCGCTTCGGGCTTGAGTGGTTCGTGCTCGTGGGTGACCGGGTGGGCATGATGAGCGCGCGGCTCACGGAGAAGTCCTCCAGGCCCTGACGGATGAAGCCGAGCATCTCGTTCTTGCGGTACTCCGGCGCCACCCAGTCGGGATGCTCCGCGTAGTGGCGTTCCAGGCGCTCCTGGTACGAGCTCAGGCGGAAGAACCAGTTGCGCTCCGTGAGCCACTGCAGCTCCACGTCGGGGTGGTTGGGGCAGTGGACGCCGCGCTCATCCTCGACGAGGTCGCTGGTGTTGCGAAAGCCCTCGTTGGGGCAGTACCAGCCCTCGTAGTCACCGAGCATGCGATGCCAGCGGGCGATGACGTCCGCGCCGACGACCTCATAGAGGGTGTGCAGGCCCGGGCGGTTGTTGGCGTAGGCGATGGCGGTAGTCAGGTAGAAGCGGCGTCATTCGGTCATGGGCTGCCGCGATGAGACGCTGCCGGTCTCGCGCGCCGCGCATCGCCGGGCCACGGGCGGGCGTCGATGGCACCGGGGGCCGCCGCTTCTGCGCCGGGGGCCACCACCGTATGCTGCCCGGGACCACCGCGTTGGCGCCGGGCTGCGACGACCGAGCCGGGAGTAGCTCGCGGGCCAGGACGAACGTCCGCTCCCCCCGGCCGTGATCGTCAGCTGCGCGCCGCCGGCCCGTGGTGGCGAAGGTGCAGCGGTCGGAAGAGATGGAGACGGAGCAGCCGTCGACGCGGCTCGCCGGGCGCGCTGACCCGCTCCGCGGTGGACATCCGTGCCGCGACGTGCGAACGCCGGCTGACGTGATCGCGCATCTCGCGCTCGCGGTCCTGGGTCACCATCCGGGAGTAGTCCTGGTTCGGAAGCATGCCGCTCATGGCTCGGTCCCCTCGCTGTGTCACGAGGAGCCTACGGAGCGAGCGCCGCGCCGTCTGTCAAACAGCCGACAGCCCAGCCGTGATCAGTCGGCCGACCGAGCTCGGACGCCCACAGGCCTCGCCCGATGCTCCGGACCCAGGGCGCCTTGTGCATCCAGGGCGCCTTGCGCATCCAGGGTGCTCTGGGGGTCCGGGGTGCCCTCCGGGTCCAGGGCGTCCACGTCCGGGATGATCAGGCTGTCCCGCTCGATGACGAGCAGGCCACGCTCCACGAACCCGGAGAGCAGCTTGTTGACCGACTGGCGCGTGCCGCCGATCATGGCCGCGAGGTCCGATTGCGTGTAGGGCCAGTCGAGGCGCACCGCGCGTGATCCCGGGTCGGCTTCGCGGGCCAGGCGAGCCAGCCGCGTCGCCAGGCGGCCGGCAAGGTCCAGGAAGTGCAGCTCCTCCACCTGGTCGGTGAGTCGCCGCAGCTCGCGGGCCAGCCCGGCCAGCAGCGCGTCCCGCAGGCCAGGGTCGCGGTCGAGCAGCCCGTGGAAGCGGTCGCGGGCCAGCGTCCACGTCTCGCAGGGCTCGAGCGCCACGGCCGCCGCCGAGCGTGGCTCACCGTCGAGCAGAGCCAGCTCGCCGAAGGTGTCACCCCGGCGCAGCGTGGCGATGATGGCCTCCTCGCCGTCGGGGCTGGGCAGCACGATCTTGACGGCGCCGGAGCGCACGAGGTGCAGGGTGTCGCCGGGATCGCCCTGCTCGAAGATGACCTCACCGCGGCGGTAGCGGCGCCGGCGCAAGTGACGGGCGACGTCAGCCAGGGCACCCTCGCTGGCATGGGCGAAGAGCGGCGATGCGCGCAGCTGCTCCACGATGGGGTCAGTGGCCACGGCCGAACGATGGTCCGCCCAGCCGCTTCCCGTCAAGCCGAGAAGTGCCGGCGGGCCGCGCGGCGCGGGTCAGTGGCGGAAGTGGCGTCGGCCCGTCACGATCATGGCCGCCCCGGCAGCGTTCACGGCGGCCAGCACCTCGTCGTCGCGCCGGGAGCCGCCCGGCTGGATGATGGCCGAGACCCCGGCTGCCAGGCAGACCTCCACGCCATCGGCGAAGGGGAAGAAGGCGTCCGAGGCCGCCACGGCGCCGCGTGCTCGTTCGCCAGCCTGCGCGGCGGCCAGGCGGGCGCTCGTGACCCGGTTCATCTGGCCGGCACCGACCCCCAGGAGGGCACCGTCCCGGGCGACGACGATGGCGTTCGACCTGACGTGGCGCACGACCCGCCAGGCAAAGGCCAGGTCGGCCAGCTCGCGGGCGTCGGGCGCGCGCTCACTCACGATGCGCCACGCCGCAGGGTCGTCAGGCTGGTCGTCCGCCTCGGTCACGAGCAGGCCGCCACCGGCGCTGCGGACCTCCAGGGAAGGCCGCGCCGGCACCGGCGCCAGGATGGTGCCGTCCACGACCAGGCGGAGGTCCGGCTTGGCGGCCAGCCTGGTGCGCGCCGCCTCGTCGAAGCCGGCCGCCACCACGACCTCCAGGAAGAGGCTCGTGAGAGCCTCGGCCAGCGCGCCGTCCACGCGGCCGCGCATCGCCACGACGCCCCCGAAGGCGCTCACCGGGTCGCCCGCCAGGGCACGCTCCCAGGCCGTGAGCAGGTCGGCGGCCTCCGCGGCCCCACAGGGGACGCCGTGCTTGACGATGACGACCGCGTCGCCCCGCAGGTCGCGCGCCAGCGCCGCGGCGGCGGAGGCGTCGAGCAGGTTGTTGTACGAGAGCGGCTTGCCGGCCAGGAGCGTGGCACCCGTGGCGAAGGGGCCGGCGGAGGGGTCGGCGCCGGCCGGCGCGTAGAGGGCCGCAGCCTGGTGGGGGTTTTCGCCGTAGCGCAGCAGCTGGGCGCGGCGCAGACCCAGGCTGAGCCGCTCCGGGAAGCGCTCCTCCGACGCCCAGCGGCCCGACAACGTCGCGGCGATGGCGGCGTCGTAGGCGGCCGTGAGTCGGAAGGCCTTCAGGGCCAGCCTGCGCCGCGTGTCGTCGCCGAGCGCGCCCTGCTCGTCCAGCTCGGCCAGCACCGTGGGGTAGTCGTCCGGGTCGCAGACGATGCCGACCGAGGCGTGGTTCTTGGCCGCGGCGCGCACGAGCGTCGGGCCGCCGATGTCGATCTCCTCGATGAGCTCGTCGTCAGCGATGCCCGGTCGGGCCGCGGCCTCCTCGAAGCGGTAGAGGTTGACGATGACGAGCGCGAAGGGTTCGATGCCCTGCTCGGCCAGCTGCTCGCGATGCGACGCCAGGCGCTGGTCCGCGAGCACGCCGCCGGCGATGCGCGGGTGGAGCGTCTTGACACGCCCGTCGAGCATCTCCGGGGCACCGGTGACGGCCGCCACGTCGGTCACGGGCAGGCCCGCGTCCCGGATGGCGCGCGCGGTGCCGCCGGTGGAGACGAGCTGCCAACCCCGTTCGACGAGGCCGCTGGCAAGGTCGAGCAGGCCACGCTTGTCCGAGACGGAGACGAGGGCGCGCCGGGTCGGGCGCGCGGGCGCCGGACCGCCGGGCACCGCCGGCCCACGGCTCGGGTCCGCGGTCTCCCTCATCGGTCCAGTCGGTCCAGTCGGTCGAGGCGGGCCAGCACGGTGTCCACGTGCCGCAGGGCGGCCCGGTCGTCGAAGCAGCGCTCGAGCACGTCGGGCGACAGCACCGCGGCCAGCGCCTCGTCTGCCTCCACCAGCGCCTGGAACGAGGTTCCCTCGTCAGCCGCGCGCAGGGCCAGTCGCTGCACGATGGCGTAGGCCTCCGGGCGGGCCAGGCCGGCCTCCAGCAGGGCGCTCAGGACCCGCGAGGAGGCGTGCAGCCCGAGCCCGGCGTCGATGTTCCGGACCATGCGTTCCGGCCGCACCACGAGGCCCTCGACCAGCCCGCGGAAGCGCTCCAGCATGTAGTGCAGCAGCGTCGTGGCGCCCGGCAAGGCGACGCGCTCGACGGAGGAGTGGCTGATGTCCCGCTCGTGCCAGAGCGCCTGGTCCTCCATGCCCGCAAGGGCATAGCCGCGCAGCAGGCGTGCCATGCCCGTGAGGCGCTCGGCAAGGATGGGGTTGCGCTTGTGGGGCATGGCCGACGAGCCGGTCTGGCCGGTGCGGAAGGGCTCCTGCAGCTCGCCGATCTCGGTGTGCTGGAGGTTGCGGATCTCCACCGCGAAGCGCTCGATGGAGCCACCCGTCACGGCGATGGCCGCCAGGAAGGCGGCGTGGCGGTCGCGCTGCACGATCTGCGTGCTGGCGGGGTCCACCGCCAGGCCGAGGGCCGCCAGGGCCGCCGCCTCTACCTCCGGTGGCAGGAGCGAGTAGGCGCCCACGGGCCCGGAGATCTTGCCCGTGGCGAGGTCGGCCGCGGCCGACCGGAGTCGGGCGCGCGCCCGGTCCAGCTCGAAGGCCCACGAGGCCAGCTTGAGCCCGAAGGTGATGGGCTCGGCGTGGACGCCGTGCGTCCGGCCCATCATCAGGGTGCCAGCATGCTCACGCGCGCGGGCGACGATGGCCCCGATGGCAGCATCGAGACTGGCCAGGATGAAGTCGGCCGCAGCGCGGCATTGGAGCGCCAGCGCCGTGTCCACGACGTCGCTGCTGGTCAGGCCGTAGTGGAGGTAGCGGCCGGCCTCACCGACCGTCTCAGCCACCTGTGTGACGAACGCCACCACGTCGTGGTCGGTGGTGCGTTCCAGCTCGGCGATGCGGGCCACGTCCACGCGGGCACGCGCACCGATGGCTTCCGCGGCGTCCGCGGGCACGTCCCCCCGCTCGGCCAGGGCGCGCAGGACGGCCAGCTCCACGCGGAGCATGTGCTCGAAGCGGCTCTCCTCGGACCACAGCGCAGCCATCGCTGGCAGCGTGTAGCGCCCGATCATGGGCTGACCCGGGACCTCGGCCGCAGGTCTCCGCGCATGATGGTCTGGGTGCGCTCCGGACCGACGCTCACGACGGCGATCGGCGCCCCGGCCAGCGACTCGATGGCCTCCACGTAGGACACGGCGGCGGGCGGCAGGTCGGCCATCGTGTGGGCACCGGAGATGTCCTCCGACCAGCCCGGGAAGACCTCGTAGACGGGCTCCGCGCGCTCCAGCTCCTCCAGCGTCAACGGCCAGCGCATGAGCGCGCCGTCCACGCGGTACGCCGTGGCGATGCGGATCTCCTCCAGCCCCGACAGGATGTCCAGCTTGTTGACCATCAGGTGGCTGGCGCTGTTGACGGCCACCGCATAGCGCAGCGGGACCGCGTCGAGCCAGCCGCAGCGGCGCCGCCGTCCCGTCGTCGTGCCGAACTCGCGGCCCTTCTCGAGCAGGTAGCGGCCGGTCTCGTCATCGAGCTCCGTGGGGAAGGGACCGGAACCGACGCGAGTGCTGTAGGCCTTGAGGATGCCGATGACCTGCTCGACCTGGAGGGGGCCCACCCCGCCGCCGGTGCAGGCGCCACCCGCCACCGGGTTGCTGCTGGTGACGAAGGGGTACGTGCCGTGGTCCAGGTCGAGGAGCGTGCCCTGGGCACCCTCCAGGATGACGTGGCGCCCCTCTGCGAGGGCGTCCTGGACCAGCAGGACCGTGTCGGTGATGTGCGGGCGCAGCGTCTCCCCCCAGGAGGTGGCCTCCGCGAGGAGTTCCTCCAGGTCGAAGCCGGGCTGCCCGTACGACTCGTGGAGGACGGCGTTGCGCTCCGGCAGCACCTTCTCCAGTCGGGCACGCAGGACGCGCGGGTCGAGGAGGTCGCCCATGCGCACGCCGGCGCGCCAGGCGCGGTCCGCGTAGGTGGGCCCGATGCCCCGCCGCGTGGTGCCGATCTCCGCGCCGGAGAGTCGGGCCTCAGCGGCCCCGTCCAGGGCGATGTGGTACGGCATGATCACGTGCGCCGCACGGCTGACGCGGATGCGGGAGGGGTCGATGCCGCGCTCTGCCAGCATGGCCATCTCGTTGATGAGCGTGCGCGGGTTGACCACCACGCCGTTGCCGATGATGGGCGTGATGTGCGGGTGCAGGACGCCGCTGGGCACGAGGTGCAGCTTGAAGACCTCGTCGCCGATGACCACGGTGTGGCCGGCGTTATCGCCGCCCTGATACCGCACGACCATGTGGACCGTCTCGGAGAGCAGGTCGACGGCCTTGCCCTTGCCCTCGTCGCCCCACTGCAGGCCGACGATGACGCTGGCGGGCATCAGGCAGCACTCCCCATGGCGTGGCGTGAGAGCGGCCGGCGCGTCTGGCTGGCCGTGGTCATGCTGTTGATGGCTCCCCTCCCTTGCCGCGGGCCTCCCGCGGCCGGCGGCGTGCTACCCGGGGATTCTAGCGGGCGCGACAGAGCGAACGGGCCGGCACGCCCGACGGACCCGGTGGTCGGTCCCGTGTCAGGCCGGGGCAGACTCCTCGACCACGTCCTCGACGGCCGCGGCGGCATCGTCTGCGGCCGACGGCAGCTCGTCGGACGCGTCCCTGGCCATGTCGGCTGCCGCATCGCCCGCCTGGGAGAGACGCTGCTCCACGCTGGCCTGGAAGTCCTTGAAACGCGCCTCCAGGCGGCCGCCGACGGCCTCGAAGTCACGCCTCTCGAGGTCGGCGCGAAGGCCGTCGAGCTCGTCACGCAACTCCCGGCCCAGCTTGCCGGACGACAACGTGGATGCAGCCATGCCCGCGGCGAACCCGGCCACGGCACCGATGATGAAACGCATCGCCATTCCTCCTCTGCGGCCTCCGGGGCGCCCGCCGGTCAGCCGACAACGCCACCCCCGGTCTGCGGCGCTCCATGCCGCCCCGACAAGGATACGTCGGCCGTCACCGAAGCCTCGGTCGGATCACTGGCCGGGCGATCGCGATCTGCCTCGCGCCAGGTCCCGGGGAGCGTCACGTCAGGGTGGGCCTGATCGGGTGAGCGGTCTCTTCCGTTACCCGGCGGCTGACGCCGCGCGGCTCATGAGGAGCCAGGTCGGGGTCGGGCCCTTGCCTTTGACGTCGATGTACCCGCGCGACTCGAGGCCGAAGGTACCGCGGAGCCGTTCCATCACCGCGCTCGTGACCTGCACCCGCCCGGGCACGCCGAGTGACTCCATGCGGCTCGCCAGGTTGACCGTGTCACCCCACAGGTCGTAGATGAACTTCTTGGTGCCGATGACGCCCGCGACGACGGGACCGCAGTGGATCCCGACCCGGAAGTCGATGCCAAGACGGGCAGCCGAGTCGATGCGGCGGACGGCATCGGCCAGGTCGATGGCCATCGCAGCCACCCGGGTCGTGTGATCAGCCATCGGCTCGGTCAGGCCGCCCACGACCATGTATGCGTCGCCGATCGTCTTCACCTTCTCCAGGGCGTACCGCTCCACGAGGCCGTCGAAGACACTGAAGACCTCGTTGAGCACGCCGACCAGCTCCGATGGGCCGAGGGTGGACGAGAGCCGGGTGAACTCGACGATGTCGGCGAACATGAGGGTCACGTCGTCGAAGCGATCCGCGATGAGCGGTTCGCCAGCGCGCAGTCGCTGGGCGATCGGCCCCGGCAGGATGTTGAGCAGCAGGCGCTCGTTCTCGCGCGCCAGCCGTTCCCGCTCCTTGGTCGCCGTCACGTCCGTGCCGTAGACGTTGATGAAGCCGAACTCGGGGACGTCCACCGGCAGCAATGCATAGGTGCGGCCAGCGACCTCGATCTCGACGGTCGCACCCTCGTCCGCCCCGAGGTGCTCCAACAGCGAGGCGTGCAGGTCCGGCGGGAGTGCCGTGCCGATCGCGAGCGCCAGGCCGGCCACGAGACCGGCGCTGGCCGGGTTGGCGTAGACGAGCGTGCCATCCCAGTGGAAACGGAACACCGGGTTGGGGTTCTGGTCGGGGAACTTGACGATGGCACGCTCGGCGGTCACGTCCTGGCCGTAGAGGTTGGTGAACCCGAGGTCGGTGATGGGTACCGGCCAGACCGCGTAGGTCCGGCTGTCCGCGACGATCTCGACAAAGCCGCGCGCGGGCGCGACCGACTCGAAGCGAGTGACGATCTCAGCTGGCAGGGGATCCCCGACGGCGATGCCCAGCGCCTCCAGGATGCTGGCGCTGGCGGGGTTGGCATAGATCAGCCGTCCGGTCACGTCGAATCGCATGACCGGGTTCGGGTTGTCGTCGGGGAAGCGGTTGATGGCGCTGATCTGGTCGCCGGTCAGGGGGGTGGTGTGTGCGCGAGGCACGGGCGCACCCGTCGGTGGCGTGGGGGTTGCCATGCGGCCGATCGTAGGCTCGCTGTCAATGCCTTCTCGGGGCCGTGACCGGCACGATGACCGACAGCGGTGGTGCGCCCGGACGTGAACGACGGCACGGCACGGCCTGCCCGTCAGTGGCACAACACACGACCGCTCCGGCACTCACGCGCGCCTGTGGGCGATGGCGGCTCCCGAGCCGGTGAACGCCGCGCGGCCGTCCCCGGGTGGTCTGGCGGGCACGGAGCAGCGGCAGGCACGGGAGGGGAGCACCGTGCCTGCCGCTGATGTGGGGGATGTCAGGGATGGTGGGACGCTGTCCTACACGGCGACGAGCACGCCGTCGGGATCCTCGACCTCGTCGGCCTCATCGGTCTCGTCATCGTCGTCGGCGAGCGCCCCGAAGTCGGCACCGTCGGCCGGGTCGAGGCCCATCAGCTCCGCCTGGGTCTCGAGGGCCTGGGCGGCCGCCTCCGCGGCGTAGTCCTTCTTGCGCCGCCCGGAGAGCATCTCCACGCTGGAGGCCACGATCTCCGTGCGATAGTGCTTGAGCTTGCGGTCGTCCTCCCAGCGGCGCGTCTGCAGGCGGCCCTCCAGGGACACCAGCTGGCCCTTGCCGAGGTACTGGCCACAGATCTCTGCCAGGCGCTCCCAGGTGACGACGGAGTGATACTCCGTGCGCTCCTCTCCCCCGCGGTACTCGTTGGTGGCCACGCTGAAGTTGGTGACCGCCTTGCCGCTGGGCAGTGCGCGCATCTCCGGGTCGCGCGTGAGGCGCCCGGTCAACAGGACACGGTTCATGGATCCTCCCTGCCGGACGATCAGGCTGGGCGTCCGGCCATCGACACGGTTCGACGGGTCTCGACGTTCGGCGGGGGCCGCTGCGGTGATGGAGGGCACACTAGCGGCGGCCGCTTACCGGGCCATGCGCCGGGGCTTCACCGCCACTTCGGCCGCGTCGACGTCGTCGCCTCCAGGCCAGCTGCGCTCGGCCGGACTCCGACTACAGCGAGGCGATGACGCCGAGCGACACGCGGAAGCCGGCCCGGCGGTGCGCCAGCGGCAGCAGGGTCTCCTGGCCGACCGGGGCGTCACCGGGGAAGCAGCGCAGCCACTCCTCGTAGAAGGCGTCGAACTCCGTGGCGTCACGCAGCGACCAGTTGGCCCACACGACGCGGTCGAGCGAGCTGCCGGCCTCTTCCAGTCGCGCGCGCAGGTTGGCCAGGCACTGGCGCGCCTGGGCGCGGATCTCGCCGCTCATGACGCGTCCCGACTCGGGATCCACGGGTCCCACGGCAGAGACGTAGACCATGCCACCGGCCACCACGGCGCGGCCCAGGCCCACCAGCGCGACGGACTCCTCGACCGGTCGCGGCGCCAGGCCGGCGGCCCACCTCGACTTGGCGGTCCGGGCCTGAGGTCGGCTGGGGTCCTCCGGCGGGATGCCGAAGTCGCCTGGCGGGAGCGTGATGCCGCGCACCTTGAAGGCGTTCATGAAGGTGGGGCGGATGCCCGTCGGCCGCAGGTCGCCCTCGATCTTTCCATCGTGGAAGCCGGTCTGGACGAAGGAGAAGATCTCCTGGGTCAGGATGTCGTCGTCCTCCGTGCCCAGGACCTCCGTGATGCTGACGATCTTGCGCGTGCCGTCGCGGAGGCGGGCCGTGTGCACGATGACGTCCACGGCGGAGGCGATCTGCTCGCGGATGGCCCGCAGGGGCAGCTCGTAGCCGGTCATGAGGATCATCGTCTCGAGGCGCCGCAGCATGTCGCGCGGCGTGTTGGCGTGGCCCGTGGAAAGCGAGCCCTCCTGGCCCGTGGTCATGGCCGAGATCATGTCCAGGGCCTCACCGGCACGGCACTCGCCGACCACGATGCGGTCGGGGCGCATGTGCAGGGCGTTGCGCAGGAGGTCGCGGATGGTGATCTCGCCGCGCCCCTCCAGGTTGGAGGGCCGCGCCTCCAGCGAGACGACGTGGGTCTGGCTGAGCTGCAGCTCGGCGGCGTCCTCGATGGTGATGATGCGCTCGTCCTCGGGGATGAAGGAGGAGAGGACGTTGAGGGTGGTGGTCTTCCCGGAGCCCGTGCCGCCAGAGAGGAAGAGGTTCAGGCGGGCCTCCACGCAGGCACGCAGGAAGGCGAACATCTCCCCGGTCGCGGTGCCGAAGTGGACGAGGTCCTCCACGCCGAACTTGGTGCCGAACTTGCGCACCGTGATGACCGGGCCGACCAGCGAAAGCGGCCGGATGATGGCGTTCACGCGCGAGCCGTCCGGCAGCCGGGCGTCCACGCGCGGGCTGGTCTCGTCGATGTGGCGCCCGAGGGGCGTGAGGATGCGGTCGATGATGTTGAGGACGTGCTCGTCGTCACGGAAGGTGATGTCGACCTTCTCGATGCGGCCGGCGCGCTCGATGTAGACGCGCTTGGGCCCGTTGACCATGACCTCGGTGACGCTCGGGTCGGCCAGCAGCGGCTCGATGGGGCCGAAGCCCGCCACCTCGTGGAGCACGCCCTCCACGAGGCGCTGCCGCTCGAGCCGCGAGAGGCTGAGGCCCTGTTCGAGGAGGAAGCCGTCCACGAACTCGCTGACGATGCCGGCCAGCTCGCGGCGCACCCGGTCCGGGTTCGAGAGATCGATGCGCGGCGCAAGGGCGTCGACGACGGCCGCCTCCAGGCGCCGACGGACATCGAGGAAGGCCTCCTCACGAGGCGAGACACGGACGACCGCTGGTGGGCGCTCGCCACCCTCGACGGGGATGGCGAACCAGGACGAGCCCGAGCCCTGGGGCGCGCTCGTCCCTGCCGGGGCCCCCGGCCCCACCGGCGCCACGGGGCCCTTCGTCCCGGCGCTCGCCGTCTTCGCTGCCTCGACACGTTGGAGCAGCGACATGCCGGATCCCTCCTGAAGCGTGGGCATGACTCCCCCCGAGGATACGCCCCCGGCCGTTTCGGCGACCGCACTACAACAGGCTGGACTGCACAGACCGGACGATCCCGGTGCCCTCGGTCACCGCGATCGCCGGTTTCCCCGACGACACCCGGCGGCGGAAGCTCGCCGATCCGTCAGGTGACGCTGATGCGATAGATGAAGCCGCCCTTGTCGTCGGAGACGTAGAGCGCCCCGTCCCCGCCGACGATGACGCCGGCCGGTCGGCCGCTGGCGTCCCCGGTGGCTTCGTCCAGGAAGCCGCCTGCCAGCGTCTCGTCCGGCCCGGTCGGGCCGTCATCCCAGGGTAGCCAGCGCACCTCGTAGCCCACCTTCGTGGAGCGGTTCCACGAGCCGTGGAAGGCGATGACGACGTGGTCCTCCCAGAAGGCCAGGCCAAGGGGCGCCATGTGCGCCTGGAACGTGGCCGCCGGCGGCACCACGCCATCGCAGCCGACGGCACCGCTCATCGGATCCGGCTCGTCGCCCAGGTCGGGGTCCACGATGTCCCCAGCGTGGCAGCGCGGCCAGCCGGCGTCCGTGCCGTCCTCGACCCGGTAGAGGGTCTCCGGCGGCAGGTCGTCGCCCAGCATGTCACGCCCGTTGTTCGTCGCCCAGGCGCTGCCGGTCCGCGGGTCCAGCGCCACGCCCACGGCGTTGCGGAGACCGCGCATCACGACGCGCCAGGCACTGCCGTCCGTGGCGATGGCGAAGATGGAGGCACGGCGTTCGTCGTCCTCCCAGCACACGTTGCAGGACGAGCCGAGGCTCAGGAGGATCGAGCCGTCCGCCGCCAGCGCCACCGTGCGCGTGCTGTGCTGCCCCCCGCGCGGGTACGTCGCCAGCTCCTCGCGGCTCGCCTCGTGGAGCTCCTCGTCCAGGGTGAGCCGATAGAGCGTGCCGCTGCCCGCCACGAGCAGCGAGCCGCCTGGCTCGAAGGCCAGCGAGTGCGCGGCATCGTAGCCCTCGCCCACGACGACCGTCTCGTCCGCCTGGCCGTCGCCGTCGCGGTCGGGCAGGGCCACGACCTGCCCGGAACCCGGCGTGGCCGCGAAGAGGACACCCTCCGGGGAGACCGCCATGAAGCGCGGCGCGCCGAGCCCCGCGGCGAAGACCTGCGCGCGATACCCCTCCGGCAGGGTCAGCGCCGCCTGCGCGGGGACGCCCGTGTCGAAGCTGATGCCGAAGATCCGCAATGCCTGGCTGCGGAAGACCCAGAGGAGGCCGATGGTCACGACCAGCGCCAGCAGGCCGAATGCCGTAAGCCTCAGGACCCGTCGCATCCGATCAGCCGGCCTCGCGGGCGAAGAGTTCACGCCGTGACAGCCTCGTGTCGGTGGCCACGCGTCGGGCGGCCTCCGTCCGACGCATGCCGCCAGCGACGAGGGCCTCCACCCGGCGGCGACCCTCGTCAAGGTCGACCGACAGGTCGGTGGGGGTCGGAGCGCCCGCGACGACGATGGTGACCTCGCCCCTGACCCCCTCCTCCATCGCGCCGACCGCCAGCGCGCCGAGCGTGCCGCGGCGGATCTCCTCGTGCAGCTTGGTGAGCTCGCGGCAGAGCGCCGCCCGGCGCTCGTCCCCGCAGGCCGCCGCCATGTCGCGCAGTGTCGCCGCGGTCCGGCCGGGGGCCTCGAAGAGCACCGTGGCCCGCTCGTCTGCGGCGATGCGTGCCAGCCGCTCGCGCCGCTCCCGTCCCTTGCGTGGCAGGAAGCCCTCGAAGGACCAGCGCGGGGCGGTGATGCCGCTGGCCACCAGTGCCGCCAGCACGGCCGATGGGCCCGGGATGGGCACGACCGTGCCGCCCTCGGCCACCCAGCGCGCCACGAGGTCGTCGCCCGGGTCGCTGACCAGCGGCGTGCCGGCGTCCGTGACGAGCGCCACATCCTCACCCGCGGCCAGGCGCGCCAGCAGCTCGCGGGTGCGCGCCGAATCGCTGTGGGCGTGGAAGCTCACGAGCGGCGTCTCGATGCCGTGGCGCGCCCACAATCGACGCGTCAGGCGCGTGTCCTCGGCCGCCACGACGCTCACCGCGCGCAGCACCTCCAGGGCCCGCAAGGTGACGTCCCCAAGGTTGCCGATGGGCGTGGCCACCACGTAGAGAGTGCCCGCCACGGGGGGTGCCTCAACCACGCGTTGAGCGCGGGCGCCGGCGCGGGTAGAGATAGTCGATGCCCGCCGTGCGCGGTCCGATCTTGGCGATGGGCGGCACCTGGCGCTTGAACTCCGCACCCGCCACCATGCGATCGATGCGCTCCACGAGCCCAGCGATCGAAGCCCTCGGCCGCGACCTCGTCGGGCGTGAGTCGCCGGTCCACGAGCCGGAAGAGGATGCGGTCCATCTCCGCGTAGGAGAAGCCCACCTCGGCCTCGT
Organism: uncultured Chloroflexia bacterium; assembly: GCA_963707395.1. Lineage (GTDB taxonomy): Bacteria > Chloroflexota > Limnocylindria > Limnocylindrales > CSP1-4 > JAFMJV01. The sequence continues at coordinate 34,042 of CAVPPQ010000012.1, forward strand.
CGGTCTGGCCCGGCCAGAGGTCCGCCGAGGGCGCTTTGCGGATGATGGCCTCTGGCACCCCCATGGCCCACGAGAGCTGGCGGATCTGCGACTTGTAGAGGTCGCCGATGGGGTTGAAGGCGCTGGCGCTGTCACCCCACAGGGTCGTGTAGCCGATGAGCGTCTCGGTCTTGTTGCCGGTGCCCACGACCAGCCCGTTCCACGTCACCGAGTGGTCGTAGAGGACCATCATGCGGGCGCGGGCCATGAGGTTGCCGCGGCGCAGGGGTGTGGCATCGGTCCGCGCCGGGGCCTCGAAGTAGGCGTCCACCATGGCGCTGATGTCGACCAGCTCGCTTTGGCAGCCGAGCCGGCGCACGACCTCCTCCGCGTCCGCCCGCGACTCCGGGGAAGAGGTCCGGTAGGGCATCAGCACGGCCAGCAGGTTGGCCGGGCCGATGGCGTCGGCGACCAGGTAGGCCACGAGGGCCGAATCGATGCCGCCCGAGAGGCCCAGCAGGGCCTTGCCGAAGCCCGCCTGGCGCAGCTGGGCACGGATGAACTCGCGGATGATGCGCTGCCCGGCCGTCGTGTCGATGGCCAGCTCCGGCGGCAGCTCGAAGGGCGTCTTGTCCGGGTCGCGCTTGTCTGGGTCGCGCTCGTCCGGAGGACGCACGTCCGGGTCGCGCTCGGCGACCTGGTCCGGCCGGTCCATCAGCGCCCGCGGGAGTCACGGGTCGACCGCTCCCCGCGGTCACCCATGATGAGATCGAGCTGCCGCAGGACGACCTCCGGGCGCTCGTCGCGCAGGAGAGGCGTGGCGATGCGCTCGCGGCGGATGGCCGCCGGGTCCAGCCGCGCGAAGTACAGCCCCTCATCGTGGATGGGCGCCGCGAAGACGGTCTGCCCGGTGGGCGAGACGACCTCGCTGCCGCCCCAGAAGGTGATGGACTCATCCACGCCGACGCGATTGACGAAGACGACGTAGCTCGTGGTCAGCTGTGCGTACGTCCGGTTCAGGGTCCGCCACGAGGTCGCCGTGCCGAGGCCGGACTCGTTGATGGCGGCCACGTCTCGTCCCGGCGAGGAGGAGACGTTGATGAGCACCTGTGCCCCGTCGAGCGCCAGCAGCTGTGGCGTGGCCATGTGCCAGAAGTCCTCGCAGACGCTGAGGCCCAGGCGCACGCCCAGCCGCTCCGAGGTCACGGCGCGCAGGCTGGAGCCGGCCGCGAAGAAGCGACGCTCATCGAAGAGGCCATAGGTGGGCAGGAAGACCTTGCGGTGCACGTGCCGCAGCGCGCCGCCTTCCAGGAGGGCGGCCGCGATGAAGAGCCGATGGTCGTCCGATTCCTCGACGAAGGAGACGATCGCGGCCAGCCCGTCGGCCGCCTGCGCCAGTCCCAGCAGGCGGGGGTCGTCGCGACGCATGGCCACCTCGGCGTTGAGGTCCTGGAGCAGGTACCCGGTCAGGCCGAGCTCCGGGAAGACGACGAGGTCGGCGCCCTCCTGCCGCGCCTGGCCGATGAGCTCGTGGTGTCGCTCGAGGTTCTCCTCCAGCGCGCCGAGGCGCGGCGCGACCTGGGCCAGCGCGAGCGTGAGGACTGCCATCGGCGCAGTGTAGGCCGCGATGGGTCCGTGGACGAGGCTAGTAGGTCTCGATCCGCACCGGGGTGAGGGCGAAGTGCCTGACGTTGCGCGTCAGGACAGCGGCATCGATGGCCTCAGCCGCAGCGGCGATGAGGGCGTCCGCGAGGCTCAGCTGGTGGCCCTGCCGCCGCGCCCGGTCGCGCCAGGCACCTGCGAGCATCGCGGCTTCGGGTCCGGGCTGGATGAACTCCACGGGCTCGAAGAACGCGAGCAGCGAGGGCAGGTCCCGGTCGCCCGTTCCGGCCCGTACTTCGCAGACCACGATCTCGTTCGTGCAGGCTTCATCGCCGGCCTCGAACATCTGTCGGTAGCGGTCCACGGCCACGGGCAGACCGCGCAGGTGGTCGATGACGAACGCGGAGTCCAGCATGTATCTCACGCGCGGTCATCCATGCCTGGGTCCGTCTCCTGCGCGCGCATCTCCTCGACCCACCTCACGACATCCTCCGAGGTGCGCCAGTGGGGATAGTCCTCGGCCTTGAGCGATCCGGCGGTCAGCTCGATCGAGCGCCTCCACTGCTCGCGCTTGATGGCGCGGCGCAGGGCGTCCTCCGCGAAGGCACTGCGGTTGCGCGGGCCAGCCACCTCGTCCAGTTGGCGGACGAGGTCCTCCGGCAGGCTCATGTTCACGGGCACGCGTCGCACGGCCGAGAGGGTCGCCGCCTGGCCTGTCACGCTCCCCGAATCCATGCGTCCAGCCATGCGCAGAGTCTTGCGCAGACGGGCACATCCGTCAAGTCGGGAGCGGAGTCGTCCATGACAGCCCTCAGACGCGGTGATAGGCTTCGAGGAACCGCGAAGGGTGCGGGCGACGTGTCGTGCCGCGCACCTCGGATGGCTGTGGGGAGGTCGGATCGGTCGAATCCAGGGCTGCTGCGTGGTGGCGTCCTGTCGTCCGTCCCCTCTCGCGAGTGCCATGCGACGTCGTCGCGGTAAGCAAGAGGAGTTGAGATGACCCGACGACCCACCTGGTTGTCTGCGGCGGTCATCGGCGGCGCCATCGCCTTGATGTCGATGTCCGCTCTGCCGGTGTTCGCCCAGGCCGCGCCCGCGGCACCCGCGGAGGGCGGCTACTCCGTCTATCCCGATTACGCCGAAGTCGCCTGCGACGGAACCTTCAACGGCGTGGAGTACACCGGCAACCTGGCCAAGATCGAAGCGACCGACGCCAAGACCGTCGTCTTCACGCTCTGCGCTCCCGACCCGGCCTTCCTGCCCAAGGTCGCGTTCTCGCCCTTCGCCATCAACGATGCCGACTACCTCATCGCGGCCGTGCCCGATCAGAGCATCGTCGACAACCCCAACGGCACGGGTCAGTACGTGCTCGAGGAGTGGCGCCGCGGCCAGGAGGTCATCTTCGCTGCCAACCCCGAGTACTGGGGTGAGGCTCCCAAGAGCGACCGCGTCGTCCTGCGCTGGTCCTCGGAGCCCGGCCAGAAGCTCATCGAGCTGCAGTCCGGCACCGTCGACGGCATCGACAATCCCAGCGTGGACGACACCGACGCCATCGAGGCCGACGCGGCGCTGGCACTCATCCCGCGTGAAGGCCTGAACGTCTTCTACGTCGGCATGAACAACACCTACCCGCCCTTCGACAACGAGAAGGTCCGCCAGGCCATCGCCATGGGCATCGACAAGGACCGCATCGTCAGCAACTTCTACAGCGCAGGCTCGTCGGTGGCGGAGTACTTCACGCCCTGCTCGATCCCCTTCGCCTGTGAAGGTGACGCGTTCCCCGCCTTCGACCCGGAGGGCGCCAAGGCGCTCCTGGCCGAGGGTCTCGCCGAGGCAGGGATGGAGGCCTTCCCGGAGGTTCCCATCTCCCTGCGTGTCGTGGACCGCGCCTACCTGCCCTTCCCGGAGCAGGTCGCGGTCGACCTGCAGGACCAGCTGCAGACGAACCTGGGCATCACGACCACGATCGACGTCCAGGAGTCGGGCACCTTCATCGACAACTCTGACTCCGGCATGCTCGCCGGCTTCCACCTGCTCGGCTGGAACGCCGACTACCCCGATCCCACCAACTTCCTTGACTACCACTTCGGCCCCGGCGCCAGCAAGCAGTTCGGCGTGGGCTTCCCGGACATCCACGCGGCCCTGACGGCCGGTGGGACGACGGCCGACGAGGCCGCCCGCACGGCTGCCTACGCTGAGGCCAACAGCCTGCTCGCCCAGCACGTGCCCATGGTGCCCATCGCCCGCGGTGGCTCATCCACGGCCTGGCGTGCCGACGTCGAGGGGGCTCACTCCTCGCCGCTGGGCAACGAGGAGTTCGCGGCTGTCGCCCCCGGCGCCGACGACGTGCTCGTCTTCATGCAGAACGCCGAGCCCATCGGCATGTACTGTGCCGACGAGACCGACGGTGAGTCCCTGCGCGCCTGCGAGCAGATCCTCGAGCCGCTCTACGCCTTCGAGGTCGGTGGCACCGCCACCGAGCCCCGCCTGGCCGAGGAGTGCGCCCCGAACGAGGACCTCACGGTCTGGACCTGCACGCTCCGCGAGGGCGTGACCTTCCACGATGGTGCCGCCCTGGATGCCAACGACGTCGTGACGTCGTATGCCGTCCAGTGGGACGCCGCCAACCCGCTGCACGTCGGCCGAGACGGCAGCTTCACCTACTTCTCCAGCCTCTGGGGTGGGTTCCTGAACCCGCCGCCGCCGGCCGAGGAGTAGCGCCAGGCACTCGCTGCCCAAGCGAGAGGGGCGTCACCGACCGGTGGCGCCCCTCTCCACGCATCGCGGGACGCTCGGCAGTTCAGCACTGACCTAGAGGTGGGATGACCCAGTACATCGTCCGGCGCGTGCTCCTCAGCATCCCTGCGCTGCTGGGCATCGTCTTCTTCGTCTTCGCCATCGCCCGGCTGCTGCCCGGCGATCCCTGCCTCTCCGCGCTCGGCGAACGGGCCACCGATGAGATCTGCAACGCCTTCAACGAGCGCTACGGGCTCAACGAGCCCATCCACGTCCAGTTCATCCTGTACCTCGGACAGCTCCTGCGGGGCGACCTGGGAGAGTCCATCCGCTACGGCCGGCCGGTCACGGAGATCCTCATCGAGCGCCTGCCCACGACCATCGAGCTGGCCGTCTACTCGCTGCTCTTCGCCTCGGTCGTGGGTGTCATCCTGGGCCTCATCTCCGCGCTGCGTCGCAACTCCAGGACGGACGTGACGACGATGTTCGGCGCCATCCTCGGCGTGTCCATCCCGATCTTCGTCCTCGCGCTCATCCTGCAGTTCGTCTTCGCCGTCCTGCTCAAGGGCACGGTCCTGCAGTTGCCGCCCTCCGGCCGGCTGTCACCCGGCATGCCCTTCCAGACCATCCCGCAGGCGTGGGGCCTGGAGTGGGTCGGAGGGTTGCCCCGCAGCATCCTCGACTTCCTCTCCAACATCTACACGCTGAACTTCACGATCACGCTGCAGTTCGGCCCACTCGTCGACGCCATCCAGCACCTCATCCTGCCGGTCATCGCGCTGGGCACGATCTCGCTGGCCATCATCGCGCGCATCACGCGCTCGTCGCTGCTGGAGGTCCTGGGCCTGGACTACATCCGCACGGCACGTGCCAAGGGAGTGGCCGACCGCAACGTCCTGCGCAAGCACGCCTTCCGCAACGCCATGCTGCCGGTCGTGACCATCATCGGCCTGCAGCTGGGTCTCCTCCTGGCAGGCGCCGTGCTGACCGAGACCGTCTTCAACCTGACGGGCGTGGGTCGCACGATGTACGACTCCATCGTGGGCCGCGACTACATCGTCGTGCAGGGCTTCACCCTCGTCATCGCCCTCGTGTACCTCACCGTCAATCTCGTGGTCGACATCTCCTACGCCTACCTGGACCCGCGGATCCGACTCAAGTGAGCCACACCCCATGAGCCTCCAGCCTGAGCCCGCGGCGCCCGCCGCCGTGCTGCCCGCCAAGCCGGGGGCCGTGCGCTACACGCGCTGGCGCGAGACGGTGCGCAACATCCTCTCGCAGCGCTCCGCGCAGGTGGGCCTCGTGCTGCTCGCCTTCCTCGTCTTCACGGCCATCTTCGCCGACGTCATCGCGCCCTACAGCCCCTATGACAACCTCAACGGACCGGGCGAGCCGGGGCGGCGCGCCGATCCCTGCATCCACCTCCTGGGCTGCCCCGCCGACCAGATGGAGACGTACCTCGGGACGGATGGCAACAGCCGCGACATCTTCAGCCGCGTCGTCCACGGAGCCCGCCTCTCGCTGCCCATCGGACCGGTGGTGGTGGGCATCGCCATCCTCATCGGCGCCGTCATCGGTGCCATCTCGGGCTTCGCCGGCGGCCTCGCGGACAACGTGCTCATGCGCTTCATGGACATCGTCCTCTCCTTCCCGGCACTCATCCTGGCCATCGCCGTCATCACGCTGCTCGGTCCGGGCCTGGTCAACGCGGTGGCGGCCGTCGTCGTGGTGTCCATCCCGCTCTACGCGCGCCTGACGCGATCGGCCGTGCTGCAGACCCGCGAGAGCGACTACGTGACGGCGTCCCTGGCGCTCGGCGAGTCGAGCACGGGCATCCTGCGCCGGCGCGTCCTGCCCAACTCCATCACGCCCCTCATCGTGGCCGGGTCGCTGGGTATCGCCACGGCGCTCCTGGAGGTGGCGGCGCTCTCGTTCCTGGGCCTGGGCATCCAGGAGCCCGCCGCCGAGTGGGGCGCCATGATCGGCCGGGACTTCAACTCCATCTTCAGCAAGCCCCTCCTCGTCATGGCCCCGGCCTTCATGCTCACCCTGACGGTCCTCGCCTTCAACCTCATCGGCGACGGACTGCGCGACGCCTTCGATCCGAGGCTCAACCGGTGAGTGACGCAGCCGTCGGGCGCCGCGACTCCCAGCCCATCCTCGAGGTCCGCGGGCTGCGCACCTCGTTCTACACGCGTGCCGGCGCCATCCGCGCCGTGACCGGCATCGACTTCAGCGTCTCGAAGAACGAGGTCCTCGGCCTCGTGGGAGAGTCCGGCTGCGGGAAGTCGGTGACGTCGCTCTCCATCCTCGGCCTCATCACCGAGCCGGGCCGGGTGGAGGCCGGTGAGGTCATCTTCGATGGCCGGGACCTGCTGACCATGCCCAGCGACGAGATGCGCAAGATCCGTGGCAACCGCATCGCCATGATCTTCCAGCAGCCGCAGTCCTCGCTCAACCCGGTCATGAAGGTGGGCAAGCAGATCAGCGAGGCCCTCGAGATCCATCGCGGCCTCGACGAGAAGGGTGCGCGCGCGAGGACCCTGGAACTCATGGACATGGTGGGCATCCCCGACGCCAGGCGGCGCTACGAGGCCTACCCGCACGAGATGTCGGGCGGCATGGCGCAGCGCGTCATGATCGCCATCGCGCTCGCCTGCGAGCCCGAGCTGCTCATCGCCGACGAGCCCACGACCGCCCTCGACGTGACCATCCAGGCCCAGATCCTGGACCTCATGCGCACCCTCCAGCGCGAGACCGGCACGGCCATCATCCTCATCACGCACGACCTTGGGGTCGTGGCCGAGATGTGCGACCGGGCGGCGGTCATGTATGCCGGCGAGATCGTGGAGCAGACGGACGTGCGCACGCTCTTCTCCGACCCGCGGCACCCCTACACGCGCGGGCTCATCGGGGCGGTGCCCGTGCCGGGCGAGATCCGCGACGAGCTGGCCACCATCCCCGGCTCGGTGCCCAACCTCATCGAGCTGCCCGACGGCTGCCGCTTCTCGCCACGCTGCACGGCCCGCATCGAGCACGGCAACGTCCTCGCGGAGCGCAGCCACCCGGAGCTGCGGGCCATCGGCGATGACCACATCGTGCGCTGCTGGCTCTATCACCACGAGGACGGCAGCCCGCGGCGGGATCCCGACCACTGGCCGGAAGCCGCCGCGTCCACCGGACGCACGGTGGTGTCGCCGTGAGCGCGACGGATCGAGGGGGACCGCTCGTCCGTCTCGAGGGGCTCAAGAAGGCCTTCCCCATCAAGGCCGGCGTGCTGCAGCGCACCGTGGCCGAGGTTCGCGCCGTGGACGGCGTGGACCTCGAGATCCGCCGTGGCGAGACGCTCGGCCTGGTCGGTGAGTCGGGCTGCGGCAAGACGACCATCGGCCGGCTGCTGCTGCGCCTCATCGAGCCGACGGCCGGGCGCATCGTCTTCGACGGCACGGACATCACCTCGCTCAAGGGCAAGGACCTGCAGCCCTACCGGCGCCGCATGCAGATCGTCTTCCAGGACCCCTTCGCCTCGCTCGACCCGCGACAGCTGGTCGGTGACAGCATCGGCGAGGGCCTGCGCATCCACGGCCTGGGGTCATCGGCGCAGCGGCGCAAGAAGGTGGCCGACATCATGGACCTCGTCGGCCTGCAGCCCTACCACGCCGACCGCTATCCGCACGAGTTCTCGGGCGGGCAGCGGCAGCGCATCGGCATCGCCCGGGCGCTCGTGCTGGAGCCGGATCTCATCGTCTGCGATGAGCCGGTATCGGCGCTGGACGTCTCCATCCAGGCCCAGGTCCTCAACCTCCTGAAGTCGCTGCAGAAGGAGTTCGGGCTGACCTATCTCTTCATCGCTCACAACCTCGGCGTCGTGGAGCACATCAGCGACCGCGTGGCGGTCATGTACCTGGGGCGCGTGGCGGAGCTGACCGACCGCGAACAGCTCTACCGCGACCCGCGCCACCCCTACACGATGGCGCTCATGTCGGCCATCCCGGTGCCCGACCCCACGTTGCAGCGCAAGCGCATCATCCTGACCGGCGACGTGCCCAGCCCCGTGAACCCTCCGGCGGGCTGCAACTTCCATCCGCGCTGCTGGCTGCGCGGCCACCTGGGGGAGCCGGCTGTCTGTGCGGTGGAGGTCCCGGAGCTCCTCGATCCGCTGCCTGCTGATGGCGCGGAGCAGCTCGTGGCCTGCCACTACCGTGAAACGAGCGCCGCAGAGCTGCAACGGGCCGCCGGGTCCGAGGACGTGGTCAGCTAGCTGCATCTCCGAGGGCGGTCGGTGGCTGGCCGCGGCCTGTCGAACCACTGACACGTCGCCGCGGCCCGGGTCGCCCGGCGCTGATGGCGCGCTACACCTCGGCGATGGGCTGGGGGTTCCCGACGATGTGCGCCGCACCGGCCACGGTCGCGGGCGTGATGCGCTCAGGGAAGTGGCACGAGACTTCGTGCCCTGGCGACAGCTGACGCAACTCGGGGATGACCGCCTGGCACTCCTCCGGGTTGCCCAGCTGCTCGCGCAGCCAACAGCGCGTGTGGAAGCGGCAGCCCTCCGGCGGCGCCGCCGGTGAGGGCAGGTCGCCCTTCAGGATGATGCGCCGCCCACGCTTGGTGGGATCCGGCTCCGGCACCGCTGAGAGGAGCGCCACCGTGTAGGGGTGGCGTGGGTCCTCGTAGAGCGTGTCCACTGGCGCCAGCTCCACGAGACGGCCCAGGTACATGACGCCGACCCGGTCGCTCACGTACTGCACGACGGAGAGGTTGTGGGCGATGAACAGGTAGGTCAGGTCGAACTCGGCGCGCAGGTCCAGCAGCAGGTTCAGGATCTGGCTCTGGATGGAGACGTCCAGCGCGGAGACCGGCTCATCGCAGACGATGAAGTCCGGCTCCAGGACAAGGGCCCGAGCGATGCCGATGCGCTGGCGCTGCCCGCCGCTGAACTCGTGCGGGAAGCGGCGCGCGTAATCGCGACGCAGGCCGACCGCCTCCAGGTACTTGCCGATGCGCTCCTCGCGGATGCTGCGCTTGTCCCAGCCGTTCTCCTTGTCTGCCTGGGCCAGGAGTCCCTCGCCGATGATGTCGTTGACGGGCATGCGCGGGTTGAGCGACCCGTAGGGGTCCTGGAAGATGATCTGCAGCTTGCGCCGCAGCTTGCGCAGCTCCGGCCCCGTGCGGTCGCTGACGTCCTCGCCGCGGTAGCGGATGGTGCCAGCCGTGGCCGGCAGCAGCCGCAGCAGCGTTCGTCCCAGCGTGGACTTGCCACAGCCCGATTCGCCGACGAGACCCAGGACCTCGCCCTTGGCCACCCCGAACGTGACGTCGTCGACGGCCTTGACGTCCCCCACCTTGCGCCGCAGCACGCCGGACATGATGGGGTAGTACTTGACGAGGTTGTCGACGGCGATCAGTTCCTCGTCCGTGGCCGTCAGCGAGCGGACGGCACGCGCTTCCGCGGCCGCAGGCACGTTGGCGCTCACGAGTCGGATCCCGATGGCGCGGCGGGGGCCGTGCCGGCCGCGGGCGTGGCGCCGGGGGCGGCGGCACCGGCCGCGGGCGTGGCGCTGGCCTTGGGCGTGGCGCCGGCCGCAGTCTGCCCATCGGTCGGCGGGTCCATCCACAGCCAGCAGGCGACGCGTGAACCGCCATCCTCGTCCGGGTCGCCCAGGAGCGGGTCGTGGCTGGCGCAGGGGCCGAAACGGCTGGGACAACGTGGCGCGAAGTTGCAGCCGGGAGGCATGTTGAAGGGGTTGGGCACGGAGCCCTTGATGACCCGCAGGCGCTCGCCGCGACGCGAGCGCGAGGGCATCGATTCCAGAAGGCCTTGCGTGTAGGGGTGCTTCGGCGAGAGGAACACGTCGTTGACGGAGCCCGACTCGACGATGCGACCGGCGTACATGACGGCCACCTCGTCGACCATCTCGGCTACCACGCCCAGGTCGTGCGTGATGAGCATGAGGGCCATGCCCAGCTCCGCCTGCACAGAGCGGATGAGGTCCAGGATCTGGGCCTGCACGGTCACGTCCAGGGCCGTCGTGGGCTCGTCGGCGATGAGCATCTTGGGCTGGCAGGAGAGCCCCATGGCGATCATGGCGCGCTGTCGCATGCCGCCTGAGAGTTCGTGCGGATACTGCTTCACGCGTCGCTCCGGGGAGCTCATGCCGACCTGCGCGAGCGCCGCGATGGCCCGCTCGCGTGCTTCCGACTTCCCGACCTTGAGGTGCTCGATGACGGCCTCCCCGATCTGGTCCCCGATGGTGAAGACCGGGTTGAGGCTGGTCATGGGCTCCTGGAAGATCATGGCGATCTCACCGCCCCGGACCCTGCGCATCTCGTCGTCGGACATCGCCAGGAGGTCCTTGCCATCCAGGGTCACGGAGCCGCTCGGGATCCGCGCCGGGGGCATCTCCAGCAGGCGCATGATCGTCAGCGCGGTCACGGACTTGCCGCAGCCGGATTCACCGACGATGCCGATGGAGCCGCCCCGGTGGACGCCGAAGCTGACCCCGTCGACGGCCCGCACGGTGCCGTCCATGACGTCGAAGTAGGTGCGCAGGTCGTGGACCGCGACGAGGCGGTCATCGGCAGGGACGGCCGGCGTCAACGACGCGGCGCCGCCCGCTTGGGGCCCTGGGGCTGGGTTCGGCGGCGGGGTCAGGGAGGAGTCCGTCATTCGTGCGCCCGGGGGTCGAAGGCGTCGCGAAGGCCGTCGCCCATGAAGCTGATACCGGTGACCATGAGCGCGATGGCCAAGCCCGGGAAGAAGGCCCACCACCAGTTGCCCAGGATGAGCTGCCCCTGCGAGGCGGTGAGGGCCGTGCCCCAGCTGATGTCCGTGGAGCGCACGCCGAAGCCGAGGTAGCTGACGAAGGCCTCCAGGATGATGGCGTTGGCCACCACCAGCGTGGCAGAGACGATGATCGGCCCCAGGGCATTGGGCAGGATGTGCCGGAAGGCGACGCGACGGTCGCGGACGCCCACGGCCCGGGCAGCATCCACGTACTCCTGCTCTCGGAGCGATAGGTAGAGTGCCCGCGTGAGCCGGGCCAGCACCGGCCACGAGAGCAGCCCGAAGATGAGCATCAGCATGAGCGGGTCTCCGCCGCCGAAGAAGCTGGCTGCCACCAGGATGATGAAGAGGAAGGGGATGGCCAGCATGAGGTCCACGAGGCGCATGAGGACGCCGTCCGCCCAGCCGCCGAAGAAGCCGGCGATCACGCCGACCGTGACACCGACGCCGACGGCGATGACCATGGTCACCAGGCCGAAGGCGACCGACAGGCGTGCTCCGTTGACGACGAGCTCCCAGACGCTGCGACCGAGGTAGTCCGTGCCGAAGATGTTCGCCAGCGACGGCGGGTCCCCGCCCGGGCGCGTGATCTTGGCCAGGTCCAGTGCGTCGTAAGGCCAGAGGATGGGGCCGAAGATGGCGATGAAGACCATCATCCCGACGATCACGCTGCCCACCAGCGCCAGGCGATGCTTCTTGAAGCGGCGCCACGCCAGCTGCCACTGGCTCAGGGGGACGAGGGAGACCTCGAAGTCCTCGTCTTCACGGGAGGCGACCAGGTAGTCCTGCACGTCCTGGCGGGCCAGGAGGGCGTCCGTGGGCGTGTCGAGGCCGCCGGCATGCTGAGCGACGTCAGCCAGGCCACGGTCCTTCTGGTCCTGGGCGCTCTCGAACGCGCCTCCCGGGTAACTCATCGGATCAGTACCGGATCCGCGGGTCGATGATGGCGTAGACCACGTCAGCGATGAGGTTCGCCACCAGGATGGCGAACGAGGTCATCATGATGAGGGCCATCAGGACATAGTAGTCGCGCTCCCCGACCGACTCGATGAAGAGGCGGCCGATGCCCGGCCAGCTGAAGATCGTCTCCGTGACGATGGCGCCGGAGAGCAGGAAGGGGATCTCCAGGGCGATGTTCGTCGTCACCGGCAGCATGGCGTTGCGGAAGGCGTGGCGGTAGATGACGCGCCGTGCCGCGAGGCCCTTGGCTCGCGCCGTGCGCACGAAGTCCGCGCTCAAGGTCTCCAGCATGGATGCCCGCACGAAGCGGCTGTCCGCTGCGATGTTGACCGCCACGAGCGTCACCACCGGCAGGATGAGATGGGTGCCCATGTCCAGGAGGGCGTTCACCGGATCCTGCCCGGCAGCCGTCCAGAACTGGGGTGAGCCGAAGGCGGGCCAGTCGCGCGCATTCACCACGCCACCGGTGGGCAGCAGGTGGAGCATCGGGCCGAAGAGGAAGATGAGCATGAGGCCCAGCCAGAAGGTGGGCATCGAGTAGAGGATGTAGCTGAGGAAGGTCAGGCCCTGGTCGTAGACCGAGTAGCGCCTCACGGCCGCGAAGACCCCCAGCACGATGGCCAGGGTGATCCAGATGACCATCGCCGTCAGGGCCAGCATGACGGTCGCCGCGAGCCGTTCCCAGATCATGTCGACGACGGGTCGCCCCGTGTTCAGGCTGTTGCCCAGGTCGCCGTGGAGGAAGCCGTTGTCCCCTCCGCCCAGGAAGGCGGGCAGGAAGTTGGGGGCCCCCTGCTCAGAGAAGAAGGCGTCGAACCCATCCCGCTCGCAGTTCAGGACACCCGACCAGCCGCCGAACATGCGCAGGATGGCGGCCGGATCCTTCGAATCCTCGAGGCACCAGCGATCCAGCCACTTCTCCTTCATCTCCAGCGTCATCCGCGGATTGGCGGTGACGCTGCCGGCCGGTCCGCCGGGAGCGGCCAGGAGGAGGACGTAGCTGATGATGATGACGCCGATGAAGAGCGGGATGAGGCCCAGGGCTCGGCGGATGATGTAGCTGGTCACGGATGGGGGAGACCTCGGGTTCGGTCAGCGGGTCGTGCGCCGTGGGCGCGGAACGGGACCGAGGGGTACGGGATCACAGATGCATCGCCGGCTCGGGAGGGCCGCGAGGACCCTCCCGAGCCGGCGTTCAGGTGCCGGCTGACACCGGCGCCGTCGCGCTGGAGGCGCTAGGCGGCAGCGCCCTCCTTGAGGAACCAGTCACCGATGTTCCACATGTCGGATCCGGTGCCCGGGTTCTGGAGGTAGTTGGCGATGTTGGGGTTCAGGCCGCGGACGTTGCTCCGGTAGTAGAGCACGACCTCCGGCTGCTGCTCCGTGTGGATCTGCTGGAACGTGACAGCCAGCTCCATGGCCTCGGCCTGGTCGGTCGCCCCGTAGAGCGAGTCGAGGGCTTCGTCCATGCGAGGGTCGTTCAGGCGCACGAAGTTCGCGCCAGCCCCGCCGTTCTCCTCGCGAGGGATGTAGTCGGAGTGGTACACGGTGTAGCTGTTCCCGAACAGGTTGAACGACGACACCCAGGCGAACTCGGCGGTGTCGTAGTTGCCGCGGGTGAGGCTGCACTGCGCATCCGCCGGTGCCTCGTTCCAGCCGGCGAAGACCGTCTCCGGCGCGGCCGTGTTGATGAGCTCCACGCCGATGTCGCGGAACTTGCTTGCGAGGTAGTCGCCCGCCGCGACGCGGAAGCCCGCGCCGGTGTGGCAGTGGAGCAGGCTGAGCTTGACGCCGTCCTTGTCACGGATGCCATCGCCATCCGTGTCGACCCACCCGCTCGCGTCGAGCATCTCGACCGCCTTGGCAGGGTCGTAGTCGATGCAGGTCAGGCCTTCGGTCGTCCGGTAGTAGAGTCCGGGCGGCACCGGGCTGCAAGGCTCGTCCTCAGGCATCGGTGTGCCGGGATAGACCGTCTCGTACAGCTCGGTCTTGTTGATGGCGTGGGCGAGCGCCATGCGCACGTTCGGGTCGGTCAGGGCCGGGTGGCCCACGCCGGGACCGTTGCCGGCCTGGTTGAAGTCGAAGTGCTCGTACTCCCAGGCAGGCTTGATGGCGGCCACACCGATGGAGGGGTCGACACCGGCGATGGCCGCGTAGTCGCCCTGAAGGAGGTCGGTGGCCAAGTCGATCTCGCCGGCCAGGAAGGCCGCGATCATGGCGTCCTTGGCGCCATCGAAGAAGCGGTAGACCACGCGATCGAGGTAGGCGCCGTCACCCGTCCAGGGGCTCACCCAGTTCTCGTTGCGCACGAGCTCGATGGCGCTGGGGCTGGCGCTGGCGTACTTGAACGGGCCGGAGACCGGTGCGTTCTCGAGGCCGGGGCCGACCGGGTAGGACAATTGCGCTGCATCCGCGACGGGGATCGTCGTCATGTAGTGCTCGGGCAGCGGCGGCGCGGAGAAGAGTCCGTAGAAGCCGGTGAACCCGGTGCAGAAGTGCAGGGTCGCGGACAGGCCGTCCTCGGACACCTCGAAGCGGTCGATGAGGTTGTAGCCGTCCGTGCCGCCGTACAGGCCGACGTTGTCCGGGTCCAGCATCCAGTCGACCATGGTGTACTTGTAGTCATTCAGGTCGAGCGTCTCGCCGTCGCTCCACTTGAGGCCCGGCCGGATGTTGATGTCCATCTCGAAGCCGGGGATGTCCTCGTACCCTTCTCGCCGGTTCTCACAGACCTCCGTCGGCTCGGCATCGATGCGCACACCACCGTTGGAGATGGTGGGGATGCTCACGGCGAGCTCGGGGATGTACTTGAAGTCGGCCGAGACGTCCCAGAGCTGGTCGTTCGTGGCCGCGAAGACCTGCGTGTTCACGAAGGCCGAGACGTAGTAGGGGTTGAGCTGGTCGGGGATCTGCCAGTCGGCGATGACGATCGATCCGCCTGGCGTGCCCTTCTCGGGGGCGTAGTCGGACCCGAACATCAGGTCATCGATGTTGGGGGCGTCCTGCGCCATGGCAGGCCCTGCCAGGGCGGAGCCCGCGAGCGCGAGGGTGGCGGCAAGCACGAAGGTTCGCCTTGTGCCGGGACTCATCAGAGAGGTTCCTCCTCTGCAGCGCGTCGCCGCCTTGGTGGCGCCGATCGCAACATCGCTACCGCCTGCAGCCTCACCCCGCACCGTGCCCACACGTGCACGACTCCCGCGAGGAGGACGCAGGCTGAACGAGTATATGGACGCTCAGGGGGCACCCGCGCCACAGGGCCGAACGTCCCGGCCTCGGGTGTCCATGGTCCCGGACGCGGGCGCGTCTCCGGACCGGAGGGAGATCCCGCTAGCCATCCGTGGCCGCCAGCGACCAGCTCGAGACATCCCAGTCGAAGCGGGCGCCTGACGGATCCACGGGTCCGTCGTCATCCTGGACGCGCGCGGAGAGCGCGCTCATCGACGACTCGTACCAGAGCGGCCAGTAGGGCACGTCCTGGGCCAGCAGGTCCTGGACGCCGGCGTAGGCCTCGGCACGCTCGACCGGGTCAAGCGTCTCCCGCGCGGAGCTGATGAGATGGTCGGCCAGTGCGGAGGTGAAGCCGCTTGGGTTGGCGTCCGCCTGGTTCGTCTCGCTCGTGATGCGCGAGGATTCGAAGGTGCGCACGGCGCTGTCGGGATCGGGGCCGAGCTGGCGCGCCAGCAGCAGCGTGTCGAAGTCGTTGGGCCAGAGCAACTGGTCCAGCATGGTGCCGCCCGTGAGGTCGAGCTCCTCCACCACGAGTTCGATGCCGCACTCGGCCAGCTGGGCAGCGGCCTCGTTGGCAAAGGTGAAGAGGTCCACGCTGGTGGGGCGCACGGCGATGGTCGACGAGAGCCGGCGCCCATCACGCGCCCGGACGCCATCCTCACCCGGCAGCCATCCGGCGGCGTCCAGGAGGCTCGCCGCGGCGCGCACGTCGCGAGGCTCCGGTGCGACGTCAGGCAGGGCCCAGGAGCTGGCCGTGTAGGGCGTCGTGGCCACGGGTCGTCCGGGGTCCAGCCGCGTCGCGAGCGCCTCGTGGTCGAGGCAGAGTGCGAAGGCCCGGCGCGCCTCGCGGTCGAAGTAGACGCGATCGGGTCGCACGTTGAAGAGGATCCCCTGCTGCCGGTCAACGGGGCGCGACGCCGCGTTGACGTCCACGATGCCGGTCACGGCGTCCTCGAACTCCTGGCCGACCTCCAGGATCCAGTCGGCATCGCCGCTCAGGAGGCGGGTCACGGCCACGGAGGGGTCGCGCTCGACGTCGACCACGATGCGGTCGATCCCGGGTGCCTGCCGCGTGTGGTCCCGGTTGGCCTCCAGGACGTAGTCCCCGTCGGCCTCGATGTCGGCCAGGCGGTAGGGGCCGCCCCCCAGGGGAGCGGCGGTCGCATCCAGGAGACCGAGGGCAGCCGAGCGCTTGTCCGCGTCCGTGGTCGTGAAGACCTGGCCCAGCGCACCGAGACGCTCGAGCAGCTGGCCCACGTAGGCATCCTCGTCGAAGAGCCCCTCCTCGTCGGTGTAGGGCGCCTCGGAAGGCAGCTCGAGCCCGGCCCGGCTGAAGATCCGTTCCAGCTGGTCGCGGTGATCGACGAGCCGGCAGCCCTCCGGTGGCTCGGCATCGGCACAGGCGGGGCGCAGCATCTGCTCCGTGATGGCGTCCACGACCTCGTCCGGTCGATCCTGGCTCAGGCGCCCGGCCGCGGCGATGAGCTCCGCGGTCGCGGAGGTGACGGCCTGCTCGGACAGGATGGGGAGGCGGCCCAGCGCCTCGGCCAGGAAGGGGGAATGGGGCTCGGTGAGGGTCACGATGACCTCGTCCTCGTCACGCTCGGGGCTGCTGGCGAGGTGGTCCCGCACGGCGGCGCAGAGGTCGCGCCCCAGCGGGCAGGATGGCGAGGCAGCCATGCGCAGCGAGAACATGACGTCCTCGGGCGTGACCTTCTGGCCGTCGTGGAAGCGGGCATCGGCCTTGATGGGGATGCGCCAGGTGAGCCCGTCCTTGCTGACCTCCGGCAGGTCGCGCGCCAGCTCCGGCACTGGCTGGAGGGAGCCGTCGAGTCGGTAGAGCGGGTCGTAGAGCAGGTCGACCAGGAGGGCCTCCGTGAGGTTCGAGGCCGGCGGCAGCAGACGGGTCGGCGGGTCGGCTGCCATGACCACCATGGTCTGGCGCGAGCGGGCAGGCTTGCGAGTGGCGGGAGGAGTGGGCACCGTGCTGGCGGCCGCGCTGCCGCCGGGGGCCGTCGGATCGGCCACACTGTCATCCGGTGCTGGCGTCGGTCCGGTGAGCGGCGCCGACGACGAAGAGGCCAGCCCTGGGTCGGACGGCGACTGGACCGAACCTGCGGGTGAGGACGACGGCCCCGGGGCGTCGGACCCGAGCGGACCGCCACTCGCGGCTGGCACGGTCGACGAAGCGGCCGGCGTGGCCGGTGGCCCGTCGTCGCCCAGGCAGCCCGACACGGTCAGCAGGCAGGCCAGTCCGAGGGCCAGGACGTGAGGGCCGCGCGGCCGGCCTCGCCGGCCCGGAGCCGACGGTGTCCGGAGGGACCACCAGGACGCGGAGACGGCCGACCCGAACCTCACCGGGGCCACGCCTGCCTCACTGGGGGCAAGGCGTCGACCCGTCGCCCAGGGGCCGCCAGCGCAGGTCCGGCTGTCGCGCAGCCATGACCTCGTCCAGTCGACGAACCGGCGTGTCGTGGGGGGCGCCGTGCAGCAGCTCCGGGTCCCGCCTCGCCTCCTCCGCCACCGCGATGAGGGCGTCCGCGAAGGCGTCCAGGGTCTCGATCGATTCCGTCTCGGTCGGCTCGATGAGCATGCACTCCTCGACGATGAGGGGGAAGTAGATGGTCGGCGGATGGTACCCGTAGTCGATGAGTCGCTTGGCGATCTGGAGTGTCCGGATGCCGGTCTCCGCCTTGATGGCCTGCGCGGTGGCGACGAACTCGTGCTTGCAGGGACCCTCGTAGGGCAGCTCGTAGGCCTCTCCCACGCGGGCCCGCAGGTAGTTGGCGGCCAGGACGGCGTCGTCGCTGACCTGTCGAAGGCCGGGGCCGCCGTGGGCCAGGATGTAGGCGAAGGCCCGCACCAGGATGCCCGTGCTGCCCTGGAACGCGCGCACGCGGCCGATGGACGCGGGTCGCTCCCCGGGTCGCTCGAGGCGGTAGCTGCCGTCCGACTCCGCCACCACCAGCGGGCCGGGCAGGAAGGGCGCCAGGTGCTGGGCGACCGCGACGGGCCCGGCACCCGGGCCGCCTCCGCCGTGCGGCGTCGAGAACGTCTTGTGGAGGTTGAAGTGCATGATGTCGAAGCCGGCTGCGCCGGGGCGGAAGCGGCCCAGCACCGCGTTCATGTTGGCGCCGTCCATGTAGGCCAGCGCGCCGGCGGCGTGGACAGCGTCCAGCAGGTCCACCACGTGGCGCTCGAAGAGGCCCAGCGTGGAGGGGTTGGTGAGCATCACCGCGGCCGTGCGCGGGCCCAGCGCCGACCGCAGGACCTCAAGGTCCACCGAGCCGTCCGGGCGCGAGGCCACGGTCACGGTGCGGTAGCCGGACATGGAGGCCGTGGCCGGGTTGGTGCCGTGGGAGGAGTCCGGCACGATGACCTCGTCCCGCTGGCGGTCTCCGCGACTCTCGTGCCAAGCCCGCGCCACGAGGATGCCGGTCAGCTCCCCGTGCGCGCCCGCGGCAGGCTGCAGGGTCACGGCGGGGAAGCCGCCGATCTCGCCGAGCTGCTGCTGCAGCCGCCACATGAGCTCCAGCGTTCCCTGCGCCAGGGTGTCAGGGGCGAGGGGATGCAGCTCCGCGAAGCCCGGCAGCCGGGCGGCCCACTCGTTGACCTTGGGGTTGTACTTCATGGTGCACGAGCCGAGCGGGTAGAAGCCGCTGTCCACGGAGTAGTTGAGGTGCGAGAGGCGCACGAAGTGGTGGACGACGGTCGGCTCGTCGATCTCGGGCAGGCCGGGTGGTCGTGCCCGGAGGTGCTCCGCGGGCACGCCCTGCAGGGCATCTGGCGGGGCGTGCGGGACCTTGAACGAGGAGCGGCCCGGCACAGAGAGCTCATCGAGCGTCGGCTGCAGATCCGGACCGACCGCGGAACGCCGGCTCATGTCGCTGCCCCACGCAGCGCCGTGACGAGTCGCTCGATCTCCGCGTCTGTGGTGACCTCCGTGGCGCAGATCAGGAGGGCGTCGGCGAGGTCCGCGTCATCCGGGTACCAGCGGACCAGGGGCAGGCCGGCCAGGATGCCCTGCTCCACGAGACGGGCGTGGACGACCGGCGCGTCGGGCACGCGCACGGCGAACTCGTTGAGGTAGGGGGCCGTGTGCACACGCCGGATCCCGACGGCCGCCAAGGCCTGCTCGAGGCGGCGAGCGGCGGCGGCACCGCCGGCGGCCACGTCGGCCAGGCCCTGGGGTCCCAGGGTGGCGAGGTAGGTCGTGGCCGCGAGGGCGCAGAGGGCCTGGTTGGTGCAGATGTTGCTGGCGGCCTTGTCGCGCCGGATGTCCTGCTCGCGCGCGCGCAGCGTCATGACGAAGGCGCGTTGGCCCTCGAGGTCCGTGGTGCGGCCCACGAGGCGGCCGGGCACCTGGCGCAGCAGGGCCTGGCTGGCAGCCAGCAGGCCGAGGTGGGGTCCGCCGTATTGCGGGGCGATGCCCAGGGGTTGCCCCTCTCCGACCGCGATGTCCGCGCCGTACTCACCGGGCGGCGCCAGCACGGCCAGCGAGACCGGCTCCACGACGGCGATGAAGAGGGCGCCGGCCGCGTGGGCCAGCTCGGCCGCACGGGCCATGGGCTCCAGCAGACCGAAGACATTGGGCTGGCCGAGGATGACGCCGGCCACGGGACGGTCCCCGTCGGCCAGGGCCGCGTCCAGCGCGGCCAGGTCGGTCGTGCCGTCGGCCTGCGTCGGCAGCTCCTCCAGCTCCCGGCGGCCCGGGGCGAAGTAGGTGCCGGTCGTCTGCACGGCGTGGCGGTGAACGGCACGGCTGATGAGGACACGGTCGCGGCCCGTGGCGCGCACCGCCATGAGCGCGGCCTCCGCAGTGGCCGAGGCACCGTCGTAGTGCGAGGCCGAGACGACCGGCAGGCCGGTGAGCTCTGCGAGCAGCGACTGGAACTCATAGATGGCCTGCAGCGTGCCCTGGCTGATCTCGGGCTGGTAGGGGGTGTAGGCGGTGGCGAACTCGCCCCGGGAGATGACCGCGTCCACGGTGGCCGGGATGTGGTGGCGGTAGACGCCGGCTCCCAGGAACGACACCAGGTCCACCCGGTTGCGCGCCGCGAGGGCCGCCAGCTCGCGGCTGACCTCCAGCTCGGAGCGCGGGGCCGGCAGCTGCAGGCCGTCTGCGC
Source organism: uncultured Chloroflexia bacterium (assembly GCA_963707395.1). Lineage (GTDB taxonomy): Bacteria > Chloroflexota > Limnocylindria > Limnocylindrales > CSP1-4 > JAFMJV01. The sequence goes on from CAVPPQ010000012.1 coordinate 54,460, forward strand.
GGACGGCGGTGGGGATATCGTCGAAGAGGCGCTCGACCGAATCCAGGCCGAGCGCAGTGAGCATGCGCTCTCGATCCGATGGCGTGTGCGGACCGTAGACCATCGTCTAGGCGCCGAGCTGCGCCCGATACATGCCGGCGTCCAGCAGGTCGTCGGCTGCGGCAGGGTCGTCCAGGCGCAGCCGGAGCATCCAGCCAGCGGCGTAGGGCTGCGTGTTGACCAGCTCCGGCTGCGCGGCAAGGTCCTCGTTCACGGCCACGACCTGTCCGCCCAATGGTGCGTAGAGGTCGCTGGCCGTCTTGACCAATTCGATGACGCCGAAGGCCTCGCCCTTCTCCAGGCGACGGCCCACGGCGGGCAGCTCCACGAAGACGATGTCGCCCAGCTCCTCCGCGGCAAAGGCGGTGATGCCGACCACAGCCTCGTCAGACTCCAGCCGCAGCCACTCGTGGTCGGCGGTGTAGCGCAGGGTCTCGGGAACGTCCATCAGCCACCTCCTGGGTCATCGTCGGTCCAGCCTCACCCCCGCGAGACCGGTCCCGGTGCAGTCAGCGCGGCCGTCGGTAGAACGGCAGGGGCACGACCTCTGCGGCCACGTCCGCCTCGCGGATCGTCACCTCGAGCATGGTACCCGTGGCGGCGTCGGAGGGCGGGACGTAGGCCATGGCGATGGCCTCCCCGAGCGTCGGCGACTGGCTGCCGCTGGTGACGCTGCCGATGGGCTCCGGGTGCCCGGGGCGCCGGACGGCGTGGCCGTGACGGGCGATGCCGCGATCCCGCAGCGCGAGGCCCACGAGCTGACGCGGCAGCGGTCCGGCTGCCCGCTCCGCCAGGGCCGCACGAGCCACGAAGTCGCGGCTGTCCGGCGGGTCGGTCGTGCGGTCGAGGTGCACGAAGCGGCCCAGCCCGGCTTCGAAGGGCGTCGTGGCGAGGTCGAGCTCGTTGCCGTAGAGCGGCAGGCCGGCCTCCAGGCGCAGGGTGTCACGCGCTCCCAGGCCGCAGGCGCGCAGGCCGTGTCCCGCGCCAGCCTCCGCCAGGACATCCCAGGCGGCCGGAGCGTCATCCGGGGCCACGAACAGCTCGAAGCCGTCCTCGCCGCTGTAGCCGGTGCGGGCCACCAGCGCCGGGAGGCCCGCCAGGCGTGACTCCGCCGCAGCGTACGAGGCGAGCGAACCGGGGTCAGGATCCGTGATCGTCGCCAGGATGGTGCGCGCCGCTGGCCCCTGGACGGCCAGGAGCGCGGTGGCCAGGGTGGCGTCCTCCAGTTCGGCGTCGTGGCCGGCCAAGCGTCGGCCGAGCTCCGTGGCCACGGTCTCGCGGTTGGCGGCGTTGGGCACGACCAGGAAGCGGTCGGGAGCCGTGCGATAGACGATCAGGTCGTCGATGACACCGCCGTCGGGGGCGCACATGAGCGAATACTGGGCGCGACCGACGGCCAGCCGACCGGGCACGGACACGAGGGCGGAGGCCAAGCCCGCTGCAGCGCCGGGACCGCTGACCCACAGCTCGCCCATGTGCGAGAGGTCGAAGAGGCCGGCCGCGGAGCGCACGGCGCGGTGCTCCTCGATGATGGAGCCGTAGCGAACGGGCATCTCCCAGCCGCCGAAGCCGGTGAAGCGCGCGCCGAGGGCAAGGTGACGATCGTGGAGGGGCGTGCGCCGGAGGGCCGGTGGGAGCGGGTCGGCAGACGGATCGCCGCCAGGGGCAACGGCGCTGGAAGGAGCCACGCCGGGGGACTCGGCAGCGCTGGCAGCGGCACCGCGGGAGGCGGCGTCCGGGGCGCCGGCGGCCGGGGCAGTCGGGTCGGGGACGGCCCCGGTCACCTCAGGCATGCGTCGCGACCGGCAAGGCGCGCGCCACGATGTCCTTCTCCGTCGAGAAGCTCATGACCGCCTCCGCCTCGGCGAGGTCGAACCAGCGCACCTCCTCGAACTCGTGGTCGTGACCGGCGAGATCGCCACCGGTCACCTCCATCAGATAGAAGTGCACGGTCTTCTCGATACGTCGGCCGCCGCGCACGAAGCGGTAGTGGATCTCCCCCACGCTCTCGAGGATGCGCACCTCGAGGCCGGTCTCTTCGCGGACCTCGCGCAGGGCGGTCTGCTCGGGGGTCTCGTCACCATCCGGCGTGCCCTTGGGGAGCGACCACGTGGCGCCATCCCGTTCGCGGCGGCGGCGGCCCAGGAGCACCTCGCGGCCGGCGGGCGTCTCGCGCAGCAGGACGCCTCCCGCGGAGAAGGCGCGCGTCACCGTCTGGCCGCCGGCCTGACGTGACCGCGCCACCTCAGGCGGTTCGGGACGGTGCCCACCGCGACCGTGGGTCGCGGAGCGCCTGGCGAGGCTGCGCCCAGCGGACCGTGGCAGCGTGGATGGTGACACGCCTGGTGAGCCGCGGCCCCGGGCGAACGGTCAGGCTGCGGGCCGACCGGCGGACCGCACCGAGGGGGTCGCGCAGCGCCACGGCACGTGCCGAGGGCGCGAGGCCAGGCTGGCTCCGGGAGTGGCTCCGCGACAGTGGGTGGGCGTGGCGACCGCCGCCAGCCGGCACCACGAAGCGTGTCGCCGGAGAGGTCGTTCGGATGGAGCCGCCGCCGCGCTGCATGACCCGATGGTAGCGCCCTCTCAGCCCTCCAGCAGGCGGCGCAGTGCGTCCGCCCGTGCTGGATCCAACGCGCCGCGGTGGACGGCCATGGCCAGCTCGCGCTGGGCGAGCGCGACGTAGACGGACAGGGCGCCGGGGGCGAGCCGGGCCAGGGCGCCGAGATGGCCGCGAACGGTGCCCTCGTCACCGCGCACGAAGGGACCGGTCAGGGCCGCCTCCACGCCGAGCCGCTCCGCGTTCGCGAGGCTGCCCCGGATGAGCGGGCCGTAGATGGCCAGGGCTCCGGCCTCATCCAGGCCCGCGCCGCGAGCCGCCTCGGTGATGGCGTCGAGGAGGCCCACGAAGCCGCCCGCGGCCATGACGGCGGCCGCGTGATAGGCCGGCTTGCCGCCCGGCGGCAGTCGAACCGCCTGCGCGCCGATGTCAGCGGCCAGCTCCGCCAGCAGGGCCAGGAGCTCCTCGCTGCCCTCCAGGGCCACCGTCGCCCCGGGCAGCGCCGCCAGCGCCGCATCCAGATCGGCGAACGCCACCAGCGGGTGGAACGAGCCGATGGCCGTGCCGGCCGCCATGGCCGGCTCGAGGACGCCGGCTCCAAGCGCGCCGGAGGTGTGCACGGCCGCCTGCCCCGCGTAGAGGCGGAGCTGGGCAGCCACGTCGGCCAGGGCATCGTCCGGAACGGTCACGAAGACGAGATCCACCTCGTCGCTGATGGCAGCCGGCGAGGCGGCGGCCCGGGCGCCGGGCACCAGGGCGCTGAAGCGCTCCCGCCGGCCCGCATCCCGCGAGGCCGCGGCCACCACCGGCCAGCCGGCCCTGGAGAAGGCCACACCGAGGGCACAGCCCACGCGACCGGCGCCGATGATGCCGATGCGAGGGTGGCCGCTGGGGTCGTCGGGCGGGTGCGGGTGGCGGTGCCCGGGCAGGCCGTGGTCCGTGTCGTGCTGGTGCTGCGGTCCGCCCGGCGGGCCGCCAGCCCGGTCGTGGTTCACACCCGCAAGCCTATCCGCCCCGCGGCCGGCCGTATACTGCGGGGACACGCCGAAGAGCCCCGACCCGAGGCGGGCACTCCCGTCAGGAGCCGACGTCCCGAGCGCGCCCGCCGCGCCCAGCTTGGAGTCCGCCCCATGACCTCGTCCGCGTCACCGTCCTCCTCGTCGTCCGCCGCGGCCAACGCCGCCCGGGCCCAGCTGCGCACCGCCGACCGCAGGGCCACCATCTACCGGCTTGACGCGGTCAGCGATCGCCTGGACGAGCTGCCCTTCACGGTCAAGGTGCTGCTGGAGAACGTCCTGCGTCACAGCGCGACGGGGGCTGCCAGCGAAGCGGACGTGGCCGCCCTGGCGGACTGGCGGCCTGGTGCCGGCGGGGACGTGGAGATCCCCTTCATGCCCGGGCGTGTACTGCTGCAGGACTTCACCGGCGTGCCCGCCGTCGTGGACCTGGCGGCCATGCGCGACGCCATGGCGGAGCTGGGTGGAGACCCGGCCCGCATCAACCCGCTCGTGCCGGCCAGCCTGGTCATCGACCACAGCGTCCAGGTCGATCGCTTCGGCAGCTCGGAGGCCTACGCCTTCAACGTGGAGCGCGAATACGAGCGCAACGGCGAGCGCTACCAGCTGCTGCGCTGGGCGCAGACGGCGCTGCGGGGGTTCCGCGTGGTGCCGCCCGGGACCGGCATCGTCCACCAGGTCAACCTCGAGCACCTCGGCGAGGTGGTCAGCCTGCGCGCGGAGGAGGCCGCTGGCGGGACGGCCGATGGCGACCCGGTGGCCTTCCCGGACACCCTCGTGGGCACGGATTCCCACACCACCATGATCAGCGGGCTGGGCATCCTGGGCTACGGGGTGGGCGGCATCGAGGCGGAGGCCGTGCTCCTGGGCCAGCCGCTCTACCAGCCCCTGCCGCGGGTCGTGGGCGTCCGCCTGCACGGAGCGCTGCCGACCGGCAGCACGGCCACTGACCTGGTCCTCGTGGTCAGCCAGATGCTGCGCGCGCACGGCGTGGTCGGCGCGTTCGTGGAGTTCACGGGAGACGGCCTCGCCTCGCTGGCGCTGGCGGACCGCGCCACCCTGGCCAACATGGCGCCCGAGTACGGCGCCACGACGGGCATCTTCCCCATCGACGAGGAGACCATCGCTTACCTGCGCCTGACCGGGCGGGATGAGGCCCACGTGACGTTCGTGGAGGCCTACGCCCGCGAGCAGGGCCTCTGGCGGCTGCCCGGCGCCACGCCGCTCTTCGACGAGACCCTGGAGCTGGACCTCGGGTCCGTCCGTCCGTCGCTGGCCGGCCCGCGGCGGCCGCAGGACCGCGTGAACCTGGGCGACCTGCGCGACAGCTTCCGGGCCCACTACCCGCCGCCGGGCGGCGATGGCTACCCCGCGGTGGCCGTCCGGGCCGAAGCCCAGGAGACCTCGCTGGCCACGGGCTCGGTAGCCATCGCGGCCATCACGAGCTGCACCAACACCTCCAACCCCAGCGTCATGGTCGGCGCCGGCCTGCTGGCCCGCAACGCAGTCGCCCGGGGCCTCTCCGTGGGCCCGTGCGTCAAGACCAGCCTGGCGCCCGGCTCACGGGCTGTGACCGCCTATCTGCGCGATGCCGGCCTCCTGCCGCCGCTGGAGCAGCTCGGTTTCGACGTCGTAGGCTACGGCTGCACGACCTGCATCGGCAACAGCGGGCCGCTCGATGCGGCCGTCGCCGAGGCCGTGGAAGCCAACGACCTGGTCGTGGCCGCGGTCCTCTCGGGCAACCGCAACTTCGAGGGCCGCATCCATCCGCTCGTGAAGGCCGCCTACCTGGCCTCACCCCCGCTGGTGGTGGCGTTCGCGCTGGCCGGCCGCGTGGACATCGACCTCGAGACGGAGCCGCTCGGCGTCGGTCACGACGGGGCTCCCGTCATGCTGGCCGAGATCTGGCCCACGGCCGAGGAGATCGCGAGCGCCATCGATGGTGCCGTGACCCCGGAGCTCTTCCGCAGCACGTATGCCAGCGTCTTCGAGGGCGACGATCGATGGCGTGCCCTGCCCGTTCCGGTTGGCGACCGCTACGCGTGGGATCCGGCGTCGTCCTACATCGCCGCGCCGCCCTTCTTCAGCGGCCTGACCAGGGAGCCGGCCCCCATCGCACCCATCAGCGGCGCCCGCGTGCTGGCCGTGCTGGGCGACTCAGTCACCACGGATCACATCTCTCCTGCCGGCAACATCGCTGCCTGGAGTCCGGCCGGGCAGTGGCTGCAGACGCAGGGCGTGAGTCCCGCCGAGTTCAACAGCTACGGTGCGCGGCGCGGCCACCACGAGGTCATGATGCGCGGCACGTTCGCCAACATCCGGCTCAGGAATGCGATGGCCTCCAAGGAGGGGCCCTGGACGAGCTTCCAGCCAAGCGGAGAGGAGCTCTTCATCTACGACGCCGCCATGCGCTACCAGGAGGCCGGCGTCCCATTGCTCATCCTGGCAGGCAAGGAGTACGGCAGCGGCAGCTCGCGCGACTGGGCCGCCAAGGGCACGCGGCTGCTAGGGATCCGGGCCGTCGTGGCACAGTCGTACGAGCGCATCCACCGCTCCAACCTGGTGGGCATGGGCGTGCTGCCGCTGCAGTTCCTGCCCGGCCAGGATGCCGCCAGCCTGGGCCTCACGGGCCGCGAGACGTACGAGATCCTGGGCCTCTCGGATGCCGTCGAGCCCCGCTCGCAGGTGGCCGTCACGGCGCGTGGTGAGTCGGGCGAGGTCAGGTTCGAGGTCGTGGTCCGCCTGGACGGGGCTATCGAGGTCGACTACTACCGCCAGGGCGGCATCCTGCCGGCCGTGCTGCGGCGTCTCGCCGCCGAGTAGCGGGTCGAAGGGCGCCCCGCCGCCGATCGACGCGGCAAGCGGCGGCAAGCTGCGGCCAGCGGCGGCAAGCTGCGGCAACCGGCGGCAAGCGGCGGCGAGTCGGGCACGCCAGGGAGGGCCACGGCAGCTCTGCCGGCCGCACGGCGCGGCCTCAGCCGGCGTCAGCAGCCACGATGCGCAGTACGTGGCCGCCGCTCGTGACCGCGTAGAGCTCGCCCTCGTCGTCCTGCCCGAACGAGCGCAGCTGGCCGGATCCTGCGTCCACGTGGCCGGCCACGACCGGCTCCGCGTCGCCGCTCAGCAGGTCGGTGACCGGGACCGCCCAGATCGTGCCGCTGCAGTAGTCGCCATAGAGATACGTCCCCTGGGGCAGGGTGCCACGGCTGCCGCGGTAGGCGTAGCCGCCGATGACCGCGCAGTTGGCCTGGTCCCCCTGCACGTGCGGGTAGGCGATGGCCGGCGCGATGTGCGCGGCCGGGTCGCACGGCCGCTCGCCCAGGCAGGCCGGGCCCTCCATGTCCGACCAGCCGAAGCTGGCCCGACGGGTCCCCCGCAGCAGCACGTCGATCTCCTCCCAGGCGCTCTGGCCGACGTCACCGACATAGAGGTCGCCGCTGGCGCGGTCGATGCTGAAGCGCCACGGGTTGCGCAGGCCGATGGCGTGGATCTCCGATCGCCCGTCGGGGTCGCCCGCGAAGCCGTTGTCGGCAGGGATGACATAGGGCCAGCCGCGATCCACGTCCAGGCGCAGCAGCTTGCCGAGCAGCGACCAGCGGTCCAGGCCATGGCCGTGCGGGTCGTTGCCGGAGCCGCCGTCGCCCGTGCTGACGACGAGCATGCCGTCCGGGTCGAAGGCCAGCATGCCGCCCTTGTGCGTCGTGTAGATCTGCGGGATGAGGAGAAGGGGCCGCTCGGTGGCCTCCACGGGACGCGGCGCGTCCATCGGCTGAGCGGAGGCCTCCGCTGCGGGCGCGGGATCGGCGGCGGGACCGCAGCTGGCCGCGGCTGGTGTGCAACTGGCGGCGGGAGCGCAGCTGGCCGCGGCTGGTGTGCAGCTGGCCGCGGCCACAGCTGGATCGGAGGCCGCTGGTCGCGGCAGCGTGAACTCGCTGATGGAGGTGGCCCCGTCGTCGGCCTGCGAGTAGGTCACGAAGAAGCGGCCGTTCCGCGCGAAGTCCGGGTGGAACGCCAGCCCCAGCAAACCGCGCTCGTTGTGCACCAGGACCCGCTCGCTGATGTCCAGCATCGGCCGGGGGTCCACCTTGCCCACAGCGTCGATGCGCCAGATGCGGCCCCCCTGCTCCACCACGAAGCGGTCCCCGCTGCCGTCGCCGGACCCGACGAGGAGGACAGGGGCATCGAACCCGGAGGCCACCGGCTCGAAGCCGATGGCCACCTCGGGATCAGCCGACTCGGCAGCGGCCGACCCGACGGCCATCCCCAGCGCGAGGAGCAGGAGCAGGGCGCCCAGCGCAGCCCAGGCCCGGGTCGTCCGGTCTCGCGTGACGGGCCCCGCACGTCCCAGGACAGCCACCGGCCCTCCGGTCCTCCGCATCAGCCCGGCCGTGGCGAGGCAGGGGCCGATGCGGCGGGGTCTCCAGCTGCTGGCGAGGAGAGGCCCGGCCCGGCGGCAGGCGATGCCGGAGTGAGATCGGACGACACCGGGGTCGGCTCGGGTGATGCCGGAGTCGGCTCGGATGATGCCGCGGCCGGCTCGGTCGGTGGCTCCGCTCGCAGCTCCAGGCGGCGTGGCCACGATGCCGGCCACCACACGCACGGTCACGCGGTGGCCAGAGGTCCGTGGAGTGCGCGGGTCGGTCGGTCGCCTCATGGCCCTGTCGTGGAGGCTGCGCCGGGCCGCTGGCTGCCCTCAGAGCTGGTGGCTGATGGGCGCGACCGCGGGGTAGACCTGTCGGTACAGCTCGTACTGGCGAGTGTACTCGGCGTGCCGGGCAGGCTCCGGCGTGTAGGTCTCCGCGAGCTGCAGGAATCGAGCGGAGGCGTCCACGGCCGACGGGAAGAGACCGGCGCCGACACCGGCCAGGAGCGCCGCGCCCAGGGCGGCCGCCTCCGTCACGCGTGGCGTGACGACGGGGATGCCGGTGACGTCCGCCTTGAGCTGCAGCCAGAGCCGCGAGCGCGCCCCGCCGCCGATGGCGCGCAGGACGTCGATGCGCGCGCCGTTGGCCTGCAGCAGGTCCAGGTTGAGGCGTAGCTCGTAGGTGAGCCCCTCGAGGATGGCCGTGGCGATGTCGCGACGAGTGGTGGCGAACGTCAGCCCCAGGATGGCAGCCTTGGAGGCCGTGTCGAAAGTCGGCGTTCCCGAGCCGGAGAAGTGGGGCAAGACCAGCAGCCCGGTCGGGCCGGCCATCACATCCGGCAGGATGAGGTCGTAGGCGTCGCCCCCGTCGCGGGTCGCCCGCGCCCTGTCCACCTCGCAGAACCCGTCGCGGAACCAACGGAGCGACAGGCCGCCGCTGTGGTTGAGCGTCATGGCCAGGTACAGGCCGGGCACGACGTGGCGATAGACAGAGATGTCGGCTTCGTAGACGGCGCGGCTGACGACCGGAGAGGCGAGCGCCACCTCCACGACCTCGGCCGTGCCGGTGGACACGGAGGCCAGCCCGGGGGCCGTCAGCCCGGCACCCAGCGCGCCGCAGGCTTGGTCGTGACCACCGGTGACGACGAGCGGCGCCCGCGCCAGGCCCAGCGCCCGGGTCAGCTCCGCTGACAGCTCAGCGACTGCCGAGCCCGACGGCCGCACGGTGCTGAGGCGGTCGGCGTCGAGGCCGATGGCCTCCAGGATCCCGGCGTCCCAGCCGCCAGCCGCCAGGTCGCAGAGCTGGGTGCGCGAGGCCAGGCACTCGCTGATGACGGCCTGCCCGGTCATGCGGGCGATGAAGAAGTCCTCCACGAGCACGAAGCGTCGCGCGCGTCGCCACGTCTCCGGCTCGTGCTGTGCGATCCAGAGCAGCTTGGGCAGCGTGTTGACGGTGTGGAGGGGCATGCCGGTGCGCTCGAAGAGCGGCTCGCCGCCGAAGCGCTCGCGGAGCCAGTCGTTCTGGGGACCGGTCCGGGTGTCCATGCCCAGGATGGTCGGCCGCAGCGGCCGCCAGGCCCCGTCGACCGGCGTGACCGCCTCCCCGTGGACGGAGAGGCCGATGGCCGCCACCTCCCCTGCCCCGGCCGCGGTGACGGCCTGGCCCATGGCCTCCATGGCCAGCTCCCACACCCGCTCGATGTCCTGCTCCGCCCAGTTCGGGTGTGGCAGATCCACGGCGTACTCGCGGCTGGCGCTGGCCAGCAGTGTGCCGTCGTCGGCGAAGAGCACGGCCTTGCAGCCGGTCGTCCCGATGTCGAGACCAAGGAGCGTCGTCATGGCCGGTCCTTCAGCGTCGGTGTGCCAGCGCCGCCTGGTACATCACGTCGATGCGGTCAGGCGAGACGTCCGGCTGGACGTTGTGGGCCGGGCAGAAGACGTAGCCGCCGTCCTTGCCCAGGGTGTCGATGCTGTAGGCGACCTCGTCTCGGATGCGCTCGTGCGTGGCGTAGGGCAGCACCTGCTGCACGTCGATACCGCCGCCCCAGAAGCACAGCTCGCGGCCGAACTCGCGTTTCATGGCCGCGATGTCCATCTTGGCGGCGCTGCGCTGGATGGGGTTCAGGATCTGGACCCCCGCCTCGATGAGATCGGGGATGAGGTCGAAGACCGAGCCGCAGGAGTGCATGAAGACCTTGGCCTGGGTCTTGCTGTGGATGAAGTCGTAGAGGCGCTTGTGGTAGGGCCAGATGAGCTCGCGATACATCTCGGGCTTGATCCAGGTGCCACGCTGGGTACCCAGGTCGTCGCCCTGTGCCACGACCTGCACGTAGCCGTCGACGTTCTGCAGGAAGAGGTCCCAGAGCGCGATGTCCGTCTCGGTGACCTTGTCGAGGATGGCGTGGGCCATGTCCAGGTTCCAGTAGAGGTCCATGCAGAACTGCTCGTAGCCGCGCAGGAAGCAGGCGCCCTCGAAGGGACCCAGGCACATGATGTCGGCCACGACGAGGAAGTCGGTCTCCTCGTAGAGCCGGCGGGCCTCGTCGCGCACGCCGGCCAGGCGGCCCGGGTCATAGGGGTCTGGCCACTGCACGGTGGCAAGGTCGCTGGGCCGCTCCAGGTCCGCGAAGGGACGGCCGACCACGTCGTAGTAGAAGGAGGCCTTCTCCCAGAGCAGGCCGTACTCGTCGGTGAAGCGGTCGCCGGGCAGCTCCTTCGTCTCGAACTCCCAGGGTCCTTTGAGGTAGACGGCCCGGCAGTCGATGTCGTAGCGCGCCAGCAGGTCCTCACGCGGGTAGACGGTATCCATCTGGCGGTGGGAGATGTTGGGCGTCTCATCCGGCGGCAAGCCGAGGTGCTCCAGCAGCGGCTCGTACGCGAGCCGCGTCAGGCTCGTGACGATGGTGGAGCCCATGTCCACCGGGACCCGATCCGTCTCCCGGTGGTCAAGCGCGGCCAGCACGCGTTCGCGATGGTTCATCTCGATCCCTCCTGGACCCGTCCTGCGGGAGGACATCCGGTCACGATGGCCCGGCGACGGGCCGCGTCATGGCGGCTGGCCGCGTCATGGCGGGGCAGGCGCTGCCTCCACCTCCATCGACCCCTTCTCGACCCGGATGTTGCGGCGCTCCAGGCGGTTCAGGATGCGCATGCGCTGGGCGTCGATGAAGACCGCGAAGAAGATGACGGCTGCGGCGACCATGTCCTGCAGGTAGAGGTCGATCTGCAGGTAGACCATGCCCGTCGAGATCATCTGCACGAGGAGCACGCCGATGACCGTGCCGGGGAAGACGCTGCCCACGCCGCCGAAGAGACTGGTGCCGCCCAGGACGGCGGCCGCGATGGCATCGAACTCCACGCCCTGGCCCAGGCCCGCGGAGATGGTGCCCTGCTGGCTGACGAGGATGACACCGGCCAGGGCCGCGCAGAAGCCGCTGATGATGTAGACGCTGGCCGTCAGGCGCCGCGTGTTGAGACCAGCCTTGCGAGCCGCCTCCACGTCGTTGCCCATGGCGTAGATCTGCCGCCCCATGGCGGTGTAGCGCAGGAAGACGACGGCTGCCGCCACGACGATGGCGAAGACGATGACCGGCAGGGGGATGCCGAAGTAGCTCGTGGCCGCGTAACGCATCTCCTGCGGCAGGATGAACTGGCGCGACTCCGTGAGCAGGAGCCCGATGCCTCGGCCCATGGTCAGCGTGACCAGCGTGGCCACGAAGGGCACCAGGCCGACCCGCGCGATGAGGAAGGCATTGACGCAGCCCCACGCGGTGCCGGCCGCGACGCCCGCGCCGATGGCCACCAGCATGGGCACACCCTGCTGCAGAAGCATGCCGATGACGGCGCCGGTGATGTACATCGTGGCGCCCACCGAGAGGTCGATGCCGCCCGTCAGCAGCACGATGGTCATGCCCACTGCCACGAGGCCCACGAAGGCGGACGTGCTCACGATGTTGGAGAAGTTGGTGAACGTCGCGAAGCGCGGGTCCAGGATGCTGAAGAGCAGGAAGACGAGCACGAAGAGGATGGCCGGCATGTTGCGCAGGACCGGCATGGTCCATCGATGCGAGGTCATGCGGCGTGCTCCCGGAAGGCGGCGCGCAGGATGACCTCCTGGTCGAACTGCGGTCTGTCGAACGATCCGAGGACCTCACCCTGGCCCATGACGATGATGCGGTCGCACATGCCCAGCAGCTCCTCGAGCTCCGATGAGATGAAGAGCACGGCGGTGCCCCCGGCGGCGATGCGGTCGATGATCTCGTAGATCTCGTACTTGGCACCGACGTCCACGCCGCGCGTGGGCTCGTCGATGATGAGGATGGAGGGCTTCGTCATCAGCCACTTGCCCAGCACGACCTTCTGCTGGTTGCCGCCGGAGAGCCCCTTGGCCTCGTTGCGGAAGGCGTCGTTGACCTTGATGCTGAGGACGTCCACGGTCTCCCGCACGGCCGTCGCCAGGCTGCTCGAGCGCACGGCGTTGACGAAGCGCGTGCTGTACGCCGGAAGTGCCGCGAGGCCCAGGTTGTCCGAGACGGTGGCCTGCATCATGAGGCCCTCCTCGCGGCGGTTCTCCGTCACGAAGGCCATGCCGTTGTGGATGTTGCGCGTCGGCGAGAGCTTCCTGACCGGCCGGCCATCGAGCAGGATCTCGCCCTCGTCGAAGTCGTCCAGGCCGAAGATGATCCGGGCCAGCTCGGAGCGGCCGGAACCCATCAGCCCGAAGATGCCCAGGACCTCGCCCTTGTGCAGGGCCAGATCCACGCGGTGGCTGATGCCGGTCTTGGAGAGCTGCCGCACCTCCAGGGCGACATCGGCGCCGGGCGCCGACGTGCGGTCCGGATAGAGCTGCTCGATGTCGCGCCCGACCATGGCCGCGATCATGCTGTGGATGGTGAACTCCGCCTTGGGCCCATGGACCACGAGGGCACCGTCGCGCAGGACAGCGATCGAGTCGGCGAGCCGCATGACGTCGCGCAGGATGTGGGAGATGTAGATGATCGTCTTGCCGGCCTGGTGCAGCCGGTCGATGATCTCGAAGAGGCGATCGGTCTCGCGCGCCGTCAGTGAGGTGGTGGGCTCGTCGAAGATGAGGATGCGGGCATCCACGGAGAGCGCCTTGGCCACCTCGACCAACTGCCGCTCGCCGGGCGTGAGGCGCTCCACCTTCACGTCGGGCGAGACTTCCAGGTCCACCATGGCCAGGAACTCCTGGGCGCGCCTCCGGATCTCGCCCCGGCTCAGCAGCGGCACCTTGCCCATGGTCGGGAAGTCGCTGATGAAGAAGTTCTCGGCGATGGTGAGGTTGGTGAAGAGGTTGAGCTCCTGGTGGATGAAGGCGATGCCGGCGCGGTCGGCATCTCGCGGGTCGCGTGGCGCATGCACCTCGCCTTCCAGCAGCATCTGCCCCGCGTCGAGCGGCACGACGCCGCCCAGGATGTTCATGAGCGTGGACTTGCCGGCCCCGTTCTCGCCGACCAGTCCGACGATGCTGCCGCGCTCGATGTCGAGGGTGATGCCCTCCAGGACGGTCACGCCGAAGAAGGCCTTGCGGACGTCCTCGAAGCGCAGGATGGTGTCTGTCATCTTCGGCCCCCTCACGCGCTCTGCAGCAGGATGCGGCGCCGAGCCACGTCGATGAGGGCCGCGAAGAGGATGACGGAGCCCTTCACGATGGCGACGTAGAAGAAGGGCACGTTGAGCATGGACAGGGCGTTGCCCAGCAAGGTCAGGAAGATGACGCCGAAGAACGTCCACATGATCTTGCCGCGACCACCGGACAGGCTCGTGCCGCCGATGACGACCGCGGCGATGATGTCGAGCAGGAAGGGGTCGCCCAGGGTCGGCCGGCCCTGGTCCACGCGCGCCGTGTAGATGATGGAGGCCATGGCCGCGCAGAAGCCGCTGAACATGTAGGTCAGCACGATGACCTTGCGGACGGGAACGCCGGAGACCGCGGCCGCGCGCGGGTTGTGGCCGATGCCATAGAGCCAGCGGCCGAACGTCGTGCGGCCCAGGATGAGGTGCGTCACGACGCCGAGCGCGAGGGCCATGACCATGGCCACCGAGAAGAAGGTGAACTCGTCGCCGATCCCGAACTCGTCGCCGATGGCCGCGAAGGCATCGGGCAGGTCGATGATGTTCTCCGACTTGGCCAGCAGGATCGCCAGGGCCGCGAAGAACATCGAGGTCACGAGCGTGACCATGAAGGGCGGGATGCGCGCGAAGGCCACCGCCGCGCCGTTGAAGGCGCCGATGAGAACGCCCACCAGCAGCATGGCGCCGATGGCCACCGGGATGCCCAGCACGGAGCCGTGCAGGATGGCGCCGTTCTCGAAGAGCAGGACGCCCCACAGCGGGCTCTTCTCGAAGATGATGGGGTTGGCCGACTGGGCGATGAAGGCCGCCCCGATGACGCTGGTCAACGAGATGACCGCCCCCTGCGAGAGGTCGATGCCGGCGATGATGAGGACGAAGGTCTGCCCGATGGCTACCACGAAGAGCGGCCACATGTTGGAGAGCAGGCTGCTGATGTTGTACGGGGAAGCGATCCGGGGCACGATCAGGTAGAGGATCGCGAAGAGCGCGATGCAGAGGTACAGGATGAGGTACTCGGACATCAGCACGCGGCGGCCCAGCCCGCGCAGGCGCATGGCCAGCGTGGGTTCCTGCACGAGCGCGGTCATGAGGCCGACCCTCGCGAGCGGTGTCTTCCTGGCTGGGTCATCGTGTCATCCCCGTGGTGAGGTCGGATGGGGCCCCAGGATCCCGGGGCCCGGGCACGGAGGGGCGAGTCGGACCCGCCCCACCGTGTCATCCGTCGGTGTGACTTAGCCTTCCTGCTCGGCGAGCAGGATGCAGCCCCACATGTCCATCTCGCGCTCGGCGAGGTTGCCGGCCGTGAGGGCGAAGCCCGGGTCGGGCAGCCAGGCATCGGGCTGGGTCTCGCCGGTGGCGAGGGCCTCGAGCAGGGCCGTCATCATCAGCTCGGACTCGTAGTAGAGGTCCTGGACGCCGGTGGAGTCGACGAAGCCGGCCTTGATCTGGCGGCAGGCGTTGACGTCGCCGTCAAGGCCGGCCATGAGGACGTGGTTGGGATCGTCACGCGGGACCCACTTGCCCATCGGCTCCAGGATGCCCTGGATGGTGGGGAAGAGGAAGTCCGACGAGGTGAAGATGAAGTCAACCTCGGGATTGGCCGTCATGGCCGCCTGCAGGTTGGCCTGCGCGGTGGCGGCGTCCCACTTGGTCTGGACCTCGATGGCCTTGCCGTCGGCCTGCAGGTTGAAGAGGTCGGCGTTGGCGTTGATGGCATCGTAGAAGCCGTCATAGCGGCCGACCGCGTTGGGGTCACCCAGGTCACCGACGAGGATGAGCGGGGTCACCTTGCGACCGAGCTTCTTGGCCTCGTCCGCGATGTACTGGACGGCGTCACGCGCGATGGTGCGGTTGTCAGCCTGGACGACGATGGCGGCGCCATCCTCGCTCTGCGGCGGGCGGTTGAAGATGCCGATGGGGATGTCGGCCTTGTTGGCCTCTTCGATGAGGGTCAGCGCGATGGAGCCGTCCTTGGGGATGACGAAGATGCCATCCACGCCCTGGGCGATGCAGTCCTTGAGCAGCTCGAGCTGCTCGTTGGCGTCGGGGCCGTAGCGCTCGAGGACCTCGTGGCCCTGCGCGCGCAGGGTCTCGGTCATGGCCTTGTGGCCGGCGAGCCAGAACTCGGTCTCGAGGTCTTCGTGGATGAAGCAGATGGTCTGAGGCTCAGCAGCAGCAGCCGCCGGGCTCTCGTCCTGGGCCAGGGCGGGCATGGACATCAGCGCCAGCGCGCCGGCCATGGTGAGCCCCACGACTCCCTTGAAAGTCCGCATTACCAGTTCTCCTCCGTGATGGGTGGATGAAGCCTGTCACTCGCTCGATCGGTCCTGCGTCACCTCCCGCTCGCGCTACTCATGCCGATAGACCTCCCACTGGAGGTAGTTGCCGAGGGCCTCGGCGACCACGTCGGCCGTGGTCGAGGGGCTCATGGCGCAGTGGTGTTCGAAGCCCACGTTGCAGATGTACTTGAGGAGTGGCTGGAAGTCGGGGATCTCCACCACGGCCCGCGAGCCGAAGGTGTCCAGCGGGTCGTCGAGGAAGCGGCCCTCGGCCACGTAGGCCTTGCAGATGCCGTTGACGTCGTCCGTGCTGATGCGCGCGATGGTCAGCGGCGCGGCGGGGGCACGGCCGTTGATGGCACCCCAGACGTTGTCGGCCCCGAGCGTCGTGCCCAGCACCTCCGCGGTCTTCATCTCCGCCTCGGTGTAGAAGTTGAGCGGCCAGTTGCCGCAGTGGAAGAGCACGCACTTGTCGGGATCGTCGCCGTAGTTGTTGTTGAGGTCGACGATGGCAGCCGGCTCACCGGAGGCCAGCTGCAGCGCGTACATGGAGGCCAGGCCCGTGATGTCCGTCTCGCAGGCGGAGGGCATCATCTTGTTGCTCATGATGCTCATGAGCGTGCAGACGTTGACGCCGAAGTTCTCCTGCAGCGAGTTCCAGCACTGGATGGCGGAGGCGTTGAGGTCGTTGTCGACCATCCAGTCGTCGATGACGACGCCCAGGCGGGCCATCTTCACGATGCGGTCCGGCGGTGCCGTGGGGTGCGCGATGTACGCGTGGATCTCGTCCAGCTTGGCCGTCACCTTGGGGTGGTCATCGGTCAGCTTGGCGGCCCGGCCGAAGACCTCCGAGAGGTCGATGACGCTGACGGCGATGCCGGAGGCTTCCAGGAGCTTCTCGCTGTAGCGCACCGTCTTGAAGGCGTCCGGCCGCGTGCCGATGGCCCCCAGGCGAGCGTTCTTCATGCCGTTGGCGACCTTGCAGACACGCACGAAGCTATCGAGGTCCTTGCGGAACTCAGCCGACTGCACGGGGATGGTGTGGCGCTCGGTCAGCGTGTAGGCGTAGCCGTACTGGCGCAGGTCGCTGCAGACGGAGATCTTGCCGCAGAAGGAGTCGCGGCGGCGCTCCAGGGTGAAGCTCGTGACGTCGTCCGGGTAGGCCTGCACGAGGATGGGCACGTCCAGGCCGGACAGGCGCATGGTGTCTGCGACGCCCTTCTCGTCCCCGAAGTTGGGGAGGATGACGACGACACCCTCGATGCGCTCACGGTGCTGCTTGAAGAGCTGCGCGCAGACCTTGGCATGAGCGCGCGTTTCCACGCCGCCCAGCTTGGTGGCGTTCTCGTCGACGATGATGGGCTCGATGTCCATCTCCGCGAACAGCGCCAGGACATCCGCGCGCGCCTCGGTCACCAGGGCATCCGGGAAGAAGTCGCGGTTCCCGACGATCACGCCCAGGGTCGCTCTTGCCATCTTGTTCCTCTCCTCCTGTGTCTCGTGTGTGGTTGCCTGGCTGTCTGCTGCGCCGGCGGTCAGTCGGTCCCGAGCTGGTCCACGGCCATCAGCAGATGGGACTCGCTGATGGCGCCCTGGAACCACTGCTCCTGGAGCTGTCGCAGGCGGTAGACGGTGGACGGCGAGACCTCGACGTCCGCGAAGGTGATGGGGTGGTCCACGGGCACGGCGCGCATGAGCTGCGCGCCCTTGGCCAGACCGATGGGCAACAGTCCGTCCGCCTTGGCCGCCTCGTACGTGTCGATGAGGCTGTAGTAGGTGGTGCCGCCGATGGCGTCGAGCGTGTCCCCGGCCACGAGATCGCGCTTGGCGACCGCGAAGACCTCCGAGGCGAGGCGGGCCAGGGGTGCCATGTTCGATCGCTTGCGGATGGCCAGCATGGCGCAGGTCAGGGGCACTTCGATGCTGCACAGGTGGAAGGGCCGGAAGAGCGTGTAGTAGGGGCCGTCGCCCATGTCCCGCAGGACCATGGCCTCGCGCAGCCGGGGGTGGTCCGTGCGCACGATGAGGAAGACGCCCGGCGCCACGTGGCCGATGCCGTAGTCCACGACGCCCACCCGGTTCAGCACGCCGCCGTCCTCGCGGAGGCGGAATGTCTCCGCGAGGTGGTCGCGGTCCGTCTCCGGGCCGTGCATGCCACGCACGTCCGGCACGAGGCCGGTGGCGTTGGAGACGGCGGCCATCTCGATCATCGTCTTGCTGCCGTCCACGAACTCGATGAGCATGTTCGGCGAGAGGCCGCGGCGGGCCGCCTCCTTCTGGACGGCGGGGTCGGCCGGGGTGGAATGGCGGTCCAGGGGGTTGTTCTTGCCCTTCCCGGCGGCCACGATGGTGAAGCCCATGGAGACGGCGAGGTCGTAGAGCTCCTTGCAGGCAGCCGGCTCATCTCCCGCGGCGAGGGCGTAGATGACGCCCTTCTGACGCGCGTACCAGTTGAGGATGGGCCCGACGGTGATGTCCGTCTCCACGTTCATCATGGCCAGGTCCTGGCCGGTCCGCGCCGAACGCAGGGCGGCCAGGGCGCCGATCTCCGGCACGCCCGTGGACTCCAGCATGACGTCGATCGAGCGCATGTCCGTGACGATGCGGAAGTCGCGTACGGCCACCAGCTGGCCGGCCTCCACGGCGGCGTCCGCCTCCGCGGCGGAGCCCGCCACCACGACCTCTCCTGTGACCTGGCCGATGCGGTAGGACTCGCGGGCGCGCTCGAGGTCGATATCCGCCGTGACCACCACGCGCAGGCCCTGCATGACGCTGGTCGTGGCGACCACGTCCGTGCCCATCTGGCCGGCCCCGATGAGGCCGACACGGACGGGTCGCCCGGACGCCTCGCGCTGCTGGAGCTCCTCGTGAAGGCCGATCATGACTGCTCTGCGCTCGCTTCCTGACCGATCTCGACCATGACTTTGAGGGCGTCCCCGGCGGCCACGGTGCGGAAGACCGCGTCGACCTGGTCCAGGGTGAAGGTGTGGGTGATGATCGCCTCCGGGTCGACCTGGCCGCGCTCCAGCAGCTGAAGGGCACGGCGGTGGAACTCGGGGTGATAGCTGAAGGAGCCGACGACGCGGATCTCGTCGTAGTGGATGCGGTTGGCGTCCAGCTCGGTCATCGGCGAGGCCTTGGGCAGGCCGCCGAAGAGCACGACCGTGCCGCGCTTGCGCACGGCTGCCACGGCCTGCTGGTGGGTGGCCGCCACGGGGTTGGCGCAGATGGCGCTGTCCGCGCCGAGGCCCCCGGTGAACTCCCGCACCACGGCCACGACATCCTCGCTGGTCGGGTCGATGAGCAGCTCCGGCGCGAACGGCTCGGCCATGCGACGGCGCTGCGCGTTGGGCTCGCTGAGGATGACCCGCGCCCCGCGCAGGTGGGCGATGGCCGTGTGGAGGCAACCGATGGGCCCGGCGCCCATGACCAGCACCGTGTCACCGAGGCGCGTGCCGATGTCCTCGTGACAGGCCTGCACCGAGCTGAGCGGCTCCGCCAGCGCACCCTCCCGGAAGCCCAGCGAGGCCGGCATGGCGTGGATGGTGCCGCCGGCCAGGGCGTGGGCGGGCAGCACGCAGTACTCCGCCAGCCCGCCCGCAAAGCCAGGCGTGATGCCGATCATGGTCATGTCGTCACAGACGTTGTAGAGGCCCAGGCTGCAGTACCAGCAGCGCAGGCAGTGGACGTCCGGCGCCACAGCGAGGCGGTCACCGACGCGGTAACCGCGAACCTGCGCGCCGACCTCGACCACGACGCCGGCAAACTCGTGACCGGGCACCGTGATGCCGCCCGGCGCCGGACCCTCGCGCCAGCGGCGCAGGTCCGAGCCACAGACGCCGCAGGCTCGCACCTGCAGCAGGACGCCGTCGTCCGGGCAGGCGGGCACGGGCAGCTCGACAAGCTCGATGGTCTCCGGGCCGGTCAGCTGGGCTGCCTTCACGACGCCTCGCCCTCCCGGAGCTTGTGGCCGACGGCACCGCCGGGATGGGTCTCGCCGAAGGCATCCCGGGTGTAGCCGCGCAGCTCCAGGAGGGCCACGCAGATGGCGTCGCAGAAGGCGGAGCTGAAGAGGGAGCTGCCGGTGGCGATCATGCCGTAGGGGTCCACCTCCGCCGGTGCGTGGATCTCGAGGACCACATCGGCCAGCCGCCCAAGGGTGGAGGCCGGCTTCTCCGTGATGGCGATCACCCTGGCCCCACGCTTGCGGGCGATGCCGGCCAGGAAGCAGACCTCCGTGGTCTCGCCGCCCTTGGATAGCCCGATCCAGACGTCCTCGGCGCGCAGGGCGCCGGCGGCACCGTGCTGGCTGTCCCCGGGGTGCAGGAAGAGCGCGGGCGTGCCACAGCAGGAGAGCAGGTGTGCGAAACGCAGGGCCACGGCGTGGGAGGTCCCCGATCCGGAGACGATGACGTGGCCCCGGCAATCCAGCAGCAGGCGGACCGCAGCGGGCAGCTCCGCGGGCAGCTGCTCCGCGAGGTCGGCCACGGCGGCACCCTCGGCGCGGATCACGCGGGCCGCCAGCTCAGCGACCTGGCGGTCATCCATGGGAAGCATCCAGGAGCTTCTCAGCGGTCACGGAGTCCGTCACCAGCACGTCGATGAGCCCACCATGCAGCGCGGCGCGGATGGCCGGCACCTTCTGCGGGCCACCCGAGACAGCCACGACCTTGGGTCCGCGCTTGAGCTGCTCGAGCGTGATGCCGATGATGCGGTCGTTGATCTCGGATTCGACGCAGCGTCCCTCGACATCGAAGTAGCGCAGGGCGATGTCACCCACCGCCCCCTTGTCCAGCAGGTCGTCCAGCTCCGCCTGGCTGATGATCGAGCCGTCGCGCATCGTCACCGAGTCCGGCGTGGGTGCCCCGACGCCGACGAACGCGAGGTCCAAGTGGGCGCAGGCCTCGACGGCACGCTGCACGTGGACGTCGGAGAGCAGCGCCTGGCGGGTGCGCTGGTCGGCCACGATGCCGGGCACTGGCAACAGCGTCAGGCGGCAGCCCAGCGAGCGCGAGACGCTGCGGCAGAGCTCGGTGGCATGGACCTCCGCCTCGGGGTGACCCAGGCCACCGATGATCTGGACCAGCTGGACGTCCGGGAAGCGCTGTGGTGTGAGCGCCATGGCCATGTGGCGCAGCGTGCTGCCCCAGGCGAAGCCGACCGTGCTGCGGGGTTGCAGGGCGCGCACCAGGTAGCCGGCGGCCCCATGGCCCACAGCACGGCTGACCGCGTCCTGCGAATCACCCGGCTGCGACTCCACGACCAGTGCCTCCTGCAGGCCGAAGCGCTCCTCGAGACGGCTCTCCAGGTCCAGGTACAGCTGGGCAGGCGAAACGACGCTGATCTGCACGACCCCCTGCTCGCGCGCCTGGGCCATGAGCCGCGAGACCTTGGAGCGGGACAGGCCGAGGCGATCCTTGATGGCGTCCTGGTTGAGGCCGTCCTCGTAGTAGAAGCGACTGACCTTGACCAGCAGCCGGAGGTCCTCGTTGGACGGATTCATCATCCTCGCCACTGAGAGATTTCTCGCTGTTGGGATTTGGTGCAGGCACGCTACCACGGCCTGGAAGCCGGCGTCAACTCGAGCCGCGCGCTGCGGGACCGTCGATCGCGTAGCCGTTGGGGTACTCGGCGCTCGACTGGTATTCGGCCACCCGCTCGCAGAACCTCAGGTAGGTGATGCCGTCCTCCGCGGAGCGGTCCGCGCTGGGCACCATGGGCGCGCTCTCGATGGTGCAGTAGCCCGTGTAGCCGGTGCGGATGAGGCCACGCATGACGGCCCGGAAGTCCGTCTTGCCGTAGCCCGGGGTGAGCGAGTTCGAATCACGGAAGTGGCAGTGCCAGAGGTACGGCTGCGCGTCCATGACCGCCTCGTAGGGCCCCAGCTCCTCCAGGTTGACGTGGAAGAAGTCGAGCTGGATGCCGATGTCCTGGCGGCCGGTCAGCTCGATGACGCGCCGGTGGTTGGCGGCCGTGTTCACGAACTTGCCCATCTCGAGGTGGTTGGTGGCCTCGAAGACGAGGCGCATGCCGCGACTCGCGGCGTGCTCGCCCATGCGCCGCAGCGCGTCGACCGCCACGAGGGTGGCCTCGGCGACGTCGTCGCCCGTGATGGGCGCGTGGATGGCGGTGGCGATGGTCACCGAGCCGGCACCCAGCTCGGCCGCGAAATCGATGGTCGAGCGAGTCTCCGCGACCGCCAGGTCGGCCGTCCGCGGCTCGGTCAGGGTCTTGAAGGTGGGCGAGTAGGGGTCCCACATCTCGCCCCAGCACTCGTTGACGTTGGAGACCTCCAGGCCGTAGTCCGC
Organism: uncultured Chloroflexia bacterium; assembly: GCA_963707395.1. Lineage (GTDB taxonomy): Bacteria > Chloroflexota > Limnocylindria > Limnocylindrales > CSP1-4 > JAFMJV01. Next base: position 76,617 of record CAVPPQ010000012.1, read on the forward strand.
CTTGAGGCGCAGGTGCGTGGCCAGGTAGTCCTCCATGGAGACGCCCAGCCCGTAGCGGCCCTTGGGCGGGCAGATCTCGATGGCCTCGTAGCCGCAGCGGCGCAGACGCTCGTAGGTGAGGTGCGGCGTCCGGTACGCCTCCTCCTGCCCGAACGTGAGCTGGAAGTAGCTGTAGCGGAACGGCTTGCGCTGGATCTCCATCGATGTTCCTCCCCCCTGTCCTCGCCTCCGCCAGCTACTCCGGCGGGTAGACCTTCTCCGGTTCAGGCTTCTGCCGGGGGCGAGCGATGAGCTCCAGGGTCGTACCGAAGAGCTCCTCCGTGTCCAGGTAGGCGTAGTGGCCGTCGCCGTCCACGCCGAAGCCAGCCCCGTCCATGATCATGGGGATCCCCGCGGCCTCCGCCTGGGCGACGGCGGTCGGCATGTCGTCCACCAGCAGGCCGAGGTGCTGGATGCCGTAGCCGTGCTGGGCCACGAAATCCGCGTAGACGGTGGGCCCCTCCCCCAGCTCGATGAGCTCGATGCGCATCGGCCCGAAGTAGGAGAGCGCCAGGCGCATGCGGTACTCGACCGGCTGGCCGTGGTAGGACATCGTCCGGCAGAGCCCCGTGCCATAGGTGTAGAAGTGCCAGGGGCCGATGCCGAAGACCTTCCAGTACGCCTCTACGGTGCGGTCGAGATCCTTGACCACGAAGGCGATCTGGGCCACGCCGTTCTGCAGGAAGGGCAGCGGCAGGGCCGGGGGAGCGTCGCTCGCGGCGCCGGCAGCATCGGTCGCGGGGTCGACCCGCACGTGCTCGTCCATCAGGCGTAGAGGGCGTCTTGCAGGCGGCGCAGGCGGCAGACGAAGGTCGATTCGTCGATGGTCACGTCGTCCTCCGTGATGGTGGCGCCCCGGGTGACGGCCCGCCGCACGACGGCACCGGCCCCGATGCCGATGGGCACAGCGCGTCGGGCACGGGCGTCGGGGTAGGTGGTGATCGTGCCGTGCCAGTCGGTGCCGCCGATGCCGTCGAGGCGCTCACCCGGCGAGAGGTCCCGCTTGGCGGTGCAGACGACCTCGGCGTGCATGGCCTCCGCGGTGGCGGTGACCTCGCCCAGCAGAACGGCCTCTGCGATCGACTGGGGGGTCTCCAGGTCGCAGAGGTGGTAGGGCCGGAAGTGCAGGTAGTAGGGCCCCTCGGCGTGCGTGATGAACTTCATCTCCGTGCGGATGCGCGCGTCGTACGAGCGCACGACGGCGAAGACGCCCGGGGCGATGGCGCCTGTCGAGTAGTCGACGCAGCCCGAGCGGGAGAGGATGCCACCGTCCTCGGCAGGGATGAAGACCTTCTCGAGGTCAGCCACCTCCACCTTCGGCCCGTGCATGCCGGGCACGTCCGGCAGGAGCCCGGTGCTGTTGGAGACGGCAGCCATCTCGACCATCGTCTTGGTGCCGTCCTTGAAGGCCGCCAGCATCTTGGGGTTCATGCCCTTGGTGGCCGCCTCCTGCGCGCAGGAGGCGGCGGTGGCCGCCAGGTCGATGACGTTGTTCTTGCCCTTGCCCAGCGTCACGACCTCGAAGCCCATGAGCAGGGCCTGCTCCCAGAGCATCTTGCAGACGCCCGGCTCGTCGCCCGAGGCGACGGTGTAGATGGCGCCGCTGCGGCGGGCCAGCCGGTCGAGGTAGAGGCCGATGGTGATGTCGGTCTCGACGTTCATCATGACGATGGGCTTGCGCGACATGATGGCCTCGTAGGCCACCCGCGCGCCGACGTCCGGAACACCCGTGACCTCGACGAGCGCCTCCAGGCCCTCCAGGGCCGGCATGGCCAGCGCACTCGGGGTGACGACCGGGCGACCGGCTCGGATGGCATCCTCCGCCTGGCCGAGATCCTCGGTGACGAGGATGTCGTCGACCGCGTGACCCATGTCCCGGTAGGTCCCGATGCCACGCCCGGGGTCCATGTCGGCGATGGCCGCCACGCGCATGCCCTCGACGTTGTGGATGGTGTGCGCCAGGCCGGAGCCCATCTGGCCACAGCCGACGATGCCGACGCGGATGGGATCACCCTCCGCCGAGCGCTTCCTGAGCTTCGAGACGAGCTCCATCCCTGCCCTACCCTCCCACGCGCCCTGCCGACCGGAGCCGGGCGAGGGTCACGAAATCGTCCTTGAGGTCCACATAGACCTGCTTGAAGAGCGCGAAGTGCTCCATGTAGCGAGCGTGCGCGGCAGCATCCGGCTCCATGGGCTCGACGGTCGTGGCCCACTGGCGCGCCACGCTGAAGTCGGGGAAGACGCCGGTGGCCACGCCGGCCAGGATGGCGTCGCCGAAGGGTGCGCCGGTGCGCCGCTCGAGCAGGACGGTACCCACGTCGAAGACGTCCGTGATGATGCGGCGCCACAGGGAGCTGCGAGCGCCCCCCTCGTTGAGCACGAGCGGGTAGTTGACGCGCAGGCCTGCCGCGCTGAGCGTCTCGAAGGAGTGATAGAGCGCGAAGGCCACGCCCTCCAGGGCGGCCCGCACCAGGTGGCCCTTGGAGTGGTTGAGCGAGAGGCCGAAGACCACGCCGCGCGCGTTGGCGTCCCAGATGGGCGTCCGCTCGCCCATCAGGTAGGGCAGGAAGAGCAGCCCGTCGCAACCCGGTGGCACGGTGGCCGCCTGCTCGAGGAGCAGGTCATAGGCGCTGACGCCCGTGGCGCGCTCCGCCTCCAGCTCCGCCGCGGAGAGCTGGTCGCGCAGGTAGCGCAGCGTGCCGCCACCCGTCGTGGTGGTGGGAACCGTGATGTAAGTGTGCTCCGAGTCGACCGTCCAGGGGAAGTTGATGGAGGCCGCGCCGGACCGGGAGAAGAGGAAGTCGCGGTCGCGGTGGATGATCCCGAAGTTGCCGGCCGTGCCGAGGTTCATCTGGATGTCGCCCGGCTCGATGGCCCCGCCCTGCAGCCAGCCGGCATTGCAGTCGACCTGCCCGCCGGCCACGGGGATGCCGGCGGCGAGGCCGCTGTCCGCGGCTGCCTCCGAGCTCACCTCGCCGATGACGTCCTCGCAGGCACAGAGGCGGGGCAGGAGCGCCGGGTCGATGCCCATGGCCTCGAGGAGGTCCGGGTCGAAGCGGCGGCCGAGGATGTCATAGGCGCCGTAGAAGGGCGCCGCCGAGTCGTGCACGGTGGCCTGACCAGTCAGCCGGAAGCTGATGTAGCCATCGATGGTCAGGACCGTCGCGATGCGACGGAAGTGCTCCTGGCGATGGTTGCGCTCCCAGAGGAGGTTGACCAGGGCGGGGTGGTCCTCCAGCCGATTGGCCGTGACCTTGAAGATGCGGTCCGCACCGACGTGCTCCGCGAGCCAGGCTACCTCCGCGGTGGCGCGGCGGTCCATGAGGTTGTAGGCGCGCGGCAGCGGCGCACCGTCAGCGTCGATGAAGACGACGGAGGGCAGGGCCGACGAGACGGCGATGCCACGGATCTCCGCGGGCGCCACGCGTGACTCGGCCAGCACCGTCCGGGTCAGCCGGCAGAAGGCCTCCCAGTAGCGCGGCGCGTCATGCTCGGACCAGCCCGGGCCATCCGTGTGGATGGGGTACTCCTCGAAGGCATAGCCGAGCTGTTCCCCCTGGTCGCTCACGAGGGCGACCTTGGCACCCCCCGTGCCGAAGTCCGCGCCGAGGAGGCAGGTCATGCCGCGCCCTTCATGCGGAGGCGAGCCGCCCGGCCGCGAGCGGGTCATGGTCTGAGCAGCACTCGGCCTCCCTGAGCCGCGAGAGTATTCTCAGGCTTGCACACTCTCTCATGACGGGCCGACGATAGCACGCGGTCGCCGCGGCTTCAAGGGCATCGCGCAGAGGCGAACTCGCGTCTCAGGGATCCAGGCGGTAGAAGCGGAAGGCCTCGTGTTCGATGGGCAAGATCTCGACACGCCTGAACCCGGCAGCCTCGGCATAGCGACGGAAGGTCTCGGGGCGCATGACGGTTCCCGTCCCGACGCTGGGACGGTCGGCCAACCCGTTGGCGAGGCAGAAGAAGAGGCTGTAGGAGTACATCAGGCGCTCGACTTCGTCGCCGGGTGCCGTGAACGTCTCGGCCACCTTCTCGTCCATGACGAGGGCGACACCGTCCGGCTTCAGGAGGTGGCGGACGGCGGTCAGCACCTCCACCGGCCTGGCCAGGTCGTGGACCGCCTCGAAGATGGTGGCAACGTCGAATCGGCCGTCCAGGTCGTGCTGACCAGCGTCCACGACCCGGAAGCGGACGCGGTCGGACAGGCCGGCCAGGGCGGCATTCTCCGTCGCCCGCCCGATCGCCTCCGCGTCGAGGTCAAGGCCGTCCACCGTGATGCCAGGGTAGGCACGGCCCATGGCGATGGCTGACCAGCCGCTGCCGGCCGCAACGTCGACCACGCGCGCGCCTCCGGCGAGCAGACGGGCGTGGACGTCCGTGATCGCGGGCAGCCACTCCTGGGCGAGGAGGCGCTGGAAGAGCGGGCGGTTGATGAGCTCCTGTGCCTCCGAGAGACGGGGATAGTCGTTCCAGTCGATGCCGTCGCCCGTGCGATAGGCCTCCAGGAGAGTCGGCCAGGTGCGCGCTGCAGCGGTCAGGAAGAGAGGCATCGGAGCCATCGTGGAAAGGTGATCGGGGTCCAGCAGCACGTCAGCGTGCGCGTCCGGCAGGGCGTAGCGTCTTCGGTCGGGATCGTCGGATGGCTCGGCCACGTCGAGGAGGCCGCCGACGGCCTGGTGCTCCAGCCACTCACGAGCGTACCGTTCGTGGATCGTGGCACGGGAGGCCAGCTCGCCAGCCGTCGCGGGACCGCCGGCTTGGAGCGCCGCGTAGAGCCCGAGGTCGAGCCCCAGGTGGATCGCCAGCAGGTCGAAGGCGCCCAGGGTGGCCTCGAACAGGCGGCCGGCCAGGGCGTCACGGCGAGCGGCATCGTCGGCAGGGTCCGATCGATGCATCTTGGGGAACTCGGCCTGGGTGTCGCTCATCACCTGCTCCGGCTGCGCCGCAGCACCGGATGGCGCCATCCGTGTCAGCGGGGCCGCGTCCCCCTGCCGACGGCTGCCCAGATGGTCGCACCGATGTCAATACCAGGGCACCGGGCTGTGACAGACCCGGGACACCGGGCGCAGAGCCAGGCCCTGCACCGTGACGTGGCGCTCTCTGCGACGGGAGGCTCATCACGCAGGCCGGGCGCCGCGAGTTGGCCGCCGAGCACCTTGGAGACGGGGGTGGTGGGCGATACTGGATTCGAACCAGTGACCTCGCGGATGTGAACCGCGCGCTCTAACCGACTGAGCCAATCGCCCGAGATTCGCGAGTATAGCCCGCTCGCGCCAGGGTGGACCCTCAGCCGCCTGAGCGATCTCCCACCAGGAGGCCCGGCCAGCGCGCCATGAGCGGCGCGGCCTGGAGCCCTTCGACGTGGCAGCGCTTGTGGCGGCTGGTGGCACCCGCGACCAGGGTCACGGCGCTACGGCGCACGCCCAGCTCCGCCGCCAGCAGCGCCACGACAGCCTCGTTGGCGGCCCCGTCCACGGGGGCGGCGCTGACGCGGAGGCGCAGCCGGCCTTCCGCATCGACCCCATCGACGGCGGTGCGGCCGGCCCGCGGCGTGACGTGCAGCGCGAGGTCCACGCCGCTCCCCATCAGCCGACCTGCACGACCCGCATCAGGATGCCCAGGCCGAGGAGCACCACGAGCGGCGAGAGGTCCAGCGAGCCGGTCCGCGGCAACGCCCGCCGGATGGGCGCCAGGACCGGCTCGGTCAAGCGGTACAGGCTGCGGCTGATGGGTCGCTGGAAGCCCGGGTCGATCCAGCTCATCAGGACGCGCCCGAGCACGACGAGCCAGGCCAGCAGGACCAGCGACTGGATGGCGACCAGGACGATGCCCATGGCTCAGGGCCGTCGTTCGGCAGGCACGCTGGGCGCCTGGGTTGCCGAACCCGTGGGCGGCGGTCGATCGCCGAACAGGGCGCGGCCCACCCGGACCAGCGTGCTGCCCTCCTCGATGGCGATCTCGTAGTCGTCGCTCATGCCCATCGAGAGCCCGGCGCCCAGTCGCTCGTCCTGCGCCTGCAGCTGCAAGGAGAGCTCCCGCAGCCGCACGAAGGTCAGCCGCGCCTGGGGACCGCCAGCGGTCAGCCAGCCCACCGTCATGAGTCCGCGAACGTCCAGCTGCGGCAGGTCCAGGATGCCCGGCAGCGCGAGCGCCAGCTCGTCAGGCGAGAAGCCGGCCTTGGCCGGGTCGGCATCCACGTTGACCTGCAGGTAGACGGGCAACCGGCTGCCGGAGCGGCGGCCGCCGCTGGCCACCAGGCGGTCGAGCCGCCGGGCCAGGTCCACCGAATCGACCGACTCGATGACATCGAAGAGCTCCACGGCGCGGGCCGCCTTGTTCTGCTGGAGGTGGCCCACGAGGTGCCACTCCGCGGGGCCCAGGTGCGGGACCTTGGCAGCCGCCTCCTGGACGCGGTTCTCGCCCAGCCGGTCATGGCCGGCAGCCTGCGCCAGGCGCAGTCGCTCGACCGACACGGTCTTGGAGATGGCGACCAGGGTGACCGAGCCGACGGCCCGTCCGGCTCGCGCGCAGGCGACTGCCATGCGCTCGAGCACCTCGCTGCGCGCCGCGGCCAGCGCGGCGACCGCCATCGTGTCAGGCCGCTCGCCGAGCAGGCCCCGGGCAGCGTCCGTCAGCGACGGTCAGCGGTTGCGGCGCAGGAAGGCGGGGATGTCCAGGTCCTCAGCCTCCCGGGTCGCGGTCTGGCCGGCCGGGACGGAGCCCGTTGAGACCGGGACGGCCACCGCCTCGCGGGGCGTCTCGTTGGCGCCGCCCTCCAGGTCATCGCGGTCGCCGGCCGCGGTGCGCTGACGCTGCAGCTCCTGCATGTAGTCGCGGTTCTCCAGTCCGGCCTGGACGCCGCCCGCTCCGGTCTGCGCGGACGCCATGCCGTACAGCGACGACTTGCGGGCCGCATCGAAGCCGGTGGCGATGACCGTGATCTGGAGGTCGTCGCCCATGCGCTCGTCGATGACCGTGCCGAAGATGATGTTGGCCTCCGGGTCGGCCATCTCCTTGATGATCTCCGCCGCCTCGTCCACCTCGAACAGTCCCAGGTTGGGGCCGCCGGTGACGTTGAAGAGGACGCCCTGGGCGCCGCTGATGCTGATCTCCAGCAGGGGGCTGGAGATGGCCTGGCGGGCCGCGTTGGCGGCGCGGTCCGGCCCGCTGGAGCGACCGATGCCCATGAGGGCCGAGCCGGCAGAACGCATGACGGCGCGCACGTCGGCGAAGTCGAGGTTGATGAGGCCGGGCACGGTGATGAGGTCGCTGATGCCCTGTACGCCCTGGCGCAGCACGTCGTCCACGACGCGGAAGGCATCCACGATGGAGGTCTCCTGCGTCACGACGTCCTTGAGCCGGTCGTTGGGGATGGTGATCAGGGTGTCCACCTTGTCCCGCAGCAGCTCGGCCGACTTCTCCGCGTTGAGGCGACGACGAGCGCCTTCCCAGCTGAATGGCTTGGTCACGACGCCGATGGTCAGGGCACCCATGTCGCGCGCGATCTCAGCGATGACGGGTGCGGCGCCGGAGCCCGTCCCACCACCCATGCCGGCGGTGATGAAGACGAGGTCGGAGTCGCGCAGGAGGTCGGCGATCTTCTCGGAATCCTCTTCGGCCGCGCGCTGGCCGATGCTGGGGTCACCACCGGCACCCAGGCCTCGTGTGATCTTGTCGCCGATGCGGACCTTGTTGGGGGCGTCCGACTGCAGGAGAGCCTGGGCGTCGGTATTGACGGCGATGAACTCCACGCCCATCAGCTCAGCGCGAATCATGCGGTTGACGGCATTGCTGCCGCCGCCGCCGACCCCGATGACGCGGATGAGGGCGAAGTTCTCTGAGTCCGAACGCAACGGCATGTGGAAACCCTCCAGATCGCGCTCCCAGGCCCCTGCTGCCCTGCCGGCACCCTCGCACGGTCGAGGGGACCGAAGACCGCCTGGTCGTCGTGGCCGCGAGTATATCCTCGGCACCGCCCCAAGGGATAGTCCGGGGTCGCGCGGGGATGTGCGGTCCGCTGGCGTGCGACCCGCTTCCTGGCGCCTTTGGTCAACACGCGGGTGGCTGGCACACCCTCGGGGGTGTGCTGGCGGGGAGGCTAGGGGAAGAAGCGCTTCACCAGGTCGCGCATGCGGCTCCAGCCGACGGCCACTGGCGGCGGTTCGTAGCGCTGCATGTCCTGCTCCTTGACGACGCGCGCTGCCCAGAGGAGCAGGCCGATGGCAGTGGCGTAGGACGGCGTGAGGAGGTGGTCCGTGAGACCGCCGACGCCCGCCGGCACGGCCACGCGGACGGGGATCCCCAGGACCTCGCGGCCGACGTCGGCGACGCCGGCGAGCTGCGAGCCACCCCCGGTGAGCACGAGGCCGGCCGGCAGGCGATGCGCGCTGGCGTGGGCCGAGATCTGCTCGCCGATCTTCTCGAAGAGCTCGCGCATGCGGGCATCGATGATCTCGGTCACGTCCGATCTGCGGGCCGGGCGAGCCACGCCGTCGTCGATGATCTCGATGACGGCCTCCGCGGAGGTGCCGGCCGTCTTGCTGTCCGCGGAGCCGAAGCGCATCTTGAGCTGCTCGGCCGCGGCCAGGTTGGTGCGCAGGCCGATGGCGATGTCGTTGGTGACGTTGACGCCGCCGAGCGGCACGACGGAGGTGTAGAAGGGCCAGCCGTCCGCGTAGAGGGCGATGTCCGTGGTGCCCGCGCCGATGTCGGCCACGGCCACGCCCAGCTCGCGCTCGGTCTCCGTGAGCACGGCCTCTCCCGACGCGAATGAGGCGACCACCAGCTCATCCGGTCGGACCCCGGCCTGGCGCACGCACTTGGTGAGGTTCTGAAGCGCCGTGGCGCTGCCGTGCACGATGTGCGTGGCCACCTCCAGGCGGATGGCGCTCATGCCCTCGGGGTCCTTGACCCCCTCCTGGCCGTCTACCGTGAAGTCGCGCGGCAGGACGTGCAGGACCTCGCGGTTGGAGGGGATCGTCACCGCGCGGGCGACCTCCGTGGCCCGCTCGATGTCCTCCCGCGTGATCTCCCGATGGGCGCCACTGACGGCGACCGTGCCGCGCGAGTTCAGGGATTCCAGGTGGTCGCCACCAACGCCCACGAAGGCCGCCTCCAGGCGAAGGCCGGAGAGACGCTCCGCCTGCACGATGGCCTGGTGGATCGAGGCCACGGTCTGCTCGATGTTGTTGACGAGGCCCTTGCGCACGCCCGCCGACGGCAAGGTGCCCTTGCCGATGATGTCCACGGATCCATCGTTGGCGACCTCGCCCACGAGCACGACGACCTTGCTCGTGCCGACATCGAGCGCCACCAGGACGGCTTCGATCTCCAAACGCTTCCCTTCCTCAGATCACGGCTGCCCGCGTCACCCTGGTGCGCGGACGCACCATCATTGTGGGCGATGCCGCGGCGATCCGCAGGCCCGTCCCTACGCGCCGGCGTCGTCCGGCCGGTCGGCCTGCCCGAAGAGCGTGAAGGTGCCACAGCCGTCCTCCGAGACGGCCAGCCGAACCCGCTCCAGTCGCCTCTCCTCCGTGGCCAGCAGCCAGCGCAGGCACTGCACCTGGCGGGGCACGACGGTGGGCGGCTGGAGCGTCGGCGTGTAGTGGCCGAAGACGGCCTGCCAGCCGCGGTCGCTGGAGAGGACGTAGCCGTCGTACTCATCGACGCGCAGCTGCAGGCTGCTGGCACGGCTCCCCAGGGACTCTGGCGTCAGCGCCAGCAGCTGCCGCATGACCGCCACATCGGTGGCAGGCAGGTAGGTACCGATGGCAGGCGGCGTCGCCGGCAGGCGCGAGTCCTGCACGACCGGCAGCCCGGGATCGGTGGCGGCCATCGACCCGACGGGCCGGTCGGTCGAGCCGGGCGTCGGGCTCGTCGATCCGGTGGGCTGGTCGGGCGTCGGGCTGGCCGACCCGGCGGGCTGGTCGGGCGTCGGGCTCGTCAATGCGACCGGCAGCGGGGCGAAGAGCATGCCCTGCTCGTCGATGAGCCACGCGGTCTCGCCGTCCTGCCAGGTGAAGAGGGGCTCGCGCTCCGCGACGCGAATGGAGACATGCGCCGGCAGCGTCACGGTCGCGGCTGCCGAGGCGACCTCGGGGAGCGTGCGCAGGTCCTCTACGATCTCCGACGCTCGCATCCGAAAGACGTTGGGCCCACGCTCCAGGCCGCCCAGGTGGTCGCGCACGGCGGCCTCGTCCGCGTAGCGCAGTCCCTCGAAGCTGACGTCGGACGCGGTCACACGGAACGAGGCGTCGGTGAGCAGCCAGTAGAGCACCCCGGTGAGCGCGACCATGCCGGCCGCGCCCACGAGTCGCGCCACCCCTGTTCGCCGCGACGACCGGCCTGGCTCCACCCCGGGGCGCGGCTCGACGAGGCCGGCCTCCGTGGCTGGCCGGGCGAAACGGGTCACGGCAGGTCCATGGCCCGCCGGTGTCCCGCCGGCCGGCCGGCGGCCTGTTGCAGCGCCAGCTCGACGATGCGCTCGCAGGTGCTGGCGAAGTCGTAGCCGCCCTGGGCGGTCATGCGCGGGAAGAGGCTGATGGGCGTGAAGCCCGGGATGGTGTTGATCTCCGAGATGTAGGGGATCCCGTCCCCGGAGAGCAGCATGTCCACGCGCGCGAAGCCCCTGGCGCCGATGGCCAGGTAGACCTCCACGGCCGCGGCCCGGATATCCGCCGCCAGACCCGGGTCGAGGTCCGCCTGCGCCACCGTGCGGCTCTCGTCGGAGCGGTACTTGGCGATGAAGTCATAGAACTCGCGGCCGGGTATGACCTCGCCCGGCCCATAGGCGACGGTGTCCGCTCGCGAGTTGCCCATGACGCTGGTCTCCAGCTCGCGGGGATGGTCGAGGTAGGGCTCCAGGATCACGAGGTCGTCGTAGCGCAGCGCGTCTTGCAGGGCGCCGCGGAGGTCATCGGGCAGGTCCGGGCGGTGCACGATGGTGATGCCGATGCTGGAGCCCAGGCGGGCGGGCTTGCAGACGAGCCGCGGGTCCGGGAACCTGGCCGAGAAGTCCAGGACGGCGGCCTCCACGGCCGAGGGGTCGGCGGCGTACTCCCCGCCGCGCACCTCCAGCCAGGGCAGCACGGGCAGCTCCAGCGAGCCGCACACCCGCTTGAAGAGGGCCTTGTCCATGCCCACCGCGGAGGCGGCCGGCCCGGCACCGCAGTAGGTCAGGCCGACCGACTCGAGCAGGGCCTGCACCTGGCCGTCCTCGCCGAAGGGGCCGTGCATGGCGGGGAAGACCACGGGCTGCGGACGCATGACGGCGAGCTCCTCAAGGGCCGCGGCCGCGGAGAGCGGGCCGCGCGCGCCCAGGGCCGCCGGGTCACGGAAGGCGCTCGCCGCCAGCACCGGGTCCAGCGCCGTCTCGGGCAGGGCCCACCAGCGCGCCTCGAGGTCGACGAGCCAGCCGCTCACCGTGTGGCCGCGCTCGCGCAGCGCCGTGGCGATGGACCGTCCAGAGATGAGCGAGACGTCGTGCTCGGCCGAGGGTCCGCCGAGGAGGACGGCGATGACGGTCGGCGTCAAGGGCGCGCGAACGCTCGGCGGCTGCGCCTGGTCCAGGGTCATGCGTCCTCCTCTGCCGGCCAGTCGCCGACGAACTCGACCTCGTAGTGCAAGCTGATGCCGCGCTCCCGGCGCACCGTATCCCGGACCTGCGCGGCCAGGGTGCGGATGTCCGCCGCCGTGGCGGTGCCGACGTTGACGATGAAGTTGGCGTGCTTCGGGCTGACCATGGCGCCGCCGACCTGGCGGCCCTTGAGGCCCAGTCCGTCGATGATGCGCCCCGCCGAGTCGCCTTCCGGGTTGCGGAAGACACTGCCCGCGGAGCGCTGGCCGATGGGCTGGTGCGCCTGCCGCCAGCGACGGATGTCATCGAGCCGCGCGGTGATGGACCCGGGGTCGGCGGGCTGCAGCGCGAACGTGGCCGCCACCACCACCTCCGGGCGGCCGGCCGGCCCGTGCTTGAGGCGCGTCTCCCGGTAGGCCATGCCCAGCTCGTCCGGCCCCAGGGCCGCCTCACTGCCATCGGCCGTGATGACGCGCGCCTCGACCAGGATGGCCCGCGTGTCCGAGCCGTGGGCTCCGGCATTGGCCCACACCGCGCCGCCAACGGTGCCGGGGATGGCCAGCCCGTATTCGAGGCCGGTCAGGCCGGCCTCACGCGTGACGGTGGCGGCCTTGGCCATGGGCAGGCCGGCCTCGGCCACCAGGCGGATCCCGTCGAGGCGGTGCCCCACGGCGCGCACGAGGACGACGAGGCCCGCCATGCCAGCGTCGCTGACGACGAGGTCGGAGCCACGGCCGACGAGGAAGAGGGGCAGGTCACGGCTGCGGGCGTAGCGCACGATGCCGCGCAGCTCGAAGAGGTTGCGAGCCTCCGCGAAGAGGTCGGCCGGCCCGCCCACGCGCATCGTGGTGTGCGGCGCCAGCGGCTCGTCGCGGGTGGCCCGGATGCCCAGCCGGCGGGCGATGTCCGCGCTGGCGGCCTGCTTCTCGGACGCCGTCAGGCGAGCGCTCATGGTGCCTCCCGCGTGCGCCGCTCGACGCTCTCCGCGTCGGGCAGGCCCGCCCGGTCGGCGAGCGCCACGAGCAGGTCGACAGTGGCGGCGGCCGCACCTGGCCGTCCCAGGGAGCGTGACGCGGCGGCCATGTCGGCCAGGTCGGGGCCAGCCAGCAGGTCGGCGGCCTGGCGCAATCGGTCGCCATCCAGATCCTCGTCGGCGACGAGCCGGGCGGCACCAGCTGCCACCAACTCGGCGGCGTTGGCACGCTGATGCGCCGCGGCGTGCGGGTAGGGCACGACGATCATGGGCAGGCCTGCCGCCGTAGCCTCGGCCAGGGTCGAGGAGCCGGCGCGGCCCACGAGCAGGTCGGCCGCCGTCAGCGCGGCGGCCATGTCCTCGTGCAGGAAGGCGAAGGGCCGGTAGCGCTCGCGGCGGTCCTCCGGCAACGAGTCCCGCAGCGCCTCGGCCCGGGCGAACGAGCCGGGACCGGTGATGTGCACGACGACGCAGCGCTCGACGAGATCGGCGATGCCCTCGGCCATCGCCTCGTCCAGGCGGCGCACCGACTGCGAGCCGCCGAAGACGAGCAGGACGGGCAGGCCCGGCGGGATGCCCAGCCTGCCCGCGGCCTCGACGCGATCGCCAGCGTCGATGGTCCGGATGGGCGTGCCGGTCAGGTAGGTGGGCGCCGGCAGGCGGTCGCGGGTGGCCCCGAAGGAGACGGCGCGCGCGGTGGCCAGCCGAGCGACCAGCCGCACGCTGCGGCCGGGCACCTGGTTGCCCTCCCAGAGCAGCGCCGGGATGCGCAGCAGGGCCGCCGCCACGAGCACGGGGATGGCCACGTAGCCGCCGGTCGTGAAGATGACATCCGGGCGCCAGCGCAGCAGCCTCCAGGCCGCCTGCGGCATGGAGGCCAGCAGGCGCAGGGGATCGAGAACGGTGTCGGGCGAGGCGTCCACGGTGCGCAGCGAGCGCAGCCAGAGCCGCTCCAGCGGCAGGCCGGCGGCGGGGACGAGGTCGGCCTCCAGCCCTCGGTGGCCGCCGAGCCAGCGCAGCTCCCGGTCAGGCTGTCGCGTCGTCAGCTGGGAGACGACGGCCAAGGCTGGGAAGATGTGGCCGCCGGTGCCCCCGGCTGCGATGAGGATCCTCATGGGCGCTGTCACCTCGGGAGACGGTCTCGCGGGAGATGGAGAGAAGGATACCCACGGCCGCGAGGGCCACCACGAGCGATGTCCCGCCGTCGGACAGGAAGGGCAGCGGCATGCCCGTCAGGGGCAGCAGGTTGACGACCACGCCGATGTTGATGAAGGCCTGGAAGGCCAGCCAGGCCGTGATGCCCATGGCCAGCAGGCCACCGAAGGTGTCGGGTGCACGCATGGCGATGCGGATGCCCCGCCAGGCCAGCAGCAGGAAGAGGCCGATGACGAGGAGGCCGCCCCAGAGGCCGAACTCCTGGCCGACGACCGCGAAGATGAAGTCGTTCTCGGCCGCCGGCAGGGCCAGCCCGGAGGGCTGGCGGCTCTGGCCGAGGCCCTGCCCGGTGACACCGCCCAGGGCCAGCGCGTAGAGCCCGTGGATGGTCTGGAAGGCCACGTCGCGCGGGGCGCTCCAGGGATCGAGGAAGGTGGTCCAGCGCTCCATCTGGTAGGGGTTGCGGATGAGCATGGCGACCACGGCCGCCGTACCGACCGGGATCATCAGCAGCATCTGCCAGAGGCTCCCGCCAGCGACGAAGAACATGGCGAAGCCGGTCAGGACGATGACGCCCGTCGTCCCCAGGTCCGGCTCCATGACGACCAGGAAGGCCATCGAGCCGACGATGGCGATGAAGGGCAGCATGCCCCGTCGGAAGCTGCCCACCTCCGAGCCCCGCGATTCCAGCCAGTGCGCCAGGTAGACGACGAGGGCCAGCTTGGCGAACTCGGCCGGGTGGAAGGCGGGCAGCCCGCCGATGCGCAGCCAGCGCGTGGCCCCATTGGCCTCGATGGGCTGGATGAGCGGAGGGATGGCCGGCAGCAGCACCAGCACCAGCAGGCCCATGGCCACGGCCAGCCCGAGCACGGAGAAGGCGCGCCAGTGGCGATAGTCGATGCGCATGACCACCAGCAGCACGGTGGCGCCCACGACGGCCCACGTGAGCTGCGTCGTGACGGCGGCGAAGACGCTGCCGTCACGGGCCTTCTCCACGCCCATGCTGGAGTAGACCATCAGGATGCCCACGGCCGAGAGCGCCACGGCGGCCAGGAGCACCAGGTAATCGGGCTCGTGGACCTCGCGCTGCGGTCCCTGCACGACGCGACCCGGGACGCGGTCTCGGCCGGCCGAGCGTGAGGCGTGGCCCCTGGCGCGCCGGGCGTCGCTCGCGGGTGCCGTGAGGGCCCCTGCGCTGCTCGTGACGCTGGCGGCCGGCGCTCGTCGCTCGGCCGGGCGCGGGCTGGGCCGGGAGGCGTGCGAACGTCCCTGGCTGGCCGATCCGCGTGCCCGGCGCGGCCGGAAGACGCTCGGCGCCACCTCGCCACGCTCGGCCTCCGGGTCGCCGTCCCACGGGAAGCGCAGGGCGTCGGTCATGGTCGCACCTCGGCCGTGGCGTCGGTCCCTGCGGCCTGGGCCGCGATGGCGGCCACGGCCGCCTTGAAGGCGGCGCCACGCGCCTCGTAGTCGCGGAACATGTCGAACGAGGCAGCGGCGGGGCTGAGGAGGACCACGGACGGCGTCGTCTCACGGGCGATGCGCGTGGCGCGGAGCACGGCGTCCTCCATGGAGTCCGCGCGCTCGATGCGGTGCAGCCCGGCAGCCCAGAACGCTTCGGCCAGCTCGGGTGCCGTCTCCCCGATGAGCACGGCGGCCGTGAGGCGCTCCGCCGCCACGCGTGCCAGCTCGTCGATGGGCACGCCCTTGGAGCGACCCCCGGCGATGAGGACGAGCGGCGCCGGGAAGGCCCGCAGGGCGGCGATGACGGCGTCAGGCTGCGTGCCCTGGGAGTCGTTGACATAGCGCACGCCGCCGACCGTGACCACCGGCTCCAGGCGGTGCTCCACGCCCGCGAAGGCGCGCACGGCACCCCGGATGGAGTCTGGCGGGATGCCGTACAGGAGGCCCGCGGCAGCGGCGGCCAGGACGTTGGAGACGCTGTGCTCGCCGGGCACCGGGATCTCGCCGAGTGGCAGGAGCCGGCCGTGCGTGCCGCTCTCCGCGAGACCGCCGGCGGCGGCCAGTCGCGGCACGTCTCGCGCCACGATCCAACCATCCTCCACGCCCAGGCCCCCGGGTCGGGGCGCCGTCCGCGCATACGTCACGGTCAGGGCACCCATGGGTGCCTGATACCCGCTCACGACGGGGTCGTCGTCGTTGCGAACCAGCGCGCCACCCTGCGGGAGCAGCTCCAGCAGGCGCCGCTTGACGGCCCGATAGGCCTCCAGGCTGCCGTGCCGGTCGAGGTGGTCGGAGGTGACGTGCGTATAGACGGCCACGTCCGTCCCGCGCGAGAGCGTCGGCAGCTGCAGCTCGGAGAGCTCTACCACGACGCGGTGCTGCGGCCCCAGCTCAGGCAGCCGCTCGATGAGGGGCCGGCCGATGTTGCCGCCCAGGACGACGGGATGCGACCCGCTGGCGAGGACCGCGGCGACGAGCGAGCTCGTGGTGGTCTTGCCCTTGGTGCCCGTGACCCCGATCGTGGAGGCCGGGCAGAGGCGCAGGAAGAGGTCCACCTCGCTCACCACCGGCACCTCGCCGCTCGCCTCCAGGCCGGCCAGCGCCGCGCGCAGGCGAGGCTCGGTGGTGGGGTAGCGACTGCTGACCGATGGGGACGTGCACACCAGGTCCTGGCCGGCCAGCGCCTCCGCGGGGTCGACGTCGGGGCCCAGGAGCAGGCGTGGCCGGCGCTCGCCGAGCGCCGCCAGGGCCTCCTCGAGCGCCTCGGCAGGCTGGGCATCGTAGATGGTCACGCTGGCGCCCTGGTCGGAGAGGAACCGGGCCAGGGCGATGCCGCTGCGGGCCAGGCCCAGGACGGCCACTGGCCGCCCCTGGAACGAACCCAGTGCCAGGCGGGAGAGGTCGATGGGCGACGAGGCCATCGCCGGCGCGCTCAGCTGAGCAGCCCGCGGGTGGCCAGGTAGAGGGCCACGCCGACGAGCGCCGAGAGGACGCCCACGATCCAGAAGCGCAGGGTGATCTTCTCCTCGTCCCAGCCCATCAGCTCGAAGTGGTGGTGCAGCGGCGACATCCGGAAGAGGCGCCGGCCACGGAGCTTCATGGAGGCGATCTGGAGGATGACCGAGCCGGTCTCCAGCACGAAGACGAGGCCGATGAGGGGCAGCAGCAGGACCTGTCCGGTGATGAGCGCGATGACGGCCAGCGTGGCGCCCAGGGCCAGGGCTCCCGAGTCGCCCATGAAGATCTGGGCCGGGTGCACGTTGAACCACAGGAAGGCCAGCAGGGCCCCGATGATGAGGGCGCAGAGCAACGGCAGGTCGGCCACATCGGCGCCCACGCCGGCCGGGGTCCGGTCGAAGAAGACGGCAGCGATGACCATGTAGCCAGTGAAGGCGAAGATGAGCGTGCCGCCGGCCAGGCCGTCCAGTCCATCCGTGATGTTGACCGCGTTGCTGGTGGCCACGATGGCGAAGGCAGCGATCAGGATGTAGAGCCAGGGGGGGATGGAGACGACGCCGATGAAGGGCGCGAAGAGGGCGGTGATCTGGTAGGTGTCCTGGATCTGCCAGGCGGCCACGCCGGCGACCACCGACTGCCAGAGCAGCTTCTGGACGGCGCTGATGCCGTCGCCGGTGCGGGCGTTCAGCCAGTCGTCCGCGGTGCCCAGCACCCCCACCAGCGCCAAGGTGGCCATCGGGGCGAACGTCGAGCTGTCCACGAAGTCGACGCCGGAGAGCTCCACCAGGAGCCCGATCCCGAGCACCACACCGACGATGAGCAGGCCGCCCATGGTAGGCGTGCCCTCCTTGACGTAGTGGGTCTCCGGCCCCTCCATGCGGATGCGCTTGCCCATTCCCAGGCGGCGCAGCAGCCGGATGAAGGCCGGCATCAGGACGACCACGACGGCGAAGGCGAGGAGGATGCCCTGGACGATCGATTCGCCGTTCATGCGGTCGTCCGCGGGGAGTGCGCTGCCAGCACGAGCTGATCCACGAGGAGGTCGAGTGCGGCCCCCCGGGAGGCCTTGACGAGCACGGTGTCGCCGTCCTGCAGCAGCGCCAGCAGGGCGGCCAGGGCCTGGGCCCGGTCGGCGACCTGCTCGATGCGGGCAGAGCTCAGGCCTCCCTCCAGGGCACCCTCGACGATGCCCGCCGCGGCGACGCCGACGACCACGAGATGATCCGCCACGGCGGCCGCTGCGAGGCCCACGCGATGGTGCTCGGCCGGGGCTGCATCGCCCAGTTCGAGCATCTCGCCGAGGACGGCGATGTGCCGCCCCGGCAGCTCTGCGAGGAGGCCCAGAGCTGCCAGGACGGCATCGGGAGAGGCGTTGTAGGAATTGTCGAGGATGGTCCAGGAGCCGGCGCGCAGGAGCTGGGAGCGGTGCGCGGCGGGGGCCGGGAGGGCGAGGCCGCGGATGATCTCGTCGGCGGACAGGCCGGCACACGTGGCGATGGCGGCGGCGGCCAGGGCGTTGTGGACGCCGTGTCGGCCCAGCGCCGGGGTCGTCACCTCATACCGCCCATCGGCCAGGACCAGGTGGAAGCGCATGCCGGCCGCTCCGAGCGGGCTGACCTCCTCGGCACGCACGTCGGCAGTGGCGTCGAAGCCGTATCGCAGCACGCGTGCCAGGGTCGAGCGAGCCATCCGCGAGACGCGCTCATCGTCCGCGTTGAGGACCGCCCACCCAGAGGCCGGGAGCGCCTCGACCAGCTCCCGCTTGCCCGCCTCGATGGCGTCGATGGACCCGGCCCGCGAGAGATGCACCCCACGCACGGCCGTGACCACGCCGATGGCGGGCTTCGACAGCTGCGCCAAGAGAGCGATCTCACCGCTGGTGTAGAGACCCATCTCGAGGATCGCCACCTCGTGCTCGGGGCGGAGCCGCAGGAGCGTGAGCGGCAGCCCGATCTCGTTGTTCTCGTTGCCGGCACTGCGCAGCACCCGGAAGCGGGTCGCCAGCACCTCGGCTGCGAGCTCCTTGGTGGAGGTCTTGGCCAGCGAGCCGGTGATGCCCACGACGAGTGGCCGGAACCGGTCGCGGTAGTGGGCGGCCACGGCTCGCAGGGCAGCGGCGGGGTCGGAGACGCGGACGACGCTCACCGATCCCGAGGTGCCGATCAGCGAGGCGAGTCGGTCCTCGTCGAGCGGCTCGCTCACCACCAGCGCGGCCGCACCCGCCGCCAGGGCCGCGTCGAGGAAGCGGTGCCCATCGGTTCGCTCGCCGGGCAGCGCGAAGAAGACGTTGCCGGGCTCCACCCGGCGCGAGTCGACGGCCGCCCCGACGATGGGCAGGCTGCCGTGGTGCAGGAGCGCGCCTGCCGCGGACTCGGCCAGCTGCGGTGGCTCGATGACCGCGAGCGCCTCGGCAGCCGTCGACTGGCTCGTTGGCCGGGTCTGTTCCTGTCCCCTACTCATGGCGAGCCATGCTGCCACCGTCAGGCGGCGCCGTCAGCGGATCGCGACCGCCGGTCGCCGCGGGAGGCCGGGTCGAAGCCGGACGCGCCGCCGTCCCCACGGATCGCGCTTGGCTGATCGGACCGGCCAGCACCCTGACGCGTTGGCCCCTGCCGGGTGCTGCGCGGCTCTCCCTCGGCGTCGCGCGTCTCCACTTCGGTGCGCCGTGACTCGACGTCGCTGCGGGCTGTTCCGGCGTCGTTGCCCAGTGTCTCGGCAGCGGGGCCGGCCTCGCCACGCCGGCCGCCACGGTCCTCTTCGGCCGAGGCGCCGCTGGCCCGGGCTCGCGCCTTGGCCGACGCCACCGCCTGTTGGAAGAGGGGGTCTCGCGCGGCCTCCGTGCCCGGCATGGGCAGGCCCGCGAAGGGGTCGCGGGAGCGCTTGATGTCAAGGTCCTTGATGGCCGCGCGGGCGATCATCCCGAAGAGCTCGTAGGACTCGATGTTGAGGTCCAGGTACGGCTTGGTGGCCTTGGGGACGGCCTCCTCGATGCGCACCGCGATGAGCACCTCGGGACGGTTGGCACCCACGAAGCCCACGAAGCTGTGGTTGAAGCGGTCGCGCTTCCAGTTGCCGTTCTCGCCGAGCGACGGATCCCAGATCTGCGCCGTGCCCGTCTTGCCGCCGATCATGTAGCCCGGGATGAGCGCGCCCCGCGCGTAGGTGGGCACCGATCCGGTCACGTAGGTGAGGATGTCCCGGACCTGGCCGGCCACCTTGGCGTTGAGCACGCGCTCCCTGGGCACGGCCGCGGCTTCTCCGTCCGCCACGACGTGGGGCTGGATGCGGAAGCCGCCGTTGACCAGGGTGGCGTAGCCGGTCGCGAGGTGCATGAGCGTGACGCCGACGCCCTGGCCGAAGGAGCGGTTGGCGAGATCCATCTCCGCCCACTGGTACTGCTCGGGGTCGTACCAGATGCCGGCCTCCTCGCCGGCCATGTCCACGCCGGTCTGGCCCACCATGCCCACGCGGTCCCACACGTCGAAGAGGATCCGGGCGGCCTTCTGGTGGTCCCGGGGCGCCATGCGGAAGGCGATCTTCGAGGTGCCCACGTTGCGCGACCGGGCGATGATGTCGCGAACCGGCGCCAGGCCGATCGACTCGCCGGAGTTGCGTACCTCGCCGCCCTGGACCGCCAACCGAGGCTGGTCCTTGATCTGCGTCATGGGCGTCACGGCGCCGCTCTCCAGCGCGGCCGTGACGGTGAAGGCCTTCATGACCGAGCCGGGCTCGTAGATGCCGCTGATGACGCGGTCGCGCAGGAGGCCCGGATCCTTCTGGGCGATGCGACCGTAGTCGTTGGCGTCGAAGGCCGGCACGGAGGCCGAGGCCAAGATCTCCCCGGTGTTGGGGTCGATGATGATGGCGCTGGCGGACTTGGCGTGGTTGGCGAGGCGTGCCGCGTTGAGCTCGATCTCGACCTGGCGCTGCAGCTTGGCGTCGATGGTCAGGCGGAGCGGCGCCACGGCCAGACTCCCGTAGTCGGAGACCGCGACGTCGCCCTGTGCGGCAGCGACGCCGGCGATGCTGGCCACGTCCAGCGGTCGACCATCCGCCCCCGTGAGGCGGCTCTCGTAGAGGCGTTCCACACCATAGGCGCCACCGCTGTCGCCGGCCACGAAGCCCAGCAGGTGGCTGGCCAGGCTGGTCCCGCTCTGCCCACCATCCCGCGGGTAGACGCGCGTCTCGACGGGGGCCAGCGTGACCCCGGGCAGCTTGCCCTCGTCCTTGGCCATGGCGACCTCGACCGACTGCTCCGGCGTGAGCCGGCGCGCCAGCCAGTCCCAGGCCGAACCTGACGCAAGCTTGGCCTGGTAGGCAGCCTGCTCCTCCGGGCTGAGCTCGAGGATCTCGGTCAGGGTCGCCACGATCTGCGCGCGGCGATCCTCCGGGATGTCCCGCGGGTTGGCGTCGAGGCGGTCGAAGGACGCCGACTGGGCCAGTGTCACCCCGTCGCGGTCGATGATCTCGGCCCGCGCCAGGACCATCGCGGGCGGTGGCGCCATCGTGTCGACGGCGCGGGACACCAGGTCAGGGGCGGCGACGACCTGCCAGTAGCCCAGACGCAGCATCGACGCCGAGCCGAAGATGGTGAAGACGACCAGCAGCGCCACCATGCGCAGGCGGCGATCCGTTCGGCCGAGCATGGCGGCTCAGGGCGCCGGGAGGACGACCACGTCGCCCAGCTGGCGGAGACCCAGCCCGCGTGCCTTGCGCCCCACCTCCGCGGGGTCCGCCCAGGTCTCGATGGCGAGGGCCTGGTTGCGCAGCAGCCGCGCGATCTCCTCGCGCCGATCGGCCAGGTCGGCGATCTCGGAGCTGGTGGCGTTGGAGGCCAGCGTCTGGGTCAGGTAGACCAGGGCGATCATCGTGGCGGCGAGGATGGCGGCCAGCAGCAGGCCGGCCGGCCGGGGGCGCGGGATCGCGCCGGCCACCGGGCGCGAGACGCCGCGGGCACGTGCCGCGATCCCCTGGTCGGGGATGGCGACGGCGCGGAGTCGAGCACCCTGGAAGACAGCCATCAGCGGGGTCGGGCGCCGCTGGACAGGTCGCCGATCTCAAGCACCGCCCGGTGCAGCGGGCGATCATCGTCCCAGGCCGAGCCACGGCTCCAGCCGAGCGGGCCGTCAAGGTCCACGGCCAGCTCATCGCCGCGCCGCGTGCGCAGGTCCTTCATGCGCCGCCCGTAGGCCTGGCGTCGGGAACTGCCGTGTCCGTTCTTCATGCTGCGAGCCTCCTGGCCGCCCGCAGCCTGGCGCTGCGGGCACGCGGGTTGAGAGCCACCTCGTCCTCGGTGGGGAGCTGTGGCTGGGCGCCGATGCGGGCGACTCGCGGCGCGCGGCCGCAGACGCACACGGGGAAGTCGGGCGGACAGGTGCAACCCTGCCGCTCACGCGCCATGAAGCGCTTGACGATGCGATCCTCGAGGGAGTGGTAGCTGATGACGCAGAGGCGGCCGTCCGGCTTGAGCAGGTCCAGGCAGGCCTCCAGCGCGGCCGGCAGCGTCTCCAGCTCGCGATTGACCTCGATCCGCAGGGCCTGGAAGACGCGCGTCGCGGGATGCAGACGGCGACGGCCGGGCGTGCGCGGCGCGGCCGCAGCGACGATCTCGGCCAGCTGGGCGGGCGTCTCGATGGTCTGCCGGGAGCGCTCCGCGACGATGGCCCGGGCGATGCGCCGCGCGTGGGGCTCCTCACCGTGGCGACGGAAGATGCCGGCCAGGGCCGCCTCGTCATAGGTGGCGATGACCTCACGGGCAGGGATGCCACGGGAGGTGTCGAAGCGCATGTCCAGCCGCTCGGTGGAGCGGAAGCTGAAGCCGCGGTCGTCGTCGTCCAGCTGTTGCGAGCTGACGCCGAGGTCCATGAGGATGCCGTCGACCTGGTCGAAGCCGGCCTCGGCGGCCACGCTGGCGATGTCCTCGAAGTTGGAGCGCCTCAGCGTGACCCGCTCGCCGTACGAGGCCAGTCGGCGCCCGGAGCGCTCGATGGCCCGCGGGTCGGCATCGATCCCCAGGAGGCGGCCATCGGGGTTGGCGGCCTCCAGGATCCGGCTGGCGTGCCCTCCGCCGCCGACGGTCGCATCGATCTGGAAACTGCCCGGGTGCGGCGAGAGAGCCAAGATGACCTCCGTAAGCATCACGGGCAGGTGCCCTAGTTCCTGTTCCATCAACGATCCGACCGCCCCGACGGTCCACCCGGACCCCGGAGGCTCATGTGGTCGCTAGATGCCCAGGCCCTGGAGGTGCATCGCGAGCACATCCGGCTGGTCCATCTGAGCGGAGTACTGGCCCCATCCCAACGGGGACCACAGCTCGAGGCGATTGCGGGCGCCGACCACCACGACCTCCGACTCGAGCCCCGCGAACTCACGCAGGATCGAGGGCAGGACGAAGCGACCCTGGCGGTCGAGCTCGATCTCGAACGCCGCACCGAAGAGGAAGCGCTGGAAGGTCCGGACACCCTTGTCCGTCACCGGCAGCGCCGCGACCTGTTCCGCCAGCGCCTCCCAGTCGGCACGCGGGAAGATGGCCACGCAGCCATCGATCCACTTGCTGACCTGTGCCCCCTGGGCGAGATCGGCACGGAAACGTGCTGGGACGGCCAAGCGTCCCTTGTCGTCGACCGTGTGGCGGTACTCACCTGTGAACACGGGGCTGGGCTGGCTCCGACAGGCAGATCCATGGTGCAAGCGACGGCCGGGACCCTCCCGACTCCTACGCCGCTGGCGGGGCGGTCAACGGTCCCCCACTTCGGCCACCACGGCGGTGGACCGACCGGACCGCGTCACCTCTCCTCCCCACTTCGCACCACTTCGTGCCACTTGGATGGGCATCATAGCGGAGATGAAGGCTCCGTCAAGGGGACTTCCGCACCATCCGACCCACCAGTACGAGAGGTGTCCGCGCGAGGCGCCAGCGCCCCCGCTCGCCGAGCGGACGGGACCCGTCGGCGACCCGGACGGGGTACCGAACGCCCATAGGCGGTGACTCGGCCCGGCGCTAGGGTCACCTTCCGCGCACGGTCGAGATGCCGCCGCGTGACAGAGGTGCCACCGTGACCATCGCCCGCAGACGCATCGGTCCCTTCGGGGTCGCTGGCCCGTCGATGCCGGCTGCCCCGGAGGCGGCCATCGGGCCGGTGGGGCCGGTGGGGCCTGTCGGGTCGATCGGGATCCCGATCGCCGCCCACGACGTGCCGGCACCGGAGTCCATCGCCCCGGTGGGGCGTTTGCGGCGCTGCACGTTCCGCCGCATCGATCGCCTCGAGTCGCTGCCGGGCCGCTCGGTCTCACCCGTCTACGAGATCATGTGCCTCTACCGGGGGATGGCCACGCCGATGGCACTGGGCGACGTGGACTCGGCCGGGCCCATCTGCGGCGCCTGCACGGCCACGGGCATCTTCCGACCCGACGAGGCCTGAGCGAGGCACTCCTCCGGGCGTCACTCGTGGCACCCGCGCTCATGAGAGCGCTGAGCGCCAGGCACACCGCTCCGGCGCGCTGAGCCTCGGTCGCCAGCCAACGAGGCGTGGCGCCGGGACAGGTGGGGTCGTCGTCACGGGGCTCGCCGGTCCATAGCGACCTGTGACGCAGGAACAGCGAACGGGGACCAGGGCGCGCTCGTGACCAAGGGAAACGAACATGGCGCCGAGTCCCCTGGGCGCGACGACGCCCGCCCCGTGATGGGGGCGGGCGTCGTCGATCAAGATGCGCGCCGGACGGGTTCGGCGGCTGGCGCTACGCCGCGGGGGGCGATGGGTCGAGGGCCCCGATGACCCCCTACGCGGCTGGGCTGGCCGCCGGGCTGGCCATCGGATCCGTCATGGACGGCTCGCCGCTGGCGGCCGGGCTGGCCACGGTGGTACCGCCCAACTCGTCGCAGATGAGCCACGGCATGGCCTCGCCGGGCACCAGCGTGATCTCATCGTCGATGGGGGTCGACTCCGCGGTGAACTCGGAGGCGAGCAGTTCGGTCATCATCGTGACCATGTCCGGGGTCACCTCCTGCCCGGTGGCCGCCAGCAGGCCCTCGATGAAGGGTGCCAGCGCGGCCAGGTCGATGTCCATCGAGATGGTCCCGGCAAGCGCCACGACGGCCTCCGTGTCGGTCTGGCTGACGACCTCCAGGTTGGCCACCTCGGCGTCGATGATGAAGGCGTCCAGGAGCGCCTGCGCGTCGGTACCCTCCGGCAGGGTGCCGGCCAGGGTCGTGAGGTCGAACGTGGATGCCTGGTCGGCGAACTCCTCGCAGAAGTAGGTCGGCAGGCCCGCGAAGTCCTTGGCCTCGATGGCGTCAAGGAAGGACTGCACGGTCGCGTCGGGACCCTCCTCCTGCGCGAACGCCGCCGGGACCGAGACGAGCGACAGGGCGACGATGAGCCCGGCACTGATGGCGGCCACGCGCGAGCGGACCGAGGGGGCACGGTGGGACATGAGCGGCGGCTCCTTCTAGTGGCGATGGGCGCCCGACGGGCACCCTCAGGCCCGAGTCTATCGTGCCCGAGGCCAAGAGCCCGCCAGTAGCAGGCTGCCAGCGAGGCGGCCTGTAAGCCGAGTTCTGTCCCGCGCAAGCGCGGGGATGGCCATCCATCTAGGGCGCCGGTCACCCGACGCCTCATGCGGCCGACCCGAGAGCGGGGCGACGCACCCCTCGTGCGACTCGCGCCGCACGGGCTCTCCTATTTGGCCTTGCACCGGGTAGAGCTTGCCCGTTTCACCCGGCAGCGGCCGAAACCGCCGCCGACTCGTCTCTGTGGCGCTGGTCCTCGCCTCACGGCGGACGGGTGTTACCCGCTACCCTGCGTCGCGGTGCTCGGACTTTCCTCGAGCGGCGGGTCGCCCCGTCGCGCGCAGCCATCCGGCCACCTCGCTGGCGTGACGACTCTAGCACCGGCGCCCCGGGGTCCCTCCGGGTGCCCGCTGCCTACCCGGGATCAGGCGCGGTAACGGGCCTCCAGGCGAGCCGCGGCCGCTGGGTCGTCCAGCGCAAGGTTGGCGAGCGCATCGGCGGCGCGGTTGGTGGCGCGTGGCTCGTGGGTGGCCTGCCAGCGGGCGAACCCCGCCAGCAGCCGGCGTGCCTCGGTGTGAAGCGGTTGCAGCTTGGCGTCCTTCACGCGCCAGCGGCCGTGGAGCTGCTCCACGATGAGCTTGGAGTCCAGGCGCAGATCGACCTCCGTGGCCGCCAAGCGGTGGGCCTCCTCCAGCGCCAACAGCAGCGCGGTGTACTCGGCCACGTTATTGGTCTGGATGCCCAGCGGCCGAGAGACGACCGAGAGCGGCGGGCAGTCAGGGTGGGCAGCGTCGGGACGCTCGGCGTCGATGAGCACGGCACCGGCGGAGGCCGGTCCCGGGTTGTCGCGTGAGGCGCCGTCCGTCCGGATGAGCAGTCGCTTCGTCATCCTGTCGGGGGCGTCTCGTCCCTGCCGTCAGGCCCGGGCTCGCCGCGCAGCTTGCGCCAGAGCATCCGCAGGGGGTCGTAGTACTCGTCGGCGACGCGCTCCTTGAGCGGGATGATGGCGTTGTCCGTGATGCGGATGTGCTCCGGGCAGACATCCGTGCAGCACTTGTTGATGTTGCAGTAGCCGATGCCCGCCTCGTGCTTGAGGTACGCGGTGCGGTCCGCCTCGTCCAGGGGGTGCATCTCCAGGCTGGCAGCACGCACCAGGTAGCGCGGGCCGATGAACTCGTGCTCCGTCTCGTGGTTGCGCAGCACGTGGCAGACGTCCATGCACAGGAAGCACTCGATGCACTTGCGGAACTCCTGGGAGCGCTCGCCATCCTCCTGCTGCCAGCGCCACTCCGACTGGGGCACGTCCGCCGGCGGTGAGAAGGGCGTGAGGCGGGCATTGACCTCCGAGTTCCAGGAGACGTCCGTGACGAGGTCGCGCACGTGCGGGAAGGTGCGCATGGGCTCGACCGTGATGGCCTCCCCTTCCGGGAAGTCGTGCAGGCGCGTCTTGCACATGAGGCCCGGCTTGCCGTTGATCTCCGCGCTGCACGAGCCGCACTTGGCAGCCTTGCAGTTCCAACGAGCCGCCAGGTCCGGCTGGACGTGCTGCTGGATCCAGTGCACGGCGTCCAGGACGACCATGCCCTCCTCGGCCGGGACGCGGTACTCGTAGAAGCCGCCCTCTTCGCCGGACTCGCCGCGGAACACCCAGAGGATCGCCTCGTCCATCGGCCGTCAGTCCTTGGCCGCGTCCGCGCCGGCGGTCACGTACTGGCGCAGCTCGGCGGGGAAGTCCCGGGTGGGGGTCTGCCGCACGACCATCGCGCCGTCCGCGCGCCCCACGGCGACGTTGACGACATCCCACTCCGGCTGCATGCCCGTGAAGTCGAGGCGGCTGTGCGCGCCGCGGCTCTCGGTGCGCTCCAGCGCCGAGCGGGCGATGGCCTCTGACACGGCCAGCATGTTGCGCAGCTCGAAGACGAGGTCCCAGGCCGGGTTGAAGCGCCGCGGGCCGGTCACGGCCAGGCCGTCCCAGCGCGTCTTGAAGCCCTCGATGCGCCGGATGGCCGCGGCCAGGTCCGACTCCGTGCGGAAGATGCCGACCAGCGACGACATCGTCTCCTGCAGATCGGCGTGGAGGCGGTTGGGATCCTCACCGCGGCGCTCGAACGGCGCCGCCATGGCGGCCAGCGATTCGGCCACGAAGTCGGGTGGCAGGTCCGCCGGCGCCGCGCCGCCAGAGCCGGAGCCCGTGCCGGCCGCCGTGGCCGCGACGGCGGCCTCTCCGGCGCGCCGGCCGAAGACGAGCAGGTCCGTGAGCGAGTTGCCGCCCAGCCGGTTGGAGCCGTGCAGCCCGGCAGCCACCTCGCCCGCGGCATAGAGGCCGGGCGTCGTGGTGGCGCCCGTGTCCGCTTCCACCCGGATGCCGCCCATCATGTAGTGCATCGTCGGCCCGACCTCCATCGGCCCGGCCGTGATGTCCACGTCGGCGAGCTCCTTGAACTGCTCGTACATGGAGGGCAGCTTGCGGCGCACGCGCTCCGGCGGCAGGTAGCTGATGTCCAGGAAGACGCCGCCGTGCGGGGAGCCGCGACCTTCCTTGACCTCCGTGTAGATGGCGCGCGCCACGTTGTCCCGCGTCGACAGCTCCGGCGGGCGGCGATGGTCGGTCTGGCGGCCCTCCGTGAGGGCGTCCACCCAGGCCCGCGCCTCCTCGTCCGTGGCGGCGTACTCGTGGCGACGGTCCTCCGGCAGGTAGCGCCACATGAAGCGTTCGCCATCCGCGTTGCGCAGGATGCCGCCCTCACCGCGCACGGCCTCGGTGACGAGCAGGCCGCGCACGCCGGGCGGGTGGACCATGCCCGTGGGGTGGAACTGCACGAACTCCATGTCGATGAGCTCCGCGCCTGCGCGCCAGGCCAACGCATAGCCGTCCCCGGAGGACTCCCAGGAGTTGGAGGTGACGGCGAAGGCGCGTCCCGCCCCGCCGGTGGCCAGGATGACGGCACGCGCCGGGAAGGCCATGGGCACGCCGTCCGCGCGCCGGTAGCCGATGGCGCCGAGGACGCCGGACGGCCCAACGGCCAGGCGCGTGATGATGGTCTCCTGGTAGACCTTCACGCCGACGGCCACGCTGCGGTCCTGCAGCGTCCGGATGAGCTCCAGGCCCGTGCGGTCGCCGACGTGGGCGAGGCGCGGGTAGGTGTGGCCGCCGAAGGGCCGCTGCAGGATGCGCCCGTCTCGCGTGCGGTCGAAGACGGCACCCCAGGCCTCCAGCTCGCGCACGCGATCCGGCGCCTCCCGGGCGTGCAGCTCGGCCATGCGCGGGTTGTTGAGCAGCCGGCCGCCGACCATCGTGTCGCGGAAGTGCGTGGACCACGAATCGCGATCGTCCACGTGGGCCAGGGAGGCGGCCATGCCGCCCTCGGCCATGACGGTGTGCGCCTTGCCCAGCAGCGACTTGCAGACGACGCCCACCGAGCGGCCGGCCGCGATGCCGGCCACGGCCGCCCGCAGGCCCGCCCCGCCGGCGCCGATGATGAGGATGTCGTGAGGATGGCTCTCGATCATGCGACTACAGGAAGCCCCCGATGATCGGCGTGGAGGGACCGATGACGTCCAGCGCCAGCGCCCGGACATAGAGGTCCACGACGATGATGCTGGCCAGGCTCGCCCAGGCCCACAGGCCGTGGTGCTGGTTCCACGCGCTCACGCGGGCCCAGATGCCGTGCCGGCGCCGCGTGTTGGCGGTGCAGCTGAAGCAGTCCAGCCCGCCGCCCACGAGGTGGCGGAAGGAGTGGCAGGAGAAGACGTAGAGGCTCACCAGGAGCGCGTCCGCGGCGATGAGGAAGACGCCGACGCCCAGGCGCAGGCTGCCGTCGTGCCAGACCGCCAGCAGCAGGTCGATCCAGAGCACCACCAGGGGGATGAAGGCCAGGTACAGGAAGAAGCGGTGCGCATTCATGAGGATGAAGGGGAAGCGGTTCTCCATGCCGTAGCGGCGATGGATGGAGGGCTCCCCCACCGCGCAGGCCGGCGGGTCGGCGAAGAAGGCCTTGTAGTACGCGCCCCGGAAGTAGTAGCAGGTGGCCCGGAAGAACACCTGGATCCAGAGCACCAGGATGGCCGGCGACAGCCAGGCCGGCAGGAAGAGCTCACCGATGGCGATGGAGAAGAAGGGCGAGTGGTAGCCCGCCGCCTCGTACTCGACGCCGAAGAAGGGGATCAGGAAGACCGACGAGACGAGCGCGTAGACGATGAAGGCCGTCAGGCCCAGGGCGATGGCCAGCGGTCGGAGCGACCAGCGGTCGATGCGCCGCGTCGTCCCGAAGCCACGCAGCGCGGTGCCGGCCGGCTTGCTGGCCGGACGCGCCTCGACGCGGCGGCCCTGCGTGACCTGGTCGGACGCGGTCACGGGCGGCGTGGCGATGGCGAGGGCAGGGACATCATCGAGCGTGCGATCCCTTCGGCTGCCGTTCCCGGCCGGCTGACGGTCGGCTGCGCCCTAATGTATCGCATCGTCACCTGGTCACATGGGGTCGCAGGGGCGGCCGCGGGATCACGGCACGACCGCCGCTGGGTCGATGCGCGACCGCCGCGGGATCACGGCACGACCGCCGCTGGCCAGCCGGCGTGCCCGCCGGGCGGCGGGACCGCGGGTCACGAGGGTGTCGGGGGCACGCTATCCTGCAGAAGCCCGTGAAGCTGCACGAATACCACGCCAAGTCCCTGCTTCTGCGCGCCGGCCTGCCGGTCCCACCCTATGCCGTGGCGACCACGCCGGCGGAGGCGCGCGCCCAGGCCACGGCCTACCTGGATGACGGCGCCGGGGCCATCGTCGTCAAGGCCCAGGTGCTCGTGGGCGGCCGCGGCAAGGCGGGCGGCGTCAAGCTGGCGCGCAGCGGGGATGAGGCGGAGGCTGTGGCGTCCGCCATCCTGGGCATGGACATCAAGGGCAGCACGGTGCGCCGGGTGATGGTCACCCCGGCCGCCACCATCGTGCGCGAGATGTACCTCGCCGCCATCCTGGACCGCGCCAACCAGCGCATCCTGCTCATGGGCGCCGCAGAGGGCGGGGTGGAGATCGAGACACTGGCCGAGGAGCACCCCGACGCCATCATCCGCGTCCACGCTCACCCACAGCTCGGCCTGCAGCCGTTCCAGGCGCGCCAGATGGCGTTCGCGCTCGGCTTGGGCGACCACCTCGCGCAGGCCACGGCCATCTGCCGGGGGCTCGTGGACGTCATGGTGCGGGAGGATGCCGACCTCGTGGAGGTCAACCCCCTGGCCATCGTTCGCGAGGACGGCCCGGACGGACCCGTCGAGCGGCTGGCCCTCCTGGACGCCAAGGTCACGCTGGACGATTCGGCCCTCCGGCGCCACCCCGGCCACGAGGCCATGCGCGACCTGGACGAGGAGGACCCCGCCGACATCGCCGCGCGCGCGGCCGGCCTCAGCTTCATCCGGCTGGACGGCGACATCGGCTGCATGGTCAACGGTGCCGGCCTGGCCATGACCACCATGGACCTCGTGAAGCGCGCCGGCGGGGAGCCCGCCAACTTCCTGGACATCGGCGGCGGCGCGCGCTCGGACAAGGTCGCGGAGGCCATGCGCCTCATCCTGTCCGACCCCTCGGTGAAGGCCATCCTGGTCAACATCTTCGGGGGCATCGCCCGCGGGGATGAGGTCGCTCGCGGCCTCGTGGAGGCACGCGCCCAGCAGGATCGCAGCGTGCCGCTCGTGGTGCGCATCGTGGGCACCAACGCGGACCTCGCCGCGCGGATCCTGGGCGAGGCTGGTGGTGACATCGTGACCGCGGAGACGCTGGACGAGGCCGTCGAGCGGGCCGTGGCGCTCGCTGCGCAGGTGGCCGCGTGAGCATCCTCATCGACCGCGGCACGCGGCTGCTCGTGCAGGGCATCACGGGCCGCGAGGGCGGCTTTCACGCCCAGCAGATGCTCGACTACGGCACCCACGTCGTGGCCGGCGTGACGCCCACCAAGGGAGGCCAGCGGACGCTGGGTGGTGCCGTGCCCGTCTTCGACACCTGCGCCCAGGCGGTGGCCGCCACGGGCGCGGATGCGAGCGTCATCTTCGTGCCCGCCGGGGCCGCCCCGGACGCCATCCTGGAGGCGCTGGATGCGGGCATCAGCACGATCTTCTGCATCACCGAGCACATCCCCGCCCTGGACATGCTGCCCGTCGTGGCCGAGGTGAAGGCGCGCGGTGCGCGCCTGGTCGGGCCCAACTGCCCCGGTGCGACCTCGCCGGGCCAGGCCAAGGTGGGCATCATCCCGGGCTCCATCCACCGGCCGGGCCGTGTCGGCCTGGTGAGCCGCTCGGGCACGCTGACCTACGAGGTCGTGCAGGCCATGACGGATGCCGGCATCGGCCAGTCGACCTGCGTCGGCATCGGCGGCGACCCCATCAGCGGCAGCAGCTTCGTGGACATCCTGGCGCTGTTCCGTGACGACCCGGACACCGACGGGCTCGTGCTCATCGGCGAGATCGGCGGTGATGCGGAGGAGCGAGCGGCAGAGTGGAAGGTCCAGCACCTGCCTGACGTGCCGATGGTCGCCTTCATCGCCGGCCGCACCGCACCGCCCGGGCGTCGCATGGGGCACGCGGGCGCCATCATCAGCGGCTCCGGTGGGACCGCGGAGGCCAAGATCGCCTCGCTGGAGGCGGCCGGCATCCGCGTGGCCGATTCCCCCACCCAGATCCCGCAGATGCTCATCGAGGCCGGGATCTCACGCGACTGAGGGCCAGGCCGCGGCTCACGAGTGACCGTCCGGTCCCGGCCGCGGACTCCGGCGCGGGCGCCAGCACCGCGACCGACACGGCCGCCACGATGAGGATCACGGACGCGGCCAGGACGGCATCGCCGACCCCACCGACAAAGGCCACCCGCGCCTGCTCCACGATCACCCGCCCGGCCTCTCCTGCCTGCGCCACCAGCGGGGAGGCCGTGAAGGCGATCGACCCCAGCACCCGCTCGGCCAGCTGCGGCGGCACGCCGCTCGCGACGTCGGCCATGCCCTCGCGATAGCCCTGGTTCAGCAGGCTGCCGAGGATGGCGATGCCGAAGGCGCTGCCCAGTTCGCGCGAGGTGTCATTCCAGGCTGAGGCCACGCCCTGCTTGGACATCGGCAGCGATGAGGTGATGGCCGTCGTGGCGGGCGTGCCGGCAAGACCCATACCGAAGCCGAAGAACAGGAGGCCGACCAGGAAGTGCCAGTAGCTCGAATCGACCTGTAGCTGGCTGAGGACCAGGAAGCCCACCGCCATCGAGAGCAGCCCGACCGGACCGAGGCGCCGGAAGCCGATGCGCTGCATCAGGACCGGCGCACGCCGGGCGGTCGGCAGCAGGACGAAGGGCAGCGGCAGCAGGGCCATGGCCGCCTCCAGCGGGGATCGGCCGGTGACGTACTGCAGGTACTGCAGGGCCACGAAGAAGAAGCCGAAGGCCGAGAGGAACTGGGCGGTGATGGTCAGGCTGCCGGCGCTGAAGGCGCGGTTGCGAAAGAGCCGTGGGTCCAACAGTGGCTTGCGCTGGCGCAGCTCCCAGAGGAGGAACGCGACGCCGGCCACGATCCCCAGCGCGAGCGCACCCAGCGTGAGCGGGTCGGTCCAGCCCTGCTCCGGTCCCTCGATGATGCCGAACACGAAGGCGGTGATGGCCACCAGGGACAGCAGCGCCCCGACGATATCGAGGGCCGGAGGATCCTCCTCGACCGAACCGGGCACGATGGCGAGGGTACCCACGAGCGCGACCGCGGCGATGGCGACATTGAGCCCGAAGAAGGACGTCCAGGGGAACCATTCCAGGAGCAACCCGGTGGCGAACAGGCCCAGCACCGCGCCGCCGCCGGCGATGCCGACCCACACGCCGATGGCTCGCGGCCGCTCGTCCTCGGGGAACGACGTGGTGATGACCGACAGCGTCGTGGGCATGATGGCGGCCGCGCCGATGCCCATCGCGATGCGCACGAAGATGAGCTGGTCGGGGTCGCTGACGAACAGGCCGGCGGCCGCGGCACTGCCGAAGATGACCAGTCCGGTGGCGAGCAGCAGCTTGCGGCCGAAGCGGTCGCCGAGCGCGCCGGCGAACAGGAGCAACCCGGCGAAGACCACGGTGTAGGAATCCACGATCCAGGTCAGCTCTGTCTGGGTCGCTCCGGTGTCAAGCGCGAGGCTGGGTAGTGCCACGTTGAGCCCGCTGACAGCCGAGATGACAGCCATCAGAGCGAGGCCGACGACGGCCAGTAGCAGCCTTCGGCGTGCTGGGGACAGCAGCACCTCGTTGCCGCTGGTGGTGGTGACTCGTGGCATGGACCGCCTGGCCTCCTGCTGCATCTCTTATTCCTCGACTGACGAAATGATATTCTCCCAGTGAGGAATCAGCAAGGAGATCGATGAACAGCCATCGACGTGGCCGGCGGCCAGCCGGAAGTGGAGCGCGAGAGGCCATCCTGGAGGCGGCCCGGAGCCAGTTCGGCCAGCTCGGCTACGAGCACACCACGTTGCGCAGCGTGGCCGCCGAAGCCGCCGTCGACTCGCGGCTGGTGCTGCACTATTTCGGCTCGAAGCACCGCCTCTTCATGGAATCGGTACAGCTACCGGTCGATCCGGAGGTTCTGCTGGCGCGGGTGTTCGGGCCCGGTGACGGCAGTCCGGGACACCGTGCTGCAGAGGCGCTGCTGAGCGTGCTGGAGACGCCTTCGACGCGGCAGATGGCGATCGCCCTCATGCGCGCGGCGGCGTCCGAGCCGGAGGCGGCGCGGCTCATCCGGGTCGTGCTGACCGAGCGTGTCCTGCTGCCGCTCACCAGTCATGTCGGAGGCGACCAGCCACAGCTGCGCGCCAGCCTCATGGCGTCACAGTTCGTGGGCCTCGCGATGGCGCGCTACGTCGTGGGAATCGAGCCGCTGGCCTCGGCACCGCTCGAGCAGCTCGTGCGGGCGCTGGGACCGGTCTATGACCACTACCTCAGCGGCGCGTGGCTGCAGGACGAGCCCAGCGACGCGGAGGATCAGGGTGAGGCGGAGGGTCAGCCCGCGAGTGGATCCCCCCGGTAGCCGAGCCTCGCCCAGGCCGGTCCGCCTGGCGCCTCGATGAGCTCCACGAGCACGCCGTGGCAGGAGCGCGGGTGCAGGAAGGCGACCGGCCCCTCCGCCCCACGGCGCGCCTCGCGGTCGATGATCTCCACCCCGCGCGCGGCCAGGTCCGCCAGCGTGGCATCGACGTCCGGCGTCTCCACGCAGACGTGGTGGAA
The DNA here is from genome assembly GCA_963707395.1 of uncultured Chloroflexia bacterium. Taxonomy (GTDB): domain Bacteria; phylum Chloroflexota; class Limnocylindria; order Limnocylindrales; family CSP1-4; genus JAFMJV01. The sequence goes on from CAVPPQ010000012.1 coordinate 111,004, forward strand.
GCCTTCTCCCTTCGAGGCCAGGAAGCGGGCCACGCCGGTCGTGTCGTCGGTGGGCTGCACCAGCTCGATCTTGGTCTCGCCCACGGCCAGGAAGGCGATGACGACCCGATCCGACCCGATGGGCAGCACGAGCTCGACCGTCAATCCGAGCGTGTCCCGGTAGAAGGCCAGTGCGGCCTCGATGTCACGGACCACCACGGCCACGTGATGGACCCGGCTGAACGTGCGACCTGCGACCTCGACCATGTCTCTCCTCGCGTTAGCGGGCTGGTGCGCCCCCGACCGACCTATGCCCCTACTTGACCCGGATCCGTCCGTAGTCGGCTGGCGACAACGGGCCACACCCTCGGCCGGCCCCGACGCCGGGCCGAAGCCGCCGACCCCTCAGACCGTCACGACCTCGCGGTGCTCGCCCCACACGGCCCGCAGCCGATCACTGATCTCACCGAGCGTGGCACGCACCTCGACCGCCTCGATGATGGCCGGCATGACGTTGTCCGTGCCCCGGGCGGCCCTCTCGAGGCGCGCCAGCGCTGCTTCGCAGGCCGCTGCATCGCGGGTCGCCCGCAGCTGCCGGATGCGCTCGACCTGTTCGCGCTCGAGGGCCGGGTCGATGCGCTGCAGCGGCGGGCGCACCGTCTCCCCGTCCGTGAAGCGGTTGACCCCCACGACGACACGCTCCCCGGCCTCGACCTGGCGCTGCACGCGGTACGCGGCATCCTGGATGTGGCGCTGCTGGTAGCCCGCCTCGATGGCGGCGATGGCGCCGCCCATGGCCTCGATCTCGACGAGGTACGCCTGCGCGGTGGCTTCCAGCTGGTCGGTGAGGGTCTCCACGAAGTACGAGCCGGCCAGCGGGTCGGGCGTCTCTGTGACGCCGGCCTCGTGAGCCAGGATCTGCTGGGTGCGCAGGGCCAGCCGCGCCGACTCAGCGGTCGGCAGGGCGAGGGCCTCGTCGCGCGCGTTCGTGTGGAGGCTCTGGGTCCCCCCCAGCACGGCCGCCAGCGCCTGGATGGTGGTACGTACCACGTTGTTGTCGATCGACTGCGCCGTCAGCGAGCTGCCGGCGGTCTGCACGTGGAAGCGGCACATCATGGAACGTGGGTCCGTGGCGCCGAAGCGGTCGCGCATGATGCGCGCCCACATGCGCCGCGCGGCGCGGAACTTGGCGACCTCCTCGAAGAGCTCGCTCCAAGCGCCGAAGAAGAACGAGAGGCGGCCGGCGAAGGCGTCCACGTCCAGGCCGCGGGCCACGGCGCCCTCCACGTAGGCGATGGCGTCGGCCAGCGTGAAGGCCAGCTCCTGGGCGGCCGTGGCTCCCGCCTCGCGCATGTGATAGCCGCTGATGGAGATGCTGTTCCAGCGCGGCAGCTCCGCAGCGCAGAAGGCGAAGATGTCCGTCACGAGGCGCATCGACGCCTCCGTGCCGTAGATGTACGTGCCGCGGGCGATGTACTCCTTGAGGATGTCGTTCTGGACGGTGCCCCCGAGCCGGTCGCGAGGGATGCCGCGGCGGTCGGCCACCGCAACCACCATGGCCATCAGGATGGGTGCCGTGGCGTTGATGGTCATGGAGGTCGTGACCTTGTCCAGGGGCAGGTCGGCGAGCAGCACCTCCATGTCGTCGATGGAGCTGACCGGCACGCCCACGCGTCCCACCTCGCCGGCGGCCATGGGGGCGTCGGAGTCGTAGCCCATCTGCGTTGGCAGGTCGAAGGCGACCGATAGTCCGGTCTGGCCCTGCTCGAGCAGGTAGCGGAAGCGCTCGTTGGTCTGGGCGGCGCTGGCGAAGCCCGCGTACTGGCGCATCGTCCAGAAGCGTCCGCGGTACATGGTGGGCTGCACACCCCTCGTGAAGGGGAACTCGCCAGGTCGACCGAGCGCCTCATCCTCGGCGAGCGCGGCCGTGTCTGCCGGCGTGTAGAGGTCGGCGACCTCGAGGTCAGACGTGGTCACGAAACGGTCGCGCCGCTCGCCGTGGCCCTCGAGCGCTCGCGCTCGCGTGGTCGCGCGCCAGCGCTCGCGACCCGCATCGGTCGTTGCCATCATCACCTCACTGCCAGGAGCCCGCCGCTGGGCTCGACACCGCTGTCGGGCTCGACGGTAGCATCCCCGGCCGTTCCCGGGACCCACGCAGCTGCTCTCGGGACCGCCGAGGCGGTCTTTCCGATGGGCTCCACGGAGGCGTGCTCACGACGGAGGCGGCATCGCCTGATCAGCCGGTCGAGGAGGCGAGCCTGACCTCGTCACAGGGCGGAACGGCGATCCGCTCGAGAGTGTCAAAGGAGAGGGCACCCGTCACGCCGGCTTGGAGGTCATCTGTCCGCCCAGGGTCCGTTATCCGCTGAGCAGGGGTCCGGCGCAGGACAGATGTGCTCGTGGCGCTCCTTGGCCACCGCATCAGCGGGACCGGGAAGCGCCGCTGGCATCACTGGCTCTCGATCATGCCCGGGCACGCTCATCCACGCTCGAACCGGCCCTTCGTGCATCGACGTCACGCGTGTCGGGTCGCGCGGACGCTTGGGAGTTGTCCTGGAGGACGCCCAAGGTCGCCAGCGCGCTCTTCTGTCCTGTAGATACATCGCCCATCCGGCAGGGTCCCGCGGTCGGTCCATACCCGGCGGTCCGTCGGCGTCGCGCCGCAGCGCCGCGGGCATCCTGGCCACGGCGGGCAGTGGGCCGATCGACAAGGGGCCGCTTGGCTAGTGGCATGCCCCCTCGACGCTGGGGAGCGCATCGCCGTTCGGCCACAGGAACGCAGCCGGCACACCCTCGACAGCCACCGTCATGGATCAGGGCACCAGCCGGCAGATCGGTCGGAAAGAGCCTTGGTCGTACGAACCGTCTTTGCGCAAAGACGGCTCGATGCGGCGCATGTTGTCCACAGGTTCGGTGGATGGGGAGCTTGCGGTGTGGATAACCTTCGGTGGCTGGAAGACCTGTTCGCTAGACTGACCATCGGACGCCGCGGCGGTGGAGGTGCGGTCCCAAGGCAGACCGGAGGTCACGGTGGCACGCGTCATCTCGATCGCGAACCAGAAGGGCGGAGTCGGAAAGACGACCACCGCCATCAACCTCGGCGGGGCGCTCGCGGAGCTGGGTCACCGGGTGCTCTGCGTGGACATGGATCCCCAGGCCAACCTGACCGTGGGCCTCGGCCTCAACGCCCGGGACATCGAGGTCTCCATCGCCAACGTGCTGCTGGACGCCTCCCTTTCCCTGGAGGACATCGTCGTCCCCACCACCACGGAGCACCTGGACGTGGCGCCGTCGGACATCGACCTGTCGGCCACGGAGAACCAGCTCTTCAGCGTCATCGGCCGCGAGCACGCCCTCCGCGAGGTGCTCCACGGCTGGGCGGAGAAGCAGTACGACTACGTCATCATCGACTGCCCGCCCACGCTCGGCCTGCTGACGCTGAATGCGCTGGTGGCGTCGGACGGCGTCATCATCCCCGTCCAGACGCAGTACTACTCCCTGAAGGGCTTCACGGCTCTCAACACGGTCATCACCCAGATCCGGGCCAAAGGCCTCAACCCGCGCCTGCGCATCCTGGGTCTCCTGCCGACCTTCTACGACGGCCGAACCAACCTGGCGCGGGACATGCTCGCCGAGCTCTCCGAGCTGGGCGACCATCATGTCTTCACGACCATCATCCGACAGGCCGTGCGCCTGGGCGAGGCGCCCCTGGCAGGCAAGCCCGTGACGGCCTACGCCAGCCGATCGGGCGCCGCGGAGGCCTATCGCCAGTTGGCGCAGGAGGTGATCGAGCTTGGCTAGACCCGATTTCCGGACCCAGGCCGCCGAGCGCCTGGCGAACGAGCGGACCGAGTACACGCCGGTGCTCATCGACCTCATCAGCCCCGACGAACCGGGGACGATCACGGAGGTCCACCACATCCCCATCGAGCGCATCAGCTCGAATCCCAACCAGCCCCGCCAGACCTTCGACGCCGACGCCCTGCAGGACCTGGCCGCCTCCATCCGGGAACATGGCATCCTGCAGCCGGTGCTGGTCCGTCCGCGTGCGGACGGCCACTTCCAGCTCATCGCCGGGGAGCGCCGCTGGCGCGCCGCTCGCATCGCCGGCCTGCGTGAGATCCCGGCCATCGTGGAATCGTTCGACGATGAGGCCGCCCTGGAGATCGCCATCATCGAGAACCTCCAGCGTGAGGACATCTCGCCGCTCGAGGAAGCCGAGATGTTCGAGCGCATGACCACGCAGCACGGCTACAGCCTGCGCAAGCTGGCCCAGAAGCTGGGCAAGGACAAGGGTTACATCGAGAACCGCCTGCGCCTGGCGGACGCCCCACCGGAGGTCCGCGAGCTCGTGGCGACCCGGAGCGACACGCTCTCCGCCGCGTACGAACTGATGAAGGTGAGCGACCCGCGCACGCGCCGCCGACTGGCCGGGCAGGTCGCGACCGGAGAGCTCAGCCTGGCCAAGCTGCGTCAGCGCATCCAGGGTCGGGCGCCCGTGCCAGCGGCACTGGACATGCCGGAGACGCTGGACGAGGCGGTCAGCCAGACCGTGGAGCCGGAGGGCGTGGCCGTGGATGTCGAACCCGAGATGGTCGCCATCGCCGTGGAGCCGGAGCGCGTGGCCATCGCCGTCGAGCCTGAGGGCCCGGCCGTGGACGACCCGCAGCCCGGCGGGCGCGCCGCAGCCGGCGGCGGCGGTGGACATCGACCAGGCGGCCCGGCAGCTCTCGCGAGCCGTGGACGAGCTGGTCGCCGCCCTGCTGGGCGACGGGTCACTCGCGGAAGCCTCGTCCGCTGACCGGCAGCTCTTCGCCAAGTACCTGACCATCAACAAGGTCAAGCTGGAGAACGCCATCGCCGTCGTGCGCGTGGGCGGCAGCCGCACGACCGTTCCCGTTCGCGAGCCGCGCGACTGACCGACCGGGGCACTCGTCGTGCGCGGCGCCCGGCCGCGGGTATCAGATGTAGACGACCTCGTGGAAGCCGGCCACCAGGAAGGCGATCTCCTGGTCGCGCGCCCGGTCCGACTGGGCGCGCAGGCCCGGCACGAGGTGGTGGAGAGAGATGGCGGGCACCATGAGCTGGCCCTCTGCCGTGCGGCCGATGGTGGCCGGCGCGCCGCCGCCCGCCGTGAACACCCTGCGGATGCCGGCATCGTCCAGGCCCGTCGCCTGCCGGATGCGATCGAGCACCGTGAGCACCCCGGCGCGGATCGAGAGGTCGCGCATGAGCTCGATGGTCCAGGCGTCCAGCTGCTGGTCGGTCTGCTCGACGAGCCGGCTCCGGTACTCGGTGGGGTCTGCGGACAGGCCGGCTGACGACAAGGCACTCCCTCCTCGGTGCTGTGGTGGACCCATGGTAGCCCGTACACTCGGGCCCATGCTCCGCACCGTGGCCGCGACCCGCTACGTGACCCCCTTTCGCGAAGGTGGTTCGCTGCCGGGCCTCTGCGAGGCAGACGACGACGGACTCTACGTGGTCAAGTTCCACGGCGCCGGCCAGGGCCCAAAGGCGCTCATCGCGGAGGTCATCGTCGGCGAGCTGGCCCGGTCCCTCGGCCTGCCCGTGCCCGAGCTGGTCCTCGTCGAGCTCGACGCGCGCTTCGCGGCGGGCGAGCCGCACTGGGAGGTCAAGGAGCTCCTCGACCGGTCGCCGGGGATCAACCTCGGGGTCGACTTCCTGCCCGGTGCGCTGGGCTTCACGCCGGCCGTCGGACCCGCGCCGGACGCAGGGCTGGCGGCCGACTTCGTCTGGCTGGACGCGTTCACGCTCAACGTCGACCGCACGCCGCGCAATCCGAACCTGCTCGTCTGGCACAAGCGGTTGTACGGCATCGACCACGGGGCCGCCTTGGGGATCCAGCACCGCTGGGAGGACCTCGCCCGCGAACCTGCGCATGCGCGGCGGCCCTTCGAGCAGATCCGCGACCACGTCCTGCTCCCCTTCGCGGGCTCCATCGCGGAGGCTGACGCGCGCCTGGCCCCGCTGGTGTCGGAGGCCCGGCTCACCGACCTGGTGGCGCTCATCCCCGACGCCTGGCTGGCCAGAGGGTCGGGCTTCGCCGAGCGTGGCGGACAATCGGCGCGCCTACGTCGACTACCTGCGCGAGCGGCTGGCCGCCCCGCGCGCCTTCGTGGAGGAGGCCGAGCGTGCCCGCGCCGGCGCCTGAGCCCACCCGCCACCCGTTCGCCTACGCCGTCATCCGGGTCGTGCCGCGCGTGGAGCGGGGCGAGTCGATGAACGCGGGCATCGTGCTCCTCTGCCGGCCCCGGCGGTTCCTGGGTGCGCGCCTTTGGCTCGACGAGGCCCGGCTGCGGGCGCTCGACCCCGCCTGCGACGCGGACGAGGTGCGCGGCCACCTCGAGGCCATCGAGCGCATCGCGGCCGGCGACCCGGCCGGGGGGCCGATCGCCGCGCTGGGCCAGGCGGAGCGCTATCACTGGCTCGTGGCCCCGTCGTCGACCATCATCCAGCCGTCGGAGGCGCATACCGGCATGACGGCCGATCCGGCCGCGACGCTGGAGCACCTCTTCCGCGGCGCTCGTGCTGGCGATGCCATCGGAGGCCGGGGGCGGCGGTCGCTGATCCGCTTCCGCGCGCCCGAGGCACGCGTCACGGGCGCGTCACGGGCCAGCGGCTACCATCGGCACATGTTCCTGTTCCGACGACCCTCCACCATGCCCACGCCAGAGGAAGCCCTCAAGGGGCGCCCGACCCCCATCGTCATCGACGAGCCGCATCACGTGAACGGCGCCCGGCTGACCCCACCGTGGCCGGATGGAGCGGAGACGGCGATCTTCGGCCTGGGCTGTTTCTGGGGCGCGGAGAAGGCCTTCTGGCAGACGCCGGGCGTCATCTCCACGGCCGTCGGGTACGCCGGGGGCTTCACGCCCAACCCGACGTACGAGGAAGTCTGCACCGGGCAGACGGGCCACGCGGAGGTCGTGCTGGTGGTCTACGACCCAGCCCGGATCAGCTACGAGGAGCTGCTGCGCGTCTTCTGGGAGCACCACGACCCCACGCAGGGGATGCGGCAGGGCAACGACCAGGGCACCCAGTACCGCTCCACGATCTACTGGGGTTCGGAAGAGCAGCGATCGGCCGCGGAAGCCTCGCGCGATGCGTACCAGGCTGAGCTCACCAGGGCCGGCTACGGCACCATCACCACGGAGATCGCCCCGGCGGGTGAGTTCTACTACGCGGAGCCGTACCACCAGCAGTACCTGAGCAAGAACCCCAACGGCTACTGCCCCGACCACGGGACGGGCGTGGCCTGCCCCGTCGGGCTCGGAGTGCGGACGGAGTAGCCGGGCTCCCGGCACTGTCTCAGGTGTGGTGGCAGGCTACGGCGCGCCAAGCTTCACGACCTCCGCCTCTTGCAGCCCGTGGTAGCGCTGTGGCTCCATCCCGGGCAAGCGGGAGGTGACGAGGCACGGCCCGTCAGTCATGGCCGACCTGGACCGCCCTGCTGGCATCGGGGGGAGCCATGTCTGGGTCTCGTCTGCGTCCCTACCTCGGTCCGGTCATCGCGTTGCTCGTCGTGCTCGCCCTGGGGGCCGGCACCGTGTACGCCGCCATCCCCAACGGAGATGGCAAGTACTACGCCTGCCGCGTCACGAACACCGGGGCGGTGAGACTCATCAACTACCCCAAGGTCAAGACCTGTCAGGCGGGCGAGAAGCTCATCAGCTGGAACGCCAAGGGACCGCAGGGTCCGGCGGGTCCGGACAGGGACTCAAGGGAGACCAGGGACCGGCCGGCCCGGCCGACTGGAACGCCATCCCCAACAAGCCCGCCGGCTTCGCGGACGGCGTGGACAACGAAGGAGTCACGGCGGTCAAGATCAAGACGGTCACGTCGGGGCTCGTGACCGTCACCGCAGGCGACATCAGTGACGCTTATGCCGACTGCCCGGCGGGGTTCCTCGCCGTCGGGGGTGGAGTACCTCATCGGGTGGCTACTTCGTGGACCTTGCCAACCTCATCGTCTGGCAGTCGGCTGTCATGGATGCGGACACCTGGCACGTGGGCGGGTATAAGCCGAGTGGCGGAAACGTCACCATCAGACGCCCACGCGTCCACTGCCTGCGGGCCGACGCCCGGCGGCCGTCACCATCGCCGCGAAGAACAGCAACTTCGGGCAGAAGGCACACGTGCGCAGGCCCAAGTGACCCCGAGCAGGCGGCGTAGCTCGAGGGCCCGTCCCGCGAGGGGCGGGCCTCTTCTCGAGTCGGGAGTGCGAGGAGTGCCCGCGTGCAGTTCCACGTCAAGAACCCGAACGACTACTGCCCCGACCACGGCATTGGCGTGGCCTGCCCCGTCGGGCTCGGGGTGCGAATGGAGTAGCAGGCTCCGATCCTCTGGGGCTCGTCGCTCGCCGGCGACCACGCCCTCTCGGCGATGACCCTTGCCTCTTGCATCCTGTTCTACCGACATGCCTACATCCCGGACAGGCAGGAGGTGACGAGGCACGGCCCGTCAGCCATGGCCAGCCTGGACCGCCCCGCGGGCATCGGGGGGAGCCATGTCCGGGTCTCGTCTGCGTCCCGTTCTCGTCTCGTCGTGGCGGCATTGCCGTCGTGACCCTAGGGGCAGCACCGTCCATGCCGCCATCCCTAGCAACGGCAGTCGCCTGCTGACCAGCGACCAGCGGCCAAGGCATCAACTACGCTGGGCACAAGTCCGCGCTTTGGGGGGACACGCCGACAAGCCTGCGACCTCGTCGATGGCCCTCACGAGCCACCGCCCGACTGCCAAGCCGCGTGACCCGGCGCGAACCTCGTCAGCACTGATCCCGGCCGGCCGATTGCCACAGGTCGGCCAATCTCAATGTCAGACGCGAAGTGGCCCAGACCGGCAGTCCGCCCTCTGGCTGGCTGAACCCACCAACACGCGGCAATCGAGGCACGCTGTGGCGGCGCGGCGGGCGGACCGGACCGCGTACCGATGGGCGAGCGCCCCTGCCGCTCCGGGACGGCCCACGGTCGGGACCGGTCATGGCCACCCGTCCCATCGAGGTCTTGGAACGACGCCTGACGTCGGGCCACAACGGACGGGTCGACCGTACCGACACCGTGCACCCAGGAGGACCCCGATGGACCTTGCCACGATCCTTTCAGCGGTCGTTGTGCTGCTCGTGCTGGTCTCTGCCTACATCCTGTTCCGGGGCGTCCCCTCGTTCGAGCGGCAGCCCGGGGAGCGCCGGCCCGCCAGGCGTCGGTAACCGTTCGCCCACGCCGGCCAACGGCGCTGGGAAGTCGATGACGAGGTCGCCGTCCAGGCCGATGGAACCCCGCTGAGGCATGTGCTCGGCCGCCAGGACCTCGGCCGGGGGCTGCTGGCGGAGGGCCTGCTCGAAGCCCAGCATGGCCGCACCGATGGCGGTCCCGGAGAGCACCTTGAGCGACTCGGGCTTCGCGGGCTCGTCATCAGGCATGGCGGACCGAGGGTAGCAGGCGACCTGCCGCGGCCAATGGCACCGGGCCGCAGCGACGAGGGACCATCGGTCGCCAGAACGGTGCTCCCGGCACGGCGGCCCTGCGCTACGCTCGCGGCCCGACTCAGGACGACGGCGTCCGGCGCGAACCAACCACACGCAGAAGAGGTGACAGCCAAGCCATGGACCAGCGCCTGCGTGGGCCGCTCATCAGCGCCGCGGAACTCGCCACCCGCATCGGTGACCCGCGACTGCGCATCGCCGACGTGCGCTGGTACCTGGGTGACTTGCGGCGCGGGCGTGATGAGTACGCGGCTGGCCACATCCCCGGCGCCGTCTTCGTGGACCTGGAGCGCGACCTCTCCGCTGCCACCGGCCCCGGGCGCCATCCCCTCCCCGACCCGGCCGCCTTCGCCGACCGCATGGCCGCGCTGGGCTTCGGCGACGATCACGCCATCGTGGCCTACGACACGGCCAACGGCATGGTCGCAGCACGCCTGTGGTGGATGCTCGACCAGCTCGGGCATCGCGAGGTGGCCGTCCTCGACGGCGGCCTCGCCGCCTGGACAGCGGCTGGCGGCGAGCTCACGCCGTTCCTGCCGACGCACCTGCGGACCAGTCTCAGCCCGGTGGCCCGGTGGTCGAACACGATCGAGCGCGAGGCCATCCTCTCGGACCCAGAGGCCATCGACCTGGTCGACGTCCGGGCGCCGGAGCGCTACCGGGGCGAGGTCGAGCCCGTCGACCGCGTGCCGGGCCACATCCCGGGCGCTCGCAACCAGCCACTGGCCACCCTGCTCGACGAGCAGGGCCGACTCCTCCCGGCCGACCGCCTGCACGTCCTGTTGCGGGCGCATGGCCCGCGGGCCACGAGACCGCAGGTCATGTCCTGCGGCAGCGGCGTGACCGCCTGCCTGGGCATCCTCGCCTCGCGCGTCGCCGGGCTGCCCGACCCGCTGCTCTACCCGGGCTCGTACTCCGACTGGTCGGCGGCGCACCTGCCCGTCGCCACGGCCGAGGAGACGTAGGCAGCCCGGACCCGCCGCCCGCGACCCGCCCCTGGTTCGTCGGGGCGCTGGATGCCTCAGCCGACCGCCTTCTTGACGAGCGCGACGATGCGCGCCTCGTCGTCAGCCGTCAGCTCCGTCAGCGCGAAGGCGGTCGGCCACATGGAACCCTCGTCAAGGTTGGCGTCGGGCTGGAAGCCGAACGTGGCATAGCGGACCTTGAACTTCGAAGCGGCCTGGAAGAAGCAGATGAGCTTGCCGGCCTTGGCGTAGGCAGGCATCCCGTACCAGGTCCTCGGCACGAGGTCCGGAGCGCTGTCCATGACCAGGGCGTGGATCCGCTCGGCCATCGAACGATCCGGCTCGGCCATCTCGGCGATCTTGGCACGCACGTCCGCTTCGCCATCGGCGCGCGCGTCGCGAGGGCTGCGCCGAGAGGCGGCCTTCTGCTCCCTGGCGCGCTCCTTCATCGCGGCGCGTTCCTCGTCCGTGAAGCCGTTCTGCGCGGCGTCGGACGGGCTGCTGCTGGCCGATGCCTGGGGGTCGTTCATGGGGGTCTCCTCCACCAGTGCGAGCGGGGACCCGCACATCCTAGAGGGCCGAGGCCAGCGTGTCGGGCCGCAGGCCGCCAGCCCGCCCGCGGGCGATCTCCACTGTCCCCACGATGCCCAGCACGATGCAGATCACGCCGAAGGAGGCGAACACGTCGAAGTCGGACCCGGCCGTGCCGACCAGGAACAGGCCACCGAAGAAGAGGATGGCGAAGAAGGGATAGCCCCGGCCGCGAGGCGCGCCCGACTTGACCCACGAGCCGCCGATCCGGCTGAGGGCACTCTCACCGGTCGACTCACCGTTCTCGCCGGTGAACCCGGCTCAGGTCACGGGCCGCGGCTTGGGGAACTGATAGCTCCCGTCGGCGATCGCCTCGCGTGTTCCGTACAGTCGGACGAGGTAGCGCCATCCCGGAGGCGTGTAGATGAAGTTCGGCTGTCCGGGGTCGCCGCCGAAGTGGATCGTGACGCTGCCGTCATCGCTCCGCTTCGCAGTGACACTGTTGACGATGTAGGCGTCGTAGTCGTTCTTGACGATGGCCAGGTCACGGTCGTAGACGGTGACCGACCAGAAGCCGTCGACCGGAACCTCGCCCACGGTGAGCGTATGTGGCGTCTCACCGTCATTCCGGGAAGGAGTGCCCTGGAGGATCAACGCTTCGGTCGGCTCGGGAACTCCGGTCCAGCCTGAAGCACTGGCGACGTAGAACTTCACGGGGTCGACCTGGTCGACGTCACCGAACGCGTGGGACCAGTCGTCCATCGTGTAGTAGAGCGTCCTGAACGCCCCGTCGACCCGGCGATAGGAGGCCACATCCCAGTCGGGGATCTCGAACGCGCCGGCCGAGGCCTGTTCTACGACGATCTGGTCCTGGAGATCCTCGACCTTCCTCACATCGGCCGGGTCGTTCGGGTCGACGAACGTCCGAAGGTTCACCCCGATGTAGCGCGTGCCTGCGTTCTCGCGTGTGATCGTGTACCTGCCGGGCTTCGTGGTGCTCAGCTTCAGGTACTGGTCCTCGTTCTGGACGAGCATCGACTGGTATCGGCCGCTGGTCTCGGGCTTCGAGATGGTCACGGGCTCCGTCAGGTCGAAGACGCCGAGCGAGTAGAGCGTGTCCCGGTTCTCCCCGATGCCCAGCTGACCGCTCTCGATAGGTGCGAGACCCCTGACGTGATAGAACTTGCCGAACCCGCCCTTGTCCACGGTCGCCCGAAACGAGGCGTGGCAGTTGGCGCGCGGATAGTTCTCCCACGTGACGGGGACCACTGCGCCGCCTTCCGCGTTGCGTGGTGTCGCGTCATCCATCGCCGCTGCTCCTCTCAAGCCGGTGCGAAGTCACACAAAGTGTCGTCGCAGGACCACCTACGGCACACGCTCAGATTAGCCGGCCCCGGAGGCGGCGGCGGGCCGAGCGCATCCTCGCGCCGGGCGCAGCGCTTCGGCGGGTTCCGTGGTCCGCGCGTATGAGCCGGCCCCAGCGCGGCCGACCCGCTACTGCGCCGCCATGAGCCCGGCGAAGGCGACCATCGGGTCGAGCAGGTGGCTCGTGTCGTCCGCGCCGACGTCGATGGTCACCGAGTGGATCGTGCCGGTGAAGACGCTGTCGCCCTCCGCGTAGTCCTCGCTCACGGGGGTGGCGAGGTCCTTGCCCACATCCATGCCCTCGTCAAGTGAGTAGGTGTAGGCGACGGTGTTGTCGATGCGGCCCTGGCCGACGAGCGTGTCGCCCACGAACAGGCTGCCCGTCCCGCCGGCGCCGGCGTCGCCGCCGTCGTAGGCGAACTCGAAGCGGACCGTGACCGGGCCCGCCGGCAGCGGCGTGTCCGCCACGACCGTGTAGTGCTCCTTGCCGAGCCAGTTGTGGCAATAGGCCAGCTTGCCGTCCTTGACGTACAACGACCAGCCGCCGAAGCGGCCACCCTGCGCCACGAGCACGCCCTCCGCCCCGCCCTCGGGCACCTCGATCGAGGCGCTGACCGTGTGCGACTTGTTCTTGACGTTGATGATGGCGTTCTCCATGAGATGGACCATGCCGGGATACAGCGTCAGTGAGGTGCGCCCGCGCATGAGGTCGGGACGTCCGGCCATCTCGGAGTTGAGACGCTCGACCTTCCGATCGTCGAGCGGGAAGACGTTGTACTTCGCGGCCTCGATGAGGAAGAGCTGCTGCAGCTCGGCCAGCTTGTCGGGGAACTGGGCCGCGACATCGTGCGCTTGGCTCCAGTCGGTGCTGCCGTCGTACAGCTCCCAGACGTCCTGGCTCCAGTCCTGCGCCTGCGCCCACGGGACGTTGTGGAGGGTCACGGCGCTCCAGCCATCGTGGTAGATGCCGCGGTTGCCGTACATCTCGAAGTACTGCGTCGTGTGTCGCTCGGCCGCGGTCGCGTCGTCGAAGCTGTAGCGCAGGCTGACGCCCTCCATGGGCTTCTGCGTCACTCCATCGACGATGTCCGGCTGGGGCAGGCCGGCACACTCGAGGATGGTCGGCGCGATGTCGATGACGTGGTGGAACTGGTCGCGCACCTGGCCCTTGCTGCGGATGCCGGCGGGCCAGTGGACGGCCATGCCGTTGCGGGTGCCGCCCCAGTGCGAGGCGACCTGCTTGGTCCACTGGTAGGGGCAATCCATGGCGTGCGCCCAGCCGACGGGGTAGTGGTTGTAGGCCATCGACGTGCCGATCTCGTCGTAGTGGTCGAGCATCTCGCTCATCGTCAGCCCAAGTCCGTTGAGCCCGATCATCTCGTTGTACGTGCCGATCAACGACCCCTCGGCGCTGGCACCGTTGTCGCCGGCGATGTAGAAGATGAGGGTGTCGTCCAGCACCCCCAGCGCCTCGATGGCGTCGACGAGGCGCCCGGCATGGAAGTCGGTGTGCTCCGCGAAGCCCGCGTAGGCCTCCATCAGGCGCGTGGCCACCTTGCGCTCGTCGTCGGTCAGCTCCGTCCACGGCGTGACCTCGGCCGGTCGGGAAGCGAGGACCGTGTCCGGTGCGACGACCCCCAGCGCCTTCTGGCGGGCGAGCGTTTCCTCACGCACCGCGTCCCAGCCCTGGTCGAACCTGCCCTGGTACTTGGCGATCCAATCCGCGGGGGCGTGGTGCGGCGCGTGTGTGGCGCCGAAGGAGAGGTACAGGAAGAACGGCTTGTCGGGCGTCAGCGTCCGTTGTTGCTGCATCCACTTGATGGCGTGGTCGACGAGGTCGGGCGTGAAGTGGTAGTCGGGGTCGTCCGGCGGCTCGACCGGGGTCGTGCCCTCGATCAGGGTCGGGGCCCACTGGTTCGTCTCCGCGCCGACGAACCCGTAGAAGGCCTCGAAGCCCTCCCCGGTCGGCCAGCGGTCGAATGGTCCCGAGGGGCTCACCTCCCACACCGGCGTCTGGTGCATCTTGCCGAAGGCGGCGGTGCTGTAGCCGTTGAGCCGCATGATCTCGGCGATCGTCGCGGCGCTGTTGGGCCGGATCGTGGTGTAGCCAGGCACGCTCGTGGCCTGCTCCGTGATGACGCCCATGTTGACGGAGTGGCAGTTGCGGCCCGTCAGCAGGGCCTGCCTCGTGGGCGAGCACAGCGCAGACGTGTGGAAGCGGCTGTACTTGAGACCGTCGGAAGCGAGCCGCTCGAGGGTCGGCGTGCTGATGGGCCCGCCGAAGGCGCTCGTGGCGCCGAAGCCCATGTCGTCGATGAGGATGATGACGACGTTCGGGGCTCCGGCGGGCGGCCGAAGGGGCTCGATGGGCGGGTACGTCGCGTCCTTCGCGTACATCGCGCTCGTGCCCTTGCTCGGAGCGTCGGGCTTGGGCAGCGCGACACCGTCACCGCCGCCCTCGGCGTCCTGCGCGGTCACCGCGCCATCGAGCCGGATGCCGAGTCCGACTGCGGCGGCCGTCGCGGCGGACGCCTTGATGAACGAGCGCCTCGAGAGCTCCATGACCCCCCCTCCCAGTGCGGCCCGCACGACGCGGCCGGCGAGCGTGTCGAGTAGACGGCACGCACTGAGAGAGGATGCTGGTGTGGTGTGCCAGCGAGCACCAGAGTCCAACGGCACGGGTCACCCACCCGGTACGTCAGCGATCCCTCTCGCTGTGGCTCCGTGGGTTCGTGACCGCCACGTCGGGGACGGCAGATCGAAGGCCGGCGGCGCGCGCCGCGCCGATGCGATCGTCGAGCAGCGCGCGGCCGATCCCGTGGCTAGGCTACGGCCATCTCGGCGGGATGCTCGCACTGGAAGTGCTGCTCCAGCCAGGCCGCCTGGGTCGCCGGGTCGATCATCGGGCCAGCGGCCATCAGGCCGTCGGCCATCTCGGCAGGGTGCTCGCACTGGAAGTGCTGCTCCAGCCAGGCCGCCTGCGTCGCCGGGTCGATCATCGGGCCACCGGCCATCAGGCCGTCGGCCATCTCGGCGGGATGCTCGCACTGGAAGTGCTGCTCCAGCCAGGCCGCCTGCGTCGCCGGGTCGATGGACTGATCATCGGGTTCACCCCCGATGGTCACACCCGAGACGATCAATACGGCCGCGAGGACAAGGGCGCCAACCGAGGCAACCCGCAGTGCGGGCGCTGAGATCACGGGCCGCGCGTTCATCGGTCCCCTCTGTGCCGCGCATCCTGCGCGGCATCACAGCCACGCGGGCCGGGTTCGCCAGTGGCTCGGCACGGTCCCGGCGGCCAGGGTCTGGGCCGTACCTCAGTGCCTCCCGCTGTCACCTGATAGGAGGCCACGGACGTGGCACCGGGGTCAAGAGGCGGAAGTCACGTTCGCACGCGTGCATCGACGCGGAGCGTCGAGCGTCAGGCGCTCGTGGAGGCACTCCCTTCGGCGCGCTGCTTGACGCCCTGCAGCAGGCCGGTCTCCATGTAGGCGTGGAGCGGTTCGTACACGAGGACCTTGAAGAGCCATTCGCGTCGCTTCCACGCCGCCCGGTCGCGGACGATGAAGCGGGTGGCGGTCTCGTCGACGGGCTGCAGGACGAACGCGTAGGTGCCGACCGGCAGGCTCTTGCTGCGCACCACGACGGAGCGTCCGGGGTCGACCGCGAGCACCGGCCAGCCCATGGGCTTGCCACCCATGTCGTGGTTCGTGCGCATCAGGTCGCCCACCTCGAGCTGCTGCCACTCGGGGTGGACCTCGTTGATGTCGGGGATGCCGGAGCGGAGCAGGCGCTCGACCCAGTTGTGGGTGTAGAAGCCGGCTCGGTCCTGGCCCATCTGGACGACCCACGGCCAGACGTCAGCGGCCGGGGCGTGGATGGTGATGGCCCGGGTCGTGACCGTCGCGGCATCGGGGATCACGTCATCGCCGGGCAACGGCGCATGGCGCTCTTCGAGTGTCGAGCCCCAGTCGAGCGTGCGCGGTCGGACGAGGAGGCCGTAGAAGGCGGCGAGCACGCCGAGCAGGGCTGCGATGGGCATGAGCATGGTGATGATCGCCTGTGCGTGGAGCGGGAACGTGCGGACGCCCGACCGCCGTGGCGACCGCGGGGCATCAGGTTGCCGCGCATGGTCCTCGACCTGGAAGTGCCGAACGGACGTCTCCGCACGGCCGGAAGACCGCGGCCCGGAACGGCCGGTGGGTACCCAGGTCATCGAGGGACGCGATCAGGAACGGGGCGCTCCTTCACCCCGATGATCGTCAGACCCGAACGCCTCATGAGGCGGCCGCCTACGGCATCCGCACGATGCTCCAGGACCTTGGGCTGCGGCGGGAGCGACGCGGCAGCGAACCTGCAGTCGGTCTGTGCTCTGCACCATCGGCGGAAGGCGCCACCCCTGGACCGGGCGTCGGTGACAAGGACCTCCGACGCGGACGTACGAAGATTGAACTCCTCGACCGGGGCGAGCATCTTTGTGGGGTGAAGCGCCCGCTCGTCGGGCGCCGCGGGAGACGACCCATGCGGGGGAGATTGGTCGAGCGCGCGAGGGAAGGCGACGAGAGCGCCTTCACCGAGCTCGTCGACCTTGATGGTGGCCGCTGCTACGCCATCGCGTACCGCATCCTGCGGGACACGGAGCGGGCACAGGATGCCGTCCAGCAGGCACTCCTCCTGGCCTGGCGCGAGCTCCCACGGCTGCGCGACCCCGAGCGCTTCGAGGTCTGGCTCCATCGACTCCTCGTCAATGCCTGCTACGAGGAGGCTCGCCGGTACCGGCGCTGGAGCGGGCACGTCCGCGAGCTCCCGTTCGACGGACCGGGGGTGCCGGACTCGACCGTCTCGATCGATGAGCGGGATGCCCTTGAGCGCGCCTTCCAGCGACTCACGCCGGAGCACCGCGCGGTCTTTGTGCTGCATCACCACATCGGCCTGCCGCTCGCCGTGATCGCCGAGATCGTCGGCGTGCCCGTGGGTACCGTCAAGTCGAGACTCCACTACGCCACGCGGCAGCTCCGTGCCGCGATCGCTGCCGACGGGTGGTCGGCCCTGGAGGCACGTCCGGCATGAATGGCCCCCGCGACCCCGAGACGACCATCACCCGCTGGCTCGACGAGGGCCCGGACGCGTTGCCGCCGATCACCCGGCAGGTGGTCATCAGCAGCATCCATGTCACCCCGCAACGACACAGGCCTCGTGCCTGGCCTACCTGGCTCACCTTCCCCCCTGCTGTATCGAGGTACCCAGCCATGTCGACCTATCTTCGTGTGGCCGTCACGTCGATCCTCGCGATCGTCATCGGCGGCTTCCTTTCCGGCGGCTTTCAAGCCGCCCCGGCATCCGCGCCTGCCGCCCCCTCCTCACCAGCGCCTGCCCCGGCATCGTCACCGGCGAGCGTGGTCGCCGTCGAAGGGACTGGCAGCTGCGACGATGCGGTCGGGGGAACCACCACGACCGCTCATGGCCTGACCACCACCCTCGGGGCCACCATGGAATGCACGAGCGACACGAACGAGCCGCGGGTCAATGGGACCTGGGCGATCACGTGGAACCATGCCTGGACCAGGACCAGCCCCGACCTCTGGTGGGGGACGGGACATCTGGAAGACTCGGATGGAGCATGGGAGTGCTCGTGGTCCCTCACCGACAACCCACGGACCACCTCGTACCCGATCCTCAACGTCTGTCGAGGCAGCGGCAGCTACGACGGGCTGACGTATGTCTTCCAGCACGTCATGGGTGGCGGGGACCAGGACGTGGTCCTCGGCTACATCTACGAGGGTCCGTCACCCGGGGAGTGGGTCCCGGCGACCCCATAGTCCCTGCCGCCTTCGCGCCTGGCGGGGCTTGTGCCGCACCCCGTCCATCGTGGACCGGGGTGCGGCCTCGGTCGTGATCCGGATGGCGTCTACGAGCGGGTCCCTGCGCA
>CAVPPQ010000013.1:0-101391 GCA_963707395.1 uncultured Chloroflexia bacterium
GGGCCATCGCGGCCATCCCCCACAACGGCACCTTCTTCGCCTGTCTCACCAAGCGGACCGGTGAGATCAGGGTCATCAACCACCCCAAGGTCCAGTGCACCACGGGCGGCTCATCAATGGAATGCCAAAGGCCCGGCCGGACCACAGGGCCCACAGGGAGTCCAAGGTCCCGCCGGTCCGGCCGACTGGAACGCCATCGACAATGAGCCCGCGGGCTTCGC
This sequence comes from uncultured Chloroflexia bacterium, assembly GCA_963707395.1. Taxonomy (GTDB): domain Bacteria; phylum Chloroflexota; class Limnocylindria; order Limnocylindrales; family CSP1-4; genus JAFMJV01. Next base: position 222 of record CAVPPQ010000013.1, read on the forward strand.
CAACGGCGTGGATGACGAGGGCGTCACGGGAGTGAAGCTCACGCGCGTGATCGGCCCGGACGTGAACGTGCCCGCTGGCACGGTCGGCCGAGCGGACGCGGATTGCCCACCGGGAGCCAGGGTGACCGGTGGCGGCTACCTGATCAGCCCCTCGGTGGGGTTCGCCATGGGGGAGAGCATCCCCGATCGACACCAATACGTGGACCGTGACGATGCGGAACACCGACACGGTCGACCACAAGATGGCCACCTGGGCCCTGTGCCTGAGCACGGCGCCCGGGGGAGCCCTCACCACCGCCAAGAAGGCCATCAAGAAGCGCCGGTAGGGTCCTGCGACCACGGAGGCCCGTCCCCACACGGGCGGGCCTGACTCAGGGGTCCCTGAGCCTCCTACCGACGACGTACCTTGTTCGCGCCCTTCGGGTGCTTGGTCTTGGCGGCGACCGTCAACGCCCCGCCTGGCTCCACCCTCATGCAGAGGACGTCAGCTCTCATGATGGCGGAGACCCACCCGTCGCCCGTCTTGCCGAGGAGGGTGGCGAAGACGGTCCACGTGTCGGCGTCCGTTGCCGTCGAAGAGTTGACGGCGAACGCATTCGTGGGTGACCAGTAGCCGCCACCCACGACACGCGACCCGGCCGGACAGTCGACGTGAGCTTGTCCCCATGCCGTGCCGGACGCGTTCGCGTAGACCTGCGTGTAGGGCCCCTGTACCCGGGTGATGGTCAGTCCGGTGACGCCCTGGTCATCCACGCCGTCGGCGAAGCCTGCGGGTCTGTTGGAGATGGCGTTCCAGTCGGCCGGACCGGCGGGTCCCTGGTCTCCCTTGGGGCCCTGGGGCCCGAGGGCTCCCTGGGCTCCCTGCGACCCTTGAGGCCCGGCCGGGCCCTTGGTGTTCCACTTGATGAGGCGGGTGCCCGTGGCGCACTGCACCTTGGGGTAGTTGATGACCTTGACGGCCCCGCTGGACTTGGTCAGGCAGGCGTAGTAGGTGCCCTGGTTGGGGATGACCGCGATAGCCGAGCCGATGCCGACCGCGACGACGAGCGCCAGGGCCACGAGGAACGAGCCGAGACCGATGCTCAAGCGTGGTGCCTTCATGAGGAGAACTCCTTCTCCCCCTTTGGCATCGTCCGCCGGCGGCCACGTCACCGCTCCGGTGCGACCGTGCTTCTGCGGGATGATGGCGCCTGCGCAGGGTGGCGTCCAGACAGTCCTCATGGTGCGCCGCCGAGGACGCTGGTGAGCGTGTGGTGGAGGCTGCGCAGCATTCTCCGCAGCGATCTCGGGCCGCTCAGCGCCGCTTGGCGCGCCACTCCATGCCGTGCATCCACGCTGAGGAATGGGGTGGCCTACGGGGCTTGAACCCGTAAAACCTTCGGAGCCATGATCCGAAGAGCGGCCATCCACGACGGCAAGGCGTAGCCGGGACCTTCGAGCGTCTGGTGCGGGTGCACCAGAAGGCTGGAACCCGTAGCCCGGGAGAGCCCGGTCGGCTCAGCAAGAGTCCTGACCCGAATGTAGCCACGGTGTAGCCACGACTCGTCCGCCCCCGTTCGGTAGCGTCCGGTGGCGCTTCCAGCACTCACCCCGCTTGAGCCTGATCGGCATCTCGCAGGATGAGTCGTGCCGCGGCATCCAGTCGACCGATCGTGGCACCTGCCAGCACGGAGAAGGCGTCATGATCGCCTCCCTGTGCCCGCACCACGAGATCCCGCTGCACGGCCATCCTCGGTTAGGTGGCGCGGCCGGAATGGTCGCGCTCGTAGGATATTGGCGTACAAGGCAGCGGCTGAGTTCCGAAATCGATGCGCGCCTCGCTGATGGGACCGAGGCGGAGAGGCACTTCTAGTGCCGCTTCCCATGCGTCACGCGATCTTCGTCGCTGACGTCGTCGGCGGCGATGAGCGCCAGCTCTCGCCGCCTCGGCCCTGGGGCCGCTCCACACGCACGATCCGGCAGATGCGCCCGTCCACGGACACGGACCAGGCGGATCCGTGACCTTCCTGGATGCGAGTGAGGGCTGGCGGCTACTCCGCGGCGGACGGGGCCTCGATCGGGGCGACCGCTCCGCTGGAGAGGGTGATCAGGATGCTCTCGATCTCGCCGGGGCGCGTCGCCTTGCCCTTGATCCTGCCGGTGGGTGGGCGAACGGCTTCCCACTCGACGGTGCGGGGCAGGACATCGTCACCAACGAAGGTGAGGCGCGACACACGGCCCCGGCCCTTGCCGCCGTCCTCGGCCCGGAAGAGCTGGCTGACGATGCACTGCTCGCCGACCTGGTTCCAGATGGCCACGGGATCGGCGGCTTGCCCACCGGGCATGAGCTGCTCACCGAGGATGTCGAGCGCCCAGGGTGTGCCCAGGACGCCGGCCTCTGGGGCCTCGACCGACCACTCGCCACCGTCGAGCCGCATCCAGACCTCGTCACCGAGGCGGCGCGACTCGAGGATCGACCAGCCCGCATCACCGCGGACGTTCGTCGTGCGGTCCCACGTGACCGGGTCGGCGACATGCTCCTCGACCAGGACCCGGTAGGAGAGCTCGTCGGCATTGCCGTCGTAGACCTGCAGGGAGGTCATGGCGGTGTACGGCGTGGCGCCCGCGAGCGCGGCCGCTGCGGCCGTGAGCCGGGTGTCGTCGCAGACCGCGGTCGTGGCCGCGGGCGGCTCGTCGGTGTCCGTGGCGCTCGAGCCAGCGCCCGCGTCCGGCTTCGTCTCGACGATGGGGCCGGCGAAGGCCGCCTCGAACGTGCCGGTCTCCCCCGTGTTCTGGACCTCGTACGTCCCCGCATAGCGCCGCTCTTCGCCCGGCACGCGGGTACCACTGAAGTCCGACCAGCCGCCCTTGGCGCCCATGAAGGTCATGCGGGTCTTGAGCTCCTCGTCATCGATGCGGCCGGCCATCATCGTCACGAGACGACTCTCGTCGTCGAACAGGTCGCCGGCCACGACGTCGGTCTCGGGATCGTGGACCGTGACGACGAACTCGTGGGTGGGGAAGACCTCCCCGTCCGCGCTGATGGCGTCCCAGGTCCACCTGCCGCGCAGGTCCTCCGCGTCGGCGACCGGTTCCCCTTCGGCGGCGAGGGGCGTCGCGACGACCGTGGGTGAGGCGACCGGCGCTTCCGCTCCGTCATCGGCGCGGCGCATCTCGAACCAGCCGGTGCTCTCGTTCGTGATGCCCACTGGTTGGATCAGGCGATGCATCATGATCTCGCCCGAGATGACAGGGGTGATCTCGCCCTGGATGGTTCCCACCAGGCGGTCCCAGGCGTCTTCCTCGGTCTGGATGTCGACCGTCATCGTGATGGCGTCGCCCTTGATCTCCCCCGTCATGATGGCGTCCTCCGCGCCTTGCTCCCCGACGCGTCCGAAGAACTGGCCCGTGTCGCGATCGTGGGCGTAGATCTGCCACTCGGTCGTCACGGTCGGGGCGGCATCGTCGGTCGACGGCGTCGTCATCACCCAGTCGCCGCGCAGGTCCGGGACGTCTCCCTGGGCGCGGGCTGACGCCGGGGCCATGAGCAGGGCGATGCCGATGATGAGCGTACCGATGCGCGCCATGGTGTCCCCCTTGGTCTGATCGCTGCCGAGACGTCCGTGGTCGAGGTGCGAACACAGCATCGCGGCCGACCGCGCCACGTCCAGTGGCCCGGAAGTGCCACCGCTGGGCACGCACGAGAAGCCGGAAGTCGGGCACGGCGGGTTCCCCGGGCCCCGCGTCCTCTGCAGTCGCCAGCCCGTGGACGTCGAGCGCCTGCCATGCAGGTCCGGACAGCTGGCAGTCACGGTCTCCGACGACGGCTTCCTGCCGCCGAGCGAGTAGACAGGGACGACTCGACGCGGCGGGGGCTCAGCCCCGAGGTCCCGGCGAGCCCTCGCGTGCCACGAGCAGCGCGGCCTCGACACGGCTGCGCACCTGGAGCTTGCCCAGGATGTTGGTCATGTAGTGCTTGATGGTCTTCTCGGCCAGGCCCAGCCGGTCACCGATCTCCTGGTTGCTGAGACCCTCCGCGACCAGCTCCAGGACCTCGCGTTCGCGCTCCGTGAGCTCGTCGAAGGGTGAGGTGCGTGGCGTCTGCATCTCGCGCAGCATGCCCCAGGCGAGGGCCGGCGCGACGTACACCTCGCCGGCGTTGACCGAGCGGATGACGCTGACCAGCTCCCCTGCCCCGGCGCCCTTGAGCACGTAGCCGGAGGCACCCGACTTCACCGCCGCCAGCAGGTCGTCCTCGTCCTCGGAGACCGTGAGCATCACGATCCTGGTGGCCGGGCAGGCGGTCGCGATCTCACGCGCGGCGGAGAGACCGCTGCCCGGCATGGCGATGTCGAGGATGATGACGTCCGGCAGCTCCGCGCGCGCGAGTACCAGCGCCGACGCCGCGTCATCGGCCTCGCCCACGACCTCGATGTCCTCGACCTCGCGGAGCGAGGCCACGACCCCGGCTCGGAACATGGGGTGGTCGTCCGCGACGGCCACGCGGATGGCCTCGCTCACGGCCGGCCTGTCGCTGTCGGGATGCCTGTCACGTCTCTTCCTCCCGGCCCTGGACGGGCCACCACACGCGCAGCTCCGTGCCCCCCGCTGGCGCGGAGCTGACGGCGAACGTACCACCCAGGATCTCGGCCTGCTCCCGGATGCCGGCCAGCCCGAGGCCCCCCGTGGATGCCAGCGACGCCGGGTCGAAGCCCGCGCCGTCGTCGCTCACGATGAGCGCCAGGCCGGGGACACGGCTCGGGCGGTCGGAGGCGCGGCTCGACCCTCGGTCGGCCGAGCGGCCGGCCAGCGACACGTGGATGACCGAGCTGCCGCCATGGCGCGTGGCGTTCGAGAGACCCTCCTGGAGCGCTCGGAAGAGGGCGATCTTGACCGGCAGGGAGACCGTCACGGGTGGAGCATCCACGTCGAGCGCGACGTGCGTGCCGCTGCGGCGCTCGTGGTCCCGGATGGCGCGGGTGGCCACGGCCTCCACGTCCAGCGCAGCCAGCTCCGGCACCCGCAGGCCGGCGGCCACGCTGCGCATGTCGCTCATGGCCTCACGCAGGGCATCCTCGACCTCGGCCAGCTCGGCGGCGCTGGCGGGTCGGCCGGCAGCCGCGCGGGTCCGCAGTCCATCCAGGCGCAGGATGGCCAGCGACAGCATCTGGCCCGGGCCGTCGTGCAGGTCGGAGCTGACCCGGCGCATGGTCCGCTCGTTCAGCATCGTGGTGCGCTGCGCAGCCGAGTTGACGCGCTCGCTCAAGGTCGCGTTCTCCTCCAGCAGCCCGGTGAGCTCGTCCACCTGCCGGCCGAGCGCCATCTCCTGGCGCCGGATGGTGTCACTGCCACGCTTGACGATGCCGAAGAGCAACACCGCGGAAAGGACGATGGCGAGCGTCACCAGCAGCCAGGTCATGCGGCGGGCCTCGGCCACCTGCTGGTCGATCTCGCCCGGCGGAAGGTAGAACTCGGCGACCGCGATGATGCGGTCGCTGCCGCGCTCACGGACCGGGATGTACATCTCCAGGAGGCGGTCCCAGCGGGCACGCTCCCAGGCATTCTCGTCGCCGGACAGGTCGTCCATGGAGGCCATCACCTCGCCCTGCCAGGCCCGTGCCAGGTTGCCCTCCAGCGGGAAGGCCTGCCCGATGAGCTCGTCGTTGGGGCTGTACACCACCTGCCCGTCCTCCGACCAGAGGCGCAGCGAACGGAGGCGGTCGGCCAGGGGCGGGTTGGCGAGGTGCGAGTCGAGCGTCGCGATCTCGTCCGCCGTCAGTGCGCCACCATCGGCGAGAGAGGCCACGCTCGGCTCGATGATCGACTCCACGTAGAGCCCGGTCACCGAGGCCGTGCGATCGACGATGCTGTGCTCCAGCTGGTCGCCGACCCAGACCCCGACCGTCAGACCGGCCACCAGCAGGATGAGCAGGTTGGCGAGCAGGAAACGCTGGGCCAGCGAGGTCGAGCGGACCGCCTGCAGCGGATGGGCCAGCCAGCCGCGCGGACGCCGGGCCGGGACAGGGGTGGACATGTGCCGACCATGGTAGGCGGGCCACCAGCCCGGGAGTAGGGGCCAGCGTCGCACGGCGCATCGGACCAAGGTCCGACGGATTTCGCGACTGCCGCCCGTTCCGGCGAGGCGGCAGCCAGCGGCACCATGTCGTCAGGACGGCCGCACGGTGCGACCGAGATCGCAGACGGAGTAGCACACGATGACGACAAGCTCCCTGGGCCGGCGAGCGGCCCTCATCACCACCATCCTCGCCGGCGCCGTGCTGGTGGCGGCGCCGATGGGCACCGCTGCCAAGGACGGCGACATCATCCGCACCGGCGACTGCTCGGCGAGCACGGACTGGAAGCTCAAGCTGAGCCCGGAGAACGGCCGCGTGGAGGTCGAGTTCGAGGTCGACCAGAACCGCGACGGCCAGACCTGGAACGTCAAGCTCAAGAGGAACGGCAGCAGCTTCTGGAGCGGTCAGCGCACCACGCAGCCACCTTCCGGATCCTTCGAGCTCCGACGCGTCGTGTCCGGCAGCAGCGGCGACCGCTTCGCGGGCATCGCCACGAACCCGCGGACCGGGGAAGTCTGCCGCGCCACGGCGACCTACAGCGCCTGATGGGCGCATGCCATCAAGCAAGGAGATGACCAAGATGACACGCATCCACTCTGCGGCCGCGCGCCGCTCCCTCGGCGGCCTGGCCCTGGCCGGGCTGCTGGCACTCAGCGCCACGGCCGCCATGCCCCTGGCGAGCCTGGCCCAGGACGACGGGCAGGTCACGGTGAGCACGGCGACCAGCGACCTGGGTACCTACCTCGTGGGGCCCGACGGCCGCACGCTGTACTACTTCACCAAGGACGTGACACCGGGCCAGAGCGCCTGTGCCGGCGATTGCCTGCTGGCCTGGCCGCCGCTCCTGGCGTCCGAGGACCAGCCACCGATCGCGGGTGAGGGCGTCACGGGCACGCTCGCGGCCGCACCCCAGGCCGACGGCTCGCTCCAGGTCACCTACCGCGGCCGTCCGCTCTACTACTGGCAGGGCGACACGGAGGCCGGTCAGACGACCGGCCAGGGCGTCAACGACGTCTGGTTCGTGGCCGACGTGAACGGCCAGCTGCCGGCGAGCCCGATGGCGAGCCCCTCGGTCGACCAGGCAGCGCTGACGCTGGGCACAGCCACGACCGACCTGGGCACCTTCCTGACGGGCAAGGACGGGCTCACGACCTACTTCTTCGCTGCTGACACCACGCCCGGCGTGAGCGTCTGCGAGGGCGACTGCCTGGTCGCCTGGCCGCCGGTCACGGTGGAGCCGGGTGGCACCGTGTTGGCCGGTGAGGGCGTCACGGGCGTCATCGGCCTCATGACCGGCACTGACGGCTCCACGCAGGTCACCTACGACGGCCGCCCGCTCTACTACTGGCAGGGTGACACGGAGGCCGGCCAGACGACTGGCCACGCCGTCAACGACATCTGGTGGGTGGCCGACGTGAGCGGCAACCTGCCGGCCGGCTGAGCCGCCTCACCAGCATCGCTCGTCGACGGCGAGTGACGCCGGCACATCCCTCCGGCCGGTCGGACCCCTCCCCCGGGGTTCGGCCGGCCGTCCCCATGCAGGGGGTTCTACGGCAGCGCCGCGATGGCCTCCTCGGCCATGGCCGGCTCGTCAGCGTGGTCGGTGACGACCCAGACGGTGTCGCCGCTGCGGAAGACGTGCTGCCTGGCGTAGCCGAAGTCGAAGGTGGTGACCGCCCGGCCGCCCAGCTCGTGGTCGGTCCGGGTCACCTCGTCGGGCAGCGCCTGCCCATCCCCCAGGAAGACCGAGGTGCGCAGGCTCTCGATGAGCTCCGACGAGCCGCCCGGCACCTGGTAGCCCTCGACCTCGACGCTGTCCTCACTCGACTCCACGCCCCACCAGGCGATGGCGCCCACGAGGTCCGTGGGGGTCAGGCCGTCCTTCGTGTAGAGGTCGAGCAGCCAGGCATCGAGCGCCGGCCCGGTGCGCCGCTCGAGGGCCGGCAGGAAGATGGGCTCCCGGGCCTCGTAGAGCCCGGTCCGGCGGCGAGCGTCGAGGATCACGGGGAGCTGCCCGGCCAGGACGGCGTCACCCGTCGACTGGGAGTACACCTGGGCCGGGAGCTGCTCGAGGAGCTCGATCACGTACTCCTCGTCGGCGCCGATGACCCAGGCGGTGTCACCGGCCAGGTACACCGTGCGCGGGTAGACGCCAGGAACGGCGGCGTCGATCACGCGCAGGACCCAGCGGCTGCCCAGGGGCCGCAGCGCGAAGCCGGGATCGTTGATGTCACCGAGCAGCAGGTCCACCGCGCCGGTGGCGAAGTCGCGAGCTTCGGTCCCGTCGACCTGCAGGGCCAGGATGACCGCCTGGCTGCCGGGCGTCGGCTCGGCCAGGGCGGACCGCACATGCAGGTCGTCGACCCCCTTGCCCAACGACTCGAGCAGGGCGGTGGTGTCCGCGGCGAAGGCCTCGTTCTCCGCGGTTCCGTCCCGGAACTGGTCCAGCCACTGTGCCCCGTCGTAGGACTGGACCTCGAGCGGCACCCCGGCCAGAGTGGACGGGAAGGCCGGACCGGAAAGCGCGGACGCGGCTGCGGGTGTCGCGGCCGAGGAAGCCGATGCCGCGGCGGGCGCGGACGGGTCCTGGGCCAGGGCCAGGGCAGGCAGGCAGGTCACCAGGAAGGTCAGCGCCGCGGCCGACCCGAGTGTGGCGCCAGTTCGGCGGCGCCCGTCCAGCCACGTGCGTGCGTCCACGGCCCTGACCTCCTGTGCCTTGCAGCGGGTCGGGAGACCCGCGCCTGACGGAAGCCTAGACCGTGCGCTGGGTCAGCGTGGACCAGCCGATGACGTGTTCCGAGCCGGAGCGCGACTGGCGCTGGGAACGCGGCGGCTCAGGATGGGACGGGAGAGGTGCCGCGGAGGGGCTGCGGTACGCCCAGGTCACGCTCGGACGCGTTCGCCGGCGCCAGGGGAGACGCGACGGCCACGCTTCCCTCGTCCACCGCCGCAGGGGCGGCGTCCGTCAGCTGCGGGGTTGCGCAGGGACCGTCGGCCCCGTCCAGCCAGGAAGCGACATCCGGTCCGCCAGCTGCGGGGGGCAGCTCCGAGCGACCCACGGCCAGGCCATCGGCACTGCTGGGTCGGTCGATCGGCGTGAGGCAGGCCGTTGCGCCGGGCTCGGCCGGGCGCCCCAGCATGGCCTGGACCGTCGGCGGGGCGCCCATCTCCGATGAGGCCGGCGTCACGGGAGCGACCGACTCGGCGCTGGAGATGGTGGCTCCGGGGGTGGAGCGCGCCGGCCGGGTACGGGCCGCAGCGGGATCCGACACCGCTCGGCGTCGGTCACGGCGGCCGGATCGGGGGCTGGCCGATCGACGGTCGGAACGGTCGGCCTTGGCGGCACTCGGCGTGCGATCGACGGTGCGTTCGCCAGCCGGTCTCGCTGAGAGACGCTGGCCGCCGTCGCGGCGGCCGTCGCGCTTGCCGTGTGCGCGCGGACCAGCCTGTCGCGCCACCTTGACGGTGACCATGCCGGCGGGCAGGTAGGTCCATGGGCTGACCGTCGCGTCGCCATGGAGCAGCTCGAAGTGCAGGTGCGTGCCGGTGCTGCGACCCGTGTTGCCCATGCGGCCGATGGCCTCGCCCTGTCGCACGAACTGGCCGACGCGGGCCAGCGGGCCCGGCAGGAGGTGCCCGTAGCGGGTCACGTAGCCGTCCGGGTGGCTGACCACCATGAGCCAGGCCCGGCCGCCCTCGTCCCAGGGGTTCCAGCCGGCGTAGGCGACGACGCCGTCCGCCACGGAGGCCACGCGCGAGCCGTAGGCCGCGACGATGTCCAGCCCGTCGTGGAAGTGCGCGCACGAGCCGCGACGCGGGTTGAGCGGGTACCCCGTGCAGCCGTAGGTCTGGCTGATGCGGCCGACGCTGGGCCACGTGAAGCCCGTGGTCGAGGTCAGGCGCACGTCACTCTGGTTCTCCGCCCGCAGCTGCGCCAGGTGCGTCATCTGCACGATGTAGGCGCCCAGGCCGCCCTCAGCGGCTTCGCGCCGTGAGACAGCCGCACGACGCTGCCGCTTCAGAGCGCCCAGCCGGTACTGGCGGGCGTGCCGCTGGCGGATGGAGGTGCGCAGGTGCTGACCGGCCTGGACGCGGCTGTGCCTGGCCTTGGCGAGCTCGCCTCGGACGGAGCGCAGGCGATCGCCATAGCCCTCGGGGATCTGATCGACGGGGGTGCCGGCGTGCTGCGCCTCAAGGTCGGCCAAGCGCCGCGTCCGCTCGGCGACGGCGCCGCGGGCGATGCGCAGGGCGTGGCGGCTGTGCGTGACCGCCCGCCTGGCCTGCTTGAGCGCCCGATTCGTCACGTGCGTCTGCGCCTTGATGCGGGCGAGAGCCGCGTCCTGGGAGCGCATGACTGACTCGAAGTAGGCCTGGCTCTGGCGTCCACTCGAGATCTGGTTGCCGAGCTCGGTCGCGGCCACCACGTCCGGCGCGGCAAGCCCACCGCCGGCCAGCAGGGCCACTGCGCAAATCAGGACCACGGCGCGCGAAGCCAGCCGTGTCCATGCGCTCGAGCAGGCTTCAGGCACTGATGTCCACTCCGCTCCCTCTGCTCGAGTCGTACGCGCCCTGGGCAAGGGGGTGGCGATGGGCACGCCTCGAGGCTTCGCATGGTAGTCGCGGGGTCAAGGACCCGTGGTCCATCCGAAGGGTGCGCGGGACCCGGTACCGCCGGGCTACGCAGTCCTGATGATGCCCCTGTGGACGCTCCGGATGTGGCGCCCGTGGGCCTCAGTGGACGAGGCGGGAGCCGCTGTCGATGCCGTGTTCGGGTGTGTCCTGCTCGAAATCGTGCCCGATGCGCTCCGCGGTGCGATGGATGGCGTCATCGATCTCGGCGAACTCCACCAGGCCGCCGAAGTCGGCGTGCCAGTCGAGCAATTCATGGAAGGCCTCGTGGACCACGGCCGCACGCAGCCCGGCGGTCTCGAGCTCCAGGCGCGTCTGCTCATCGACCTCACCGCCGCTGAGCGCCACGGCGAGCGCGTCGTCCAGCGGCTCACCGCGCTCGAGTCGGGCGATGATCTCGCGCGCCAGCTCGCTCACCGTCCTGGACATGCACTCCCTCCGTTCGGTCGATGGCCGCCACGTGCGGGGTCTCCCACGTGGCCATCGGCAAGGGTACGCCAGTCAGCAGGATGACCACGCGCGCACCACGTCGCTGATGCTCGAGGCGGGCCGCGCACCCGATTGCCGTACACTCGGCACCGTGCCGGAGACTGGTGCGTCCGCCGCGCCGGGAGACGGCCCCAACGAGAAGGCCACCGTGACCGCACGCCACGCCACGAGTTCGCTCGCCGTCATCCTCGCGCTGCTCCTCTCCACCGCCGCCTGCACCTCGGGGGAGGACCCCGACGGGACGGCCGCGGCTGAGATCGGCGCGACTTCCACATCACCCTTGACGGCCGAGCCATCCATCGCCGCTCCGACCGCGTCGGCAGCCCCGGTCGGATCGGCCCCGGCCGCATCGGCTGCGTCGCGCCCGTTGGGATCGGCCCAGCCCGCCCCGGCTGCCGCGCTCCCGTCCGGGCTGGAGAGCCCGCGGCCTGCGCCACCGCTGGAGGGGCTCGTCAACGCCGACGGCTCGCCCTTCAGCCTGGCCGACCACGCCGGCGCACCGACGCTCGTGTTCTTCGGCTACACCCACTGCCCGGACATCTGCCCCGCCACCATCGGCGAGATCTTCGGCGTCTTCCAGGCGGCGCCAGAGACACAGGCGGTGTTCATCTCGGTCGACCCGGAGCGTGACACGCCAGCGTGGCTGGCCTCCTGGACCGAGTACTTCCCCGAGGGCTTCCACGGCGTGACCGGCAGCCCCGGCGCCATCCGCCGCGCCGCCGACGGCTACGGCGTGCGATACGCCCGCGTGGAGACCAGCTCCAAGGGCGGCTACACGATGTCCCACACGGCCAACGTCTACCTCATCGACGGCGACGGGCAGCTCCGTCGCACCTACCCCTTCGGTACCCCCGCGGCCGAGATGGCCGCTGACATCGAAACGCTCCAGGCCGGCTGAGCCCCTTGGGGGAGCGAGCCCAGCCGGTGACCTCGCGCCCTGGAGCAGACAAGACACAGCAAGGGAGGGAACGACGTGGATCAAGGCAAGCGACGAGCACTGCTGTCGCTGATGGCGGTCGCCACGAGCCTGTCGCTGGGCATCGGTTCGGTGGCAGCCCAGGATGACGACGAAACGATGGAGTCGGCCGCGCCGGATACCTCGGCGGCCCCGATGGCCTCCAGTGCCCCGATGGCCCCCCTGCCGTCCTTCGATCCTGCCGCTCTGGGACCCGGCCTGCATGTCGTCGGCGCCTGGTCGCGGGAGTCGCCCATGATGGAGCTGGCCGGCGCCGCGTTCATGGTCATCGTCAACAACACGGAGACCGACGACGCCCTGGTGGGTGCCAGCAGCCCCGCGGCCACGACCGTGGAGATCCACCAGACCACGCAGGCCGAGGACGGCACGATGACCATGGCCCCGGTCGAGGAGGTGCCCATCCCGGCTGGTGGCATCGCGGAGCTGAAGCCTGGCAGCTACCACGTCATGCTCATCGACCTCGTGGCGCCCTTGGTGGTCGACGAGCAGATCGAGGTCAGCCTGGAGTTCGCCACGGCCGAGCCACAGACCGTGATGGTGCCCGTGCAGGCCCTGGGTCCCATGGTCGCGCCCATGGACGACGATGTCGATGCCGAGGGCATGGAGGCCCAGGAGAGCGAAGGGCCGGACGACGAGGAGTAGCCTCGGGCACGCCGACCTCCGGAGGCCCCGGCCGCGCAGGCCGGGGCCTCCGTCTATGCTGAGGGTTCCCAATCGCCATCGAGGATCGAGATGACCCACATCACACGCCGCCGGCCCGGTCGCGCCAGCCTCACGGCCGCCGCCTCACTGCTGCTGGCGGGACTGCTGGCGGCCACTGGAGCGTCCGTGGCCGGCGCGCAGGACGCACCCGAGCCGGAGCTCACCTGGGCACCGCTGGTGACACTGCCGGCCATCGCGGCACCGTCCGTCATCACCCCCGCTGAGCTCGGCGAGGGCTACACCCTAGGTGATCCCGACGCGCCGGTGGCCATCGAGGTCTGGGAGGACTTCCAGTGCCCCTTCTGCCAGCGCTTCTCCGTCCAGGTCAAGCCGCTCATCGTGCAACAGTTCGTCGAGACCGGCCAGGCCAGCCTGACATTCCGGAACCTGGCCTTCCTGGGTGATGAGTCGCACTGGGCCGCCGTGGCGGCCGACCTGGCGGCTGAGCAGGACCTGTTCTGGCCCTTCCACGACTATCTCTTCGCCAACCTCCTGGGCGAGAACGTGGGCAGCTATGAGCTGGACCGCCTGCTGGCCATGGGTGAGGCGGCCGGCCTGGACATGCAGGCCTTCAAGGCCGGCCTGACCCTCGACGCCGCGCGTGAGCGTTTCGCGCGCATCGAGGCCGAGGCGCGCCAGGATGCCGGTGCGCTCGGGATCGGCAGCACCCCGTCGATCGTGCTGGACGGACGGTTGCTCGAGTTCCAGTCGTTCGACGAGGCCATCGCGGCCATCGACGCCGCCGTGGCCGCTGCGGAGGGCTCCACGACCGGGGCGACGCCGTCTGGCACTCCTCTCGAGTCCGCGCCGGCGGAGGCGCCCGCAGCATCGTCCGCGGCCTCACCGGCCCCCGACGCAAGCCCGGCCGGGTAGCACGGCGGGCGGTGGTCGGCCGCGATAGCATGGCGCCGCTCGGATCGCTCAGAGGAGGGGGAGGACCGTGACCGCCATGCCGCCCATCGAGGAATCCCAGCGTGTGAACCAGCCGTCCGTGGAGCCGGTGGGCTCAGCGACCCCGGAGCCAGGCGCCCAAGGAGCCGACGGCCCGCCCGTGGATGCCTCCGCGCCGGAGGCCCCGATCCCACCGGAGGCCCCGATCCCACCGGCGGACGTCTCCCCGCCAGCGGAGGGTGGGGCAGCAGCGGCCGGCGGCGCGGCTGACCAGCGCGGTGTGGCGCGGGTCACGGCCCTCACCGAGGACCTCATCGAGCGGGGGTCCCCGTGGAGTGCGCACCGGTCGTGGCCGGTCATCGCCGCAGAGGGAGTCATCGGCATCGTCCTGGGGCTGCTCTTCCTCTTCGAGCCCTTCGGAAGCCCAAGCCTGACCCTCCAATCCCTGGGGCTCATCCTGCTCGCCGGCGCCCTCGTCACCACCTTCCAGCTCTGGCGGGGCACGGTGCGCGCGGACCTCCAGGTCCTGGCTGCGTTCCGTTCTGGCTCGGGTGTCACCGTGGGCCTGGTGACGGTCGTGGCCATGCTCTTTGCCGCCGGCCCGGACGCGGTCATGGCGGCCATGGCGGTGGTGGTCGCCATCGGCTTCCTCGTCTTCGGCGCGGCTGGCATCGCGGGCTCCTTCATCCGACGCCGCGCGGATGCCGCGCTGCCGCTGCTCTCGCTGGTCATCAACGGCCTGCTCGCGGTAGCCGGCCTGGTGCTGCTCTTCGCCGGCGCCGCCGGTGCCTCAGCCGTGGACAGCATCTTCAAGCTGCTGGGCATCGTGCTCATCGTGGTCGGGCTGGCCCTCGGCGGCTACGCCTACCTCCTGCGGCAACAGGACGCCCACGGCCTCGGGAGCTGATCAGGGCCGCTCTGCCATCCCGCCTACGACCAGGGCCCGTCCAGGCCCCGCGCGGCGCGGGCCCGCGCCTCCGGCCCGAACCAGCGCTCGAAGAGATGCAACATCAGGTCGACGCCGGAGCTCACCCCGGCGGCGGTCAGGATGGCACCCTCGTCGACGACCTTGGCGGCCACCACGTCCACGGCCGGGAACTCCCGTCGCAGCGCTGCCAGGCCCTGCGTGTGGGTCGTGGCTCGACGGCCGTCGAGGAGGCCGGCCCGCCCCAGCAGGAATGCGCCCGTGCAGACGGAGGCGAGCGTCGGCGTGCTGCCCGCGCGGGCCAGCAGGAACGGCAGGATGAGCTCGTCCTGGTCCGGGGTGCGCTCGTCGGCGCCGGGACCGCCGGGCACGATGAGCGCATCCAGCGGCGGGCAGTCGCCCAGGGTGCGGTCTGGCTGCACGCGCAGGCCGCCCCGGCAGGTCACCAGCGGTCCCGTCCCGATGGTCATCACGTCCACGTACGGCCGACCGTCGCGGTCGCGGGTCCCGCTGCAGACCTCGTAGGGACCCGCGAAGTCGAGGACCTCGACGTCATCGAAGAGGAGGATGCCGACCAACCGGCGTGCCGGCAGGGCAGGCGATGCAGGGACAGCCTGACCCTTGGGGAGAGGCACGCTCATGCTGCGAGTATGTCGCCATGAGGCGCGTGACGGATAGGCCGAACGGCCTCGGACGCCCCGACCGCTGTGCACTGGGTCGCGGCCGCTCGGGGAGGTATCGTCGGTCGACCAGCGCCAGCCCGCCATGAGGTCGTCGTCATGAAGCCGTTCATCGAACCGTTCGCTTCGGTGGTGGCTGGACGGCCCGCGGAGATCGACCTGCGCGGCACGGAACTGCTTGGCGCGCGCCTGCTCACCAAGGACCTCGCCTTCCGGGAGGACGAGCGTGACGCCCTCGGCCTTCGCGGCCTGCTGCCCGACCAGGTCCTGACCATCGAGGAGCAGGTCCAGCTGGAGTGGGAGCACGTCCAGCGCAAGGCCGACCCGCTGGAGCAGTACATCGGGCTGGCCGCCCTGCAGGACCGCAACGCGACGCTCTTCTACCGCCTCCTGGCCGATCACCTCGAAGACCTCATGCCCATCGTCTACACGCCCACGGTCGGACAGGCCTGCCAGCAGTTCAGCCACATCCTCCGCCGGACCCGCGGCATCTGGATCACGCCAGCGGACATCGACCGCATGCCGCAGCTCCTGCACAACTGGCCGTTCCCGGATGTGCGGCTCATCGTGGTCACGGACAACGAGCGCATCCTCGGCCTCGGCGATCAGGGCGCCGGCGGCATGGGCATCCCCATCGGCAAGCTGGCGCTCTACTCCGCCACGAGCGGTCTGCACCCCTCTGTGACGCTGCCGGTCTCGCTGGATGTGGGCACGGACAACCGCCAGCTCCTCGCGGACCCGCTGTACCTTGGCTACCGGGCCCGACGACTGCGTGGCGCGGCCTACCACGAGCTCGTGGAGGCCTTCGTGCACGCCGTCCAGCAGGTCTGGCCCGGCTGCCTCATCCAGTGGGAGGATTTCAAGGGCCCCAACGCCCTGCGCATCCTCGACCACTTCCGTGCCGAGGTCCCCAGCTTCAACGACGACGTCCAGGGCACCGCCGCGGTCACGCTGGCCGGCCTCTACGCATCTGTCCGGGCACTGGGCCGCAGCCTCGCCGATCTTCGGTTCGTGCTGGCCGGCTCGGGCGCGGCCGGCATCGGCATCGCGCGCCTGCTGCGTCGCGCCCTGGCCGAAGAGGGCGTGAGCCGCACCGAGGCCACCTCGAGGATCGCCCTGCTCGATTCGCACGGGCTCGTCCACGCCGATCGCGCGGACCTCGACGAGTTCAAGCGCGATGTGGCGATGCCCTCTGAGGCCGTCAGTCGGCTGGGCCTGAAGCTGGGACGCGATGACCAAAGCCGGCTGGTCGATGTCATCCGCGCCATGACCCCGGACGTCCTCATCGGCACCACGGGGCAGTGTGGCTCATTCGACGAGCCCGTCATCCGGGCTCTCGCGGCAGGCGTCGAACGCCCGGTCGTCTTCGCCATGTCCAACCCGTCAAGCTGCGTCGAAGCGCTCCCTGCGGACATCCTCGCCTGGAGCGATGGCCGGGCGCTCGTGGCCACCGGCAGTCCCTTTGCCCCGGTCCCCTGGGAGGGCCAGACGCGGACCGTGGGCCAGGCCAACAACGTCTTCATCTTCCCCGGCGTGGGCCTCGGGGCCGTGGTGGCCGAGGTGAGCTCCATCACGGAGCCGATGTTCATGGTGGCAGCCCGGGCGCTGGCTGCCAAGGTGAGCGACGAGCGTCTCGCGGCGGGCGCTCTCTACCCCCCCATCGAGGCCCTGGCCGACATCTCACGCGATGTCGCCCTGGCCGTGGCCAGCGAGGCCGTGGATGCCGGCGTGGCCGGCATCAGCTCACGCACGAACCTCGCTGCTGCCGTGGACGAGGCCATGTGGCACCCGGCCTACGTGCCCTACATCCGCTCGCGGGCAGCGGTCCACCGCCAGGATGAGTCGGCCCCCGACGGGGAGCCAGGGCAGGACCGCTGAGGCAGCCGGACTCCACGCGGAGGTCAGCCCTTGACGCCGCCCGTCTGCAGCCCTGAGATCAGGTACCGCTGGGCGAGGAAGAAGAAGACCATCACAGGGATGGAGATGATGACCGAGGCCGCCGCCAGCAGGTGCCACGGCTGGTTGAAGGGGTCGATGAAGGTGGAGAGTCCGACCGGCAGCGTCAGCTTGTCGCGGCTGACGAGGAAGGCGCTGGCCAGCATGAATTCGTTCCAGGCCGTCACGAAGCTGTAGAAGGCGGTCACGGCCACGCCCGGGATGGAGAGCGGCAGGACGATGCGCCAGAAGCCCCCGAAGACGCCCAGGCCGTCGACCTGGCCGGCCTCCTCGAGGTCGTAGGGGATGGTGTCGAAGTAGGCCTTCAGCATGAGCACGCAGAAGGGGATGGCGATCGTCGAGTAGGCGATGATCACCGAGGTCAGCTGGTCGATGAGCCCCACGCTGGTGAAGAAGTTGAAGAGCGGGACCAGCAGGATGATGCCCGGGAACATCTGGGCCACGAGGAAGATGTAGAGCGAACCATTCCGGCCGCGGAAGCGGTAGCGCGACAGGGCGTAGCCCGCCGTGGCCGCCAGGAAGACGCCGATGAGGGTCACCGCCACGGCCACCAGCACGGAGTTCAGGAACCACTGCTGGAAGTCGCCGCGGTTCAACAGGAACTCGTAGTTGGCGAAGGTGATGCCGCTGCGGCCGACCAGCTCGACCTCGGTCGAGAAGATCTCCGCCTCCACCTTGAAGCTGGTGATGAAGACCCAGAATGCCGGCAGCACCGCGATGGCCGAGGCGATGACCAGGACGGCGTAGCTGCCGATCTTGATCCAGCGGGGTTCCCTCATGGCCGCGTCCTCACGTCTGCTCCGGCGTCAACCGCCGGTAGATGAGGGAGAAGACGATGAGGATGCTGAAGATGATGACGCCGTAGGTGGCAGCCAAGGCCAGCTCTCCCTCGTTGAAGACCTGGTAGGCGAAGGTCACCAGGATGTTCGTCTTGCCGGCGGGTCCGCCGCGCGTCGTGAAGAAGATGACCGCGAACAGGTTGAAGGTCCAGATGATGCCCAGCAGGATGACCATGGTGCTCACGGACCGCAGCCCCGGGATGGTGATGTTCCAGAAGGACTGCCAGCGGCTGGCCCCATCCACTCGGGCGGCTTCGTACTGGTCCTGCGGGATGCCCTGCAGGCCGCCCAGGAGGGCCACCATCATGAAGGGCACGCCAGCCCAGACGTTCACGATGATGGGGGCGATGTAGTACCACGGGAACTCCGAGTACCAGGCGATGCGCTCGATGCCGAGGAGGGCGGTGAAGTTGTTGAGCAGGCCGAACTCGCCATTGAAGATGAACGACCAGCCGATGGCCGAGATGTAGATCGGGATGGCCCAGGGCACCAGCAGCAGCAGGCGGAAGCCCGTTCGGCCGCGCAGCTTCTGGTTGAGGATGACCGCCAGCAGCAGGCCCAACGTGAAGTGGAAGAAGACGTTCACGAACGTCCACACGACCGTCCAGGCGAAGGCGTGCTGGAAATCGGGATCCTGGAGCGCGGCGACGTAGTTGTCGAACCCGGTGAAGGTCCAGGAGGCCTCCTTGAACCGGGTGCCCATGTTGGAGCGGTCGATGTCCGTCAGCGTCCACACGAACGCCTGCACAAGGGGCAGGAAGACGATGAGCGCCATCGCGATGAGCGTCGGCGCCATGAAGACCCAGGCGACCCAGGATCTTGACCTCAAGGGCTCTGTCCTCCTGGCGGAACGATAGCAGCCCGGAATCGGCGCGGGGCCGCCATTTCGGCGGCCCCGCGCTGGCTGGGTGACTCAGACGGCTAGTTGCCGAAGAGCGCGTTCCACTCCGTCTCGATGGCCGCCAGGGCCTCCTCGGCGCTCATCTCGCCGTTCAGGAAGGCCTGGTAGTTCTCGGAGTACGGCGCGTACATGTCCGAGGACTTGGGATGGCCGGACCGATTGGTGGCCTTCTGCATCACGGCACCCCAGGCCGAGATGATGGGGTCAGCGGCGACGGCCTCGTTGGCATAGGCCGAGTTGCGCGTCGGCAGGAGGCCGAGCGTCTGGGCCAGGTAGGCCTGCGCCTCCGGGCCGTTCATGTAGGCGAGCAGGTCGAGGACGGCGGCCTCCTTGGCCGGGTCGTCACCAACGAGCGCGTACACGACGTAGTTGTGGCCGCCCACGGGCGAACCGGTGTTGCCGGCGGTGCCCTCGGGGACTGGCGCGATGACGAGGTTGGACGGATCGGTGAAGGCCTCACCGGTGAGGTGGTCCGCCACCTGCCAGGGGCCGTTGAGGACGCACATGATGGTGCCGGCCTTGAAGCCGGTGGTCATGTTGCCGTAGTCGTTGGTGTAGTCCCACGGTGCCGCCGGGGCGACGGTGCCGAGGATGCTGTCCTTGAGGAAGTTCCAGCCCTCGACGGATTCGGGGCTGTTGATCTTCACCGTCACGGTGCCGTCGTCGGCGACCTCGTAGAGCTGGCCGCCCCAGCCCCACGTGAAGGGCTGCACCCAGTAGCTGTCGCCACGCATGTAGAACCCGTACTTCTGGGCCTCCAGGTCGGCGATCGTGGAACCGGCATCGACCAGTTCCTGCCAGCTGGTCGGAGCGGCATCCAGGCCAGCCTCGGCCAGAAGCGACTTGTTGCACTGCAGGCCGAGGGCGTCGGTCACGTGCGGCAGGCCGTAGGTGGCGCCCTTCCAGGTCGCCGTGGCCAGCGGGACGCCGATGTAGTCATCCCAGTCGCTCACCTTGTCGGTGAGGTCGAGCAGGTAGCCGTCGTCGGCGAAGCCGATGGTCCAGCCGATGTCAGCGCGCAGGATGTCCGGCGCGGTCCCGGCCGGCGCTGCGTTCTGATAGTCGGCGCGGGCCGTGTCGAACGACTGCGCCGTGTGCTTGACGGAGATGCCGGGGTGGGCGGCCGTCCAGGCGTCGATGAGCTTCTGGACCTCGGCGAACTCGAAGTCGCGCATCGTGTTCCAGAAGGTGATCTCGCCCTGGTACTCGAGCTCGCTGGCAGCGACCTCCGGGAGGGCGGGGGCATCCTGAGCCATCGCGGGCACCGCGCCCACGGTCAGCAGGAGAGCGGCTGACAGTGCAGCCGCCCTGGGCATGTTGGACATCTCGAGATCTGTCCTCCTCGCTATGGCCACCGGCCAACGGTGGCCGTTGGGGATCGTCGATCCGTGAAGTGAGGTGCGCCTGGGCATCGCGACCTGGGGAACGCAGACGGTCCCCGGCCCGCGATCGACCGGGCCTCCGTTCCCCCCGGGCATCGACTGGCGAGCGGATGATACGCCGAGTCACTGGTTGCGACCACCCTTGCCGCGGCCGCACTGTGGTGCGACCGACACCGTACCGTCACGAGACTGGCATCCGATAGCATGGAGGCGCCATGACCGACCGACGCATCTCGCTCACGCTCGTCCTCCACAACCACCAGCCGGTGGGCAACTTCGGCTTCGTCTTCGAGGACAACTACCGGGCTGCCTATCAGCCCCTGCTGGCGGCCCTGGAGCGTCATCCCGGGGTCCGCCTGGGACTCCACTACACCGGGCCGCTCCTCGACTGGTTCAAGGCCTACAGGCCGGAGGCCCTGGAGCGCCTCCGCGCGCTCGTCGATCGCGACCAGGTGGAGATCCTCGGCGGTGGCTACTACGAGCCGGTTCTGGCATCCCTTCGCGAGACCGACCGCGTGGGCCAGCTGACGCGCATGGCTGACGAGGTGGAGTCGCTCTTCGGGCGACGGCCCGCCGGGGCCTGGCTGGCGGAGCGGGTCTGGGAGCCGGACGTGCCCACCTCGCTGGCCAAGGCCGGCTACGCCTACACCATCGTGGACGACGCCCATTTCCGCGCCGCCGCCATCCCCGCGGAGCGCCACTGGGGCAGCTACTCCACCGATGACCAGGGCTACCGCGTCATCGTCTACGGCTCCGAGCAGGGGCTCCGCTACCGCATCCCCTTCCGCCCCGTGGAGGAGGTCATCGACTACCTCCGCGAGCACGCCACCGAGGACGGCGGGCTGGTGGGCATGATGGGAGACGACGGCGAGAAGTTCGGCACCTGGCCGGGCACCTGGGAGCTCTGCTACGGCAAGGGCGAGTGGGTGGAACGCTTCTTCAGCTCGCTGGAGGAGAACCGCGACTGGCTGACGCTACTGCAGCCAGCCGAGGCCCTCGTGGTACACCCGCCCATCGGGCGCGTCTACCTGCCCACCGGGTCCTACGCCGAGATGGGCGAGTGGTCGCTGCCGGTGGAGGCGCGGCGCGAGTTCACGCACCTGCTCCACGACGCGGTCGAGAAGGGCCGGCCGGAGGCTCGCTGGATGCGCGGCGGGTTCTGGCGGAGCTTCCAGATCAACTACCGGGAGATCAACGACCTGCACAAGCAGATGCTGCGAGTCTCGCGCAAGGTGGACGCCCTGCGCGAGACCGGCACGGCCGCCGCCGAGCAGCTGACGCGCATCGCCGACCACCTCTACCAGGGCCAGTCGAATGACTGCTACTGGCACGGGCTCTTCGGCGGCATCTACCTCTCGCACATGCGGTTGGCCACGCTGGAGCACCTCATCGCCGCCGAGGACGCCGCGGACCGCGCGGTCGCCCGGCTGGCGGCGGTCGGCGGGAGCGGCGCGCCCGCGGTGACCATCGATACGGTCGACCTGGATATGGACGGCTACGACGAGCTACTGGTGAGCACGCCGGGCCAGGTGGTGGCCATCAAGCCGAACGAGGGCGCCGGCATCGGCAGCTGGGACGCGCGCGCGGTTCGCCACGCCCTGGCGTCGGTCATGCGGCGTCGGCCGGAGGCGTACCACGACATGCTCATCGCCGCCGACACGGGCGAGGTGGAGGAGCAGGAGGCCGGCAAGGGCGCCGTGTCGATCCATGACCTCATCAAGGTCAACGAGCCGGGCATCAGCCAGAGGCTCTGGTACGACGCCTACGAGCGACGCTCCGGCGCCGTCCACGTCCTGCCGGTGGGGACCACCCCCGAGCAGTTCGAGCAGGCCGACTTCGAGGAGCTGGGCGACTTCGTCTCGGGCGACTTCGAGGTCCTCGAGGCCGCTGACGACCGCGTCGTCCTCGAGCGGGCGGGGGCGCTGCGGCGGGCCGATGGCTCGAGCCATCCGCTTCGGGTGCGCAAGACGATCGTCTTCGGCGCGGATCGCCGCGTGCCCACGCTGGACCTGGCGGTCGACGTCACGAACGACGGCCTGGCCCCGATCGCCGCGCTCCTGGGCCTCGAGTGGGCGCTCAACATGCTGGGCGGCGGTGGCAACCCGTCAGCCTGGTACGCGGTCGGCGGCGAACGGGGCCGCTTCGACGCCCGCCGCGTGGCCGATCGCGCCGATCACGTGAGCATGGGCAACAGCTACATCGGCGTGGAGCTGGAGTCGCGCCCGCAGCCGGCCGCGGCCGCCTGGTGGTCCTCGATCGAGACCATCTCCGTCTCGGAGAGCGGCTTCGAGGGCAACCACCAGGGCGGCTGCCTGCTGTGGGCCTGGCCGCTGCGCCTGGAGCCGGGCGAGCTGGCGACGTTCCGCCTGGCCAACCTCGTGCGGACCTTCGCCGATCGCGCAGCGGAAGAGGGACTCTAGCGGAGGAACTGGCCCCATCGCCGGTGGCGTCCATGCCGCTGGTGACTGAACGGATCAGGCAGCGGGCCGGTGCTTGTTCACTGGATGCCTTGGGTGACTGGAACGGCCGACCGAGCGACGGATGAGTCACCCACGATATGGAATGGCAGCGGGATCAGGGGCTGAGTCCTTGACGGGGTCCGTCGGGCTCCCACCATGGCCAGTTCAGTCACCTGCGGCATGATCTCCCGCCACGGCGCGTCGGGGGCCGCGAACACGGCGAACGTCCGGAGGCACCGGGAAAGGCGTCGCCGGTCCGGTCGCGAGCCCTCAGAGCTGCGCCAGCCTGGCGAATGAGGGCCTGAGCGCCGGGTACAGGTCCCGATAGACCGCGTAGGCGCGCTCGTAGGCGCCGGCATCGGGCCCCGGCTCGGTGGTGCCGGTGATCTCCACCATCGCCTCGCAGGCCGACTGGACGGTCGGATACCAGCCAGCCGCCACGGCCGCCAGGATGGCGGCACCGCTGGCCACGCCTTCCGCGGTCCGCGTGGCCGAGAGCGGCACACCGAGCACGTCGGCGATGATCTGCCGCCAGAGCGCGGAGTTGGTCCCGCCGCCCGAGGCTCGCAGGTCGCGGAGCGGCTCCGGTGCGGTCGCTCGCACCAGCTCGAAGACGTCGCGCAGGCTGAAGGCCACGCCCTCCAGCACGGCCCGCACCATGTGCCCCAGGCCGTGGCGCACGGTCAGCCCCACGAAGGCACCGCGGGCCAGGGGGTCGGGATAGGGAGTCCGCTCCCCGGAGAGGTAGGGCAGGAAGACGAGGCCGTCGCTGCCCGGTGGCACGGCCGCGGCCAGGGCCGTGAGCTCGTCCCACGAGCGATCGGGGGCCAGGGCGTCACGCAACCACTTGAGCGAACCGGCTGCGGACAGCGTCACGCCCATGAGGTGCCACGTGCCCGGGACCGCATGGCAGAAGGCGTGCAGGCGACCCTGCGGCTCGATGGCCGGCCCTGCCGTGGGCACGAAGACGACCCCCGACGTCCCCACGGACATGGCGCCGATGCCGGGCACCACGGCGCCCACCCCGACGGCGTTGGCAGCCTGGTCCCCTGCCCCGCCCACGACCGGCGTGCCGGCCTGGAGCCCGGTGGCAGCGGCGGCAGCCTCCGTCACGTAGCCGACGATGTCGGGCCCCTCGACGGTCCGTGGCAGCATGGCCGGGTCGAGGCCCAGGGCCTCGACCACCTCGGCCGACCAGGTCCGCGCCGCGAGGTCGAAGAGCACGGTGCCGGCCCCATCGGCGACGTCAAGGGCGTGCTCGCCGGTGAGCTTGAGGCGGACGTAGTCCTTGGGCAGCAGCATGTGCCGGGCGCGCGCCCAGGCCTCGGGCTCGTGCTCGCGCACCCAGAGCAGCTTGCCGGCCGTGAAGCCGGTCAGGGGCTCATTGCCGGTGATGGCGATGAAGCGCTCCCGCCCGACGATCTCGCGGATGCGGTCGCACTCGGCTGCGGTGCGCTGGTCGTTCCAGAGGATGGCGGGGCGCACCACCTCCTCGCGCTCGTCGAGCAGCACGAGCCCGTGCATCTGGCCGGCCGCGCCGATGGCCGCGATGGCCTCGGCCGGCGTGCCGGTCTCCTGCAACACGCGCCTGATGGCCGCCTGGGCAGCCGTCCACCACAGCCCGGGGTCCTGCTCGGCCCACAGTGGCTTCGGTGACTCGAAGTCGTACTCGGACGAGGCCACGCCCACGACCGAGCCATCGGGCGCGATGAGGATGGCCTTGGTGGCGGTGGTCGAGACGTCCAGGCCCAGGACGACGGCTGTGCTGCTCATGGTCGCTCCCCTCCTAACGGTCCAGGTCGCCGGAGCTGACGAGGCGCTCGGCCTCTTGCTCGCCGACGAGATGGACCTCCCAGTCCTCGTGATGGACGGCTGCCTCGCCGGGCGCCAGGTCGGTCAGCGGTCCGAGCGTCTCCAGCTCCGTGAAGTCGGGGTGCGAGTAGACCTGACCGGAGGCACCCATGTCCGCGTACGTCAGCGCCTCATCGTGGCCGGCCCGCTTGACGAGGAGCACGCCGCCGCGCCAGTGGGCCAGCCATCCGCGGCGCAGGCTCGTGCCGACCTTGAAGGAGCTCGTGATGCCGTGCTCGGCGATGGCGCTGGCGCGAACCTCGATGGCCGCGTCGCTGAGGATGAAACGTTGATCGTCCGTCCTGGCGTACGTCCACAGGACGATGTTGCGCTGGGCCTGGAAGCCGCCCGGGTCGAACTCGCCGGCGAGGAAGGGCAGCCAGGCGCGACCGCCGGGCGCCATCATCGTGATGGCCCAGGCAGCCAGGCGCTGCGACTGATCGGACGTGTTGACGACGCGGTAGTCGAAGGACAGGCGCTCCGAGCCCGTGACGACGATGCTCGTCTCGCGGCTCGTGCCCGCGACGGGGTCGGGGCGCGTGGTGAGGCGGACGCCCTCGGGGATCTCCGTCACGATCACCGGGTCGTCATCCGGCCGGTAGGTGACACGCGGGTCCTCCGGTGCCGCCCACAGTCGGTGCCCGCCACGCAGGTGGATGGGGTCGGACCCGGGACAGTCCAGCGTCATGTCCGGGAGTTCCGCGAGGGCATTGGCGCCGTCGGCGGTGAGGAGAGCCAGGACGCGCGGACCGACCGACGTGCTGACCACGAGGCGCACGGCCCCGGCCTCGATCCTGAGGGCCTCGTGCCCGGCGAACTGCGTGGTGGTGATGGGCATGCCCTCGTCCCTCTCCTGCGGCGTCAGGCCGATGCTAGCGAACGTATCGGCGACGTGAGCCGGCGTTCGCGCAGGCGGATGAGCGCCCATGAGACCGGCGGCAGCACCGCGACGATGGCTCCACCCTCGGCCGTGGTGGTGCGAAGATCCCGGGGCCGCACGCGCCAGGGGTCATCCTGGGTGTTCGCGGCGTGCACGTCCGCGTCATGGAGCACGGTCGCCGCGGATGCGTGCCACCCAGCCGCCGCCCCGACCCCGGCATCCACGCCGACCTCGAGCGTCAGGGCCTCCCGTGGGTGACGGTTCACCACGAACAGGGAGGCGCCGCCGGGATCGTCCAGCGTGGCGACCGCATCCAGCACTGGCACCGATCCGTACCTCGATGTCTCCATCCGTGGCGACGTCACGGTCAGCCCCACGACTCGTCCTCGCGCGTGGGCAGCTGTCAGGGCGAAGGGGTAGAACGTGGCTTCACGCCAGGCTGGCCCGTCCGGCGCGGTCTTGATGGGCGCGATCGTGTTGACCAGCTGTGCGAGGCAGGCACTCGTGACACGGTCAGCGTGCCGCAGGAGTGAGATGAGCAGGCCGCCGACCACGACCGCGTCGGCCACGCTGTAGGCATCCTCGCAGAGTGCTGGCGCCTCCGGCCAGTCGAGCGGGTGGAACCGCTCCAGGTGCCGCGAGAGGTACCAGACGTTCCACTCGTCGACCGCGATGCCGATGTGCCTGCCGCGGCCGGCTCGCCGGCTGGTCTCGTCGGCGATGGCGGCGACCCGCTCGATGGCACGGTCCAGGTCCACGCCCGAGGCCAGGAAGCCGGCCAGGTCATCACCCTCCTCGTAGTAGGCGTGCAGCGAGATCTCGTCGACGAGATCGCTTGTCTCCTCGAGCACGACGCGCTCCCACTCGCCGAACGTGGGCATCGAACTGCCCGAGCTGCCGCAGGCCACGAGCCGCAGCCCAGGGTCGTACTGGCGCATGGCCCGCGCCGTCTCCGCCGCCAGCCGCGCATACTCCGCGGCCGTCCGATGGCCCAGCTGCCAGGGCCCATCGGGCTCGTTGCCGAGACACCAGCGGCGGATGCGGTAGGGCTCCCGAGCGCCGTGCGCGATGCGCCGGTCCGAGAGCTCGCTGCCGCCAGGGTGGTTGGCGTATTCGAGCAGATCGAGGGCCTCGCGGATGCCCCGCGTGCCGAGGTTCAGCGTCATCAGGGGCTCGACGCCGGCCTTGTGTGTCCAGCGCATGAACTCGTCGAGGCCGAAGGCGTTCGACTCGCGGCTGTGCCAGGCCAGGTCGAGGCGAGCCGGCCGCTGGGCCGGCGGGCCGACGCCATCCTCCCAGCGATAGCCCGAAGCGAAGTTGCCGCCCGGGTAGCGCACGAGGGACACGCCCAGCTCGCGGACCAGCTCGAGGACGTCGCCCCGGAAGCCGTCATCGTCCGCGGATGGGTGTCCAGGCTCGAAGAGGCCGCCGTAGACGCAGCGGCCCATGTGCTCGACGAGCGAGCCGAAGAGGGCCCGATCGACCGGAGCGGTGACCTCGCGGGGGTCGAGCCTGACCTGTGCGGAGAGCATCACCTCGGTCGCCGCGTCGCCCCGGTGGTCGGCGGCGCGGTCGTCTGGCGGATGACGAGCTCAGTGTCCATGACCAAGCGGGCCGCCGACTGGGTCGGCTCGGCGAGCAGGCTCATGAGGCGCTGCACCGCGACGCGGCCCATCTCCCGCAGGGGCTGGCGCACCGTGGACAGCGCGGCTCCCGGGTAGGAGGCTTCGATGATGTCGTCGAAGCCCAGCACGGACAGGTCGCGGGGCACCTGCGACCCGGCATCGCGGGCCGCCCCGAGGACACCGAAGGCGGCGGCGTCGCTGGAGGCGAAGATGGCCGTCGGCGGGTCCGGCAGCGAGAGCAGCTCGCGGGCGGCTTCATAGCCGCGCGTCTCGAGGAAGTCGCCCTCGACCACGAGGCGCTCATCGGCGCGGATCCCGGCCTCGGCCAGGGCATCGCGGTAGCCGAAGAATCGTTCGTGGGCGGCTCCGACGTCCTGGCGACCGGTGATGAACCCGATCCGCCGGTGCCCCAGCCCGATGAGGTAGGCGATGCCCTCCCTCGTCCCGGCGCGATTGGCGGCGTTGACGACGTTGCAGCCGGGCGCGTCGCTGTCGTGGTCGATGAGCACGAAGGGGTAGTCCTCAGCCCGGAGCTGCGCGACGTACCCCGGCAGCCCTGCGGGCAGCACGATGAGCAGTCCATCCACCATGCCGTGCGAGAGACGCGCGACGTACTCGGCCTCCTTCTCACGGCGGCTGTGCGTCGTGCACAGCAGCAGGTCGTAGTCGGCCGTCGAGACGGCCTGGTCGACGCCCTTGATGACGACCGAGAAGAAGGGGTTGTCGATCTCCTGTGCCAGCAGGCCGATGGCCTGCGTCCGTCCGCTGGCCAGTGCGCGTGCGGTGACATGGGGCACGTAGCCGAGCTCACGCATGGCGGCCTGGACTCGCTCGCGAGTCGTCTCGTTGACGTGGGCATAGTCGTTGACGACGCGGGACACGGTCGAGTAGGAGACGCCAGCCGTTCCAGCCACGTCGAAGATCGTGGGTCGCCGGCCCCTGGGCCGTTGGCGAGAGGGCGGTCTGTCCGTCCCGCTGCGGCCGTCCAGATCAGGATCCATGGCCTGAGGATACTCGCGTCGGATGACCTTGCAAGCGCTTGCAGAGATGTGGTACGAATCCGCCGTGGGAGGTCCCCGTGATCTCCCGACCAGGGATCGGCACGACCCAAGGAGGAGACGGGATGTCGCGATACCTACGAACCGGTGCGCTGGCCATGGCCGGCGCGGTCCTGGCTGGCACGGTCGGCGCCGCCGCCGTGGTGGCACAGGATCCGGTGGAGATCGATTGGTGGCACCTCGACATCAACGATCCGGGCAAGACGCTGCGCCAGACCATCGCAGACGAGTACATGGAGATGCACCCGGACGTGAAGGTCAACGTCACGGTGCTCGAGAACGAAGCCCTCAAGTCCGCGCTCGCGGTCGAGATGCAGGCCGGTAGCGCGCCGGACATCTTCCACTCCTGGGGCGGCGGGATCCTGGCCGAGCAGGTGGATGCCGGCATGGTGCAGTCGCTCGAGGGCCAGCTCGACGACTGGGATGCCCTGAACGAGGGCGCCATGAGCGTCTGGCAGGTCGGCGGTGAGCAGTACGGCGTGCCCTACACCTTCGGCCTGGTCGGGTTCTTCTACAACAAGGACCTCTTCGCCCAGGCGGGCATCGACGAGCCGCCCACCACCTGGGACGAGTTCCTGGAGGACGTGCAGGCGCTCAAGGACGCCGGCATCACGCCCATCGCCGTGGCCGGGCAGGACAAGTGGCCGGCCATGTTCTACTGGGCCTACCTGGCGCTGCGCATCGGCGGCCAGGCAGCCTACGAGGAAGCCATCGCCACGGGCGACTGGGATGGGCCGGCCTTCATCGAGGCAGGCAACCAGCTCGCGCGCCTCATCGGCCTCGAACCCTTCCAGGAAGGGTTCTTGGCGGCCACGTATGACAAGGGCCAGGCAGCCGACATGGGGAATGGCAAGGTCGCCATGGAGCTGATGGGCCAGTGGGCACCTGGCGCGCAGGTGGCCAACAGCGAGTCGGGCGAGGGCATCGGCGATGCGCTCGGCTGGTTCCCCTTCCCGGCAGTCGAAGGTGGAGCGGGCCTGCCGACCGACGTCTTCGGCGGCGGTGACGGCTACTCCATCGGCAAGGACGCCCCACCTGAGGCTGTCGACTTCCTGAAGTACCTCAACAGCGAGGCGGTCTCCGAGCGCTTCGCGGCGCTGAACACCGGCATCCTCCCGACGACGGAGGCGGCCACGGATGCCGTCACCGACCCACTCCTGCAGACCCTGCTGCAGAAGCGGAGCGAGGCCACCTTCGCACAGCTGTACCTTGACCAGGCCACGACGCCTGCGCTGGGTGCGGTCATCAACGACTCCATCCAGGGCCTCTTCGCCGGCACGATGTCCGCGGAGGACGTCGCGGCCGCGATCACCGAGGCTGCGAAGAGCTGAGCGACTCGATCCATCGCTGCGAACGGGCCGGCCGGGAAGGCCGGCCCGTCGCACATCGGGAGGTCCACCGGTGATCGGCGCGAACGTCAAGCTGGCCAGGCCCACCACCAGCCGGTGGAAGCGCTGGGGCGCCATCGGCCTGTTCGTGCTGCCCGCGCTCGGGCTCTACCTCCTGTTCGTGCTGCTGCCCATCGCACAGGCCGGCTTCTACAGCCTGTTCGACTGGAACGGGCTCAAGCCGCTGAGCGACTTCGTCGGGCTCGCCAACTACCAGAAGGCGCTTGCGGACCCGGTCTTCCATGGAGCCGTCTCGCATAACGCCCTCATCGTCCTCCTCTCGCTGGTCATCCAGATCCCCTTCGCCCTCGGCCTCGCCCTCCTGCTCAACCGCGACTTCCCCGGCCGTGCCGTACTGAGGCTGCTCTTCTTCGCGCCCTACGTCATCGCCGAGATCATCGCGGGCATCGTCTTCCAGCTGATGCTCGTGCCGAACGGGATGGTCGATCAGGTCCTCGAGTCGATGGGGCTCGGGTTCATGGTCCAGCTCTGGCTGGCGGACCCCGACGTCGTGATGTACACGCTGTTCGTGATCATCTCGTGGAAGTACTTCGGCTTCCACATGATCATCATGCTGGCCGGGCTGCAGAACATCCCGCGCGAGGTCGAGGAGGCCGCCCTGGTCGACGGTGCCAGCCGGAACCAGACCATCCGCCACATCACGTTGCCGCTCCTGGGGCCGACGATCCGCGTCTCGGTCTTCCTCTCCATCATCGGGGCGCTGCAGCTCTTCGACCTGGTCTGGGCGACCACGAAGGGTGGCCCGGTCAACGCCTCCAACACCATGGCCATCTACATGTACGACTGGGGCTTCCGCCGCCAGGAGCTCGGGTATGGCAGCGCCGTGGCGGTGATCATCTTCATCATCGCCCTCATCCTCGCGCTGCTCTACCAGCGCTACGTCATGTCGCGAGACATCGAAGGCGCCCTCACGGTGGCGGAGTGAGCCATGGCTAGCACCGCCTCCACCTCGCCGACCCCGAGCGCCGCGCAGCGAGCGCGTCGCTACCTGTTCGCCTCGTTCCGCGTGGTGGTCATGTTCAGCGTGGCCCTGGCCATCATCACGCCGCTGGCGTACGCCGCCCTGGGTGGCTTGCGCACGACCGGCGAGCTGCTGAACCGGCCCTTCGACCTGCCCACGGACTGGTGGCCGCGGAACTACATCACCGTCCTGCAGTCGGAAGCGTTCTGGACCGAGCTCTTCAACAGCGTGGCCATCGCAGCCATCGCCACCTTCACGGCAGTGGCCCTGTCAGCCCTGGCGGCCTTCGCCTTCGCGCGCATCAAGTTCCCCGGACGGGAAGCCATCTACACGCTGTTCGTGCTCGGGCTGCTCTTCCCCGCCGCCGTGGCCATCCTGCCGCTGTTCATCCTCATCCGGCAGCTCACGCTGCTCAACTCGTGGTGGGGCGTGGCCTTACCACAGGCGGCCTTCGCCCTGCCCATCACGGTCATCATCCTGCGCCCCTTCTTCCGGGCCATCCCCTTCGAGCTGGAGGATGCTGCCCGCATCGATGGCTGCAGCACGTTCGGCTTCTTCTGGCGGGTCGCGCTGCCCCTCTCGCGCCCGGCACTGGCCACAGTGGCCGTCCTCGCCATCGTCGGCAGCTGGAACGCGTTCCTGCTGCCGCTGCTGGTCTTGCGGACCGCGAACCAGTGGACCCTGCCGCTCGGGGTGATGAACTTCTCCGATCGCTACACCGCGGACACTGCGCTCGTGCTGGCCTTCACCACGCTGTCACTGATCCCAGCACTGATCTTCTATGTCATCGCCGAGCGCCAGATCGTGGGCGGGCTCACGGCCGGGGCGGTCAAGGGATGACGACGACATCGGGGGAGGAGACCATGACCACGGACGACACACCGCGATACCGCGACCTCTCACTGAGCGCCGAGGAACGGGCAGGGATCTCCTCGCCCGCATGACCATCGACGAAAAGCTCGCCCAGCTCGGCGCGCTGTGGTCGTTCGAGGTCTTCGACGGCCACGGCCTCGACCTCGAGCGGGCGCGCGAGCGGCTGGCCCGGGGGATCGGGCAGGTGACGCGCGTGGCGGGCGCCACCAACCTGCCACCCGAGCAGGTCGCGAGCTTCGGCAACCAGATCCAGCGCTTCCTGGTCGAGGAGACACGCCTGGGCATCCCGGCCATCCTCCACGAGGAGAGCCTGCACGGCGTGATGGCCGCCGGCGCGACCTGCTTTCCCCAGTCCATCGGCCAGGCCGCCAGCTGGGATGTCGATCTCGTCGAGAGGGTGGCCCGGATCATCGCGGAGCGCCTGCGCTCGATGGGGGCGAGCCAGGCCCTGGCACCGGTCCTTGACATCACCCGGGACCCACGCTGGGGGCGGCTGGAGGAGACCTACGGCGAAGACCCGTACCTGGCGGCGGCGCTGGGCTGCGCGTACGTGCGCGGCATCCAGGCGACGGAGCACGGCGGCCGGCCGGTCATCGCCACGGCCAAGCACATGGTCGGTCACGGCGTTCCGGAGGGAGGCCTCAACACGGCGCCGGCGCACATCGGCCAGCGGGAGCTTCACGACGCCTTCCTCTTCCCCTTCGAGGCCACCGTGCGCGAGGCCGGCATCGGCTCGGTCATGCATGCCTACGACGAGTTGGATGGTGTGCCCTGCGCTGCTTCCCGCGACCTGTTGACGACGACCCTTCGCGAACGTTGGGGGTTCGAGGGCATCGTCGTGGCTGACTACCTGGGCATCGAGCACGTGCTTACCCTCCATGAGATGGTCGCCGACCTCTCGGACGCCGCGGTCATGAGCCTGGTCGCCGGCCTCGACATGGAGCTGCCAGCCACGAACGCCTACGGGGGTCCGCTTCGGCAGGCCCTGTCGGAGGGTCGCGTGGACATGGCGCTGATCGATCTCTCCGTCGAGCGCATCCTGCGTATGAAGCTGCGGCTGGGCCTCTTCGAGCGCCCCTACGCTGGCGAGACGGGATCAGGGGACCTGTCGGAGCGCGAGATGGCCGTCGCCCTCGAGACAGCACGACGATCCATCGTGCTGCTGCAGAACGATGGCACGCTTCCGCTGCCTGCCGACCTGGCGCGCGTCGCGGTCATCGGGCCGAACGCCCACGACGCCCGCAACCTGGTGGGCGACTACGGGCACATCGTGCACATCGAGACGCTCCTCGAGAACCGCGGGCGCGAAGGGGTCGCCGGATCCTCCGTGCCGCTGGACCTCCAGCTGGCAGACGAGCTGGCTGCCTGGTCGACGGTGCTCGACGCCATCCGGGGACGGGTCGGATCAGCGACCGAGGTCCGCTACGCGGCTGGCTGTGGTGTGCTGGGCGGCGAGGACGCTGACACGGAGGCAGCGGTGGCGGCTGCCCGCGGTGCTGACGTGGCCATCCTCGTGATGGGCGAACGATCCGGATTGACGACCCAGTGCACGTGCGGCGAGACGCGCGACCGCTGCGAGCTCGGCCTCCCGGGGCGTCAGGCTGAGGTGGTGGCAGCGGTGGCAGCCACCGGCACGCCGGTCGTCATCGTGCTCGTCTCGGGCCGCCCACTGGCCATCCCTCGCGAGGCCGACCTGGCCGCGGCCGTCGTCCACGCCTGGGTGCCTGGCGAGGCTGGACCGCAGGCCATCGCCGAGGTGCTCTTCGGTGACGTGAGCCCAGGCGGCAAGCTGCCGGTGTCCGTGCCGCGCCACGTGGGTCAGGTGCCGCTCTACTATGCCCACAAGCCCTCCGGCGGCCGGTCGATGTGGCACCAGGACTACGTGGACGGGTCGCACCTGCCGCTCTGGCCCTTCGGTCACGGCCTCTCCTACTCCCGCTTCGAGCTGCAGCGCCTCCGGATGAGCGCACCGACGATGGCCACGGACGGCGAGATCGCCATCAGCGTCGATCTTGCGAACGTAGGCGGCCGAGCCGCCGACGAGGTCGTGCAGCTCTACGTGCGTGACCTCCACGCCAGTGTCACCCGGCCCGTGAAGGAGCTGAAGGGCTTCGTCCGCGTCCACCTCGCGCCAGGTCAGGGTCGCGCCGTCAGCTTCTCCCTGGCCGCGGAGCAGCTCGCCTTCACCGGCGTGGACGGCGAACTCATCGTCGAGCCGGGCCGGCATCGCGTCTTGGTCGGAACCTCTTCGACGGACCTGCCGCTGCAGGCCGAGTTCGAGGTGGTCAGCGAGCCGCGGCGGCTCACCGCGCGCAGCCGGTTCTTCACCGCGGTCACGGTAGGCGAGATCGACGGTCGGACGTGAGTGGAGTGGCCGGCCCCTGTCGCGTGAGGTGATCGCGGCCGCCACCGACCCCTCAGCTCAGTGTCACGGCTACCCTGACGAGTGGCGTGCCCGCTTCAGGCAGCGGGATGACCGTGCCCTCGATGGGACGGCCGTCGATGCTGACCTCCACGGCCCCGGGCGCGACCGCCACCCCGCCGGTACCGCCGTCGGTGCCTCCACCATCGCGCCGTCGGACCTCGATCTCAGGTAGGTCGTGCCGCGGAAGCGGCGGGTCGCACTGAAGCCCGCCCAGGAGCCGGGGATGACAGGCTCCACCCGAAGGCCGTGGTGCTCGGGGCGGATGCCCAGGATCCACTGGCTGATGGCGACCATGTTCCAGGCGGCCGTCCCGGTCAGCCACGAGTTCTTGGCCTCGCCGTGCGTCGGCGCGTCCCGGCCGGCGATCATCTGGGCGTAGACGTATGGCTCGCAGCGGTGCACATCGGAGATGGCCTCGCGGGCCGAGGGGTTGATGCGCAGGTAGTAGTCGAGCGCACGCTCGGCATCGCCAGTGATGGCCTCGCCGATCATGATCCAGGGGTTGGTGTGGCAGAAGACGCCGGCGTTCTCCTTGTAGCCGGGCGGGTACGAGGAGATCTCGCCGAGCTCCAGGTGGTAGGTCGCGTAGGCCGGCTGCTGGACGACGATGCCGTGCTCGGTCGCCAGGCGCTCACGCACGGAGGCCAGGGCTGTCCGCGTGCGGCCGTCCTCCAGGCCAACGCCGGCCATGGCCATGAGCCCCTGCGGCTCGATGAAGATCTGGCCCTCGTCGTTGAGCGAGGAGCCGACGGGTCGGCCGGCGTGGTCGTAGGCGCGCCGGTACCAGGCGCCGTCCCAGCCGTGCGCCTCGATGGCGGCCGTCATCGCGTGGGCCGCCGCCTCGCAGCGGTCGACCTCCGCCGAGTCACCTCGAAGGCGTGCCAGGGCGGCCGCCTCGCGCGCTGCCAGGACGAAGAGCGCCGCGATGAACACCGACTCAGCGACCCCGCCCGGGCGGTTGGGCGCGGTCTGGAAGGAGTCCCCGGGTCGCTCGGAGAAGACGTTGAGGTTGAGGCAGTCGTTCCAGTCGGCCCGGCCGATGAGCGGCAGGCCGTGCGGCCCCAGGCGCTCCAGGGTGAACGAGATGCAGCGCCTCAGGTGGTCGTGAAGCGGTGTCTCCGAGCCCTCGGCGTTGTCCCAGGGCACAGGCTCGTCGAGGATGGCGCGGTCGCCGGTCTCCTTGAGGTAGGCCGCAGCGCCGAGGATGAGCCACAACGGATCGTCGTTGAAGCCTGAGCCGATGTCGTTGTTGCCGCGCTTGGTCAGGGGCTGGTACTGGTGGTAGGCCCCGCCGTCGGGCAGCTGGGTGGCGGCGATGTCCAGGATGCGCTCCCGGGCACGCTCGGGCACGAGGTGCACGAAACCCAGGAGATCCTGGTTGGAATCACGGAAGCCCATGCCCCGCCCGATGCCCGACTCGAACATCGACGCGGAGCGCGAGAGGTTGAACGTCACCATGCACTGGTAGGGATTCCAGGTGTTGACCATGCGGTCCACGTGGACGTCGCCAGTGGCGACCTGTGAATCCGGACAGTCGGTCGTCCCAGGCCTCGCGCAGCGCGCCCAGGTCGCGCTCCACCTGGCCAGCCTGCTGGTAGGCGGCCATGACAGCCAGGGCGCGGCTCGTGTCCGGGTGCCCGGACCCGGGCGGGTCGAACTTGCGCCCTGGCGGGTTCTCGGTGTAGCCAAGCACGAACGTCACGTCCCGAGACTCCCCGGGGCCCAGGACCAGGGCGACCTGCAGCGCGCCGATGGGCTGCCAGCCGTGCGCGATCGAGCCGCTCATCTGGCCGCGCTCCACGGCTACCGGCCGATCCCAGCCGCGGTACGCGCCCAGGAACCGCTCGCGCGACGTCTCGAAGCCCTGGACCGGCAGGGAGCTGGCGAACCAGGCGAAGTGGTCGCGGCGCTCGCGGTACTCGGTCAGGTGGTAGACGACCTCGTCCTCGACGAGCACCTCGCCCGTGGAGAGGTTGCGCTGGAAGTTCGTGGCGTCGTCCTGGGCGTCCCAGAGGCAGAACTCGACCGCCCCGAAGAGCGAGAGACGGGCCGCCTCCGACCGCTCGTTGATGACGCGCACGCGCCACACCTCGACGGTCTGACCGAGCGGCACCAGGTAGGTGGTCTCGACGCGGACGCCGCCGCGCTGGCCAGTGATGACCGAGTAGCCGAGCCCGTGGCGGCAGGCGTACGCGTCCAGGTCGCGCTGCATGGGCTGCCAGCCAGGGTTCCAGGCGTCCCCGCTGACGTCGTCGCGCAGGTACAGGAAGCGGCCGCCCACGTCGAGGGGGGCGTTGTTGTAGCGGTAGCGGATGAGGCGCCGCAGCCGCGCGTCGCGCACGAACGAGTAGCCCCCCGCGGTGTTGGAGAGGAGCGCGAAGTACGCCTCGCTGCCCAGGTAGTTGATCCAGGGCAGCGGCGTGTCCGGCCGGGTGATGACGTACTCCCGGGCCGTGTCGTCGAAGTGGCCGTAGCGCACGCGAACCTCCTCTCCCCGCAGCGCGACCTACGTCCGCTCGCCCAGCCCGTTGCGGGCGATCACATCGCGGTACCACCAGGCACTGTCGCGCGGGGTGCGCACCTGCGTGGCGTAGTCCACGTGGATGAGACCGAAGCGCATCGCGTATCCGTGCGACCACTCGAAGTTGTCCAGCAGCGACCACTGGAAGTAGCCGCGCACGTCCACGCCGGCCGCGATGGCCGCGTGCACGGCACGCAGGTGCACGTCCAGGTAGGCGATGCGGCGCTCGTCGTGGATGGCGCCATCGACCAGCGGATCGTCGTAGGCCACGCCGTTCTCGGTGATGTAGAGGGGCGGCACGTCTGGGTAGCTGGCCGTGAGCGTGACCAGCAGGTCACGCAGCCCGTCCGGCGTCAGCGGCCAGCCCATGTCCGTGGCGTCCGGACCGGGCGGTCGGCCGCCCACGTCCTGGAGGCCCGGGGTGTGCGAGATCGTGGCGCCGGGCGCACGGACCAGGAGGTCGTCCGCGTAGTAGTTGATGCCCAGGAAGTCGAGCGGTGCGCTGATGACATCCAGGTCTCCGGCCTGCACCGGCAGCCCGCCGAAGGCCTCCAGGTCCGCGACCACGTCGTCCGGGTAGCGGCCCCGCAGGAGCGGTTCCGTCCAGGCGCGGTTGCGCAGGCCGTCCACGCGTCTCACGCCGTCCAGGAGGGTCGCATCCGGCGCCTCCTCTGCAGCCCGGACGGGCGTCAGGTTGAGGACGATGCCGATGTCCCGGGACGGGTCGATGGCGCGCATGGCCTGCACGGCCAGTCCGTGCCCCAGGAGCAGGTGGTGGATGGACCGCGTCGCCTGGCGCGGGTCCCGGATGCCGGGCGCATGCACGCCGTCCGCGTACCCCAGCAACGCGGTGCACCATGGCTCGTTGAGCGTGGTCCACAGCCGCACCCGGTCGTGGAGGGCTTCGTAGACGACGGCCGCGTAGTCGGCGAACCAGTGCGCCGAGTCGCGCGAGGGCCAGCCGCCGGCGTCCTGCAGGACCAGCGGCAGGTCCCAGTGGTAGAGGGTCAGGGCAGGCTCGATACCGGCACCCAGGAGCTCATCGACGAGGCGGCGGTAGAAGTCGAGTCCGGCCTGGTTGACAGCGCCGCGACCGGCCGGCATGACGCGCGGCCAGGCCACGCTGAAGCGGTAGGCCGTGAGTCCCAGCGAGGCCATGAGCGCCACGTCCTCGCGATAGCGGTGGTAATGGTCGTCGGCGATGTCGCCCGTGTCGCCCCCGCGGATGGCACCCGGCACGCGGCAGAGGCTGTCCCAGATGCTCGGCGAACGGCCGTCCTCGCGCACCGCGCCCTCGATCTGGTAGGCGCTCGTGGATGCCCCCCACAGGAAGCCCCCGGGGAAGGATGTCTCCGTCATCGCCATGCCTGGTGCGCTCCTTCTCGTGTCTCGTACCGCCCTGGCTCGTGGTGTCCCGCGTGGCCCCATCAGCCCCCGGCCGGCCGGCCGCCGCCCTGGACACAGCCACCGGCCTCGTCGACCGTGGCGCAGGTCACATGATGGCCGGCTGAGACCTCCACCATGGTGGGATTCCCCGCGCTCGCGGGAGCCGAGGCGTCGCCATCGGGAACCTGCGCGTGATAGAGGCAGGCGGATCGGTCGCGGGCCACGTCCATGCGCCCAAGGTCGCCCACGTCACGTCCCCCGTGCAGGGCAGGCACGGACGCCAGGAGCATGCGCGTGTAGGGGTGCCTGGGGTCGTCGAAGACGGCAGCCGTGGGTCCGCGCTCCACGACGCGGCCCTTGCGCAGGATGATGGCCTGGTCACTGATGTAGTTGCCCAGTGAGAGGTCGTGGGTCACGAAGAGCACCCCCAGGCCGTGGCCCTTGAGGTCGCCGAGCAGGTTGAGGACGTCGACGCGGGTGGAGGCGTCCAACATGCTGATGATCTCGTCCGCCACCAGGAACTCGATGTCCAGCAGCAGCGCGCGGGCCACCAGCATGCGCTGCAGCTGTCCGCCGGAGAGTTGGTGCGGGTACTTGCCCAGGACGCCCTCCGGGTCCAGGCTCACATCGTGCAGCGCCTTGTGCACGCGCGCATCCCAGTCGGCTCCCTTCGCCTCTGGGAAGTAGGCGTCGCGGATCAGGCCGAAGACGCGGTCGGCTTTGAAGACGGGGTTGAAGGAGCTGAAGGGATCCTGGAAGACGCCCTGCACCTTGCGCCGGTAGGGCTTCAGCTCCTTCGCCTTGAGCATGGCCACGTCCTGGCCGTCGTAGAGGATGCTGCCGCTGCTGACGGAAGCCAGCCGCAGGATCATCTTGCCGATGGTCGACTTGCCGCTGCCGCTCTCCCCGATGAGCGAGATGATCTCGCCCGGCTGCGCCTCGAAGGAGACGTCCTTGACAGCGTGCAGCGTCTGGCCGCCGAAGGTGCCCACGCGATAGATCTTGTTGACGCCCTGGAGCTGCAGGGTGGCCATCAGCGCACCTTCCAGCAGGCGACCTGGTGGTCCGGCGCGACCTCCACGAGCGGTGGCAGCTCCAGGCACTGCTCGTCGGCCAGCGGGCAGCGAGCCCGGAACCGGCAGCCCACGGGCGGCTCCAGCAGCGACGGCGGCCGACCCGGGATGCCCGCCAGGCGCCGCTCGGCGAAGCGCACGCCCACCTCCGGCAGAGAGGAGATGAGCAGCTTCGTGTAGGGGTGCCGCGGGCCATCGATGATGACCTCGGCGGGCGCCTTCTCGGCCAGGTGGCCGGCGTACATGACGAGGATGGTGTCCGCCACCTCGTGGAGGATGGAGAGGTCGTGGGTGATGACGATCATGGAGGTCACGAAGTGGTTGTCGCGCAGGCCCACGAGCGCCTCCGCCACGGCCTTCTGGGTGGAGACGTCCAGGGCGGAGGTGATCTCATCGGCGATGAGCAGCGAGGGGTCGAGCAGCGTGGAGAGGATCATCACCACCCGCTGCTTCATGCCGCCGGAGAGCTCCATCGGATAGAGGTCCAGGACCCGCTCGGGCAGGCCGACCATGGCCAGGCGCCGCTCGAACTGGTCCTTGACGGTGGCGTAGCGGATGCCCCGCAATTCGATGACTTCGGCCGCCATGCGGCCGATCTTGCGGGTGGGGTTGAGCGCGCTCATGGCGTACTGGGGCACCACGGAGATGGCGTGGAAGCGGTGGCGGTCCATGGCGGCGCTGTCCGCGATGGGCAGCTCCGCGCCGTCCAGCTCCACCGTCCCGCCCACGTGGCGCATGCGGCCGTCGAGGCGGATGAGGCTGTTGCCCAGCGTCGTCTTGCCACAGCCCGACTCGCCGGCGAGGCCCATGATCTCGCCATCGGCGATGTCGAAGCTGACGCCGTCGAGGGCGTGGACGTCCCCGGCGAGGGTGGTGTAGTAGACCCGCAGGTCCCTGACCTTCAGCGTCATGGCGCTACAGCTTCCGCAGCCGCGGGTTGAAGACCTGGTCAAGGCCCACGTTGAGCACGTAGAGCGAGCCGACGATGGCCACGATGCCGATGCCGGGCGGGATGAACCACCACCACATGCCCAGCTGGAGCGCCGACCAGAGGACGGCGTTGTTCATCATCAGCCCCAGCGACATGCCGTCGGTGGGTCCCAGGCCGATGAAGTCCAGGGTGGCCGCGATGAGCACGGCGCCGCCGAAGAGCAGGATGAAGGTGAGCATCAGGTAGGAGCTCATGTTGGGCGCGATCTCGCCCACGATGATCTGGCGCGTGGACATCCCGGAGAGCCGCCCCAGGTCCACGAACTCGCGAGTGCGAAGCGAGAGCGTCTGGGCACGGATGGCCCGCGCCGCCCAGGGCCAGCTGGTGAGGCCGATGAAGACCGCCTCGATGAGGAGCCCGCGGGCGTCCACGTAGGCCACGATCACGATGAGCACCATGAGCGTGGGGATGACGAGGATGACGTTGGTGAGCATGTTGAGGACCTCGTCCACGATGCCCCCGCGGTAGCCCGCCACGAAGCCCACGGTCATGCCCACCAGGGCTGCCAGCCCGCCGCCCAGGAGGCCCACGAAGAAGGTGGCACCCACGCCGTGCACGAACTGCACGAAGACGTCCTGGCCGAAGGTGGTGGTCCCGAACCAGTACTGCGAAGACGGCGCCTGGGCCGGCGGGCCCACGTAGTCGTTGGGCCCGTAGCTGCGCAGCATGGGTCCCACGAAGGCCACCACAAGGAGGGTGGCGATGATGGCCAGGCTGACGAAGATCTTGCGATCGCGGACGGCGAAGTAGAGGAACTCGCGGATCCGTCCGACCTTGCGCGGGGCGGCCGGAGCGGGGACGCCGGTGGGGTCGACGGCAGTCGGGGCGCGGCTCACGTCAGCTCGCCTCCATGCCCAGGCGGACCCGCGGGTCGACCATGACATAGACGATGTCGATGAGGAAGTTGGCCGCCAGGACGCCGATGATCACGAACAGGAAGATGCCCTGGAGCAGGAAGTAGTCCTGGTTGATGATGGCCTGGTACGAGTACCAGCCCAGGCCCGGATAGGAGAAGACGACCTCCGTGACGAGCGCGCCGGCGACGATGACGCCCAGCGAGAGGGCCAGGCCGGTCAGCTGCGGCAGCAGCGCGTTGCGGTAGGCGTACTTGCGCACCAGCCGCGACGGCGCGCCGAGCGACTGCAGGTAGCGGCTGTAGTCAGCGTCGAGCTCGTAGATGATGAGGTTGCGCATGCCGATGGCCCAGCCGCCGAAGCCCACCAGGAACAGGGACAGGAAGGGCAGGAACCAGTGCCACAGCAGGCTCTCCGCGAAGCGCCACGAGAGGGCCGGGCTGAGATTGAAGCCGTAGGCGCCGGCGATGGGGAAGAGGTGGAAGACCGTCCCCAGCAGCCAGGCCAGCAGGATGGCCAGCCACATGTACGGCGTGGCGGTGAGGATGTAGCCGACGGGCAGCACGGCGCCGTCCAGCCACTTCTTGCGCGCTGCATAGGCGCCGAACTTGTTGCCCGCCCAGAAGGCCAGCAGGATCGCCGGGATGAGCAGCGCCAGCGTGTAGGGCAGGGCGGCCATGATGACCTGCCGCACCGGTTGCGGGAAGAGCCAGATGCTGACGCCGAGGTCGCCCTGCACGAGCGAGGACCAGAAGTTGAGGTACTGCTGCCAGATGGGCAGGTCCAGCCCGAAGGCGCGGTTGAAGTAACCCGTCATGGCCTCGGCCGCCTCCGGCTGGGCCGCCATGCGCGCCACCATGCTGCGCACGGGGTCACCCGGCGCGAAGCGCGGGATGAGCCAGTCGATGGTCACCGCGACCCAGAAGGTCAGCGCGTAGAAGAGCAGCTTGCGCGCGAAGTACCTGCGCACGATGGCTCCGTCAGGCTGGGGTGAGGCGAGAGGGTCTCGCCCGGCTCAGGCCGGGCGAGACCCTCTCGCTGGATGGTCCGGTCAGGCGGCCGGCTCAGGATGCTCGAGCGCGTCGAGCATGCGGATGCCGCCCATCTGCCAGTAGCCACGCCAGGTGCTCGGCAGGAAGTGGTTGCCGGCATCGGAGGGCCAGTTGGTCCAGACCGCGTCGCTCACCTGTGACCACATGCCGTTGAACCAGAGCGGGATGAGGGGCACGTCGGTCAGCTGGATGGTCTGGAGCTTGGAGGTGATGGCCTTCATGCCCTCGACGTCCTCGACAGGGGTCTGGTCGAGCTGCTGGACGAGATCCCAGGCCTCGGCGTTCTCGTAGCGGCCGAAGTTGCCGGAGTTCATGACGTCCTGGATGGGCTGGCGGAAGATCCAGTTGTAGTACGTCCAGGGCGTGTTGCTGAGCTGCTGGTCGTTGACGATGGCCAGGTCGAAGGTGCCCTGCTGGATGGCATCCGTGCGGGCGCCGTAATCGGGGAAGGCCGGCTCGACGTTGATGCCCACGGCCTTGGCGGACTCGGAGATGACCTTGATGGACTCCATCCAGTCGGTCCAACCGTTGGGCACGATGATCTCGAGCGCGATGGACGAGCCGTCCTTGTTGTCGCGCCAGCCGTCGCCGTCGGCATCGACGTAGCCGGCCTCGTCCAGCATGGCCTTGGCAGCCTCCGGGTCGTAGCTGAAGCCCAGCTCATCCACGACGGCCTGGTCGACGTACTGCTCCCAGGGGGGCAGCAGACCGGTCGAGTCGGCAGCCGCGACGATGCCCGTGTAGACCACGTTGACGATGGTGTCCACGTCGATGGACGTGGCCAGGGCCTTGCGGAAGGCCGGGTCATCCAGCGGCG
The DNA here is from genome assembly GCA_963707395.1 of uncultured Chloroflexia bacterium. GTDB lineage: Bacteria > Chloroflexota > Limnocylindria > Limnocylindrales > CSP1-4 > JAFMJV01. The sequence goes on from CAVPPQ010000013.1 coordinate 42,880, forward strand.
GCTTGGTGTTGTTCGTGGCCAGCCAGGCGGTGTTGGCGGACATCATGTAGGGCGGGCCGTCGTAGTACGTCTTGACGCCGTAGCCGCCCTCGACGAGGGTCGCCACGCCGGGCAGGAAGTTGTTGGACATGTCCAGGCCGCCCTGCAGGACCAGGCCCAGGGCCACGTTGTTGCTGCCGTTGACGATGTCAACGATGTACTTCGGCTTGGGGTCGAGACCGAGGGCCTCGGTGCCCCACCAGCCGTCACGCTTCTCCCAGACCATGCGGCCCGGATCGTGTGAGAGGTACTGGTACGGGCCCGAGCCGACCGGGTTCTCGTTGGCGCCCATGACCTCTTCCTCGGACCGCTCACCCCAGAGGTGCTGCGGCAGGATGGCGCGGTTGTAGAGGAAGTTGGCCCACTGCTGGTGCTGGGGGGAGGCGAAGGTGACCTTGACGGTCAGGTCATCCACGGCCTCGACCGTGTCGAGGAAGTTCCAGATCGTGCTGTAGGGCACCGAGGGAAGCTTGCCCAGCTCGAGCGTGTAGACGACGTCGTTGGCGGTGAGGGGCTCGCCGTCGGCCCAGGTGATGCCCTCGCGGAGCTTGATGGTGTACTCGGTGTCGCTGGTCCACTCACCGGACTCGGCCAGCCACGGCATGTACTCGTTGGTCAGGGGGTCGTAGTTGAAGAGCGGCTCGTAGACCAGGCCGAGGGTGCCCATGGCATAACCCCAGTCCTGGATCGGGTTCCAGCTGCCGGGCGGACCCCACTGGGTGCCGCTGGTGTAGAGCGTCTCGTCGCGGGGGAACTCCTCGACCTGCGCCGCCGTCGGCACGATCGCCGTGCCTGCCAGCACGAGGCCGGCCATGAGGCCCACGATCCGGGTGCGGTTCTTCATGTCCTGATCTCTCCTCCTGGTGTCCATCCCTGGTCGGGTGGTCGAACGTCCTCGCGCGTGTCTCCGGCGGCGGCCCTCCTTCTTGGTGGATGACTGGTGGGAGCCTGGGGTCTCATCGACGACCCAGGGCGCCGACGGTCGACTGGCGGATGACCAGCTCCGTGGGCAGGATCACGCGCTGTGGCGCGGAGTCGGTGTCATTGAGCAGTCGGAACAGGGCGTGCGTGGCCTCGATGCCAAGGCGCCCGGTGTCCTGGCGCATGGAGGTCAGCGGCGGAGAGGCGTCCGCGGCCTGGGGCAGGTCGTCGAAGCCGGCCACGGCGACGTCATCCGGGACGCGCCGGCCGAGCCGCTCCAGCGTCCGCAGCGCTCCAAGGGCCATGGCGTCGCTGGCGCAGAAGATGGCGTCGGCCCCGGCCTCCAGCAGACGCTCGGCGCCCTGCTCGCCCGACCGGGGCAGGTAGTCGCCCTCGACCACCAAGTCGTCGGTCGGCAGGCCGGCACGGTTCATGGCGCGGCGGTAGCCGGTCAGGCGCTCCTCCGCGGAGACACCACCCCGCCGACCGGTGATGTGGCCCACGCGCCGCCGGCCCAGCGAGACCAGGTGGTCGGTGACCTGTTCCGCGGCGCGCTCGTTGTCGATGTCCACGTAGCTGGCCGTGCGGTCACGGTGGCGGTGGCCGACGAGAACCGTGGGCAGGCTGGAGCGCACGAGGCCGTCGACGAGCGGGTCGTCGAGCATGTCGGCCGTGACGATGAGGCCGTCGAAGAGGCGCATGCCCAGGATGCGCTCGAGCGTCTGCTCCTTGGAGAGGTTGGCCAGCCAGAGCATCATGCCGGCGCCGCGCTGGGCGAGCGCCTCCGAGATGCCGTGGAAGAGGCCCGAGAAGAAGACGTCCTGGAAGAGCAGGTCAGGCGGCACGTGGATGACGACGCCCACCACACCGGAGCGACCGGAGGCCAGCGTGCGGGCTGCCAGGTTGGGCCGGTAGCCGGTGGCTTCCATGGCCGCCTGCACCTTGCGACGCGTTGCCTCGGAGACGGAGCCACCGTTGATGACGCGTGAGACCGTGGAGCGGGACACGCCGCTCGCGGCCGCCACATCGTCCAGGGTCCCCACCATGCCGGATCAGCCTCCTCCTGCCTGCCGGCCTCGTCGCCGGCGGGCGCCCTCCCTGGCTGCCGCGCGGCGCCTCTGGGACGCCGGACGGCGCTCCCAGCGACGCCTCCCTGCGTCGCTCCTGGATGGGAGCGCTCCCATTGTGCACGGCATGTCAAGCGTGCGCAGGGTGGAAACGCCAGCCCTGACGTGCAACAATGCGCGAGAGCGCTCCCACGTCCGCTCGCGACGGGCGTCGGCGCGAGCAGACCGCAGGAGGGACCCACGAGCCATGAACCCGCCGATCGAGGGGCCGCGCACGCCGCCATCCATGCCCTGGCAGGATCGCCCGGCAGGCGAGCGCGGTCCGCTGTGGCGCTCCTCGCTCAACCCGATCATCCCGCGTGACCTGCTGCCGCGGTCCAACAGCATCTTCAACTCGGCCGTGGTGCCCTTCGAGGGCGCCTACGCGGGTGTCTTCAGGGTCGATGACCGCACGCGCACGATGAACCTCCACGCTGGCTTCAGCGAGGACGGCGTCGGCTGGCGCATCGATGAGCAGCCCATCGCCTTCGCCGCGGCGGACGCGCGTGTGTCAGAGATCCAGGAGCGCTTCGTGCACGCGTACGACCCCCGCGTGACCTGGCTGGAGGACCGCTACTGGGTCAGCTGGTGCAACAGCTACAACGGCCACGGGCCGACCATCGGCCTGGCTTGGACGCACGACTTCCGGTCCTTCACGCAGCTCGACAACGCCTTCCTGCCGTTCAACCGGAACGGCGTGCTCTTCCCACGGCGCATCGGTGACGGCTACGCCATGCTCAGCCGGCCGAGCGACGACGGCCATACGCCCTTCGGCGACATCTACTACTCGGAGAGCCCGGACCTCGTGCACTGGGGGCGGCATCGGCACGTCATGGCGCCCGTGCCCTGGACCTGGCAGTCGACCAAGATCGGCGCAGGCCCCACGCCCATCGAGACGCCGGAGGGCTGGCTGCTCGTCTACCACGGCGTGCTGACGTCCTGCAACGGCTTCGTCTACTCGATGGGCGTGGCGCTGCTGGACCTCGACGAACCGTGGAAGGTCATCGCCCGAGGTCGCGATCACCTGCTCAGCCCCCAGGTGTCGTACGAGCAGGTGGGCGACGTGCCCAACGTCGTCTTCCCCTGCGCCGCGCTCGTGGACGGCGACCGCATCAGCATCTACTACGGGGCCGCGGACACCGTGACCTGCCTGGCCCACGGCTACGTCAGCGAGCTCGTCGCCCACGCCCGCGAGGGCTGAGCCAGCGGCGCGAGCCGGAGTCCCGGCGGTACAGGGCAGGGAGTCCGACCGGCGAGATGGTCCCTCGACCCGGCAGGTGACCCGTCGCCCGACCGTCCTCACCAGGTGAGGGCTGTTCGGCCGCCAGCAGCCGAATGCCCGGAGTCCCGAGCGGAGACGTCACGGCCAGCGGGACTCGAGGGGCGTTCCTTGTGCGGCTCTTACCTGTGAGGTCACTATCAGCCGACCTGTCGCTCGCGACGTCCGATGGACACCCCTCGGAGATCCCTTCCTGGCAGATCCTTGCATGTCAGAGGAAGATCGCACAGGCACAGCCCCATGGCGCCCCTTCAGATCGAGCTGCTCTGTCGATGCTGACCTCACATGCACAGCGCAGCGAGGGAGGCCGGGTTGGCCGCACCCGTGTCAAGCCGGCCGCGGCACCGTCCTCCCGGCCACGAGGCGCTCACGACCGAGGCGCTCACGACCGGGCCCCGGCACGAGGGACGCCTGCACCGGGGGCCCCGGCACGAGGGACGCCTGCACCAGGTGCCCCGGCACGAGGGACGCCTGCAACAGGCTCCCCGGGAGCAGCGCCATCTTGCTACGATGCGGGCATCCGACGTCCAGGCGTACGGGGTCCGTCGAGCGGGCCGCACGGCCAGCAGATGCAGGGACCCGCGACCTGGTCGCGGAGGAGGTCATGGCATGGCTACGGTCACGTTCGACGGGGTCTGGAAGAAGTTCGGTGAGGTCGTCGCGGTCAACGACCTGGACCTCAAGATCAACGATGGCGAGTTCATGGTCCTCGTCGGTCCCTCCGGCTGCGGCAAGACCACCTCGCTGCGCATGATCGCGGGGCTCGAGGAGATCACCGAGGGCACGCTCCTCATCGGCGACAAGGTCGTCAACCACGTGGCGCCCAAGGACCGCGACATCGCCATGGTCTTCCAGTCCTACGCGCTCTACCCGCACATGACTGTGCGCGACAACATGGCCTTCGGGCTCAAGCTGCGCAAGACCCCCAAGGCAGACATCGAGCGGCGCGTCAACGAGGCCGCGGCCATGCTCTCCTGCCAGAACCTGCTCGACCGCAAGCCGCGCGAGCTCTCCGGCGGTCAGCGCCAGCGCGTCGCCCTCGGCCGCGCCATCGTGCGTGAGCCAGCCGTGTTCCTCATGGACGAACCGCTCTCCAACCTGGACGCCAAGCTGCGCGTGCAGACCCGCGCGGAGATCGCCCGCCTGCACCAGCGCCTCGGCACCACGACCGTGTATGTCACCCACGACCAGGTCGAGGCCATGACGATGGGCCAGCGCATCGCCGTCATGAGCGAGGCGCGCCTCCAGCAGGTGGGCTCCCCGCAGGAGCTCTATGACCACCCGGACAACCGCTTCGTGGCCGGCTTCATCGGCTCGCCATCCATGAACTTCCTCGATGTCGACGTGCATCGCGATGGCGGTGACATCCGTCTCGTCGGCGACGGCATCGACATCCCCCTGCCCGAGCGATACAAGGGCTCCATCAAGACCTTCACGGGAGACAAGCTCGCGGTGGGAGTCCGGCCCGAGCATCTCGACGTCAACACCGCGGGCCCGGCCGGCACGCTGAGCGGCAACGCCGACGTGGTCGAGTACCTGGGCAACGAGGAGCTCATCCACCTGAGCGTGGGCGACCACGACATCGTGGCGCTCATCGGCAGCGAGCATCGCGTCCGGCCGGGAGACGACCTCTCCCTCAAGATCCCGCTGGAGAAGGTCCACCTCTTCGACCCTGAGTCCACGCTGGCCCTGGACAAGGAGCGTGACGCGGCGGACATCCGCACCGGCGGCGCAGCGCGGAAGGTCGAGCCCACCCCGGCCGCCGTGTGACCGACTGGCCGGCCGTGAACGGCCGGCACGAGAACTGAAGGATCATCGAGGCGCCTCCCCGGGGACGGGCGAGGCGCCTCGGCGCATCGGTCGAGCCAGCGGCCGCCGACGGACTGGGGGCCGGCCAGTCGGCCGGCACCCTGGTCAGTCGGCCGGCGCGCGGGTCAGTCGTCCGGCGCGCGGGTCAGTCGGCCGGCAGCGCCTCGGGATCGAACCCCTTCCAGAGGGACAGGTCGAGGTCGGGCATGAGGGTGCGCAGCGCCGCCACGTCGTCTCCGTAGTACTCGACGAGCAGGCGGCGCAGCTCCGGCGCCAGCGACGCGTGCTCCGAGGACTTCTTGCGGGTGCGTGAGATCTCGGCCACCGAGGCCGGCTGGTCGGGCAGGCCCAGGAACTCGAACGTGCGCGTGAGCTGACGCTGCGGATCTGCCACGCAGCGCTCGTACTGCAGGAGCAGGACCTGCTGGCGCGGGAAGTGCCGCAGCCACCAAGCCAGCTGGGCGGCATAGCGGCCGCGATCCATGGCCTCCACGATGCGGTGCTCCCTGGCCCCCAGGTCGCCGCTGCCGACCTGGCCCTTCAGCGCCCCCGAGCGCTGCAGCAGGCCGAGGCCGGAGACGTAGCGCTCCACGGGATCGCGCATCAGGACGATGAGCTTGGCCTGCGGGGCGACGTGGGCCAGCATGGGCGCGACCCAGGGCTGGTAGAGGTAGCCTGGCGTCTTCTCGCCCACCAGGCTGCCGGCCGGCCGCGGGAAGTAGCGGCAGTAGCGCTCGAATTGCGCCTCGCTGGGCCAGCGGTCCCAGAAGTGGTCGAAGTAGTGGAGCTCGCGCCGCTGGCGAGCCGGGCGCACGACCTGCAGGTGCCCTTCGACGAGGCCCTGCCACCACGTCGTGCCCGACTTCTGCGCACCGATGATGACGAAGTCCGGGGGGCCGGTGCGCCAGTCGGGCGGGTGCTCCGGGAGCGGCTGCAGTTGGTCGTATCGCGAGTGGACCACGCCGTCCTCGTCCCCGGCCGAGGCCGGGGCACCGCGCCGTGCGAACGAGCTCAGGCGCTGAACGACGCGCGCCACGCGCCCCCGGCGCCTCATGGACGGGGCCATCCGAGGGTCGGCAGGCGCTTCACGGTCGGCAGGGACCTCACGGTCGGCAGGGACCTCACGGTCGGCAGGGACCTCACGGTCGGCAGGGACCTCACGGTCGGTGCCAGCCGAGCCGGCGCGGCGAGGCCGCCGTCTCCACGGCGGCCATCTGCGCCGATGAGCCAGCTGGCGTGCGGCGAGCCGCCATCACGGCCAGCGTGGCGGCGTTGCCCACATCATGGCCGGCTTCCTCGGAGAGAAGCCAGCGCACCTCGAGCAGGTCGCAGTAGGACTGCACGGGATCGATGTCCTCCCCGAGCGCGGCCACCAGCTGCGCCACCACGGGCTCGAAGATGCCGAGCATCCAGCGGGCGCCGTCCGCGCGGGTGAGTACCCGCCCGGTGCTGCGCTCCTTGGAATCCCAGGAGCCTGCCCAGCCCATGCCCGCCCAGGCCGTCAGGTCGTTGAGCAGGATGGCCGACTGGCCCTCGCCGGCCTCGATGCCGGTGAGCTGCCGCAGCCGCCGCGAGTGGTAGTCGCGGCCGGCCACCGAGACGCGCAATCGAAGCTCGTCGGAGTGGGCGTCACCCGGCTCCAGGAGGACCTCGTCGACCACGTAGCCGAGCTGGTTGATGGCCTTCAGGCGCCGGTCCACCCGGTAGCGCTTGTCGCGCTCGATGCGCACGTCCGTGTGCAGCACGTCCCACAGACCCTGGTAGCGGTCGCGCAAGCTGAGCGCCGCTTCGAAGTCCTCGTCGATGTCCTCGATGGACCGGCCGTTCATGACGGCCATGTCGGCGAGGTCGCCGGCCACGTTCTCGATGGCGATCTCGAGGTCCGCTTCGCGTTGGCCGTCGGAGAGGCGCTCGTGGATCTCGCTCGTCTCGGCGTCCACGAGGTAGGCCTGCAAACGCTGGCCATCGCGCATGAGCAGCGTGTTGGCGAGTGAACAGTCGCCCCAGAAGAGACCCATGCGATGGAGCTCGACGAGCAGGCCGGTCATGGCGTCAAGGAGCTGGTCGCGGTAGCGCCGCAACCCCTCCGGCATGCGCTGGAAGAGGCGACGGAACTGGAAGGAGCGAGCCAGGTAGCGGGTCACGATGATGGCCGACTGGTCCCCGCTTCGCGTGACGAGCCCGCAGGCGCGCACCGTGGGCGCGCCCCGCAGTTCGAGCTCGTGCATGACGTCGTACTCGCGCTGGCCAGCCTCGAGGGGCAGCTCCTTGAGGGCCAGGATGCCGTCCTCCACGACGAGGAAGCGCACGACGTGACGGCTGGCGCCGACCGGCAGGTCCACGAAGGCCAGTCGCTCACTCGACCAGCGCGCCAGCGGCTCGTGCCAGGGCAGCTCCAGGAGCGCCTGACGCCCCTCGCGGAAGCGCATCGTGATGCGCCCGGCATCATAGGGCTCGCTGCTGTCCAGGGCGTCCGGCACGATGGCATCCTCGTCCGCCTGCACGAGGTCGTCCTGGAGCAGGTCAGGGTCGAGCGGCAGTGTCGCTGTCTCCGGGTCCATGCCCAAAGTCTATGCGCTGCTGGCGGTCGGGCGGTCCGAAGGCTGTCGCGGACCAGTGACCTCGTGGCGGAGCCGCTCGGTCGTGAACGCCGCCCGCGCCGAGCGGCCCGAGTCGATCGCGCGCGGCTCGGACGTCTGTCCCATGGACCTGTCTGCCCCCTCGGTCGCCCATCCGGCTCGATCAAGGCCCAGTCCTTCCGGACAGATGTTCGCGAGGACCACCTTGGGCCGACTCCAGGGCACTCCCGGCGCCTGCGCGTGCCCTGACGGGCGTGATACCGGCGGGCAAGGGGTCCGGGTCGAGCGTGACCGGGCACGGCAGAGGGACGGGGGCGCCGTCGGGCGATCTCCGGTTCCGTGGATCTGGCGCCCAAGGAGCACCAGGAGCACGTGCGTCCTGCGCCGGACCGATAAGGCCCGGTCAGCGGACCCTGGGCGGACATGCGTCCTGAAGCCGGAGCGGCCGGAAGCGCAGACGCCCGGGGACGAACCCCGGGAGCGAACCTCGGCAGCGTCCCACGAGCGCGGTCTGCCCTACGATGTCGGCGGCGGCCCCGCCCGGGCCGTTCACAAGGACCGTCACCAGGAGCCCCATGTCCGTCAGTCGCGCCCTGCCCGCCCTGCCCCTCACCGGTCCCTTCGACGGCGTCGTCGTCGACATGGACGGCCTGCTCGTGCACACCGAGCGGCAATGGCTCACGGCCAAGACGATCCTCTTCGAGCGACACGGCGTGGAGCTCACGGAGGAGGACCAGATGGCCGTCTTCGGGGCCGCGGACCTGCCCACGGCCACGTACTTCGCGGGCCGCCTGGGGGTCCCGCCCGAGGGCATCCTGGCCCTGCGCGACGAGTACCTGGCCATCATCGGCGAGCTCTTCGACCAGGGCGTGGAGCTGACACCGGGGGCCGCCGAGTTCGTGGAGCGCCTGTCGGCGGTCACCGCCCTGGCCCTCGCCTCCAACACGCGCCGCTCGCTGGTCACCAAGGTCCTGGCGAGCACGCCCTTCGCGGACCGCTTCGACACGCTCGTCTGTGGTGACGAGGCGAAGCCCAAGCCGGCCCCCGACCTCTACCTGCTGGCCTGCCGGCAGCTGGGCATCGACCCGGCCCGCAGCCTGGCCTTCGAGGATTCGCCGACCGGCGTGACCGCGGCCAAGTCGGCTGGGCTGACCTGCGTGGGCATCCCCAGCGACTCCCGCAAGCCGCTCCACGACGCGGACCTGGTGGTCGAGTCGCTGGCGGCGCTGCTCTGAGGGGACCGCCGTGGCGCTCATCCGCATCGCGGTCAACGCCGTGGCGCTGCTCACGGCCGGGCTGCTCGTGCCCGGCATCGACATCGCCTGGAGCGACGACGCGGCGAGCATCGCCATCACACTGCTCGTGCTGGCGGTCGTCTTCGGCCTCGTCAACACGGCCGTGCAGCCGGCGGCGCGACTGGTGTCCATCCCGCTCAACCTCCTGACGCTGGGCCTCTTCTCCGTCGTTCTGAACGCCGGACTGCTGCTCGCCGTCGCCTTCGTGGTCGACCTGATGGGCGAGCCCCTCGTCGTCATCGGCGGCTTCCCGCCCGACCTGGGACCGGCGGCGCTGGTCGCGGCCGTCAGCGGGGCCTTCGTCATCAGCGCCGTCTCGACGCTCTTGGCCATCCTCATCCCGCAGCGCTGAGGCCGGGGCGTGTACGACGCATGAGGCGCCGCATCATCGACATCGATGCTCCCGACCGCTTCGTGGCCGCGATCGCGGGCGAGGCCGACGACGACGAGCCCGTCTACCTGCAGGCCCTCCATGATCATCGCGTCGTGAGCGTCGCGCTCGAGCGGCAGCAGGTCGCAGCGCTGGCGCATCGGATGCTCCTCATCTGCGGCGAGCTGGAGCGACGAGGGCTGCTCGCCATCGAGGCGGGGGCTCTGCCTGAGCCAGGCCCCTCCTCGAGCAGCGTCGGCGCTGCGCTCCTCGCCGGGCCACCCCGGGAGGAGTTCCGGGTCGGCACGCTGACGATCGGCTGGGACAACGACAGCTCGCGCGTCGTCGTGGAGGCCTTCGCCCTGGTCTTCGATGCCGGCGCCGGCGAGAGCGCGCTGGCTCCTGGCGCGGAGCCGGATGACCAGGAGGTCAGCGACGACGATCCCCTGGGGCCGGATGTGTTCCGCGTGCGCCTGACCCCGAGCATGGCGCTGCGGTTCGCGCGCCAGGCGGGCCGGCTGGCCTCCTGAGGGACGCTACGGAGTCCCGACCCGGCCGAGTCTTCGCCCGGGCGCTCACTGGTCGATACTGAGCCTGGCGCCGGCGATGGTGCCGACGAAGGGAGGTCTGCCATGCTCCGCTCGCCCAGGTTTCACCTCGTCCTCGCCGCCGCCACCCTGGCGGTCACCGTCCTGGCGGCCACGGCCCTGGCGGCCACCGCGGCCGCCGCTGGCGGCTCCCTCGACCTGGTGCCGGTGCTGACGGGGACCTCGCGCCCCGTGCTCGTCACGCACGCGCCCGGCGATGACCGCGTCCTCTACATCGTGGAGCAGGCGGGCCTGGTCAAGCGCGCCGTGCTCCAGGGTGGCTCGTGGCGCAAGCAGGGCACGTTCCTGGACCTGCGCACCCTGGTCAGCACGGACGGCAGCGAGCGCGGCCTCCTGGGCCTGGCCTTCCACCCCCGCTACGCGCAGAACGGCCGCTTCTACGTGGACTACACGCGCGCCGGCAAGGGGGGCGCAGATGGCGACACGGTGGTGGCGGAGTACCGGCGCCTCGACGCCCGGCGCGCCGACCCCGCGTCGCGTCGCGTGCTCCTCACCGTCGACCAGCCGGCTGCGAACCACAACGGAGGTCACCTGGCCTTCGGGCCGGACGGCCTTCTCTACATCGGGCTCGGTGACGGGGGCGGGGCCGGCGATCCATGGGGCACGGGACAGGATCGGAGCTCCCTGCTCGGCAAGCTGCTGCGCATCGATCCCCTGGACCCCGACGGACCGGGCGGACGCCGATTTGCCATCCCCTCCTCCAACCCGCTGGTCGGCCGGGCCGGCCTCGACGAGATCTGGGCCTGGGGCCTGCGCAACCCGTGGCGCTTCTCCTTCGACCGTGCCACGGGTGACCTGTGGATCGGCGACGTCGGCCAGGGCGACCGCGAGGAGGTCGACCTGGCGCGCGCCGATGGGGCCGGCCGGAACGCTGGCCGGGGCGTCAACTACGGGTGGAGCCGCTGCGAGGGCAGCCGCCGGTACCCGGACACGGGGGCGCGCTGTCGGTTCGGCACGCTGCCGGTGCACGACTACGCACACGGGCCGGGGCGCTGCTCCGTGACCGGCGGCCACGTCTACCGCGGCCCGGACGCGGCGGCCTGGCGCGGCCTCTACGTTGCCGGCGACTACTGTGGACGGCTCTTCGTGCTGGACGCCAGCGGTGGTGTTCGCCTCTCCCGGACCACGGGGTCGCAGCTCTCCTCGTTCGGTGAGGATGCCGCGGGCCGCCTCTACGCCGCCGACGTCGCCTCAGGCACGGTCTACGAGGTGCGGCCGCGCGGGCCACGTCCCTGACCCGACGGCGATGCGCTCCTCAGGGGCACTGCCGTGGCTGGGCCAGGGACCGATGGTCGTGACGGGGCCGGAGGGTGGTGCCTGCCGCTATGCTTCCGAGGATGCCCGCGCACGCGTCGCCCGCTCTCGCACTTGGCTGGGACCAGGTCCGAGAGCGCCTTCACGAGCGGGGACTGCGCTGGACGCCGCAGCGACGCCTGCTCATCGAGGTGCTCTCGAGAACCGATGGTCACGTCACCGGTGCCGAACTGGTGGAGCGCTGCCGGGCCGAGGACCCGGAGACCACGCCCTCGACGGTCTACCGCACGCTGGACGTCCTCGAGGACATCGGCCTCATCCGTCATGCCCATGGGCTCGACGGGCGGGAGGAGTTCCACGTCCGGCCCGTGCGGGAGCATGGCCACCTGTACTGCGCCGTCTGCCATGGCGCCTGGGAGATCGGGGCTGACGAAGCCGCCTGCCTGGTGAAGGACCTGCGGGAGGCCCGCGGCTTCAGCGTGGACCTCAGTCACCTGAGCGTGGTCGGGGTGTGCGGCGACTGCCGGGATGAGCGACAGGCACAGGCACCGCAGCCGGAGGGTCCCCTGCCACCAGGCTGACCGTGCCCGACGCGGCCGATCGGCGCAGTTCGCCGAGCAGCAGGTCCAGGTCGGCCTCGGTGGCCATGTAGTTGAGGATGCCGGCCCGCAGCCAGGTGCGTCCGCGCAGCCGGGTCGTGGTCAGGAAGCCGCGCCCACTCTGCTCGAGAGCCGCCTGCAAGGCATCCTGGTGGACGTCGATGGCGTCACGGCCGGCCGGGTCGCGGCCATCCCGGCCGCCGGGCAGGTGCCGGAAGCAGACGACGGATAGCTCCGGCTCCACCGGGCAGGCCTCGAAGTCGACGCTGTCGGCGACCTTGCGTGCCAGCAGCGCGGCCAGGTCGTCATTCATCTCGACGAGGCGCCCCAGACCCGGCGTCCCCAGGTGCCGCCAGCTGAGCCACAGCTTCAAGGCGCGGAAGCGCCGCGTACCCTCGAGTCCGAGCCGGTAGAAGTCGAGCTCGCCCGAGCCGTGCGCGTCCGGGGGCCGCGTCGGATCACCGCCGCCGCGGTAGTACTCGGGCGCAGAGGAGAACGTCGCCTCCAGGTGCGAACGGTCACGCACGAGCAGGCCGCCGATGTCGTAGGCCTGGAAGAACCACTTGTGCGGATCGATGGTCACCGAGTCGGCCAGCCCCAGGCCGGGGACGCGCCCGGCATCCCGTGCCGACAGCCGGACCGCGCCGCCGTAGGCGGCGTCCACGTGGCACCACATGCCCTCCCGCCGGGCCAGCGCCGCGAGGTCCTCCACCGCATCCACGGAGCCCGTGTTCGTCGTGCCGGCCGTGGCCACGAGGGCCAGCGGCGTCAGGCCGGCTGCTCGGTCGCGGGCGACGGCCTCGGCAACGGGCGCCGCCTGCAGCCGGAACCGCTCATCTGACGGGACCACGACCAGCGACTCCGCGGGCAGGCCCAGCATGGCCAGGCTGCGCTGGAAGGAGAAGTGCGCCTGGTCGGAGACGTAGATGCGGCAGCCGTCCAGCTCGGCGCCTCGGGGCGGCCGGTCCAATCCACGAAGGTCGGCCAGATGGCGATCCCGGGCGATGGTCATGGCCATCAGGTTGGCCATCAGGCCGCCGGAGGTGAGGAGGCCGAAGCTGCCCTCGTCGAAGCCGATCAGCCCGCAGAGCCAGGTGATGACCTCCTCCTCGACGAAGGTCGCCGCCGGCCCACAGTGCCACACATCCACGCCCTGGTTGGTGACCTGGGCGAGGTGCTCGCCGACGATGGAGGCCCAGAGTGGCGCGGGCGTGAAGTAGCCGTAGGCGCGCGGGTGCCAGCTGTTCAGCTGGTGCGGTGCGAGCCGCTCGCGGAAGTCGGCGATGAGCGCCGCCATCGGCGTGGGATGGGCCGGCGCGGGTCCGGGCCCGCCAGGCGGCCCGAAGAAGTCGGCCCGCAGGTCGTCAGAGCGCGTCGGCGCGCCGAGCGCACGCGCCAGGGCGTGGTCGTAGAGGTAGTCGAGCCCGGCTGCCCAGGCATCGCGGCCGAGGCGCTCCAGGGCCGGGCGGGAGATGTCCTCGTCTCGAACGTCGATGAGCTCCGGCTCCGGGTGCCAGTCGAAGTCCGGGCTGACCGTCGGCCCCGTCGTGGGGTCCTGGCGCGTCACGCCCCGCCAGCCAGGCCGACCTGCTCGGTGACCCAGGCCACGACCGTGGGCAGGAAGTCGGGCGTGAACTCCGCCGCCAGCGTCGAGTACTCCTCCACGGCGCCGCTCTGCGCGGCCTGGAAGAGGTGGTTGGCATCGGGGAAGACGACGATCTCGACGTCACCGTTGCTGCCCGCCTCCAGCGCTGCCCGCAGGGCCGGCTCGTTCTGCTCGGTCACGACCTGCACGTCCTTCGCCCCGAAGAGCGCGAGGACCGGAACCCCGACCTGCTGCCAGTCGGGAGCCGGGTCGTAGGCCAGGAACGAGCGGAACCAGTCGGACAGGTAGCGCTCCGTGAGGCCCTCCACCTGGCGGTCGATGAAGGGCTCGCGCTCACCCATGATGGTGCGGTCGTCGTCCGTCGACTGGTCCCAGAGCTCGCCGAAGTAGCTGCGCAGGCTGGCCTCCAGGGCCGCCCGGTCGCCGTCCCGAGCGGCCGGCATGGACACCTCGGCCGCGGCGCGGGCGGCCGCGATCTGCTCCTCCGAGACCCCCTGTGAGCGCTGGATGGCTTCGTTCTGGGCCACGATGAGGCCCACCCCTTCCACGGCCGGTGCCGCCATGCCGACCACGAAGGCGATGCCCGGATCGGCGGCCGCCAGCTGCGCGGCGTACATGCCGCCCTCGCTGTGGCCGAGCAGGCCGATGCGGGCAGGGTCGATGTCCGCCCGGCCACGCAGGTAATCCAGCGCGGCACGGCCGTCACCAGCCAGGTCCTCGATCGTGGCGGAGGCGTAGTCACCGCTGCTACCGCCCACGCCCCGATCGTCGTAGCGCAGCACCGCCACGCCGGCAGAGGTCAGGGCGTCGGCCAGGATGGCAAAGGGCTTCAGGGTGGTCACCGGGCGCATCGACTCGTCGCGGTCCTGCGCACCGCTGCCGGTCATCAGTACGACCGCCGGATGCGGACCCGGTCCGGGCGGCAGCGTCAGCGTGCCGGCCAGCTGGATGTCCGCGCTCCCACCCGCGAATGCCACCTCCTCCACGGCGTAGCCGAGGGTGGCGGGGTCAGGGGTCGGCTCCGGGGCCAGCACGTCGAAAGCTTCCACGGCCGGTACGAAGACCTGCTCGCGCAGGGCGTTGAACTCCTCGGGGTCCGACTGGAGCAGGACCAGGTGCGTGGATCCTCCATCTTGCACCAGGGCCAGCTCCACGGAGACGGCCAACTCTCCCAGCGTCACGTTGAACTGGTAGAGCGTCCAGTCGAAGCGCTCGCTCGCCAGCGTGCCGGTGACGGCCGGGACCTGGTCGATGGCGAACTGGGGCAGGAGCGCCGGCCAGAGATCGTCCGGAGTGGCCTGGGCCGACTGGATGGCGATGAGCGCCATGTCTTCCGGCGGCGTGCCGCGTGCGTAGGCGCCGCTGCCCAGGTCCTGCCAGTCCTCCGGCACGACCGAGGAAACGCCGAAGAGCGGGTCCTCCACCGGCCGAAGGCCCGTCGGCGAGCCATCCTGGGCCACCACGGCCGACACCCCGAGGGTCGAGGTGGCGGCCAGCAGCGAGAGGCAGAGTGCGAGCACCAGGCTCGAACGGCGGGGTGGTCTCACGATCCTTCCTTCCTGTCTGGCGAACGGTAGGCGATGACCTCCACCTTCTCGAGCGTGATGAGGCCCTCGCCGACCATGGCGTCGAGCTCGGGGAGCACGGCGCGGATCTTGGCCTCCTCGTCAACGACCTCGATGAGGATGGGCAAGTCCGACGAGAGGTGCAGGATCCGCGTGGTGTGGACGCGGGCATGGCGGCCGAAGCCTTCCACGCCGCGCAGGACCGTGGCTCCGGCCAGGCCCCGCTGGCGCAGGAGATGCACGATGGCCTCGTAGAGCGGCCGTCCGTCGTGATGGTCCGACTCGCCGATATAGATGCGCACCAGCAGCGCGGGGCCGTCGATCCTCATGCCAGCGCCCTCCCAAAGGCCAGGCCGGCCACGACCGCGATCATGCCCACCACGACCGAGCCGACGAGGTTGGCGAAAGCGAGTGCGAGGTCGCCCGACTCGACCAGGCGCCAGGACTCCAGCATGAGGGTCGAGAAGGTCGTGTACGCGCTGATGAAGCCGACCATGAGGGGCACGCGCACCTCGGGGCTGAGGAAGGCGCGGTCGACGGCCAGGGCGAAGAGCAGGCCCAGCACGAACGAGCCGGAGATGTTGATGACGAAGGTGCCCCACGGAAACCGGCCGCCGGCGAACTCGTCCACCCAGCCCTGGAGCAGGTACCGGGAGACGGCCCCGGCGGCGCCTCCGACGGCGATCCAGGCGAGGGTCATGACCCTATCGTCGCATCCCGGACGGCCGCGCGCCGGGCCATGTCATGCAGGTGTCACGCCGGACCCCTACCGTCTGCGGCATGGATGACGAGCAGGAGACCGGGACCGCCATCACCGAGCAGGAGTGGCGTGCGCGCCTGACGCCGGAGCAGTACCACGTGCTCCGGGAGAAGGGCACGGAGCGGGCTTTCACGGGTCAGTACTGGGACGATCACCGCCCTGGCATGTATCGCTGCGCGGGCTGCGGCGCGGAGCTCTTCGATGCTGACACGAAGTTCGACTCCGGCAGCGGCTGGCCCAGCTTCACCCAGCCGGCCGCCTCGGGCGCGGTCGCCACGGAGACGGACCGCTCCTTCCTCATGGAGCGCACGGAGGTGCTGTGCGCCGCGTGCGGAGGTCACCTCGGCCACGTCTTCCCTGACGGACCGGGCCCCACCGGGCAGCGCTACTGCATCAACTCGGCGGCCATCCGCCTGGACGCGGGCGCAACGCCCATCCTCCTGGAGCCGCCAGAGGAGTAGACCGGCGGTGCAACAGTGGGACGGTCGTACTGTCGTATCGGTGTCAGATGCTCATCAAATTGCGCCACAAGGGTCAGCTGACCATCCCGGATCACGTGCGCCGAGCGGTCCGCCTGGAGGAGGGTGACTACCTGGCGGTCTCGATCCGTGACGGTGCCATCGTGCTGGAGCCCAAGACCGTCATCGACTCGGCGCAGGCATGGTTCTGGAGGGCTGACTGGCAGGCCGGTGAACGCGAGGCCTCGGAGGACATCGCGTCCGGGCGGACGACGCGCTTCGACTCGGACGAGGACTTCCTGGACTCGTTCGTCTAGGTGCCCACCTGGGAACGGACCGCGCGCTTCGACCGGGACTGGGATCAGCTGTCTGCGGATGAACGGGCGCGCTTCCGAGGCGTGGTGCGCGACTTCGTCGCCGACCTCCGCGCAGGCCGGCTCCGCGCGGGTCTGCGGGTCAAGCGCGTGGAGGGCACGGACGCCATCTTCGAGATGACCTGGGCGCCTGATGGCCGTGCCACGTACGGATCCGGGGCTGGCGGTGCAGAGGGCCCGCACGTCATCTGGCGGCGCGTGGGCGGACACGACGTCCTTCGTCGACCCTGACGCCGAACGGCGGACTCCCTCTGGCGACCCTGTTCGTCGCGTGGAGAGACGCAGAGAGGCCGCCGACCCGGGCGATGGGCCGGCGGCCTGGATGCCGTACCTGGTGCTCGGGTCCTGGTCAGGAGGCGGGGCTAGCCTCCGGTGAGACGACGACGGCCGCCGGGGCCGCGCTGGCGTCCGCAGCCATGGAGGCTGTCGCCTCCGCGGGCACGGCGACGACCGGCACGATCAGGTCCTCGCTCGGCGCGCCGCCGGTCAGGACCGGGACGGCGGTGTCGTTGACGAAGAGCAGCGTGCCGGCGGCATTCTGGATGCGCGCCTCGAGGGTGTACGTGTTGGCGTCGAGGATGGCCGCGGCGTCATAGGGGATCTCGAAGGAGATCTCCGGCGCAGTCGGATCGGCGAGCCCGCCAACTTCGGTGAGGACCAGGGCCGGAGCGTCGGCCAGGGACGTGTCCTGCAACTGGAGGATCCAGTAGGCGCCCTCGGGCACGACCGTACCTTCGGGCAGCGTCACGACACCCGTCACCTTGGTTTCGACGACGGGAGCCTCGCTGGCGGCCACCGTTGGGGCCACGGTCGGGGCGAGCGTCGGCTCAGGGGTGGGGGCGAGCGTGGGCTCCGGCGTCGGCTCGGGTGTGGGCTCTGGCGTGGGCTCGGGGGTGGGGGCGAGCGTGGGCTCGGGCGTCGGCTCCGGCGTCGGCTCCGGCGTCGGGGCGAGCGTGGGCTCGGGGGTGGGGGCGACGGTCGGCTCTGGCGTGGGCTCCGGGCGTCGGCTCTGGCGTCGGGGCGAGCGTGGGCTCGGGCGTGGGCTCCGGCGTCGGCTCTGGCGTCGGGGCGAGCGTGGGCTCGGGCGTGGGGGCCGGCGGTCGGCTCTGGCGTCGGGGCGAGCGTGGGCTCGGGCGTCGGGGCGAGCGTGGGCTCGGGCGTCGGGGCCGGCGTGGGCTCGGGCGTCGGGGCGAGCGTGGGCTCGGGCGTCGGGGCGAGCGTGGGCTCGGGCGTCGGGCGTCGCGGCGTGGGCTCTGGAGTCGGCTCGGGCGTGACGACGGGGGCCTCGCTGGCAACAGGCGCCTCGCTCGAGGCAGGCGCGATGGTGGCCAGGACGGGAGCCGTGGAGGCCTCAGCGCTGGCGACCGGGGCCTCGCTGGCAACCGGGGCCACCGTCGGCGCAGGGGTCGGGTCGTCCGGTCGGCAGGCCATCACCACGAACGTGCCCACGACCAGGAGTGCTGACCACGTGGTCAGGCGGGTGAGGCGCTTCCGATTGCGATCCAAGGATCCATCCTCCTGCACGTGTGAAGACGCCGCCGGACGACCCCTCCCGGTCATCGGGTACAGCGTGAGCGTGGCCCTAACGATACCCGGTCGTGCGTGGCCTCGTCACCACCGACACGTCACGTCGCCGGCACCAGGCGGCGGGACCGGGGGCTTCGGCCGACCCTGCGCGGTCGCCTCACTCGGCGCAGGCGGGCGTGTCGGGGAAGAGCTGCCGGACATTGGCGGCCGTCACCAGCTCCAGCGCGGCGTCCACGACCGGCGGAACCGCCGTGCCGTTCAGGGCGCCGACGATGAGCGGCACCACCTGCTCACCGAACCGTTCGGGGAACTGCGCGACGGAGGCGATGTAGTGACCGTCGCAGGCGATGCGCTCACGGATGGAAGGGTCGGCGAGCTGGCCGCTGTACCAGACCTCGTCGGCCCGGCCGGCGGACGACGCCGCGGCCATGGCGCCCAGGATGGCATCCTCGTTGAGCCCGACGATGATGATGCGCTTGCCTTGCAGGCCCTCCAGCCGTGACGCCACCTGGGCCTGCGCGGTCGCCAGGCGGTCGGCACCGTCGAGCACGAACGTACGGCCGGGCAGCGGGCAGTGTCCCTCGTACCCGTCCCGGTAGCCAGCCATCCGGACCCGACCCTCGGGATCGGCGTCGCTCGACTCCAGCGACAGGTAGGCACTGACCTCGCAGTCCCACTGCTCGGCCGCGAAGCGGCCCACGGCGTCCCCTGCCAGCCGGCCCGACTCGGCCTGGTCGATGCGCAGGCGCGAGACCTGGCAGGGCCCCTGGTCGAAGGCGACACCCACCACCGGCACGTCTCCGATGATCGCGCAGACCTGGGTCGCGAGGTCCGGGAAGGGCTGGAAGCTCAGGAGCCCGTCGATGCCGGCGTCGGCGAGCTGCCGGGCGCAGTCGGTCACCCCTTCGCGGGTCCAGCCGGGGTCGCACTCGACGAGCTCCAGGCCGGCGCCTGCAACCGCGCCACGGATGGACGCACTGACCGAGGCCACGAAGGCGTTGCGCTCATCGAGCGAGAGATAGCCGATGCGCGGTGGCCCTGGATCACTCGATGGCCCGTTCGACCGCCCTGGCGCGCTCGACGACCCCGCTGTCGCCGGCACGTCCGGGGACAGTGCCGCCGGGCGGTCGCCGACGCGCGAGATCGAGACGCATCCGGCCAGCACCAGGACGGCAGCCAGGGCCGCCGCCACGGCGGTCATGCGAGGCCGGGTCGCCCCTCTGCGCGGGCGCCCGCTCCTGCGTCGACGCGCCCCGGAGCGCCACATCGAGCCGGGCTCCGCCATCAGCCGGGCTCCGCCATCAGCCGGCGTTCGCCAGGTAGGCCGACCGGAAGCGCTCGGCCTGCCGCCGTGCGACATCGGCGTCGTCGCGCATGCGCAGGCCGAAGGGCGCCAGGTTGGGGTCCTGGACCCCGATGCCGAAGCTCATCGTGCGGGCCAGCAGGGCGTCCGTGGCCGGGAGCATGCCGGGCGCGTAGCGAGCCGGCTCATCGTGGGTGCCGCGGCAGTCGAAGGGGCAGCCCCGCCCGACCGCCGTGCGCTGCGCCAGCAGGTGCTCCATGTGCGTGTAGACGTGCCAGCCGGACTGGTCAAGGGTGATCGACCCGAGCTCCGCCGTGACAGCCTGTGCCAGCCGAGCGTCCCGGAAGATGACGACCAGGTGCGTGGCCAGATCGCCGGCGGGGTCCGGAGAGACGCGGAAGGCGATGCCGGGCAGGTCCTCCAGCATCGAGCGGACGATGTCCCGGTTGGCGCGCAGGTGGTCGCGGATGCGATCGAGCCGCGCGAGCTGCGCCAGGAGCACGGCCCCCTCGAGCTCGGTCATCCGGAGGTTCAGGCCGAGCATGGGCCGTGCGCCGACCTCGACCCCGCTGCGCATCGGGCTGTGGCCCTGGTCATGCATGGCGAAGCAGCGTCGGTAGAGCGTCTCGTCGTCGGTGACGAGCATGCCGCCGTCGCCGCAGGTGATGGTCTTGTACTCGTTGAAGCTGAAGATGCCGGCCGCGCCGTGGCTGCCGACCCAGGTCCCCCGGTACGTGGCGCCGAAAGCCTGCGCGGCATCCTCGACGAGAGGCAGGCCGTGGCCGTCAGCGATGGCTCGCAACTCGTCGAGGCGGGCCGGGTTGCCCAGCATGTGGACTGCCACGATGGCCTTCGTGCGTGGAGTGATGCGCCGCTCCACGTCCGACGGGTCGAGGTTCAGCGTGTCGTCGATCTCGCAGAGGACCGGACGGGCCCTGGCGTAGACGATGGACGACAACGTGGCCACGTAGGTGAAGCCCGGGGCCAGGACCTCGTCGCCGGGGCCGATGCCGAGGCCGGCCAGGGCCAGGTAGAGGGCACTCGTGCCGGCGTTGACGGCCAGGGCGTAGCGCACGCCAGCCTGCTCGGCGACTGCCTCCTCCAGGCGGCGCACCTTGGCCGGGAACGTGCCGTCATCCGGGCCGTAGCGGCTCAGCCGTCCGCTGCGGATGACGTCGGTCAGCTCGGCCAGCTCCTCGTCACCGACCAGGTCGAGTCCCGGTCCGGGCATGTCGCACACTCCTGCGCAGGCATCGTGGTCCGGGCGACCCTAGCACGGGCGCCGGCGCGGCGCCCCGATGGCGGCCCGTGGATCAGCCGGCCACGAGCGCCTGGACCGCCTCACCCAGCGAGATGCGCACGGAGATGCCGAAGCGCCGCGACTCGCCCGGCTCGAGCATGGGCAGCGTGCCGGCCTCGCGCTCCGCGGCTCGGCCGGCCAGGCCGCAGTTGGCCGGCTCCAGCCCGGTCAGGTACATGCCCGGTCCGAGCATGCGCCACTGCCAAAGTCGCGGCAGCTGCCGCGGATCGAAGGACACCGTCGCGGCGATGCCGCCGGTCGGTGCGAACGACGGGTTGGCCAGCGTGATGCTGGCCTCCGCGGCGTCGCGGTCGCGCAGGCGATGCTCGTAGACGTACTCGGCGAAGCCATCCTCCGGCGGCGGGAACCGGCCGTGGTCGGCAACGGCGCCCTGGGCGCGCTCATCCCGGCCCACGATCTCCGCCGGCGGACCGATGAGGCGAGCACCATCCGCCACCACGGGGTAGCCCAGGTTCACGTGGTAGAGGATGAGCACCGCGGCCGGCGCGAAACCCTGGTTGACGACCTCGTCCTCGACGTGCACGACGGTCTCGCCCATGGGCAGGCGGATGCGTCGCCGCAGCAGCAGGTCGCTGCCGAAGACGTCCGTCTCGCGCATCTCACCGCCGACCTCGGCCACCAGTCGGCCGTCCTCCTCGATGACGCCGTGAGTGACGTTGCGGGCCGGGATGTTGGAGATGCGTCCGTGCAGTCCATGCGAGGTGCCCTGGTCCGTGGAAGGCAGGCCCACGTTCTGCAGACCGCAGGTGGTGAGCAGCCCACCGTGGAACGATCGCAGCCAGGTCGGCTCGGTGAAGTAGGCGGGATGGACGGCACCGGTCGTGGACTGCCAGCTCACCTGGTGACCGGCTGCCCAGACGGCGCCCAGGTCGAGACCGCGGTCGGCCAGGATCATGGCCGAGAGGCCCCCCGCGGCACGGGCGTCGATGACGCGGACTCCGTCCTCGCTGCCATCGGACAATCGGGCGGACTTGGTCGATACCAGCTGCGAGACGTCGCCGATGCGCCGCCGCAGCTCGGTCAGATCGTGGACTGCGTGCTGGTTCATGCCCGCACGGTAGCCCAAGCAGGGCGGACGGTGCACGCCTCGGACGCGACGGCGAGTGGGCTGGCGGGTACCGATGGCTATGATGGCTGGCAACGGGCGGACGACCGGCACAGGAGACGGAAGAGCATGGCCAGGGCGAGCGCGAAGCGGTCCACCAGCAGCGTCATCCGCACCTACGCGGCGACCGACCGGTCAGCGGCTGAGCGCTCCTTCCAGCACGAGCGCGAGCAGGCCGCCGGCCGCGGCTGGGAGCCCGTCTCGCAACGCTGGCGCACGGAGGGTCAGGAGCAGGTCCTGACCGTCGTGTACGAGAGCCGCGACGCGCGAGCGGTCGGCACGTGGGCCCGCGACAAACGGGCGCCCGACGCGCCGGCCGGGGATATCACGGACGCCGATGCGCGGGCCGAGGATGCTCGCGTGGCCGTGGCCCGACCGTCCCGCCCGGTGCCCTGGGACGAGCAGCGCGCCCGGGAGCGCGACCTCTCGCGCCGGGTCGTGGAGACCCTCGACCTGCACTGCGCCGGCGAGCCCCTGCGACTGGTCCGCAGCGGCTTCCCGAGCGTGCCGCAGCTGCCCATCACGGAGCGTCGCGCCTGGGTCCGCGAGCATGCCGACCACGTGCGCCGGCTGCTCATGTACGAGCCGCGCGGCCACCGAGACATGTACGGCGCGGTCCTGCTGTCCCCGCATCGCGCCGACGCCGACATCGCCGTGCTCTTCATGCACAACGAGGGCTACAGCACGATGTGCGGCCACGGCATCATCGCGCTGACCCAGGGGCTCATCGAGGAGGGTCTCTACCCGGCCACGGCCCCGGAGACCACCATCCGCTGGGAGACGCCCGCCGGACTCGTGACGGCCACGGCCTCCGTGGGCGTGGGCGAGGCGGGCGAACCCATCGTCTCCGAGGTGCGCTTCCTCAACGTGCCCGCCTACCTGCACGCCGACCGACTGGTCATGCGGCCGCGTGGGGTGCGCCTCTTCGGCTCGGCTGCGGAACGCCAGGGCCTCAGCGTCCAGCTCGCCTTCGGCGGCGCCTACTACGGCATCGTCGATGTCGCCGAGCTGGGCATGCGCGTCGTGCCCGAGCAGGTGGAACCGCTGGCGCGGGCTGGCGCCGCCATCACGGAGGCCCTGCGGCGCGACCACACACCGGCGCATCCCGCCGACGACTCGCTCGGCTTCGTCTACGGCACGATCATCGTCGACAGCGACCCGGCGAGCTCCCCCGACGGCCTGGCGGCCGGTGCCACCATCCGCAACGTCACGGTCTTCGCGGAGGCAGAGGTCGACCGCTCCCCGTGCGGCTCCGGGACCTCCGCGCTGCTGGCAGCCCGCTATGCCCTGGGCGCCTCGGAGATCGGCGACGAGATCGTCAACGCCGGCATCACCGGCGAGTCCTTCGTGGGCCGCCTGGAGGGCCTCACCAGCCTGGGCGACCGCGAGGCCGTCGTCACGAGCGTGGCCGGACGGGCCTTCGTGACCGGGCACCACCGCTTCGTGGTGGACGACCGCGATCCGCTGCGCGGCGGCTTCCTGCTGCGCTGACGCGCGTGGCCCGCGACACGGCCAGCGGGCCGCCTCGACCCGATCCCGGGGAGGCCGCGACCTCGAGACTGCAACCGATGGACCGCTCGGCGCGTTCCTGTCTGCGTGTGCACTGACTGCCCGGCCCGGCTGGCCGACGACCTCGACGGGGCATTCCCCGACTTCCTGGCTCACCACCAGGATCTCGTCTTCGGCATGGCCATGCGCATGACGGGACACCGGGCGGATGCCGAGGACCTGGCCCAGGTGGCCCTCATCCGCGCCTACCGTGCCCTCGCCGGGTACGAGCCACAGCGACGGCGCGAGCTGCGCACGCGCGGCTGGCTGGCGGCCATCGTGGCCAACCTGGGGCGTGACCGGGCCCGTCGCGCGCGACCGGCCGAGACCGACCTGGACGGCGTCGCCGATCGCGTCCCGGACGGGGAGCGCGGGCCGGAGAGCATCGCCACCGAGCGAGAGTCGGCCCGCCGCTGGCAGGCTCGGCTTGCTGCCCTGCCGCCGCGCTACGGCCGGGCCGTGGCGCTCCGCCACGTCAGCGGGCTGTCGTACCCGGAGCTGGCGGAGGCCCTCGGACGGCCGGTCAACACGGTGAAGTCGGACGTGCGCCGGGGCATCGCCCTGCTGCGCGAGGCGCTGTCGACAGAGATCGAGGTGAGGTCATGACGTTGAAGGAGGCACGAGCGATGGTCGATGCACTGCGGGATACGGCACCCCCGGCGCCGGCAGGGCTGGCGGAAGGCGTGTTGGCCGGCGTCGGGCTGGTGCACACCTGGACCGAGATGGCGGGACCCATCGGGCCGCTCTACGCGGCCTGGGGACCGAAGGGCATCACGGCTATCGAGCGCGCCGGCGACCCGGAGGGCTTCGAGACGGAGTACGCGCTTCGGCACGGCCGGCCGCTGCGGCGGGTGTCCACCATGCCCGCCCGCATGGCGGAGCAGGTCGTGCGCCGCCTTCGCGGCGAGCGCACCAGCGGGCCGGCGCTCGACCTGGGTGGGCTGACCACCTTCGAGCAGGCCGTGCTGCGCAAGACGATGGAGATCCCCTTCGGCGAGGTCCGGCCGTACGCCTGGATCGCCCGTGAGATCGAGCGTCCCAGGGCGGTACGCGCGGTGGGCTCCGCCCTGGCCGGCAACCCGGTGCCCTTCGTCATCCCCTGCCACCGCGTCGTGCGCACGGACGGGCACATCGGCGAGTACGGCGCCGGTGGGCCGCAGGCCAAGCGGGAGGTGCTGGCCGTGGAGGGCGTGGACACGGCGGCCCTGGAGCGCCTGGCGGCCGCGGGCACGCGCTTCACGGGCAGCGATACCACCCGCATCTACTGCTTCCCGTCGTGCCGGCACGCCCGACGCATCACCCCGGCCCACGAGGTCCGCTTCCGCAGCGCGGAGGACGCCCGTGCTGCCGGCTACCAGCCCTGCCGCGTCTGCCGACCCCTGGAGATGTCGCCCTTCGCCGCCTGACGGCGTGCCATCGCCATCACGAGGGGCGCGCGGAGGGTGAAGGCCTCCTCGGGGAGCGACGCCCAGCGCGCCATGAGGCGCTCCCGCAGCCGTGCGCGGTCGGTCGCCGACAGGGATGCGAAGAGGTCCCACTCGTCGTAGTCGGCCTTGAAGTCGAGGTACGCCTCCCGGGACCAGGCGTGGACCAGCCGATCCGGGTACGCGTCCACGTCGTCGAAGCCGCACGCCTGCAGGTCGGCCCGTAGCTCAGCGGGGCTCGCGATGTCGTCCGAGGACCGCGCCTCCTCGTCAGCCGCTGGATCGTGCAGGCCAAGGTCGTACACGACCTCGTCGAACTCGACGTCCGGCGCCATGAGGGTGTCATCCGCCAGCCAGGTCACCACGCCCAGGATGCCCGCCGGGCGCAGCACGCGGGCGACCTCGCGAAGGGCCGCCCGGCGATCGGGCACGAGGTGCAGCATGAAGGCACAGAGGACCACGTCCACCGAGACGTCCGCCAACGGCATGGCCGCGGCATCCGCCACCACCCACTCCGGCTGCCCCATGCCGGGGCCGAGGTCGCTGGCGCCGGACTCGGTCGCTGCGCGCGCCACGGAGAGCATGGCTGCCGACGCGTCGAGGCCGATCACCCGGGCGCCGGGCCAGCGGGCGGCCGCAGCCCGGGCCAGCGATCCGGTGCCGGTTCCCAGGTCGAGCACGGCGGCGGGTGCCGACCCATCGGCCAAGGGCATCGATCGAGCGGGGGGCAAGGGCCGCGCCGCGACGCGCTCCAGCAGGCGCGCACCGGCCGGCGCCAGGACCGGCTCCCAGTGGCGCGCGTAGCGGAGGCCGGCCGGGTCGGGGTCCCCGGGGCCAGCGCCAACGCAGCGCTCCGAGGCGGCCGCTGCCGGGGCGCCGGGGCGAGCGCCAAGGGAGCCCCCCGGGCCGACCGCGGCCGGAGCTCGCGGGTCGGCCAGACCGGGGCCGCTCAGGCTTCTTCCGCCGCGATGCGATAGACGCTGCCGTCGAGTGCCACCAGGTACAGCTCTCCGGCGTCGTCCTCGCCGAAGGAGACGAAGCCCTGCGGCGCATCCAGGAGCAGCTGTGCCTCCGCCGGCTGGCCGGCTGCCACCGCCCCAGCGTCCAGGCCCCACACGAAGCCGCTGCAGAAGTCGCTGAAGAGATAGACCCCACGCAGCTCGGGGATGGCCACGCCGCGATAGACGTAGCCGCCCACGATCCCGCACTGCGGCGAGACGCGGTCGTAGACCGCCACGGGCGCCTGGTAGGCCGAAGGATCGCAGTCAGGGAGGTTGTGGCAGCTGTTGCCCTCCATGTGCGACCAGCCGAAGTTGAGCTTGGAGACGCCCGCCGGGATGCGGTTGACCTCCTCGAAGCTGTCCTGGCCCACGTCCCCGAGCCAGAGGTCGCCCGTGGCCCGGTCGAAGCTCGAGCGGCGCGGGTCGCGCAGGCCCATGGCCCACGTCTCCGGCGGGAAGCCCTTGCGCTTCTTGGCGTAGGGGTTGTCCTTCGGGACGGCGTAGAGCTTGTCGCTGCGCACGTTGACGTCGATGCGCAGGACCTTGGAGAGCCGTGAGGACGTGGCCTGGCCGATGCCGTTGGGATCCCCCGGCGAGCGGCCGCCGCCATCCCCCAGGGGGATGTAGAGGTAGCCGTCCGGGCCGAAGCCGATCCAGCCTGCGTTGTTGTTGGGGAAGGGCTGCTCCTCCAGGAGCAGGGACTTGACCGGCTTGCTGCTGGCCGTTCGGCAGGGCGTGCCGCGGAACTCGGCGATCTGGGTGCGGCCCTGGAGGTCGTTGTAATGGGCGAAGAACCGTCCGTTCTGCCCGAAGTCCGGGTGGAAGGCGATGGCGTGGAGGCCCTGCTCGGTGCCCTCCGTCACGAGGGCGCTGATGTCCAGGAAGGGCTTGGGCCGCACGAAGCCATCGGGCTCCACGACCCGCACCACGCCGCCACGTTCGATGACATAGAGGCAGGCCGCGTCGCTGCCGTCGTCGGTCACGTAGACGGGCGTCTCCAGCCCATCCACGATGAGGTCGATGCGCAGCTTGACGCTGGCCGGGTCGAAGGTCGGCCCGGGCATCGGCGCGGGCGATGCGGAGGCGTCCGGGCTGGCCCCAGGCGTCACGGGCGCGGACGAGGTGACAGGCTCCGGCGACGCCGAGGCGTCCGGGCCGGGCGTGGCGTCAGCCCCGCTGCCGATCGCTGCCGGCAGGCCCAGCGTGAGCGTGATGGCGGTCAGCAGCAGCACCAGGATGCGTCGCCGAGGATGGCGCAAGGACCGGGTCATGAGACCTCCGTGACGGACGATAGGATCCCGGAGAGGGCGGCGGCATCGAGACCGACATCGCCCGCCGCGTTGGCCGTGGCCGCCACCAGGACGAGAACGGCGACGAGCAGAGCGATGGACGCGAAGATGACCACGCGGCGGAGGGTGCGGCCGAAGGATGGCGCCTCCACGGGTGGCTCGGACCCGCCGGCCGGCACGCCTGGGCGGCGGTCGAAGTGCTCCGGATAGGCCACCGCATCACGGGAGATGCGGTCCATGACGAGCGGCGCCACGTCCGGCGTCCACTGCAGCTCGCCCACCACCATGGCGACGGCCAGGCTGCCCAGCTCGTCATCGCTGAGACGGATCGGCTCGGCCGGTCGGGAGCCTGCCATCAGGTCACCACCATGCGGGCCCGCAGATTCTGCAGGGCCGTGCGCAGGCGCTCGTCGAGCAGACCCGCCGAGATGGACAGGGCGCTGGCGGCATCGACGCGGGAGAGTCCGAAGAGGTAGCGGCTGGCGATGGTCAGGCGATCGTCCTCGCCCAGTCGGTCGAAGGCCTCGCTCAGCCGGGCGCGATCCAACGGTGCCAGCCCGGCCGCGGCGGCCAGGCCCGGCACCGGGGTGGCCGGGTAGTGCGGTCCCTGGATATGCTCGACCGGGCGCGAGCTGTGACGGGGCCGCCCCGTGTCGCGCCGCTGCTGGCGCGCTTCCCCGGCCGCGATGCGGAAGAGCCAGGGCAGCAGGCCGTGGTCATCCTCAAGGGACGGCAGGGCCCGCCAGGCGCGCACGAAGGTGGACTGCGCAGCCTGCTCCGCCAGCACGGTGTCGCGCACGACGAGGAAGGCCACGCGATACACCGGCTCCTGGTAGCGACGCACGAGGTGCTCCCAGGCGAATAGGTCGCCCCCGCGGGCCGCCGCCACGAGGATGGCGTCAGCGGCCTCGACCGTGGCGTTGGTGGTCGCCGTCATCGTGGCTTGATGGTAGCCGCATCGATGCGGCGGCGGTCGGCTCGGCGGCAGGCGTCGTGTGGGCGGGCCTCAGCGGCCCAGGGCGAACGGCGCCCCGGGCTCCAGGTCCAGCGCGGCCACGGCCTCCGTGACTCGATCTCGCGGCAGCGACCCCACGCGTGCCAGCTCGACGAGGACGGCCGCCGCGATGTGCGGCGCGTCGATGTCGAAGAAGCGGCGCAGGGCCTCACGCGTGTCACTGCGCCCGTAGCCATCCGTGCCCATGCTGCGCCAGGCCTGTGTCGGCACCCAGCGCGCGATCATGTCCGGCCAGGCGGTGATCCAGTCGGAGACCGCGATGACCGGGCCGGCGGCGCCAGGCTCCGCAAGGAGCCGCGTGACGTGCGGGACGCGCGGTGGGAGTCCGGGGTTGTGCAGATTCCAGTGCTCGACCTCCAGGGCCTCATTGCGCAGCTGCTGGAACGATGGTGCGCTGAAGACGTCCGCAGCGATACCGTACGTTTCGGCCAGCAGCTTCTGCGCCGCTAGGGCCTGCTGCATGATCACGCCAGAAGCCAGCAGGGTCGCCCGGGGTGCCTCTGCGCCCAGGTCCGGCCGCGCCGCGAAGCGATACAGGCCGCGCACGATGTCCTCGTCGCTCACGCCCTCCGGCCGGGCAGGCATGACGTGGTTCTCGTTGTACAGGGCGATGTAGTAGAGGTCGTCGTGCGGGTCGTCCCCGTGGAGGCGTGCCAGGCCGTGCCTGATGATGACCGCCGTCTCGTAGGCGAAGGCCGGGTCGTAGACGCGGCAGGAGGGGTAGTGCGAGGCGTGCACCAGGCTGTGCCCGTCCTCGTGCTGCAGGCCCTCGCCGTTGAGCGTGGTGCGCCCGGCGGTAGCGCCCAGCATGAAGCCGCGGCCGCGCGCGTCGCCGAAGGCCCAGATCTCGTCGCCGGTGCGCTGGAAGCCGAACATCGAGTAGAAGATGTAGAAGGGGATCATGGGCTCGCCGTGGGTGGCGTAGGCCGTGCCCGCAGCCTGCATGGAAGCCGTGGAGCCAGCCTCCGTGAGGCCCTCCTCCAGGATCTGGCCGGCCTGGTCCTCGCGATAGGAGAAGACGAGGTTGGAATCCACCGGGTCGTAGAGCTGACCCAGGGCGGAGTAGATGCCGACCTCCTTGAAGAGCGAGTCCATGCCGAAGGTGCGGGCCTCGTCGGGGATGATGGGCACCACGCGGCGGCCCACCTCCGGATCCCGCAGCAGGTTCCGCAGCAGCTTGGCGAAGGCCATCGTGGTCGAGACGGCCTGGCCGCCGGAGCCGCTCTCGAACTCGCCGAAGACGACGTCGCCCGGCGTGGCCAGGGTCTTCTGCAGCACGACTCGACGGGGCGACGGGCCGCCCAGGGCAGCGCGGCGCTCCTGCAGGTAGCGGATCTCGGGCGAGTCGGGGCCCGGATGGTAGTAGGGTGCGTCCTTCAGCGTCTCGTCGGGGATGGGCAGCTCCAGGCGATCGCGGAAGACGCGCAGCTCCTGCTCGTTGAGCTTCTTGGCCTGGTGGGTGATGTTGCGGGCCTCCACGCTGGAGCCCAGCGTCCAGCCCTTGACCGTCTTGGCCAGGATGACCGTGGGCGCCCCGTTCGGCTGCGTGGCTGCGTGGTAGGCGGCGTAGAGCTTGCGGTAGTCGTGCCCGCCGCGTCGCAGGGCCTTGAGCTCGTCGTCCGTCTTGTCGGCCACGAGCGCCGCGAGGCGCGGATCGGCACCGAAGAAATGCTCGCGCATGTAGGCGCCCGGCTCCACGGAGTACTTCTGCCACTCGCCATCGAGCACGTCGGCCATGCGCTGCACGAGGACGCCGTCCGGGTCGCGCGCCAGCAGGCTGTCCCACTCGCGGCCCCAGATGACCTTGATGACGTTCCAGCCGGCGCCGCGGAAGACGGCCTCCAGCTCCTGGATGATCTTGCCGTTGCCGCGCACCGGCCCATCCAGACGCTGCAGGTTGCAGTTGACGACGAACACGAGGTTGTCCAGCCCCTCGCGGGCGGCGATGGAGAGCGAGCCCAGCGACTCCGGCTCGTCCGATTCACCATCGCCCATGAAGGCCCAGACGCGGTTGCGCGAGGTGTCCTTGATGCCGCGGTGGTGCAGGTAGCGGTTGAAGCGCGCCTGGTAGATGGCGGCCAGGGGCGAGAGTCCCATGGAGACGGAGGGGAATTCCCAGAAGTCGGGCATGAGGCGCGGGTGGGGGTACGAGCTGAGGCCCTGGCCGGGCACGACCTCGCGGCGGAAGTGGTCCAGCTGGTCGGCGCTCAGGCGACCCTCCAGGAAGGCGCGTGCGTAGACGCCGGGCGCAGCGTGGCCCTGGTAGAAGACCTGGTCGCCCATGCCCTCGGCGTCCTTGCCACGGAAGAAGTGGTTGAAGCCGACCTCGTACAGGCTGGTCGCCGAGGCGAAGGTGGCCAGGTGACCGCCGATGCCCGGCGAAGCCATGTTGGCGCGCAGGACCATGGCGGCGGCGTTCCAGCGCACCATGCGCCGGATGCGCAGCTCCATCCCCTCGTCGCCAGGGAAGGGCGCTTCCTGTTCCGGGCTGATGCTGTTGATGTAGCGCGTCTGGGTCAGCGGCGGCAGACCGATGTGGAGCTGCCGGGCTCGCTTGAGCACCTTGTAGAGCACGAACTGGGCGCGCTCCCGCCCGACCTCCTCGGTCAGGGCATCCAGCGAGGCGAGCCAGTCGCTCGTCTCGTCCGGGTCGGGGTCGGGTGGCAGGAGCTTGAAATCGCCGTAGGGATCGAACATCGTGGGCGCATCGTAGGCCAAGCCGGGATGCCATGCCCACGGCCCCCCTGTCGGACCGACCCGTCCGCGGGGTATCCTGCAGCCGATGAGCACACCCGAAGAGCGGATCCGCGGCGGCGCCGCCCCGACGGCCTTGCGATCGGCGGCCATCCCCCTGACGGGCCTGGCGCTGGGCATCGATGTGGGTGGCACCGGTGTCAAGGCCGCGCTCGTTGACCTCGCCACCGCAGAGCTGGTGACCTCCCGCGTGCGCGAGAAGACGCCCCAACCCTCCACTCCGGAGGCCGTGCTGGAGACCATGGCCACGGTCGTGGCGCGGGTCTTCGCGGAGCACCCGACACAGGGCCAGGTGCCCATCGGCTGCGGTCTGCCAGGCGCCATCAAGCACGGCCACATGAAGACGGCCGCCAACGTCGACCAGGGCTGGATCGACTACGACGCCACGACGCGTATCAGCGCGCGGCTGGCGCGCCCCGTCTACGTCATCAACGACGCGGATGCCGCCGGCATGGCGGAGCTGGCCTACGGGGAGGCCCGCGAGCAGCCCGGCACGATCATCCTGCTGACCGTGGGCACGGGCATCGGCAGCGCCCTCGTCAGCGAGGGTCGCCTCGTCCCGAACACGGAGTTCGGGCACATCCTCATGCGCAACAAGGGCGCCGAGACGCTCGTCAGCGGTGCCGCCCGTCTGCGCCGCAAGCTGGGCTGGAAGCGCTGGGCACGCGACTTCAATGAGTACCTGGCCATGCTGGAGTTCTTCCTCTGGCCGGACCGCATCATCCTGGGCGGCGGCGTGAGCAAGGAATCGAAGGCCTACTGGCAGTACCTCCACACCAACGCGGAGCTGGTGAAGGCCAGGTACCTCAACACCTCCGGCATCATCGGCGCGGCCTACGCCGCCGGACTGGCGGCCCATGAGGCCGCCGCGCTGGCGCCGGACGAGCCCGACCCGATCGCCGTGAGGGCAGCCGGCGTGGCGAAGGCAGGCGGTGCCACGGTGTCCGAGGCGGCGGCAGCCGTGGCCAGCGAAGTTGCCGCCGGCGGAGGCCCGGGTATCGAGGCCGCGGCAGGGACGCCGAAGGCGGGCAAGGCAGCGCGTCCTCCGTCCCGCAAGCGCAGCTGACGCGCCGATCCGGGCGCGCCGTGCAGGTCCACCTCCTCGACGGCACCTACGAGCTCTTCCGGGCGCACTTCGGGCGGCCGCCCCACGCCGGCGCGGACGGCCAGCCGGTGGGCGCCACGCTGGGAGTCGTGGAGTCGGTGCTCTCGCTCTTCCGCGATGACGGCGTCACGCACATCGGCTGTGCCACGGACCACGTCATCCGCTCCTGGCGCAACGACCGCTACGCGGGCTACAAGACGGACGCCGGCATGCCGCCCGAGCTGCTCGCCCAGTTCGGCCTGCTGGAGGAGGCCTTGCAGGCGCTGGGGATCGTGGTCTGGCCCATGGTCGAGTTCGAGGCCGACGATGGGCTGGCCGCCGCGGCGGCGCGCTTCGCCGACCACCCCGCGGTCGAGCGCGTCGTCATCCTGTCCCCGGACAAGGACATGGCCCAGTGCGTGCGGCCGGACGGGCGCGTGCTGACCTTCGACCGGCGCGCCGGGCGCTTCATGGATGCAGCCGCCGTGGAGCAGAAGTTCGGCGTGCCGCCGGCATCCATCCCCGACTACCTGGCCCTCGTCGGCGACAGCGCGGACGGCTTCCCGGGCCTGCCCGGCTGGGGGGCGAAGTCGGCCGCGGCCGTCCTGCAGCGCTACCCGCACCTTGAGGACATCCCCGACTCCGTCGCTGCCTGGGACCTCAGCGTGCGCGGTGCGCCGAGCCTGGCGCGAGCGCTCAAGGAGCAGCGCGCCGATGCCCTCCTCTTCCGCGAGCTGGCCACGGTGCGCACGGACGCGCCGATCCCGCAGCACGATCCCGACGAGCTGCGCTGGCGCGGTCCCGACCGTGCCGCCTTCGAGGTCATGACGCACCGCCTGCGCGCCCCGCGCCTGCTGGAGCGGCTGGCGGCGAGCTGATCCCGGAGACCGCCAGCGCGCCGCGCCCGCGGCGCTACTCAGCGGAACGCTGCGCCAGCATCTCCAGGTAGGCGGCGTGGTGCTGTGGCATGGCGGCCACGATGCCGATGGACTTGCTGGGCATGCCCAGGTCGAACCAGCGGTTGCCCAGGCGTGAGGTGACCACGGCGCCACCCTCGGCCGCGATGAGGCCGGCCGCGCAGATGTCCCACGTGGAGAGACCCTGCCACTGCACGTAGGCGTCGAAGCGGCCGTTGGCCACGTAGGTGAGGCTGAGGGCCGCGCTGCCCATCGAGCGCGTGATGCGCACCGTGCGGCGATAGCGCGTGTTCTGCCGCGCGAAGCCCGAGCGGGGCAGGCCGAGGTGCACGACGGCATCACCGATGCGCGCCTTGCCCGGGTTGTGGATGCGCTGGCCATCCAGGTAGGCGCCCTGCTCGGCCACGGCGTGGAAGAGCTCGTCGCGGAGCGGGTCGAGGATGACACCCAGGCGCGGCTCGCCGTCGATGACGAGGGCGATGCTGACGGCGAAGAAGGGCAGGCCATTGGCGTAGTTGACCGTGCCGTCCAGTGGGTCGATGACCCAGATCCGCGACGCCTGCGGTCCGGAGACGCCCGACTCCTCCGCCAGGTAGGCGTCCTCCGGGAAGGCTTCGCGAATGGTCCGCAGGATGGCCTCCTCGCTCAGATGGTCGACCTCCGTGACGACGTCCTTCTCCGACTTGTGGACGATGCGCTCGAGCCGCTCGTAGCGCTCGACGTGGATGGCGCCGGCAGCGCGGGCGGCCGCCGAGGCGACCTGGAGCTCATGGGCAAGGTCGATGTCAGGCACCACGTGATGCTAGCGCAGCGGACCGGCCGGACCGCGGGTCACCTCTCGGCGCGGTCGGCGCAGGGCTACTTGCAGATGACGCTGAGCAGCCCCGGATCGTAGGCGACAGGGCGGTCCGGATCCGCGGCCAGCTCCTGCTGCACGCTGACGGTCTGGCCGCCGGCCACGGCCGGGCTGCGAAAGGCCACGTCATCGGGTCGCGGCACGCCGTCGCGGGTGAAGCGACAGTCCGCCCGGCCCTCCGTGCCGCCCTCGTTGGTGATGCTGAAGACGACGGCCACGGCGCCACCGGCCCCAGCGCTGGCCGAGGTCACCTGCGTGGAGAAGGGCCCCGCGTCCGTGAGCGTCAGCCGGAACAGGACGAAGAGCCCGATCACGCCCAGGACGATGCCGGCGAAGACCGTGGCGTGCATCTGCGTGGAGCTCGGGCCGCTGAGCTGCTTGGGGTTGTGCTCGTCGCAGAGGCCCACGCCCGGCGGCGTCTCCTTGCCACAGCGGAAGCAGTGGTCGACCGGCTGCCGGTCGGGCGCCGGGGCCAGGAACCCGTGGTCGGCCGCGGGGGGCGGCTCGGCTGGTCGTGTCATGGGCGCCAGACTAGCGCGCGGACCGGGCGCGCGCTCCGGGGCAGTCGGTCGGTCAGCCGGCGAGGGCCAGGAGGCCGTCCAGCTCGTGGGGGTGCACATCGTGCACGATGAGTTCCGCGACACCGCGCTCCCGCCAGTCGGCCGTCAGGGCGGACAGGCCGACCGCCGTCTCCTCCACGGTCACACCCACCAGGATGGGCACCTCGTCCGGGCGGCGACCCACGGTCGCCAGCTCGGCGTCGAAGACCGGCCGCAGGGCCTCGTAGCTGTCGCTGAAGCAGGTCCAGGCGTCACCGTGGCGTGCCGCGAGCCGCGCGCCCTTCGGCGTCATGCCGCCCACGATGATGCGAGGCTGCGGTTGCGGTGCGGGGAAGGCGTGCGCGGCCGCCAGGCGGTAGTGCCGGCCCTCGTAGTCGACCGGACCGCCAGCGTGGAGCAGGTGGATGACCTCGATGGCCTCCACCAGGTGCTCCGCGCGCTCCGCTCGCTCCGGGAAGGGCATGCCGTAGGCGGAGTGCTCCGCGGGGTGACCGCCGGCACCGATGCCCAGCTCCAGCCTTCCGCTAGAGAGCTCTGCGACCGTGGCCGCCATGTTGGCCAGGACCGCCGGGTGGTGGTTCATGACGTTGGCCACGAAGGGACCCAGGCGGATGCGGCTGGTGACCGTGGAGGCCGCGGCCAGCATGGACCAGCACTCCAGCAGCGGGTCGGTGAGTCGGCCACGGCTCACGAAGTGGTCCCAGATCCAGGCCGAGGCGTACCCGGCCGACTCCGTGCGGCGCACGGACTCCAGCCACCAGGCCGTCGAGACGCCGATGGCGGTCAGGTTCAGGCCGACCGGGATGAGCTGGCGGCTCACCGTTGGCCGCCCGCGAGACGCGCGGGCTGCCTACAGCGAGGCACCGGCCGCCAGGGCGATCTCGATCATGCGGTCGGTGGCTTGCTCCAGGTCATCGAGGGACAGGTAGGTGCCTTCGGAGGTCTCCTCTTCAGAGAGCGTGTCGCTGACGGTCAGGATGCAGGCGGCTCGGACGTCGTC
The DNA here is from genome assembly GCA_963707395.1 of uncultured Chloroflexia bacterium. GTDB lineage: Bacteria > Chloroflexota > Limnocylindria > Limnocylindrales > CSP1-4 > JAFMJV01. The sequence goes on from CAVPPQ010000013.1 coordinate 78,206, forward strand.
CCCGGCCGCCGCGGCTCGAGACGCCAGCGTGAAGAGCGCCGCGGCCTCCATCTCGAAGCCAAGCACGTGGCGCGCGCGCCACTTCGTGACGTAATCCTCGTCGGGGTTGTAGAAGACGTCCACGGTGGCGATCAGGCCGATGTGCGGCTGCACACCCGCGACTCGGGCCGCGTCCACCAGGGCCCGGGTCAGATCGAAGTCGGCCGCCGGGGCGTACGGGTCGCCGCGCAGGTAGGTGCGCGTGGCTCCGTCCACCGGGGCAGCGGCCGTGGCGATGACGAGGTCGCCGGTGCGCACACCGCGCCCGATGCCGCCGGTCGTGCCGACCCGGATGAGCCGCCGGGCGCCAAGGCGCAGCAGCTCCTCGACGATGATGGACAGCGACGGCGTGCCCATGCCCGATGTCTGGACGCTGACGGGCGTGCCCTTGAAAGTGCCCGTGTAGCCGAGCATGCCGCGGTGGTCGTTGACGAGCCGGCTGGCCGCCAGCCCGCCGTCGAACAGCTCCGCGATGCGCGTGGCGCGGTTGGGGTCACCGGGCAGGAGCACGAGCGGCGCGTAGTCGCCGACCTCGGCGCGAAGGTGGATCTGCGGCATGGTGGGCACTCCCCGCTCTGACCGTGGCCTCGGCCTGGTGGGCACCGTTGGCGGCACGGGCGACGAGAGTCTAGCGCGAGCCTCAGCGTGTGCCCACGTCACGCATGTCCGCGCAGCCGCCCGTGCGAACGTCTTGGGGGACCCCTGATGGCCGACTCGTTCCTTCAGCGGGTACGCCAGGGCGATGGCGCGGCGCCCCTATCATCGGGCCTGACCAGGCGAGCGAACGGCAGGGAGGATGCATGGCAGTCCGGATCGAAGGTTGGGCGCGCGAGGTGCTGGAGCGCCCGGGGGTCTTCGGCACGCTGTCGACGCTGCAGCCGGACGGCTCGCCGCTCCAGGCGGTCGTCTGGTTCGCGCTGCGCGGTGACGACCTCCTCGTCAACTCCGCCGTGGGCCGCCACTGGCCGACCAACCTGCAGCGCGACCCACGCTTCAGCCTGCTGGTGGAGGCGGGCTACGAGTGGGTGGGGGTGCGCGGCGTGGCCGAGACGCTCAACGACGCCGAGCAGGCGCAGGCGGACATCGCGGCACTGGCGCGCCACTACATGGCCGATGACCCGGAGGGGGCCGAGCAGCTCATCCGCGAGCGCTTCCGAACACAGGAGCGCATCAGCTTCCTGCTGCACCCGACCGCCATCACGGAGCATCCCGCTTGAGTCGCGAGGCCCAAGGGGGCATGGCTGGCTCATCCTCGCCGGGCATCCCGGTCGTCGTCCTCGCCGGCGGCTACGGTGGCGCCAAGCTGAGCCACGGCCTGGCGCTGGCCTCGGCCGCGCGCGCGGCAGGCGGCCAGGCATCTCTGGACCTCTCCCTCATCGTCAACACCGGGGACGACCTGGAACTCCACGGCCTGGCCATCTCGCCGGACCTGGACACGGTCATGTACACGCTGGCGGGCCTGGCCAACGACGAGACCGGCTGGGGCGTACGCGACGAGACCTGGTCGACCTCGGAGATGCTGGGCCGCTACGGCGCGGAGACGTGGTTCGCGCTGGGCGACCGGGACATGGCCACCCACGTGCGTCGCACGCAGCTGCTGCGCGACGGCCTGGGGCTGACCCGGGCCACGGCCGAGCTCGCGGCGAGCCTCGGAGTGGCGGCGCGGCTGCTGCCCATGACCGACGACCCGGTCCGCACGGAGCTGCGAACACCCGATGGCTGGCTGGCGTTCCAGGACTACTTCGTGCGGCGTGGCCAGCAGGACAGGGTGCTGGAGGTCCGTCGGCACGGTATCGATTCAGCCCGGCCGACCGAAGATGTGCTGGCGGCCGTCGCCGGCGCCCGGCTCATCGTCATCGCGCCCTCGAACCCCTTCGTCTCCGTGGGCACCATCCTGGCCGTGCCGGGACTGCTGGATGCGCTGATCGCAGCACCCGCACCCGTGGTCGCCGTCAGCCCGGTGGTGGGCGGCCGGGCGCTGCGCGGGCCAGCCGACCGGATGCTGGAGTCACTCGGCGGGCGCGCCTCTGCCGCCGGCGTCGTGGAGCACTACCAGGTGGCCTACCCGGGCCTCGTCGACACGTTCGTGCTGGACACGGTCGACGCGGCGGAGGCTGAGGCCCTGCGAGCGGCGAGGGTCGCCGTGACGGTGCTGGACACGGTGATGCGCACCTATGGCGATCGTCAGCGGCTGGCCGAGGAGATCGTGGCGGCACACCTGCCCGCCTAGGGTCCACGCTCGCCCGACTACCATTCCATTCGATGCGCCACCCCCGATCGACACGCACGAACCCCGACCTGGAGCCCATCCACGTCGTGCTGCCGATGCGCACGGTGTCCAGCGGGAAGGCTCGCCTGGGCGAGGCGCTCGATGCCGAGGAGCGCGAGGAGCTCGTGCTGGGGCTGCTGCTCCATACCGTGGCCGTCCTGGCCGACTGGTCGCGGTGCGACCGCGTCCACCTCGTGAGTCCCGATCCGGTGCTGGCGGCCGCCACGCGCCAGGCGGGCGCGGACGTCATCGTCCACCGTCAGCCGGGTGAGGGCCTCAACGAGGGCATCGCGATGGGCATCGGCGCGGCGATGCGGGAGGGAGCGGCCACCGTCCTGGTGATCCCGGGCGACCTGCCGCACCTCTCGGTGGACGCGCTTGACGAGCTCATCCTGGCCGCGGACGCTGGGCTGGCGGCGTCAGGGGGTGGACCGCTGGTGGCCATCGCGCCATCCGACGCGCGCAGCGGCACCAACGCCCTGGTGCTGCGGCCGCCGGACGTCATCGCACCCTGCTTCGGCAGTGGCAGCTTCGAGGCGCACCTGCGCGCTGCGGAGGCGGCCGATGCCGCCGTGCAGGTCGTGAGTGATGCGGTCCTGGGCTTCGACCTGGACACGCCGGAGGACCTGGAGCGGCTCGACCCGACGCGCCTGCGTGACCTGATGACCGCCGGACGCCGGGCGGCAGAACAGGTCGGCGTATGAGCGTGACCATGAGCGGCCGGCTGTTGGCCGTGGCGCTGCCAGAGATCCCCGAGGTGCAGGCGGGCGACGACCTGGGCCGGTTCGCAGCCGAGGCCTGGTGGAGCCTGTCGGTGGAGGATCCCGAGCTGGCACCGCGGTCGGGCGACGTCCTGGTCATCACCCAGAAGGTCGTCTCCAAGGCGGAGGGCCGCATCGTTCGGCTCGCGGACGTGGAGCCGCGCGCGGAGGCCGTGGCGTTCGCCGAGGCTTGGGACAAGGACCCTCGCCAGGTGGAGGTCGTGCTGCGGGAGTCGGCGGCCGTGCTGCGCATGGAGCGTGGCCTCATCATCAGCCGCACGCGTCATGGCTTCGTCTGCGCCAACGCCGGCGTGGACGCCTCCAACGTCGGCACAGACGGCATCGTCACGCTCTTGCCGAACGACCCGGACGGCTCTGCGGCCGTGCTTCGGGAGCGCATCTACGAGGAGCTCGGGGTCTACGTCGGTGTCGTCATCAGCGATTCCTTCGGGCGGCCGTGGCGCTGGGGCATCACCGACGTGGCCCTCGGCGTGGCCGGCTTCCTGCCCCTGGACGACCTGCGCGGGACGCCGGACACTGGTGGTCGCACCATGCAGGCGACCGTGGTGGCCGTGGCCGACGAGCTGGCCTCCGTGGCGGAGCTCGCGTCGGGCAAGACGAGCCGCCGTCCCCTGGTGATGATCCGCGGCGCCCGACTGCCGAGCGGCCGTGGGTCAGTGGCACGGGACGTCGTCATGGCCCGGGAGGACGACCTCTTCCCGTAGCCAGGAACGACTCCCATCGCGGGAGACCGCGCGCGGAGCCGGAAACCGCGCGCCCGTGGGGCGGGCGGCACGCCCGTGGGGCTGGCGGCACGCCCGTGGGGCTGAGCGGCACGCCTCGGTAGACTCGTGTCCATGAAGGTCGGCCTGCAGATCAGCTCATTCACCTGGCCGGGGGGCCCGGAGCACCTGGGCGAGACGCTGGCCGGCATCGTGCGCACCGCGGACGGCGCCGGCTTCGACTCCATCTGGGTCATGGACCACTTCTTCCAGATCGGCGCCGTCGGTCGCCCGGAGGAGCCCATGCTGGAGGGCCTGACCACCCTTGGCTTCATGGCCGCCCACTCGCACCGGGCGCGCCTCGGGCTGATGGTCGGCGGCATCCACTATCGCCAGGCCGGCCTCTGGCTGAAGGCGGTCACGACGCTTGACGTGCTCTCCGGCGGCCGGGCCTGGTTCGGCATCGGGGCAGCGTGGAACGAGCAGGAATCGCGCGGCCTGGGCTTCCCGATGCCGCCGCTGGGCCAGCGCTTCGAGATGCTCGAGGAGACGCTGCGCCTGGCGCGCCTTGGATGGCAGGACGAACTCGGCAGCCGGACCGCGCTCGATGGACGCCACTACCAGGCGAGCGACCTGCTCAACAGCCCGCAGGCGCTGACCCGGCCGCACCCGCCCATCCTCATCGGCGGCGGCGGCGAGCGTCGGACGCTCAAGCTGGTGGCCATGTACGGTGACGCCACCAACGTCTTCGGCACGGACCCTCGGCAGCTGGCCCACAAGTACAGCGTGCTGCGAGGCCACTGCGAGGCTGTCGGCCGCGACTACGACAGCATCGAGAAGACGCTGCTGACGCACGTCGCCATCACGTCCGACGGTGCTCGCCACACCCTCACGCCGAGCCAGCTGGTGGACCGCCTGGGCCGCACCACCGAGGTCGGCGCCCAGCACGCCATCTTCAGCGTGCGCGACGTCCACGACCTCTCGAAGCTGGATCTCATCGGCCGTGACGTCATCCCGCAGCTGCGCGGCCTGGGCCAGCCCTCCCCCCTGCCGTGATGGCATGGCTTCCGTAGCCGCCGGGCCGCCGGGCCCATCCCTGGACCCGCCTCCAGATACTCAGGGGGAGTATCACGTCGGCATGCTAGGATGGGCGCCATGAACGAGTCCGTCGCGCCCGTCGCGCCCAAGTCGCGCCCATCGCGCCCATCGCGCCCATCGCCTTCGAGCAGGCCGACGAGGGCACGGCGGAGCTGGCCGGACGAGGTGGCTCGCACACGCGCGTCCTCATCATCGGCAGCGGCCCAGCTGGCTTGACGGCCGCCATCTACGCCGCCCGGGCAGACCTGGAGCCGCTCGTCATCGCCGGCTTCGTGCCGGGGGGCCAGCTCATGATCACGTCGGAGGTGGAGAACTACCCGGGCTTCCCGGAGGGCATCGACGGCCCCCAGCTGATGGCCGACATGCGCGCCCAGGCTGAGCGTTTCGGCGCCCGGCTCGTGGACACCGACGTCGAGTCGGTCGACTTCTCGGCGCGGCCCTTCGCCATCGTGGCGGGCGGCACCCGCTACACGGCTGACAGCGTCATCATCGCCACGGGGGCTTCAGCCATCTGGCTTGACCTCCCCAACGAGACCCGCCTCCGCGGCCGCGGCGTCTCGGCCTGCGCCACCTGCGACGGCTTCTTCTTCCGCGACAAGCGCGTGGCCGTGGTGGGCGGCGGTGACAGCGCCCTGGAGGAGGCCCTCTTCCTGACCAAGTTCGCCAGCGAGGTCGTGCTCATCCACCGGCGCGACGAGCTGCGCGGCAGCCGCATCATGCAGAACCGCGCCCTGTCGCACCCCAAGGTCAGCATCGAATGGAACAGCCAGGTCGTGGATGTCCTGGGCGCGGAGAAGATCGAGGGGCTCCGGCTGCGTGACACGCAGACCGGCGCCGAGCGGGAGATGCCCATCGAGGGCCTCTTCGTGGCCATCGGGCACCGCCCCAACACGGACGTCTTCAAGGCGTGGCTCACCAGGGACGAGAAGGGCTACCTCGTCGTTCACGACCACACCTCGTCGGGCATCGAGGGCGTCTTCGTGGCCGGCGACGTGCACGACCACCGCTACCGGCAGGCGATCACGGCCGCCGGCGACGGCTGCAAGGCCGCCATCGACGCCGAGCGATGGCTTGAGGCGCAGGGCGATGAGGCAGGGGCCGAGCAGGTCCCGTCGCACGCAGCGGACCCCTCGCCGGTCGGCTGACGCCGGGCCGGCGGCAGGTCATGCGGGCGGCAGTTCGTGCCGGCGGGGGTTCGTTGACAGCGACTACACCAATCACGTATCTTTACACCATGGCTCTGAACATCAAGGATCCCGAGACGGAGCGCCTGGCGGGAGAAGTGGCAGGACTGGCCGGGGAATCCAAGACCGCAGCCGTCCGGATCGCCCTCCGGGAGCGGAAGGCTCGGCTGCTCCTGGCAGGCGGATCCGCGAGTCGCGGAGCACGAGCGATGGCCCTGCTGGAGGGCCAGGTGTGGCCCAGCCTGCCGTCCGGGATCCGGGGCACGACGATCACGAAGGAAGAGGAAGAGGCCATCCTGGGCTTCGGCGACCGCGGCGCGTGATCCTCGATAGCTCGGCCATCGTGGCCATCCTCCTCGACGAGCCTGAGCGGCCCCATCTCCTGGACAGGATCGACGCGGCGGACGTCGTCGGCGTTGGCGCCCCCACGCTCGTCGAGGCAGGCGTGGTGCTCTCGGCGCGCCTGGGGCAAGACGCGAGCGCGATCCTCGACCGGTTCGTGGCGACCATCGACGCGGAGATCGTGCCCTTCACGGCGGCACACTGGCGCGAGGCACTCGCTGCATGGTCCAGCTTCGGTCGCGGACGTCATCCGGCAGCGCTCAACTTTGGCGATTGTCTCGCATACGCGGTCGCGCGCGTCGCGCAGCGCCCGCTGCTCGCGAAGGGGCACGACTTCCCGCAGACGGACCTCGAGCTCGCCTGACCCCGGTGGCGGTCGGCGTCCCTTGACTTCCCATGACCCCTGTGGCGTCCGAAGTGTGCGATCCATCGATCGATCGGGGCCCTGGGGGCCGAGCGTGGCGCCGCTGGCTCCGCTCCGAAGCGTATTGGCCGGCCGGTGCCCTCCCGCTCAGCGGTAGCCCATCTCCGAGAGACGACGTCCGAGCAGCCGCTCGATGGTGTGGCGTGCCCGGCCGCTGATGAGCGTCCGCCAGCGGTCGGCGGCTCCCGCGTCAAAGCCTGAGTCGCCGGCCATCGCGCCCTTCGAGGTCACGCGCTGCTCGAGCATGCGTGGTTCGAACTCGACCCCCAGGAAGTCGCACAGATCGGTCAGGGTGGCTGCTGGATCCACCACCAGGTCCTCGAAGCGCAGCAGTCGATACCGACCCGGGAACCGATGTGAGAGCGTTCGATGCCGATGCACGGCCGCCGCCCAGGCCCACGTCACCTGGAGCAGCACGAAGGCCGCCAGGGCCGGCGGCACGCGGACGAGCTGCCGGTAGGGGACGCTGGTCGGGTCCTCGGCCCGGCGGCGCAGCTCGGAGACGTAGATGGCCCGAGGGTCGCGCATGCAGTGAACGATGCGAGCATCCGGGAACCAGGCGAGGAGCGTCTCGGCGTAGGCGATGTGGGCTGGCGTCTTCTCGCCCATGATGGCCTTGCCCCGGCGGTCGGCATAGATGCGCAGGAAGGCCTCGAAGACGCCGCGCTCGCTGCGGTCGCAGGCCAGCAGCCGGGCCTCGATGTCCGCCCGCGGCACCCGCCCGGTCAGCCAGCGCCAGTAGGGAGAGAGCTCACGCAGCCGGGAGCGACGCTGGAACTCCGGCGAGTAGATGAGGTCGACCAGCCGGCGCACCGTGGCGTCGTCGTGCAGGTCGCCAAGGCGCCGGAAGTAGTGGCGTGCGCCCTCCCAGGCCAGGAGATGGCCGAGGTAGTGGTTCTCCGTGACGATGCCGATGCGGCTGTGGCGGTCAAGGATGCGCCGGGTCAGCGTCGTGCCACTGCGGCTGACGCCGACGATGAAGATGGCCTCCGGCTCGCCGGGGCGCCGGACGAGAGGCTCGGTGTGCGGCTGCTCCACTGCGACCGAGTCTATCGCGAGGCCGGCGAGGTGAGGCGCATGGGCATAGGCGACCGCGGTGGTGTGCCGTCCAGCATGTAACCATTCGATCTGCCCGCGTCCCTGTAGGCGTAGATGGACATCACGCTCGAGGCCACGCAGCCCGTCGACGATATCGAGGCGGTCTACCGTGCCCACGCTCCACGCCTCTGGCGCAGCCTGAGGGCCTGGACAGGCGATGCGACCATCACGGACGACGCTGTCGCGGAGGCCTTCGCGCAGGCGCTGCGACGCGGTGATGCCCTGCGCGATCCTGAGCGCTGGGTCTGGCGCACGGCTTACCGGATCGCCGCCGGGGCCATCGGGGGCGGCGTTGGCGCACCGACAAGCACGTACGTACCGGCGGGCACCGACTGACCGGATCGGAGCGCGGCTGGCACGTCCGACTGGCCCTGCCGGTCACGTCCGACTGGCAGGGCTGTCGGCCGCCGCGGCCGAGTAGGCTGCGGGCATGGAGAAGCGCGTCAGCCTGGCCTGGTCCACAGGCATCGAATTCACGGCCACCTCGGAGGACGGCGTCAGCGTGGAGCTCGGCGGGGCCGAGTCACCCGGGACGTTCCGCCCCGCCGCCATGCTCCTCGTCGCCTTGGGCGGCTGCACGGGCATGGATGCCATCTCGATCCTGAGCAAGAAGCGCGTGGCGTTGAGCAGCTACCGCGTGGAGGTCTTCGGCATCCAGAAGGACGAGCATCCCAAGCCCTACACCTCGATCATCGTCGAGCACGTCGTGGAGGGCACGTCCATCGACGACGCCGCCGTGGCGCGGGCCGTGGAGCTCTCGGCGCGCAAGTATTGCGCTGTGGGCGCCACCATCGCCCAGGGCGAGACGACCATCGAGCACCGCACCCGCGTCATCGATGAGAACGGCGAGCGCACCTGCGAGTGCCTCATCATCGGGCCGCGGGGCGCCGGGCTGGCCGGTGCCCAGAGCAGGGAGGCCGTCGGCACGAGCGCCTGACCTGCCGGCGGGGCGTCCGCGGCGGCGGCGACCCTGAGGGCCGACCCAGGTCGGTCAGTCGGGCGTGCGGTCCTGCCAGCGAACCAGGAGCTGGTCGCGCACGGCCGTGACCTCCGCGGCGCGTGCCTTCTGGCGCGGCAGCTCCCAGAGCTTGGCGGCGATGAGCACCCGGTAGTAGGTCCGCGTGAGGGCCACGGCGAGGCCCATGGTGCCATCCCGGTAGCCCCGCCCGCGGACGTACTGGCGCCAGAAGTAGAGCCCGGCCTCGAGCAGCAGGTCGCCCGGACCGTGGGTCCGCTTGCCGCGCGCGTAGGCCTGGCGTGCCTCGATGTCCGTGTAGCGGTCCACCTTGCGCACGAGGTCCGAGAGGTTGCCGCCGGGGAAGTGCCAGATGGCCAGGCCCGGGTCTGCGGCCAGCTTGTGCTTGCGGGCGCCCGGCGCCGGGATGATGGACTTGTGGATGCGGTCGGTCATGAGCAGCGAACCCGGCCGGAAGAAGCGCGCGTGACGGCTGGGCCAGTTGTTCCCGTGGCGCAGCCAGCGGCCCAGGATGACGTTGGCGCGGGGCACGAGCACGACGTCGTAGGCCGGGTCGCGGTCGGCCAGCTCGCGCAGATGCCGGGCCAGCGTGGGCGGCACCATCTCGTCGGCGTCAAGGATGAAGACCCAGTCGCCCGTGGCCTTGCCCACCGCGAAACGACGGGCGGGGTCGGCGATGCCGCCGGTGCGGTCGTGCTGGTAGACGGTGGCGCCCATGCGCTCGGCGATGGCGGCCGTCTCGTCCTCGCTGTGCTGGTCGACGACGATGACCTCATCGCACCAGGGCAGCAGCGTGCCCAGCGCGTAGTGCAGCTGGTGGGCCTCGTTGAGGGCGATGATGACGCCGCTGATGCGGGCCATGGCTAGAACTCCACCTCGCCGACGGCGCTCGGCGCCCTGGCCAGGCGCTCCTGCTCGCTGCGGTCGATAGGCGCCAGGTCGGGGTCATGTGCCAGCCCCAGCATGGCCTCCTTCATGCGCTGGTACTGGGCGGCGCGGTCATGCGAGGCCATCTCGTCCCACTGCTTGGCCTGCACGAGGAAGCGGTCCATGACGCGGATGGTGGAGGTGGCGATGCCGGCCGAGCCGTCCTTCCAGGCGCGACCCTTGACGAACTCCTTCCAGGCCTGCCGGGCGGCCACGGCGAACCAGCGCCGCGGACCCGGCCGCCGCCCCGACCGCGCGCGCTGCCAGGCCTGCACCGTGGTGTAGCGCTGCGACTTCCAGACCAGGTCCGCCACGTCGTGGTAGCTGAAATGCCAGAGGCAGCACTCACGGTCCATGGGCAGCATGATCTCCGTGGCCCCGGCCGCGGCGTGGAAGCCGCCGTGCATCTCCACGCGGATGTCGATGTGCTCCTTGTGGAAGAAGCGGCGCTTGGCGTTCGGCCACCACTGGCCGTGCTCCATCTCGCGGCCCAGGATCACGTTGCGGCGCGGGATGCGGACCACGTTGGCTTCGCCCGTCTCGGCGACCTGGCGCAGCCGCCGGCCGAGCGCCGGCAGCACGATCTCGTCCGAGTCGAGGACCATGACCCAGTCATGCTTGGTGAGACCGACCGACATCTCGCGGATGATCTCCACGTAGCCGGTGGACTCCACCTCCACGACCCGGGCGCCGCAGCGACGGGCGATGTCCGCCGTGCCGTCCGAGGACTGCTGGTCCACGACCAGCACTTCGTCACACCAGGAGCGCAGCGACTCGACCGCATAGCGGATGGTCTCCGCTTCGTTCCAGGTGTTGATGAGGCCGGAGATGAGGACGGCCATGCCAGGGGCGCCTTTCCTCGGGGAACGCGCTCAGGAGCTGGGCAGGCTGCGTTCTGACGGTCCCGTGTAGAGCACGTCGGGCCGGATGAGCTTGTCCACGGCGGCCTGCTCGAGGATGTGGGCCGTCCAACCCACGGTGCGAGCCACGGCGAAGGTGGCCGGGAAGAGGTCTGAGGGCAGCCCGATACCCTGCAGCACGGCCGCGGTGTAGTACTCCACGTTGGTCATGACCGGATGGTCCGGATAGCGCTCCTTCAGCATGCGCAGCGCGACATCCTCGACGGCCACGGCCAGTGCCAGCCAGTCTGCGATGTTGCCCATCTGCTCCGCCACCTGGCGCAGTGCCGCCGCGCGCGGGTCGTAGGCCCGGTAGATGCGGTGGCCGAAGCCCATGAGGCGCTCGCCGCGGTCGAAGGCGCCGGCGATCCACTCCTCGGCGTGCTCCGGACTGCCGATCTGGTGGAGCTGGCTGACGACCTCCGAAGGGGCGCCGCCGTGGAGCGGACCCTTGAGGGCACCGATGGCACCGGCGACGGCGCTGGCCATGTCCGAACGGGTGGAGGTGATGACGCGCCCGGTGAAGGTCGAGGCGTTGAAGCCGTGCTCCGCCGCCACGATGAAGTAGGCGTCCAGCGCACGGGCCGAGGCCTCGTCCGGGACCACGCCGTTGAGCTGGTAGAGGAAGCCGGCCGCGAGATCGAGCTCGGGCTTGGGTCGGATCGGCTCCAGCCCCTGGCGCAGGCGGCCGAAGGCGGCCAGGGCCGAGGGCGCGAGGGCCACGACCTGGCGCGCCTGCTCGACGGTCGGCGGCCAGTCGATGCGATGACCGGCGCCCCACGCGGAGACGGCGGTGCGCAGCGCATCCATGGGATGCGCATCGTTGGGCAGGTCTACCAGGCCAGCCAGGACGCGGGCGTCCAGCGGTTGGCAGGCGAGGTGGGCCTCCGCGGGCCAGGTGCCCGTCCAGAGCAGCTCGGCGACCTTGGGGTAGGTGCCCTTGGCCACGAGCTCACCGATGGGGTAGCCGCGGTACAACAGCCGGCCGTTGGCGCCGTCGACGAGGGAGAGCTCGGTCTCGCCCGCCACGACCCCCTGGAGGCCGGGAGAGTACGGTCGTTCGTCCTGGGTCGTCATGCGCGAGAGTCTAGCCGCCCGCGCGCGCGGATGCGACCCCGTCGGCAAGCGTGCCGGGCTCCAGGTGGGCACCGGCCTCGCGCATGCGCGCGAGGGCACGGTCGCCATCACCCTCGTCAAGGTCGACGGCACGGATGGCCGAGACGAGGACCGTGACCTCGAAGCCCAGGGTGCGAGCGTCCAGCACGGTGGCGTGCACGCAGTAGTCGGTCGCCAGCCCGGCGATCACGAGACGCTCGATGCCGGCGGCCCGCAGCAGGCTCTCCAGCTCGGTCGGCAGGGTCCGGCCGCTCAGGGGGTCGCGCATCGTGAAGCCGCTGTAGCCGTCCTCTCCGTGGCGGCCCTTGCGCACGACGGGACCCTCGACACGCAAGTCAGGATGGAGCTGCGCGCCCCACGTGTCGGCCACGCAGTGGACAGGCCAGGTGCCGCCATCGATGGCGAAGTGCGGGGTGCGAGGCGGGTGCCAGTCCTGGGTGTAGAAGACCCGGGCTCCGGCGGCCTGCGCGGCCGCCACCTGGGCGCTGATGAGCGGTACGACCGACTCGCTGTCCGTGACGTGGAGCGATCCGGCCGGGTCGGTGAAGTCGTTCTGGACGTCGACGACGATGAGCGCCGTGGCCGGGTCGTAGTGAGGCACGGGCCGATGGTACGTGACGTGCTCTAGCATCGGAGGCTCCGTGCCTCTTCCTGCCCGACCCCCCGAGACCCCGGCCGCCCCAGCTGCAGCTGCGGAAGCCACGACCGACAGGGCGGCGTCCCGAACCTTCGCGCGGCCGGGCGACGACGCCGGTACGTGGGGGCTCTTCCTGCTGCTGTCGGCCATCTGGGGCAGTTCGTTCCTGTTCACCCGAACGGCACTCCAGGACGGGGTGGAGCCACTCACGCTGGTCAGCCTGCGAGCCGGTTTCGGCGCTCTCTTCCTGGCCGGCGTCCTGCTGGTGACGCGACAGTCGCTGCCGCGCGGGCGTGCCGTGTGGCTGCGCCTGGCGTTCCTGGGGGTGTTCAACATCGCGGTGCCATTCACCCTGATCGCCTGGGCGCAGCAGTCCATCCCGAGCGGGGTGGCTTCCATCCTCAACGCCATGGTGCCCATCTCCACGATGCTGCTGGCCGCCATCGCACTTCACGACGAGCCCATCACGCCGGCGCGGCTCGGCGGGCTGGCGCTCGGCTTCAGCGGTGTCGTGCTGCTCGCAGCTCCCGAGCTCGGGGCGAGCGACGCGGAGCAGGCGGTCCTCGTGGTGGCCTCGATGCTTGCCGTTCTGGCGGCCGGGATCTGTTACGCCACATCCAGCGTCTTCACGCGTCGCCAGCTCAACCGCGTGGCCCTGGTCCGCACCGCGGAAGGCCAGCTGCGGCCCCCGACGGCCCTTGAGATCGCCCTCGGCAGCAGCGTCGTGGCGTGTCTCGTCATCGTGCCATCGGCGCTCCTGGTCGAGCGTCCCCCGGAGGGCCTGCTGGCCCTGCCCGAGTCGGGTGTCGGCTGGTTCGCCGCGGCCTGGCTCGGCATGCTCGGGACGGGATTGGCGTACCTGTTTCACTTCCGCCTCATCGAGCGCTGGGGGCCGACACGGGCCTCCCTGGTGACCTACGTGATCCCCGTGGTCGCCGTGGTCCTGGGCTTCACGCTGCTCGACGAGCGACTGCGCCCCATCGAGCTCGTGGGGGCCGTCCTCATCATCAGCGGCGTCGTCCTCGTCAACGGCTCCGTGGGCCAGCGTCCGCTGTTCCGGGGCGCAGGACGCGCGCCCTCTACCCTGTGAAGGTGACGCGCGAACGAGGACGGCTCCTGGTCGGGACGAGCGGCTTCGCGTACCCCGCCTGGATCCCGCGCTTCTACGCGCCGGGCAAGGCGAGCCGGAAGCTGCTGGCGGCCTACTCCGGTCGCCTCCCGGCCGTGGAGCTCAACAACACCTTCTACCGTCGGCCGGACCCGGAGGCCGTGGCGCGCTGGCGAGCTCTGACGCCGCCCGACTTCCGCTTCTGCCCCAAGGCGCAGAAGTCCGCCACCTGGCGAGTCTGGACGCCTGACGCCGTCGGCGAGGCCATGACGTGGCTGAGCGAGGCCGTGCAGCCCTTCGGCGAGCAGCTCGGCTGCGTCCTGCTGGCCGCGCCCGGCACGCGGCAGCTCGACGAGGCGGCCCTCGACGCGGCTGCTGGAGGCGAAGCCGGCGGATCTGCCCATGGCCATCTCGCTGCCACATCCAAGCTGGGCGGCGGATGAGGTCCACGCGCGGCTGGCCGCGCACGACGTGGCTCTCGTGGCCACCGACCGGGACGGCGCCGATGAGCCGGACCTCCGACGCCTGGGCCCCTTCCTGTACGTCCGCCTTCGGCGCGACCGATACGCCGAGGCCGACCTGGACCGCTGGGCGCGCCGCCTGGAGCCCTTCCTGGCTGACGGCCTGGACACCTTCGTCTTCTTCCGCCACGACGAGGACGGCGAGTCGGCCCTTTGCGCGGAGGCGCTGCTCGATCGGCTGCGCGAGTTCGGGGGGTCCGTGGCTTCGCGGGCGTAGGATGCAGGCATCGACCCAGGCATCCAGAAGCGATCCAAGCAAGGAGCCACCATGAACGCCAAGACCCGCAAGACCGTCGTCAAGGACCTGCAGGCCACGCTGGTCGAGCTCATCGACCTGTCGCTGCTCGGCAAGCAGGCGCACTGGAACGTGGTCGGACCCAACTTCCGCTCCATCCACCTGCAGCTGGACGAGATCGTGGACACCGCGCGCCTGGCATCCGACCGCGTGGCCGAGCGCATCGCCACCATCGGTGACGCTCCGGATGGCCGCGCTGGCGCCGTGGCCAAGACCAGCGGGCTGCCCGACTTCCCGGCCGGCCAGGTGCCCGTCACCGAGGCCGTGAAGCTCGTCGGCACCACCGTGGATGCCATGTCAGAGCGGCTCACGGCGCGCATCCTCCGACTGGCCGACAGCGACCCTGTCAGCCAGGACATCCTCATCGGCACTGCCGACGAGCTGGAGAAGCAGGCCTGGATGCTGCGCGCGCAGCTGCAGATCTGATCGGACCCTCCTGGCGGGTCATCGGCCGGGCGGAGACGAAGGGCGGTCGGCCCGGCCTGGATGAGGCTGACCCCGTCGTCGCGGCCCGCGCCGTGCGACGCGCCCTGGCCGCGGCCGGGCGGAAGGCCGTCGAGGTCGACGTGCTGTGCGTGGCCGCGCCTCTCGCGCCGACCGCGGAGGCCTGCCGACGGTTGGCGCGCCGCGCACTGGGGCCGCACGGTTCGCAGGTCCCGGCACTGGGGGTGGCGGTCGCCGACGTCGATGCGCAGGCCCTCGCCCTGGCCGCCGCGGCGCTCGTGGAGGTCGCAGCTGCCTCGGGCGAGGCACCGCTGCCCGAGAGCTGGGCGCTGGTGGTCAGCATCGGCCTTGGTCCGGACGGCACGACCGTGGCGCTCTGCCTGGGCCGCTGAGACCACCGACATGATGGCCTGAGAGCCCGCGCAGCTGCCCCGCCGGCAAGCGCGGGTCACGTCGGCAGCGCCCGCACCAGCCACCCGAGGATGGCCCCGCCGAGCAGCAGCGGGACCGGCCCGACGCGACCGCGCAGCAGCAGCACGAAGGCACCCAGCGCCAGGGCCACGGCCAACAGATCGAGGCTGCCCTCCGCGAAGAGCGCGTCCCGCCCGAGGAACACGATGGACGCCCCGATGAGCCCGACCGCGGCCGCGTTGAGGCCGTCGATGGCCACCGAGATCGTCTGGTTGGCGCGCAGACGCGGCAGGTGGGGATGGGTCGCGCCGACCAGCACGAAGGAGGGCAGGAAGATGCCCACCGTTGCCACGATCGCGCCGGGCACGCCGGCCAGCAGGTAGCCGATGAAGGTCGCCGCCGTGAAGACCGGCCCGGGCGTGAGCTGGCCGATGGCGATGGCATCGAGCAGCTCCTGCTGGCTGATGTAACCGGGCTTCACGAGCGCGTCACCCAGGAAGGCCACCAGGACATAGCCGCTCCCGAAGACGACGATGCCCAGCTTCAGGAAGGTCAGGAAGATGGCGCCGAGACCGAGGCTGGCCGCCACGCCCGCGGGCACGACACCGGCGACTCCACTCCAGGGCATGAACAGCGCTCCCGCCGACCCACCCCGCAGCAGGGCCGGTGCGCGTCGCACCAGGAGCAGCAGGAGCGCGCCCCCGAGAAGCACCGCGAGTGGCTGCAGGATGACCAGGGAGGTGTAGAAGCCCGCCACCGAGGCCGCGAACGCCGCCAGGCCGATGAGCCACGTGGAGCCGTCCGTGAATGCCGTCGGAGCGAGACGGGTCATGGCGTGAGCGATGACCGCGAGGACGACCGGCGCCATGCCGTACAGCAAGGCATGCACCCCAGAGACCATGCCCACCTCGGTGTAGAGGATGGCCACGGCCAGGACGATGAGCGTCGCCGGCAGGACGAAGCCGAGGCCGGCCAGGAGGAGGCCTGGCCAGCGTCCGCGTTCGAAGCCGATGCCCAGCGCCACCTCCGTGGAGGTCGGGCCGGGCAGCAGGCTGGACAGCCCCAGCAGATCGACGAAACGCTCTCGCGAGAGCCAGTGGCGCCGCTCCACGAACTCGCGCTGCATGAGGGCGATATGGGCGGCCGGTCCGCCAAAGCCGGTCAGGCCAAGCCCGGTGAACGCGGTTGCCAACTCACGGAGTCGGGCGGGCGCTGCTGGATGCCCGAGCGGGTCCGGTCGCCCGGGCGGGTCCGATCGCCCGAGCGGGTCCGGCATCGCGGGCGGTTGGGGTTTCGGCGGCACGCCGGGCCGGCCGGGCTCGAGGTCGGTCACGTCTGTCGGCCCAGCATCCCATACCGCCAGCCATGACCAACGGCAGCTTGACACCAGGACCCTGTCCGCCCTACCCTGCGCGCAGATGAGCAAGTCACTGCACGATTGCGCACCATGATGGCGACGCCGCCACGGACCGCGGGTGACGTGGCCTCAGGTGACACGCGCCTGATGCTCCGCGCGGCGCAGCTCTACTACCGCCTGGACCTCACCCAGGACCAGGTCGGCAAGCGCCTGGGCATCAGCCGCTTCAAGGTCGGCCGCCTGCTGGACCGCGCCCTCCGGGAGGACGCCATCCGCATCGAGATCGTCCACCCGGCCGCCCGCCTGGTGGCCCTGGAGGACGCGCTCGCCGACCGGTTCGGGCTCAGCAGCGCCTTGGTCGTGGACGTGCCGGCCACGGGCTCGCGCGCGGATGACGAGCAGCTGGCCCGGGAACGAGTGGGGGCCGCGGCCGTCAGCCATCTCACCTCGCTCCAGCCGGGCGGCGCCATCGGCGTCTCGTGGGGCCGCACCATGCTGGAGCTGGCGGCCCAGTTGCGTCCCGGCTGGACATCGGCCACGGAGATCGTGCAGCTCAACGGCGCCATCTCACGCTCGGCACGGCCGACTCGCTACCAGGAAGTCGTGGAGCGCTTCGGGACCACGAGCGGCGCCGCCATCCGCCTCATGGCTGCCCCGGCCATCGTGGGCAGCGCGGAGCTGCGCCGGGCCCTGGAGGCGGATCCCGCGGTGGGTGAGACGCTGGCCGCGGCGCGGCGCGCACCCAGCGCCGTCTTCGGCATGGGCGTGCTGGGCCCGGAGAGCGTCCACGTCGCCTCTGGCTACCTGGATGCCACGGACCTGGCGGACCTGAGACGGGCTGGCGCCGTGGGTGACGTGCTGGGCCGCTTCCTGACGCTGGCAGGCCGCATCGCCCTGCCGGCCATCGACGAGCGCACCGTCGGCCTGCCCCTCGATGAGCTCGGCGCCAAGCCCCTCACCGTCGGCGTAGCGGCGGGCCCCGGGCGAGGGCCGATCGCGCTGGCCGCGCTGCGATCGGGCTGCCTGCGCACCTTTGTCACGGATGAGTCCACCGCGGAATGGGTGCTCGCGCATGGCTGACCCGCGGACGCCCAGCCCTGACGAGATCCGCGCCCTGGTGCGCCGGGTCGTGGATGCCACCCTGGCCGGGGGCTCGGAGGGACCAGCGGGCTCCTCGGCGTCCGGCAGCGGCACGAGCGTTCCGGCAGCCACGCCGACGGCCCCGAGCGGCTCCGACGGTCGCGTGGCCGTCGCCATCGGCTCCGATCATGGCGGCTGGCAGCTCAAGGACACCATCGCCAAGCAGCTCACGGAGGCCGGCTACGTCATCCACGACTGCGGCACGAACGGTCCCGCCGCGGTCGACTACCCGGACATCGCCCACGCCGTGTCACGCCTCGTGGCGGACGGCACATGCCGCTGGGGGATCATCCTGGACGGCGCCGGCATCGGCTCCGCGATGGTCGCCAACAAGGTGCCCGGCATCCGCGCCGCCAACTGCCACGACCTCTCCTCGGCGCGCAACAGCCGCGAGCACAACCACGCCAACGTCCTGACGCTGGGCGCCCGCTTCCTGGGCGAGGGCCTGGCCCTGGAGATCGTGAAGGTCTGGCTGGGCACACCCTGGGGACCCGGCCGCCACGCCGACCGCATCGAGAAGATCACCCAGGTGGAGCTGAGATACACCACCGGAGCGTCCCGGGGAGGAGCCGCATGACCGACACCCTCGACCAGCGAACGGCCCTCGTGGAGGCCATCACCGCGGAGGTGCTGGCTGCCTTGGGCGCGGGCGGCGCCCCGGGAACGGGCACGGACCCCTGCGCCTCGTGCCTGCGGGGCTGCGCCGCCCAGTGCAGCGTGAAGGTGCGCGAGATCGTGGCCGGCGGCGCCTCCCGCGTGGAGTTCCGCGGGGCCGCGGCAGACGTGCCCTCGGACCTGGCCCGCTACATCGACCACACGCTCCTGCGACCGGACGCGGCAGCCGCGGATGTCGACAAGCTCTGTGACGAGGCCGCCGAGTACCGCTTCGCGTCGGTCTGCGTGAACCCCACCTGGGTACGCCGCTGCGCGGAGCGCCTGCGCGGCAGCGGCGTCGCGGTGGCCTCGGTCATCGGCTTCCCCTTCGGGGCGGGCACCCCGGACGTCAAGGCCTATGAGACGCGGCGCGCCATCCGGGACGGCGCCCGAGAGATCGACATGGTCATCAACATCGGGGCCCTCAAGAGCGGCGCCCACGACCTGGTGCGTGAGGACATCGCGCGCGTCTCGGACGCATGCCATGAATCGGGCGCCGTCAACAAGGTCATCATCGAGGCCGCCCTCCTCTCCGACGAGGAGAAGGTCATCGCCTGCCGCCTCGCCCAGCAGGCCAAGGCGGACATGGTCAAGACCTCCACCGGCTACGCCAAGGGCGGCGCCACCGTCTTCGACGTGGCGCTCATGCGTGAGACGGTCGGTCCCAGGATGGGCGTGAAGGCGGCCGGCGGCATCCGCACGGCCGCAGATGTGCAGGACATGATCGCCGCCGGAGCCACCCGCATCGGAGCCTCGGCCGGTGTCAGCATCGTGAGCGGAGAGAGAGGCACGCATGGGCAGTATTGACCTCAGGGCCTACGTCTTCCTGGACAGCCTCCAGGCGCAGTACGCCGCCTTCCTGGGCACGGTCGCGCAGGGCTTCCTGCCGCTGGCCGGTGACGCCTCGCTCTCGATCGAGGTCTCGCCCGGCATCGAGATCAACCGACTGACGGACGTGGCCCTCAAGTCCACCGCCGTGAAGCCAGGCATGCAGATCATCGAGCGCTACTACGGCATGCTGGAGGTCCACTCGCCGTCGCAGGCGGAGGTGCGCGCCGCGGGCGCCGCCATCCTGGCGGAGATCGGCCTGACGGAGACGGACCGCATCAAGCCGCGCGTGCTCTCCTCCCAGATCATCCGTCGCATCGACGACCACCAGGCGCAGCTCATCAATCGCACGCGCCACGGCCAGATGCTCATCCCCGGCCAGACGCTCTACGTCCTGGAGCTGGAGCCGGCCGCGTACGCCGCGCTGGCCGCCAACGAGGCGGAGAAGGCGGCCCACATCAACATCCTCGAGGTCCGCGCCTTCGGCTCCATGGGCCGCATCTACCTCGGCGGTGAGGAGCGTGACATCGACGTCGGATGGCGGGCCGCCATGGCCGCCATCGAAGGGCTGGAGGGTCGCGACGCGAAGGCATAGCGGCCTCCACGGCCACCCCGCAGCAGGCAACAGCAACAGGCCACAGCACAGGAGTACGGAACGATGGCAGAAGCACTCGGGATGATCGAGGCCCGCGGGTTCACGGCGGTCGTGGAGGCCGCCGACGCGATGGTGAAGGCCGCCAAGGTGGAGCTGGTCAGCTACGAGAAGACGGGCGGCGGGTACGTGACCGCGGTCGTGCGTGGTGACGTGGCGGCCGTGAAGGCGGCCGTGGAAGCCGGCGTCCGCAACGCGGAGAAGGTCGGTGAGGTCGTCTCCAGCCACGTCATCGCCCGGCCGCACGTCAACGTGGACCTCGTCCTGCCGCTCGGCCGGCTGGCTGAGGCCAAGGCCGAGTCCGGCCAGAAGTAGGAGCGGGTCAGGCGCGCTGGGCGTTCTGCTCGGCGCGCCCCTCCCCCACGGAGGCACGAAACAGCGATGCTCCTCGGACGAGTGACGGGAACGGTGGTGGCCAGCCGCAAGGAGCCGCTCATCGAAGGCTGGAAGATCCTCGTCGTGCGGCAGCTCGACGCGGAGAACAGCGAGACGAACACGTACGTCGTGGCCGCTGACGCGGTCGGCGCGGGCGTGGGTGAGGTCGTCCTCTACGCGAGCGGCAGCTCCGCGCGCAACACGGAGGCGACCCGTGACAAGCCCTGCGACGCGGTGATCATGGCCATCGTGGACACCTGGGAAGTGGGCGGCAGGGAGGTCTACCGCAAGTAGCCGCGGAGGCGGCCACGAGCGGACAGCAGAGCATGGACGAGCGCGAGATCGCCGAGATCATCGAGCGCGTGCGCGGCCGCGTGACGTCGGCCGGCGGCGGGCGCCCCGGACCCGGCCTGCAGGCCGCGGCCGAGCTGGCGGCAGCGGAGTCCGCGGAGCTGGGCGATGGACTCTTCGCCACCGTGGACGAGGCCGTGGCGGCCGCGAGTCGGGCCTTCCGGGCCTTCGGCGATCACGGCCTGGCGGCCCGCAAGGTCGTCATCGAGGCCATCCGGCGCTCCATGCTGGAGCACGCGGAGCAGCTGGCGCGCATGGCCCACGTGGAGACGCACATCGGGCGCTACGAGGACAAGGTCCTCAAGAACCGCCTGGTGACGAACAAGGCGCCCGGGCCGGAGGACCTGGAGGTCCAGGCCGTCAGCGGGGACGCCGGCATGATGGTCATCGAGTGGGCACCCTTCGGCGTGGTGGGCGCCATCACCCCGGTCACCAACCCCACCTCGACCATCATCAACAACACCATCAGCATCGTCTCGGCCGGCAACGCGGTCGTCTTCAACGCCCATCCCAGCGCGAAGGCCTGCTCCGCGGAGACGATCCGGCTCATCAACCGGGCCATCGTGGCCGCCGGTGGCCCCGCCGACCTGGTGACGGGCGTGGCCCGGCCCACCATCGACACGGCACGAGCGCTCATGACCCACCCCGGCGTGCGCGTGCTGCTGGTGACCGGCGGCCCGGCCGTGGTGCGCGAGGCTCTGCGCACGGACAAGCGCGCCATCACCGCCGGCCCGGGCAACCCACCGGCCGTCGTGGACCAGACGGCGGATGTCGAGCGAGCGGCCCGCGACATCGTGCGCGGCGCGTCCTTCGACAACAACCTCGTCTGCATCGACGAGAAGGTCGTGCTGGTCGTGGACTCCGTGGCCGACCGGCTCCTGCGGGCCATGAGCCAGCACGGCGCCTACCAGCTCAAGGAGCACGAGCTGCGCCGGCTGGAGCGCGTCATCTTCAAGGAGCCTGGGGCACCGGGCAAGCCGGGCGTCATGAACCCGGCCTGGATCGGCCAGGACGCGGCCAGGATCCTGGGCGAGATCGGGGTCCAGGTGGAACCGGAGCCGCGCCTGCTCGTGGCGGACGTGCCGCGCGATCACAGCCTGGCCTGGACGGAGCAGATGATGCCGGTGCTGCCGGTCGTGCGCGTCAACAGCGTGGACCAGGCCATCGACCTGGCGGTGCGCATGGAGCACGGCTTCCACCACACGGCGTCGATCCACTCCACCAACGTGGAGACCATCACGCGCATGGCACGGGCCATGAACTGCAGCATCTTCGTCGCCAACGGCCCCAACCTGGCCGGCCTCGGCGAGGGCGGCGAGGGCTTCACCTCCTTCTCCATCGCCAGCCCCACCGGTGACGGCATGACACGGCCCCGCACGTTCTCGCGCGAGCGCCGCGTGACCGTCGTGGGCGCCCTCAGGATCGTCTGAGATGCCCACTGCCCGCCGATCCGCCGCGCCTGGGGCGGCTGCGCCGGCCATCGAACCGGCCCTCGGCCTGCTCGAGCTCGAGTCGATCGCGGCCGGCATCGTCGCCGGAGATGCCATGGCCAAGCGCGCCCCGATCGAGATCATCCGGGCCGGCACGGTCCACCCGGGCCGCTACCTCGTCCTGGTCGGCGGCGCGGTCGCTGATGTGGAGGAGGCGCTGGAGGCTGGCCGCGAGGCGGCCGCGACCGCCATCCGCGATGTGGTCTTCCTGCCCAACGTCCATCCCGAGGTCGTGACCGGCATGCGCGGGGTGCGCCACGAGGCCACGGCTGAAGCGCTGGGCATCATCGAGACGGACACCGTCGCCGCGACCATCCGGGCCGCTGACGCTGGCCTGAAGGGGGCGCGGGTCACACTCCTCGAACTCCGTCTTGCGGACGACCTGGGTGGCAAGGGCTACCTGCTCTTCGGCGGCCCAGTGGCGGAGGTGGAGGCCGCCGTGGAGGCTGGAGTCGGGGCTGCCGAGGGCGGCCGCGGGGCAGCCGGAGCGACCGACCGACCGACCTGGCGGATCATCGCCCAGCTCCACGCGGAGATGGCGGAGAACCTGGCCGCGGACGCCCGGTTCACGGCACGGCTGCGGGGGTAGCGGCATGCAGCTCGCACGCGTCACGGGCACGGTCGTCGCCACCGTCAAGACCCCCGGCCTCGCCGGCGTCAAGCTGCTGATCGTGCAGCCGCTGGACCGTCACCTGCAGCCGGTCGGCGGGCAGGTCGTGGCCGCGGATGCCGTGCACATGGCCGGGCCGGGCGAGCTCGTCTACATCGTGGCGGCACGGGAGGCGGCCCAGGCCATGCCGGACACCTTCGTGCCCATCGACCACGCCATCCTGGGCATCGTGGACGCGGTCACGGAGCTGGCCGGGGCGGACGATGCGCCGGGCGGGCCGGACACTCGCGGTCGGTCAGCCGGGGCGAAACGGCCATGAAGCTGGCGCGCGTGGTCGGGAACGTCGTCTCGACCATCAACAGTCCGCAATTGGACGGCCGGACGCTGCTGCTCTGCGACCTGCTCGACCCATCCGGGCGGCCGTCGGGGGGCTACCTCATCGCGGTCGATGCCATCGG
>CAVPPQ010000014.1:0-11490 GCA_963707395.1 uncultured Chloroflexia bacterium
TCAAGGGTGAGATCTCCGACCGTCTTCAGACGGCCGGCGTGGAGGTCATCGAGGCCCGCATCAGCCACCTCGCCTACGCCGCCGAGATCGCCAACGCCATGCTCCGGCGGCAGCAGGCCAACGCCGTCATCGCCGCCCGCACGCGCATCGTCGAGGGTGCCGTGGGCATGGTGGAGATGGCCCTCGAGCAGCTCTCGGCCAAGAACGTCGTCGAACTGGACGAGGAGCGCAAGGCCCAGATGGTCAGCAATCTCCTCGTCGTCCTCTGCTCGGAGCACGAGACCCAGCCCATCATCAACACCGGGACGCTCTACTCGTAGGTGGCAGCCATCGAGCGCTGCCCGCCGCCCCCCGGCGTCGTCGGCCGAGCGACCTGATGGCCGAGCGCAAGCCCTTCCTGCTGCGGCTGGATGGCGAGACGCTGGCGGCGCTGCAGGCCTGGGCGGCCGACGACCTGCGCTCCGTCAACGGCCAGGTGGAGTTCCTCCTCCGACGGGCGCTCCGCGACGCGGGGCGCCTGCCAGCGGAGGGGAAGCCTGCGGCAGGACGAGGGCCGAGCACCTCGCGGCCGGTGCCAGAGCATCCACCACGCGCGCAGGGGTCCGACTGAGCCCACCCCGGTGCTGCGGGTGTCGCACATGTCGCTTGAACGACGGGCCGAACAGGTCGATGATGGCATCGGCGACACGGGCGCCACGCATCGTTCGGCGCCGTCGTTGACGGAAGTGGAAGGGGGCCACGGTGAACGTCCTTCGGGTGGCGCGCTCGCGATTTGTACTGTCGATGGCAGGCTTGTCGATCCTGCTGGCATCTGCCCCGCCAGCCGCCGCCTCGGTCACCTGGGACGTGGATGCGGCCCAGGACTACTGCGTCTCCGTGGGCGGCCAGGTCCAGGAGCGTCAGGCGACGTGGAACACCAACGGCGACCCATCCCAGTGGCTGGACCTGGGGCGGACGATGGAGTTCTGCCGCTTCAAGGCCGATGACGAGGCGGGGTCGCGCATCTACGTGGACCTGCTGACGCTCTGGTCGGAGTCGCCCAGCCTCGCGGCCGCGGCGTACCTGGCCAAGGTGCCCATGAGCGCGGACCCGCCCGCCGGCAACCCGGCCTCCTTCTACTGCGCTGACCTGGGTGGTTCGTCACAGTGGGGGTCGGGCGCGGCCGGTGGTGGCTGGGTGAACCTCGACGACCCGGACGACCAGGTGGTGGCCATGTGCGTCTTCCCGGACGGCTCGACCATCGACGAATGGGGCCTCGCCTACCACAGCGACGACGTGATCCGGGGCGCCGATCTGGCGCCACTCTTCCGCGCGGACCCCTCCGCCTTCCCGCCCATCTACGCGGGCATGGCGGCAGGCGCCGACCCCGCGGCCGCGGCCAGCACCGCAGCCAGTGCCGCGCCTGCGGCCGACGCCAGCGCCGCACCCACGGCCGACGCCACGGCCACCGATGCCACCGCTGCCAGCGCCGAGGAGGCGCAGGTCTCCGCCGCATCGGGCGGCGTGGTCGAGGTGACGAACGCCGACGGCACGGTCACGACGATCGCCTTTCCGGCGGGGTCGGTGCCAGAAGACATGACCGTCGTGGTCACGCCGCTCGGTGAGCCGAGCACCGACAGGGGCGATCCCCTCACGCCTGGCGTGCTCGTGGAGCAGAAGGGCAACGAGGGCCAGCACCTCCAGCTGGCCAGCCCGGCCATCGTCACCTTCGCGCTGAAGGGCAAGGTGCCGGACGAGGCCGCGGTGGTGACGTTCACCGACGCGGAGACTGCCCAGCCCCTCGCATCGAGCGTCTCCAAGCAGGGCAAGACGACGATGGTGACGGCCCTCGTCACGTCGTTCAGCGACACAACCGTCGATGGCGATCCCGGCGCCTGGGGCGACCTTGCCCCGCTCGTACCCGACTATCGCTTCGCATTGGCCGTGAGCGGCACGGTTACGCGGAACGTCCAGCAGGTGGAGGCGACCTTGGGCGCCGATGGAACGCTGACGTCCCCTGCCCTCACCGGCAAGTTCGCCTTCTGCTGGATGCGCGGGCGCCTGGACATGAGCCTGAATGCCTCGGCGGTGGCGGGCCCCGTCCTCGCCGCGCTCGAAAGCACCAAGCTCAAGGGGGAGGCCAAGCTCGACGAGTGCTGGGTCCAGGTGGCCGACCCCAAGAAGGGCACCTTCTGGCTGCGCGGCAGCGGTCCCATGCGCATGGAGGGAACGATGAAAGGCGCGGGCGTCATATCGGACGACTTCACCAAGCACCTCACGAGCGACGCGAGGATCGGAGTCAAGGCCAGCGGTATGCCGGCCAAGGTCGGCGGCAGCGTGCCCGCAGTGTTCACGATCTACTGGAGGGACACCGCTTGGCAGTACGAGTCGACGCTCACCTGGGTCAGGAAGTAGCAGCCAGCACGTCATCGACCCGGTCCCGGGCCCGCCACCGAGACGGAGGGCTGGCGGGTCAGGCGGCAGCGATGGCCATGGGCCGGGTTCGCTCCTCGCTCATGATGCGGCCGGCCATCTCCGCCAGCCGGGGCAGGGCAGCCAGGGCGAAGCGGATGCCGAGGTCCTCGAGCTGTTCATAGCCCAAGCCACGGTAGTCGCCACGGGCGGCCACGGCGCACATCTCGTCGTAGAGTTCCGGCCAGGCCACGGCCCGCCGGCGATAGCAGAAGCGAACGAAGGCGAGAGCCTCGCGGTCGGGATCGGGGCCGTCCTCGCAGCTGGCCTGCGAGGAGGCCGGCACGACTCTGCCGGCGACTGGTCCCCAGCTGTGCTCGTCCTCTTCAAACCTTCGGGGCAGTGCGTTGCCCGGCCGCTCTGTCGACACCCTCTCCCACCTTGTTCCGGGCGCGCGAAGACGCCCGCATCGAGACTGATGACATACCGGACGCCGTGCCGCACGACCGCTGGCTCACGGCGCCTGGACCGACCCGCGAGACGTCCGCAGACCCCCGGGCCACCTCTCCACTGGGCCCTCAGGAGGTCCCCCCGAAGGGCTGCGCGGATGATACGTCGGGGCCTTCCGCGACCGCTAGCGGCTCGTCCACGAACTTGTCCACGACCTTGTCCACAGGCCCGCCCCGGACCCTCTCGATCCGGCCAGCCGGGCGTCGGTCGGGCCGACAGGCCCGGGTCGTTCGGGCCGTCAGGCCCGGGTGAAGCCTACGTCCGTCAATGCTTGCGGAAGACGCCCAGGCCGGGCTCCAGCGACAAGCGCCAGCGGCAGTCATCGCCCAGCTCCATGCCGCCAAAGGGGTCGTGGACCAGCATGAGGTTGCCGTCCAGGTCCAGCCAATCGACCTCTGATGCGACCATCGCGGCGGCGGCCACCCCGAGGCTCGACTCCACCATGCAGCCGAGCATGACCTTCATCCCCAGCTGGCGGGCTCGCCGGATCATGCGCAGCCCGGGGCCGATCCCGCCGCACTTCGCAAGCTTGACGACGACCCCGTCGACCACCCCCCGCAGCATCTCGAGGTCCGTCTCGAAGACGGCCGACTCGTCCGCCATGATGGGCAGGCTGCTGCGCTCGCGGAGCCAGCGCAGCTCCGCCAGGGCGCGGGCCGGGAAGGGCTGCTCGATGAGCTCTACGCCGAGCCGCTCCAGCTCCGGGATGAGCGCCGCGGCCTGCTCCGGCTGCCAGCCGGTGTTGGCGTCCACGCGGAGCGGCCCGCCGTACACCGCGCGCACGGCCTCCAGCGTCTCGATGTCCGCCGGGCCGCCGACCTTGATCTTGAGGGCCGGGAAGCGGGCCGCGCGGCTCGCCCGCTCGGCGACCACGGCCGGCTCATCGATGCCCAGCGAGTAGTCGGTCGGGGGAAGCTGGTCCGAGGTGCCCAGGAGCTGCCAGACCGGCAGCCCCAGCGCCTTGCCGGCCAGATCGTGGAGGGCCGCATCCAGGCCAGCCTTGGCGGCGCCATGGTTCCCGAGCGTGTCGTTCATGAGGAACGAGGAGCGCTCCAGCCAGGCCAGCACGGCGGCACGATCCGCGGGCAGCGGGCCGAGGCCCTCCAGCGCACCCAGCAGCCGCGGCAGCACGGTGAGCACCGTCTCCGGCGTCTCCCCGTAGTAGGCCAGCGGGTTGCACTCACCGATGCCAGTGACCCCGTCCAGGTCGAGGTCCACCGCGACGACGCGCATGGCCGCCAATTCTTCCGTGCGGGCGATGTGGAAGGGCTCGCTGAAGATCAGCTCCAGGATCTCGGTCTGCGTCGACAGGGTCATCGGTCGGTCTCCTCCAGTGCACTGCGCAGGGCATCGAACAGGGCGTGCGGCCCGAAGCGGTAGGGGTCGTCCACGGGCAGGCCGGTCTCCGCGGCGACCCGGGCGATCTCCGCCCGGGCCTCGTCCTCAGCGAGGAGCGAGGTGTTGAGGGCCACCGCCGCGACGGGCGCCGGGGTCACCGCCGCCGCGAACGCCTCGTAGAGGGCGATGTTCTGGGGCACGGTCTTGACGGGCGAGCCGAGACCGTCTGGACCCTCCCAGCCGTGATGGCCGGGCCGCCCGGGCTGGTGGACCAGCACCATGGCGTGGGGGGCGCAGCCGTGCACGAGGCCCAGCGTGACGGCCGAGTAGGCCGGGTGGTCGATGGAGCCCTGCCCTTCCACGAAGATCCAGTCGCCCATCCGTTCCGCGCGTTCCACGAGCCACTCGGCGGTGCCGTTGACGAAGTCGGAGATGACCCGGTCGACCGCCACGCCCCAGCCTTCGATCATGATGCCGGTCTGGCCGGTGGGGACGAAGGCCGCCGACAGGCCAGCCTCACGTGCCGCCCGGCGGAGCTCCAGGGCCACCGTCATCTTGCCGATGGCGCAGTCGCTGCCGACGGTCAGGATGACGCGGCTGCCCGGCCGGTGCGCGCGGCCAGTGGCCACCTCGAAGTGATCGGGCGGGCGGCGGTGATCGACCAGCTCCACGCCGTGGCTGGTCGCGAGCGCGGTGAACTGCGGGTCGTCGGAGACGAACTCGTGCAGGCCGGAGACGATGTCCAGGCCGTGCTCGATGGCCGCCACGATGATGGCCCGCCAGGCCGGCGGGATCTTGCCGCCCTGGGGGGCGATGCCGATGAGCAGGGCCGTGGGACGCTCCGCCAGCGCCTCCGCGAGGGTCGCCACAACGGGCGCCCGGTGCGCCGGGCCGAGCCACTCGGAGACATCGCGGCCGGCGCGCTGACTGTCGATGACGGCCACCACCGGGTCTCGGCCGTAGGCGATGACGCCCATGGCCGTCTTGGAGGGCAGCTCGCCGAAGGCGCCCTCGGCCAGGATCACGTAGCGGCGGCGTGCCTCGGCGTCCAGGTCCTCATCCCTCCCCATGATCGTGACTCTAGCGACCGGCGCGCTCCGGCGAAGCCCCTCGGGCAAGAAGAACGCCCCCGGGGCGCGGTCCGGGGGCGTAGGGATATGCGCTTGGTACCGCATACCGGATTCGAACCGGTGGTCTCCGCCTTGAGAGGGCGGTGTCCTGGGCCTCTAGACGAATGCGGCGTGGTTCCGGGCGAGAGGATAGCACGACCCCGTGCGAGGGCGTCCAGCTGCAGGGCGCCCGGTCGCGCGGCCGGTGCGGACGTCAGAGGCGATGGTGCTCCAGGAACGAGCGGATGGTGTCCGCGACCTGGTCGTGGCTGTGCTCGCCGATGACGAGTCCGTAGTGGGAGTGGGCGCCGAAGGGCTGGTACTCGGCGCCCAGCCAGGCGGCCAATCGGGCGCTGTCCAGCTCGGCGAACTGGCGGTCCAGACCGGCGCCGACGACCAGCATCGGCACGTCCGGCAGGCGGTCGCGGTCGACGTGCACGCCGGCCAGCATCTGGCGGCGCGCCGAGCCGCTCTCAGCGCCGAGCAGGTGCTGGACGCGGCGCACGTCATCCAGGCTGAGGTCCTGGTTCTGGCGCTGGATCTGCTCGAGGGTGCCGGCCCAATCGATGAGCTCAGCCTGGTAGATGGCCGGCACGAGGCGCACGACGTGGGGCGGCGGCACGGGCCGCACGGGGGACGGGATGGCCGGGCTGAGCAGCACCAGGGCGTCGACCTCGCGCGCCTCCGCGAGCTTCATGGCCAGGAGCCCGCCGAGCCCATGCCCGACCACCACGGCCGGGCGGTGCAGGGCCTCATAGCCCGCGATGACGTCCTCCAGGTAGGCACCGAAGTCGAGCTCCTCGAGGGCCGTGGTCTCCGACCAGAAGTGGCCGCGCAGGTTGAGCGCGTGGCCCTCCCAGCCGCGCTGCGCGAAGTAGCGCAGGTAGTGCTCCCAGAGCCACGAGCCGGCCAGCTCGCCGTGCAGGTAGAAGAGCGGACGGCGCCGGGAGCGTCGCTCGGGCAGCCACGACTCGATGTAGAGACCGCGATCCTCGAGCACGATCTCATCCTTGCGCACGGGCTTGCCCACCGGTCGACCGTTGTCGCCGTCGTGGTAACCGCGCCCGTTGCCGGCGATGGCGGCCGTCTCGCTGGGAGGCTCTGGGTCCATCCTCTCGCTCTCTCCTGTGTCCCGTGCGTACTCCCTGGTCACGCCACGGGGCTGATGGCCAGCCCGGTGGGTGCCTTGGGGTGGAAGTAGGTCGACTTCTGCGGCATGACCTCGCCGGCTGCCGCCACCTGGGTGATGGCCTCGGTGGGCATCCCATCGAGCAGGAAGGCGGCCGAGGCCGCTTCGTCCACGACCTGTTGCGTCGCCTCGCGGGCATCCTTCGCGTACCACAGCCGCCCGTCATCGGCCATGGTGCCCGGCTCATCACCGTAGGCCCGGTCGATGATGGTCGAGAGGGCGTTGACGTCCAGCCCACGGGATGCCGCCGACAGCCCGGCCGGCAGCAACGCCGCGGCAGCCTGGCGGTCGATCGTCAGCAGGGCGGCCCGGTCGCGCGTCAGCAAGCCGATACGCCCGGTGCCCGTTGCGCCGGGCGTGAGGTCGGGCGCCTGCGCCATGCGTGCCAGGAGGTCCTCCCGGCTGGCCAGGCGCTCGATGGAGGCCCAGGCGGCCACTCGCTCCAGGAGGTCATCCCCGCAGGGCCGACCTCGGACGACGCGATGGGTCGGAAGCACCGGCGGCGACTGGTCCAGCGGATAGACAAGCGCCAGGAGGTAGTCCCAGCCAGCGTCGTTGATGCGGCTGCCGGCGGGCTCCGCTGCAGCCCGGCGTGCATCTCGGTAGGCCAGCGCCGTCTCATACCGGTGATGGCCGTCGGCGATGGTCAGCGGGGCGCGAGACAGGGCGTCCAGGGCGTCCGACGCAACGGATCCAGGGCAGACCCAAAGCTCGTGACCCACGCCATCGGCGGTGGTCGCCCGGGCGTCTGGCGGTCGGCTGATCAGGCCGGCCAGGGCTGCGCCGGCCAGTGCCGGGTCCGAACCAGCCAGGAAGATGACCGGGCTGGTGTTGGCGCGGGTCTCCTCGAGGAGGCGCAGGCGGTCCTGCTTGGGACCGCCCAGCGTGCGCTCGTGGGGCAGGACACCGGCGCCGGGACCGAAGGCTTCCAGGTGCAGCTGGGCCAGCACGCCGGTCGCTGTGTGGCGCTGGCCATCGGCATCGGCCCAGGACATGCGGTGCACGGTCACCATCGGGGACGCGTCGCGGACCAGCACGCCGTCACGCTGCCAGGCCGCCAGCGTCTCGGCCGCAGACCGGTAGTCGTCGTCGGTGGCGCTGCCCAGGTCGGCCGGCAGCTCGATGCGCACGATGTTGTGGGGATGCCGCGCCAGGAGCTCCTGCCGCTGCGCTGGGCTGATGACGTCGTAGGGCGGCGCGAGCAGCGCGGAGAGGTCGCCCGAGGACACGTCGTAGCGCAGGGCACGGAACGGTCTCAGCGTGGGCACCCGCGCATGGTAGCGACGATCGGCCGATCCGGCCGTGGATCGCGTCTTCGAGGGGCGCTGCGGCTACGCTAGCACGGTGTCCATCATGCGCTGCTCGTCACTCGCCGCCCTCGCGCTGGGCGGCCTGCTCGTGTCCGGCTGCTACAGCTTCAGCGAGCCCTCCTTCGACCCGGGCAACAAGCGGGACGTGCTGCGGTCCATCGCGCGGCGCGGCATCGTGGTGAGCCAGCCCGTGGTCGGGCAGACGGCCTGCGACGACGCGGACCTGGTCGCCAACTCGCTGTACCTCACGGCCCGCCTGCCCGATGAGCGCGAGCCGCGAGACGTCTATGTGCACAGCTACCGCGAGAAGTCGTGGGCAGCCTCGCAGGCCGAGGTCGACGCCTGCCAGGCGGTCTATGCGGCGGCTCATCCAGGCGCCCAGGTCGCACGCCTCGACATCCCCACCTTCCGCGTCTTCGGCGCCGACTGGTCGCCGGAGCTGACCCGCGAACTGCGGGCGGCCATCGAGGAAGCCTCGCAGGCGGGCGTCGAGTGATGGCAGAGAGCCCGGCCGTCAGCAGCCGCCAGAACCCGCGATTCAGGGCCGCCCTGGCACTGCGGGAGTCCAGGGAGCGGCGCTCGCGCGGTCGGCTGCTGGTGGATGGCGCGCGTGAGATCGGGCGGGCCCTGGATGCCGGGCTGGACGTGCTCGAGGCCTGGATCGCGCCCGAGCTCGTGCGCAGTGTGGAGACTGGCGCCCTGCTGCCGCGACTGCGGGCGGCCGGGGCGGAGCTGCTGACGACCACGCCGGCGCTGCTTGGCGCGCTGGCCTACGGGGACCGCGACGACGGCATCGTCGTCGTGGCCGCGGAGCCCTCCACCGCCCTGGAGCGGCTGTCGCTGCCGGAGCACGCGCTCGTGGCCGTCGTGGAACAGGTGGAGAAGCCCGGCAACCTGGGCGCCCTGCTGCGCTCGGCCGATGGTGCCGGCGTGGATGCCGTCATCGTCGCCAACGCCCGCTGCGACCCCTGGAACCCCAACGCCATCCGGGCCAGCCTGGGCACCATCTTCAGCCTGCCCATGGCCGTCTGCACCTCGGCGGAGGCGCTGGGGTGGCTGCGGCAGCAGGGCCTCGGCGTCGTCACGGCTCGCGTGGACGGCACGGTCGACTACGACACCGTGGACCTGCGGGGAGGTGTCGCCATCGTCGTCGGCGCGGAGACCACGGGCTTGGACGCGGCCTGGTCGGGCGACGACGTGACGGCCGTGCGCATCCCCATGCTGGGGCTCGCGGACAGCCTCAATGTCTCGGCCAGCGCGGCCGTACTCTTCTACGAGGCCCGGCGCCAACGCCGGGCGGCTGCAGGCAGTTGAGCGGGCCGCAGCGCGTTCCTCACAGATGGCCGCCGAGGCGGCCGCAGCGACAAGCCGCGTCGGCGGCTGAAAGGAGCACAGCGGTGGGAGAGGTCACGCTGATCCCGGTCTTCGAGATCAAGCCCGGGCGGACGGAGGACTTCAAGGCAGCGGCAGCGACGGTCATCGAGCGCACCAACGGCGAGCCGGACACGCTGCGCTACGAGCAGAACCTCTCAGCCGACGGCCTGCGCTGCGTCAACATCGAGGTCTTCCGCGACGCGGATGCCTTCGTCTACCACAACCGCAACGTGGCCGATCTTGTGGGCGCCCTCTTCGACGCCGGGCCCGTCGTGCACGTGGACGTCGTCGGCGAGGTCAACGACGCCCTGCGCCAGGAGCTCGGCTTCGCCAACGTCAGCTACCTCTCCCCGCTGGGCAGCATCGACCGCTAGGGGGTCGCCACCCGCGGCTGGGCGCCAACGGAGTTCGGGCGCCAACGGAGTCCGGGCGCCTGCGCTCAGCCCAACGGCTGCGTGGCCAGGCCGGCGACGGCGATGGAGCGTCGCCGGGGACCGTCCAGCTCCAGGAAGATGACGCGCTGCCAGGTCCCCAGGTCCAGGCGGCCATCGGTCACGGGCAGCAGGAGCTGCGTGCCCAGGAAGCTGGAGAGGACGTGCGCCTGCGCGTTGCCGGGGTTCCACGTCTCGTGCCGGAAGGGTCCGCCGTCGGCCACCAGGCGAGCCGCCACGCGCTCGTAGTCCTCGAACATCTCGCTGCCCGATTCACCCAGGAAGATGGCCGCCGTGGTGTGCTCGACGCTCACCAACAGCAGCCCGTCCGGCCAGCCGCGTGACGTGAAGAGGTGCGTGATGTCGATGGCCTGCGAGCGTCGAGTCGTGGGTATCTCGAAGCGCAGCAGGCCCCATCCTCGACCGCCCGGATCAAGGCCGCCCGAGCGGCCGCTCGATCCCGATCCGGAGCTAGCCACGCTCAGGCGTCCGCGATGACGACCACCTGCGCGAGGTGGCGCGGCGCCTCCGGGTCCAGGCCGCGCCGCACGGCGATGCCCAGGGCCAGGGCCTGAAGCACGTGCAGCACGAGCGGCAGGCGAGCGATGTCGTCGAGATCGGCCGCCGGGCCGTCCGGCCCCAGCAACCAGGTCGTCGCGCCGAGGGCGGCCGACTCCTCCAGCACGCGCCGCTCGGCGCTCTCCGAGGCGCCGCCCATGATGCCCACCACGAGCATGCCCGGCTCACAGACCGAGATGGGCCCGTGTCGGAACTCGAGGGGATGGAACGCGGAGGCTGGCACCTGGCTCGTCTCCGTGGCCTTCAGGACGGCCTCGTTGGCCAGGCCGTGGGCAGCGCCGCCGCCGAGCACGATGAGACGTGTCGGGTTCGTTGCGGCGAGCTCGAAGGCGCGCTCGATGAACGGCGCCAGCTCCCCCCAGCGCAACGGGAGGGCATCCAGGGCGGCGGCGAACCCCCGATCACCCAGGCGCGCCCCGAGCCGCATGATGAGGGCCGCTTGGGAGGCGAATGAGCGCGTCATGACGATGGCTGTCTCATCACCCTCGGGAACGGCCAAGGTCATCGTGGCCAGCAGCGCCATGGGGCTCTCCGGTCGGCAGGTCACGGCGATGGCGGGGGCCCCGCGCTCCTGGACGAGATGGACGACGTCCAGCGCCTCCGTCGTAGAGCCCGACCGGGAGACCACGATGACCGGCTGGCGGGAGGGCTCGCCGGGTCCGAAGACGGCCTCCGGGCGCAGGAGCACCTCGGACAGCGGGGCCGCCACGGCGGGCAGCCCGCACCTGGCCCGCAGCGCGACGGCCGCCACCTGGGCGATGTAGTAGGAGGATCCGGCGCCGGTGATGATGACCTGCGACGCGCCCGCGAGGGCATCCAGCGATCTCCGTGGGCGCCTGGCGCGCCACCTCGAGCGCAGCCGAGATGGCTTGGCCACCGGTGCTGGCCTCGCGCCAGGCGGTGGTGGCTTGCACGGCGGCACGGACCGCGGCGGCCGTCGTGGGTGCCGTTGCGGCGGCGGGGGCGGCGGTGTGGAGGTTGGTCATGGCGTCACCTCGGGCTGCAGGGCATCAGGGATCGGGATCGTGGAGGTTGCTGGTCACACGTCACCCAGCTCGACCGAGTAGCGGTAGCGACGGCCCGCAGCGTGCTGCGGCAGTACTCGATGACGTGACCGTCGCCATCGTACGTCGTGCGCTCGACCCGCAGGGCGGGGCTGCCGACGGTGCCACCCAGCTCGCTCGCCTCGGTCTTCGTCATGAGCACGGGCTCGAAGGATTCGCGCGCCCGCACCGGTCGCACGCCGAACTCCGAGGTAA
>CAVPPQ010000015.1:0-57188 GCA_963707395.1 uncultured Chloroflexia bacterium
CTGCACGAGGCTTGCCGCCCCGCGCCTGTGCAGCGCGTGCAAACGAGTGTATGCACACGTATGCTGTACGTCAAACCGGCGCAAGTAGGCCTCGGGTGGGACAGGCAGACCGGTCGTGGCCGGCGTGCTGGACAGGAGTGACGGAGGGCAGATCGGTCGTGGCGCGTGCATCGGGCAGGGAGAGCCAGCCGGACGAGGCCGGCCGGCCGCACGGCCAGCGCGGAGGTACCACACCGCCGACCATGCGCGACATCGCGCTGGCCACGGGTGTCTCGCAGTCCACGGTCTCGCGCGTCCTCTCCGGCACGCCCACAGCCGTGCCCATCGCAGAGACGACCCGCAAGCGTGTCACGGAGACCGCCGAGCGCTTGGGCTATCGACCCAACCCCCTCGCCCGCGGCCTGCGCGGCGCGCCCACCATGCTGCTCGGCGTCATCGTCCGTGACGTCACCGACCCCTTCTTCGCCGGCGCCATCGAGGCCGCCTCCCTGGAGGCCAATCGGCGGGGCTACAACGTGGTCCTCGGACATGCTCACCAGAGCGCGGACGAGGCCGTGGCGCTGTGGGGCATCCTGGAGGCGCGCCACTGCGACGCCCTTCTCTTCCTGGGCGACCTGCGTGACCGCCCCGAGCTCGTCGAGGACCTCAAGGACACGAGCATCCCGGTGGTGGCTCTGTGGCACGGCTCGCGGGAGAGCGGCATCCCGACCGTCAGCGTGGACAACCGGGCTGGCATGGCCGCAGTGGTCGACCACCTGGCCCGCATGGGCCATCAGCGCATCGCGTTCGCGGGGCCCAAGCGCCTGGGCGACATCACCGAGCGCGAGGATGCCTACCTGCAGTCATTGGTCCGGCATCGCCTGCCCCGCCGCCCGGAGTACCTCGTCGACGCCGGCAACGACTACGGCGGCGGCGCGGAGGCGCTCGACGTCCTCATGGACCTGGCGCAGCCACCGACCGCCATCGTGGCGCCCACGGACGTGCTGGCCATCGGCATGCTGCACGCCGCTCAACGGCGTGGGCTCCGCGTGCCCGCGGACGTCTCCATCTCCGGCTTCGACGACATCCCCGTGGCCGCCGTCAGCGTGCCGGCCCTGACCACCGTGCGCATGCCCACCGAGGCCATGGTCGTGGCGGCCCTGGACCTGGTCATCGGCCCGGGCGGCGCCAACGCCGACAGCCATCCCGTCCTGCAGCCGGAGCTCATCGTCCGCGCTTCCACCGGGCCCGTGCCCGTCTCGCCATCGAAAGGAGCCTGAACATGCCCAGCTACGTCGTCGGTGTCGACTTCGGCACCGAGTCCGGCCGCGCCGTCGTCATCGATGCCGCCGACGGCCGGGAGCTCGGGAGCAGCGTCTATCGCTATGCCAACGGCGTCATCGACGCGCAGCTGCCGGCCCCGGACGACGATGTCCGGCTGGGCCCCGACTGGGCCCTGCAGGACCCCGAGGACTACCTGCGCACGTTCCAGCAGGCCGTGCCCGCAGCGCTCGAGGCGGCCGGCGCGGACCCCGCCCAGGTGGTGGGCGTGGGCATCGACTTCACGGCCTGCACGATGCTGCCCACGAAGGCAGACGGCACGCCGCTCTGCGTGCTGCCTGAGCTCCGCCGCGAGCCACACGCCTGGGTGAAGCTCTGGAAGCACCACGCCGCCCAGCCGGAGGCCGACCGCATCAATCAGGTCGCGCGCGACCGCGGCGAGGCCTGGCTGCCCCGCTACGGCGGCAAGATCTCGTCGGAGTGGTTCTACTCCAAGGCGCTCCAGATCCTCGACGAGGCGCCGGCCGTCTACGACGCGGCCGACCGGCTCATCGAGGCCGCCGACTGGGTCATCTGGCGCCTCACCGGCGTCGAGACCCGCAACAGCTGCACGGCCGGTTACAAGGCCATCTGGTCCAAGCAGGAGGGCTTCCCGACGGCCGACTACTTCGCGGCCCTCGACCCACGCCTGGCGGGCATCGTCGACGAGAAGATGTCGCGCACCATCTCCTCCGATCGGCGACCGAGCCGGCGAGCTGACCGAGGAGGCGGCCGCCTGGACCGGTCTGCGACCCGGCACCGCCGTGGCCGTCGCCAACGTCGACGCCCACGTCTCCGTGCCCGCGGCCACCGTGACCGAGCCGGGCCGCATGGTCATGGTCATGGGCACGTCCATCTGTCACATGGTCATGAGCGAGAAGACGGCGGTCGTGGAGGGCATGTGCGGCGTCGTCGAGGACGGCATCCTGCCCGGGCTCTTCGGCTACGAGGCCGGCCAGTCGGCCGTGGGGGACATCTTCGCCTGGTTCGTCGACAACCTCGTCCCACCGGTCTACCACCGCCAGGCACGAGCGTGAGGGCGTGGACGTGCACACCGTCCTGGAGCGCGAGGCCGCCGCGCTGGCACCCGGCCAGTCGGGCCTCGTGGCGCTCGACTGGTGGAACGGCAACCGCTCCATCCTCGTGGACGTGGAACTCTCCGGCCTGCTCTTCGGCGCGACCCTGGCCACCAGGCGCCCGAGATCTACCGCGCCCTCATCGAGGCGACGGCCTTCGGGACGCGCATGATCATCGAGTCCTTCGAGGCCTCCGGCGTGCCGGTGAACGAGGTCGTCGCCTGCGGCGGGCTGCCCGAGCGCAACCGGCTGCTCATGCAGATCTACGCCGACGTCACGAAGCGACGCATCTCCGTGGCCGCCTCGCCGCAGACGCCGGCCCTGGGCTCGGCCATGTGGGCGGCCGTGGCGGCCGGCGCTGCGGCCGGCGGCTACGACCGCATCGAGGATGCCGCGGCGCGGATGACGCGCCTGCGCGACGACCGCTACGAGCCCGACCCGGCAGCATCCGCTGTCTATGACGAGCTCTACGCGGAGTACCGCATCCTCCACGACACCTTCGGCCGTGGCACCAACGACGCCATGAAGCGGCTGCGCGCCCTGCGCGCCCGGGTTCTCGCCTCGGCCGGCTGATCGGGGACCGTGACGTGCCTGGCGTAGGCGCCGTCGGCGCGGCCGTCGCCGCTATCTGGTTCGTCCTAGGGCCGACTTGGCCATGCCGCTCGCCCGGTCGGTCTGAAGTCCTGAACGTTCTCCTGCCTACTCCCCATCGACGCCGCGATCGTGACCATGGGTGCCGCCGTGCCTCTCCCAGTCAAGGGCCCGCTTGACAGCGAGCTGCCACCCTTCGTAGAGCGCATCAGACGTCGCGGCGTCCATCGAGGGCTCGAATCGCCGATCGAGTTCCCACGAGTCGACCAGGTCCTGCCGGTCCTTCCAGAACCCCGTTGCCAGGCCGGCCAGAAAGGCAGCGCCGCGGGCCGCCGATTCGGTGACCTGGGGACGAAGGACCGGGACCTGGAGGACGTCCGACTGGAACTGCATCAGGAAGTCGTTGCCCACGGCGCCCCCGTCCACCTTGATCTCGCGCGGTTCGATCCCTGAGTCGCGAGTGAAGGCGTCCACGACGTCACGGAACTGGTAGGCGATCGACTCCAGTGTGGCGCGAATGAGGTGATCACGGTTCGTGCCCCGCGTGAGGCCCACGATGGTCCCCCGGGCGTACTGATCCCAGAAGGGCGCCCCCAGCCCGGTGAAGGCGGGCACGAAGTAGGCGCCGTTCGTGTCCGCGACCCGGCGGGCTGCCGCTTCGGCATCCTCCGACCGCTCGATGATCCTCAGCTCGTCACGGAGCCACTGGACAGCCGCTCCCGCGATGAAGATCACGCCTTCCAGGGCGTACTCGACATGGCCCCCGAGATCCCAGGCGACGGTCGCCAGGAGGCCTGCCGAGGACATCACCGGCCGCGAGCCGGTGTTCATGACGAGCGAACCCGACGTGCCGTACGTCGCCTTCACCGCCCCAGGCTCGTAGCAGGCCTGGCCGAAGAGCGCACCCTGCTGGTCCCCGACGACAGCGGCGATCGGGATCTCGGCTCCGAAGGGAACGCTGGCTGCGGTGTGGCCGTAGATCTCGGAGGTCGGGCGCACCGTGGGCAGCATCCCTTTCGGGATCCTCAGCTCCGCGAGGAGTGTCTCGTCCCAGGCGCATCGGTTGATGTCGAACACGAGCGTCCGCGAGGCGTTCGTGCAGTCGGTCACGTGGACGGCTCCGCCCGTCAGGTTCCAGACGAGCCACGTGTCCACGGTGCCGAAGAGGAGTTCGCCACGCTCGGCACGTGCTTGCGCCCCCGGCACGTTGTCGAGGATCCAGCGCAGCTTGGTGCCCGAGAAGTAGGCGTCGATCACGAGGCCGGTCGTGCGTCGAACGTACTCCTCCAGGCCTCTCGCCTTGAGCTCGTCGCACAGCCCCGCGGTACGACGATCCTGCCACACGATCGCGTTCATGATCGGTCGGCCCGTAACTCGCTCCCACACGATGGTCGTCTCGCGTTGGTTCGTGATGCCGATCCCCGCGATCTCCTCCGGGCTCGTATCACTCCGCTCGAGCACACGACCGGCGACGGCGAGCTGACGCTGCCAGATGTCCTGCGGGTCGTGTTCCACCCAGCCGGGATGTGGATAGACCTGGTCAAGCTCCTGGTGCTCTGAGGCCACCACCCGGCCCGCTCGATCGAAGAGGATGGCGCGGATGCTGGTCGTACCCGAGTCGAACGCCATGACGTACTTCTTGTGCATCGTCGA
Source organism: uncultured Chloroflexia bacterium (assembly GCA_963707395.1). Lineage (GTDB taxonomy): Bacteria > Chloroflexota > Limnocylindria > Limnocylindrales > CSP1-4 > JAFMJV01. The sequence goes on from CAVPPQ010000015.1 coordinate 4,620, forward strand.
GACTCCTGGCTTCACTCGGTCTCGGGTGTGTCGAACTCGACCACCGCCTTGAGGCTTCTCCTGGAGGCGGAGTGCTCGATGGCGTCGTGGATGCGGTCCAGCGGAAACCTGCCGGTGATGATTGGCGCCAGATCGATCCTCCGTTCTGCGACCAGGCGGAGACACGCGGCATAGTCGGCGATGCTGGCACCCGTCGTCCCGGTCAGGGTCAGGCTTTCGTAGTGCAGCCGGTTCGTGTCGATCTCGACGCGCTCCGAGGAGCTCAAGCCAGCGAACAGGCATAGCCGGCCCCGTGGTGCGAGCAGCCCGACGGCTTGCGACTGCACCGCTGCACTGGAGACGGTCGTAATGACGACGTTGGCGCCCCGGCCGCATGTTTCCTCCAGGATGGCGCCCCTGAGGTCGTCGCTCGAAGCATCGACGACGACATCCGCGCCCAACCCGCGGACCATGTCGAGGCGTGACGTCACTACGTCCGAGACGATGATCCGGCGCGCTCCAGCGAGGCGTGCCAGCAGTGTGTGCAATACGCCGATCGGGCCGGCCCCCATGATCGCCACGGTATCCCCGAAGCTGACACCGACCTGCCGCTGACCGCGGTAGCAGCACGCCATCGGCTCGACCAGCGCCGCCTCAGCGTACGAAACGCTGTCCGGGACACGGCAGACATTGCCCCGCTCGAGTGCCGAGTGCGGCACTCGCAGATACTCCTGGAACCCGCCATCGAACGCGACCCCCAGGATCTGGACGAAAGCGCAGGCGTTGTTGTCGCCGCGGACACAGTCCTCGCACCGCCCGCAGCCCACGCATGGAGCGAGACTCACGCGCTCTCCCGGCGTGAACCCCTGGACTCGCGATCCCACCTTGGCCACGTCGCCGGCGACCTCGTGTCCAAGCACGCGCCGGGTGCCTGTGGGGATCGACGCATGGCCCGCCTTCAGGATGCGCAGGTCGGTGCCACAGATGGAGGCTGCCCGCACACGAAGCAGGAGTTCGTCGTCGGCCATCTCCGGCACGGCGACCTCCTCGACGACGAGCCCCCCGCTCCCGTAGAAGCTCGCGGCCTTCACGCGAGCACCCCTGCCGGAATGGGCAGGTCCGCAGACGCGGCACACCCGACCGCCCGAGACCTCAACACGTGACGATCCGGCAGTCGTCGAGCACCACTTCCGAATGTCCTTCCGATGGCCGTCATTCCCTGGCCGCCTCCTTGACGCCCCGCAGGGAGGGCGGGGTCTTGTGCACGATCGACCGACCAGAGCGCGACCTGTCGCACGACCGCGCGCTCAGATCGGCTTCAGCGCTTCAGGCAGTGTGAGTCCTTCGCAGCACTCTACTTCCGGGCCATCGGTCGCTAGCCGCCCGTGGACCCGGGTGGCCGCTCTCGCACACGGCCGAGGTTTCGCGGGAATAGGCCAAAGGCGTGCCCTACGGGAAGACCAGCGCCTTCAGGTGAAACTCGGAGCGGTCCGCGAGACGCGGCAGCAGGGTCGGCACATCTGAGACGCCCACTTCGTCGGTGATCATCTCCAGGCCTCGCAGGCGGCCGGTCGCGAACAGGTCGACGACTACCCGCCACTCGTCGCCAGGGAACGGCGCACTCATGGAGTTCCACGAGCCCATGAGGCTGACCTCGTAGCGCAGGACCAGGTCGAACGCCTTCTGTGACAGCGTGACCGGGGCGTTCGGGATGCCGATGAAGGCCACCCGGCCGTGTCGGCCGGCGAGCAGCACGGCGTTCTCCTCGCCCGCGTTGACGCCGCTCGTCTCGATCACGACGTCGAAGCCATCGGGATCGTGCTCGAGCGCCTCGGCGGCACTCGTGTACGCGCCGTCGGCGCCCAGCTGGCGGGCGAGCTCCAGCTTCTGGGGGACGATGTCGAGCGCGATGACGCGAGACGCACCCTGGATGCGGGCGAGCTGCAGGGCGAGCAGCCCGATGGGACCCGCGCCCGCGATCGCGACGCGCTCGCCGAGCCTGGCGCCGGTGCGCCACAGGGCGTGGAGGGCGATGGCGGCCGGATCGCACATGGCCGCCAGTCGCGGGTCCATGTCGTCCGGCACCCGGAGCAGGTTGCCCTCGGGGACGGTGACGTACCTGGCGTAGGCGCCGTCGACGCGGCTGCCGAAGTACGAGTAGTCGTTGCACAGGCTGTACTGACCGGCGAGGCACGGCTCGCAGGCGCGGCAGGGGATGAGCGGCGGCACCGTGACCAGGGCTCCGACCCAGGCTTTGTCGACCCCAGGCCCGACCTCGCGGACATGACCTGAGAACTCGTGACCAAGGATGAGCGGGACGCGGTGTGAGCCTTTGCGCAGCGCGCGATCCAGGTCGCTCCCGCACACTCCGCACGCCGCCACCTCGAGGAGGACCTCTCCCGGCCCGAAGGCCGGAAGAGGGACCTCTTCGCTGCGGAGGTCGCCGGGGGCGTACAGGACTGCTGCCTGCATCACGCCGACCGTTGCCTCCATCTCGTTCTTCCTATCGCCTACTTGGCCATGCCGGTGGCCCAGTCGATCTCGGGCTCGTACTTGGCGAAGAGGGTGTCGCCCAGGAAGTCCTGGACGTTGGCCGGAGTGACGAGCGTCGTGCCGGCGTCGATGACGGGCGCGACTTCCTCGCACTTCAGGAGCCGGTCGGCAGCCTGGACGGTGAGGCGGCCAAGGTACTGCGGGTCGTTGAGCGCCGTCGCGTGGTACTTGCCGGACTCCATCATCTTGAGCGATTCCATCAGGCCGTCGACGCCCGTGATGTACACGTCCGAAACGCCCGCCGATTCGAGGACCTGCGCGGCGCCGAGAGACATGTCGTCGTTGTGCGAGTACACGAGCTTGACGTCCGGGTTAGCGACGAGGAGGTCCTGCATCGCCGTCACGGCGTTGGCGCGGATGTACTCGGCGTATGGACCCTGGATGAGCGTGATATTCGGGTTGGCAGCGATGGCACCCTCGAAGCCGTCGCGCCGGTTCTGCATCACGATGCCGCCGGCGTCACCCTGGATCTCGATGACCTTGCCGCCGTCCGCGAGCAGGCGGCTGGCCTCCTCGCCGACGAGGGTGCCCATCGCGACGTTATCGCGGCCGACATGGACGTTGGCGCCCGACGCGACCGGACGGTCGACGGTGACGACCTTGATGCCGGCAGCCTGGGCGGCCTCGATCGACGGCTGGACCGCCTCGGGGTTGGCCGGGTTGAGGATCAGGACCTTGACGCCCTTCGTGATCAGATCCTGGACATCCCTGTTCTGCTTGGCGACATCGCCGTCGGCGTCGAGCATGGTCATCTCGTAGCCGAGTGCCTCGGCCTCGGCCTGCGCGGCCTCGACGAGCTCGACGTAGAACGGCGACTGCAGGGTCACCTCGGCGAAGCCGATCGGCAGGTTCTCGCCGGTCACCGGGACGCACTCATCGGCGCTCGGGCTCGCATCCTGGCCCAGGCTCACGGGCGCCACGGTGATCGTCAGCAGGATCGCCGCGAACAGCGCTGTTGTTCGCTTGTGCGTGGTCATTGGTCATCACCTTCTCTATGGGTTCCCGAACACGATCGAAGTCGGCGTCCGCGAAACGGCGGACCTCCTTCTCCATCCTCACGCCATAGGCACCGACCTCCTGGCGATGGCCCAGTTCAGGAGCACCGTGCCCACGAGCACAGCGCCGGTGAGGATCTGCTGGAAGTACGGGGAGACCCCCGCCAGATTGAGGATGTTCGAGAGGATGGTCAGCAGGATCACGGCGACGAACGTGCCCAATACGCCGCCCTTGCCGCCGAACAGGCTGGTGCCGCCAAGCACCACCGCCGCGATCGCGTAGAGCTCGACGCCCTGTGACGCGGTCGGTTGCCCGACGTTGAGCCAGGCGGTCAGGAGCACACCGCCGAAGGCCGAGAGCGCGCCCGACACCACGAAGGTGAACGCGATCACGGAGGCGACCGGCACGCCGGACAGGCGCGCGGCCTCCGGGTTGCCGCCGGCCGCGAAGATGTAACGCCCGACCCGGGTGCGCCCCAAAAACACTGCGGCAGCGATCGTGACGATGATGAAGATGATGCCCACGACCGGCACCGGACCCACGAATCCGGCACCAAGGTAGCGAAGGTCGTCGGGCACGCCGAACACTGGCTTGCCGTCGGTCAGGAGGTAGGTCAGACCACGGATCGAGACCATGGTGCCAAGCGTGATGATGAAGCTGGGCACCTTCGTCAGCGCCGTGATCAGGCCCTGGCCCAGGCCGATGAGCGCGCCCAGCCCCACGCTGATGAGGATCGCCAGCGGCGCAGGGACGCCGATGTCGGTGACGATGATCGCCACGGCCATGCCGCCGAAGGCCGCGACCGCGCCGACGGACAGGTCGATGCCCGCCCCGAGGATCACGAACGTCATCCCGATCGCGATGATCCCGTCGATCGACGACTGCTGGAGGAGGTTGAAGACGTTTCGGGTCGACAGGAACGCGGGCGAGATCGCTGCTGCCAGGATCACCGACAGGACGAAGATCACGATGAGCGGGCGTGTGAGGAACGCTCGCGCCATTCGTGATGGGATGGATGGTGTCGTGGCCGCGGTGGATCCCGCGGCCTTGCTGGGTAGAGTCATGCGCTATTCCTCGCGGGTGCCTGGCCCGTGACCATGGCGTTGACGATGGCGGTCCGGTTCTTCTCGCCGGGCGGGAACTCGCCCACGAGTCGGCCCGCAAAGAAGACGAGGATCCGGTCACAGTTGGGAAGCATCTCGTCGATCTCGCTGCTGGCCACGAGCATCGCCACGCCCTGGCTGGCGATCCGGCGGAGCTCGCCGAAGAGCTCGGCCTTAGCGCCCACGTCGATGCCGCGGGTGGGCTCGTCGAGCAGGAGCAGGCGGACGTTTCCCCCCATCCACTTGCCCAACACGATGCGCTGCTGGTTGCCGCCCGAGAGCGCCCCCGCACGCACGCGCAGGTTCGACACCTTGATCGTGAGCGCCGCGATCAGCCGCTGGGCGAACGCAGCGACCCGGCCGGGACCGACGAACCCGAGCCGCGACAGGCGCGGGAGCGAGGCGAGCGCGAGGTTGTCGGCGACGGAGTGGTCCACGACGAGACCCTGAAGGCGGCGGTCTTCGGGCACCAGGCCCACCCCCAATGCGATGGCCCCACTTGGAGACTTCGGGTGGTACGGCCGACCGTCGAAGACGGCGTCCACGTGCGCCCGGTCCGCGCCGAACAGGGCCCGCAGGAACGTCGTCCTCCCCGAGCCAACCAGGCCTGCGATGCCCACGATCTCACCGGGCCAGACGCGCACGCCTTCGATGTCGCAGGCTTGCGGAACGACGACCGACCGGACGTCAAGGATCGGAGGGCCCTCCTCGGCCACCAGCTGGCGATCCGACGTGGACTCGGGTTCGCCACCGATCATCGCCGCGACGATCGAGCGCAGGGGCGTCTCAGGCAGGGGGTACGTGCCGACAAGCCCGCCGTCGCGGAGCACCGTGGCGCTGGAGCCCACGCGGTGGAGCTCCTCGAGCCGGTGGCTGATGTAGAGCACGCCGCAGCCGGTCCGCTTCAGCTCGCCGATCACCGCGAACAGGCGGTCCAGCTCCTTGGCCGTCAGCGGTGCGGAGGGCTCGTCCATGAGCACGACCTTCGCGTCGACCGCCAGCGCCTTCGCGATAGCCACGAGCTGACGGTCCGCGACGGCCAGCTGCTCCACGATGGTAGCCGGTCCGAAGTCCGCACCGACCCGGGCCAGCAGGGCCTCAGCCTTGCGGTTGCACGCGGCCGGGTCGATGAGGCCGTACCGTCCAGGGAGGTCCGCCAGGAGCAGGTTCTCGGCCACCGTCATGCCGGGCACCAGGTCCAGCTCCTGGAAGATGCACGAGATGCCGGCTCGCAGGCTGTCACGCGGGCTGTGGAACACCACCTCGTGACCGTTGACACGCAGCTGCCCGGCGTCGGGGGCATAGGCACCCATGATGATCTTGACCAGGGTGCTCTTGCCGGCACCGTTCTGGCCGACCAGACAGTGGACCTCGCCGGGAAGCACCGCCAGGTCCACGTCATGGAGCGCCAGGACGCCGGGGAACTCCTTGCGCATCCCGATCGCCTCAAGGATCGGCGTCAGGGACTCATCCATGAGCCAGCACCCACTCCGCGGTGGCCGAATCGACGACCACGACGTTCACGCACCTGGCCCGCAGCGCGGCGAGCGCGATCGGGCCTCGGCCGGCGCCGGCGGCGAGGCCGATCGAGATGCGGTCGTTGGCGAGGTCGGCGAGAGGCAGGCCGACGGTCCGTTCGTCGAGCTCGGGGAGGGCGATCGCACCGCTGGCATCCAGGAACCGGCCGATCACGTCACCCACCGCCCCGGCGGCATCCAGGTCCCCGAGGTCCTGCTCCGTGAGGTACCCGGAACCGACGAGCACCGAGTCCCGGGTCAGGACGCCGAGCCCGAACACGGCGAGACTGGTGCGGCGCGCCGCCTCGAGCGCGTGGCGGATCACGCCCTCCTCCTCGAGCGCGACCCGCAGCTCGGCGCTGCCGACGATGGCAGGCGCGGGCAGGAGGCTGATCGAGGCGCCGGTCGTGGTGCCGAACCGCTCGGCGATCTCATTGGCGCGCGTCGGCAGGGGCGAGCGTGACGTCGCGCCGTTGAGCTGCACGATCTCGGTCGCCTTCGTCCAGCCCGGTCGAAGGACGCGCGCGAGTTCGAGCATCGTGCGGCCCCACGAGACGCCGATCGTCCCAGTCGGCCGGAGGTTCGCCAGGAGCTCGGCGGCGGCGCGTGCGACCGCCTCACGGGCAAGCTCCTGGGTCGCCTGCTCGGAGGCGGACGCGGGGACGTCGACGACGACTGCGTCGCGCAGCCCGAAGCGTTCCTCGAGTGACGTCTCGAGGTCCATCAGGCGTGCCTCCGGGTGGACGATGTCGATACGGACGATCCCCTCACGCAGCGCGTTGCTCAGCATCCGGCCGACCTGGTAGCGGCTCATCCCGACCCGCTCTCCGATCTGCGCCTGGCTGAGCTGCGCCCGGTAGTGCATGTGTGCCACCCGGACCATGAGCCGTACGTTGCTCGGGCCAGCACGATCGGCGCCCACCAGTCCTCCCCACTCCACTCTGGCTGCACATATGAGCAAACAACAACACACATGCGCAGCCTGACGGGCAGCTTAGTGACGCTGCACGAGGTTGTCAATCGGCCTGACCGTGTCATCGGCCTGGCCGTGGATCCCCATCACCCCGCGCTCCGCCAAGCGGAGACCGCGTCCTCCTGGACCCGCCTCCAGGGCTCGGTGCCTCAGCCGTCTACGACGAGCTGGACGCCGAATACCGGATCCTCCACGACACCTTTGGCCGCGGCGCCAACGACGCCATGAAGCGGCTGCGCGCCATCCGCGCCCGGACCCTCGAGTCTGCCGGGTAGCCGGTCAGCGGCAGTGCGTCAGACCGAGCGGGAGAGGTGCCAGTAGACCTGGTTCCAGCGCAGCTCTCGGCGGAAGGTGCGCGCGTCCGTGTCCCCGTCGATGGCCAACAGCTCCACGCCGACCATCTCCGCGAAGTCCTCGAGTGTGTCGAGACCGACTCCCTGGCTGAAGCAGGTGTGATGCGGACCGCCGGCCAGCAGCCACGCCTCTGCGGCGGTGGGCAGAGTCCGGGCGAGGCTTCCAGACCGCGCGGGCCACCGGCAGCTTGGGGAGGTCCTGCGGCGGCGTGACCGCGTCGATCTCGTTGGCTACGAGGCGCAGGCGCGTACCCATGTCGCAGAGGCCCACCACGACGCCTGGTCCGGCCGCCGCCGTGAAGACCAAACGCACGGGGTCCTCCCGCTCGCCCACGAAGAGCGGGTGGATCTCGCACCTCGGCTTGGCCGCGCTGATGCTCGGGCAGACCTCCAGCATGTGGGCACCCAGGCTCAGCGGGGCACCCGCGCCGAAGTCGTAGGTGTAGTCCTCCATGAAGGACACGCCGCCCGGGAGCCCCTGGCTCATGGTCTTGACGATGCGCACGAGCGCGGCGGTCTTCCAGTCGCCCTCGCCGGCGAAGCCGTAGCCGTCAGCCATGAGGCGCTGGGCGCCGATGCCCGGCAACTGCTTGAGCGCACCCAGGTCCTGGAAGGTGTCGCTGAAGGCGCCGAAGCCGCCCTCGGCGAGGAAGGCCCGCAGGCCCAGCTCGATGCGGGCGGCATCACGCAGTGATCCTCGTCGCCCCCCGCCCGGACGGAGCTCCGCGACCATGTCATAGGTCTCGTCGTACTCAGCGCAGAGGCGGTCGACCTCCGCATCCGTGACGGCTGCCACCGTATCGGCCAGCTCGTTGACAGGGTAGGTGTTGACGGCGGTGCCCAGTCGCGCCTGGACCTCCACCTTGTCGCCCTCGGTGACGGCGACCTCGCGCATGTTGTCCCCGAAGCGGCAGACCTTGAGGCTGCGAGCCTCGTGCGCGCCGATGGCCGCGCGGGCCCAGGCACCGATGCGGGCCTGCACGGAGGCGTCCTGCCAGTGTCCGGCGATGACCTTGCCCGGGTGACGCAGTCGCGACACGATGTAGGCGAACTCGCGGTCGCCGTGCGCCGACTGGTTGAGGTTCATGAAGGCCATGTCCAGGTCGGCGTAGGGCAGGTCACGCCCGAACTGCGTGTGGAGGTGCAGGAAGGGCTTCTGGAGCGCCTGCAGTCCGGCGATCCACATCTTTGCCGGGCTGAACGTGTGCATCCAGGCGATGACGCCGAGGCAGCCGTCATCCGCGGTGGCATCCAGGCAGGCGCGGCGGATGCCGTCGGGCGTCGTCACCGTGGGCTTGTGGACGATCCTCACGGGGATGTCCGGCGCATCGCCGAGACCGGCCACGATGGCGGCCGACTGCTCGTGGACGGCGCGCAGCGTCACCTCACCGTAGAGATCCTGGCTGCCCGTCAGGAACCAGATCGAACGCCCCTCGAACGCCATGGCCATCGCCTCCCCTCGAAGTCCCGGACGACTTCGCAGCCGCCTGTGTGTGGTGCGCAATCGAGTGTATGCAAACGTATGCCCTCGGTCAAACTGCTATCCTTCGGGCCATGATCGACATGGCGCTGCGCGAACAGGTCTGTCAAGCCAACCGGGACCTCGCCCGGGCCGGGCTGGTGGTCCTCTCGTGGGGCAACGCCAGCGGCGTCGACCGTGAGGCCGGGGCGCTCGTCATCAAGCCCAGCGGCGTGGCCTGCGAGGCCGTCCAGCCGGAAGACCTTGTCGTCGTCTCGTTGACGGACGGCAGCGTGCTGGAAGGCACCATGCGCCCCTCAAGCGACACGGACACGCACCTGAGGCTGTACCAGCGCTTCCTGGACATCGGCGGCGTGGTCCACACGCACTCCTCGTACGCAGCGGCCTTCGCCCAGGCCGGGCGGGACATCCCCTGCCTGGGCACCACCCATGCCGACCACTTCCGCGGTGCCGTGCCCGTCTCGCGCCACATGACGGAGGCGGAGATCGAGGGCCCCTACGAGGCGGAGACCGGCAACGTCATCATCGAGACCATCGCCGGCCGCGTCGGGGGGGAGGCCCTGCGGATGCCGGCCGTGCTGGTGCGCTCGCACGGCCCCTTCACTTGGGGCCGGGATGCCCGCCGGGCGGCAGAGAATGCCATCGCCCTGGAGGCTACGGCCGCCATGGCCCTGCGCACGCTGGCGCTCGAACCGGCCGTGTCGGAGGTCCAGGACGCCCTGCTGCGCCGCCACTTCGATCGCAAGCACGGTCCGGGCGCCTACTATGGCCAGCCGGGAGATGTCTACTGAGCCCGGTCGCTCAGGCGTGCGTGCCGCTCCAGGGTGGTCGCGCGCGCATCGTCGCGACGGCCGTGGCTCGCCGCCAGGAGCAGTCGGAGGTGGCCCCATGTTCATCGCGCTGGTCCGCATCCACGTCAAGCCGGACCGGGTGGACGACTTCAAGACGATGATCCGTGCCAATCACGAGGGCTCGGTCGCGGAGCCGGGCTGCCTGCGCTTCGACGTTGCCCAGTCGAAGGATGACCCGACCCGCTTCGTGCTCTGGGAGTGGTACGTGGACGAGGCGGCCAGCCAGGCCCACAAGACGACGCCCCACTACCTGACCTTCCGGGCGGCCATGGGCGACATGATGGCCGAGGACCGCGTCAGCGAGCTCTACACGGGCATCTACCCGGAGACACCTGCGGCCGCGCCGGCGTCGCCCGGGGCACCCGCCGCGTCACCGGAGCGATGAGCACGCCAGGCGGTCCGGCCGACCCGCTGCCGGCCTTCGGCATCGGGCGGCTGCCGCGCATCACCTTCGGGTCGGGCAGCTTCTCCGCGGTCCCGGGTATCACCGCCGGGCACGGCTCGCGCGTGCTCGTCGTGAGCGGCGGCCCCTGGTTCGACGAGTCGCCGCGCCGCGCGGAGCTGGAGGCTGGCCTGGCGGCGGCCGGGGTCGTCGTCGCCGGCTCGACAACGGTCACCGGTGAGCCCGCGCCCGCCGACGTGGAGGAGCCGCTGGCGCGCTACCGGGATGCCGGCGTCGAGGTCGTGCTGGGCATCGGCGGCGGGGCCGTCATCGACACCGCCAAGGCCGTAGCCGGCCTGCTGCGAAGCGGCACCGGTCTCATGGACCACCTCGAGGGCGTCGGTCGCGGCCTGCCCTACCGGGGCCCGGCCCTGCCCGTCGTGGCCGTGCCGACCACGGCCGGGACCGGCGCGGAGGCCACGCGCAACGCCGTCATCACGGAGCGCGGCCCGCAGGGCTACAAGCGATCCTTTCGGGACGAGCAGCTGGTGCCGGCGGACGCGGTGGTGGACCCGGACCTGCTGGCCACCGCGCCGCGCCCCCTCATCGCAGCCAACGGCCTGGACGCCCTCACCCAACTGCTGGAGGCCAGCACCTCGCAGCGAGCCACGCCGCTGACGGACGCCCTGGCACGCTCGGGCCTGGCTGCCGTGCGCGAGGGATTGCTGGCCTGGCACGCGGACCCGGCCGGACCGGGTGCGCCGGCGGCCCGCAGCCAGATGGCCTATGCCGCGCTGCTGTCCGGCATCTGCCTCGCCAACGCAGGGCTCGGTGCCATCCACGGCCTGGCCAGCCCGCTGGGTGCCCAGCTTCCCATCCCGCACGGCATGGCCTGCGGGGCGGTCCTGTGGCAGACCATCGAGGCCAATGTGGCTGGCCTCGAGGCGAGGGTACCCGGTGCCGCAGCCCTGGAGCGCTACGCAGAGGCCGGCCGCATCCTGGCCGTGCTCCCCGCCGACTGTTCCGACGCGGAGGCGCGATCGGCCCTGGTGACGACGCTTCGCGACTGGGTGGCCCGCCTGGAGGTCCCCGGGTTGTCCAGTTTCGGCATGGGCCGCGAGCACATCGCCGCCGTCGTGGCCGACTCGCCCGGCAGCAGCATGAAGACCAACCCAGTGGCGCTCGATGACGCGCAGCTGACGAGCATCCTCGAGCGCGCGCTGTAGGGGCCTCGGGCGCCAGGCCAGGCGCGCCGCGAGGGCCGCGGTGCGCGGAGCGGACCGGATGGTCCGGGGTGGGCTGGAGGATGTCGCCATTGCCGCGGCCGCCCGTGGCCGCTACCGTCGGAGACGCCGTCGTCCTTGACGGAGGTGCGGGCCCTGAGGCGTCGACCACGGGACCCGGGATGAACCGCGATCCGCCACCGTTCACGTGGTGACGCACCGACGCCGTGCAGCGGGGTCAGCGTCACACGCCAACGGGTCGCCATCCCGGAGCCACGAGTCGAGTAACAGGAACACCGGCTGGCTCCGGCCTCTGCCTCCAGCGAGGGTCGCGACGGCGGGATCATCCGTCCATCCAGCGATCGGTCCCGGGTCGCGAGTCAGCGATCCGGGCGGTGCGTCCGAACCCCCTCTACGTCGCGGACACGCGGGGGCGGCGCTCGACCCCCTTGGCATCGAGATCGCTGGCGATGACCCGCGCTCGCATGACCAGGTCACGGTCGCGCGTGATGGTGGCTGCGATCCAGTCGATGTAGGTGGGCTCGCGCTCGGCAACCTCACCGAGGGTGAGGCCGTGGAAGCGCCCGAAGCCGAGCACCGTGGCACGGGCCTCGTCCAGGCTGGGCACACGGATGCTCATCGGGTCGAGGGTGCGATGGATGGGGCCATTCGGCTGACTGGCGCGCAGTTCACGGACGCGTTGATATGAGCGGCGGTCGACAGGCCGCTGGCCGGGACGAGGGATGGCCCGACGACGCGAGGGGCCGCCGTTGCGCTCGCGGAACAGGGCGGAGGTGTCGAAGTGTGCCGTGACCGGCGGTGCCGCCGGAGGCGGCGGTGGCCCGGCGCTCTCTCCGGGTGGCCGCCCCTCGCTGAAGCGCTCGCGCCGAGCCAGCGGGGTGGCGTCGTAGCGGGCCCGCCGGATCGGGTCGCGCAGGACGTCGTAGGCGGCATTGATGCGCGCCATGCGCGTCGTCAGTCGCTCGCGCTCCTCCGCGTCGTGCGCGGCGCGGTCGGGGTGATGCTCGCGCGCCAGATCACGCCAGCGCCGCTTGATCTCGTCGGCGGAGGCGTCGTGGCGGATGTCGAGCACGCGATAGGGATCGCCGCGAAAGCTGGGCACAGACACGAATCCGAGGCTACCACGGGAGGCGGGCACCGCCGCCGGGCCGAAGCGCGGCATCCGCCGTCAGGCGCGCTATCGTGCTGCTCATGCACCTGCCCGTCATGCCACCGCTGGAGCCCATGCTGGCCAAGGCCGTCCAGGAGCTGCCCCGCGAGGGCGACTGGCTCTTCGAACCCAAGTGGGACGGGTTCCGGGCGCTGGTCTTCCGGGACGGCACGGAACTGACGCTCCAGAGCCGGGATCGCAAGCCGCTGGAGCGGTACTTCCCGGAGCTCGTCGCGCCGCTGCTGGAAGCCCTGCCCGAGCGTTGTGTGCTGGACGGCGAGATCGTGATCGCCGCCGACGGCGTGCTGGATTTCGACGCGCTCCTGCAGCGCATCCACCCCGCCAAGTCCCGGGTCGCCATGCTCGCCCAACGGACGCCGGCTTCGTACGTGGCTTGGGACCTCCTCGCCCTGGACGACACGGACCTCAGGGCGATGCCCCAGGCGAGTCGGCGCGATCGCCTCGAGGCAACCCTGGGCGACGGCCGGCCGCCGGTGTACCTGACGCCGATGACGCGCGATCGTGAGCTGGCGACCGACTGGTTCGCGCGGTTCGAAGGCGCCGGCCTGGATGGGGTGATCGCCAAGGAAGCATCGGCCGCATACGAGCCCGGAAGGCGCCGCATGCTGAAGATCAAGCACGCCCGGACCGCCGACTGTGTCGTGGCCGGCTTCCGCTGGCACGTCAACGGCCCGGGGACCCACGTCGGTTCACTGGTCCTCGGGCTCTTCGATGACGAGGGGGTCCTGCAGCACGTGGGTGTCACCTCGTCGTTCACCTGGCAGCGGCGGGCGGAGCTCGCCATGGAGCTGGCCGAGCTACGTGAAGGGGCCCTCGCTGAGCACCCCTGGAAGGAGTGGGCGGACTGGGAGGCCAGCGCGGCATCCGCAGGTCGCGTCCCGGGTGCGACCTCTCGCTGGAACCGCGGGCGTGACCTGTCCTGGGAGCCGCTGCGTGTCGAAAGGGTCTGCGAAGTCGCGTACGACCACCTCCAGGGCGCCCGCTTCCGGCACGCCACCACCTTCCGACGCTGGCGACCGGACAAGGCGCCGGCGGACTGTCGCTACGACCAACTGGAGATCACGGCGCCGTATGAGCTGAGCCACATCTTCACGGTGAGGTGAGGTCGCGTGTATTCATGCGGGAGGGAAGGGCGAGTACACTTGCGCCTGCCTACCAGGGAGGAGCTCGATGGATCAGTTCTCACCGCGTGATGACGCGGGCGCGCCGCCGTCGGAGCCGGATCCGATGAGCACCAGCGCGTGGGATCAGGGCCAGCCGGACGCGGTGGATGCGCCCGACTCGACGACCGCCGGGACAGGCTGGGGCCAGGACGCAGGGGACGCCCCGAGTCAGGCATCCTGGTCCGCGGACGCCTCGTATGGGCAGTCACAGGGCCAGGACCCGGAGCCTGAGCCCGCGCCAGCCGACACGGCACCTGAACCGGAGGCATCGAGCTTGAACGAGCCACAGTGGCCGGAGCAGCCGGCGGCGCAGCAGCCGACGGCGCAGCAGCCGACGTACGACCAGTCGGCGTACGACCCGGCCGCGTACCAGCAGCCAGCGGCGCAGCAGCCGACGTACGACCAGTCGGCGTACGACCCGGCCGCGTACCAGCAGCCAGCGGCGCAGCAGCCGACGTACGACCAGTCGGCGTATCAGCAGCCGGCGGCGTACGACCCGGCCGCGTATCAGCAGCCAGCGGCGCAGCAGCCGACGTACGACCAGCCGGCGTACCAGCAGCCGGCGGCGCAGCAGCCGGCGTACGACCCGGCCGCGTACCAGCAGCCAGCGGCGTACGACCCGGCCGCGTACCAGCAGCCAGCGGCGTATCAGCAGCCGGCGGCGTACGACCCGGCCGCGTACCAGCAGCCAGCGGCGCAGCAGCCGACGTACGACCAGTCGGCGTATCAGCAGCCGGCGGCGTACGACCCCGCCGCGTACCAGCAGCCAGCGGCGGGACAGCAGCCCGCCGCATATGGCCAGCCCGCCGGTCAGGCCGCGTATGACCCTGCCGCCTACCAGCAGCCAGCCGCGGGACAGCAGCCCGCCGCATATGGCCAGCCCGCCGGTCAGGCCGCGTATGATCCCGCTGCCTACGGTCAGGCCTACGCGCAGCAGCAGTACGGCCAGCAGCCGTACGGACAGCAGCCTGCGCAGCCCTACTACGACCCTGCTGTCTACGGCCAGGCCTACGCGCAGCAGCAGTACGGCCAGCAGCCGTACGGACAGCAGCCTGCGCAGCCCTACTACGACCCTGCTGCGTACGGCCAGCAACCCAGCTACTACGACCAGCAGGCCTACGCGCAGCAGCAGTGGCAGGGCTACCCGCCGCCCGCGCAGCCGTATGCGTACGGGCAGCCCGGCCAGCCTGCCTGGCCTGCCGAGGCGCCCTACTGGGACCAGGCGGCCGGCGGCTACGGCAGGTCGTTCGCGGTCGTGGCGGCAGGCTTCCTCCTCCTGACCTGGGGCGTCATCTTCATCGTGGCCGGAGCCATGGTCCTCTGGCTGGGTACCGTGGCTGAGACCATCTCCAGCCTGACGCTCAGTGCCGAGGCGATGGATATCGTGGCCGAGCTCGACAAGCAGCCCAACGCCTTCGCCGGCATCGTCATCATCCTCGGCATCATGCAGGCCATCGGGGCCATCGGCATCCTCGCCCATCGGGCCTGGGGGCGTGCCTTTGGCGTCGTGCTGGGCCTCCTCGGCACGATCGCTGGCATCGGCATGATCCTCTCGGCCATCGACCTGAACGTCGGTGACTTCGCCATCCGCGGCACCCTCACCGACGACCAGTCCGTCCTTGGCTTCGCCATCCTGGTGGCCATCTGCTACGCCTTCATCTTCTTGACGATGTTCGCGGGCAGGCGCCACTTCCGGAGGAAGGGCGTCAGCTGACCCACCGCTCAGCACCCAGCTCGGCCCGATCCCCGGGAGTCACTCCCGGGGATCGACGCTGTGCGGCCCCGGAACATCGGGGCGAGCTGGGCACCGGGCGTCAGTCGGGCGAGCCCGCCGTCCAGCCAGCCCAGGGATCGTAGTCAGGGTCCAGAGCCCCCTGGGGTGGGCGAAGCGGCTCCGGTACGTGCTCGAGGTTGACGCGGATGCGCGTCCAGGTCGTGGAGCGGCCCCGCATGGAATCGACAAGGACATCGGCCGGCTCGAGGTGGGCAGCCGCCTCCGGGTGGCGCGCCTTCCAGCGCTCCAGGCCGTCCAGGGCGTCCTCGCGCCGGGCGGCACGCGCGATCTCGATGAGCGGCTTGGTGCTACGCCGCCGACCGGTGGGCGACGGCGTCTCCGAATGCGCGACCCGGTCGCCGGTCGAGGGTGCGCGGCGTTTGGAGGGTCGCACCCGCGGCGGCTCACCGGCCTGCTTGCGGTAGTGCGGTGGCCAGGGCGCATCGCCGAGGCCCTCGACCTCGTGGCGGGCGGCCAACTCCAGGAGTGCCTCCAGTGACCCCGCCGCCGTGTCGATGCCCGCCCCACGGTCGCCCTGCCGGGCCACGAGCGCGGGAACCGTGGCCAGGGTGAAGTCGGCGGGGTCCACCTCCGGGAGCTCGGACCAGTCCAGCGGCATGGAGACGCGCGCATCCGGCGTCGGCCGGACGGAGTAGGCAGAGGCGACGGTGCGGTCACGGGCGTTCTGGTTGTAGTCGAGGAAGACGCCGTGGCGCTCCTCCTTCCACCACTTGGAGGTGGCCAGGGTCGGTGCGCGCCGCTCGACATCGCGGGCCAGGGCCAGCGCGGCACGGCGCACCTGGTCGAACGTCCAGCGGGGCTCGATGCGGACGTTGACGTGGATGCCGCGCGAGCCGGAGGTCTTGGGCCAGCCGACGAGGCCGACGGCCTCGAGCGCCTCCCTGGCGACGAGGGCCACCTCACGCACCTGCGCCCAGGGCACTCCGGGCACCGGGTCGAGGTCCACGCGCAGCTCGTCGGGATGGTCGAGGTCCTCGGCACGCACTGGATGCGGGTTGAGATCGAGGCAGCCCAGATTGGCGACCCAGGCCAGTGAGGCCGCATCGCGCAGGACGACCTCCTCGGCCGTCCGCCCGGAGGGGAACGCCAGGATCACCGTCTCGATCCAGTCGGGCCGCGGGTCCGGGGCACGCTTCTGGAAGAAGAAGTCCCCGGCCGCGCCGTTGACGAAGCGCTTGAGGGCCATGGGGCGACCGCCGGCGCCACGCAGTGCGCCATCCGCCACGGCCAGGTAGTAGCGAACCAGGTCCAGCTTGGTGTACCCGGGACCCGGCCAGTAGACCTTGGCCGGGTTGGTGACCGTGACCGCGCGGCCCGCGACCTCGATCAGCTCGGACGCGCTGGCCATCGACGGGTCTGCAGCAGCGCAGCGCTCAGGCCGGCCCGGGATCCGTCGCCGCCGCTTCCACGGCGCGCCGCTCGTCCAGCCAGCGCTGCCGGTCGGTGCGCAGGATCTCCAGCGTCTCGGCCACGCCGCCCCAGCCGTCCATCTCCACGGACTTGTCCTCGAGGTTCTTGTAGGTCTGGAAGAACTGCTCGATCTCGAGGAGCTTGTGAGGCGAGACCTGCGACAAAGCGTCGACGTGCCGGTAGAGCGGATCGGCGAGGGCCACGCAGAGGACCTTGAAGTCGATGCCCTTCTCATCGGCCATGCGCAGGACGCCGACCGGGCGAGCCCAGACGTGGCAGCCCGGGAAGGTGCGTTCGTCGATGAGGAGCATGGCGTCGGTGTGATCACCGTCGTCGGCGCGCGTGTCCTCGATGAAGCCGTAGTCGAAGTTGTAGTAGACGGCGGACGAGAGCACACGGTCGAGGCGGATGACCCTGGCCACCTCGTCGTACTCGTACTTGTTGCGGCTGCCGGCCGGGATCTCGACCACGACCTCGATGACGGCGGGGAACTCCGTGCTCAGCTTCATGCGCGCAAGTCTACGGAGGTGGGCAAGTCCGCGGGCGGGCCGCCGTGACCGCGCTGTCCGGCGGCCTCTAGACTCTGGCGATGGACGCGATCAAGGCCATCCGCACGGTACGGGTCATCCGCGAGTACAGCCCTCAACCCCTGACCGAGACCGAGCTCAGGGCCATCGCAGATGTGGCGCGCAAAGCCGGCTCATCCAAGAACACGCAGCGCTGGGACTTCATCACCATCCGCGACCGAGAGTCGCTGAGGCGCCTGTCTGGCGTGACCATCTACGCCAAGCACCTGCCCAGCGCGGCGGCGGCGATCGCGTTGATCGTGCCGGCGCCCGATCCCGACCACGCTCGCTCCGTGCTCTGGGATCTGGGTCGTGCAGCTCAGAACGTCATCCTGGCCGCCTGGGCGATGGGCATCGGCTCCTGTCCCATCACCGTCCAGGACTTCGACCTGGCCGCGGACGTACTGGGGTTGCCGGCGGACCGTCAGTGCCAATACATCGTGGCGCTGGGCTGGCCGGCCGATCCAGGCGAGCTGACCCGCCCGCCTCGAGCTGGGGGCCGCAAGGCGTACGAGGAGGTCGTGCATGCCGAGCGCTGGTGACGGCAGGAGCCCGGGACGAGGAGGGAGTCGATGATCGGACGAGTGATGTTGCTGGCGGCAGGAGCGGTCGCGGCCGCGGGAGCCGTGCTGTTCGGCCGTCGCAAGGCCAGGCAGCAGACGCGGGCCAGGCGAAGGGCGGAGCGCCAGGCGAAGCGCGCCCGGGCTACGAGCGCTTCGAGCGTTGCCGCAGCAGCGTTCGAGAGCGTGCCCGCGCCGAAGGTGGCTGACGCCCCTGCGACGGCCGAAGCCGCCCTGATTGACCACGAGCGCAGCGATCGCGGCGCGGCCGCAGCCCCGGCCGAGCAGCTGGGGCCCGCCTTCACCTCGATCAAGGGCATCGGGCCGGCCATGGAGGCGCGGCTGCGAGCCGCCGGCGTCACGTCCGTGGCACAGATCGCCGGCTGGTCGGATGTGGACGTGGAGGCCGTCGCCCCACGCCTGAAGGTCACGCCGGAGCGCATCCGGCGAGATGGCTGGGTGGAGCAGGCCCGCGCGGTCGTCGGCGGTGCGCCAGCGGCGGCCTGAGCCATCGCGGGCCGGGGAGCCGGCCCAGGGCATCGTCACGCACACAGCACAACGCCGCCGGTCCCGAATCCGGCGGCGTTGCGACAGGCGCTTGGGTCGGCGGCGAGCGAGGCGGCGGCGACCCGGTTCGTGTCGGCGATGGACCCCTAGCGGTTCGTGGCCAGGTAGCTCAGGACGTCGTTCAAGCGGAACCGACGATCGCCCCGCTTGCAGACTCGGTAGAAGGGCAGCTCGCCGCGATCCCCGAGACGCTTGACCGTGTTGACGTGCAGGTGAAGGAGCTCGGCGACCTCGCTCGCGGTGAGCATCGGTCCCAGCTCGTGGGCTGCCATGGAGGCCATCTGGGTTCCCCTACCTCGACTTCGATGGGCTGCTGGTCGGTGCTCGGAACGCTCGGCGTGCTCGGTCCGCTGGAGGCGGATGGCACCTGGATCGATGAGGGTCCGTGCGTTGCGGTCCATCGAGGTGCTGGGTCGCATGGTGGCGTCCGCATACGTGTGCGCCAACCCGTACTTCGGTCCGGCCGGAGCGGTACGGGGCGCCCGTTGCCCGGAGTCAACGGATCGTCAGGCGTCTCCCCTGGCATGGCCAGGCTGGGCGGGCAGCTCAGCCGCGTCGATGGCTGCGTCGCTGAGCACGGAGCGGAAGGCCAGCATGGCGAGGCCACCGAGCCCGGCTGCGATGAACACGGCCACGACGCCGAGGGCCTCCGCCACGAGTCCGCCCAGCAGGGCCCCGATGGGCATCGCGCCCCAGGCGAAGAAGCGGTAGCCGGCGTTGACCCGGCCCAGCAACCGGTCCGGCGTGATGCGCTGGCGCAGCGAGACGGTGATGACGTTCCACCACATCATCATGGCCCCGGAGACCGCCATGGCTGCGAAGACGGCCAGTGGGTTCGGCGTGATGGCGGGCACGAGCATGGACACGGACGTCACGATGACGGTCAGGAAGAGCACGTTCGAGCGGCCCAGCCGGCGCTCCGCGGCCGGTTCCGTGACGGTGCCCAGGATGGCGCCGGCCGCGAAGCCGGTCATGAGCACGCCGTAGCCGAAGGCGTCGAGGTCCATGGGCCCGGGCGCCACGGCGAAGACGACAAAGACCGCGAAGACGGCCGAGCTGGTCAGGTTGGAGACAGCCACCATGACGGCCAGGGTGCGCAGCACGCGGTGGCGCAGCAGGTAGCCCATGCCCTCCCGGATGTCGGCCAGCATGGAGGCGCGCGGGCCGTCGGATGCCGCGCGGAAGGTGCCCACCATGACGGCCAGCCCGAGGGCCGCCAGCGCGTAGGCGAGGACGCTGCCCGCCAGCGCCAGGGGCACGGAGATGGCCACCAGGAAGCCGCCCAGCGGCGGGCCGATGAACTGGTTCATGGCCACCTCGACGCCGTACAGCCGGCCGTTGGCGACACTGAGTCGCTCGCGCGCGACGATGTTGGGCATGATCGACTGGGCCGCCGTGTCGAAGAGGGTCTCCCCCACCCCGAGCACGAAGGCCGTCACGTAGAGCACCGGCAGGGAGAGTCCGCCGGCGAGTGCCAGGATGGCCAGGCCGCCCAGGACGGTGACCCGCATGACCTGGACGTTGCGCATCGTGATGCGCCGGTCGACGCGGTCAGCCAGGGCGCCCGCGAAGAGCACGAAGACGAGCCAGGGCAGGCGACCGGCGATGGACACGCCGGCGATGAGCGCCGGGGACGTGGTGAGCGCCACGGCCATCAGGGGCAGCGCCACCTGGAAGATGCCATCGGCCAGGTTGGCGGATGCAGAGGATGCCCACAGCCTGCGGTAGTTGAGGCCGAGGCCCGCAGGGGCGGGCACGGCGGTCGCGTCAGTCACGAGCCCAGTGCGCCCCTCAGATCGGAGTGAAGCTGGGCCGGTCGAGCGTCGTCAGTGGGCGTGTGCGCAGTCAGCGCCGTCCGCGTCAGCCCCGCTGGCGCCGTCGCAGGATGTCCAGGTAGACCGCCCCGACGACGATGACGCCGGTGATGGTGATCTGCCACTCCTGGGGCACGCCAAGCAGGCGAAGGCCGTTGGTCAATACCGAGATGATGAAGGCGCCGATGATGGTGCCGGTGATGGTGCCCTCGCCGCCGGCGAGCGATGTGCCGCCGATGACAGCGGCCGCGATGGCGTCGAGCTCATAGCCGAAGCCCGTCGATGGCTGAGCGGAGTTCAAGCGAGCGGCCAGGACCACGCCGGCGAGGCCAGCCATCGTGCCACTGATGACGTACGCGGTTGCCTTGTAGCGCATGGTGCGCACCCCGGACAGCCGGGTGGCGTCCTCGTTGCTGCCGATGGCGAAGATATAGCGGCCGACGATGGTCTTGCCCAGGATGAACCACGTCACGACTGCAGCGATGACGAAGATGAAGAACAGGTTGGGCATGTCCGGCAGGCCCATGTCCTTCATGACGGAGCCCATGAAGAACTCGTTGAAGCCGGGCTGGTCGGGGAAGTAGATCGGGCGCAGCTCGGAGATGACCAGCGCCAATCCCCTGGCGACGTTGAGCATGCCCAGCGTTGCGATGAACGGCGGCAGGCCGAATCGAGCCACGAGAATGCCGTTGATGAGGCCCATGAGCGTGCCCGAAAGGATGCCCAGGAAGACGGCGATCGGCCACGGGATACCCAGATTCGTGACGAAGACACCGGTCATCACCGCGGCGAACGTCATCACGGTGCCCACGGAGAGGTCGATGCCGCCGGTGATGATGACGAAGGTCACGCCCATGGCCAGGATCCCCGTGACCGAGGTGGCGAGGAAGATGCCCTGAGCGTTGCTCCACGACAGGAAGTGCGGTGAAGCGACCGCGAAGAAGGCGATGAGCATGATGAGCGCGCCGAGAGCCAGGAGGCGCTGGACGGCGTCAGAGCGGAAGAGGTCTCCCGCTGATCTCACAGAGTTCTGCATCTACGCCCTCGCCAGATCCTTGAGTACGGCGACCGACTCGCGCTGGGTGGCGAGGGTCATGATCTTCTCCTGATCCGCCTCGTCGGCGGTCAGCTCTCCGGTCAGCCGCCCCTCGCACATGACGAGGATGCGGTGACTCATGCGCAAGATCTCCGGCAGCTCCGAGCTGATCATGATGATCGACTTGCCTTCCTTGGCGAGCTCGTTGAGCAGGTGGTAGATCTCCTGCTTGGCACCGACATCGATGCCGCGCGTGGGCTCGTCGAAGATGAGGATGTCCATCTCCGCGGTCAGCCACTTGGCGATGACGACCTTCTGCTGGTTTCCGCCGGAGAGGTAGCGAGCCTTCTGGCCGATGCCGGGCGTCTTGATATCAAGATCCTCGACGCGCTGGTCGGCAGCTGCCTTCGTCTGGCCGGTGTCGACACGCCCCAGCGACTTGAGGAACTGGCCAAACGACGCGAGGGCGATGTTGGTCTCGAGGTCGAGGCCCAACGCCAGGCCGTGCCGCTTGCGGTCCTCCGACAGGTAGGCGATGCCGAGCTCGACCGCCTCTGCCGGGTTGTGGATCTCGACGGGCTCGCCCTTGACGAGCATCTCACCGGCGTCCCGCCGGTCCGCCCCGAAGATGAGCCGGGCCAGCTCCGTGCGCCCAGCGCCGACCAGGCCGGCGACGCCCAGGATCTCGCCGCGCCGCAGTTGGAACGAGACGTCCTGGACCGCGCGGCCGCGACTCAGGCTACGCACCTCCAGCACGATCGGCTGCTGACCGGCGTCGGCGGGGACCTGCGGCGCTTCTTCGTAGATGGTCCGGCCCACCATCATGGAGATGATCGCATCGATGGTGACGGCCTCCATACCGACCGTGTCCACATGCTGCCCATCACGCATGACCGTGACGCGGTCGGCGATCTGGCGCAGTTCCTGGAGCCGATGCGAGATATGGACGATGCCCTTCCCCTGCTCACGCAGCGAGCGGATGATGCGAAAGAGTTCCTCGATCTCGGTCTCGGTGAGGGCCGCGGTTGGTTCGTCCATGATGAGCACAGAGGCATCGAACGAGAGTGCCTTGGCGATCTCGACCATCTGCTGCTGAGCGACCTTGAGATCCCCACACTTGGCGGTGGGATCGAGCTTGAGACCCAGGCGATCGACGAGCTCCTTGGTTTGGCGCACCTGAGCCTTGTCGTCGACCGTGAAGCCCAGGCGGCCGCGCGGCTCGCGCCCCATGTAGATGTTCTGCGCCACCGTCAGGTGGTTGGCCAGGAGCAATTCCTGATGGATCATGCTGATGCCCAGCTCACGGCCGACGCGAGGGTTGGGCACGCTGACGGGCTGCCCCATGACCTCGATGGCGCCGGCGTCCTTGTGATAGACGCCGGTGAGGACCTTCATGAGCGTCGACTTGCCGGCACCGTTCTCGCCGACCAGCGCGTGCACCTCTCCGGGGCGCAATTCGAAGCGGGCGTCCTTCAGGGCTTGCACGCCCGGGAACGCCTTGTCGATGCCCTGCATCCGGATGAGGAGTTCGTCCGACATGGGGTCCTCGCTCGATGAGAACGACAGCGGGACCGCCGCTATTGCGACAGTCCCGCTGTGCCTAGTCCAAGCGCTCAGTACTACTCGTACAGAACCGCCACGACCTCGGGGTCGTCGATGGTCTCGGCATCGGCCCACAGGAAGCCGGTGTCGATCTTCTCAGGCACTTCGAGGCCCTGGAGCGCCATCGCAGCCGCCTCGACGCACTTGGCGCCGATGCCGACCGGGTTCTGCTGGACCGCGCCAGCCATGGTGCCGTCCTTGATGGCGTTGATCTGGATGATGCCGGAGTCGTAGCCGATGACCACGATCTCGCCGGACTTGCCCAGCTCGTTGACGGCGTTGACGACGCCGATGGCCGAGCCCTCATTGCCGCCGAAGAAACCCTTGATGTCCGGGTTGGCCGTGATCATGGCCTTGGCCAGGTCGGTGGACTTGAGCTGGTCGCCACCACCGAAGTCCGGGCCGATGATCTCGAGGCCGAGCTCCTCAGCCTTGGCGATGAAGCCCTCGGTGCGGTCGATGCCTGTGCGGCTGGTCTGGTCATGCACGATGACGCCGACCTGGGCGCCCTCGCCGACAAGCGCGAACATCTTCTCAGCGGCGAGCGCGGCAGCGGCGACGTTGTCAGTCGCGGCCGTCGTGACCGGGATGTCGCCCTCGACGCCGGAGTCGAAGGCGATGACGGGGATGCCATCAGCCTGCATCTGCTCCAGCAGCGGGAGTGCGGCGACGCTGTCCAGCGCCGCGAAGCAGACCGCGTCCGGGTCCTTGTCATACTCGGCCTGCAGCATCTCGATCTGCTTGTCGACCTGAGACTCGTTCTCAGGGCCGATGAAGTTGACCTCCATGTTGAGCTCTTCAGCCTTGGCCTCGGCGCCAGCCTTGACCGCGAGCCAGAACTGGTGCTGGAAACCCTTCGAGACGATCGGGACGTAGATCCCAGCGTCGTCGCCGAACGGTTCGGGGGCGGCCATCTCGTCCTGCGCCATGGCCGGGATGGCCAGCATGGACGTCAGGGTCAGTGAGGCGATCAGAGCGGCGAATCGGGTGCTTCTCATTGTCCTCCTCTATGTCTCCTCCAGCCCGCCACCCGGCTCCCGAGCGGGAAGCGAATACGTGTGCGGGCTGCTGTTGCACTATAGCCGCCGGGGCTTGCTGCGCGTGGGCCAGAGGTCCCAAGACGTTGGCCAGTTGTCACGACGGGTCCCTCGGCGATCTCGGTCGTCCCGGCCGCTCGGGTCCTCCGGTCCCGGGGCTGTGGTAACGTTACCACCAACGCCAGACCCTGACAACACGCTGTCGAGTCGATAGGCAGATACGAGCGGTGTCGATGCCGCCCGCGCGCCAGCGCAGACCAGAGAGGGACCCAGCGATGACCCAGGACTTCAACGACACGATCCCAGGCACCGACATCGCACGAGGGCTCGCCAAGGACGACCTCATCGTCATCGCCGGGGCGGGCGGCTTCATCGCCGGGTCGCTGACCCGGTACTTCGCGGAACAGGGCTACACGAACATCCGGGCCATCGACCGCAAGCCCCTGCCCGACTGGTACCTGCGCGTGCCGGGGGTCGAGTCGATCTCCATGGACCTCAGCCACGAGCAGAACGCCATCGACGCCGTCAGGGGCGCGGTGGAGGTCTACAACCTCGCGGCAGACATGGGCGGCATGGGCTTCATCGAGCACTTCCGCGTGGAGTGCCTGCGCAGCATCCTGGTCAACACGCACCTCACCGAAGCGTCCTACCGGGCCGGCGTGCAGCGCTACTTCTTCTCCTCCTCGGCCTGCGCCTACAACACCGACCTGCAGAAGTCGCCGGACGTCATCGCGCTCAAGGAATCGGATGCCTACCCGGCCATGGCCGAGCGGGGCTACGGCTGGGAGAAGCTGATCTCCGAGATGTTCTGCGAGGAGTACTGGGCGGAGCGCGGTCTCGAGACCCACATCGCCCGCTTCCACAACATCTACGGCCCTAACGGCACCTGGTTCGGGGGCCGCGAGAAGGCCCCGGCCGCCATGTGCCGCAAGGTCCTCGAGGCGCAGGACAGTGGCGACCTGCGCATCCAGATCTGGGGCGATGGGAGCCAGACGCGCTCGTTCTGCTACATCGACGACTGCCTGCACGGCATCGACCTGATCATGCACACCCCGGAGCTCATCGCCACGCCCATCAACCTGGGCTCGAGCGAGATGGTCTCCATCAACGAGCTGGTCTCGCTCGTCGAGGACATCGCCGGCGTGACGCTGGAGCGCGAGTACGACCTCGACGCGCCCAAGGGCGTGGCCGGCCGCAACAGTGACAACACCTTCATCCAGCAGGTCCTGGGCTGGGAGCCGAACACGCCGCTGCGGGACGGCATGGCCGCCACCTATGCCTGGATCGCCGAGCAGTACGCCATGCGCAAGGCCGGCAAGCGGGTCGTCGAGGGCTGACGGCCGTGACCGCGTCGAGCTCCGCGCCGCCGACCGCGCCCCTGGCCCCGGCCGGCCTCGAGAGGGTCATCGGCGGCCTCCCCTACCGGCTCCAGATGGCCGGGGGCTGGATCGACCAGCCCTTCGTGTCGTCGCTGGACCCCGATCCACCCGGCTCGATGGTCGTGGTCTCGTTGCGGCCGACCGTCCGCTACCTGGAGCGCAGCGGCATGGCCACCGGCACCCGCGCCGTCGCCCAGGCCCTGTGGGGTGACGCTCTGCCGACCGACCGTCCACCGGCCGAGCTCGTGCGCGAGCTCTACGCGGCCGAG
Organism: uncultured Chloroflexia bacterium; assembly: GCA_963707395.1. Taxonomy (GTDB): domain Bacteria; phylum Chloroflexota; class Limnocylindria; order Limnocylindrales; family CSP1-4; genus JAFMJV01. The sequence goes on from CAVPPQ010000015.1 coordinate 30,420, forward strand.
AACGCCGGGCTCACCGAACCCTCCGGCTCGCAGGACATGTGCGGCCTCATCTACCCGGGCATCAGCCGCCTGGATTACGACGCATCCATCGACGGTGGCTGGTTCCCGGCGCACGTCGAATCGACCAGCGACCCGGCCGTGGTGGCCTGGCTGGAGCGCGTCATCCACCTGGTCCCGGTCGGCGAACGCCCCGCGGGCTACGGGCCCCTCGGTGTCAAGCGCCTGGACCCCGCCTGGATCGCGCGCCTGGGGGCCAGCGGTCGGGCCTGCTTCGAGGCCATCCTGGCGATGGACGTTGATGCCCTGGGCGCATCGCTCAACGAGTGCTCACTGGCCTGGGACGCGCTCCTGCCGCAGGTCTTCGAGCACCCCTCGATCGATATCGACCTCCGTGGCCTGCGCGCCGCCTACGCCGCGGCGTACCCCGGGGCCATGCTGTCCGGGTGCGGCGGGGGCTACCTCATCGTCGCGGCGCAGGAGCCTCCGCCTGGCTCGGCACGCATCTCGGTGCGCACGTGACCGCGGACGCCGCCCAGTCGCGGGCGGCGGAGCGGGCAGCAGGGGGAGCGCATGCGCGGGTGCTCAGCCGGACCTCGGCCGCGTCGCCCGTGGTCGTGGAGGCCAGCCTGGACGACCTGCGCTCCGACGACGTGCGCTTCCTCCAGGAGGCGGCTCGACTCGGCCCGCTGCACGTCCGGATCCCGTCCGACGAGCTGGTGGCGGCGGTCCGGGGTGCTCCGCCCAGCTTTCCCGCCATCGAGCGGCTGTTCCTGGCCGAGTCGATGCGCTGGGTGGAGCGGGCCACGATCGTCGAGCGGCCGGTGGCCGACGAGCTGGACTCGCTCGTCACGGCCGGGGCATCGCTGGTGATGCGTGGCGAGGCCCCCGGTTCGGTCGCCGGGGCCGCTGCGCTGGCTGCCCAGGCCGAAGCCCACGCCGCCGGCGTGCCCTGCCACGTGGTAGCCCCGGAAGACCGCGCCGGGTTCCCGGTCGAGGAGCCCGACGCTCCACCCGCCGGCGTGCCCCGCGTCGTGGTCACCGGCTGCTACGACTGGCTGCACTCGGGCCACGTGCGCTTCTTCATGGACGCCGCCGCCTACGGAGCGCTGTTCGCGGTGGTGGGGAGCGATCGCAACGTGGCCCTGCTGAAGGGACCCGGACACCCGCTGCAACGCGAGGCGGAGCGGCGCTACATGGTCGGCGCCGTGCGCAGCGTGCATCAGTGCCTGGTGTCGTCCGGGTCGGGCTGGATGGATGCCGAGCCGGAGATCGCACGGATCGAGCCCACCGTCTACGTCGTCAACGAGGACGGCGACCAGCCCGAGAAGCGCGAGTTCTGCCGGGCGCACGGGATCGAGTACGTCGTCCTGGCACGAGTGCCGCACGCCGGACTGCCCGCCCGCTCCAGCACCACGCTGCGCGGGTTCTGACCAGGGCTGCGCCAAAGGAGGATCGATGCGCCCCATCAGGATCGAGCCCGAACTCCGCCACCGCGTCTGGGGTGGCACGCGGCTCACGCCGCTCGGGAGCGCCGCCCATCGGGGAGGCCTGGCTGGCCGGCCCCTGGTCCGTGATCGACGCAGGCTCGGATCCCGCGGCCACGCTGGCGTCAGTGGCGGCCGCCCAGGGCGCCCGACTCACCGGCCGTGACGCGCCCGATCCGGAGCGCTTCCCGCTGCTCGCCAAGATCCTGGACCCGGCCGAATGGCTGTCCGTCCAGGTCCATCCCAACGACGAGCAGGCACACCAGCTGGAGGGGCCGGGCGCCGTCGGCAAGACGGAGGCGTGGTACGTGATCGAAGCCGCGCCCGGCGCGGAGATCCTGCTCGGGGTCCAGCCCACCGTGCCGCCGCGGGACGTTCGGGAGGCCATCCGCCACGGCGGCCTGGCGGACCTCCTGGAGCGACGCCGGGTGGCGCCGGGTGAGGCCTACCTGGTGCCGGCCGGGACCCTGCATGCCATCGGTCCCGGGGTCCTGGCGTACGAGATCCAGCAGCCCTCGGACATCACGTACCGCTGCGATGACTGGGGTCGGCCGGCCAGTGCCGGACGGCCCCTGCACGTCGAGCAGTCGCTCGTCTGCGTCCGTCCCGAACCGTGGACGGAGCCGCTGCGCTCGAGCTCGGGCACGGATGCCCGCGGCTTCCTGGTGCGATGCGACCACTTCGTCCTCGAGTACCTCCGGCCCGGACCGTCGGGACCCGTGACCGGTGACCCGGGCGAGGCGTCGCTGCACGTGCTGACGGCGGTCAGCGGGCCGGTGGTGGTCAGCGGCAGCGACTGGGAGGAGCACCTGGAGCCGTTCGGGACGCTCGTCGTCCCGGCCGACGCGGGCCCGTACCTGGTCTCGACCGCGGTGCCTGAGCCTGCCGCGGCGCCAGAGCCCGCCGCGGGATCCGGTCCCATCGCGCTCCTGGCCCGGCTCCCGACGCCAGCCGAGCGCGAGTCTTCGGCGAGCTAGCGAGGCATGACCACGCTGCGTGACGTGGCCAGGCGGGCCGGTGTCTCGCCCATGACCGTGTCCCGGGTCGTCAACGGATCCGGGCAAGTCAGCCGGGACCTTCGGGAGCGCGTTGAGCAGGCGCTCACGGAGACCGGCTACATCCCCAACACGGTGGCGCGCAACCTGCGGACCAGGCGGACGGACACCATCGCGCTGCTGATGCCCGACATGACGAACCCGTTCTTCACGGCGCTGGCCCACGGGGTGGAGACGTCCGCGCGGGAGGTCGGCATCTCCCTCATCATCGCCAACAGCGACGAGCGCGAGGACGAGGAGCAGCGGCTGGTCCAGGTGCTGCTGCAGCGGCAGGTGGACGGCATCCTCCTCATCCCGGCCGGTGCCGGCGCCGAGGCGATCGGCCGCTGCCGCGCGCACGACGTCCCCGTGATCATCGTCGACCGGCGGCCGGGCACCCCCGGCGTGGATGTCGTGCGCGCCGATGCCGAAGAAGGTGCCTTCCAGCTCGGCCGGCTGATGGCGGGCCTTGGCCATCGCCGCATGGCCGTGCTCACGGGACCGGCCAGCGTGCCCACGGCAGTGGACCGCGCGGTGGGTTTCGGCCGCGCGCTCGTGGAGGATGCCGGCCTCCCCGCACCCAGCGTGGTGTATGGCGCCTTCACGATCGAGAGCGGGCATGCCATGACCATGGCCGTGATGGAGCAAGCCCTCCGGCCCACGGCGCTCTTCGCGGCCAACAACTTCATCGCCATCGGCGTCCTGCACGCGCTGGAGGAGCTTGGCCTCGGGGTGCCCGCCGACGTCGCGGTGGTGGGCTTCGACGACCTGCCGCCGGCCATGGTCACCTTCCCCTTCCTCACGGTCGCGGCCCAGCCCGCGTTCGAGCTGGGCCGTCAGAGCGTGGCCGTCCTCCTCGACCGCCTGGCCGACCCCGGTCGCCCGGCCCAGGAGGTGGTCCTGCCCACGGAGATCGTGGTCAGGCGCTCCAGCGGTGGTCGCATCGCGGGGGCGGCCGGGGCCTGACGAGTCGCGGGTCGGAGCGGTGCCGGGAGTCTGGGGTGATCGACGCCGGGCTTGCCGGGGCCGGCCACGATCGACGCCGGGCTTGCCTGGCCGGCCACAATGGGGCGGTCATCAACACAGCCGGGGGTCGCACGATGTCTCAGAGGCGTATTCGGCTTGGTCGTCTCGTCACTCGCTGCGGCGCTGCTCGCCGTCGCTCCTGCTGGTTCCGTCACGGCCGCCGCCGGGGACCAGGTCAGCTACACGAGCGCGCCCGACCAGGTCGCCATCTTCATGAACGGCATCGCCTACGCACAGGACAGCCTGTCGCTGCCGAGCGGCCTGGATGCCCGCGTCGTGCTGCCGGACACCGTCTTCGCGGACACACTCGTCCTGCGCGAGGATGGCCGGCGCGTGGCGCGTTACAGGATCGATCGCAGCACGGGCTCGCCGGTGGTCGAGTGGCAGGCCGCGCCGGACGCCACCACGACCGGTGACGACGGCCTGCGCGAGGTGACGCTGGAGTACCTGCTCGCCGGCGTGGGCTGGAGCCCAGCCTATGACATGTGGCTGGGGGCCGAGACGGACGAGACGGTCGGCTTCGACGCCTTCGCCGAGATCTCCAACGCCGCCCTGCCCATGGAGGACGTGGCGACTCGGCTGGTGGCCGGCCGCGTGGACCCCAGCCAGATGGTCGATGCCGTGTCCCAGATCACCGCCAACCAGGTCATCGCCGGCTACGAGGATCCCCTGGCCGCTCCGCTCGTCCCGGTCGCGGCACCGACGGGCGCGATGGACATCCAGCACGTCTACGACGTCGGCGACGTGAGCGCCGAACCCGGGGACACCGTGTTCGTGAGCCTCTTCGAGGGCAGTCTGCCGGCCCGCCGGCTGCACCTCTGGAACGCCCAGACCGACGACCAGGTCAGCGTCATCTACAAGGTGCGCAACGACAGCGACGTGCCCTTCGCGGAGGGCATCGTGCGCTCCTACCAGGACGACCTCTTCATCGGCAGCGACTTCATGGAGCTGACGCCCGTGGGCGGCGAGGGCAGCATCACCGCGGGCTTCCTGCCCGACGTGCGGGTGAGCCGGGCCGAGAGTCGCGCCGCGCTCAGCACGGGCGGCTTCGGCTACCAGGACGAGGTGGAGCTGACCATCACCAACCTCGGGACCGTGCCCGTGGAGCTGGAGGTCGTGGACCAGGTCCCGCCCGAAGCGCAGGCGTTGGAGGCCACCGTCGAGCCGGAACGGACGCCGGGCAACCTGCTGCGCTGGCAGATCATGGTCGAACCCAGCTCGGAGCTCGTCATCGGTTACGAATACAAGGTGGAGTGACGATGCGATTCGCGTTCGGGGCTGACGATTCCAATGCCACGACGGCCGCCGTGCTGGAGGTCCTGGGACGCCACGGCGAGGTGACCGTGGTCGATGACCGGGATCAGTGGCCGGACATCGGGCGGGAGGTCGGGCGCCGGGTCGCCAGCGGGGAGGCGGACCTGGGCGTCGTGATGTGCTGGACGGGCACGGGCGTCACCATCGCGGCCAACAAGGTGCCCGGCGTGCGCGCGGCCCTCGCGTGGGATGCCTGGGTGGCCACTGGTGCGCGACGCTGGAACGACGCGAACGTGCTGGGCCTCAGCCTCAAGCGACTCTCGCCGGACGTCGCGGTCGAGTGCCTGGAGGCCTTCCTCGACCCGGCCAACGCACCCGACCCCACCCAGAGGACGAACATCGACTCGCTCGGCTGACGCGAGATCGCCCCTTGCGCTCGACGGCACCCTGTGGCCTCATGTCAGGAGCGCAGGGGTGGGGCCTTCCAGGTCTGTGCCATGACATCCCACAGGGCGACAGGTCGGTCGTGGACCCGGTCCGCACCGTCAGCAGGAGGAGTCTCTCGATGCGAAAGCTCTTGGTCACGAGCGCGGCCTTGATGGTGTGCCTGGCGGTCGGCGGCGGGCCGATCGTGGCGCAGGACGCCACGAACAGCGTGGCCTTCGACGGCGTCGCGTTCAGCTTCGACAAGGTGCTCGGAAGCAGCACCAGCATCACCCAAGTGCCTGGCCAAGTCAGCGAGGCCGGGGAGCCACCCGAGGCCGACGTCCCCCACGTGGCCTTCACCCTCTACGGCCCTCGCGCGGAAGGGGCGAAGACCCCGCGGGTCGGCGTTGCGCCGGGTGTCATCCGCTTCTATCGCACCGCAGACCTCACGGGCGCCCAGTCGTCACGGCAGCTCGACGAGCTGACCTCACTGCTCGCCGAACGGCCTGACCTCGCCTCGTACATGGCAGTGACCGATGACGGCAGCGGCGAGGCGCTGCCTTTCATGCCGGACATCCCTGCAGCCCAGGTCATCCGCGCCAGGGCGGAGTATGTCGAGACGCCCCAGGTGGCCGGCATCACCTACCTCACGGCGTTCCGCCAGGACATCTCTCCATTCGCATCGAATGACTTCTGGTACACGTTCCAGGGGCTGAGCACGGACGGCGCGTGGTACGTCGCCGCCGACTTCGTCGTCGATGCCAGCATGTTCCCCGAAGAGGTCACGGCCAAGGATGCCGAACGCATCGCAGATCCCGAGCGCTTCGCGGCCTACCTGGAAGACAGTGTCCAGGCGCTGAACGAGGCCGCGCCGGATGACTTCGCGCCGCCGTTGACAGCGATCGACGCGCTCGTGCAGTCGATCACGTTCGACCCGGCGCCGACAGCTGGGTAGCGACCCGGATCAGGCGAAGAACGCGGTGATGGCCGCGGTGTCATCGGAGAAGGCCCAGCGCTCGGTGATCTTGCCGTCCCTCAGGTGGTAGATCTCCGCGACGCGGTAGTCGAGCGTCTTGCCGGCCCGCGTGGCGTGGGCATCGCCCAGGACGATGACGTGCTCGTCGTTGCCGAGGATGTCGTGGTCCTCGAACGTGATCTCGAAGTCCGTGGCACCCATGCCGGCGGCGAGCTCCGCCTTCCCGTGTCTCGGCTCGGACCGTCCGATCTCGTGCCAGACGACGTCGTCGGCCAAGTAGTCGGCCATGGCCGCGATACCGTCGCGCGCGATGGCCTCGTTGGCGCGTCGTACCAACTGGACGTTCGGGTGCTCTGCCATCGAAGGGCCTCCTCGTTCGCACGGTCCACAGGGCCGCGGATGGGTCCAACCCCCCGACATCTCCAGCCTACACCCGACCATGTCACGGTCAACGGGGGGCACTGGCGACCCGCCGTGGCGCCCGCGCTGGCAGCGGCTGTCTTGACATGCCTGGCCGGCGGTCCAGACTAACGCGACCGCGGACCGAGCGTGTCCCCCCCATCGGATGCCACGCGGCAAGGAGAGTCCATGCCCAAGTACTTGATCACCGGGAGCTATACCGTCCAGGGCGCCAACGGTGTTCTCGCGGAGGGCGGCAGCGGCCGCGAGGCCGCGGTCAACAAGCTCATCACCTCGCTGGGCGGGACGGTCGAGTCGTTCTACTTCGGCTTCGGCGGTGATGACTTCTACGTGACCGTCGACCTGCCGAGCAACATCGCGGCCGCGGCTGGGGCGACGGCTGTGGCCGCCGCCGGGGGTGCCAGTCCGCGGACCATCGTGCTGCTCACGCCTCAGGAGGTCGACGAGGCCATGAAGCTCACGCCGAGCTACCGGGCGCCCGGCGCCTAGGGACCAGCCCATGAGGCAGGGCCTGCCAGTCAGGCCCTGCCGACACAGCGGAGAACGACGCGATGGCCCGCGATCACGACATCGATCCCACCGCCCCACCGAGTGGACCCGGTTGCGTCGAGTGCCTGGCCTCCGGGGGCTGGTGGTTCCATCTGCGCCGCTGCGCGAGGTGCGGCCACATCGGGTGCTGTGACTCGTCGCCATCGCAGCATGCGCGCCACCATGCCACGGAGGTCGGCCATCCGGCCGCCCAGAGCTATGAGCCCGGCGAGGACTGGTTCTGGGACTACGAGACAGAGGAGGCGTTCGACGGCCCGGTCCTGGTCCCGCCGCACCACCACCCCCCGGAGCAGCCATCCCCGGGACCCGCAGGGCGCGTGCCTCCGGACTGGAAGCACCACCTGCACTGAGAGGTGGCCGCGGCACCCGCCGCGCCTGCGCAGGCCAGGACGCAGCCCAGCGCTGGATCGGCGTTGCCATCGCGCCGCCGTCAAGCTCGACCGCCGGGACGACACGCCCAGCGCGAGGAGTCGAGTGCGTCTGGCCGTTGAGCACGTCCGATGGACCGGTCGCGCGCCTTCCGAGGCGGTCAACCACGCACAAGGGCCATTCGTCCTGAAGACGTAGGTCCAAGGTATCTCTTTGCGCGGGATGGGCGTACACTCGGCGTCCCGACAGGTGGTGCAGACGTACGGTCGTCCAACTTGGTCGCCCAGACCGTGCCGAGCCAATGGCGAAACCGACCCGCCGGTACCAGGAGGTGCGACCATGCACTCTGTCCGAAGGGTCCTACAGGTGGTCGGCTCGATCGCCGTACTCACCGCCATCGCCGTACCCGCAGCGGCCCAGGCGCCAACCATCACCGAAGTCGTGGGCGGGCTGGACTCGCCACGCGGCGTCGCTGTCGGCACCGACGGCACCATCTATGTCGCCGAGGCAGGCGAAGGCGGAAGCGGGCCGTGCGCCGAGCACGCAGAGCTCGGCGAAGTCTGCTTCGGGCCTACGGGGGGCATCAGCTCCGTCATCGACGGCGTGTCGACCCGCCTGGTGGACGGGCTGCCCTCGGGGATGACCGCCACGGGTGACAGCATCGGGCCCTCCGACGTGACCGTCGATGCCGACGGCACCGTGTGGTTCCTCGTCGGCGGGCCGGCCGCGGGAGCGGCCGAGTGGCGTGAGGGCATCCCCGATGGCGCGGCTGCTGGCCTCGGTCAGCTGTATCGCGTCGATGCGGATGGCAATGCGCAGAGCGTGGCCGACCTGGCCGCGTTCGAGTCGGCCAACAACCCGGATGCCGACCAGCCCGGCAACGCAGAGCCGGATTCCAATGCCAACGGCGTGGTGGCCACAGCTGACGGTGCGGCGATCGCGGATGCGGGAGCCAACTCACTTCTCCTGGTGGACGGCGAGGGCACCATCTCGGTGGCGGCCGTGTTCCCAGTCGTCTTCCAACCGATGCCGGCGGACCCGGCCGCATCGCCTGACCCGGCAGCCTCGCCGGCCATGGTCCCCATGGACCCGGTCCCGACATCCGTGGCCCTCGGCCCGGACGGTGCCTACTACGTGGGACAGCTCACCGGCTTCCCCTTCCCTCCTGGTGGCGCGTCGGTCTTCCGCGTGGTTCCGGGTGAGGAGCCCACCGTCTATGCCTCAGGTTTCACGAACGTCATGGACGTCGCCTTTGGGCCTGACGGCACGCTCTACGTGCTCGAGATCGCGCACGACGGCTTGCTGAGCGCCGACCCCACGGCCGGTCCTCCCCAGGGCGGTCTCTGGAAGGTGCCGGCCGGCGGCGGGACGCCGGAGCTCATCGTAAGCGAGGGACTCGTCATGCCGGGTGGCATGGCGGTGGCGGAGGACGGGACGCTCTACGTCTCGACCTGCGCGGTCTGCGCGAACGGTGGAAGCCTCGTCAGCCTCCAGCCCTGACCCCTTGCACTGACGACACGAGGCGCGTCGGCCCAGCGGCCGGCGCGCCTTTTCTCTTGCCCTTCACTCCACGGTCAGCGTGCCCACCATGCCTGCTTCCCGGTGGCCGGAGATGGAGCAGTAGAAGAGGTAGGTGCCAGGCTCGGGATCCACGATCGTGACCTCGCCGCTGCTGCCCGGGGGCACGACGACCTGGATCCCGAGCTCGTCGATGGTGAGGTTGTGCACGATGCCGCCTGCATCCTTGACCACGATCCGTGTCGCGCCGGAGGCGGAGATCGTCACGGCCGCTGGGCTGAATCCGAACTCCCTGGCTTCGATGGTGACGACGGCCAGCGGCTCGGTCTCACTCGGACCAGGACCCGGTGTCGTGGACGGCGAGCCGGTCGCATGAGCGCCTGACGCCGGGCACGCCTCCTCGGCGGACACTGGGATCCCGTCATTCGGGTCGGACGAGGGGCCCGCGCTCGCACCGACCACCCGGCCCTCCTCGAGCGGCTCGAAGGCGACCTCGACGTCGGCGGCGCCGAGGGTGTCGCCCCGCCAGAGCACGATGCGCCCGCCTCCCGTGGGCCAGTCCGCGAATGGACAGCTGCTGGCCGGGGCCTGGCCTGTCGATGCCCGGACGAGGTCACTCACCTCGAGGAGCAGGTTGGTCGAGGCGCCCACGGCAGCGCCGACATCGAGCAGCTGGATCAGTCGAGCGTCGGCGCCGACCAACAGCCTGATCGTCACCGGCGCGTCATCCGCTCCAGCCAGCCGCACGGAGCGCTCGGGCGGCCAGGCGAACGAGCCGGGGATGTCAGGCCGCCCGCCGGTCCACGAGCCGTCGCCGGGCCACGGGGACCCCGGCGCCCCAAGGCTGAAGGAGTAGCCAAGGGAACCCAGTGAGGCTCGAAGCTCGTTCCCAGTCGGCCATCGATGGCCCCCCGGGGACTCGGATGGCTCGACCGCTCCCCTCGCGATCCCGCCGCTGAACGACGCTGCCACCAGCAGCAGGACGGCACCCATCCAGCGGGCCCTGATCATCGACTGTGACACGGTTGACCTCAGCGCACAGGGGGACTGGCGACCTCATCCTACGCCGCGCCTGGCAGAAACCCACGCAGAGGCCGTCGGGGACGGTGACGCCGTGCCCATGGGCGCCGTGCAGGTTGCCGACGGCGGTCACGTCGGTCGAGCAGGCGATGGCGGTCGGTCGGCTCAGGCGATCGGAGCAAGGCGCTCATTAGAGCGATGGGCCGACCTTCCTGGGGCCCCGACTCAGCCGGCCAGGTGTGCGTCGATGATGGCCACCACGGTCGCGGCGGCATCCTGCTCGGTGGTCGACCAGTTGCTCACGCTGATGCGCATGGCGGCCCGGCCCTGCCAGGTCGTGCCGCCCATCCAGGCGGTGCCGCCGGCCTGCACGCGTGCGATGACGGCCCGGGTGTGGCCATCGGCATCGCCGCCGGCACGCGGCGTGAAGCGCACCAGCACCTGGTTGAGGACGACGTCGTTGAGGACCTCTACCCCGGGCACGTCCGCCAGGCGGCCGGCCATCCCCTGGGCGATCGTGCAGCAGCGCTCCACCAGGTCACGCACGCCTTTCCGGCCGAGGGACCGGAGCGTGGCATAGAGGGCAAAGCCGCGGGCACGCCGAGAGCTGTCGAGCACCCAGTCCCAGCCGTCTCTCTGGCTGGGATCGTGGATGAGGTAGGCGGCCCGCGTGGACATGGCCGCGCGCTGCGCCTCGGGATGCCGGCAGGCGACGAAGCCGCAGTCGTAGCCCACGTTCAACCACTTGTGCGCATCGGTGGCCCACGAGTCCGCGCGCTCGACGCCGTTGACGAGGTGGCGGTAGCGCGGTGAGGCGGCGGCCCAGAGCCCGAACGCCCCGTCGACGTGATGCCAGGCGTTGGGCACACCCTCCAGGCGGTCGGCGACGTGCGCGATGGGATCGCACGAGCCGGTGTTCACGTTGCCTGCCTGGGTGCAGACGATGGTCGGGCCCTGCAGGCCCGCGACAAGCCCGTCGAAGGCGTCGGCGCGCATCCGACCCTGTTCGTCCGTCGGCACCCGGACGACGCGATCGCGCCCGAGGCCGAGGTACTGGAGGGCCGACTCCAGCGTGGCATGGGCTTGCGCCCCGATGAGCAGTGTGATCTCCGGCGCCCCATACAGGCCGCGCGCCTCGACATCCCAGCCCACCCGAGCGAGCACGGCATGGCGGGCCGCAGCAAGGGCGACCACGTTGGCCAGGCCAGCACCGCCGGGCAGGCCGAAGCCGGAGTCGGGGGGCAGGCCCAGGAGTTCCAGCAGCCACTCACCCGCGACCTGTTCGACCGCCGCAGCGGCAGGCGATGCCGCGTGCAGGACGGCATTCTGGTCCCAGGCAGCCGCCAGCCAGTCGGCTCCGATGGAGGCCGGGAGTGCCCCGCCAAAGACGAACCCGAAGTAGCGCGGACCGCTGGACGCCACCAGCCCTGGCTCGACGGCCTCGGCCATCTGCCTGATGACGACGTCGGGCGGGAGGCCGTCATCCGCCAGGGTGCGGCCAAGGGCCTCGATGATCCCGACGGAATCGGTGTGTGGCCCCACGTGGCGGTCTGGCAACCCGCGGAGGTACTGGCTGGCGAGTTCGTGCGCGACCCCCAGGGTCCGCCCCTGCTCGGATGGATCGGTCATGCCATTCCCTGCCTACCTCGCCCAGAAGCCCTCGTGAACAGCCATGGCTTCCTGCGCCAGGGCCGGCCCGACGACCTCCACGGAGCGCTGTCCTGATCCAAGCACGAGCCGACAGTCGAGGTCCAGCGTGGGATTTCCCGGGTGGTTGCCGGTGAGCGCCAGGAGGTCGGTCTCGGCCATGGCGTAGACGAGACGACCGATGCCACTCCAGTAGATGGCCCCCGCGCACATGGCGCAGGGCTCCGTGCTCGCGTAGACCGTGGCCCGGGCGAGGACCGGGCGCGGGAACGCGTGGCCGGCCGATCGGATGAGGTTCATCTCTGCGTGAGCGGTGACGTCCCCGGACGTGACCACGGTGTTCTCCGCCTCCGAGAGGACCACGCCGTGGGCATCGGCCAGCACGGCGCCAAAGGGGTGGTTGCCGTGCTCGCGAGACCTCCGGGCGATCGCGACCCCTAGCCGAAGCAGGCGCTCGTCGCGTTCGTCCAGCGTCGCCACCGCTCCTCCCATCTCGGAGCTCAGCTGGGGACCCAGTCGAACGTGTCCGGGTGGGGACCGGTCCGCCCGGCTTCACCCCGGTCGAGGGCGGTCAGGGCGACCATGTCCCTAGCGTCCAGCTCGAAGGTGAAGAGGTCCAGGTTCTCGCGCATGCGTGCCAGGGACACGGTCTTGGGGAACACCACATCGCCACGCTGGACATGCCAGCGCAGCACGACCTGGGATGGCGTGCGCGCCAGCCGGGCGGCGATGGAGGCGATGACCGGGTCGGCCAGTACCGCGCCCTGTGCCAGGGGCGACCAGGCCTGGGTCACGATGCCATGCTGCTGGCCGTAGGCGCGGACGGTGTCGTTCACGAAGTAGGGATGCACCTCGACCTGGTTCACGGCCGGCACCGTGGCCGTCTCGGCGGCCAGTCGATCGAGGTGCCCGGGCTGGAAGTTGGAGACGCCGATGGACCGGGCGCGGCGGTCGCGCTGGAACTCCTCGAGCACGCGCCAGGTCGAGACGATGTCGCCGCTGTACAGCGTCGGCAAGGGCCAGTGGACGAGGAACAGGTCGACGTAGTCGAACCCGAGCTCGGTGAGCGTGGCGTCGAACGCCCGGCGCGCGTCGTCCGGCCGATGGGCGGCATTGCTGAGCTTGCTCGTCACGAACACCGCGTCCCGCCCGAGGCCGGAGGCGCGGACGGCTTCGCCCACCCCGCGCTCGTTGCCGTACATCTGCGCGGTGTCGATGTGTCGGTAACCCGCTTCCAGCGCCTCTTGCACGGCACGGGCGGTGTCCCGCGGCGCGACCTGGTAGACCCCGAACCCGAGCTGTGGGATGGTCCGGCCGTCGTTGAGCCTGATGTCGGGGATGCTGCTCACAGCCGACGACCCTCCATGACGCGGTTCCGGATGGACGCTGACGGAACCTGGGCCCGTAGGATAGCCAACCGCGACGGAACGACCGCGACGCGCGGCGTCAGTGGCCCGGGGGTCAACGGCTGGAGCGCGGTGTTCCACCCAGGCCGTCCGGCGGGACAGCCCCAGGGGGCGTCGATGCCACGCCGGGGAGCCGAACGCCGTAGGCTTCTTCGATGAAGACCACGAACCGATCTGGCGGGCGCCGCCTGGCCGAGACACTGGGACCCGTCGGGGTCTGGAGCTGGGCGCTCCAGCAGCTGTCGAGCGCTGATGCAGGAGCAGCGACTCGCTCGCTCGAGGCGCTCGGCTACCCGGTCACGTGGATCCCTGAGACGCTGGGCAACAAGGAGCTCTTCAGCCACGCCGGGATCCTCCTGGCCGCGACGTCGCGTATCGTCGTCGCCTCGGGCATCGCCAACATCCACGCCCGCGATCCGATGGCCATGGCCAACGGTGCCAGGGCGCTCGGCGAGGCCTACCCGGGCCGCTTCGTGCTCGGCCTCGGGGTCAGCCACGCACCCTCGGTCGCCCGCCGAGGGGGCTCGTATGGCCCGCCGATCGAGACGATGCGCGCCTACCTCGACGCCATGGCTGCCGCACCGTACGGCGCGCCGGAGCCGGAGCCACCCGTGCCGGTCGTGCTCGCGGCACTGGGGCCGCGCATGCTCGAGCTGGCAGCCGAGCGTGCCGATGGTGCCCACCCGTACTTCGTCCCGGTCGAGCACTCGGCGTTCGCGCGCGAGCACCTGGGGCCCGAGCCGTTCCTGGCCGTCGAGCAGACCGCGGTGCTCACGAGCGACCGGGACGAGGGCCGTCGCATCGGGCGGGCCTTCGCGCAGAACTACCTGGCGCTGCCGAACTACGCCAACAACCTGCGCCGGATGGGCTGGGGCGATGACGACCTCGCGGCCGGCGGCAGCGACCGCCTCATCGACGCACTCATCGCCTGGGGCGACGTGGATGCGATCGTCGCCCGCGTGCAGGCCCACCTCGATGCCGGCGCCGACCAGGTCTGCCTCCAGCTGCGCGCCGACGCACCGGGGGATCCCGCCATCGCCGCCTACGCGGAGCTTGCCGCCGCACTCCTCGAGACGAGACGCACCCCCGGATCGAACCCTGCCGACTGAGCCAGGGGCCGTCCGTCGCCACTGAAGCGACGGCTCAGGTCAGATCCCCAGCTCCGCGAGATAGGCGGCCACCTGATCGGCGACCCGTCGCGGGTTCAGTCCGAACTTCTCCAGCAGGGCGTCGTTCGAGCCGGACGCCCCGAACTCGTCTCGCAGCCCGATGCGCCGCATGCGCGTCGGCAGCTGCTCTCCGAGCAGCTCGGCGACCGCGCCACCCAGCCCACCGAGGATCGAGTGCTCCTCGACGGTGACGACGAACCCCGTCTCGCGTGCCGCGGCCAGGATCAGCTCGTCGTCCAGCGGCTTGATGGTCGGGACGTGGATCACGCGGGCGTCGATGCCTTGTCCGGCCAGCAGCTCCGCGGCCTCCAGGACCCGGCCGCTCTGGGGGCCGGTGCTGACCAGGGCGAGGTCACCGCCATCCCTGAGAGTGACGGCACGACCGAGCTCGAAGCGGTAGTCATCAGTGAACAGCGTGGGCAGCGCTTCCCGATAGACCATGAGGTACACCGGCCCGTCGTAGGCCACGACCGCCCGAACGGCCTGCTGCATCTCGACCGCGTCGGCCGGGTTGACGACGGTCATGTTCGGCATCGCCCGCATGACCGAGACTTCCTCGACCGGCTGGTGGGTCTTGCCGGCCATGCCGCTCATGAGGCCCGTGTAGCTGACGGCGATCTTCACCGGGAGCCTGGGTTGGGCGATGAGCACGCGGATCTGGTCGAGGCTGCGCTTCGCCACGAAGACGGCGAAGGTGACCGGGAACGGGATGAACCCCGCGGCTGCCAGGCCTGCCGCCATGCCCAGCATGTTCTGCTCGGCGATCCCCACCGGGAGGTAGCGGTCCGGGTGGGCCTCCTCGAAGATGTCGGCGCGGGTCGAGTTGCCCACCTCCGCATCGAGCATGACGATCCGCCGATCGGTGGTGGCGAGTTCGGCGACCGTTCCTGCGAACGCCTCCCTGAGGGTCAGCCCCGGAACCCTTTCGGCGCGTGGCCGGATGACGGTGGCCGTCGCGGCGCGGTCACTCATGCCTGCTCTCCCAGCTCTGTCAGCGCCAGCGCCAGCTCGTCGGGGGTCACCACCTTCGAGTGCCAGAACCAGCGGTTCTCCATGAACGACACGCCCTTGCCCTTGACGGTCCGCGCGATCACGACGGACGGTCGACCCCGAGTCGCCCGCGCTTCGTCGAACGCCGCCACCAAGGCGAGGACGTCGTGGCCATCAGCCGGGATGACGTGCCATCGGCACGCTCTCCAGCGATCCTCGAGCTCGCCGGGCTCCCACGGACCGCGCCGCTCGCCGGGCACGTCGGCTGCGGGCCCGAATTGGGCAAGGCCGTTGGCGTCGACGATCGTCACCAGGTTGTCGAGCTCGAAGCGGCGAGCGATGAAGGCCGACTCCCAGACCGCTCCCTCGTGGCATTCACCATCGCCAAGCAGCGCATAGACCCGCCCGTCGTGGCCGTGCATGCGGGCCCCGAGGGCCAGCCCGACGGCTGCGGACAGGCCGACGCCCAGCGAGCCTGTCGACATGTCGACCCCCGGCAGCACGTTCATGTCCGGGTGGCCAGGCAATCTCGAGTCGATGGCATCGAATGTGCGCAGCTCGTCAAGCGGGAAGTAGCCGGCCAGGGCGAGCACCGCGTACAGGGCCACCGAGGCGTGACCCTTCGAGAGCACGAACCGGTCGCGCTCCAGCCAGTCGGGCTGAGCCGGCCGGATCCGCATCTCGTGGAAATAGAGCGTGGCCAGGATCTCGGCCGCGGAGAGGGGCCCGCCGACATGACCGCCCTGGGCATGGGCGACCGTCCGGAGGATGTTGACCCGGATCTGGCGCGCCATCTCCTGCAGCAGCCCCGGATCCACGCGGGCTTCCGGTTGCCCGATCGCCATGTCTGTCACCTGCTGTCCTCTCGTCAGTCTCGCGCCCCCGGCCGGTCCGCCGGTGGGGGCCACATCATCGTCCATGGTGGTGTCGCGCGGGTCAGGCTGGCTCGATGGTCTCCTCCGCCCAGTCCTCGTTGGGCGCCACGGCGGCGAGGAGGAGCAGGGGCCCGTCACCCTCCGGGACCCGGATCACATGCCTCACGCCACGCTCGGCGAGCAGGAATGACCCCGGACCGACCTCGCGCTCCGGGTCGCCACCGATCGTGAACAGCGCCCGGCCCCTGACGATACTGAAGATCTCCTCGGCAGCAGGGTGGACGTGCGGGATGGTGCTGTACCCCGGCGGCCAGGCCAGGAGGACGACTCGAAGGCCTGGCGTGCCGACCAGGCAGCGCCTCCACGGAGGCTCCCCGGACTCCCGGGCGATCTCGTCGAGGTCCACGGCTGCCGCGTTGAGCGCCTCGGCCGCGGGGACGAACGGCACGCCTAGGCCCTCACCACCGCGAGCGCCTGCTCCAGGCTCCGCTCGATCCGGTCCGCCAGCTCATCGATGTCCCACTCCTCGGCGATGAGGGGCGGACAGACGGCGAACCAGTCCGGGTCGATGCGCAGGATGAGACCGTTGTCGAGGGCCGCCATGCGGAGGGCTTCCCCCAGCTTTCGGTCGGCCGGGAATGGCTCGTTGGTCGTGGCGTCCTGGACCAGCTCCACGGCCAGCAGGACCCCAAGGCCTCGCACCTCACGGACAACGCCAGTGGCCTTGAGGCCCTCCAGCCGGCTGCGCAGGCGTTCGCCGAGCCGACGCGCTCGGGCAGCGTAGTCACCCTCCACGAGCTCGTCGATGGTGGCGATGGCGGCGGCCGCGGCAAGCGGGTTGCCGGCGAACGTGTGGCCATGCTGGAACTGCACGTTGGAAGCCAGCGGCCCGAAGAAGCAGTCCGCGAGGTCCTCCCGGGCCATCATGGCACCAGCCGGGATCACGCCCGTCGCCAGCCCCTTGCCGCCACAGATGATGTCCGGCGTGACGCCGTAGGTCTGGGCCGCGAACATGTCGCCGGTCTTCCCGAAGCCGGTCAGGACCTCGTCGAAGATCAGCAGGACATCGTGTCGCGTGCAGATGTCCCGGATCATCTCGAAGTACTCGGCGGTCGGGGTGACCATGCCCCCGGTGTTGCAGACCGGCTCGAGGATCACGCCGGCGATCGTCTCGGCACCCTCGCTGGTGATGACGTCCTCGTAGAGCTGGGCGCAGAACCGGTTGGTCTCTTCCCAGGAGGCAAAGCGATCGCGCATCTGGATCGGCGACGACACCTTGAGGAAGCCGGCTGGTTCGGGCTGGAACTTCACCTTGCGGTGCGAGCCACCACCGGCCGCCATCGCCCCGAGCGTCGAGCCGTGGTAGCTCAGGTAGTTCCCGATGAAGCGGTACTTGTCAGGGCGCCCGGTCTGCTTGAAGTACTGGCGGGCGAACTTCATCGCCGCCTCGACCGACTCGGAGCCCCCGCTGAAGCCCTTGACGTAGTTGAGGTTGCCCGGGGTCACGGACGCGAGCCGCTCGATGAAGTCGAGCGCGATGTCCGTGGTCCCGTGGAGCGGCGGCGCGAAGGTCATCCGATCCAGCTGGCGCCGGACAGCCTCGACGACCCGCGGATGGCGATGCCCGAGCACGGCCACGAAGATCCCGCCGATCGCGTCGAAGTACTGCCGCCCGTCCTGGTCCCACACGTAGAGTCCGTCGGCTCGCTCGAACACCAGGGGCCGCCTGAGGAAGTCGGATGTCTGCTTGAAGTCGATGAACGTGTGACGGATGAGTCCTTCCTGACGCGCGTCGACGGTGGCATCGCGCGACCCCGGAGATCCGGCCCCGCTGAGCGATGCGCCGGGATGCGTGGTCTGGACGGTCATGGCCGAGATCTCCTCTGGGTGTGGTGGCAGGGACGAGTCATCACGAGGTGCCCTCGTCGGCGTCGGTCGAGAACGTGAAGACCATGCGGTGGCGATACAGCTGGCCCGGCTGCAGCTCGGTCGCCGGGAAGTGGGAGAAGTTCGGAGAGCAGGGGAACTTCTGCGTCTCGAGCGCCAGACCCGCGTACCTGACATACGGCACGCCACCCTTGCCGATGACGTCCGCGTTCAGGTGGCCAGCCGTGTAGAACTGGACGCCTGGCTCCGTCGCACGCAGGCGCATCACGCGCCCGGACCCGGGGTCACGCACGACAGCGACGTCGTGCAGCTCGCCGGGGGCGCCGCGAAGGACCCAGTTGTGGTCGAAGCCGCGCGCCCCTCCTTGGCCGATGCCGCCCGGGGCCCGAAGCCCCGTCATCCGAGAGCCGATCGACTCGTGGCCACGCAAGTCGAAGGGCGTCCCTTCCACCGAGCGGATCTCACCGGTCGCCAGCAGCTCGTCATCCACCGGCGTGTAGAAGTCGCCATCGATGGTCACCTCGTGGCCGAGCACATCCCCGGCCTCATGACCTGCCAGGTTGAAGTAGGAGTGGTGGACGATGTTCACGATCGTCGGCGCGTCGGTCCGGCACTCCATCGTCACGCGCATGGCGTCCACCTCGAACTCGTAGGTGGTGCTGATCTCGAGCGCCCCTGGGAAGCCCATCTCGCCGTCGGCCGAGGTCGTCTCGAAGCGGATGGCGGTCCCGGCCGGATCGTAGCTGGCGGTCCAGACCTTGCGGTCGAAGCCCTCCCTTCCTCCGTGCTGGTGGTTCGGCCCCTCGTTGCGGTCGACCTGGATCTGCCGACCGTGGAAGTCGAAGCGGCCGCGCGCGATGCGGTTCCCGTACCGTCCGCACGTCGCCCCGAAGTAGGCATCGGAGGCCGCGTAGCTGGGCAGCTCATCGAAGCCGAGCACGACGTCGGCGAGGGTCCTGTCACGGTCGGGGACGTGCAGCTCCACGAGACGCGCGCCGAAGTCGGTCAGGCGAGCCTGAAGCCCACCGTCGGTGGTGACGGTGTAGGCATGCACGGGCGCAGCCTCGATAGTCACCGAACGGGGAGTGGCGGATCACTTGCCCATCCCCATCGTGAGACCGGCGATCAGCTGGCGCTGGAAGAACAGGTAGATGATGACCGCCGGGAGGAGGCTCAGGATGGACCCGGCCATGATCAAGGTGACCGGGCTGATCCGGGAACTCTGGAGCGTCGCCAGCCCCACCGTGATCGTGCGGACCTCGGGGTACTGGAGGAACAGGAGGCCGATCAGGAGGTCGCCCCAGATCTGGATGAACTGCAGGACGGCCACGGTGACGACCGCCGGGATCGCCAGGGGCATCATGATCGTCCGGTAGATCTGGCCGTAGGAGGCACCGTCCACCAGCGATGCTTCGATGATCTCGTCCGGGATGCCCCGAAAGTAGGTCGTCATCAGGAAGGTGGCGAAGGGGATCCCGAGGGCCGCGTAGACGAGGATCGGGCCCGGGAACTGGTTGATGAGCCCGACGTTGGCGATGTTGACGTACTCGGGGATGATGATCGACTGGACCGGGATCATCATCCCGGCCAGGATCCCGACGAACAGGAGTGGGGCCAGCGGGAAGCGCAGCTTGGCGAACGCGAAGCCGGCCATCGTGCTGACCACCACGATGAGCGCCACCGACGAGAGGGTCACGATCGTCGAGTTGACCATCTGCTGCATGACGGGCAGCTGGTCGAACAGGGCCGTCCAGCTGTCCAGCGAGAAGCCCTCGCCCGAGAGGTACTGGTCGGGAGAGCGGAATGAGACCACGACCATGTAGACGAACGGGAACAGCATGACGATCCCGACCAGCGACAGGATGGCCAGGATGCCGAGGCGCTTCAGGCGACGGGCCAGGGGCACGGAGTCTCCTAGGTGCTGGGGTCCCGGAGGAGCCGGAGCTGGATGACACTGATCCCGAACACGATCACGAACAGGACGACGCCAACGGCGGCCGCGTACCCGAACTCGCCCTGCGAGAAGGCCGTCTGGTAGACGAAGAACTCGAGCGTGGTCGTTCCGAAGCCAGGCCCGCCCTGCGTCATCACGAAGATGAGGCTGAACAGGGCCGTGAAGCCCGTGATGAGGGTCAGCACGAAGGCGAACTGGATGAAGCGCATCAGGAGGGGGATGGTGATGTGGCGGAAGGTCGCCCAGCCACTGGCCCCGTCGCAGCGGGCCGCCTCGTACACATCGCGGTCGAGGGTCGCCATCCCGGTGATGAAGATGATGGTGTTCGTGCCGAAGACGGACCAGATGAAGGTGATCGCGACGGCGATCATCGCCGACAGCTCGGTCGCGAGCATGTCCGTCTGGACCGGGATCCCCAGCCACGCCAGGACGCCGTTCAGGATCCCCCGCTGGGCGAAGAAGCGGACCGCCACGACCCCGATCACGACCCACGAGATGGCGGTCGGCAGGAAGTAGATGGACCGGAAGAACCGCCAGCCGAAGACGTGCTCGTTGAGCAGGAAGGCCACGCCGAGGGGGATGAGGATGGCGAACGGGATCGCGAGGAGGAGGATCACGTTGTTGAGCACGACCCGGATGAACGTCGGATCGGTGAACAGCCGCTCGTAGTTGGCAAGCCCGATGAAGGTGGAGTTGATGCCGTTCCAGCGGGTCAAGCTGTAGTAGAAGGTCTGGATGATCGGAAGGGCCAGGAGCAGCGCGTAGAGGATCACGGCCGGGATGACGAAGAGGACCCCTGCGCGCCGCTCGGAACGCCGGAGCCGGCCCGTCCGCTGGGGCGGGCTGTGCTTGGCGGCGGCCAGGGCCTCGTCGAAGGCGGCGGCGTCTCTCACGCGGGCAGCTCCTGGTCGCAGTGAGTCGGGGCCAACGGTCCGCTGGCCCCGACTCCCGCGACGGTCCTACTCGAGCTGGTTCTTGGACTCGGCCGGAAGACCTTCGAGCGTCTGCTGCATGGACTTCAGGGCATCGGCGATCGATTGCGAGCCGCCGAACGCCGCATTGAGCACCTTGGTGCCCACGTCGCTGACCTCGGGCTGGAGCACGTTGTCGATCATCGGGTAGCGCGTGAAGCCTTGGTCCATGGCCAGCGCCAGGAGGTCCTTGGCCATCCGCTGATCGCTGGAGAAGCCTTCCTTGGTCGGGATGATGCCGTTGTCGGCGATGATCTGCTGGCCTTCATCCGAGGCGATGAAGGCGAGGAAGGCCGCGGCCTGGGGTTGGTGCCTGGAGTAGGTCGTCATCCCGAACCCGTTGCCGCCGAACTCGACGACGCCCTTGATCGGCTCGTCGGAGAAGGGCGGCACGAAGACCTGCACCTTGTCGCCCATCTTCTCCTGGAACTCGGCGATGTTCCAGGTTCCTTCCATGGTCATCGCCGCCTCGCCGTTGATGAACTGCGCCACGGAGTCCTGGTTGGTGAGGACGTCCGTGTTCGTGCAGCCCTTGGTGTACAGCGATGCCCACTTGTCGAACTGGGCCTGAACAGCCGGATCGGTCCACGGGATCTCGCCCGTGTACAGCTTCTTCCACTCCTCGGGGGCGAGGTACATCATCAGGTAGCTGACGTCATACCAGGGATAGAAGCCACCGCCGAGCGCCTGGCCACCCGTGCCGTAGGTGAACGGGGTGATGCCGGCCGCCTTGAGTTGGTCACACGCAGCGAACAGCTCGTCCCACGTCGTCGGGAAGGACGTGATGCCGGCCTGGTCGAACAGCTCCTGGTTGTAGAAGCCGTTGTAGAACTGCAGGTCAAGCGGCACGACCAGAACGCCATCGTCAGCATTGAAGTTGAGCGACGCGTAGTCGATGCCCTTCATCTTCTTGAGCTCGTCCATCGGGACGAGGTCGTTGAGGGGCTGCAGGTAGTCCTTGTACTTGAGGTCGAACAGACCGGTCCACTGGGTGGCAAGGTCGGGCCCCGTCTTCGAGATGGCCGCGGCCTGGAGCAGGTCGAAGTACTGATCAGCCGGCTGGGAGACGGCCTTGACAGTGACGCCCGGGTTCTTGGCCTCGAACGCCGCGATGAGCGCCTCGGTCGCCGTGGCGTTCGCCTCGGTGCCGTAGTTGTGCCACAGCGTGACCTCGGCCGGCTCCAGCGCCTCGGCCGCGAAGGCCGAGGAGGCAAGCGCTGCCGTCGCCACCGCTGCTGTCAACACCGTGAGCGCTAGGGATCTCGGGCTTGGGCGGCTCGACGCCGCAGGGCCTGCGTTCCTGGTAAGCAACTGCGCCCTCCACCTTTCTGTTGTTCGTGCGTACCGAAAGACATTCGGCATGACAACGCAAGCGACGGTATCCAAACGCGAGAGGCATGTCAATTCACATGATGTCGGTCGCATTTCTCGGCTGCCAGCACGCGGGGTTTGACCGAGGGGCTATTGTGTACGGCATGGCAGTCAAGGGTTCGGGCACAACGAACAACGTGGCGCTTGGCTCGCACAAGCCCGTGAAGTACGAAGTCAAGAGCGTCAGCCGCGCCCTGCAGCTCCTGGAGCTCCTCGGGGACCATGCGGACGAGGGGCTCTCGGTGACGGAGGCCGCGGCGGCCATGGGAGCCTCCAAGAGCGCCACCTTCGCGATGCTCCAGACACTCGTCGGCCGCGGGTACGCTTCTGCCCTGGACCGAGGTCCGCGGTACCGGCTGGGGCCCGCCGTCCTGCGGCTCTCCGACAGTCACACCCGTTCGATGACGCTCATCGAGCTCGTCCGTCCCTCGATGCGGGCATTGACCGAGGAGACGGGCTGGGCATCGCGACTCGCCATCCACGAGAACGGCTTCCCGGTCTTCATCGACCGGGTCGACGGCCCGGGCTCGATCCGCTTCCACATGCCGTTGGGCCTCCGCGAGCTGCCCCACCGCAGCGCTGCGGGCAAGGCGATCCTGGCTGCCCTCGACGAGGGCCTCGTGCGCTCCATCGCCCACGAGACCGGACTCCCACGCTTCACGCCCCACACCATCACCGACGTGGACGCCCTGCTGGCAGACCTCGCGCTCGTTCGCAGCCGCGGCTTCGCCGTCGATGACGAGGAGGACGTCCCTGGCATCCTGTGCGTCGGTGCGGCGTTCCTGGGTCGTGACGGCGAACCGGCGGGTGCCGTGAGCATCACCGGCCTCAAGGCCGACATGCCCGATCGGAGGCTGGAGGAGCTGGGACGGATCGTCCGTGCTCACGCGGACGAGATGGCCAACGCGATCGGTGGACAGCCCTGGCGAGCGCCGCTCGGAGAGAAGGAGAAGTCGTGACCGCGATCGAGCCCCAGGATGCGCCACTGACCGGTGAGGGGCCGGCACTCGTCGTCCGTGGACCTGGCGACGTCGGGATCGAGCCTCGCGCGTGGGGTCCTCCCTCGGGCCTGGAGGTGCGTTTGACACCCCGTCACGTCGGCCTCTGCGGCACGGATCTCGAGATCGTGGGCGGCACGATGGACCCGGACTACATCCGCTACCCGCTTGTCCTGGGACACGAGTGGTCCGGTGTCGTGGCAGCCGTCGGCGAGCAGGTCACCAGGGTCGCGCCCGGGGACGCCGTGGTGGTCGAGGGCATCATCCCGTGCTCTGTGTGCGACGCGTGTCGTCGGGGTCAGACGAACCTGTGCGCTGTCTACGACGAGCTCGGCTTCATGCGGGACGGTGCCGCCGGCCCGAGCGTCACGACGCGCGAGCACCTCGTCCACCGGCTGGATCCCGGGGTGCCCCTCGTGTCCGGAGCCCTGGTCGAACCGGCGGCCGTGGTCCTGCGCGGCCTCTCCTGCATGGACCTCCAGCCCGGCGCCAGGGTCGTCGTGGTGGGAGCCGGCACGCTCGGACTGCTGGCGACGCACCTCATCAGATTGTGGTCGCCCGCGTGGGTCACCGTGGCGGGCCGCCGCCCGGTCCAGGGCGAGCTGGCCGGCGCGATGGGGGCCGACGAGTACGTCGTCGGTCGTCCCGATCCCCGGTCGTTCGACGTGGCGATCGAGGCAGCCGGGACGCTCGACGCCGTCGAGGTCACACTCGAGGCAGCACGTCGCGGAGGCCAAGTCCTCCTGCTCGGGATCTGCGGGCACGGCAAGACGGTGCCCATGAGCCCGGACGAGGTCGTCAACAACGACCTCCGGATCCGCGGCAGCTTCGGTTACACAGCCGCCGCGTGGGCCCAGGTCGTGGCACTGCTGAACGCCGGGCGGCTCGACATGCAGAGGCTGGTGACCCACAGGTTCCCACTCGACCGGTTCGAGGCAGCGCTCGACACCCTTGCGAGACCGACGGAGTCCGCCCGGGGCAAGGTCCTGCTGGACCTGTGACCCGTCCAGAAGAGAGCAGCGAGGTGAGCAGTCACATGGATCCCAAGCCCACGCTGGGCATCATCGGGCTCGGCATCATGGGCCGGCCGATGGCCCGCAACCTCATGCAGGCCGGCTACCCGCTCATCGTCCACGACGTGACACGTGCCGTGGTGGACGAGCTGGTCGCCGAGGGTGCGACCGCCGGCACCTCACCCCGGCAGGTCGCCGCAGCAGTCGACGTCCTCATCACGATGCTCCCGGACTCCCCCCAGGTCCGCGACGTGTACCTCGGTCCGGACGGGGCCTTCGAGGCCCTGCGCCCGGGCTGGCTGGCGATCGACATGAGCTCCATCGCCCCGTCCACCGCACGCGAGCTGGCGGAGAAGGCAGCAGCTGCGGGCGCCGAGATGCTCGACGCCCCTGTGAGCGGCGGCGACAAGGGGGCCATCGCCGGCACCCTCTCGATCATGGTCGGCGGATCCGACGAGGCCTTCGCGCGGGCCATGCCCGTGTTCGAGGCGATGGGAAAGACGATCGTCCACGTGGGACCCTCGGGCGCCGGCCAGGTGGTCAAGGTCTGCAACCAGGTCGTGGTCGCGGTGGTCATCGAGGCGGTCTCCGAAGCCTTGGTCCTGGGTGCCAAGGCGGGCGTCGATCCCGCCCGGATCGCCGATGTCCTCCAGGGCGGGCTCGCGGCGACCAAGGTCCTGGAGATGCGTCGCGCCAACATGCTGGGCGGCACCTTCGACCCAGGGTTCCGTGTCCGCCTCCACCTCAAGGATCTCAAGAACGCCCTCGACCTGGCCCGTGAGATCGACGTTGCCCTGCCGGCCGCAGCGGAGGTCGACCAGCTCATGCGTTCGATGAGTGCGATGGGCCGTGCCGACTACGATCACTCGGGGTTGATCACCGTGCTCGAGGATCTCGCCGGCTTCCGGGTGGCGGATGCCGCCGCTACGCCAGGCACGCCGGCATGACCGGAACGCTGATGGACAGCCCGCTCTTCCGGATGGCACGCGAGACGCCAACGGAGTGGTGGAACGATTCGTGCGACGTCGGCGAGCTCGAGTCGGCCGTCCAGCGCGGGGCGACTGGCGCGACCTCCAACCCGACGATCGTGCTCGAGGTGATGCGCAAGCACTCCGAGCGCTGGTGGCCACGCGTGCGGGAGCTCGCGGCGCGTCATCCCGAGTGGTCGGAGGTCGAGCTTGCCTGGGCCGTCGTCGACCAGATGGCCACCGAGGGAGCCGCCGTCCTGCACCCGTTGTTCGAGGCCTCTGGCGGGCGCCGGGGCCGTCAGACCGTCCAGACGAACCCGACGCTGTATCGGGACGCTGCGCGGATGGTCGAGCAGGCCGTGCACCTCGCGGGCCTGGCCCCCAACATCCAGGTGAAGTTCCCGGCCACCGCGGCCGGGATCGCGGCCGTCGAGGAGGCGACGTTCCGTGGCGTGAACACGATGGCGACGGTGTCCTTCACCGTCGCCCAGGCGGTCGCCGCCGCCGAAGCGGCGGAGCGGGGCCTGGAGCGGCGCGCGGCCGCAGGTCTCGACCCCGGAGGCCTGGTGCCCATCGCCGTCCTGATGATCGGACGCCTCGACGACTGGATGAAGGTGCTGGTCGAGCGCGATGGCCTGGCGGTGGACCCGGCAGCTCCCGATTGGGCCGGCATCGCGGTCTTCAAGCGGACGTACGCCCTGTTCCAGGAGCGCGGGTACCGCTCACGGCTGCTCGCGGCGGCCACCCGCCATCGACTTCACTGGACCGAGCTCGTGGGCGCCGACGCAGCGATGACGCTCACGGCAAGCTGGCAGGCCAGGTTCGAGCGGAGCGGCCTCGTCCCCGAGCCGCGCATCGACGTGCCCGTGGACCCGGCCATCATCGCTGACCTGAGGGCGCGGATCCCGGACTTCGCGCGCGCCTACGAGCCTGACGGTCTCGCGTCGTCCGAGTTCGACGGCTTCGGAGCGACCGTGCGGACGCTGCGCGCGTTCATCGCGTCCTACCACGACCTCCTTGGTGCCATCCGGGAGATCATGCTGCCGGATCCCGACAAGCGCTCGGCCTGACCCAGGTTCGTCGGCACCGCGGGCAACCATCCCCGACGCGCGGGCATGGTGGGCACGTGGAACAGGAACAGCGCAACGACGATGCCCTCGGCGAGCGCCTCGCCCTCGTGATCGGAGCCCAGACCATGTTGAGTCGCAGCGAAATTTCTCCGAGGGTGGCCCCGTCGACCTGCGCGAGGCCGTACGTCGCCAGGCGGTGCCCATGAGCCCACGCGCGGCAGAGGCGGTGGCCGTTCTCGTGAGCATGATGTCCTGCTGGCGACGGACGTGGTGCCCGCAGTCGTGGCTGGGCCCTCCCGCTCACCCGGCATGAGGCCACATCTCTGGCACGGGGTTCATGAGTCGGAGGTCGTGAAGGCGGCCGAGACCCCGAC
>CAVPPQ010000016.1:0-38479 GCA_963707395.1 uncultured Chloroflexia bacterium
ACGCCACGCTGCGGACCGCGGCGTCCACGGTCCGGAAGACACGATCGTCGATGGCGGACCCGAACACCCCCGACGCGCGCGCCCCTTCCAGGACGGGTGCGTGCACGTCGGCGAACACCATCTCGATGCCCTGCTCGTCGAGCTGCTTCGCAAGCCCCTTGAGCATGTCGGTCGTGGTCAGGTCGAGCCCGTCCTGGGCGCTGCAATCCAAGATCAGCGACCGTGGCGGGGGGTCCGTCGCCCGGAGCATCGCGTTGACGCGATCGCGGAACGTCAGCGCGTTGGCGTAGTAGATCGGGGCGTCGGGGCGGACGATCAGCACCCCCGGCACCGGCGTCCCCTCCGGATGGCGGACCAGGTCCCCGTACGCGCCCGGCTCGCCGGGGAGCCGGCCGAGCGAGGAGATGTGCGGCTTGCTCGACCGGTAGATGACGAATGCCAGCGACGCCACCAGCCCGATGATCATGCCCTCCAGGACATCGATCAGCAGCACGCCGGCCATGGCCAGGACCCCGAACCAGACCTCGACCGGAGCCTCGTGTCGCAGACGGATCAGCTTGCGCGAGGTGATGATGTGCCACACCGCGTGGATGATCAGCGCCGCCAGCACCGCCTCAGGCAGCGGGCCGAACAGGGGGGTGAGGAACAGCAGTGTGACCAGCGTCACGACCCACGTCACCAGGTTGCTGACCTGCGTCCGCGCCCCGGCACCCTCCTTGACCGCCGACGCGGACATGCTGCCGCCGGCGATCAGGCCGCCGAAGAGCCCGCTCGCGATGTTGGCCACCGCGTGCGCGTTCAGCTCCTGGTCGGAGTCGACCTCGTAGCCGTGCTTCTCGGCGAACTCATGGGCCACGCCCAGCGCCTCGCTGAACACGACCAGCAGGACACCGATGGCCGGCAGCACCATGGCGAGGTAATCGGTGAGCGGCACTGTCGGCAGCGCGAGCGACGGCAATCCCTGGGGCAGCGTGCCGACCACCTCGACGCCACGATCCTCCAGCCCCAGGATCGCACTGAGCGCGATGGCCCCGAACAGGACCACCAGCCCGGCCGGGATCCGCCGGTCAAGGCGGGGCAGCAGGAACAGGGCCGCGAGCGCACCTGCGCCGACCAGGAACGTGGTCCAGTCGGCCTCGGGAAGCTCCCGGAGGATGCCCAGGAACTTCTCCACGGTGTTGCCATCGGGCTTCTCCACGCCGAAGAGCTTGTTGAGCTGCCCGACGGCCACGAACACCGCGAGGCCCATCACGAAGCCGTCCATCACCGGCTTGGACAGGAACTGCGTGATGAAACCCAGCCGGACGACGCCCGCCAGCAGGAACACGAGGCCCGTGACCAGCACGAAGGCGGCCGCGTACGTCGCGTAGACCTGAGGGTCGGAAACGGTCGTGGCGGCCGTGGCGACCAACGCCGCCGCCACCGACGAGGCGAGCAATGCGGCGGACGCCGAGGTCCCCCCGACCATCAGGTGGCGTGACGTGCCAAGCAGGGCGTAGATGAGCAGCGATGCCACCAGGGTGTAGAGCCCTGCCTGCGGCGGGAGACCCGCGATGCCCGCGTAGGCCATCGCCTCGGGCACCACGAGCCCCCACAGCGTGAGGCCGGCGATGACGTCCAGGGGCAGCCAGGAACGGTCGTAGCGAGGCAGCCACGAGAGGATGGGGATGTAGCGGCTGATCATCAACGAGGACTCCCGTTCAAGAGCGGCTTCATGGTGACTCGCTGCGTCGGGTCGGGCGCGGTGCGTCGAACGCACCGGTCTGCGGCGGCGCCGGATCCGTGGCCTTCGGAGGGTCGTCACCCATCGCTGGCAGCGGTGCGTCGAGCGCCTGCTGCGTGGACGGGAACACGTGGTCCTCTCCCAGCTCGGCCAGGAGCCCGGTGCGGCGCATCCGATCGCGCACCCCGGCACGCGCGTGGGCCAGGCGGAGCTCGATCCCCTTGGTGCGCAGGTCCGTCAGCAGCTCCACGAGCGCATCCGTAGCGGCGACGTCCAGATCCATGCTGGCGGAGAGGTCGAGGACCACCGCCCGAGGCTGCGGGTCCGCGCTTGCGATCGCCGCGGCCACCTGGTCCTTGGCCACGCTGGCGTTGACGAAGTGGATGGCGACGTCGGGTCGAAGCATGAGCACGCCCGGGGTCTGGACCGCATGCGGATGCCGCGCCAGGTCCCCGAACGCCGGGGGCTCCCCCGGTAGACGACCAAGGACGGCGAGGTACGGCCGGCTCGCCTGGTAGAGGATCGCCAGCAGCGACAGCACGGCGGCGATCGCGATGCCCGTGAGCGGCGAGGTCGTGATCACCCCGACCAGCGCGGTCAGCGCCAGGAAGAAGTCCCGTGGCCGCCAGTCGTAATAGCGGCGCAGCTCCCGGACGTCGATGAGGCTCAAGGCCGACGTCATCACGATCGCGGCAAGGACGGCGTCGGGCAGGTTCTGGAACAACGGCGCGAGGAACAGGGCTGTCAGCAGGATCAGGCCGCTGGTCACCAGGGACGACAGCTGCGTCCGTGCACCGGCTTCACGGGCCGTCGCCGACTGCGACAGGCTCGCATCGACCGGGAAGCCACCGAACAGCCCCGCCGCCAGGTTCGAACCGCCCAGCGCCACGAGTTCCTGGTCCGGGTCGATGGTGTAGCCACCGCGGGTGGCCAGGCTGCGCGCGGCGCCGATCGATTCGGCGAGCGCCAGGAAGACGATGCCGGCCGCGCCGACCGCGATCCGGGACAGGTCGGAGACATTGACCGACGGGAGCTCTGGCAGCGGGACCGTGGTGGGCACCTCGCCGACCGTGGAGACGCCGTGGCCCTCCAGGCCGAGCAGCGGGGTGGCGACGATGCCCACCACCAGCGCTACCAGCGCCCCTGGGATGCGCGGGGCCACGCGACGCAGGACACCCATGATCAGCAGGGCCGTCACCCCGACCGCGAGGGTCCATACGTTGGCGTCCGGGAGCTGCGCCACGAGGTTCGCTATCTCCTCGAAGGGGTTGCTGCCGCCACCCGGGACCCCGAACAGCTCGGGCAACTGGCCGATGACGATGGTGATGGCGAGCCCGACGACGAACCCGGTCACCACGGGCTTGGCCAGGAACTGCGAGAGGAAGCCGAGCTTCAGGAGCCCAGCCACGAGGAGGGCCGCGCCGACCATCAGGGCCAGCGCGGCCATCAGCCCCACGTATGCCTCCGTGCCGCGCCCGGCCACGACCGGGGCCACGACCGCCGCGGCCATGACCGCGACCGACGAGCTCGTGGTGACCTTCAGGTCCCGCGATGTCCCGAGCACCGCATACGCCGCGAGTGCCGCGAACGCGGTCACGAGGCCTGCTTCGGGCGGCATCCCCGCCAGGGCGGCGTACGCGATCGAGATGGGCACCATGACGGCCCACGAGACGAGCCCTCCGATCAGGTCGGGACGAAGGCCGGCACGGTCGTACGCCGGAAGCCACGAGAGCAGGGGCACGTAGCGTTGCGCGACCGAGCGGACCCGTTCAGCCCCCGAGCGCGGGTCAGGGCCGGGGGTTCCGGAGGTGTCCGTGCTCGCCGGGGCGCCCAACTGCTCACATCTCCTTGCGTGGGTTCACGTCGCGCTGCGGATGCGATGCTCAGGGTCGCGCGCTTCGCCGGCATCACCCTCGGAGGGCGATGCGCGGCAGTGACCGCCGCGCAGACGATATCGACCGTCGGCGGCCGGGGATCCGTCCACCCACCGCGACGAACGACTGGCTCTGGCCGGTACCGCCGGACGATCGGTGATCGACGCAGGGTCGATCGAAGGAGGCACACATGACGCTTGGAGCACTCGAGTACATCGTGGTGGGCTTCGACCACCCTGACTTCAAGGGGAAGATCGCCGACGAGATCGGACGCGTCATCGATGCCGGCATCGTGCGGCTCGTCGACGCGGTCGTCGTGCACAAGGACGCGGCTGGAGACGTCGCGATCGTCGAGGTCGACAACAAGGAGGACCCGCACTTCGCGGCGTTCGAGCCGCTCATCAAGGACGCCATCGCCCTGTTCACCCCGGAGGACCTGGCACTGTTCGCCCAGGGCATCCCGAACGACACGGCGGCCCTGGTCCTGCTCTTCGAGCATCGCTGGATGGAGCGCATCAAGGGCGCCATGGCTGACGCGGGCGGGGTCCTGCTCAGCCGAGCCATGATCGACCCGGAGACGGTCGAGGCATTGAGCCAGGATCTCGAGGCGGAGCTCGCGGGCGGCACGTCGGTCGCCTGAGCCGGTTGCGCAGGTCCAACGACAAGCCTCGTCGACCAGACCTGGTCGACGACAGAGAAGGAGCAGTCCATGTTTGCACGAAGAGCCATGCGTCCCCGGCCCATCGTCGCCGCCGCCGTCGTGGGTGGCACCGCCTACTACGCGGGCAAGAAGCGTGCCCAGGGTCAGGCCCATGAGGCCGCGCAAGACGCCCAGATCGCCGAGATGCAGCAGGTCCAGCAGCCGGCGTACACACCCCCGCCGGCGTACACGCCGCCTCCGGCATACGCTCCGGCGCCGGCCGCCGACGCGCCCGGCCTCGGTGACCAGCTTGCGCAGATCACGCAGCTACACGACGCGGGCGCGCTCTCGGACGAGGAGTACGCCGCGGCGAAGGCGAAGCTGCTGGGGTGACGGGGCTCGAGGCCGTCGCGTCGACGATCGGACGGTGAAGGCCGCCACTCAGGTGGCCCTCATCGGCCCAGCCCGTCCAGCAGCCATCGGTGACTTTGTATCGAGAGGGGAAGACTGATGCGACGACCTATCGGGGTCATCATCCTCGCGGCGGCTGCCGCCCTGGCCGGCCTCGCGCAGCTCTACGCGATGCTGGTGTACCTGGGCATCCTCAAGTTCGACTTCATCGGCAAGTCGGTGTCGTTCAACGAGGCGCAGTGGGGCGCGGCCCTCTGGGCGCTCATCATGGCGGCCATCTGGTTCTGGGTCGCCGCCGGCTTCTGGAACCTGCGTGCCTATGCCGTCCAGTTCGGCATCTTCATCAGCCTGTTCACGCTCATTTGGGGCTTCTTCGCGCTCCTCTTCGGCTCGACCTACGAGGCCCAGACGATCCCCTGGCTGCTCGCCGGCGGCATCTACCTGTACCTGAGCTATCCCGGAGTCCAGCGGGCATTCGTCGAGAACGAGCGGTCCCGGCTGACGCCCGAGCAGAGGGCCGCGATGGATCAGATGACCCGGGCCAACGCGTCTGCGGCCACCGCACAGCAGGCGCCGGGCATGCCGGCGGCCCGGCAGGGTGCGGCTCCTGTGGTGTCGCAGGCCGCCTCACCGGCGCCCGCGACCACGGTCCCCGATCTCAGCAGCCAGCTCGCCGAGCTGGCCAAGCTCCACGACGCGGGCACGCTCTCGGACGCGGACTACGACGCGGCGAAGGCCAAGCTGTTGGCATGAAGTCCTCCCGGCGATTCGGCCGGTGGAGCATGCTGGATGACTGCCGACGACACCCGCGCACAGCCGGCGTGTCGAGAATCGGCTGAACGACGAAGGAGTGACGCCTGATGGCCCGGATCAAGCAAGCACAGTGGATCGCCGTGGTCGGGCTCGTGTCGCTCGTCCTCGTCCTCGCCGTCGTCGCCTGCGGCGGCGGGACGCCCACGCCGACGCCAGCTGCGACGCCGATCGCGTCCCCCACGCCGACGCCGACCGCCACGTCGAGCGTCGCCGCGTCTCCTATCGCGAGCATCCTGGCCGGCAGCCCCGCGATCACCAGCGCGCAGGTGTGCGCGGATCTCGCTGCCTTCCAGGCAGCCCTCGACGCACTGACCGGACTGGATCTCGAGTCTGCCGCCGTGCGCGATGTGCTTGGTGCCATCACTGCGACGGTCACGAGCGGACGGGCGTTCGTCGATTCCGCGAGGGCCATGTTCGGCCCAGAGGCGCAGGCGCTCGGGGCGGCGCTGGCCGACCTCCAGACCGCGCTCCAGGGCATCACCGGGGAAGGCTCCCTGGGCGACAAGGCCGCCACGATCGAGAACGCCGTTGATGAGGTCGCGGCGGCGTTCGACGCCCTCAAGGCGGAGGTGGCGCCGGGCTGTCCGGCGCCCGATGCCTCCGGAAGCTGACATGGATGGCGACACGACCCTCCAGGCCGTGGGCGGTGGTGGTCGGCGTCACCCCCGGTGGGGCATCGTCGCCCAGGTGACCGCCATCGTCGGCGCCATCGGCCTGGTGCTGGCGATCGGGCTCACGTGGGCGGTGTACAGCTCCACTTCGGGGGCCGTGAACGGCCTGATGGCGGACCTTGACGCCACGACGACGGAGGCCCAGGGGAAGTACGACGCCGCGGCCGCCGCGCTCGATGAGCAGGCCGGCAGGGCGGTCAACGCGGACGCCCAGGCCCTGCTCGAGGAAGGCGCGGACCTGGTCCGCGAGGTCGGTACCCAGGTCACATCCGTCGAGGGCCAGATCGGGGACCTGGTGGACTCCCTCCTCACGACGCTGCTGGTCATCGTGGGCCTGCTGACGGTCCTGCTGGCCTACCTGATCGTCATCCACGGCGGGATCTGGACCCTGGGACGCCACTGGCGCCGGGACTGAGCGACCGTCCGCCCGTGCCCGAGGCTCCTGTGCCGCCGCTCGACTCGGCCCCGGATGCCCGCGGCGAAGGTGCGGACGACCACCCGGGCGACCTCGTCCCCGACTCGATCGAAGAGGCCGCCGAGAGCATCGAGGCGTCGGCACTCGGTGCGGGGCGCCGCGCCTCCAGCACGGCGCGCGCCGTCACCTCCACGGCGGCCCAGGCGAAGGAGCAGGCCAGCGGTCAGCTGCTGGAGCTGGGCCAGGCGGCCCGGCACGACGATCCCCGGCACTGGCGTGCGCTGGCAGCCTGCATCGTCGCCGTCGTCGCGACCGCCATCGATCCACCGATCCTCCAGGCGACATCTTCCGGCGTCCAGGGTGCGCTTGGGATCGACCCGGAAGGCGCCGCGGCGCTCGTCGGTCTCTACTACCTCGTGCAGGCCGGGACGATGGTCGCGGGCGGCGTGCTGGGTGACCTGTTCGGCATCCGTCGTGTCATGCTCCTCGGGCTCGCGGGCATGCTGGTCACCTCACTGGTGGCTGCCTTTGCCACCACCCTGCCGCTGCTCGTGATCGGGTCGGTCGGGCTGGCGCTGTGCTCCGCGGTCGTCGTGCCGCTCTCGCTCGCAGCCGTTCTTGGCACGTTCGGCCAGCGCGTCCTTCCGGTCGCCATCGCCCTCTACCTGGTCCTCCAGCTTCTCGCGGCGCTGCTGGCACCGCCGATGGCCCGGGCACTGTTCGATGCCGCCGGGTGGGCCGCGACGTACGCACCGGCCATCCTGGCGACCAGCGTCGGCCTGGTCGCGGGAAGGCGCTGGCTCGCCAGGACGGGACCCGGCGACCGCATGAGCCGCGTGGACGCGACGTCGTTGGTCCTCTGGTCGGTGGGCATGCTGGCCCTCGTCTACGCGATCGTCGCGATCGCCGGCGGTTGGGGCGAGGCGCCGGAGATCGCCGCCCCCCTGGGGATCCTCTGTCTACTCTGGGCGGCGTCGCGGCTTGCCCGGGACACCACGCATCTGCATCTGCCGCATGTCCCCTTCCGGATCGTGGGCGTGACGCTCTTCACAGGCGGAGTGCTGGGGCTCGCGCAGGCCGGCTCGCTGCTGCACCTGTCGAACTTCCTCAAGGGAGTCCAGGGCTACAGCGACCTGGCATCGGGTCTGGCGCTCATCCCGTTCGTCGTGACCACCTTCGTGGCCTCGATGGCGACCGGCGTCCTGCTGACCCGGCGCTATCGCGGGGCCGCGCTCGATGTGAGCGTGTTCCGGCGCCCCATCGTCCTGGGCCTCGGGCTCGTCACCGCCGCGCTGTTGCTGCTGAGCACTCTCGCCATCGACAGCGCGTACCTGCCCATCGGCGTCGCGCTCATGCTGCTCGGCACTGGGGCAGCGACCGCCAACGTGCCTCGGACCGACCTGCTGTTCCGGTCGGTCCGCGCCGACCGCGTCGGTGTCTCGGCTGGGCTCAATGGGTCCTGTGCCCTGCTCGGTGAAGCTCTCGGCAACGTCGCGGTCACGACGATGATCGCGCTGTCCGGGGCTTCCGCGTGGCAGGCGAGCCTCATCGAGGCTGGCATGACACCGGAGCAGGCGACGTCCACCTACGAGGACGCGCAGCGCGCCATCTTCCTCGCGACGGCGCACCCGTACCTCGAGCCGTCGTTCCTCGACGTAGTGCAGCAGATCCCGGGCTGGGACGAGATCTTCACGGCCGGGTTCACCGATGCGATGCTGATCCTCGCTGTCATCGCCCTGTGCGCTGCCGTGATCGCGTTCGTCGGTCTCCGGGGACGGCGCCGGGGTGCCGTGCCGCAGGCCGGGTAGCCACTGTGCTCAGCGGCGGGCCATCAGCGGCGGGCGCGCTCCCGTCGGAGGATGAACAGGCTGACGACCGCCACCCAGCCCGGCAGGACCAGGATGAGCCAGTCGTAGAACGACACCGCCACGAGCAGGACGAGGCCGAGCAGGGCGCCGATGAGGGCGAACCAGCGCGGGAACACGCCGCTCTTGATGCCGATCGTCGCCGTGGCCAGCATGAACACCGCGGCAGCGCGCGTGGCGAGCGCGAACAGGAGCGTGTAGCCGAGACCCCGCAGGAGCGACATGCTCTCCGCCGAGAGGGGCTCCTCGCCCAGGAACTGGACGAGGGTGGTGGGCGTGCTCACGACGGCCGCGGTCGTGAACAGCAAGCCCACGAAGAGCAGACCGCTGCCGAAGAAGACCGTCGCGAAGAAGCGATCCTCGCGTTCACCGATCTGGTCCCGGATGACCGCCACGAACCAGAGGAACATGATGCCGGCGAAGGGCGCGAGATAGAGGCCGCCGATGACCATGGCGGTGCTCTGTCCGGCCGCGGTCCCCCCGTTGACCTCGCTGCGCACGAGCACGAGCGCCGCCGTGAACATGACGGAGAAGAGGAGGCCAGCGACACTCGCCGCCCACGGCGCCCGCAGCTGGCGTCCCGCCTCCTCGAGCACCGGCAGGGCGGGAGGTCCGCCACTGTCGTCGGTGGGCGTGCGCGCCGGCTGATCCTCAGGTCCGCTCATGGGAACCCCCTCTCGTGTGCGCCAATGCCGGGCCGCCGATGCCCTGGTGATCCGGAGCCATCGCCCGGTCGAGATCGACGCCATCAGCGTACGACGTGGTGACGGTGGCCTCCAAGCGCAGCACCTCCGCGTCGACTGCCGCCCGGTTCTCCGGCAGCACCAGCTCACCCAACTCCTCGAGCAGGGCGCGCAAGCGGCGCGTCACCTGGATGCTGGTGGCGCCGTACTCCCGGATCTCGGTGATGCCGAGCGCCAGGAAGTCCGGCCACGTCCGCACCGGCATGATCACGCCGCTCGTCAAGGACTCGGGCGA
The DNA here is from genome assembly GCA_963707395.1 of uncultured Chloroflexia bacterium. Classification (GTDB taxonomy): domain Bacteria; phylum Chloroflexota; class Limnocylindria; order Limnocylindrales; family CSP1-4; genus JAFMJV01. Next base: position 9,391 of record CAVPPQ010000016.1, read on the forward strand.
CACCCCCCGCGGCGATACCGGGGTCGCCCCGACCAGTCGCAGCGTCTCGCCGAGATGGTCGAGCACCTGAACGGCGGTCGTCGGGTCGTTCACGGCGGGGGAGAGCGCCCGGATCGCGATGTCGACCATGACGCGGATGGCGAAGGCCGGGTCCTGTTCGATCGTCCGTTCGGCACCCAGGGCCAGCATCGTCGAGAGACGCTCGCCCACGCCGTCGGCAGAGTCGCCCCATGGACCTCCAGGATCGCCGCGCCCACGGGCACGAAGTCGCCGACCGCATGACGGAAGACGACCAGGCAGTCCTGCTGCCGGGCCACGGCACTGAGGCCGGCGATGTCGACGGCCTGGATGGTGCCGGACCGGGTCGCCCGCAGGACGAACGTCGGCGTGGTCGCCGGGGCCCAGGCTGCCCCGCTGACGAGGGCGAGGTTGGGACGATCGACCTGCTCGACCCAGTCATCGAGGGCACGGCGTGCCTCGTGTGCCAACAACTCCGCCACCGCCACGGGGCGCATGCGGTGGAGGAACCGGTCGAAGTAGAGCAGGAACAGCAACAGGCCGACCGTGAGGCCGAGGCCCGTCAGGCTCACGCTGATGTCCGGGACCGAGTCGGGCTGGATGCGGCGGATGACGGCGATGGAGAACATGAGCGTGCCGACCAGCTCCGACAGCACGAGCTTGAGGCGCCCATCGCGGTACCAGAGGCGCATGTAGCGGGGTGAGAAGATGCCCGTCGCCTGCTGCACGCCGAGGACGGTCACCGTGACCACGAAGCCGGTCAGCGAGACGGCGGCAGCGATCGTGGCCGAGACGACGGCCGTGGCGGTCTCCGGGGAGTACTGCAGCACGGCGAGGTCGCTCTGCGTGTCGAGCCAGTAGATGAGCTCGGCGAGGACGAGCCCACCCAGGCCGGCGATCAGCGGCATCAGCCACAGGCTGCTCTTGATGTACTGGCGGATGCGGAATCGGACGCTCCAGCTCAAGGCTGTCCTCTCACCCGCCTCCTGGCATCCGCACCGTGCGACGACGTGGGTCTCGCCGCGTGATGGCCGGCTCCGGATGTCCAGTGACGTCCAGACGATGGAACCGCGTCAGGCCGTCGTGCGCATCGCACCACGTGGGCGATGCGTGGCACCCCGCTGCTCTTAGTCCGCCGCTGTCCTCGCGGTGAGCCGAAGCCCCGGGAACGGCTCGAGCAGGCCGATCTCGATGGCCCGCTCGATCGCCTCTCCGCGGCTCGACACGCCGAGCTTGCTGTAGATGGACACGATCTGGGCCTTCACCGTGTGCCGTGACACGGAAAGGCGCTCGGCGATCTCCTCGAACTTGAGGTGGGTCGAGAGCATGGGGAGCACGCGTAACTCGGCCGGGGTCAGCGTGGACGGTCCGGCCAGCGCCGCGCTGGCACCCCTGGAGCGCTGGCGCAGCTCGGCGAGCTGCTCGGTGAGGACCCCGAGGTCCGGCCGTCGCTGCACGATCCGCTCGGCCTCCGCGACGGCAGCGCTGGCACCCGCCGGATCCGCGATGGCGAGGTAGGCCCGCGCGACCTCCAGGAGCCCGACGACCGCGGTCGAGGGCAACGCGGATGAGGCGAGCGGCCGCACGAGCTGCGCATGCACGAGCTCCTCACGCCCACGGGCCAGGTCACCGCGATGGATGGCCACACGCGCCGCGACCGCGTGCACGAGCACGGATGAGCCGACGGCATCGACCTGCATCCGCCCCAAGCGCTCGTGGCTCTCGCGCGCATACCGCGTGGCCGCTTCCCAGTCACGAGATGCCATCGCCAGACTGGCCCGAAGCGCCAGGGCGTAGAAGGCATAGCTGCCGCCACCAGGGGCGGCATCCACTGCGGCGGCCAGCACCTCGTCCGCGCGGGAGGCTTCGCCACGCAGGACGTGACTCAGGGCCAGTGCCTCGCAGGCGAGGGTCCGCCAGGGGCTCCCTGGCCCCTCGGCGGCGACGGCGAAGGCGGCGTTCGCGTTGGCATCGTCGGGTCCACGGCGGACCATGACGGCCCTCAGCATCGCCCGCGCCGACTCGAAGGACGCTGCCCCGTTGGCAGGCACGCCGGTGAACGTCGAGCGCTCGACGATGTCCGCCAGGTGATCGGCCACCTCGGATCTGCCGTTGAGTGCGTGGACCAGGGCAGCACCGACCGCCAGGCACGGCCGGCGCTCGAACGCCTCGTCCGTGAAGGTCGCCAACCAGCGCTCGAGCCGGTCGCCGTGACCGAGGAGGTATGTCCGCAGCATCGCCGCCTCGACAAGGCGTGCAGCGGTATCGATATCGCCGCTGGCGAGGACATGCTCGATGGCCAGCTCCGGACGCCCGGCCTCGGAGTACCAGTCCCCGGCTCGGCGGTGAAGATCCGGTTCGGCACCCGGCTCACGACGCTGGAGCTCGGCACGCAGGTGATCCTGCAGCAAGTGATGGTAGCGCCACGAGATCTGGGGTCCAGTGACCTCGCTGATGAGCAGGTTCGCGTGGGCGAGCCGCCGCAGCCGTTGCTGCGCATCCGGCGTCCCGGAGACAGCTTCGGCCAGCCCTGGCTCCACCGCATCAAGGATCGCGGTCCGCGTGAGCAGCGGGACATCACGGTCGTCGAGGATCGGGCGCAGCTCGGATCTCAGGTAGTCGGCGATGTAGCTCTCGCGACCCGAGACGTCGCCCCGCTCGACGACGGGGGCCTCAGGTCGCCCGCGAGCGAGGGAGGCGAGGTAGATCGCGGCCGCCCATCCCTCGGTGCGCTCGGCGAGCGCCTCCGCCTGGTCCCTGTCGAGCGGGTAGCCGGTCCTGGCAGCGAGGGCCCGCGTCTCCTCGGCGTCGAATGCCAGCTCGTCACGCCCGATCTCGAGAAGCTGCCGGTTGGCCCGGAGCCTCCCGAAGGGCAGATCGGGGACCGTCCGTGCGGCCAAGGCCACCTGGAACCCGGGCGGCAGGAGCTCGATGAGCGCGGCGAGGGCATCGAGGCACATCCGATCCACGAGACGGTGCACGTCATCGAGGATGAGCACGCCAGGACGACGTCGACGGTGGAGCTCGGAAGCGAGGCGGGGCACGGCCGTGGCGAGGATCCGTGACCCGCGCGCTGCGAGGGCAGCGCCGATGGCGGGATCGATGGGCTCCATACGGTCGATCGCCGCGGCCAGGTAGGTGAGGAAGACGCTGGGCTCGTTGTCGTACTCGCCGAGCGTCAGCCAGGCGACGTCGCGCGTCTCCCGTGCCGCCCAATCGGCGAGCAGCACGGTCTTGCCGTATCCCGGCGGCGCGATGATGGCCACGGTGGACGGCCGTGGCTCGGCCTGGAGCGATCTGACCAGGCGCTCCCGGGAGACCGTCGACGCGTGCGGCACGGGCTGGTGGAACTTGGGCTCCGCCAGCGGGAACGACGGGCGGAAGCCGCGTTCGGCACCATCGACCTTCTCGGCGGCCTGCCCACGGCGCGGCGCCTCGCTTCGTGCCGTCGTTCGGTCCCTCCTCGCTCGCAGGATCCCCTCACACGACCCGCACCATCGGCATCGGCGCGTACCTCCTCCGCCGCGAGCATGAGCACCCACCACCCTCCAGGGGAGTGGCCGAAGATGATATCAGCGAGGCGGGCCCGGATCAGCCCGGCGAGATCGCAGGTCGCTCGCGATCAGGTACGCGCGGCGCCGGCCGCCTCGAGCGCGGCATCCACGTCATAGCCCGCGGCAAGGGCGATCCGTGGCGCCGCCGCCACGACCCGCGGCGAGCCGACCGATGCAGCGACCGCGATGAGCACGGCGAGAAGGTCGTCAAGCGAGGCACCGGCTCGCATCGCCGCCTCGACGGCAGGATGGTACGACGACTGCGGAGCGTCGATGGGGATGAGCACCGCGACACGGATCAGTGCCTCCGTCCGTTCGTCAAGACGGAGCGCCCCACCGTCCTGGTCGGAATCGGCCAGCGCTGAGAGCAGCATCGAGTCGCTGATCGCGAGTCGCCGGAACCCCTCTTCCGCGGACACCATGGTCATACTCCTCGCGGTGGCCGATGCTCAGGCTGATGTGGGCATCGACGCCATTGAGGACCCATGTCTGCCGTTCCGCATCGCCCTGCTGGTGCGATGCGCCAACGTGTCGACGGGGCTTGACTTGGCGTGCCGGTGACGGATCCCGGGAGGCCGGGGTGCCCCAGAAACGTCCGCGAGGAGGAACGGAGATGACGAGCGAGGTCAACAGGCCCAGCGGGATCGCGCACGACGGCGGGGGTGCGCCCCTCTCGACAAGCCCTGTGGTCGGCACGCCGGCCCGCCCCTACGCCCCTGTCTTCGAGCCGGGCACGGAGCCTCTCGCCGGCGGCGAGATCCGGGTCACGATCCTGGGGAGCGGTGACCCCTGGGTGCGACGGAGCCAGGCGTCAGGATCGCTCCTCGTCGAGGTCGGCAACGCCGAAAAGGACTTCTTCTTCTTCGACCTGGGCTCGGGCGCCCTCGCCAACTTCGATGCGCTCGGGCTCCCCATCGAGTCGACCACCAAAGTCTTCCTGTCGCACCTCCACGCCGACCACATCGGCGACATCCCGGGCCTGCTGGGCAGCCTCGCGAAGGCCGGCCGCGTCGACCCGGTCGAGGTCTGGGGCGGCGGCAACGACGACCCGGCGCTGGGGCTCGCGGCGTTCGTCCATCACATGGGCAAGGTGATGGCGTGGGACACCGCCTCGATCCGCGGCGTGCGCCCGACGACTGGCTTCGAGGCCATCGCCCACGAGATCCCGTACGACCGACCGGACACGATCTACGAGCGCAACGGCGTCACGATCGGAAGCTTCCCGGCCATCCACGGGCTGAACGGGGCGGTGGGCTACACGATCACGTACGCCGGCCGCAAGGTCGTCTTCTCCGGCGACACTCGGCCGTGCCGCCACGTGGTGGAGGCTGCGCAGGGCGCCGACCTGCTGATCCACGAGTGTTTCCAGTCCCCGGTGGTGTTCGCGCGCGCCACGGGTCTGCCGCTCGAGACGGCGCTCAACATCACCCGGCTCGGGCACACGGTCCCCGAGCAGATGGGCAGGATCCTCGATCTGGTGCGGCCCCGGATGGGTGCGCTCTGGCACCTGGACGTGACCCCGGGCGTGGACACCGTGTTCGAGGAGCTCGGCGCCCATTACCAGGGGCCGGTGACGGTCACGCAGGACTTCACGGTGTTCGATGTGACAGAAGCAGCCGTCATCGCGCGCCAGGCGAAGGTGAACGATGCCGCGCCACCCGTGCATGGCCCCTCGAAGTCCAGCCCCGGGCTCGATCCACGTCCAGCCCCTCCCGCGTGGTGGGCTGGCGCCCTCCTCGACGTCTGACCATGCGCCAGGATCGCGTCGAGGCCGGCGCCGATCCTGATGCCGTGGCCCTCGTGCCCGTCATGCTGATGCCATGACGACGCCCAGCCTGCCCCGCGGACGCGGGCTCGCCATCCCCGGCCTGCGCGCCATCCGGAGCTACGACCGATCGTGGCTCCCCGTCGACGCCCTGGCCGGGCTGACCGTCTGGGCGTTGCTCGTGCCGCAGGCGCTGGCCTATGCGCAGCTCGGCGGCTTCGACCCGGTGGTCGGCCTCTACGCCTCCATCGGCGCCCTGCTGGGCTACGCGCTCATGGGTGGCGTGCGCGAGATGAGCGTGGGGCCGGAGGCCACGATCGCGCTCCTGACCGCGTCGATCATCGCGCCGCTCGCCGAGGGGGACCCGAGCCGCTACCTGGCGCTGGGCGCCGGCGTCGCACTCATGGCCGGCATCCTGCTGGTGCTGGCGGGCATCGCGCGCCTGGGCTTCGTGACCCGCTACCTGTCGCGGCCACTGCTGGTGGGCTACGTGGCCGGCTCGGCCATCGTGATGATCGTGAGCCAGCTCGACAGCCTCATCGGCATCACGCTCGAGGCACAGGACGACACCCTCGCGGAGCTCGTCGAGACGATCCGCCGCCTCGGCGAGACGGACCTCCTCACCCTGGCCGTGGGCCTCGGCGTCATCGCCATCGTCCTCGTCGTCAAGCGCATCGACAGACGCCTGCCCGCCTACCTCGTCGGCGTCCTCGCCGCGATCGTCGTGAGCGTGGCCCTGGGACTGGAAGCCCAGGGCGTGAAGGTGGTCGGGGACATCCCGCCGGGCCTGCCGCCCCTGGGCCTGCCCGACATCGGCCTGGCCGACCTCCAGCTGCTGCTCGTGCCCGCCGCCGCCATCGGCCTGCTCATCTACGCCGACAGCGGCGTGACCGGCCAGGTCCTCGGTCGGCGGGGCGGCTATCGCGTGGATGGCGATGGCGAGTTCCTGGGCCTGGGGACGGCGAACATCGGGGCGGCCCTCACCGGCGGCTTCCCGGTCAACGGCAGCCAGTCGCGAAGCTTCACGGCCGCCGACATGGGAGCCCGCTCGCAGCTCACCGGCCTCGTCGCCGCAGCGCTGGTGGTGATCACCCTGTTGTTCCTCACGGGCCTCTTCGAGCCGCTGCCCAAGGCCGCCCTCGCGGGCGTGATCATCGTCGTCGCGGCCGGCCTGCTCGACCCGGGGGAGTTTCGTCGGCTGGCCGTCGTCGCCCGCTCCGAGGCCGCCCTGGCCCTCCTGGCCGCGGTCATCGTGGTGGCGGTCGGGATGCTGGCGGGCGTCCTGGTCATCGCCCTCCTCTCGCTCCTCCTGGTCGCACAACGGGCGGCGCGCCCACGACGAGCGTTCCTGGTGCGAGTGCCCGGGACGGACAGCTACCGGGCGGCCGACTCGACACCTGAGGGGAGGCCGGAGCCCGGCATCGTCCTGTACCGCTTCGATGGCCCCCTCTTCTTCGCCAACGCCGACGTCTTCCGCGACGATGTCACCGAGGCCGTCGCAGTCGCCGACCCGCCCGCCCGCTGGGTGGTCCTGGACATGGAGGCCGTGGCCGACACGGACTCCACGGCGACCCAGATGCTCGTCGAGCTACTCGGGGACCTCGGCGATCGCGACATCACCGTCGTGTTCGCGCGGCTCAAGGCACCAGTCGCCGCGTACCTCGAGCGGGCTGGTGTCAGCGTCTCGGCTGGAGCGGCCCGTGTCTACCTGGAGGTCGATGATGCCGTCGCGGCGTTCCGCGACCTTCGACCATGACCGCTGGAACGTCGGCAGCTGCCAGGGGCCGCTCGCCTCGTGACCGCTCAGCCACCAGGCTGAGCGCTGGTCGTCCGCGCTGACGCGACCGGCCTGGTCGGGTCAGGGCGCACTGCCATAGGGCGGCTCGAGGCCGGGGAACATCGGGAAGTGGCGGACGTTCGCGGTGGCCAGCTCCGCGTCCAGCTCCAGGGCGGTGGCGGCGATGATGAGATCGATGGTCGCCACGCCGCGATGGCTACGTCGCCAGGTCCTGCCCAGCTCACCCGCGCGGCGCGCGATCGGCTCCGTCAGCCCCACCCAGCGCAGTCCGGCGAACAACCGCTCGGCGGGTCCACGTTCGTGGCTGCGAAGTCCGCGCAGGAGCTCCACGCGGGTCACCTCCGACGCCACCAACCGCCGATCCAGCGAACGCACCCACGCGATCGCCGGCTCCGACCCGCGCAGGATGTCGATGGGGACGGTCGTGTCGATCACCGTCAGCTGGAGCGCCACCGCGACTCCAGCTCCCGTTCCCGCACGCGGTCAACCTCGCGCCAGCGCTCAACGGTCTCCACGCCCGACGCAAGCTCCGGGATGGCACCGGCCGCATCCAGCAGAGCCGACCGCTGGGCCGCCAGCTCCCCCGCCTCATCCGTGGAGTCAGCGAGGTAGCGCGCGATCGCCTCTCTGATCAGGTGCGACGAGGTCACGCCACGGACATCCGCGCGACGCGCGAGCTCCCGCGATTGCTCCGGCTCCAGGTAGATCTGCGTTCGCTTCATGATGTACAAACCATACATCACAAGATCCTCGGGGGGCTCACGTGTGGGGCGCTCGACACCTCGTGCGCTGGCGGCCAGCCGCTTGCCGACCGAGGCCATCCTGCTGCCGACGTACCTGGAACCGCTGGGTGACCCGGCAGGGTTCGGGATCGTCATCTCCGCGCTCGCCCTCGAGCGCCTCGCCGGCCTCGCCGCAGGCCGCCTCCCGCAGCGATAGAGTGCCGCCTGTGGGACTCGGGCGTGAAGAAGGGCTCTATGCCCCGCTGAAGGCCTTCCTCGAGGGTCAGGGCTACGAGGTGAAGTCCGAGGTGCGCGGCTGTGACATCGTCGCCCAGCGCACCGGCGAGCCGCCGCTGATCGTCGAGATGAAGACCGGCTTCACGCTGCGGTTGGTCCTGCAGGGCGTCGATCGGCTGGCACTCTCGGACCAGGTCTACCTGGCCGTCGCCGTGACCAGCCGGCCCGCACGGAACTCGCTCTGGCGACGCGAGCGCCGGGGCATCCTCAAGCTCTGCCGGCGGCTCGGGCTGGGACTGCTGGCGGTCCACGAGGCGACCGGGGACAGCCTGCCGCTGGTCGAACCGCTGCTCGATCCCCTGCCCTATCGGCCGCGGCCGGACAGGAAGCGCCAGGTCCTGCTGCTGAGGGAGTTCGCCCATCGGGTCGGCGACCCCAACACCGGTGGCACGACCAGGCGGCCCATCGTCACCGCCTACCGCCAGGCGGCGCTGCGCTGCGCGACACACCTCCGACAGCATGGCGCGACCAAGGCAGCCGACGTGGCTCGGGCCACGGCCGTCACCCAGGCTGCCCGGATCATGCAGAACGACGTGTACGGCTGGTTCCAGCGGGTCGAGCGCGGCGTCTACGTGCTCTCACCGAAGGGCGAAGCGGAGCTTGAAGCCTTCGTCGGTGTGCATGCCAGCCCGGACGACGCGGCGTCGCCCGCAGCAGGCTGACGCATCAGGGCGAGCGTATCGCGGAGCGCCGACGCCGCCGTGACGGCCCGGTGGGCTCAGGCGTCTGGCGGGATGACGCCCTTGCGCAGCATGAAGCAGCCGTAGAAGCGCCGCTCGCCGGTCTGGACGACGGCATAGGCCGTGCGGGCCAGGTCGTAGAAGGCGAAGCGCTCGATGGGCATCAAGGGGCGGGCTCGGCCCTCCGCGCGGTCGACCTCGACCTGGACTTCGGACTGCACGGGCGGGATGTCATCGGGCGTGTCACCGACCTGCATGCGCCCAGCGAAATCATCGACGAAGGTGTCCAGGGGCATGACCGACAGGATGGCCTGGATGGCCTCCGCCGCGGTCAGGTTCTCCATGCGCAGGAGGGTGCCCGTGACCGTCGCCTTGGCGACCGAATCGGCCGGGAAGTTGGTGTCCGACACGATGAGCATGTCCCCGTGGCCCATGGCCCGCAGGGCCCCCAGCACCTCGGCGTTCAGTCGGTGGTCGATCCCCTTGAGCATCTCGTCCTCCCCTGTGATGCCCGCGCGCGCAGGCCTGGAACGTCGATGGTGCCACGGTCGCACCGGCCTCGGGGCGTGTTCGCGACGCTGGCGAGCGGCTCCTGCGGACACGGGAAGCGGCGACGAAATCGGCCAGTCTCGGCAACTTGACAGCGCTACTCTGTCGTGGCCATGCTGCCCGTCACCCAGCGTTCAGGCTGGGACGGGAGACGTCTTGCCATGGAGGAGGGACTGACATGAAGGTCAAGCTCTACGAGGCGATGCCAGGAGCGGAGGTCCCCCGGCGCAGGTTGCTGCCGAGGGCGGCCGCCATCGGAGCGGCGGCGGCACTCCTGGTCGGCGTCCTGCCGGCCTATGCCCAGGACGCGCAGCCCATCACGCCGGAAGAGGCCGCACTGCGCGCCGAGATCCTGCAGGTCCCCGGCGTGGGCATGGGCAGCCCGACCGACGCCGACTACCAGAAGGTCGGTGAGCTCACCCTGGGCCCCACCAAGGCCAACATCGCCGAGGGTGAGTGCACGGGCGTGGAGCTGAAGTTCCTGGGCCTCAACAACCAGAACCTCCACAACATGCTCTTCCGTGGCTTCCTGAAGCCGTGGGAGGACTACACCGGCGCCACGATCAGCTGGATCGACCTGGCGCAGGCCGACTACAACGGCCGCCTCCAGCAGGCCATCGCCACCGGGACGGTGGACTGGGACGTCATGGAGATGGGCGCGCCCTTCGAGGGTGACACGGCCGGTCGCGGCCTCCTCGACCCGATGCCCGAGTGGGTCGCCACGCAGATCGACATGGCGGACTACGTGGACTACCTCAAGCCGCCCATCGGCACCTGGGGGGACCAGACGTACCGCATCTCCATCGATGGCGATACCCACACGCTGGCCTATCGCACCGACTACTACACGAACGAGGAGTTCGCCAAGGCCTGGGCGGACGAGGGCCACGAGGGTGAGTGGGCACCGCCGACCACCTGGGAGCAGGTCAACGAGCAGTCCAAGTTCCTGGCCGGCAAGACCGACCCGCTGACGGGCCTGGACGCCTACGGTGTCGTGGACCCGCTCAAGTACCTCTGGGGCGGCTTCGGCTTCTACTTCCTGGCTGACCGCGCAGTGGCTTATGCCAAGCATCCGGACAGCCCGGCCTGGCTCTTCGACCCCGAGACGATGAAGCCACTCGTCAACAGCCCGGCCTGGGTGCAGGCCATCCAGGACGTCATCGACCTCATGGGCACGGAGGGCGCCTATCCGCCCGACCAGCTCAACGCTGACCCGAACACCACCGCCTTCCAGCAGTTCCTGGCCGGCACCGGTGGGGCCGTCATGTGGTGGGGCGACGTGGGCTCCAACGCCCGCACGTCGGACACCTCCGTGGTGGGTGACGTCGTCGGCTTCGACATCAACCCGGGCGCGGAGCGCGTCTACAACTGGCAGACCGGCGAGTGGGAAGAGACCGCCAACCGGTCTCCCATGAACGCCTACATCGGCTGGGGTGTCTACGTCACCAACAACGTCTCCGCCGACGAGCTGAAGCGCAAGTGCGCCTGGTCGGCTGCGGCGCATCTGGGCGGCAAGGACCTCTCTCTCTGGATGGCTGCCTATCCGTCCGGCTTCCAGCCCTACCGCAACTCGCACTTCAACTACGACGAGTGGGTGACCGCGGGCTACGACCAGGCCTTCATCGAGGACTACCTCTCGTCCAACGCTGACAGCTACAACCATCCCAACGCGGCCAACGAGCCGCGCATCCCGGGCATCTTCCAGTACTACTCGCGGGCCGAGGACGAGCTCGTCAACGGCCTGGGAAGCGGCGCCTCCGCGCAGGAGATCGCCGATGCCATCGCCGCCGGCTGGGAGGAGATCACCGACCAGATCGGCCGCGAGAGCCAGCTCGAGCTCTACCGGGCATCGCTCGGTCTGTGATGGGGCGGGGGGCGTGGTCGATCACGCCCCCATCCCTGATGGCACGCGGGTCTGACGAGGTGCGCGTTCATCGCGCACCTCGTCGCTGCTCTCGTGGTGCCGCAGCATCGACCACCACCCAGGCTTGAACGACCAGCGACCGTGAGCACCACCGGCGACCTCATCCACGTCGTCTCGTACGAGGACATCTCGCGCCGCCGCGCGCGCCTGGGCCGCATCCTCATCCGGGGAACGTTCCTGATCCTCATGCTGGTGCTCGGGGCACAGCTGCTCCAGTCGCTCGGTGTCCTGGATCTCGGCTTCACGAATTGGCAGCCGACGCTCTATGCGTACGTGGCGTGGTGCATCGCCCTCTGCGTCGGGCAGGTGCTCATCCGTGGCGAGCAGGGCAAGAAGATCCTCTTCGTGCTGCCGGCGGCCCTCTTCGTCGTCTCGCTCACGATCATCCCGCTCGTACTCGGCATCGCCATCGCCTTCGCGGACTGGAACCTCTCGTCCCCGACGGGCCCGAGCTTCGCCGGGCTCGGCAACATCGAGCGGATGCTGTCGGACCCCTTTTACTGGAACGCCCTGACCAACATGGTGTGGTACTCGCTGGGCGTCATCGTCGAGTACGTCATCGCCTTCGGGCTGGCGATGCTGCTGAGCCTGCAGATCCGGGCGCGCCGCTTCTTCCGCGTGGCCTTCCTCCTGCCGCTCATGCTGTCGCCGGTGGCCGTCTCCTGGATGATCGGCAAGTCCATGCTGGAGTTCCGCTTCGGCCCCGTGTCGCAGCTGGCTCGCGCCCTGGGCTGGGAGGACCCCGCCTTCTTCGCCAGCGCCGAGACGGCCCGCATCACGATGTCCATGCTGGACGCCTGGACCTTCATCCCCTTGATGATGATCATGCTCCTGGCCGGCCTGCAGGCGCTGCCCCACGAGGTGACCGAGGCAGCGCGGGTCGACGGCGCATCGGCCTGGCAGACCTTCCGGAAGGTGATCTTCCCGCTCATGCTGCCGGTCTCGATCACGGCCATCATCGTGCGCATCATCTTCAAGCTGAAGCTGGCCGACCTCGTCATCAACATCACGGCCGGCGGGCCCGGAGGCGCGACGGACACGGTGACGAGCTTCATCTACCGTGAGTACCGGGACCGCTCGAACGTCGGCTACGGCACCCTGCTGGCCATCTTCTACCTCGTCGTCATCGTCATCGGCCTGACGGGGCTCATGCGTGGGCTCCGTCGCTGGATGCAGCCCTACACATGACGCAGGCCCTCTTCCAGGACAGCGACAACGACATCGCCTACAAGGCCAAGTGGTGGACGAGCCGCATCGTCATCTACGGCGTGCTCATCCTCTGGACGATCGTCTGCCTCTTCCCCATCTACTGGACGATCACCACGAGCTTCAAGATGGCCCCGGATGTCATGCAGAGCCACCTCATCCCGTTCGTCGACTTCGAGCCGCAGTGGCTGGGCTGGCGGTCACTGGGCCTGTCACCGGACACCATCGGGGCCGACAGCACCGTGCGAGACCAGTTCTTCGCCCGCTTCTTCAATTCGGCCGTCGTCTCCGTCTCCGCCTCGTTCCTGGCGGTGTTCCTGGGCACCATCACCGGCTACGGGCTGTCGCGCTTCGGATACCGCTTCGGGTACATGAAGAACGCGGACATCTCGTTCTTCTTCATCAGCCAGCTCATCCTGCCGCCCGTGGTCCTGGCGCTGCCGTTCCTCGTCCTCTACAAGGAGCTGGCGCTGCTGGACACACACATCGGCTTGATCATGCTCTACGCGCTCACGGTGCTGCCCATCGTCGTCTGGATCATGCGCGACCAGTTCATGACCATCCCGACCGAGTTGGACGAGGCAGCCATGGTCGATGGCAAGGGCGTCTGGGGTGCGTTCTTCAGCATCATCGTGCCCATCGCTCTGCCGGGCATGGTGGCCGCGTTCGTGCTGTCGCTCGTGCTGACCTGGAACGAGTACTTCTTCGCGGCGCTGCTGACATCCACGAACACCATCACGCTCCCCGTCATGGTGGCCAGCCAGACCGGCAGCCAGGGCATCTCGTGGTGGTCCATGGCGGCCATCTCGTTCGCCGCCATCCTGCCGCTCATCATCGTCGGCGTCCTGCTCGAGCGCTTCATCATCCGCGGTATGTCGGCCGGATCCGGGAAGTAGCGCAGCGCGGCCGGCCACCGCGGCTGCGCTCGTGAGTCAGAGACAGCCGAGGCCGCCGTGGCGTCACTGGCGGTCGCGCCGATGGCAAGATCCATCAGGTTTGCGTCCGTTACGCGACTGCCAGTGACACGGCACCGGGCGCGGTCACGTGCACTGGGCGCGGCCCTCGCCCTCGGGCATCGCTCCGAGATCTACTCCATGTTGGTGTGCCGCGCGCGCATCGAGTCGGGCGTCTCGCCGAGCGTGTCGCGCAGGCGCAGGACGAGGACCTCGAAGACGAGGAACATGGCGCCCTCGAAGAGCGAGCCCATGGGCAGCGCGGCCGAGCTGCCCACGTCCCTCGCCATCGTCTGGGCCGGGATGACGAGCAGCGTGTCAGCGAGGTGTGACGTCTCACCCTCCGGCTCTGCCGTCACCACCAGGACGCGCGCGCCGGCAGCCCGGGCCACGCGGCAGAGGGCCGAGCCGGTCGACAGCGAGCCGGGCCCGGCCGCGCAGAGGAACAGGTCGCCAGGGCCGAGGGGGAAGGCCGCCATGTCTCCCTGGACGCAGGCCTCAAGGCCCAGGTGATGGAGGCGCATGGCCAGCGCGCGCATCATGAGCCCCTCGCGCCCGCAGCCATAGAGCATCACGCGCCGGGCAGCCACGAGCGCCTCGACCACTGGCCTCAGCGACGCCTCCTCGAACGCGTCCGCGACCGCCGACAGCTCGGCCGCGGCCTCGCGCATGGTCATCTCGCCACCACCTTGGCCCGACCCCTCCGGCCTCAGCCGGCCGAGCCTGCGCACTGGGCGATGATCTCGACGCAGCGCGCGTGATCCGGAAACGAGCGCTGTGTGCCCGGACGCAGGACCGACTCGGCCGCGATGGCACAGCCAAGCCGAACCGAAGCGACCTCGGACCAGCCCGAGGCGAGGCCATAGACGAAGGCGCCCACGAAGGCGTCACCGGCACCGGTGGTGTCCACGGCCTCGACCGTCGGAGCCGGCTCCCGCTGAACATCGCCGTCCTTCGCGACGAGAGCTGCGCCGCGCTCGCCGAGCGTGACCAGCAGGCGCACACGCAGGCCCGCCCCGAAGGCGGCCAGCGCCTGCGGATCCTCCACGTCGTCGGACAGGCCGGCGGCGCGCGCGATGATGCCGAACTCCTTCTCGTTGGGGATGATCCAGTCGCTGACCGAGGCGAGCTCCGCGCTGATCTCGGCTGCGGGTGCCGGGTTCAGGACCGTGATGGCGCCGCGCTCGCGCGCGGCGGCGAAGGCGGCGGTGGTCACATCCTGGCGGATCTCGAACTGGCCGATCACGGCATCGACCCGCGGCTGCTCTGCCACGGCCGAGGCGCCGTGCTCTGGCAGCAGCCCGTGGTTGGCGCCGGGGATGACGATGATGCGGTTGCTGCCGTCCGGCTCCACCCAGATGGGCGCGACGCCGCTCGAGCCGGGCTCGCGGCGGACATACGTGGTGTCGATGCCGAAGGACCGGAAGTTCTCGATCGTCTCCGCGCCGTAGCTGTCCTCTCCGACGGCGTTGACCATGGCGACTTCGGCGCCCATCAGGCGCGCCATCACGGCCTGGTTGGCACCTTTGCCACCGAAGCCCTGGGCGAAGCGGTCCCCGACGACCGTCTCCCCTCGTTCGGGCATCCGCGCCGCGTACGCGATCTGGTCGATCATGGTGCTGCCGACCACGGTCAGCCACGGTCCGGTCGCCTTCGTCCTCGCCTCCACGGCGTCCTCCTGCGCGTCGTTCCAGCCACTCGGGGTACGACCGCATTCTGGCACCCGCCAGTGGCGCCCGACGTGGGCCGGCGCGTCCCCAAAGCGGACGTCCATCCGATATCGTTGGGGTCAACCACACCATAGGTGCTTGATGTGAACTGGCTCGACGAAGTCTTCGGCGTCTCGAAACCCGTCATCGGCATGTGCCACTTCGCGGCCCTGCCCGGCGATCCCGACTACGACGAGCGGGCGGGTCTCGCTGCCGTGGTCGAGCGGGCAAGGGCCGACTTGCGCGCGCTGCAGGACGGCGGGATCGATGCGGTCATGTTCTCCAATGAGTTCAGCCTGCCGTACCTGACCAAGGTGGAGCCCATCACCTCGATCGCCATGGCACGCGTGATCGCCGAGCTCTATGCCGACATCGCGGTGCCCTTCGGCGTCAACGTGCTCTGGGACGGTGTGGCCTCGATCGAGCTGGCGGCCGCGACCGATGCTCGCTTCGTGCGCGAGATCTTCACCGGCGTGTACGCCAGTGACTTCGGCCTGTGGAACACCGACGTGGGCGCGGCGGCGCGGCGGCGCCGTCAGCTCGACGCGCAGGACGTGCGGTTGCTCATGAACATCGTGCCGGAGGGGGCCCGCTACCTCGCCGATCGCGACGTGGCGGACATCGCCCGTTCGACCGTCTTCAACGCCAGGCCGGACGCCCTCTGTGTCTCCGGCCTGACCGCAGGCGCCGCGACCGACACGCAGGTCCTGGTCCGCGTCAAGCAGGCGGTCGGCGAGACGCCGGTCTTCGTCAATACCGGTGTCAACCCGGGCAACGTGCGCGAGCAGCTGGCCATCGCGGACGGTGCCGTCGTGGGCACGTACTTCAAGGTCGACGGCGTGTTCGAGAACCGCAGCGACCGCGAGCGCACCGCCGAGCTGATGAGGATCGTGGCTGACCTGCGTCGCGCGGTCTAGCGCCATGTTCGTCGGCGTTGACGTCGGCACCGCCGAGACAAAGGCCGTGCTCGTCAGCAACGACGGTCGCGTGCTTGCCGGAGCTTCGGCGCCCAACACGCTGCGCGTGCCCCAGCCGGGCTGGGCGGAGCACGACGCCGAGGCCGACTGGTGGGGCAACCTCTGCGCCGTCACACGCGAGCTCTTCGAACAGAGCGGCCTCTCACCTGCCGCCGTGGACGCCGTCGGCTGCAGCGGCATCGGGCCCTGCGTGCTGCCCGTGGACCGGGACATCACGCCGCTCGGTCCCGGCATCCTCTACGGCATCGACACCCGCGCCACAGCGCAGATCCAGGGCCTCAACGAGGTGCTCGGCGAGGCGGCCATCCTCGAGCGTACGGGCAACGCCCTGACCTCGCAGTCGGCCGGCCCCAAGGTGGCCTGGCTCCGAGATGAGCGGCCGGAGGCCTTCGCCGCGGCCGCGATGTTCCACACCTGCCAGTCCTTCCTCGTGGCACGGCTGACGGGCCAGCACGTCATGGACCACACCACGGCCGCCTACTGGGGTCCCTTCTATGACCTCCGCTCGAACGCCTGGATCGAGGAGTGGGTCTCGCGCACGGTGGAGCCGGAGCGGCTGCCACGGCTGGCCTGGCCGACCGAGGTGGTCGGTCGGGTCACCGCCGAGGCGGCCCTGGCCAGCGGACTGGCGGCGGGCACGCCGGTCATCGCCGGCGCCCCCGATGCCCCGGCGGAAGCTGTGAGCGCCGGCGTCCTGGGGCCGGGCGACCTGATGATCATGTACGGTTCGAGCATCTTCATGATCGCCGTCGTGGGCGAGACGATGATCGATCCCCGGATGTGGGCGGCGCCATACGTCTTCGAGGGCACCTCGATCGTGGCCGGGGGGACGGCCACCGCCGGCACGCTCACGCGCTGGCTCATCGAGCTGCTGTCCGACGAGCATGAGGCGGCGGCCATCTCGGACCACTACGCCGAGTTCGCCGCGTGGGCGGCCGGGTCACCACCGGGCGCCAGGGGACTGGACCTGCTGCCCTATCTGAGCGGCGAGCGCACGCCGATCCACGATCCCGACGCCCGTGGTGTGCTCCTCGGTCTGTCGCTGGGACACTCCCGCGCCGACATCGCGCGTGCAGCGCTGGAGGGGATCGCGCAGGGGATCCGCAGCAACGTGGACGTGATGCTCGAGATGGGCGTGGCCATCGAGCGCATCCGGGCCGTGGGGGGTGGCGTGAGGAACACGGCCTGGCTGCAGGCCGTCAGCGACTGCCTGGGCCGACCGCAGGAGGTGGTCACGCAGCGGGGCGCCGCGTACGGTGACGCCATCCTGGCGGCCATCGGGGTCGGGGCCCTGGAGCGGGCCGACGTCTCCACGTGGCTGGCGGTCGACCACACGGCCCAGCCCGAACCCGGACTGGCGGAGCTCTACGCGCGGCAGGCCTCCCGCCACCGCCGGCTCTACGAGGCCACCAGGCCTCTCATGCACGAGGTCGCCCGTGAGTCCTGACGACAGCGGCGATGCGCGCCGCGAGAATGCCGCGTGGCGCCGCCTGGCTGACCGCATCCTCGACGAGTCGGTGGCGCTCCGAGCGGGCGAGAACCTGCTCGTGACCCTGACCTCGCCAGAGGTCTACCCACTGGCGGCGGCGCTGGCCGATGGCGCCGTGCGGCGCGGGGCCAACCACCACGCACTGCTGCATACCGAGGACGTCGACGAGGCCATCCGGCGGCACGGCAACGACGAGCAGGCGCGCCAGCGCCTCGAGGTGGAGCTGTTCGCGATGTCGTGGGCCGACACGCACGTGGCCCTGCGAGCGCTCGAGCCGCCGTCAGGCACGACCGCTGACGCGGGCACTGAACGCCGCGCGGCCCTGCTGCGGGGTGCGCACGGCGAGGTCTCGGCAGCTCGCTGGAAGGAGACCCGCTGGTGCATCGTGCGCGTCCCTACGCCCGGTTACGCCGCCTACCTGGGGCGACCACTGGAGACCCTGGAACGGGAGTTCCTGCGTGGCAGTATCGACGACGACGGCTGGGCCAGCTGGGAAGGTCTTGCCGCGGCTCTCGATGGGGCCCACGAGGTGCGCATCGTGGGCGATGACACGGACCTGGCCTTCTCAGTCGAGGGACGGACCTGGAAGCTGTTCGACGGCAGGATGAACCTGCCCGATGGCGAGGTCGCGACCGCCCCGCTGGAGACCACGGTCGAGGGCCACATCACGTTCACTGACCCGATCGTCTTCGGCGGCCAGCGCATCGACCGCCTGCGCCTCGAATTCCGGTCGGGCCGGGTGGTGCGGGCGGAGGCAGGCCCGGCCACGACCTTCGTGGAGGCCATCATCGCCACCGACGAGGGCGCATCGCGCGTGGGCGAGTTCGGCATCGGCGTCAACCGCCACATCACGAGCTGGACGCAGGACCTGTTCTTCGACGAGAAGATCCTGGGGACGACGCACATCGCCCTCGGTCGCGCCTATCCCGAGTGCGGCGGCGTCAACCAGTCGGCCATCCACTGGGACATCGTCAAGGACCTGCGGCCCGGGCCTTCGCGGGCCGGTGGGGCCGTCTATGTCGACGGCGAAACCGTCGTCGAGGGCGCGGGGCTGCGCTTCCCGACTGGTCGGCAGGAGCGCAGCTGAGGGTCGCCCTCAGCTGTCTCGAGGGCCCCCCTCCGGGCGACCCTGCAACAGCGCCTCGACCGCGGCCGGACCGAGGGCCTCCCGCTCCGACAGGGGCGTGCTCACATGCAAGGCTGCGGCGGCATTGGCGTAGCGCAGTGCCTCCGCTTGCGAGTCCCCGAGCGCAAGGCGTGCGCCGAGGGCACCGACGAAGACATCCCCCGCACCATGTGTCTCGGCCGGGCCGACCTGGTGGGCTTCGATGCGGACCGTGCCCTCCGCGGTCGCTGCAGCCACCCCGGCCTCGCCAGCGGTCACCACGACAGCGGGCGCGAGCGACAGCAGTGACCGGGCAGCGGCGAGCGCGCTGTCCACGTCGCCCACGGGCTCGGCGCCCAGCATCTCGGCCTCCACCCCGTTGACGACGAGGATGTCGACCATCCCTGCCAGGTCACCGAGGGGTCGTGCGGGGGCGGCGTTGAGGACCACCGTCACCCCGGCGGCCCGCGCGAGCGTGGCCGCCGCAGCGTTGGCATCCTTGCGGATCTCGTGCTGGAGGAGCAGGACGCGGCTGTCCCGGATGGCCGCGGCGGAGGCCTCCACCTGTGCCGGGTCGATGTCGCGGTTGGCGCCGGACACGACGATGGCCGCGTAGTCCCCACCGGCCTGCTGGATGGCCACGCTCATGCCCGAGCCGTGGTCCACCGTGCGCACGTCGGAGGTATCCACGCTGGCACCGGCGAGCTGCTCCCTGAGCCGGGCCCCGAACTCGTCACGGCCGAGGCAGCCGACCATCCGCACCGCCGCGCCGTGGCGGGCCGCCGCCACGGCCTGGTTGCCGCCCTTGCCGCCCTGCTTCCACCACCAGGCGTCACCGATGAGGGTCTCCCCGGTGCGGGGCAGGTAGGGCGCCTGCACCATGATGTCGAAGTGCAGGCTGCCGACGACGCAGACGCGCGGTCGTTCAGGCATCGCCACCCGCCGCGCCGCCTTCGGCCGGACTGCGCCTCGCGACCCGCATGCCGCCCGGGCGGGCTCCGGTCATGCGCCCCGGCCGAAGATGGCGGCCTGGACGAGCCGGTGGGCCGCCACCGCATCGTGCCCCTGGAGCGCCACGTCGAGCTCATCCTCTGGCAGACGGTCGAGGACGTCGAGCAGGGCTTCGATGGTCGCGACGTTGGCGGCACACTCGGCGACCGGGTCGAGGGCCGCGACGTCGGGGAAGGTGTCGAAGTAGATGGCACCGGCGAAGGCGTCACGGCGCAGCTGGCGCAGCAGCTCAAGGGTCTGGACGGTGTGCACGGAGCCCACCATCAACCCGTCGTCGCGGTGGCCGTAACCGTCGTTCATGTGCAGGCCCAGAAGCCGGCTGCGCCGCCCGACGAGCGCCGCGGCCATGGCCGGGCTGGTGTCCGCTTCCAGGACGTGCCCGAAGTCGAGCGTGATACCGAGGTTGGGCGCGCCCGCCTCCGCGATGGCCAGCAGCGTGGCCGAGACGTTGGGCAGGATCATGATGCTGCGCGGCTCGCTGGGCTTGTACTCGATGGAGACCGGGAAGTCTGGCGCGTGCTCAGCGACCTGTCGGATGCCCTCCACCTCCCAGTCGAAGAGGCGGGCGTAGTCGGCCTGGAAGGGGTGGTCGACGCCGTCCTGGCCGGGCCAGATGGTGAGCATCCGCCCGCCGGCTTCGCGGGTCGCGTCGATGCCGCGCCGGCTCAGGTCGATGGCCCGCCGGCGGACGGCGGGGTCGGCGTTGGTGAAGGCGCCCGACCGGAATGCCGGATCGCCGCCGTAGCGCATGGCGAAGCCGTTGAGCTGGAGGCCGCGGTCAGCGATGCGGCCGCGTAGCTCAGCGAGGTCGATGTCGGCCGTCTGCTGGGGGTAGTTGACGTCCAGTGCGGACAGGCCGGTGACGGTCGCGGCACGATCGATGAGGTCCAGCGTCGTGGGCCGATCGGCTCGGCCGGGCCAGGCCAGCTCCGGGCGGGTGGCGAAGGAGTTGAGTCGCGCGGCGTACAGGTAGCGGGTCATGACAGGTCGGCTCCTTCCAGGTGGACCCAGTCTATCGAAGGTGCCCATGGCGAAGGTGCCTCCTGGGCAGGGTACCGATGACGGAAGGAACGGCCGTGGGTCGCGGGCACGACGGCCGGCACGCCGGGACGCAGAAAGCGGCGGCGGTGCACCCGAGGGTCCGCCGCCGCCTGCTCGTCATGCCCTCTCGGGCATGACGGCCTGAGACCGAAACTATCCGACGGATGCCAGAGCCGGTGCCTCGGGCAGCTCGCCGGCGAAGATGCTGCCCGTGATGACCGCGGGCTGCTTCGTCCAGTCGGCGTCCACGATGGCCGAGAGGCCGTCGTAGCCACCCTCAC
The DNA here is from genome assembly GCA_963707395.1 of uncultured Chloroflexia bacterium. Taxonomy (GTDB): domain Bacteria; phylum Chloroflexota; class Limnocylindria; order Limnocylindrales; family CSP1-4; genus JAFMJV01. The sequence continues at coordinate 30,470 of CAVPPQ010000016.1, forward strand.
CCCGGAGCAGGATGAAGTCCTCGTGGTCCGGGCTCGGCGGCAGCAGGCCGTTGCCGACGACGAGGTCGGGCGCCGGGTTCGCGGCGGCGAGACCCATCGACTGGCCCACCCAGCGGCCGTCGTCGTTGGTGATGACGAATGTCTCGCTCTCGACGAACGAGCCATCCCGGTTGACCTCGCGGTTGCCCGCGCAGAGGACGTCGCCGGAGAGGCGGGCGTCACTGGATGCCCACGCCATCTCCATCTGTCGACCCTGCTCGTGATAGACGGTGCGCGTGTCGCCGGGCCGCATGACCCCGGGAGCGACGAGAACCGGATCGAAGGCCTGGATGGTCACCGAGCCTGCGGCCGGCGCATCAGACGCCGTGCGGGCCACCGGGGGCGCGATCCCGACGATGGCCAGGATGGCCGCGGCGGTGAGCGTAAGCATGGTTAGCACAGGGATACCCCCTTTCGGTATGTCTGAGCAGTACCTGGACTGTCCTGGACTGCAGCCGGGCCGCGGTTCCCGGCGTCAGGTCCGCTGAGATCAGGGCTCGAGGTGCAGTCGCCTCGCGGTGGCGGTGCGCTCCTCCTCCGAGCCGGTTCCGTTGTCCTTGAGGATGGATGTCATCGACATGGACTCCCCGTCGGGGGCGATGCTTGCCTCCGATCGCATCTGCTTGTCCGACCCCGGGGCGGACGGGAAGCTGACCCAGGTGGCGATCTTGTCGTCGTCGAGCGGTTGCCAGTAGCCGGCGCCCACGCCGAGGCGCGGGTCACGTGCGATGAGCGTGCCGTCCGTTAGGTAGGCCGTGACGCCCATGCCCAGCTCGGTCGACTCCAGCCAGACCGTGCCCTCGTCGGGCCAGCGGTCGGCGTCGGCTGGGGTCAGCGGCGTGCCATCGATGCCCAGCAGTCTGCGCGGGGCAGCCGGGATGGAGCCCTCGAAGGCCTCCGTGGTCCCCACGACGAGGGCGCGGTGTCGCAGCTGCCCGACCCAACCCTCGGCGGCTCGCATGCCTGGCATCGGAGCCCAGCCGGTCAGCGCCCGGGCGTCAGGACCGCTCGGGATCCACAGCCCGACGCCGCTGCCCTTGGGGCTCGTGATGAAACTCGTGCCGTCGCCGTGGACGACCAGGGTGCCCGGCAGGTCAAGGAACTCGCACTCGTTCCCGACAGGCGAGAGCACGGCCGCGCTGCCCGAGCCGGCACCCATGGCCATGGGACCCAGGATGGGCTCCCAGGCCGGCTCGGCCGGAAGTTCGTGGATGGCCTCCGGCGGCAAGTCGAGACGGTGCTGCCGAGCGAGGCTGGAGCGCCCGCTCGCGTTCGGCAGACTCGCCCCGTCGATCGACTGGAGGCTCGCCGTCCAGCTCAGGCTGGCGGACTCGGCGGGCTCGTCCAGGGTCCAGACGGCCCGATAGGTGCTCAGGCCGCGGACCTGGTGTCGCTCCGGGTCGGCATCCGTGTAGAAGATGACGCTGGCGATCCCACCCTGGCCGTCCGGCTCCCACAGGCCGATGCCGATCGGCGAGCCCAGGTCCTTGATGCGCTCCACGAGGGTGCCGTCGGGATGGAGCGTGATGTAGTGGTCGACCGCACCCTCGGCCTGCTCCAGCCAGACACTGCCCGTGAGCGCTCCCTCCGGGAAGCCGACCTGGACGATTGGCGCCGGCGAAGCCGCGGTCGTGATCGGGTAGGTGGCCGGAGCCGCGGAAGCGGGGGCCAGGGCCGGCGCCTCGTCCCGAGGTGGCGAGGGTGCCGTCGTGACGAGGGGAACGGCCACGAGCACGACCGTCGCGATCGTCGCGATCGCGGTGAGTCCTGTCGCGTGGCGCCTCCAGGCGGGCACGGTGCCGGCGTCCCGGGACCACGCGCTCCGAAGTCGGGCCCACCACGACCGGTTGGGCTGCCGATGAGCGTGCTCCATGACAGACTCGAGGACCCAGGCCGACGCGCTGCTGCGCTCCGTGCGCAGCCACTCGTCGAGTGCTCGGTCGAAGTCGGGCTCGTTCATGGCAGGGCGTGCTCCATGACGGGAAGCCAACACTGCTCGCGGCGCAGGGCTTCGCGCATCCGGCGAGTGGCGTGGTACAGGCGGGAGCCGACCGTCCCGATGGGGATGCCCAGGATCTCGGCGATCTCGGCGAAGGGCAGGTCAGCGTAGTAGCGCAGGGTGAGGATGGCGCGGTGCTCCGGCGAGAGCGCCCGGAAGGCCTGCTCGATCTCGTCGCGTGCGGCCAGGGCGTCCGATGACTCGGCCACGACGCGATCCTCCGGCAGCACCTGGCGGACCGCGGCGCGACGCGTGCGGTCGCGGCGCGCCTCCCGGTAGGCGGCACGCACCACGAGCCGGTAGGTCCAGGCGTCGAAGCGGTCCGCGTCGCGCAGGCTGCGCAGGTGATCCCAGGCGGAGACGAGCGCCTGCTGAGTGGCGTCGTCCGCCCGGTCCTGGTCACGCAGGATGCGGTAGGCCACACCGTGGAGGCGGCCGATGGCCCCGGCGGCCAAGAGGCTGAAGGCCTCGGCATCGCCCTGCTGTGCCCTGATCACGAGGTCGCGCTGCACCTTCTGCTCTCCCCCGACGGCGCTGCCTGCGACGTCCACCTTCATGAGCCTCGGTGAAGCCGGTTCTCTTCAACTGATCCGGATGCTCGCCATGACACCGCGGGGCGGCTCGCGGGTCAAGGGTCGGGCGTCACGAACCTCCGCCCTGCCGGGCCATCCGTGCCTCGTGGCTGGCGGCGCCTCGTGGCAGATCAGGCGCCCATGTAGATGCGCCGGGCGACCTGGTCCTCGAGCGAGAGCCAGCGGCGGCCGGCCTCGCCCCCCGCGCGGTGGGCCATGGCGGCCTCGTGCAGCGAGCGGAGCCGTTCGAGCGGCAGGACCTGGTTGGCGTCGAGTTCTTCGGCGACTGTCACGAACTCGGTGGCAGCCTCTACGCCGCCCAGCAGGGGTGCCACGTCCTGCACCAGGAAGCGCTCCCAGGTCAGCGTGGGGTCCCAGGAGAAGCGTGCGAAGGCCAGGTAGGAGAGCTCCACCGTGGCGTGATACGGCGAGGGCTCACCCCACACCGTCAGCCCTTCCATGCCACGCTCGGCGCAGAGCGTGGCCATCTCGCTGAAGACGCGGGCATTCAGGGCATAGCGCTCCGTGCGCTCGTCGCCGTTCCACTGGCAGGCGAACTGGCAACGCAGCACGTTGGGCTGGGTGGGCAGCGACGCCACGTACTGGCGGGTCAGCTCGCGCTTGATGCGACCCCAGTAGGTCCGATTGGTGGTGTGCTGGTAGATGCCGCCCCTCGGCAGGCGACGCTGGGCCTCATGCGCCACGGGATCGAGCAGGTTGTCCCACTGGATCTCGCTGTAGAGCCAGAGGTCGGGCTTGATGGCCGTGGCGGTGCGGTACAGGCGAGGGAAGTTGTCGGCCATGTCCGTGTGGGACCAGTAGTCGCCGTGGACCTTGGCGCGACGAGCGGCCTCTGCCTCGTTGGCTCGGCGGGCGACGCAACGGTCGCAACCGCAGACGCCATAGTCGCCGGCCTCGATGTTGATTCCGCCCAGCTCGAAGGTCTCCGTGAGCCAGGCCACGCCCTCCTCCATCCAGGCCATCGTCTCTGGCGCAGACGGGCAGGCAGAGAGCGTGTAGTCCGACTTGGGGAAGTTGAGCGGGAAGGCCAGGTCGGCGATCTGGAAGCCGACGCCCTTCTCCAGCGAGGCGGCGTGCTGGGGATTGGCCTTCAGCCAAGTCGCCAGGTTGTAGCGGTGCTCGCCCTCCCAGTAGCAGCCGCCGTAGGAGCCGATGGCGATGCCCGGCAGGATGCGCACGCCGCGCTCGGTGGCATAGCGGCAGAGTTCCTGCGCCGCCTCGATGCCCCCGTGCGGGTCGCGCAGGAAGCCGTAGATGACGAGGGCCGCGATGCGGTGCTGCGAGCAGAAGTCCACCACCCGCCGGTAGTCCCGCAGGAAGCCGCTGGGCGGCTTGCCGTAGGGGTTGAAGACGCCGATCTCCTGCTGGCCCACCTGGGAGAGCTCCCAGTTCGTGGAGTGGTCCCAGGTCCAGAAGGTCCGGTAGGCCAGGCCGGGGGCCTGGGAGCTGGTGCCGACGCGGCATGGCGACGCGCCCCGGATGTGATCCCCCGCGAGCGATGAGCTCCTCAACGCCGTAGATGACGCCGGAGAAGGGGCCGCCCGCGATGGTGATCCGCTGCGGCTCAGCCTCGATGCGGAAGGCACCTTCGGCCAGCGAGCCGTCCTCGGTGAGCCTGATGGCCGCCCCGCCGCCACCGTCCCGCCAGTCGATGCCCGGGAAGGACTCCCGCAGTCGCCTCGCGGCGTGCAGGTGACGGTCACCACCCTCCAGCACGATGGCTCCCTCGAGCGTGATCGACTCAGCTGACATGTGTGCCCTCCCCGGAAGACCTGTGGGTCGCGCGAGCTACGCGTCCCGCTCCCAGTACCAGTAGTCGGTCCTGAACTCGTCGTACTCGCGCCGGGCCGTCATGCGTTCCACCTCGATGACGATGACCTTGGTGTTCAGCAGCAGGTTCTCGCCATGCTGATAGTCGGGCTCACCGAAGGACTGCATGAACACCCTGAACGTTCGGATGAGCTCGTCGTGCTCGGAGACGACCCTCGCCTTGCCGGTGGCGATGACGCTCTCCCAGGGGCCGTGGCACTTCAAGGACTTGTCGAGGTCCCGTCGATCGCCGTAGAACCTGGTGATGACGTAGGAGACGTTGGGGTTCTGGTCGATGATGTCCAGCTTGCGGCCGGTGGTGGCGCAGTGGAAGTAGAACCGGCCGTCCTGGTAGGCGTGGTTCACGGGGACCGCGTAGGGCTCGCCGTCGAGGGCCATGCACAGGACACCCTGATAGGTGCCCGTGATCATGCCCTCACACTCCGCGTTGTCGCGGACCGGGTGGTACTGCTGCTTCATCGGTGTCCTAGTCGACGGGATGGCCCAGCACGGTGTAGTAGGCCAGGTTGGGCTGGCGGACGTCCATGCGCCCGATCTGGCAGACGATGGGGGCACTGGACTCCAACTTCAGCGCGTACTGACCGAAGGGGATCTGGAAGCCACCGATGGGTTCGTTGGTGCGGATGCAGCGCACTCTCCGGGCGCCTACGACGAGGGGCTCCAGGACCTCCGGCTCGTGCTCCTCGAAGTAGACCGTGAGCACGACCTCGGCGTCGGTGTCGCCGGGGTTGAGCATGATGAGCGATTCGTGGCCCTGCGGAGGATCGCCCGCCGGCGGGATGTCGCCGTCGGGGAAGAACCAGGTCCGCGAGCCCTGCCTGCCGGCCATCGCGCTAGCCCTTCCTGGAGAGGATGGTGCGCATGCGCTCGAGGACGAGGTCCGCGCCGAACTGCCCGTATTCCCTGGTGGCCTCCGCGGCGGTCGCGAGGTACCACTTCTCGGTCGACAGGTAGTCCATGTCCACGCTCTCGGGACACAGCGCCATCATCAGCGAGGTCTCGCCCTTGGCCGCGTGGTCGAAGTCGTACTGGCTGATGATCTCAGCATCCATGAGCGGGTGGCCGGAGATCCAGTTGAAGGGGTTCGCGCCGCGCTCGTGGTCGGCGTAGTAGCTCGACATCTCGTTGCTGCCCCACCAGCCTTCGCCGCGCTCCTTCTCGAGGAACTCGAAGATGGCCAGGCGGGCGCCCGTCCGGAAGGCCAGGTCAGTGGGCATGCCCTGCATGAAGTTCTCGGACTGGTGGTGGATGAAGAAGTGGATGTTGCGGAAGCCGATGCGCAGCAGGCTGCGGAAGAGGTCCTTGGTGAACGGGATGAGGTGCTCGCCGTCCACCTGTACGCTGCCCTTGCCCTCCGGCGGCTCCACGGCATAGCTCGCCGGCGCCCACCAGAAGGTGGGCATGAGGACCATGTCCACCTCCCGCTCGAGCCGCTCGGCCGTCTTCACGACGGCGAGGGTGTCCATGCCCACGGACATGTGCTCGCCGTGATACTCGAGCGGCCCCACCGGCAGGACCACGGGCCAGTCCTCGTCGATGGCCGTGCGGATGTGGTGCGGCAACATCAACTCGTAACGCATGACGTTCTCCCCTCCAATGCCGCCTCGGCTTCAGCTGGGCGGGCGAGCCGGCGCGTGCGGCTGGCTCGCCCAATCCCGTGCGGCTAGCGATCGAGCTCGATGATCTCCATGTGCGTGCCGCTGGTGAGCCACTCGGCAGGGCCGCTCTCCGTGACCAGCATGCCGTCCTCCCAGCGCAGCCCGAAATCCTCGTCGTAGAAGAAGGTGTCTGCCTGGAACGTCATGTCCGGCTCGATGACGTACTCGCTGATCGTCTCCATCCAGGGCTGCTCGACCTCCATGAGCCCGAGGCCCGTGCATGGCCCGTACAGGTAGTGCTGCCATTTGCCCTGCGCCTTGACGTACTCCTCGTAGCGGATGGCGATGTCCTTGGCCACCACGCCGGCACGCACCCAGTCACGTGTCTTGTGGTGCATGTCCAGGCCGAACTCGATGAGCGAGCGCTGCCGGTCGGTCATGCGGCCCAGGCAGACGGGCCGCCCCACGGAGGGCGAGTAGCCGTCCACGCGGCCGCCGACGTTGATCTGGATGATGTCGTTCTTCTCGAAGCGCCGGTGCGTGCCCCGCGAGATGCCGTTGGAGGTCTTCTTGCCGCCGAAGGAGTAGACCGTGTGGGCTTCACACTCAGCGCCGTTCCGATAGAGCACGTCGATGGCGATGCCGGCCAGCTCCAGCTCGGTCATGCCCGGCTTGACAGCCTCCAGCATGGCCTCCAGGGCCAGTTCGCCCAGCCGGAAGCCCTCGCGCAGGCAGGCCAGCTCGGCCGGCGACTTGGCGGCCCGGAGCTTGGTCGTGATGAAGTCGGCGTTCACGATCTCCGCGTCCGGGAAGGATGCCTTGAGCCCTTCGTACATGGCCATGTTGGTGCACAGGTAGCCGGCCACGCCGACGCGCCTGACGCCCGTCACGCCGATGGATTCGCAGACCTGCGCGTAGGTGCGGCCGGCGATGCTCGGGTAGACCGGGTCCGCCGTCTCGCGGTACTCCTTCATGAGGTGGATGTTGTCGATGACGCTGCGGCCCTTGGCGAACTCCTCGGACTCCATGCCCACCATGAGAGCGGACTTCCCAGTGGGCGCGATGGCCACGCCGCCCATCTCGAAGAGCGGCCAGTAGGCCGAGAAGTAGCGCACGTTGGAGGCGTCCGAGTCGGTGCCGTTGGCGATCAGCACGTCCAAGCCTGCCTCGGCCACCAGTGCGGCGGCCTTCTGCCGGCGCTCGGCGTACTCCTCGACGGGAATCATCGGTCGCTCACTCATGCCTATCCCTCCTTCATCAACGATCACCAAAGCGTCGAACGCGTCCGCACCCATCGGAGCACCATGCCCCTGAGGCGCCTGGCATTGACGGAGCCATGGCCTCAGTATATCGTGGTTAATCGATTACGGAAATCGTTATCGTCTGTGGAAGGAGGCCTCGACGAGCGCGGGCAGACCCACGATGGCCGACGTGGCCCGAGCGGCCGAGGTCTCGACCGCGACCGTGTCGCGGGTCCTTCGGGGCGTGCAGGGATCAAGCTCCCCGGAGACGACCGCCAGGGTCTTGGAGTGCGCCGCGGAGCTGGGCTACATCGTGAACGGCGTCGCTTCGAGCATGCGCAGTCGGCGCACCGGGACGGTGGGGCTGGTCATCGCCGATGTCGCCAACCCCTGGTTCGGCCAGCTCGTGGGCGGCGTCGAGAGCGTGCTGGGCCCCGCCGGTCTCAGCGTCATCCTCACCAACACCAACAACAGCGTCGAGCGCGAGCGCGAGGCGGTGCAGACATTACTCCAGAAGCAGGTGGATGCCCTGATCATCGCCTCAAGCTCCACGGACGGAGCGCACCTGCAGCGTGCCGTCGTGCGCGGCACCCCGATCGTGCTCGTCGACGCCGCCGTGCCCGGGTTGGACGTGGACACGGTCACCGTCGACAACGAGGCCGCCGCCTCGACGGCGGTCGAGCACCTCCTGGATTTCGGTCACCGGGACG
>CAVPPQ010000017.1:0-164858 GCA_963707395.1 uncultured Chloroflexia bacterium
GGAGCTGGGCATCATCAGGGGCTGACGGGCACTCGACCGGGCGCGCCCCGGGTGATGAGCCATGGTTTCTGCCCCCCAACCCCGAATGGAGAAGCTCGGTGCACCGCCGGGTCGGTCTACCGGTAGCCGAGGACCCTCAGGCCGGACACGCTGGCGAAGTGCGCCTCGTTGGCGGTCAGCAGGGCGGCCCCATGTGTCAATGCCGTCGCTGCGATCAGGAGGTCCATCGTGGCCAGCGGCTCTCCTCGCCGAGCCAGACCACCGTGGACGCGTGCGTAGGTGTCGGCGAGATGCTCATCGGGCATGACCACAGGCAGGCCAGCGCAGGTGTCCCGGATCCGGCGTCGCTCGTTGTGCGCCTCGGCATGGAGCTCCGCGCCCACCAGCAGCTCGCAGAGAACGAAGACACTCATCGCCAGGGCCTCCCCGGGATGATCAGCCAGCCACTGCCGGGCCGGCCCGTTCATTCCGCGTCGCAATTCCCGGATGGCATCCACCAGGAAGGTCGTGTCCAGATGGATCACCACTCCGGGATGCGGACCGGATGTCGGCGTCGCTCCTCGATGACCCCCTCGATGCCGGCGAGCGTTTCGTCGGAGACCGCGGTCGCATCGAGACGATCGAGAAGTTCCGCGGCGGTGGCCGCGGATGCCGTGATGTGCTCCTTGATCACCTGCGAGAAGGACTGACCGGCCCTCTTCAGCCCGGCCAGTCGCTCGTATGCCTCGATGTCGATGGTGATCGTCTTGACGGCCATGCACTTAGCATACACTGACCTGCGCCCGCGTCGGCCGCAAGTGCGCCCGCGACCCGGTCGGGCGCGGTCATGCGCCTCTCCCTGCCTCGGGTGGTGGCCCCGTGGAATCGCGGACCACGAGCTCTGCCTCGAACACCGGATGGACATCGACCGCAGGGTCGAAGCGCCGTTCCCGCGTGCCGATGGCGATGTCGATGGCGGCCTTGACCATGGCGCGCACCGGCATCCGCATGGTCGTGAGCGGCGGCATGATGACATGGGCCCCGGGGATGTCGTCGATCCCGGTCACCGACACATCCGCCGGCACCCGGAGGCCACGCTGCAGCGCAGCGTGCACCAGGCCGATGGCCAGCACATCGGTCGCACCCACGATGGCCGTGGGCGGAGCGTCCAGATCCATCAGGCGATGCAGCGCTTCCATGCCACCTTCGTACTCGTTGACGGCGTCCGGCATGTACTCCGGGCGGAGCGGCCAGCCCCGGCGCTCCAGGAAGGCCTCGTAGGCCTCTGCGCGCTCCACGATGTCGCCCAGCTGCCTCCGGCCCACGAAGGCGATGCGCTGATGGCCCAGGGCGGCGAGGTGTTCCATCACGGTCGTGATGGCACCCCGGTTGTTCACGTTGACGGTGGGGATGACGGTCGAACGTGAGCCGTGCCAGAGGGCCACGACCGGTTCCCGTGTGTCCTGGAGGCCCTCGATGAGCGTCGGTTGATTGCTCAGGTCTCCGAGCAGCAGGATGGCGTCGCAGTGGCGTGATTCAAGGATGGCCCAGAGCTCGACAGCTTCGCCGGCCTTGCCCTGCGCATGGCCGAGCACGACGTTGTAGCCGTGACTGGTGGCTTCCGTGGTGACGGCCTCGATGATGGCCGGAAAGCTCGGATCGGTGATGTCGCGGATGACGGCCCCCAGGAGCATGGTCCGTGCGCCCATCAGCCCGCGCGCCAGGGGGTTGGGCCGGTAGCCCAGGCGCTTGGCCGTCTCCAGCACCCGTTCGCGCGTGGCTGCTGCGATGGGGATGGCCGTGGGCGCGTCGCTCAGGATGCGCGAGACCGTCGACTGAGAGAGGTTCGTGGCCCTGGCCACGTCACGCAAGGTCGGCACGCCCGTGGAGATGTTCGCGGACGCCGTGGGTGTGGTCCCGTCGGGATCGGTGTGACCTTGCCGAATCGGCCTTGCCATGGTGCTCTCATGCCTCCGGCTTCCCATCCTAGCGGTCGGGCCGTTGTGGATCGTGCTTCACGCCGCCAAGTAGCGCGTCCAAATCAAGGTTGACCTTATCGCATGCGCTTGCATACAATCGCTTGCAGTCATCAGGACGTGGCCGCATGAGCCGAGGGAGGGAGTTCGGAGTGGCGATGGACGGGCTGCGGGTCCTCTTCCTGACGGGGAGCCTGCACTACTACGGCGAGGAGACTCGGCGGCAAGTCGCCGCGCAGTCGGCCGCCATCGTGTCCGGCCTCAGGGCGTCGCCGGAGATCCCCGTGGAGATCGTCCACACACCCACGCTGCTCGACCCTGACGGCATCCGGCGTGCCTGCCTGGAGGCCTCCGCGGACGACCGTTGTATCGGCGTCATCGGCTGGATGCACACCTTCAGCCCAGCCAAGATGTGGATCGCCGGGCTCCAGGCGCTGCAGAAGCCGTTCCTGCACCTGCACACGCAGTACGGCGCCGACCTCCCGTACGGCTCCATCGACATGGACTTCATGAACCTGAACCAGTCGGCGCACGGGGATCGTGAGTTCGCCTACATCGTGTCGCGCCTGCGGATGCCCCGCAAGACGATCGCCGGTCATTGGCAGGACGTGACCGTCCAGCGGCGGGTCGGCGCCTGGATGCGGGCCGCCGCCGGGGCATACGAGGCGCGCCACCTGCGCGTCATTCGCTTCGGCGACAACATGCGCGAAGTGGCTGACACCGACGGCGACAAGGTGGAGGTCCAGGCCCGCCTGGGGACGTCCTGTAACACCTACCCGGTCAACGAGCTGGTCAAGGTCGTCGACCAGATGGCCGATGCCGATGTCGACCGGCTGTGCGCCGAGTACGACGAGCGCTACGACGTCATGCCGGCCCTCCGCCCGGATGGCGAGCGACGTGGGTCACTGCGCGATGCGGCGCGCATCGAGCTGGGCCTTCGGGCCTTCCTGGCTGAGCTCGGATCGATGGCCTTCGTGGACACGTTCGAGGACCTGGGCGGCCTGAAGCAGCTGCCCGGTATCGCGGCCCAGCGCCTGATGGCCGACGGCTATGGCTTCGGCGCCGAGGGCGACTGGAAGTCGTCGGCGATGGTGCGCATCGTGAAGGCGATGAGTGAAGGGCTGCCCGGTGGCGTCTCGTTCATGGAGGACTACACGTACGACTTCGGTGCTGCGTCTCCGGCCATCCTCGGCGCGCACATGCTCGAGATCTGCCCGACCATCGCGGCCGCCAAGCCGGCCTGCGAGATCCACCCGCTCTTCGTGGGCGAGCGCGACGACCCCGTGCGCCTCGTCTTCACCGGGGCCGCCGGCCCGGGGGTCGTGGTGGGCCTGGTCGACATGGGTACCCGGCTGCGCATGGTGGCCAATGAGATCGATGCCATCGACCCGCCGGCGGGCTTCCCGCGGCTGCCTGTGGCACGTGCCCTGTGGGTGCCCAGGCCCGACTTCACGACGTCGGCTGAGTCCTGGCTGTTGGCCGGTGGTCCGCACCACACAGCCTATTCGCAGGCCGTCGGACTCGAAGTGATCCGTGACTTCGCCGAGATCGTCGGGGTCGAGCTGGTCGCCATCGGGGCCAGGACCAACGCAGAGCAGTTGCGCAGCGAACTCCAGTGGAGCAGCGTGTACTGGCACCTTGCGGGTGCCGTCTAGGGAGCTCAGCGCCTTCGAGGGAAATCACCACGACCTGCACACGGAGGGGGGTGACGGATCAGACCACCAGGAACGAGACCACAGGATCGATACGGATGGATCGGTCTGGCCGCAGACGCGAACGTCGGCGCCCGGTCCCGGTCAACGGCATCCGAGGCACACGTCAAGGATGGAAGCATGGCCGAAAGGCCACAGAACGGAGAACCACTCATGCGACGTCTTGGTGTCAGCTCAGCTGTCATCGCGGCAGCAGCACTGGTCGTAGCGATGGTGCCCGCAGTCGCGGTCGCCCAGGACGAGGCCCCGGTCGTCGGGCTGTCCGTCAAGACCATCACCAACGATCCGTTCCAGGCGGCCTGGGTCGAGGCCGCGACCGCCAAGGTCGAGGAGCTCGGTGGCACGGTCCAGTTGCTGGTCGCCGGTGGCCAGACCGCGGTCGCCCAGCAGTCCAGCCAGCTCGAAGACCTCGTCACCCAGCAGGTCGATGGCATCATCGTGAGCCCGATGGACGGCTCAGCCGTTCTGCCAGCCCTGCAGAAGGCCGCGGACGCCGGCATCCCGGTGTTCCTCGTCGACCAGCCCATCGCGGCTGGCAACGAAGCGCTCTACGAGACGCTCATCGCGACCGACAACGTACGAGCCGGCCGTGACCTGGCCACGTACCTGGTCACGACCATGAACGACCCGGAGCTGAAGGTCGCCATCATCGAGGGCGCGCCCGGCTCGGTCGCCGGTGATGACCGCCTCAAGGGCTTCAACGAGGGCCTCGCCTCCGGGAACATCACGCCCGTGGCCTCCGCCACCGGCGAGTGGGACAACGCCAAGGCCCTCGCGGCCATGGAGACCATCCTCCAGGCCAACCCGGATCTCCAGGCGGTCCTCTCGGCCAGCGACGTCATGGTGGACGGCATCCTCCAGGCGCTCGCCGGCGCCGGCAAGACCGACGTGAAGGTCCTGGCCATCGACGGCTCCACGGTCGGCATCCAGGGTGTCCTCGACGGCAAGATCATGGCCGACAACACCCAGGATCCCATGGCCATGGGATCCATGGCTGCGGAGTTCGCCATGGGCATGGCCGCTGGCACGGTCGAGCCGGGTTCGCTCGAGAAGTACATCGACTCGGGCACCGTGACCGTGACCCTCGAGAACGCCGAGGAGGCCATGGCGAAGGCCTTCTAGGCCAACGCTGACGAAGCAGGCCGGCGCCACCCCCGAGGGTCGCGCCGGCCTTCGCTGAAAGACCGCGAAGATGACACGCTTGTTCACCGACCGGCTCCTCGTTCGCGCCTTGGCCGCGAGCGTGGCGATCGTCGTGGTCGTCCTGCTCGTCGGCCAGTTCGTGCCCTTCTTCGCGACGACCACCAACCTGTCCAAGGTCTTGCTCGAGGCGGCCATCCTGGCAGTGGCGGCCTTCGGCATGACCCTCGTCCTGCTCACGGGCGGCATCGACCTCTCGGTCGGGGGCGTCATGTCCCTCGTCGGCGTCGTGGAGGTGTCACTCGTCAGCTCCGGCATCCCCTGGCCGGCCGCCGTGGTCGTCGGCCTCGGGGTCGGCCTGCTGCTCGGCACGATCAATGCCGTCATCGTCTCCCGCCTCAAGCTCCCGCCGTTCATCGCCACGTTCGGCACGCTGGGCATCGCCGCTGGCCTGGCCCTCTACATCGCCAACGTGATCGGGCACCCCGTGTTCCCGCCCGACTTCGTTTCGCTCGGCAATGACGCCGTGCTGGGCATCCCCATCACCTTGCTGCTCGCTGTGGCCATCCTCGTCGTCCTGGAGGTCGTCACGCGCGTGACCACGTGGGGCGTGCACCTTCGCGCGACCGGGGACAACTTCGCCGTGGCTCGTCTCTCCGGGGTGCCCGTCGCCCGGGTCCTGGGCAGTGCCTATGTCGTCTCCGGGCTGCTCGCCGCCACAGCCGGCACGATGCTGGCCGCCCGCCTGGGCACTGCGAACCCGCTGCAGGGCGAGCCCTACACGCTGCTGGCGGTAGCCGCCTGTGTCATCGGAGGCGTCGACCTCTTCGGTGGACGCGGCCACCTCTGGGCCGCCGGCGCCGGCGCTGTGTTCCTGTTCGCCATCCGCAACATCATGAACCTGCAGGGGGTTCAGCCATTCATGCAGGACCTCGTGACCGGCCTGCTCATCATCGCCGCGGTCCTCGTCACTGTGCAGGGGCCGGTGCTGCGTGACCTGGCCAGCAGCGCGCTCCAGCGCGCTCGGCACGGGAGGCCCGCATGAGCGTTCCGAGCGCACCGGCCAGCGGCGGATCGATGGCATCGCCCCCGCTCGCGACAGCACGGCGCGGCCGTGCCGCGGGCGCCTGGGATCGCATCAGCCGCAATCCGACGCTGGGACTCCTGGCCCTGCTCCTGGTCATGTGGGCCCTGGCCTGGGTCTTCGTGCCCAACTTCGGCAGCGTGGACAACATCCGCACCGTGCTCCGCCAGGCCTCCGACCTGGGCGTGGCCGCCATCGGGATCCTCTTCGTCCTGCTCATCGGCGGCATCGACCTCTCCGTCGGTGCGCTCTACGGCCTCAGCTCCGTGGTCCTCGTCACGGTCATGATCCAGAGCGGCAGCCTGCCCCTGGCGCTCGCGGCGGCACTCGGTGCAGGCGTCCTCTTCGGGCTCCTCAACGGCGTGCTCGTGCAGTGGCTGCGTATCCCGGCCTTCATCACCACGCTCGGCGGCTTCTACATCGCCTACGCCCTGGCCCAGATGATCTCGGCCGGTAGCATGCTCAGCATGCCGGCCGATGACCTGTTCGTGGGCCTGCAGACGGGCCTGATCCTGGGCATCCCCTACCTCGTCATCCTGGCGGTGATCGTGGCGGCCATCGCCTGGGTGGTGCTCAACCACACGACCTTCGGTCGGTCGGTCGTGGCCGTCGGCTACAACCGGGTGACGGCGGGTCTGTCCGGGGTGCGCGTGCCACGCATCGTGATCACCTGCTTCGCGATCTGCAGCGGCATGGCCGCCTTGGCGGCGGTCATGCTCACCTCTCGCGTCCAGATCGGCGTGCCCACGCTCGGTGGCTTCAATACCACCTTCGAGACGATCACGGCCGCCGTGGTCGGCGGCACCAGTCTCTTCGGAGGTCGCGGCACCGTCGTCGGCGTGATCATCGGCGCCATCATCATCAGGACCATCAACAACTGCATCGTCCTGCTCAACATCCCGTCGCAGCTGTACCAGGCCGTGATGGGCATCATCATCGTCGTCGCCCTCGTGGTCGACGCGGCGCGCAGCCGCTACCTCGGGGAGCGGACATGACGGGCGTGGGCGAGGTGACCGTAGGGGCCGTCCTGCTGGACGCCCAGCACATCCAGAAGTACGCCTACGACGATGAGGGCCGGCCCATCCGCGGTACGGACGTGCTGCTCCTGGCCGACGCCTCGCTGGAGCTCCTCGCGGGTGAGGTCCATGCGCTCGTGGGTGAGAACGGGGCCGGCAAGACGACGCTCATCAAGGTCATCGCCGGCGCCCTGCCCTACGAGGGTGGCACGCTCCACGTGGCGGGCCAGCTGCGCGGCGCCACGACGATCTCGCAGGTGCGCGCGGAGGGCATCGCGGTCATCTGGCAGGAGTTCAGCCTGGCGCCGCACCTCACCGTCGTGGAGAACATGTTCCTTGGCCGTGAGCTGCGCCGGGGCCGCCGGCTCGACAAGCCCGAGATGCGCCGCCAGGCCGCGGAGGCCATCGCCACGCTCGGTGTCAGCGTCGATCTCGACAGCCCGGTGGAGCGCCTCTCGACATCGCAGCAGCAGCTCGTCGAGATCGCGCGCGCCCTCAATGAGCGCTCGCGGATCCTCATCCTCGATGAGCCCACGGCGAGCCTCAGCCGTTTCGAGACCGAGCGGCTCTTCGAGCTGCTGCGCCGACTCCGCGCGGAGGGGATGGGCATCATCTTCGTGACGCACCGACTCGACGAGGTCTTCACGATGTCCGACCGGGTCTCCGTCCTGAAGGATGGCCGCTCCACCGGCACGCTGCGCACGAGCGAGACGAGCAAGGACGCGATCGTGGAGCGGATGGTGGGGCGACACTTGGATTCGGTCTACCAGCGGCACGCCTCGACACCCGGTGACGTGGTCCTTGAGACGCGAGACTTGGTGCCGATGGACGGCGCGCCGGCTGTCTCCATCGCCGTGCGCCGCGGCGAGATCGTGGGACTGGCCGGGCTCGTGGGGGCTGGCCGCACGGAGCTGGCACGGGCCATCGTGGGGGCTGACCCGGTGCGGTCGGGGGCCGTGCTGCTTGCTGGCGTGGACGTCACGGCCTGGCCGATGCGTCGCCGGCTGGACGCCGGGATGGCCTTCGTCCCGGAGAACCGCAAGGACCAGGGTGTCATCCTGCCGCTGCCCATCCTCCGCAACCTGGCCATCACCGAGTGGCCGCGCCTGGGGCCCGGCCCGCTGGTGGTGCCGCGCCGCGAGCGGGGCATGGCGACGTCCCTGGTGGAGGAGCTGAGCATCGTCGCTCGCAGCGTTGACCAGCCGGCCTTCACGCTCTCCGGCGGCAACCAGCAGCGCGTCGCGATCGGCAAGTGGCTGGCCCGGGACCGGCTGGTCTACGTGCTCGATGAGCCGACGCGCGGGGTGGACGTCTCGGCGCGCTACGCTCTCTACGAGCTCATGGAGGCCATCGCCGACCGAGGGGGCGCAGTGCTCATGATCTCGTCCGACCTGCCCGAGATCATCAGCATGAGCGACCGTATCTATGTCATGCGCCTGGGGGCCATCTCTGCGGAGGTCGCCCGGGCGGATGCCACGGAGCAGTCCATCCTCACGCAGATGCTGCCGGACAAGACCGCCGCTGACGTGAATGCCGCGGTCGGCGGGTGACGCGGCGGCCGTGAGCCAGGGGCTCGTCTTCGACATCCGCGAGTTCACCGTCCACGACGGTCCGGGCATGCGCACGACCGTCTTCATGAAGGGCTGCCCGTTGCGCTGCGCCTGGTGCCACAACCCGGAAGGCCTGGAGATGGCGCCACAGGCGCTGCGCTCGGTGGCCGGGGAGCGCACCGTGGGCCGCCCCTACGAAGGCGAGGAGCTGGCGGCGATCCTGCTGGGCCAGGCGGACATCCTGCGGCTCAACGGCGGTGGCGTGACGTTCTCCGGCGGCGAGCCGCTCATGCAGGCGCACTTCGTGGCCGAGGTCATCGACAGGCTTGCCGGCGTGCACGTCGTGCTCGATACCTCCGGCTACGCGGAGGCCAGCGCCTTCAGCGAGGTGGCTGGCCGCTGCGACCTCGTCTACTTCGACCTCAAGCTCATCGACCCTGTGGCCCACCAGCGCTGGACGGGCCAGGACAACGGCTCCATCCTGCGCAACCTGGCCCTCCTGGAGCAGCTCGATCGGCCCTTCGTGGCGCGCATCCCCCTGGTCCCCGGTGTGACCGATACGGTGGACAATCTGGAGGCCATCGCCAGCACCTTGCAGGATATGACGACCCTCGTCGAGGTCCAGTTGCTGCCCTACAACCGGGCGGCCGGAGGAAAGTACGCCGCCTGCGGGCTGACCTTCGCGCCTGGCTTCGACGAGGACCGGCCGCCGAACGCCGACATGGAGCCGTTCAGACGTATGGGGATCGAGGTGCGAGTGGCATGAACGAGCGTTTGCTGGCACTGCGGACACGCACGCGCGACGGTCACTTCGCACGCTATCGGCAGGCCAGCTCGCCAGATCTGGTGACCGAATGTGACCGCGACGGCCTCTCCTGGATGCAGCGCCGCGCGCGCCTGACCAGGCGGATGTGCGAGGCCGAGCAGGTCGTCATCGAGCCGGACGAGCGCATCGTCTTCACGCGGACCCTGCGATTGGTCCCGGCGGTGTACTCGGCGGCAGAGCTGGCGGTGCTCACGGCAGGCCACACCCTCCACGAGGGTGGCGTCATCAACAACGTCTGCTCCGACTGGGGCATGGTCGTCGGACAGGGGCTGCTGGGACGCCGGCGCGTGGCTGCGGAGACCCTCCAGCGAGCACGGGACGCAGGCGACGCAGAGGCAGTGGAGTTCAGTGAGTCGGCCATCGAGACGATCGACGCCGTCCTGGCGCTCGTGGCGCGCTATGCGGCCGAAGCCCGACGGCTGGGCATGGACGAGGTCGCCGGGGTGCTGGAGCGCGTGCCCGCCGAGCGCGCCGCGACGTTCCACGAGGCGCTTCAGGCGCTCCGGATCCTGCAGGCCATGGTCTGGCTGTCCGGCCATCACCATGTCGGCCTGGGCCGGCTCGACCAGTACCTGTGGCCCACCCTCTCCGCGGACCTGGAAGCCGGCCGACTCGACGAGCCCGGTGCGGAGGAACTCCTGGCGGAGTTCTTCATCGCCCTCAACCGCGACTCGGATCTCTACCCGGGCATCCAGCAGGGGGACAACGGCCAGTCGATGACGCTGGGTGGCACGACACCGGATGGTCGCCCGGCCGTCAACCCGCTGACGTGGATGGCCCTCCGGGTGGCTCGCGACGTGGGGCTCATCGACCCCAAGGTCAACCTGCGCATCACCGCGGACACCGACCTGGCACTCCTGGAGCTGGGCACGGAGCTGACGCGCAAGGGCCTGGGCTTCCCCCAGTACGCCAACGACGACGTCGTCATCCCGGCCCTCGCGAGCCATGGGTATGACCTGGCAGACGCGCGCGATTACACCGTGGCCGCCTGCTGGGAGTTCATCATCCCCGGTCGGGGCATGGACGTCGGCAACATCGGAGCCGTGTCATTCCCGGCCGCGGCCGACGCCGCCATCCGTGACGGGCTTTCGCGCGGGGCCTCGTTCACGGACATCCTGGCCCTCACCCGGAGCGGGATCGCGGACCAGGTCCGCGAGCGGACCGCTCCCTACGAGCGGCTCCTGTGGGCGCCGGCGCCCTGGTACTCCGTGCTCATGACGGATGCGCTGGAGCGCGGCCTGGACCACGGTCGAGGTGCCAAGTATCGGAATCTCGGCATCCATGGCGCCGCCGCAGCGAGCGCGGCAGACGCCCTCGCCGCCGTGCAACGGCACGTCTTCGTGCTCGGTGACGTGGCGTCGAGCGAGCTCCTGGAGGCCATCGATGCGGACTTCGAGGGCCATGAGCCACTACGTCGTCGGCTCACGGACGAAAGCCCGAGGGTGGGTCTCAATGAGCCAGCCGTGGACGACCTGCTGCGCCTCCTGTACGACTGGCTGGCCGATGCCTGCGAGGCAGAGCGTGACATCTCCGGGCTGCTTGTCCGCCCGGGCACGGGCACGGCCATGTACTACCTGTGGCTGGCTCGCGGCCGCCCCGGCGGGTCGATCCCGGAACCGATCGTGGGGGCTACCGCCGACGGGCGCCGCAGGGGCGACCCCTTCGGCGCCAACCTTGCCCCCACGCCGGGCACGCGCCTGCGCGGACCGATCAGCGTCCTGCAGTCGTTCGCCAAGATCGACTACGGGCGCATCTGCAACGGCGGGCCGATCACGCTGGAGCTCTCCGACTCGGTCTTTCGCAGCCAGGACTCCATCGCCAAGGTGGCCGGCCTGGTGCGCACCTTCGCGCAGCTGGGTGGTCAGCAGCTGCAACTCAACGCGCTGAGCGCCAGCAAGCTCCTCGAGGCCAAGGCACACCCATTGGAGCACCGTGACCTCATCGTCAGGGTCTGGGGCTGGAGCGGCTACTTCTGCGAGCTTTCGCCGGAGTACCAGGACCACGTCATCTCGAGGCACCTGTACGCCGAGGTCTGAAGCTGGCACCCACCGGCGCCGCGCTGCTCGGCCCACACGTCGGCGCGGGCCGGCTCACCCGAGCGCGCGGCGAATGCCCTCCGGGTCGTCACCGCCGATGACGAGATGGCTGTCGGCAGTGAGGTAGAGCAGGTCGACGCTGATGCCGGAAGCCGCGATGCGGCCCAACAGGGCGGCCGCGGCTCCTGGTCGATGCTCGACGGGGTGGAGGAGCACCTGGCGCTCAGCCAGGATGTCGAAGCCGGCGTCGATGAGCGCGCGGCGCCCCCGCTCGGCGTCCGAGACGAGCAAGTGATAGACGCCGGTCTCGCCGCAGACGAAGGCGCAGGCACCCTCGATGTTGATGCCCGCCTGGCCGAGCGCAGCGCTGGCCGCCGCGAGCGTCCCGGGTCGGTGGAAGAGGGACACCGTGAAGTCGGTCGGCATGGCCCGTTCCTCCGATCGTGGCTGTCGGGAGCCGTTGACGAGGTCGATGGTAGGCCGTGTGCAGAACGCGGGGCAAGAGCCGGTCGGGCCGTGGTGAGCCTTCCGGGGGCCGCTACTCTGCAAACATGGCCGCACCCCTGCTTGACGCTCGTGGACTGCGCAAGACATTCGCGGCCGGGCGAGAGGGCGGCCGGCGGTCGGTGCAAGCGGTCGCGGACGTGGACATCGCCATCGGGGAGGGTGAGACGCACGGCCTCGTCGGGGAGTCGGGCTCGGGCAAGTCCACGACCGGTCGGATCCTCCTGCGGCTCATCGAGCCGGATGCCGGGACCGTGACCTTCCGCGGCCAGGACCTCCTGGCCCTGCGAGGGGCCGAGCTGCGCCACATGCGCCGCCACCTCCAGCTCATCTATCAGGATCCCTTCTCATCCGTGGACCCGCGCTACCGCGCCCGAGACATCGTGGCCGAGCCGTGGACGATCCACGGCCTCCACGATGCGGACGAGCGCCGCCGCCGCGCGGATGAGTTGCTGGCCCGCGTCGGCATCGACCCCTCGCAGGGCGACCGTCGGCCGGCCTCCTTCTCTGGCGGGCAGCTGCAACGCATCGGCATCGCCCGCGCCCTGGCCCTGGCGCCCTCGCTCATCGTCTGCGACGAGCCGGTCTCTGCGCTGGACGTCTCCGTGCAGGGCCAGATCCTCAACCTGCTCATGGACCTCAAGCGTGACCTCGGCATCGCCTACCTCTTCATCGCCCACGACCTGGCCGTGGTGCGGCATATCAGCGACCGTGTCTCGGTCATGTACGCGGGTCGCATCGTGGAGACGGGCAGCCGCGATCAGCTCTTCGGCTCGGCGGGCCACCCCTACACGCGCGCCCTGCTGGCGGCCACGGGGATCCGTGAGTGGACCGGCATCGCCGCGACCCCCGGGCCGGCGACCGACGATGCGCCAGCAGGGATCGACGTGACGGTCGGCTGTGCGTTCCGCGCACGCTGCCCGATCGCCCAGGCCGTCTGCTCCCTCGAGCGGCCCGAGCTGGTGGATCGCGGCGCGGGCCACCCCGTCGCCTGCCACTTCCCGCTGGGGGCCACGTTGGGGAGCGGTGAATCGAGTGAGGGTTAGGGTCGGGCTGGCGCGCCCCCGCCGCTGCGGGCTCGTTGCTACCGGCGCACGCGCGGGTCGATGGCGATGACGGCCACGTCGGCGAGGAGGTTCACGAGCGCGACCAGCAGCCCGGCGATGACGCCGATGCCCACGATGAGCGCGGTGTCCAGTCGGCGCAGGCCGCCCAGCAGGTCGGCGCCCAGGCCGGGCATCGAGAAGGCGACCTCCACCACGGCCACGCTGGAGAAGAGCCCGGCGAAGTCGAGCGCCAGGATGCTCAGCAGCGGCAACAGGGCGTTCGGCAGCAGGTGACGCCAGCGCACCGACCAGGGCCGCTCCCCGAGCGCCTCTGCGAACGTCACGTAGGGCTGGCCCTGTTGCTCCAGCAGAGAGGTCCGCAGGAGCCGTGCCAGCACCAGCCCGAAGGGCACGCCCAGCGTGAGGACGGGCAGCACGTAGGCCGCCGGGGAGTCGGCCCCGCCCAGCGGCAGCAGGTCCAGCCGGAAGGCGAAGACGTAGATGAGCAGGAGCCCCACGAGGAAGGCCGGGATGGCGCTCGTGGCACCCGCCGCGATGAGCAGCAGCCGGTCGGCCAGGCCGCCGCGGCTCACCACCCAGAGCGCCAATGGGATGGCGATGAGCACCTCGACCAGGAAGGCCAGCCCCGTCAGCAGCAGCGTGGAGGGCAGCGATCGCAGCAGCACGGCGGTCACGGGCTCCGCCTTGGAGAAGCTGTAGCCCAGGTCGCCCTGCGCCATGCGTGCCATGGCCGCCACGTAGCGGACCGGAAGCGGGTCGTCGAAGCCGTAGGTTTCACGGACGCGGTCGATGGACTCCGCGGAGGCCGAGGGTCCGGCAAGGGCGCGCGCCGGGTCGCCAGGGATGATCTCCACGAGCAGGAACCCGGCCGTGGCCACGATCCAGACCGTCACCAGCGCCGCCAGCAACCGCCGCCCGACGTAGTCCCTCACCGTCGATCTTCCGTGCGCGTGCGCAGCGACTCGCCCACGACGTTGGCGGCCAGCACGAGGAGGCCCAGGAAGAGGGCCGGGAAGAGGATGAGCCCCGGGTGGCTGCGGTAGTAGACGAGGTTGGCGCCCAGCAGCGAGCCGATGGAGGCATCCGGCTCCTGCACCCCCGCACCCAGGAAGCCGAGCGCCGATTCGAAGAGCACGGCCCAGCCCACCGAGAGCGCGGCGTAGGCACCGACCACGGGCAGCAGGTGCGGCAGGACGTGCCGCCGCAGGACCGTCAGCGCAGTGGCGCCCTGGACCCGGGCCGCCTCGACATACTCGCGCTCGCGCAGCACGACGGCCTGCCCGTACGTGACGCGGGCGATGGGCGCCCAGAAGACGGCCGCCAGGCCGACGATGAGCGAGAGCACGCCCCGTCCCAGGATGGTGGCGATGGCCGCCGCCAGCAGCAGACCCGGGATGGCCAGGCCGAGGTCGGTGAAGCGCATGAGCAGCGCCCCCGCCGTGCGGCTGCGACCGGCCGCCAGCAGGCCGATGAGCAACCCCGCGATGGTGGCGATGCCGACCGCGAGCAGGGCCGTGACGAGAGTCAGTCGGCCACCCAGGAGGACGCGCGCCAGCAGGTCGCGACCCTTGGGGTCGGTGCCCAGGGGATGACCGGTGGCGCCGAAGTCGAGCGGCTCGCCCAGTGGGCTGAGGCCTTCGATGGACTCGAAGGTCGGGTCGACTGACCAGGCGATCGGTCCCAGGAGGACGATGATGGCCAGCAGGACGAGCAGGCCGATGCCGATGCGCAGGCCCCAGGGCTGCGGCTCCGCCGTGCGCGGTGGGGCGAGCACCGGGCCGATCACGCTGCCGCCTCGGTCGCTGCTGCAGCGGCCGGCCCATCCCAGTCGAGGGGGTGGTGGCAGGCCTCGCCCTCGGCTGCCGGCCAGGGGTACGCCGGCATCTCCGTCCGGCAGCGCTCATCCGCGCGGGGGCAACGCGGCGCGAAGGCGCAGGGCTCGAACGTGCCGGGCAGCGCGGGCGGCTGACCATCGATGGTGGGCAGCTGCTGACCTGGCTCAGCCGCCAGGATGGACGACGCCCGCAGTGCGGCAGGGTAGGGGTGCCGCGGCACCGCCAGCAAGCGGCGTGACGGCCCGAACTCCACGATGCGCCCGGCGTACATCGCCGCGATGCGGTCGGCCGTGCGCTCCAGCAAACGCAGGTCGTGGGTGATGATGAGCAGGGAGGTGCCCAGCTCCCGCACGAGCCGCCGGAGCGACTCGATGGCCTGCACCTGAACGAGCGCGTCCAGGGCGGTCGTGGGCTCGTCGGCGATGACCAGCTCGGGACCGCAGGAGAGGGCCGTGGCGATGGCCGCGCGCTGCAGCAGTCCACCGCTGAGCTGGTGCGGGTAGCGCTCCATGACCGTGTCGGGCTGCGCCACGCCGAGGCGTGTCAGCAGGCTTGCCACCCGCTCATCGGCCTCCGCGCGTGACAGCCCGCGGTGGAGCTCCAACGGTCGCCGGACCTGGGGCCCCATGCGGCGCAGCGGGTCGAAGGAGCGGAAGGGATCCTGCGGCACGAATGCCATCCGTGTCCCGCGCAGCTCTGCCGTCCGGTCGACGTCGGGCGCTCCGATCAGTTCGCCGCTGAGGTGGATCTCCCCTCCCGAGATGTGCCTCGAGCGTCCCAGCAGGCCCAGCACGGCGAGGCCGAGCGTCGTCTTGCCGGAGCCAGACTCGCCGACGACCCCGGTGACCTCTCCCCGGCCGACCGCGAGGTCCACGCCGCGCAGGATCTCCCCGCGTGCCGTCGTGACGCGCAGGCCGTCGACCGCCAGGAGCGGCGTGGCGCCTGTCTCGAGCGAAGGCGCCTCGGCGCCCCCGTCCGGATCAGCCGTCGGCCTTCACCCAGGCCCGCTTCCAGTCGAACGGGGCGTAGGTGGCCAGCGTCGGCAGGTCTCCCACGCGCGGCCCGAAGACGACCTGCGGCGTGACCTCCATGACCGGGATGCCGGCCAGCTCGTCGATGAGTCGCTGCTGCACCTCACGCAGGGCGGTGTCGCGCTCCGGGCCGAAGGGCATCCGCTCGGTCTCGGAGAAGGCCGTGTCGATCGAGCTGTCACAGAAGCGTGAGATGTTGAGGAACACGCCGCACAGGAAGTTCGTGGAGATGAAGTCCTGCGCGTCGGGGTAGTCAGCGCTCCAGTAGGTGGAGGAGATGTCGAAGGCGGTGGGGTCGTAGATGGTGTTGTAGAACTCCTCCTTCTGGAGGCCCTTCAGGTCGACCGCGAAACCCACCGCCTCCAGGTCCTGGCGCAGCGCCGTGGCGTTGGCGGAGCCATACGGGTCGCTCACGTCGTAGACGATGCGCACCGGCGTGCCGTCGTAGCCGGCCGACTCGAGCAACGCCGTGGCGGCCGCCGGGTCGTGCGCGTACGTCGTCGTGCCCTCCGGGTCGGACTGCATGGTCGTGGAGCTGATGAGCTGGTTCCAGGGCTTCACGAGGTCGCCGAACTGGGCGGTGAAGTCGGTCGTCATGGCCTGGGCCACGGCCTGACGCAGCTCCTTGCTGGCCATGATGCCCTCGTTGTTGAGGGCCAGGTAGAAGATGCGCGGGCCGACCGAGTCGACGACCGTGAGGTCGGGGTTCTGCTGCAGCAGGCGCAGCGCCGGGGGCGAGATGGCGAACTGCTCGAAGACGCCATCGGCCTCGCCCGTCTCCAGGCGCAGGACCTGCGTGTTCTCGTCCACGCCCAGGTCGACGCGGATCTCGTCCAGGTAGGGCAGCTCCGGGTCCACGTAGCCCGGGTTGCGGGCGATGGTGATGTCCGAGCCCTTGTTCCACTCCTGCACGAAGAAGGGTCCGGCGCCCACCGGGCGGTTGGCGAAGTCCTCGCCACGCTCCTCCACGGCTTCCTGGGGCACGGGCCAGCTGGTGGCGATGGTGAGGCCCAGCAGGAAGGTGGACGTGGGCTGCTCCAGGGTCACCTGGAGGGTGTGGTCGTCGATGACCTCGATGCCTTCGACCGAGTCGGCCTCGCCGGCGGCGAAGGCCGCGGCGCCCTTGATGGGGAAGAGGTAGCTGGCGCCCCAGCCCTGGATGGGCGCACCGACGGGCTCGGGATCGAGGCCGCGCAGCATGCCGTAGGCGACGTCGGCCGCCGTGACCTCGCGAGGCTCGAAGTCGGGACCGGCGAACATGGCGCCTGGCTTGAGGCGGAAGGTGTAGACGAGACCGTCCTCCGACACCTCCGGCAGGCCGTCCGCCAGGCCGGGTTCCAGCTGGCCCTGGGGGTCGAAGTGGTAAAGCCCCTCGTAGAGCGCGCCGGCCACCATGTTGTAGTCGAGGTCGAGGGCCTGGGTGTTGTCCAGCGTGGCCAGGTCGTTGAGGGCCACCAGCTCCAGCCGACCGCCGCGCTGCGGCTGATCGTCCTGGGCCAGGGCGACCGCGCCGTTGCCGGCCACGCTGCCCGCGAGAGCCAGACCCAGCAGCAGGGTCCCGAACCGCTTGCGCACGACGCACCTCCTCCTTCAGCTTGCCCTGCGAGTCTACCCGTGGCCCGTATGCTGTGGCCATGGAGCAGCAGCGGGGGGCGCCCGGCCCGGTGGAAGGCTCGGGTCCCGGCTTGGATACGCGCCGGGCGGCGGAGCAGGCCGCCGCGATCATCCACGAGCGGGCTGGCCGCGAGCCACGGGTCGGTGTCATCTGCGGCACCGGCTTCGCGCCCTGCACGGACGTGCTGGCAGACCGCGTGACCATCCCCTTCACGGACCTCGGCCTCCGACCCTCAGCCATCCCCGGCCATGTCAACGAGGTCGACGTGGGTGAGCTGGCCGGCGTGACGGTCGCGGCCGTCAAGGCCAAGGTGCTGCCCTGCGATGGTGCGACCTGGGCGGAGAGCGGCCTGGCGGCGCGGAGCCTGGCCCTGGCGGGCTGCCGGACCCTGCTCTACTCGGCCAACTCGGGCTCCATGCGCGCCGACCTGCCGCCGGGCTCCTTCCTGGCCTTTGCCGACCACATCAACTTCTCTGGCCTCAACCCGCTGGCGACGGAGCGCGAAGGCGGCGGCTGGCCGACGCCCTACCTGTCCATGGCGGAGCTGTACGACCCTGACCTCAGGGCGCGGGTGGTGGCTACCGTGGAGGCGGCCGGCGTGCCGCTGCCCGTCGGCCTGGCCGGCTACTGGATGGGCCCCAGCTTCGAGACGCCCGCGGAGATCCGCCTCGCCCAGCTCGCCGGCTGCAGCATCTCCTCCAACTCGTTCCTGCCGGAGGTCATGGCCGGCTACCACGCCGGCATGCGCGTGGTGGCATTCACCTTCGTCTCGACGATGTCGGCGGGTATCGGCCCGCCGATCGACCTGGGGCCCGTGCTCGACGCGACGCGCCGGGCGCACGACGACTTCCGGACGATCCTGCGGGCCGCCATCCCCGCACTGGCCGACGCCACGGCCGATGCCGCGGTCGCCTGACCCGCTATCGTGCCGCCCATGGGAACCCGAGGCGTGCTTGCCCTGATCCGCGTGATCGCGGCCCTGGTCGTCCTGGTCGCCTTGGGCTCGGACATCGTGGGCCAGGCTGGCTACGGCAGCGACGACCTGGTCCGGACCCTGAGCTACTTCACCGTCCAGGCCAACCTCATCGGGGCGGCGGTGCTGCTCTTCGAGGCAGCGCGCTGGCGCAGGCCGGCCACCCCCACCTTGGACTGGCTGCGCGGAGGAGCGGTCGTCTACCTCCTGGTGACCATGGTCATCTACAACGTGCTCCTCTCGACCGGCGATCCCATGACGTGGACCAACGCCGTGGTCCACGTGCTCTTCCCCATCTACGTGGTCATCGACTGGCTGGTCGACCCGCCTGGCTCCCAGGTCGGATGGCGCCGGGCGCTCCTCTGGCTGGCCTACCCGACGCTCTACATCGCCTACACATTCAGCCGCGGCGTGCTCGTGGGCTGGTATCCCTACCCGTTCTTCGACCTCGACGCCAACAGCGTGGCCACGGTGGCGCTCTACACGCTCGGCCTCTACGCCTTCGGCTTCATCGTCATCGCCGGTGTGACGGTGAGTGGCAACTGGTTGTGGGAGCGGCGTCGGTCCGCCGGTCGGATCGCGGTGAGCGGGGTCGACGGTGCCTGAGTCGGCGCTGGCGGCCTTCCTGGCCAGCGTGCGACCAGACGCCCACGACACGGTGCGAGCTCTGGCCGCCGCGGTCGGGGCGGCGGGCGCGGACTTCGACCAGCGCTTCACCTACAAGATGCTCGTCTATACCCTGGACGCCCGCTGGCACCGCTGGGTGGTCGCCATCAGCGTCAGCGCCAGGACCGTGAGCCTGCGCTTTCTGTTCGGCCAGACCCTCGACGACCCCGCCGGGGTCCTGCGGGCGGGTAGCACCACCGCCGCGTTCATCGACTACCCGGACGGCGCGACCGTGGATGCTGCCCTGGTGACCACGTACGTGCAGGAGGCGGTCGCGCGGCACGAGCGCGGGTAGCGCGCGTCCAGCCTGATTCGACCCGCCCGGCTCGCGGGCACCCCACCTGGTCGCGGCTACCGGCCCACCCGGCTCGCGGGCCACCCCAGCCGGTCGCGGCTCCCGGCCCACCCCCTGGCCGCGGCTCCCGGCCCACCCCCTGGTCAGCCGTCGCCGACCGTCGCGTCCGCGATGGAGTCCGAGGGGGCCTGCTCGCGCCGGGCCAGGAAGATGAAGGGCAGCGACAGGGCGCTGATGCCGGCCGCCACCAGGTACGAGGCGGCGTAGCCGGAGACGTCGGCCACCCGACCCAGCGTCGGCTGGGCCACCACGCCACCCAGCGATCCCATCAGCGAATCGAAGGACAGCACCGTGGCGCGCTGCTCGGAGGCGATGCAGCCGTTGAGGAAGGCGGAGCGGATGGGCGCGCTGATGGCCGTCGTCAACGCCCAAGCCACGAGCAACACGATAGCCAGCACGAAGGCGCCCCGGCCGAGGGCCTCGGACAGCCCGCCAACGGCCCCGATGCCGAGCAGGATCGCGACATTGAGCCCCGCACCCAGCAGCAGAGCGTTGGTGCGCAAGCGAAAGAAGCGCCGCACGAGGGGCACCGACAGGCCGCCGACGATCTGGGCGGCAGCCACGATGGCGGCTGCCAGGCCCGCGATGCTGTAGGCCGTCGGATCGCCGAAGAGCTCCAGGAGATAGGGCTGCATGGCGTAGAAGGCGTAGAAGGCGACGCCGGCGGTGAACGGAGCCGCGAGCATCATCCAGCGCACCGGGCGGTTGCGAAGCCCACCGTCGATGGAGCCGCGCGCCACCTCGCGCACGGCGGTCAGCGTGCTGACGTCGGTGCGAGGCTTGAAGCCCAGGTCGCGCATCAGGAGGAAGGCGACCACCAGCGCCAGGCCGAGCAGGGCCGCCCGCAGCAGGTAGGGGACCCCCAGGTTCGTCAGTTGTGCCACGACGCCGCCCAGCACGGAGCCGACCAGCATCGCAGCGCCAGCCACGGTCTGACCGCGTCCGAAGACCGTCTCCAGGTTGCCGTCGAACCCGCTGGCCCCGAGGGCGTCCACGAGCCAGGCCTCCGTGGCGCCGGAGAAGAACGTGAAGCCGAGGCCGAGCAGGATCGACGCCACGGCCCAGCCGACGAAGGCCGCCTCCAGCTGCCACATGGCGAGGTAGAGAAGGGTCGAGGCGAGGAGGGTCGCCGCGCCGAGCAGGAAGGAGAGTCGCCGGCCGCGGGTGTCTGCCACGACGCCGGTGGGTACCTCGAAGAGCACCATGCCGACCGAGAAGAAGGCGTTGGCAGCGAAGGCCTCCGCGTTGCTGAGGCCGGCATCGAGCAGGAACAGCGTATTGACGCCCCAGATGAGCGAGGTCGCCAGCGTCGTGAGCAGCGTCAGCAGCAGGTAGACACGCTGGACCTGCAGGGCCGATGAGCTCATGGGGCAGCCGTGGGGAGCATGGGCCCGACCACGGTACACGCCCTGTCCAGACTGGGCGCCCGATGGCTGGTGGGTGCGGCGACCCGCGGTCAGTGCCGCATGCGGCGGCGACCCGTGACCTGCGGGGGGAGTCGCAGCGGTGCGGGGACCGGGGCGCGGCCGCCGGCGTGCCGCATGCGGCGCGCGACCGTGTGCGCAGTGGACCGGGGCGCCGCTGGCCGCTCTTACCTGTGACGTCACTATCGACCGACGAGCACGACCGTGAATGTCGCCGACATGCTCCCGGGGGCCGTTGCCGGCCGTTGCCTACGGGCGGCGTCGCAAATGGCGCTCGGGGCAGCATGGACAAGCGCGTCAGGCCCGTCCATGGGCTCGCCCAGGCGCTTCCTTGGCTGATACCGACGTGTGAAGTAGGACCGGCCGAGCGCGCCCGAGCTTGGCGGGGGCCACGCGTGCCCGAGCACAGCGGCCGAGCGCGCCCGAGCTTGGCGGGGGCCACGCGTGCCCGAGCAGGGCCGAGCGCGCCAGCCGGCCGCGTCCGAGCGTGCCGTCCGAGGACAGTGGTCGCACGGAATGAGTCGCCCGCTAAGGCGCTGGCCGATGGCCGGCGGCCGGCTTAGGGCCACGCTGCCGCTCATGAACACCACCGACCGCTCCCACTGCGACACCCGCCCCACTGCGATCGACGCGCCGCTGGCTGGCATCCGCGTCCTCGATCTCTCGCGGCTGCTGCCCGGCCCCTGGTGCACGCTCCTGCTGGCGGAGCAGGGTGCTGAGATCATCAAGGTCGAGACGCCCCTGGCCGGCGACTACGCTCGCATGGCCCCCGAGGCCCTCGGCTTCGGCGGCATCTTCGAGTCGGTCAATCGCGGCAAGCGCAGCATCGCCGTGGACTACCGTCGGCCTCCGGGTCGTGACCTCGTGCTGCAGCTCGCCCGGAACGCCGACGTCTTCCTGGAATCCTCGCGGCCCGGCCAGCTCGAGCGCCGCGGCCTGGGGCCGGTCGCCGTGCGCCACGTGAACCCCGGCATCGTCTACTGCTCGCTGTCCGGCTTCGGTCAGACCGGTCCCTGCCGCGATCGGCCCGCCCACGACATCGACTACCTGGCCATGAGTGGGGTGCTCTCGCTGCTGGGGCCAGCAGGCGCGCCACCGGTGCCGCCCGGCTTGCAGTTGGCCGATATCGCCGCCGGCACGCTGGCCGCTGCCCGCATCCTCGCCGCGCTGGTGGCACGCGAGCGAACCGGCGAGGGAGCCTACCTCGACCTGTCCGTGCTCGACACGCTCGTGGGCTGGCTGGCGACGCTCGGCTCGGGAGTCGCCAGCGCGGGCGCGTCGCCGGGACCGATGAGCGGCGTCTTTCCCTGCTACCGGACCTATCGTGCGGCCGATGGGCGATGGCTGGCCGTCGGTGCGCTGGAGCCGCCTTTCTGGGCGGCATTCTGCCGAGGTCTCGGTCGCGACGAACTTGTGTCCCGCCAGTTCCACCCGGCCGCCGCCGCAGAGGTGGCGACCGTCATCGCCGGCCGTGACAGCACCGAGTGGCTGACATGCTTCGAGCCGGACGCCTGCGTGGCCCTCGTGAGTCTGCCCAGGGAGGCACTCGAGGAGCAGCAGGTACGCGTCAGGTCGGCCAGCCAGCCCAGCCTGGCGCCCGCCCCGCGCTTGGGAGCGGACACGGACGACGTGCTCGCCGAGGCTGGCATCGCCCCGGCCGTGGTGGAGCGACTGCTGCGTCGCGGTGTCATCAGCGGCCCTCAGTCGGAGCAGCGAGCCACCCGTGCAGCTCGCCTCGGTTCGCTGCTGTCGCGGATGGCCGAGCGCGAGCACCTCCCGGCAGCCTAGTCTTGGCGGCATGACGGACGCTGAGTCGATCATCAAAGCCCTGGGCCTGCTGCCGCACCCGGAGGGCGGCTACTACCGCGAGACGTGGCGAGCCGACGCTCCCGACGGCGGGCGCGCCTCCGGAAGCGCCATCTACTACCTGTTGCGCACCGGCGAGTGCTCCGCCTGGCACCGCGTCGACGCAGCGGAGGCCTGGCACTTCTACGCGGGCGCTCCGCTCCGGCTGAGGATCGCGAACGGGTCCGGCCGGCAGGCTGCCGAGCGGCACCTGCTGGGCGCGGATGTCGTGGCCGGCGAGCGGCCCCAGGTGGTCGTGCCGGCCGGTGACTGGCAGTCGGCGGCAACGCAGGGGGAATGGACCCTCGTCGGCTGCACGGTCTCACCGGCCTTCGAGTTCGCCGGCTTCGAGCTGGCCGCCCCCGGTTGGGAGCCCGGACGTGGCACGGGCGCCAACCCGGGCGCCAGCCCGGGCGCCGAGCCGGGGCCAGAGGAAGCCGGCGATGCGAGGCCCCCACGA
Source organism: uncultured Chloroflexia bacterium (assembly GCA_963707395.1). Classification (GTDB taxonomy): domain Bacteria; phylum Chloroflexota; class Limnocylindria; order Limnocylindrales; family CSP1-4; genus JAFMJV01. Next base: position 23,095 of record CAVPPQ010000017.1, read on the forward strand.
TGATCCGCGTGGTGGGAGCGAACCCCGCCATGGACCGCATCGCGACGTGGCCACCGCTGCGGCTGGGCGAGGTCAACCGCGCCGCCAGCGTAGCCGTGGTGCCGGGTGGCAAGGGCTTCAACGTGGCCCGTGCGGCCATCCGGTTGGGTACCCAGGCGACCGCCTACGGCTTCCTCGGTGGCCCTGTCGGCGAGTCCCTGAGGGGCATGATCCGGGCCGATGGCGTCATCGACCGCCACACCGCCATCGCCGCCGGGACGAGGGTCTGCTTCATCGTCGTTGAGCCGGACCCGGGGCGCACCACCGTTCTCAACGAGCCCGGCCCAGCCGTGACGGTCGAGGAGGTCGCCCGCTTCACGGACTTGCTGGTCACCGACTGCCAGGCTGGCGACATCGTCGTGCTGGCCGGCAGCCTGCCCGACAGCGTCGATCCCGCCGTCGCGGCCGAGGTCGTGAGCATCGGCAACCAGGCCGGCGCCCGGACCTGCTCGGATATCCACGGCGCCTCCCTGAGGGAGGTCGTCGGCGCGCGGCCCTGGATGCTCAAGTGCAACCGTGATGAGCTGCTCGGCCTCCGAGGCGGTCGACCGCCGAGTGCGGCCGAGCTGGAGCGCCACCGCGTCCAGCCCCTGGTGGCCATCGCGGCTGAGATGCTGGAGCTGCGCGCCCGGGGCATCGAGGTGGTCGTCGTCACGCTGGGCGCACAGGGGGCCCTGCTGGCCGACACCGATGGCGTTTGGCACGCCTTGGTGCCACAGGTGGCCGTGGCCAACCCGACGGGTTCCGGTGACCTGCTGCTGGCCGGACTCGTCGCGGGCATCGAGCGCGGCCTGGGCCTGCGCGAAGCCCTCGTGCTGGGTGCCGCATGCGGGACGGCAGGCGCCACCCACCTGCTGCCAGAGCTCCCGCCGGCCTTCGACGCGACGACTTGGACGCCGCGCATCGGGCTGACCAAGCTGGAGCCGACGAGGTGATCACGCTCGGCGTGGACGTCGGCACCACGCGCATCAAGGTGCTGGCCTTGGACGTGGCGACCGGGCGGACCCTTGCCCTGGAGGCGGCCGAGACGCCCGTCAGGCGCGACGCGCAGGGTGAGGCCCATCGTCCCGCCGAGGTCCTGGAGATCGTCATCGACCTGCTGACCAGGGTGAGCCGCGCCCTGGCCCCAGGCACCGAGGTTGCGGCGCTCTCGTGTGCCAGCGTCGGCGAGGAGGTCGTGCTGCTGGACGGCGCCCAGCGACCAGTCGCGGACGCCATCACCTGGTACGACCCGCGGGGCACCACGCAGGCGGCAGGGTTCCTGGCCGGTCCTGGCGCGGACCTCCACCTCACCCGGGACATGCCGCCGGACGCCTCATTCTCACTCTTCAAGCTGCTCTGGATCCGCGACCATCAGCCCGACGACCTGGCCCGATCGGAGGCCTGGACCGACCTGGGCGACTTCGTCCTGCTGGGCCTGGGGGGCGAACTCGTGATGGACTGGTCGCACGCGTCGCGCGCCGGCGCCTTCGACCCGTGGGCTCGTGACTGGGACCGGGACTCCATCGCGGCCAGCGGGCTGACGATCGACTTCCCGCGGCTCGTGTCCTCGGGCACGGTCATCGGGACCTTGGCGCCCGACGTCGCGAGGCGCACCGGCCTGCCCCCGGGACTGCACCTCGTGAGCGGCGGGCACGACCACCTCTGCGCGGCTTACGGCGCCGGCCTTCGCACGACCTCCGACCTCTTTCTCTCAGCGGGCACGTCAGAGGCGCACCTCGCCCTGGTGGCCGCCCCCATCTCGCGCCGGTCCGGCGACGATCACCGCTACCACCTCGACCAGGGCTGCTTCGTCGATGCCGGATCGACATACGTGCACGTCAACCCCCACGCCGGCCACGTCTTCCGCCAGTGGCGTGGTCTGCTCTACGAGGGCGTCGACGACGCTGCCATGTATGCCGAGTTGGAGGCGGCCGCCGGAGACAGCGATGCTCCGACCTTCGACCTGCTCGACGACCTCCGCCACGGCCGCCTCGATGAGCTGCCCTACACGGCCGGGCGGGCTGACATCCTGCGGGCGGTCCTCGTGGGCCTGGCCCGGCGCTCGGCGGACGTGGTCGCCAGTCTCGAGATGGAGGTCGGCCACCGCTTCGAGCGCGTCCTGGCCGTCGGCGTGCCCACCAGCGTGCCCCTCTGGCGCTCTCTCCGGCTGGCCGCGTACGGGCGGCCCCTGGTCATCGTGCAGGAGCCGGAGATGACGGCCGTTGGCGCGGCCGCCCTGGCTGCCGGAGCCGTGGGCGGTGATGCCGCCTCGCACCTGGCCGCGACGCGGACGGTGCTGCTGCCATCCGGAGGCGGAGACTGACCCTAGCCCGACCCGGCCTGTCCTGACCGGACACCGGCGGTATCGCTGTCAGCGACGAGGTAGGCGCCCACCGACGGGCCGATGAGCCGCGCCAGGGTCTCCACGTCCGCCGAGGCCAGCGGCTCGACGCCCAGGATGTAGCGCAGCAGGGCCACGCCCATGATGTGCGACGCCGCCAGCATGGCGCGCAGCTCGCCATCCGGCGTGCCGGTGGCCTGAGCCAGGGCCAGCACCGGGCCCTCGGCGAGCAGTCGTCGCACCATGGCGGCGGCCTCGGGGTCGGTGGCAGCGGAGCGCACCACGCCCATGAAGCGCGGCCTGATGAGCGGGTCCTCCCAGAAGCCCAGCATGAGCCGGACGAGCCGCTCCCCGATCTCCTCGCGGGGGCCGTCCAGGAGCGCCGGGAAGGCCGTGGCCCAGTCGAAGGGGATCTCCATGGAGGCCACGAAGAGCTGCTGCTTGGAGCCGAAGTAGTGATAGATGAGCGCCGTGTCCACCCGTGCCTCCGCCGCCACCAGTCGCATCGTGGTGCCGTCATAGCCGCGCTCGCTGAAGAGGCTCCGGGCGGCCTCGACGATGACCTCACGCGTCTCAGCCTGGCCAGGCCGCCGACCCGTGCGCCGGACACCAGGTGTCCCAGGCGTCGGACTGATCTTCTGCGGTGGTCGCTCATGCGACCTCCCGCCGGATGATGAGCGAGGCTAACGTCGCAAAGACGCCGGCGAACACACCCAGGACCAGGAGGTTGGTCAGCAGCGCGGAAGAGCCGATGTCGGCCCCGGCCACGAAGACCTGCCGCAGCCCGTCGACGGCGTAGCGCACGGGCATGATGACCACGAGCGGCTGCAGGGCCTCTGGCAGGCTGCTGGTCGGGAAGAGGACGCCGGAGAGCAGGAACTGCGGCACCAGGACGAGCGGGATGGACTGGATGACCTGCAGCTCGGTCCGCGCGAAGGTCGAGACGAGGATGCCCAGGCTGACCGCGCCCAGGGCCAGCAGCAGGACCACGAGGAAGGCATAGACGGCGCTGCCGGCCGAGGCCACGCCGAGGCCGATGGCGAACTCCGGCAACGGGCCGAGGGCCGGGATGCGGACGCTCACGAGCACCCACGTCAAGAGCACGATCATCTGCACCGTGGCCATGAGCCCGAAGCCCAGCGAGTAGCCGAGGACGATCTCCCCGCGCGCCACGGGCGTGGCCATGAGCCGCTCCAGCGTTCCACCCGTGCGCTCACGCAGGAAGCTCACCCCGGTCAGGAGGTAGACGAAGAAGTAGGCGAAGAAGCCCACGATGGCCGGCGCGAAGCGACTGATGGGGTCATCGCTGGGCGCGCCGTAGACCGTCAGGTGGCGGATGGTGGGCAGGTTTCCGCCGGAGGCCGCCGCGGCGCCGGCCATGATGATGCGCTGCAGCTTTCCGACCTGCGTGGCCTCGCCGAGCGGGTCCAGTCCATCCGTGATGAGCGTCAGCTCCGCGGCCGCGTCCCTCCCCAGCCCGGTGGGCAGGACGACCGCGATGCTGGCATCGCCGCGTTCGACAGCGGAGCGTGCCGCTGCCTCGTCGGCCAAGGCCAGGACGGAGCCGCCCTCACCCTCGAGCGCCGTGCCCAGCTGGGCGGCCACGATCGTGCCCGGCAGTCCCGCCTGGTTCACCAGCGCCACGTGCACGGTGGGCGTGTCGCCCTCCCGGATGATGAAGGTGATGAGCCCCGACATGACCAGCGGCGCCACGATCAACAGCGCCAGCGAGGGCCGGTCGCGCACGATCTCCAGCGTCACGCGCCGGAAAAGCGCCGCGATGCGGTGGAGGCTCACCGGGTCGCCTCCAGGTCCGCTGCGATGGGGAGGAGGCTCACCGGGTCACCTCCACGTCCCCGGCGAAGTGCAGGAAGGCCTGCTCCAGGTCGTCCGTGCCGGCGCGCTCCCGCAGTTCCGCGCCCGAGCCGCGCGCGATGACCGACCCTGTGCGCATGAAGAGCAGCTCATCGCAGCGGTCGGCCTCGTCCATGACGTGGCTGGACACGACGATCGTGGTGCCGGCCTCCACCAGCGCCCGGAAGTGCTGCCAGAACTGGACGCGCAGGAGGGGATCCACGCCCACCGTGGGCTCATCCAGGAAGAGCACGGCCGGCTTGTGAACCAGCGCGCAGGCCAGCGAGAGACGGCGTCTCTGGCCGCCGGAGAGGTCCATGGCCGTGGCCTGGGCCCGGTCAGCCAGCTGGACCGTGGCCAGCGCCTCCATGACCGCATCCCTGTCCCGCACGCCGTAGGCGGCCGCGAAGAAGCGCGCATTGTCGATGACGCGCAGCGTCGGGTAGATGCCGTCGCTCTGGGTCATGTAGCCGATGCGTGCCAGGACCGCGCGCGAGGGCATGCGCACGCCCAGCACCTCCGCCACGCCCGAGGTGGCCCGCGCCAGCCCCGTCAGCAGCCGGATGAGCGTCGTCTTGCCCGAGCCGTTGGGGCCGAGCAGGCCGTAGATGCGGCCGGGAGCGAGCTCGAAGCTGACGCCGTCCACTGCGCGGACCGCGCCGAAGACCTTGACAAGGTCGACGGCCTGCACGGCGGCCTGGGGCGGCTGAGTGTGCGTGAGTGTCGCTGGTTCCATAGAATTCATCGCTCGGTGAACTCTACGATCGTTGAATTCCGCCTGTCAAGATGCGGACAGGGCCGGAGCGGGGACTTGGAGCCGGCCGCCGAGATCGAGAGGTGCCAGACTGGGTCCATGGCGCGCTTCCGCTACGACCCGGCCATCGTCGAGCGCTTTCGGGGTGTCGTTGGGGGTGTCATCCACGCCACCGGCGTGCACGGTCTCCCGGCCGACCCCGACCTGGCGGCCGCCTTCCAGGCCGAGCAGCTGTCCGTTCGCGAGCGCCTGGGAGCGACGCCACTCTCTGAGCTGCCGACGCTGGCCGCCTGGCGCAGCGTCTTCCGTGGCTTCGGCGTGGACCCCACGCAGTACCGCTCGGCTGCAGAGGCGCTCCTGCGGCGGCTCACCAAGCAGGGCGAGCTGCCGGCCATCAGCACCCTCGTCGATCTTGCCAACCTGGTCAGCATCCGCCACGCGCTGCCAGTGGCGGTCTTCGACCTGCGCGCCGTGAGCGGCGCGCTGACGGTGCGCTTCGCGCGTGGCGACGAACCGTGGGAGGACCTGGGGGCCAGCGAGACGGCGCACCCAGAGTCCGGCGAGGTCATCTTCGTCGACGACGCCGGCGCAGTCAGCGCCCGCCGCTGGTGCTGGCGCCAATCCCGGAGCAGCGCCGCCCGCGAGGACACCACCGAGATCCTCGTCACGGTGGAGGGTCACCACTCCTCGGCTGCCACCGACGTGGCCGCGGCCCTCGACGACCTGGAGCGCCTGCTGCGCGCCCACGCCTCGCCGGCCTCCCTGCGCCGAGGCCGGCTCGACGCCGCCCACCCGGCCTTCGAAGCGTGACGGAGGCGCGCCCGTGAAGGTCGTCCACCTCTACTGCGACGCGGATGGCATGTCCCACTTCGCGGACCTCGAGATCACGCTGTCGCCTTCCGACTACGCGCCACCGGCCCCGGCGATCGATGTCTCCGAACGCATCCCGGCCAGCCGCGCGGTGCTCTTCTCCATGCCCGCCGGCTGGTTCGGCGACTGGCACCCGACACCGCACCGGCAGCTCTACGTCAACCTCTCTGGGCGCCTGGAGGTCTGCGTCTCGGACGGCGAGTCGCGCGTCTTCGAGCCCGGTGACCTCGTTCTCGTGGAGGACCTGCTGGCGCCCGGGCACACCACGCGAGCCGTCGGCGACGAGCCCTCCACGGGCCTCTTCGTGCACCTGGCCGGGGACGAGCGAGGCTGACGGGCCGCTCTCCGATCTCCGGGGATCCGCTCTACGGAGACCGCGGCTACGCGCTCCCGGGGAACCTGCCGATGCGGTCGAGCGTCGTACGCCTCAACCGCACTGAGGTACGAACCATGCAGTCCCCGTCCCGGATCCTGGTCACCGCGTTGTCCGCGGTGCTGCTCCTGCCAGCCGCCGCGAGCGCGCAGGACGTCATCGAGCCGATGCCGCCCGTACCCCCGCTGCCCTGTGGCGGCGAGTGCTGGTGGCCGGTCGGCGCCACGGCGCAGCTCGACGCCATCGCGGCCGACATCGAGGTCGGTGACGCCACCGCGATCGCCAGCTACCGCTTCGAGCTCAGCAACCCCGTCGACGACGCACGCCTCGGCGGCGTGCCCGCCGAGGGCCGCATCGTCTTCCCGGTCCCTGCCGGCAGCTCCGTCACGGACCTCGTCCTGTCGGGCGGGCCTGAGACCCTTGAGGGCCGCATGCTCGATGCCGACGACGCGACGCTGCTCTACGAGGACATCGTGCGCCGCCTCATCGACCCGGCACTGCTGCGCTCGCTGGAGGGCGATCTCTACGAGGTGCGTGCCTTCCCCGTGCCGCCGGGTGAGGAGCGGGCCGTGAGCTTCACCGTCACCACCCCGCTGCTGGCCGAGGGCACGGAGGCCGTCGTCAGCCTGCCCTGGTCGCGCATGTCTCCGCGCCCCGCCGAGGGCCGCGTCAGCGTCGACGTGGACGTGCCCTGGGAGGTCCGCTCGGCTCTCGCGCCCGGCTTCGAGCTGGACGAAGAGCGCATCGATGACGGTGCTCTCTCGCTGGGTTGGGAGTCGCCCACCGGATGGACGCCGGACAGCGACTTCCGCCTCCACCTCTCCGGCGGGGAGGGGCTCATCGACACCCGCCTGCTGGCGCACCGCGAGGCCGGCGAGGATGGCTACTTCAGCCTCCTCTTCGCCCCGGTCGTGGATGCCGACGAGTCGGTCGCGCGCGACATCGTGCTCGTCATCGACCGCTCCGGTTCCATGGAGGGCGAGAAGATGCAGCAGGCCAGGGACGCCGCCGAGTACGTGCTGGGGCACCTCGGGGCTGACGACCGCTTCGCGGTGGTCGACTTCTCACGCTCCATCCGCACCTTCGACGACGAGCTGCGACCGGCATCGGACGCGCAGGCCGGCATCGACTACGTGCGCGACATCGACTCCGGCGGCAACACCAACATCGCCGGCGCGCTCGAAGCGGGCATGGGCTTCCTCGACGGCGAGCGCCCGGGCACGGTCATCTTCCTGACCGACGGCCTGCCCACGGTGGGCATCGACTCCGCGGAGGGCATCTTGGAGGTCGCCGAACGGGCAGCCCCCGAGCGCACGCAGCTCTTCGCCTTCGGTGTCGGCTACGACGTGGACACCATCCTTCTCGACGGACTGGCGCAGGCCTTCGTGGGCAGCAGCCACTACGTCGCGCCGGAGCAGCACATCGACACGGAGGTGGCCACGCTCTTCGAGCAGGTCTCCACGCCGGTGCTCTCCGACGTCGTCATCAGCATCGACGGCCTGGACACCTGGGACCTGGCCCCCGCCGAGGTGCCCGGCATCTTCGCCGGCAACCAGGCTCTCCTGACCGGCCGGTACTCCGGGTCCGGCGAGGCCACCGTCACGGTCACGGGCGACTCCTCGTCCGGCCGGGAGACCTTCGTGTACGACCTGGACTTCCCCGAGCGGGCCACCGATGACCCGGCCATCGCCCAGCTGTGGGCGCAGCGCCGCGTCGCCGACCTGCTCACCGAGCTGCGCCTCGAGGGTGCCCGAGACTCGCTCGTCGAGGAGATCGTGGACATCGCCACGCAGTTCGGCATCGTCACCCCGTACACGGCCTACCTCGCCGAGGAGCCCGTGATGGCCCTGCGCGACGATGAGGCCAGGGACCTCTTCAGCGAGCAGTCGGCCGCCCTGGCCGAAGCGCCGGCCGCCGGGCAGGATGCCGTCGAGCGGGCCAAGGCCGTGGACGACTTGCGCGCCGGCAACAGCATCTCCGCGGCGCCCGGCGGTGAGGCCGTTCAGACGATCGGCACCCACGCCTTCTACCTGGTCGAGGGCGCCTGGACGCGCGAGGATTACGAGGCCGGCACGGACGCGCCGGAGGTCGCAGTCGGCTCGCCGGACTTCCTGGCCCTCATCGCTGCGCAGCCGGAGATCGCCCAGGCCGCCGCGCTGGGCGAGCGCGTCATCACCCTTGGCCCCGACGGTTGGGTGACGCTGGTGTGGCCGACCGTCGAGTCGGCCGAGTAGTCCCGCCCGGGGAGGGCCCGGCCACCATCATCCGACGCGGGTGCGCGGCTCCGGCCGCCGCCCGCGTCGCCACGCCGGCCGCGCCCCTCGTGGTGGCGCCTGGACTTCGCCGGGCAGCTCGGCCCCGGCCGCTCAGTACGGCTCGGGGATGAAGTTCTGCTCGTCGAGTGGCGGACGCACGTAGCCGCGGTCCGGCTCGCGCGGGGGCAGCTCGATGGGCTCCGGGGTGAGATCCTGGTAGTCGATGAGCGAGAGCAGGTGGCTGATGACGTTGAGCCTGGCACGCCGCTTGTCATCCGCGTTGACGACGTACCACGGCGCCTGCTTGATGTCCGTGGCGCGGAACATCTCGTCCTTGGCCATGGAGTACTCCACCCAGCGGGCGCGTGACTGGAGGTCCATGGGGCTCAGCTTCCAGCGCTTCGTGGGATCCTCGATGCGGTCGCGGAAGCGCCGCTCCTGCTCCTCGTCACTGACCGAGAACCAGTACTTGATGAGGACGATGCCGGAGCGCACCAGCATGCGCTCGAACTCCGGACAGGAACGGAAGAACTCCTCCACGTCCGCCTCGGTGGCGAAGCCCATGACGCGGTCGACGCCAGCCCGGTTGTACCAGCTGCGGTCGAAGAGGACCATCTCACCGCCCGCCGGCAGGTGCGGCACGTAGCGCTGGAAGTACCACTGCGTCTTCTCGCGCTCGGTCGGGGCCGGCAGGGCGACCACCCGGGCCACGCGTGGGTTGAGGCTGAGCGTGATGCGCTTGATGGCGCCGCCCTTGCCGGCCGCATCGCGGCCCTCGAAGAGGACGACCACCTTCAGGCCGCGCACCCGGATCCACTCCTGGAGCTTCACGAGCTCCACCTGCAGCTTGACCAGCTCGTCCTCGTAGACGCTGTTTGACATGCGCTCCCGTGGTGTCACGGCCAGCTCCGGAGCGCGCTCGGTCTTCCTGGCCTTCGACCGCCCAGGTTGGACCGACTTGCCCGCGGCCGACTTGCCCGCGGCCGACTTGCCCGCGGCCGACTTGCCCGCCCTGTCCGCCATCGTCCGTCCCCTTGCCTTCCGATCAGCTCGGGCAGCTGGGCGAGACTCGCTCACCTGGCCGCTCGATGGGCTGTGTGATGGAGGTGACCTGGGTGGAACCCTCCGCCAGATTGCGCGTGGCCCAGGCATGGACGCCCTTCACGTCACCGCTCGCGCCCTGCAGCGCGATGTAGATGGCCGGGCTCCCGAGGCGCTTCTGGCCGACCTTCAGCTGCCGGCACGCGGTGGCGTTGTCCACGAACCGGAGCTCTGCTCGCTCGCCCGCCCGGTAGCAGCCCTCCGACTGCCAGCCGTTGCCGATCCAGACGCGCTGCGACTTCACGCCGAACTCGCAGGTCTCCGTCTCCGACGCAGCCTCCGGCACGTTGAACGTCTGCATCGTGGCCCCGAAGGCCGCCGCGGCATCGTCGCCCTCCATGAGGTGGTAGTCCACGCTGGCCACGACGGCGCTGTCCGGGGCGCAGCGGACGGCCGCGTAGGTGCCCTTGGGCAATGCCGCACGGAGGGGCACACAGCGGCTGGCGATGCGGGTGGGGATGCCCTCGAGGAGGATGCCCTCCGCCTGGGAGAAGCCGTTGCCGCTGGCAGCGCCGGCGGACTCCTGCAGGGCGTCGACCTGCCCCTGTAGCTCCTGCGCGCCCGCCTCCAGGGCCTTGACCCGCTCGCGGAGCCGGTCGACGTTGAGGCGCAGCATCTCCGTCCGCACGAGCGCGATCTCCGATCGCAGGGCCCCCAGGCTGGCTGCCAGGCCGGCCAGCTCGCTGCTGGTGAGCCCGACACTCGGTACCTCGAAGGTGAGGACGATCGTGCCCTGGCCGTCAGCGAGCTGCAGGACGCCATCGCTCATCGTCCAGCTGGCGACTTCCGGCAGCGCGGAGAGATAGGCGTCCTCGACCGCCTGAGCCGGGCCCTCGCAGAGCATGAGGGTGGTCGAGATCTCGTCACCGAACATCAGCATCGTGCCGTCCAGCGCATACGTGCCGCTGAACGTGTTGCAGCCACCGGAGCCGGCGGCCAGGCCGCCCTCCATGCGCAGCGTGGCCGTGATGCCGAAGGGCACCGCCGTGTCCACGCCGTCGTTGACGTAGCGGGTCAGCTTCCAGTCGATGGCCTCCGGACTCGTCGGGGTGTCCTGGGCGACGCCGGGCGCCCATGCGGCCACGACCAGGGTGGCGGCCATGGCGACGGCTGATAGCACCGCTCGGGCTCGGTTCGGGATCATGGGGCGTGCCTCCTGCTCAGATCGGTACCCGACCCCGACTGTACACCCGCAGGCCGGCCCAGCGACCCCTGCCAGCCCTTGCCCAGCGACCCCTGCCAGCCCTTGCCCGGCGACCCGGATCGGACGCACAATGGCAGCCTGGGGGCTGCCGCCTAGCCATCAAGGAGATCGTGCCATCGCCAGTCGATCGCGACCACCACGGCGCGCTGGGCGGACCATCGCCGCAACCCTCGCCCTCGTCGCCGCCTCGCTGGTCGCCGCGGCCGCTCCAGTGGCAGGGACTGCCGAGGCCGTCAGGGTCACCTCCGGTCCCCGGGCCACGCATGCCGTGGCGCTGACCTTCGACGACGGCTACCGCCGCTCTGCGTGCGCCTCCATCGCGCGGACGCTGCGTGCCCACGGGGCGACGGGCACGTTCTTCGTCAACGGCATCCACCTCGCGAAGGCGCCATCAGCCTGGCGGGACATCCTGGCGGGTCAGCAGATCGGCAACCACACGCGCTCACACCTCCGACTGACGAAGGAATCGGAGCAGGTCGTGCGCCGGCAGATCTACCAGAACGAGGGACTGCAGGAGCGCATCCTGGGCCGCCCCATGCTCAAGGTCCTGCGGCCCCCGTACGGCGCCCAGGACGCCCGGATCCGACGCATCGCGGGCGAGCTGGGCTACACGCACACCGTGCTGTGGTCCGTCGATTCACGAGACTGGCAGCGGTCGGCCACGGTGCCTTCCATCATCGACCGGGCGACCGGCGCCCCCCCGGGCTCCATCATCCTCATGCACTGTGGTCCCAACGAGACTCCCCGGGCCCTGCCGCGCATCATCGAGCACTACCAGGCGCGGGGTATCAGCCTGGCCGGTCTGGACGTGGTGCTGGGGCTGACCGCGCAGTCCCCGGCCGGGCCGGCCCCCGATTGACCTGGGTCAGCCGGCGGCTGCCACCGCCAAGGCCTGCTCGAGGTCGGCCAGGATGTCGTCGATGTGCTCGATGCCGACGCACAGCCGGATGGTGTCCGGCGTGACGTTGGCGGCGGCCTGCTCCGTCTCGGTCAGCTGGCGATGCGTCGTGGAGGCCGGGTGCGCGGCCAGGGATCGCACGTCGCCGATGTTGACGAGTCGCTTGAAGACCTTGAGCGCGTCGTAGAAGCGCACGCCGGGCTCGTAGCCACCCTTGACGCCGAAGCTCAGCAGGCCGGAGGGCCGGCCTTTGGTGTACTTCTGCGCCAGTGCGTAGTACGGAGAATCCGGCAGGCCCGCGTAGTGGACCCAGGCCACCTGGTCGTGACCCTGCAGGTACTCGGCCACGGCCATGGCGTTCTCGACGTGGCGCTCCATGCGCAGCGCCAGCGTCTCGATGCCCTGGATGATGAGGAAGGCGTTGAGCGGGCTGATGGCCGAGCCGGTGTTGCGCAGCGGGACGGTGCGGGCGCGGGCGATGTAGGCGGCCGGACCAAAGGTCTCCGTGTAGACGACGCCGTGGTAGGCGGGCTCCGGCTGGGTCAGCATCGGGTAGCGGTCAGGATGCTCTGCCCAGGGGAAGTTGCCGCTGTCCACGATGACGCCGCCCAGCGAGTTGCCGTGGCCGCCCATGTACTTCGTGAGCGAGTGGACGACGATGTCGACGCCGTGCTCGATGGGCTTCATGAGCACCGGCGTGGCCACCGTGGAATCCGCGATGACGGGCACACCGCGGCGATGGGCCATGGTCGTGATGGCCTCGATGTCCGGGATGTTGCCGGCCGGGTTGCCGATGGTCTCGATGAACACGGCCGCCGTGCGGCCGTCGATGAGCTCCTCGAGGGCGGCCGCGCTGTCATCCCGGGCGAAGCGCACGTCGATGCCCAGGCCGGGCAGCATGTGGGCGAAGAGCGTCCAGGTGCCGCCGTAGAGCATGGGCACTGACACGATGTTGCTGCCGGCCTTGGCGAGCGTCAGGACGGCGTAGTTGATGGCTGCCGATCCGGCCGAGAGGGCGAGGCCGGCGATGCCGCCTTCCAGCTCCGCCACGCGCTTCTCCAGCACGTCCGCGGTGGGATTCATGATGCGCGTGTAGATGTTCCCCGGGACCGCCAGGTTGAAGAGGTCGGCACCGTGCTGGGCGTCGTCGAACTCGTAGGCCACGGTCTGGTAGATGGGTACGGCTACGGACTTCGTGGTCGGGTCGGTCTGATAACCGGCGTGCACGACCAAGGTCTCGTCCTTCATGGGAACCTCCGGGTGCGCTGGCTGCGGAACGGGTGCGCTCAGGAATGTGTACCGAAAGGATACTTGATACCCAGCGGGTCGCGCGGGTCGATGCCTGGCATGAAGGGCTCGTGGCGGTCCAGGCCGGTGAGCTGGTAGACCAGGCCCAGCCAGTTGTTGAAGAGGGCTCGGCCCGTGTCGCCCCAGGTGTTCTCGAGGAAGGGGTCGATGCTTCCTTCGGGGAAGTCGGGGTCGGCCTGACCGTGAGCGCGGGCGGCCAGGGCATCACGAAGGTGGGTCTGGGCCAGGTCATCCACGGCGTGGTCGAAGTAGTGCTCCGGGTAGGGTGGCGGCGACTCCAGGTCTCCAGCCAGGAAACGGCCCACCTCGCGCTTGTACTCCTTGAGCAGCGAGTTGCGGTCGTACTCGGGATGGCCCTGGAAGTAGACGATGCGGAAGCCATCCGGGCTGGTGGCCAGGTGGACGCCAGCATCGTCCGATTCGGCCAGCACGTGCAGCCCGGCGCCGTCCCAGCTCTGGCGCGGGATGTCGTTCCAGCGTGAGTGCGGCGCGTCGAAGCGCGTGTTGACGTCCTGGGTGAGTGGGTGTTCGCGGTCGCAGACACGGTGACGATAGACACCCCAGAGCTTGCGATCGAACGGCCGGCGGTCGATGCCATGGAGGTGCTTCACGAGCGCGTGGGTCGCCAGGCAGGAGCAGAGGATGCTGGTCACGTTGCTGGCCGCCCAGGTGACGACCTCCTGCAGCGGCTCCCAGAAGGGCTCCAGGTCCAGGGCCGGGTTGGTGACGTTGGCGCCGGAGATGATGAGCGCGTCCAGGCCGGCGGTCTTGAGGTCGTCGAAGTCGGAGTAGTAGGCCTCGATGTGAGCCAGGGCTTCCGGGCTGCGGGCGAGCCCTGGCACGCTGAAGGGGTAGACGTAGATCTGGGTGATGCGGTTGCAGGCGCCGATGAGGCGCATGTACTGCTTCTCGGTCACCAGCAGGGCAGCGTCCGGCATCATGTTCAGGAGGCCCACGTGCAGCTCGCGGATGTCCTGCGTCTGGGCGCGCTCGACCGAGAGGACGTCCTCGCCCTCGGCGCGCAGCCGCTCGAACGTGGGAAGCGCGTTGTGGGCGACGAGCGGCATCCGGCATCTCCAGCGGCGGGTGCCCAGGCCGACGCGGCGACCCAGGCTCGGGGCTCGATGGTACCCACTCGAGAGCGGATGTGGCAGGCCCCTGTCAGCGTTGCGTGATGCATCGACCACGTCGGCGCGCTGGCCATCGCTGTCGCGCTCGAGCGGATGCGCGTGGCCTCGATACGTCTGGACTGAGGGCCCAATGGCGGGCGCCCCTCGTTCAGCTCAGGCGGGGCTATCCCGCGGGCGGGCGTCCCTCCCAGGGCGGGCGTCCATCCCGCGGGCGGGCGCCCCTCCAAGGGCGGGCGCCCCTCGTTCAGCTCAGATGCCGCTATCCGGCGACCGGGCTCCAGGTCGCCGAGACCACCAGCCAGAGCATGGCCAGGTCGATGACGATGCCCAGCAGGAGCGTTGGCGACCAGAAGAGCAGCAGGGATACCACGGACGCGAGCGCCGCGGCGACCACCAAGCCTGCCCACCAGCCGACCGGCACGAGCAGCCCGACCGTGGCCAGCGCTGCCAGCATGTGGAGGACCGCCACGAGGACCACGAGCAGTGTCCCCACTCGTCGCACGCGTCCCGCGTCCAGGCCCGACCGGCCGATGAGCCACGAGAGGTCGAAGTCGAAGGGGTACGGCGGGGCGCCCGGCTTGGCCGGCGGCTTCGGGAACAGGAACATGAGGTGCACCCAGCCGTGGGCTGCCATCAGGAACGCCAGAAGCCACGGGCCGATGGCACTGCCATCCGTGAGCAGCCAGAGGGCCACGAGGCTGGTGGCGGCCACGAAGACCGCCACGGGAGCCAGGCTTCGGACGAGGCTCACGGGGGGGACCTACACGCCTGAACGCAGGTCGGGCAGGAGGCCCGGCCGGAAGACGATCTCCGTGAACTCCGTGGTACAGCCCTGACCTGTCGGCGACTGGGCGATGAAGCCTGCCCCGGTCATCGCCGGTGCCCCATGGCCCAGCGTGAAGTAGCGCACCAGGTGCCAGCTCTGGCCATCCGGCGACCAGTGGAAGGCAAAGGCGCCCTCCAGCGCCGAGATCCGCAGGTGCAGCCGGTGGCCCTCCACCGGCAGGGAGTTGCAGTCGTCCGAAGTTCCCCGCGTGACCACCGACACGACCATCACCTGGCCCTCCGGAGAGAGCTCCAGGCAGAGCTTGGCCCAGGTCGAATCATCGACGTGGGCAAAGAGGACGCCTGCGTCGAAGGTGGCCTGATGGTCTGCCGATACGACCGCGGAGAGCTGCCACGGGCCAGTGGCCGGCATGACCAGCGCCGGTGCGTTGCGTATGGCCGTGCTGCCACCCGGATCGATGAACCAGTCGGTCTGCGGGCCGGCCTCGATCCGCAGGGCGCCGCTGGCCGTCACCTCGAACGAGGGAGCTGGCACGAGCCAGCGCAGCGGCGATGGCAGAGCCGGGACGACGACGGCCGCCGTTGCGTTCTCCGCCGAGCCACCTCCTGTCCCGCTCGTCATGCCGATTCGCGGATGTTGTTGGCCAGCCGTCCTGTGTTGGCAGCCTCTGCCAGGAAGTGGTTGTCATGGATGTGCTGCCACTCCGGGAGCAGGCCGGCCTTACCGATCGCTGTGGGCTCGTGGCTGTAGCCGGAGTTCTCGCGAATGACGAGCGGCGTGCGCGCGTCGCGCGGGCAGCCGAAGCCGTGCAGGTGCTTGCGAGGTACGAGAAACTTGGGGTCACCCGCCTTGACGCGCTTGTAGGAGGTCAGCAGCCTCCAGCTCTCCTCGCGCCCGGCGGCCAGCATGATTTCGCCCGGCCAGGGGTCGCCCTTCGGCATCGGCTTGGTCTGGATGGTCTCGCCGGCCACCACGCCGAGCTCCGGGAAGTCCACGATCTCGTGGTTGTAGAAGACGTCCATCTCGCCGAGCACGACCTCGTAGTACTCGGTCTTGCGCCAGTGGAAGTGGGCGGAGCAGAACTTGCCGGGGTGCACGATCATGAGCTTGTCGCAGAGGCCACCGTACTCAGCGTAGGTCATGGCATCCCGCGGCAGGCCGTCCACCGCGGGCTCGTTCATCCCCTCGAAGATCGCGAAGACCTCGTAGGGCTCGCGAGACCACATGCCGTTCGCGAACGCCTCGTACTGGTCGTCGCCCAGGACGAGACCGGTGCTGTCGTTGATCATGGCGTCCTGGATGGGGTAGCCGCAGGCGATGCCCAGTGCGGCGCACTCGGCGATCCAGGTGTCGTATTCCCTGCGTGTCACGTAGTCGCGCATCGTTGCCTCCTCTGTCCAGGAGCGTCCTACTCCTGTATGCCACCCGTGTATCGACGCCGCAGCGCATCCAGTCCCAGCGCGATGATGATGATCAGTCCGACGGCCACGTACTGCCAGTACGCGCCGACGTTGTACATGTTCATGGCGTTGCTGATGACCGTGAAGAAGAGGGCGCCCGTGAAGGTGCCCAGCAGCGTGTAGCTGCCCCCGCGGAGGCTCGTGCCGCCGACCACAGCGGCGGCGATGACCCGCAGCTCGTAGCCCTGGGCCATGATGCCGTTCGCGGAAGACAGGTAGGCAGTCAGGACCACCGCCGCCACGCCGACGCAGACTCCCAGGATGATGAACGCGAACACGCGCACTCGATCCACCCGGATGCCGCTCACCTGGGCGGCTGTCTCGTTGCTGCCCGACGCCCGGATGAACCGTCCATAGGTCGTGCGCGAGAGGACGACATGGAGGACGAGGTACGTCACGACCATGATGACGAAGGGGACGGGGATCCCCATCAGCTCGCCCGTTCCCAGCGCGCGGAAGCCTTTGTCGGCGACGGACACGACTTGCCCGCCATTGATGATGAATGCCAGCGCAAGGTACACATTCATCATGCCCAACGTGGCGATGAAGGCCGGGATCCGCAGCCTGGTCACCACGATCCCGTTGAGTGCACCGAGCATGCCACCGAGTACCAGGGACACGATGATGGCCGGTGCGATCCCCGTCGTCGGTAGCAGCAGGGCCATGACGACGCCGCAAAGCGCCAGCATCGTGGCTACGGATAGGTCGAAGGCACCGTTCACGATGACCACCGTCATGCCCGCAGCCCCGATGCCGATGAACGAGCTCTGGAGCAGCACCGACTGCAGGTTGGCGATCTGTCGCGAGTTCTCGTTCGTGAGGGCGATGACGATGACCGCCACGAGGAGCAGGTACTGGATCGTGTAGCGGGCCAGGCTCTGCTTGAACCTGCCGACGATGCGTCGCGTCGCGCTGCTCTGGGGTCGGGCCACCGACGAGGGGCTTGCGCTCACAGCCGGCCCTCGGAAACGGCGCGCTTGACGACCGCCCGGCGCAGCGCGTCGAGCGCCAGGGCCAGGATGAGGAGCAGCCCCAGCGCCAGGTACTGGTAGAAGGGCTCCACCTTCAGGATGTTGAGCGCGCTGCTGATGACGGCCAGCAGGACCGCAGCCAGGAGTGTGCCGGGCAGGTTGGCGTTGCCGCCCATCAGGCTCGTGCCGCCCAGCACCACGACGGCGATGGCGCGGAGCTCGAGTCCGACACCCATCGTCCCGTTCACGAGCAACAACTGCGACGTGAGCATGATCCCGGACATGGCAGCCGTGATGCTCACGGTCATGAAGACGAGGAGCTTGACGCGCTCGACCCGCAGCCCGGTGGCCCGGGCGGCCTTCTCGTTGCCGCCGATGGCGCAGACGTGCTGGCCGAACGGTGTCTGGCGCATGACGACCCAGAGGAGAGCGAAGACCGTGAGCGCGATGACGATGGGGATGGGCACCCCGAGCAGCTGACCGGAGTTGATCCAGGCCAGCTCATCCTGGCCCATGAGCAGGATCGACTGGCCGTCGGTAGCCAGCAAGGCGGCCCCGCGCAAGACGCTCATCATGCCAAGCGTGGCCACGAAGGCGGGCACGTGCAGCCTGGTCACCAGGAGTCCGTTGATGAGGCCCACGAATGCGCCGAGCAGGAGCGTGGCGCCGATGCTCAGGGGCAGGCCGACCACGGTCAGCAGGCTGGCGACGGTGCAGGCCGTGAGGGCCTGCAGCGATCCGATCGAGAGGTCCAGGGCCCCCATGGCGACGGCCAGGGTCATGCCCAGGGCCGGCACCGCCAGGATGGCCGCCGTGATGAGGACGCTGGAGATGTTGCCCGGTTGAACGAACCCCGGGGTGACGGCCGAGACGAGCGCCACGACCACGATGATCATGAGGAGCACGCCGAGGTTCTCGAAGACCTGGAAGAAACGCACGGCTCGGGATGCCGAGGACCCTCGCACGGTCGTGCCGGTCTCCGCGGGTGTGCCCTGGGCGGTCGGTGCGGTCATCTCAGCCTTCCACCGGGGCCTGCGTGACGGCACAGGCGAGGATGCTGTCCTCGCTGAGGCTGGGTCCCTGCAGTGTTGCCACCAGTTGGCCGGCGCTCAGGACGAGGCAGCGGTCGCTGACGCGGTCGAGCTCCGGCACGTCCGACGAACTGACCATGACGGCGTGGCCCTCGCTGGCGAGGCGTCGGATGAGCTCGTGGATCTCCAGCTTCGTGCCTACGTCCACACCACGTGTCGGCTCGTTGAGGAGCAGGATCCGCGCCTTGCTGACGAGGGCCCGACCCAGGACGACCTTCTGCTGATTGCCGCCGCTCAGCGTCGAGATCAGCTGGCTGGACGAGTGCGCCCGCACCTCGAACAGGGCACGCAGCCGTTCGTACTCCTGGCGTTCGGCCGCCCCATCGATGAACGCGCGGCGAAGCGCCCCTTCCTCGGTGCGCGCGCGCATGACGACGAGGTTCTCGAGCACGTCGAGGTCGGGGTAGATGCCCTCGACCTTGCGGTCCTCCGGCAGCATGAAGATGCCCTCGCGGAGGGCGTGACTGGCGTCCTTGAGGGCGACCTCGCGCCCGTCGAGAAGGACGCGGCCAGTACTGCGTGTGCTGATGCCGAAGAGTGCGCGCATGAGCTCCGAGCGACCCGACCCCACGAGGCCGGCGACACCGAGCACCTCCCCGTGGTGGAGGTCAAAGCTCAAGGGTCCGAGCCCGCCCCTCGTGCTGAGGTCGCGCACGGCGAGCGCCGGAGTCGCCTCCGAGGGGGCCGACTTGTGGACCTCGAGGATCTCCAGCTCGCGCCCCAGCATCATCGTGATGATCTCGCGCTCGGTGAGCCCGGCGATGGGTCGCGTGTCCACGCGTTTGCCGTCCCGCAGCACCGTGACCCGATCGGCGATGCGGAAGATCTCCGAGAGCCGGTGCGACACGTAGAGGACGGCAACGCCGCGCTCCCGCAACTCGCCGATGGTGGTGAAGAGGCGGTTGACCTCGGCTCCGTTGAGCGTGGCGGTGGGCTCGTCCATGACCATGACCCGGAAGTCTTGCGAGAGTGCCTTGGCGACCTCCACGAGCTGCTTGTCAGCCACGCTGAGGTACTCGACGCGCTGCTCCGGCCGGACATCCAGGCCGAGCCCGCGGAGGATGGTGGCGGAACTGCTGTTGATGTGCGGCCAGTCCATGAAGCCTCCCCGACGCCGGGGTTCGCGGCCCAGGAAGATGTTGGCCGCGATCGTCAGCTCGGGGATGAGGTTGAACTCCTGGTTGATGACACTGATGCCAGCCCGCTGTGACTGCATCGGGTCGTCGAAATGCACCTCGCGCCCATCCACGACCATCGACCCCGAGGTGGGTTGGTGCTGACCGCCCAGGACCTTGATGAGGGTGGACTTGCCCGCGCCGTTCTCGCCCACGAGCGCGTGGACCTCACCTGGCAGAAGCTGGAGATCGACATCGCTGAGGGCCAGCACGCCGGGGAACTGCTTGGTGATGCGCCGCGCTTCGAGGATGGGCTCGCTCAAGGGTCCTTCCGTGTGTGGAGTGGGGCTTCGACGATGGCCCGAGCCTGAGGAGGTCCGGCTCGGGCCATCGTCATGGGAAAGTCTGGCCTCGACGAGGTCCGGCGCTGCCTACTCGGCAGGCGCCATGAGTGCGTCGACGGTATCCGCCGTGACGACCTCGACCGGGAAGTAGATCGACTTGGTCGCCTCGTCGGAGTAGGTCAGCGGCTGACCGTCGAGGAGCGTCAGCGCGGCCTCGACGGCCGCCTTGCCCTGGCCGTAGGGATCCTGGCGGATGGTGGCCGCCATGTCGCCTGACTTGATGAGCTCGAGAGCCGGGGCATCGCCATTGAAGCCGACGATGGTCACGCCTTCCTTGCCCGCCTCGGCCAGCGCCTGGACGGCGCCGATGGCCTCGGGATCGTTGGTGGCATAGATGCCCACCAGGTTCGGATTCGCCGCCAGGGTATCGCGGGTCACGCCGAAGCCGCCCTCGACACTGTCGTTGCCGTCGAGTTCGGCCACGATGGTGAAGTCAGGGTGGTTGGCGACCATCTCATCCCGGAAGCCCGCCGCGCGGACCTCGCCGACCGCGGAGCCGGGATGAAGCAGGATCATGAGCACTTCCTTGGGCCCCTCGACGTCCGCGAGGGCCTCGGCCATGTACTGGGCCGCCATGACGCCGCCCTGGTAGTTGTCCGACAGGATGAAGGCGTCGTAATCGCCTTCGGCGCCCACGTCACCGATGATCACGGGGACCTTGGCCTCGTGGGCCGCGTCCACGACGGCCGGCAGCGCCGACGGCTGCACGGGCGAGACGACCAAGGCGCTGATGCCCTGGTTGATGAGGTCCAGGCTACCGCTGACCTGGGCTTCCTGGCTGCTCTTCTGATCGGAGAGCACGAACTCGGCGCCGGCGGCCTCAGAAGCCTCCTGGACGCCGCGCGCGTACTCCTGCCAGTACGGCTGCATCATGTCGTACACGGAGTAGCCGACCTTGAAGGGGTCCTTCTTCTCGAAGGTGGGCTCGTCCTGTGCCTGGACGACCGTGGCGCTGAGGACCAGCGTCAGGGGCACGACCAGCGCGAGCGCTCGGCAAAGGGTCTTCACTTCCATCTCCTCTCTCAATTCGGTGTCCGACGCGCCCCTCGCGGGCGGTCGGTCGCGACGTGACCGCGTTCTGCGGCCCGGTCAGCTCACGCCATCGCCACCTCCCGGGTGCGTTCCCTGAATGCCGGTCCTGGGCCAGCCGTCGAGCTTCGGATGATGAGCTCGGGCTCGAAGACGATCTGGGACGGATCGGGCGTGTCACCCTTGAGAAGCTCAAGCAAGATCTGTGTGCCCTTCGTGGCCACGTCCAGCAGGCTCTGGCGCACGGTCGTCAGGGGAGGCGACTGGTACGGGGCCTCTTCGATGTCGTCCACGCCCACGATCGAGATGTCGGCCGGGACCGACAGCCCGGCATCCGCGATGGCGCGCATGGCCCCGATGGCCAGGCGGTCGTTGGCGGCGAAGACCGCGGTCGGGAGCTGCTCGCGGCGCAACAGGGTCTCCATGGCGGAATACCCCGACGCGCAGCTCCAGCGCTCGTCGCCTGCCTCGTGCCCGACGGGCGTCAGGCCCGCCCCTCGCACGGCCTCCTCGAAGCCGTGCAGGCGTTCGCGGGAGAGGCGCAGGTCCAGCGGGCCGCTGATGTGGGCGAGATGGTGGTGGCCGAGGGACAGGAGGTGGTCGGCGACCATGCGGCCGGTCGCCATGTTGTCCAGGATGACCCACGGACCGTCATAGCCCGACGGGATGCGGTCCACGGCCACGACGGGGATGCCAAAGGTCCGCAGCGGCTCCAGCCCATGCATCGTGTCCGCTGTCGAGACGAAGAGCAGCCCATCGACCCAGTTGAGCGTGGCCAGCTGCATGTAGCGTCGCTCCCGGTCCGGGTCACCGTGCGTGTTGCACAGAACGAGGTTGTAGCCCGCGCGATGGGCCAGGTCCTCCACGGTTTCCGCCAGCTTCGCGAAGAAGGGGTTGGTGATGTCCGAGATGACCAGCGCGATGGTGCGCGTCGAGCCGGTGCGCAGGCTGCGCGCCAGCGCCAGCGGCTTGTAACCCAGCTCGTCGATCGCGGCCAGGATCCGGGCGCGCGTCTCGTCTGAGATGGTGGCGCGATCGTTGACGACCGTGGAGACCGTCTGGATGGAAACCCCAGCCAATCGGGCGACGTCCTTCATCGTCGGTCGCTTGGTCTTGCGCAACGCGTCACTCCCTGTCCCGCAGGCAACATGAACGATAACGTGAACGTTCTGGCGCCTATCATATGGAGCGCTGTCAAGAGCCCTGGGCAGGCCGGAAGGAGAGTCGTACTGCCATGACCGATGCGCTTCCCACGTTCGCCGATCGACAGGTCATCCGGGCCCTGGCAGAGCGCTGGCTGGAGATCGCCCACCTGCCCGTCGTGGCCGAGCGCAAGCGCCAATGGCGGGCGCTCCACGATCTGCGCCCAGAGCGGCCCATGATCCACTTCGAGACGGCCTCGATCGACGGGTACGTGTCCGACGACGAGTTGCGCTGCACGGACCCGGTCCTGCGTGAAACAGAGGCCGCGATGCGCGAAGCCATCCGGCACTTCGAGCAGGTCGGTGACGATATCGTCCTCGAGCCCTACTTCCGCATCGGCTGGGACCTCGTGACGTCCTCATGGGGGGTGGAAGTCGTCCAGGTGCCGGCGGAGGTCGAGGCCGGAGAAGTCCCGCTTGGCTACACGTTCAACTTCCCCATCCGGGAACCCCGGGACCTGGCCCAGCTCTTGCCGAGGACGTTCGCCGTCGATCGCCAGCGGACGCTGGCACGGCGGCACCGCTTGGAGGATGCCTTCGGCGACCTGCTGCCCGTCCGGGTCGGGAACTACGACAGCATGAAGGTGGGCACGGAGACCTGGGTCGGCAACTTCCTCGTGGGCCTGACTTGGCAGATCTACAGGTTCATTGGCAATGACCGACTGCTGTACTGGTTCTACGACTCACCGGAGAGCATCCACGCCCTGATGCGCTACATGGTGGAGGACCGCAAGCGGATGCTCGCGTACCTCGAGCGGGAGGGCCTTCTCGTGCCCAACACCGACCGCGTGATGGCAGGGCCAGGCGCCTATGGCTACGTCTCGGATCTCCCGAGTCCCGACCCTGGCGCGCCCGCCCGGGTCGGCGACCTGTGGTGCTGGTCCGAGTCTCAAGAGACCACCATGGTCTCCCCGGCCATGTTCGAGGAGTTCATCCTCCCCTACTACGCGGAGGTGAGCGCCCTCTTCGGGCTCACCTACTACGGCTGCTGCGAGCCGCTGCATGACCGACTCGAAGCGATCCTGAAGGCCATCCCCAACGTGCGGTCGGTGTCCGTGTCGGCCTGGGCGGATCTCGAGGCCATGGCCGAGATGCTCGGGCGGCGATACGTCTACTCGTGCAAGCCGAACCCCGTGCCGATCAGCGGCTCCACGCTCGACTGGGCCCAAGTGGAGCACGACCTGCGTCGCACGCAGGCCGCCGCCCGAGACTGCAACGTGGAGCTGCTCGTCCGCGATGTGTACACCATCGACGGCGACCGTCCGCGCATCGCGCAGTGGGTCACCGTGGCCAAGTCGATCTTCGGGATCTGACCGCTCCGCTGGGCCGCCTCGGGAGCGGAACACGAGCGGTCTGGGCGGACCGGTCGTCTGCCGTTACAGGCGCTCCGCCAGGACCTCTGCCAGGTGGCGGGCGCGCTGGCCTGAAAGCGCCTCGATCTGGGTGCGACAGCTGAAGCCGTCAGCCAGGATGGGTGTCTCAGGAGGAGCTTCGCGGAGGGCCGGCAGCAGCGCCAGCTCGGCCACCGCCTGCGCCATGGCCTCGTGCCCCCGCTCGGCGCCGAAGTTGCCGGCCAGGCCGCAGCAGCCCGAGAGCTCCTTGCCCACGGCGATGCCGTTGCGCTCCAGGACGCGCCGGTCCGCGCCGAGGCCCAGTACGGCCTGCTGGTGGCAGTGCGGCTGGCTGATGGCGGGGGCCGCCGCTCCTGTCTGGCCCTCGGCCAGCTCGGCCGCCCGCGGCGCGACCCAGCCGATGCGGTCCAGGAGCTCCGCCAGCGTGGTCACGCGCCCGGCCAGCGACGCCGCACGCTGGTCATCCGGGAGCAATCGCCCCAGATCCTCGCGCAGCATCGTGGCGCAGGAGGGTTCCAACACGACCACCGGATCAGCGCCGGCCAGCTCTGCCGCAGCCAGCGAATGCCGCAGCACGCGCCTGGCCATGTCCAGCTGGCCCGTGGTGTGCCAGGTCAGGCCGCAGCACACCGTGCGCCCGGGCACGACGACCTCGAAGCCAGCCGCCTCCAGCACGCGCACCGCGGCGTGGGCGACGTCCGGAGTGAGGTACTCGTTGAAGGAGTCCGGCCAGAGCACGACGCGGCCGCGCGCCCTCGAGCTGGACACGTTGCCAGGTTGGGCCCGGCGCTGCGCCGCCCGCTCGCGCGTGAAGGTCCGCCGAGCGATAGGCGGGATGCCGCGCTCGGCGGCGATCCCGGCCGCACGCGTGAAGACGCGACGTGTCAGGCGTGAGCGCGTGACGCCATTGACGAGCGGGGCGACACGGAAGGCCGCCACGAGCCTGAGCCAGATGGGCAGCCAGCCCAGCGAGTAATGAGAGAGTGGCCGCAGGCGCCGTCGGTAGTGGTGGTCCAGGAATTCCGACTTGTAGGTCGCCATGTCCACGCTGGTGGGGCACTGGGAGACGCAGCCTCGACAGGCCAGGCAGAGGTCCAGCGCTCCGCGCACCTCCATGGACCCCCAGCCATCCGCGGCCAGGCTGCCAGCCACCATCTCCTGGAGCAGGCGCGCCCGTCCCCGTGTCGAGTGCTGCTCGTCGCGAGTGGCACGGAAGCTCGGGCACATCAGCTCCGAGCCCTGGGTGGAGACGCAGCGACCCACCCCGATGCAGCGCTCCACAGCCGATCGGAAGTCGCCACCGTCGTGGCTGTAGGCCTGTGCCGGCCGGATGTCAAGGGCGCGCGGAGCCGTGGCGCGCAGATCGGCCGTGATCGACGGCGGCGAGACGATGATCTGTGGGTTGAGCACGCCGGCCGGGTCCCAGACGTCCCGGAAACCCGCGAAGGCAGCCCGCAACTGCGGGCTGAACTGACGCTCCAGCAGGGCCCCGCGGGCACGGCCGTCGCCGTGCTCACCGGACAGCGAGCCGCCGTGGGCGACGACGAGGTCCGCCGCCGCCTCCATGAAGCGGCGGAAGCGCTGCTCGCCACCGGCTCGGTCCAGGCCGAAGCCGACGCGCAGGTGGAGGCAGCCCTCGCCGTAGTGGCCGTAGCTGATGGCCGGCAGGTCGTGCTCCCGGAGCAGCGCGCGCAGCTCGCGCAGGTAACCCGCCAGCCGCTCGGGCGGCACGGCCGAGTCCTCGAAGCCGGGCCAGGCGGCGAGCCCGCCGGCGAGGCGCGACGAGTGACCCGCGCCGTCCTCGCGGATGCGCCAGAGCGCGGCCTGTCCGGGCTCGTCCGTGATGAGTCGGACGTCCGAGGCACCTGGGGCGCGGCCGATGGCCGTCGCCAGCCGTGCCGCGTGCGAGCGCGCCTCGGGAGGCGAGTCCCCTCGCGCCTCCACGAGCAGCCAGGCGCCGCCCGTCGGAAGCCCGACCTCGTCCCGGGAGGCGTGGGCCAGCTCCAGCAGCTCGGCGGAGAGGGATTCCACGGTGAACGGCCCTTCCGTGAGCAGCGACGGGACGGCAGCGGCGCCTTCGATGTCGTCGGCAAAGCCCAGCACCAGCAGGCAACGGGCGGCTGGTGGCCGCACCAGGCGGATGGTGGCGCGGGCGACGATGGCGCAGGTCCCCTCCGTGCCCACGAGGGCGCGGGCCACGTCCCTGCCGCGCTCCGGCAGCAACCAGTCCAGCGCATAGCCCGAGACGCGCCGGGGCCAGGGCGGCAGCTCACGGCGGATGAGCGACTCGTGCTCGGTGGTGAAGCCGGCCAGGGCGGCAGCGAGCTCGCCTGACGGGGCGCGCCAGGCTGGATCGGGCGCCGGTGGCCCCGGGTAGTCCGGGCTGATCAGTCGGACGCGGCTGCCGTCCGCGCGGATGACATCCAGGCCCAGCACGTTCTGGGCCGTGGTGCCCCAGATGACCGAGTGCGAACCGCAGGCGTTGTTGGCGATCATGCCGCCGAGCGTGCAGCGGTTGTGGGTCGACGGGTCAGGCCCGACCCGCAGGCCGTGCTTGGCGGCGGCCGCGTTGAGGTCATCCAGCACGACCCCCGGCTCCACGATCGCCGTCCGCGTCTCAGGGTCGATCCCGAGGATGCCGTCCAGGTACCGGGTGGAGACCACGACGCCGGCTCCGATGGCGTTGCCGGCGATGCTGGTGCCGGCGCCGCGCATCGTCAGCGGCGTGCCTGTCTCGCCGCAGATGGCGACCACGCGGGCCAGCTCGTCGACGCTCGCTGGCGCCACGACGAGGCCGGGCAGGATGCGGTACAGCGACGCGTCCGAGGTGTACAGCGCCCGGCTGCCGAGGTCGGAGCGAACACCATCGCCCAGGGCGTCGCGAAGGCGCGCCTCGACCGCGCCCATGGTGGCTGTCGGGGTGACGGTGCTCGCCGCGGGAGCGGGGGGCGGTGAGACGGTCATGACAGCAGGTCGAAGCCGACGGCCCGGGCGGCCAGCCCCAGCTCGATGTCGTGGGTCGCGAAGCGCAGGTCCGGGATCCGCTCGCGGGCCAGCAGGGCGCTTGCCAGGTGGATGGCATCCAGCGTGCGCAGGAGGGTCGGGAACGGATCCGCCGCGCGGGCCATCACGCGGCCATCCAGCTCGATGAGCAGGAAAGACTCGATGGCCTCCAGGAGCTCGCTCCGCCGACGCGCCACCTCCTCGTCATGGAGCGAGAGCCGCAGCCGGGCCCGGTCCACGGTGCGAAGGCATTCGACCCGGATGAGCTCGCTCGAGACGGGCATCGAGATCCGTGACCACGAGGAGGGCGTGCCGGGCTCACTGAGGACGACGCGTAGCAGCGTGGAGCTGTCGACGTAGGTGTTCATCCTTCGGCACGTTCCTCGAGCAGCAGCTCGGTCGACGAGATGCTCCACGTGGCCGGGGTCCGAACGAGATCGCGGACCTCCGCGAAGTCTCGCGTGGGCGGCTTGAGGGTCACCCCGGGAGTGGGCTGTGCGATCGGCACGATGCGAGCGATGGGCCGGTTGCGATCGGTGACCACGATCTCCGCCCCGGCCTCCACGGCGCGCAGGTGCGCCGAGAGGTGGTCCTTCAGGTCGGCGATCTTGACCGTTGTCATGGCTACATCTAGCCATGACGGACGGCGCCTGTCAACTCGCGTGCAGGTAGCGCTGCAGGCCTCGGGTCACGATGAGTCGGTCGTCCGGCGTGGTGGCGCAGGCGGCATAGCCGGGCAGGGACTCCACCCAGCGCAGGCCGTCCGAGCCCATGGCGAAGGCGGCCGTGGCGTACGCGTCGGCGCGGCCAAGCCCGGGGCCGGCCACGCTCAGCGTGAGCAGCTCGCGGGGGATCTCCCCGCTGCGGCCGTCCACGATGTGGTGGCCGCGCTCCGTGCTCCCGGAGGTGGCCACGGCCAGGTCCAGGGCCTCCAGCGTCAGGGCTGACGCGCCGGCCTGCACAGGGTGCGCGATGCCGATGCGCCAGGGGACCCCAGGAGCCCGACCGCCGCGCGCCAGGACGTCCCCGCCAGCCCCGATGCAGAAGCGCTCGATGCCGCCGGCTGCGAGGATCTCGCCGGCACGGTCGACGGCCCAGCCCTTCACCACGCCGGTGGGGTCCGGCGCGCCGTCCGCCCGATGCCGCCGGATGTCGAAGGCGCCATCGCTCAGGAGCCCCACGATCTCGCACAGCTCCAGGACCTCGGCCAGGTCCGGGCTGAGGCGCTCCGGCTTCAGGGTCGGGTCGCGCATCAGCTGGCTGACCTCGCTGTCCGGCCGGAATGGGCTGAAGCGCCGCTCGACCTCGTGGAGCCAAGCGAAGCACCTGTCTGCCGCGCTCGAATCGGCGCCGCCGTCAGGGGTCGTGAGACTGATGACCGTGCCCATGACGCGCTCGGCCCGGCGACGTGCGGGATCCCGGGTGGGGATGGTGACCGGGCTGCCTGCCGGCTCGCTCAGCTCGGCCAAGTCGATCACCCGGCCAGCTGGTCCAGCGCCGACTGCAGCGAGTAGGCGTAGGCCAGGCTGGTGTAGGTGGCGCCAGAGACGACATCGATGTCCGCGCTGTCCGCTGCCAGCGCCGACGCACGGAGCATCGGCTCGACCTGCTGGCTGATGGACGCGGAGCGGCGGTCGCCAGTGGGAAGCTGGAGCGCCTCGACCGCGACGATGTCGTCGCCCTCCACGGTCACCGCGACCTGCACGATGCCCCACCGGAACTCGTAGGCGCTGCCCGTGGCGGTCTGGGTGGACTGCGTTTCAGGGGTCGGAGATGGGGTCGGAGTCGGGGCCGGCTCGGCGGTCGGGCTGGCCGAGACGGTCGATGCGGGCGTGGGCTCCGGGCTCGGCTCAGGCGTCGTGCTGGCCGGCTGGTCGGTCGTCGTGGTCGGGTACGGGTCGGGTGTCGGCTCGGCAGCCAGGGCCAGCTCGAAGGCGGCATCCTCCGGTGCCCGGAAGCCCATCAGCAGCGCCAGGCCGCCGATGGTGATGGCGAGGGCGAGGCTGCCACGGACAGGGATGCGAGATGGTCGTCGGTCGGTCGTCATGTCAGTACCCGAAGCGTTCAGCGTGGACCTGGGAGGACGGCACGCCCAGCGACCGGAGGCTGGCCAGCGTGCGTTCGGTGAAGGAGCGGGAACCGCAGACGAGGATGTCCGCCGTGGCGATGTCCGGCACCAGTCGGCGCAGGATCGAGGGGGACATCGGGTCGTGCGGCATGAGCGGCGAGCCCCGATGGCCGACGAGGAAGCGAACGTCGGCGCCCTTCACGCTGGCCAAGGCCGCGAGCTCACTTCGAAAGACGACCTCACCCGGCGTGCCTTCGCGGTAGAGGAAGGTCACGGCGCCCGGTGTTGGCGGCAGCTCCTCGAGGATGGCACGCAGTGGCGTCACCCCGACGCCGCCAGCCAGCATCACCACCCGTGGACGACGGATGAGCGCGCCGCTGAAGGCGCCGTAGGGTCCCTCGATGAAGACGGGCACGCCGATGGGCATGGACTGCATGCGCCGCGAATCGTCGCCCAGTGCCTTGACGGTCAGGCGCAACCAGGATCCGTTGGGTGCGGCGGAGATGGAGAAGGGATGCGGCCGCCACCACCCGCCGCCCGTCAGGAAGCGAACGTGGAACCACTGGCCGGCGCGCACCGGGAGCCGTTCCAGGTGGCGCCCCACCAGGTAGATGGAGACCGTGTCCTGGGCCTCGCGCACCACGGCCGCGACCCGCAGGCGATGGCGCAGCGAGAGCCGGATGGGTGCCAGCACCCGGAAGACGATGAGCAGGCCGAAGGCCACCAGGTAGAGCGCGACCCAGTACCACAGGGCCAGCGGGTCCGCGACGAGGTCGGAGCCCATCGTGACCTGGTGCAGGAAGGCCAGGGCGACGCCGAGGTAGGCGTAGAGGTGAAGTCCGTACCAGGTCTCGTACTCGAGCCTTCGCCGGGCAGCCCGGATGGAGGTGGCGGCCACCACAACGAGGAGGACCAGGCCGACCGTGGCCAGCAGCACGTCCCAGATGGACAGCATGTCCAGCAGTTCGGCCACGACCGTGCGCCCGCTGGTGGCCGCCCAGCCGACCGTCGTGAGCACGAAGTGCGCGAGCAGCAGCCAGACCGTCGCGAAGCCCAGGCGGCGATGCCAGGCCATGAGCCGGTCGCTGCCCACGACGTGGTCGATCCAGGGCACACGCGCCATCAGCAGGATGCCCACCAGGGCCAGGTACGTGCCCAGCAGCGCGGTGACCTGGCCCGCGCCGGTCAGGAGCCCGGCCAGGGTGCCGAGCTGCTCAGGGCCGCCGTGGCGGACCCACATGCCGGCCACGATGACGCCGTTGGCGAGCAGGACGAGGCTGATGTCGGCGCCTCGGAGTGGCCACGTGCGCGGACGTGGTGGCCGCCGTGCGTCGATCACGGGGCCGACCTGCGAGGCCGTGAAGGCCAGCGAGGGATGGGCGGCCAGCGAGGGAAGGGCCCCAGGCGAGGGAGTGGCGGCGGGCGACGGAAGGGCCGCGCTGGGCCGAAGGGCGGTGGGGGGCACGGCCGTCCGGAGGCTGGTCATGGCCGGGTGCGATCGACGCATCTCATGGCTGGTGAGACTGGCGAGCCGCCGTCAGGGCGTGAGGTCCCGCACGTCAGCCCGGCGTAAGACGACCCACAGGCGTCGCACGCCACCGCACCAGCGTCACCGCTACGACGCCGCCAGTAGCGCCACGCCGGCGGCGTGACAGTCCTCGGCGAAGCGTGCCTGCGCCTCAAGGGTCGGCTGGCGCTTCGTCGGGAAGCAGATGAGGCGGTCGAGGCCGATCTCGGCGAAGGCTGCGATGCGGTCCACCCGCTGCTGACCCGGGTCCAGGTACTCCTCGTCACGGGTGTACACCGAGAAGCGCAGCGTTGCCGGATCGCGCCCTGCAGCCTCACATCGGGCGCGCACGTCCGCCATGCGCGCGGCCGTCTCCGCGGGGCCGATGAAGACGAGGTTCAGCTCGTCAGCGAAGCGGATGGCCAGGCCCGCCGTGCGCTGCCGCCCGTTGCCGCCGACGATGATGGGGATGTGCGACTGGATGCCCCTCGGCTCATTGATGGCGTCACGCACGTGGACGTGGCGGCCCTCATAGGTTGCGTGGCCCGGCGCCAGCATCCGCGTGATGACCTCAAGATGCTCCGCGAAGACGTCGATGCGTTCGCCGATCGGCGGGAAGCCGTAGCCGTAGGCGAGCCACTCGTCCTCCTTCCAGCCGGCCCCGATGCCGATCTCGAAGCGGCCGCCGCTGATGACGTCGATGGTGGAGGCCAGCTTGGCCGTGAGCGCGGGGTTCCGAAAGGCGGTGCAGATGACCATGTGCCCGAGTCGCACGCGGGAGGTGACCATGGCCAGGGCGGACAGGACGGAGAAGGACTCGAAGGTGATCTCATCGGTCGGGTCCGGCACGGTGTGGAAGTGGTCGAAGACCCAGACCGACTCGAAGCCCAGCTCCTCCGCCTGTCGGGTCAGCTCCACGGTCCGCGCCCAGGCTTCCGCCGGGTCCCAGCCGTCGAACTCGCCCTTCCAGCCCTGCGGCGCCATCACCCCGACCTTCATCGTCGCCCCCCGTCCTGTCTTGCCTTGCGTCGCTCGCCCCCGGGTGCGTCCAGCCGTCGCCCGGAGCTCGGCATCACCAGAGCACCAGCTGCCCCGTGCGCCGCAGCCAGAAGAGTGCCACGAAGCCCAGCAGGAGCCCCGTGGCCAGGAAGACCCACTGCAGGATCATCGTCTCCGGCATGACCATGAGCTGGACCAGGATCCAGATGATGAGGCCGACCCCCAGGGTCCCCGCCAACCAGGGAGCGCTCCAGTGGCGCACAACGATGAGCCCGGCCAGCAGCACCATGCCAACGCCGTTGACGAGGAGCAGGTACAGCCCGGGGATGAGGTAGCTGCCGAAGACCGTGTCTTCGATCCAGCCCGGTGGTAGACCCACCGTGCCACCGCTCGGGTCGGCCAGGAACATCAGGCCGACCGGGATGGCCCCCAGGGCGGTGAAGAGCGCGGCCGCGAAGGCCAGCCACGCATATCGGGGGCGCTCGATGGGCGCCGACGAGGGGACGAACTGGACCTGCACGGGGATCTCCTCTGGTGCTTCCGCTGGGCTGCTGCCCCACGATGCGCCAATGCCGGCCCGCGACGGGACGGCCGTTCGTCGCCTCCGCGGTGGGCCGGGCGGACTACGTGGCGGAACGCGGGCGGACTACCAGCGCTGGTGAACGAGCGGCTTGGCGTAGCGCTCGTAGAGCTCCCCGATGCGCGTCATGGACTCGGCCGGAAGCGGTGCCAGGTCCGCGGCTGCCGCGTTGGCGCGGGCCTGCTCGGGTGACTTGGCACCCGGGATTGCCGCCGTGACGCCCTCCGACATGAGGATCCAGCGCAGGGCCAGTTGGCTGAGCGTGGCGCCCTCCGGCACCAGCGGCCGGAGCTCTTCGACCAGCGCCAGGCCGGTCTCGTAGTCAAGCCCGGAGAACGTCTCGCCCACGTCGAACGACTCGCCGTGGCGGTTGAAGTTGCGGTGATCGTCCGGTGCGAAGGCCGACTCCCGGCTCAGCTTCCCGGTCAGCAGGCCGGAGGCCAGCGGCACGCGCGCCAGGACGCCGACGTCACGCGCGAGGGCCTCTGCCAGGAACCGCTCCGCGGGCCGCTGGCGGACCATGTTGAAGATGATCTGGACGCTGGCCACGCCGGGAAACTCGATGGCCTTGAGTGCCTCCTCCACCTTCTCCACGCTGACCCCGTAGTGGGCGATGACACCGTCTGACACCAGCTCGTCGAGGGCAGCG
Organism: uncultured Chloroflexia bacterium; assembly: GCA_963707395.1. Classification (GTDB taxonomy): domain Bacteria; phylum Chloroflexota; class Limnocylindria; order Limnocylindrales; family CSP1-4; genus JAFMJV01. Next base: position 55,421 of record CAVPPQ010000017.1, read on the forward strand.
AAGAGTTCCGGCCGGTAGTAGACGTCCGTGGGTGGGCAGTGCAGCTGCACGAGGTCGATGCGCTCCACGCCCAGGTTCTCGCGGCTGCGGGCCAGCCAGCCAGCGAAGGCCTCCGGCGTGTAGTTGGCAGAGCGCTGCTCCACGCGGCGGCCCATCTTGGTGGCCACGTAGATGCGCTCGCCACGGCGCTCGTGCAGGAGGCGCGCGATGAGCCGCTCGCTGTGGCCGTCCCCATAGACATCAGCGGTGTCGATGAGGTTGACCCCGGCGTCCACGGCGGCGTGCAGGGCCCGCATGGAGGTCTCGTCATCGACGCTGCCCCAGCTGCCGCCGATGGCCCATGCGCCGAAGCTGACAGCGCTCACCTCGTAGCCGGTCTTGCCCAGTCGTCGGTACTGCATGCACATAGCGTAGCGCGGCCGGTGGCAGAATCCGGGGGCTCTCAGCAGAGAGGAACCACCGTGGAGGATCACCGCTCATGATCAGGAGCACGTTGCTTGCCGCTGCCCTCGCGGCCGCGCTCGGGGTCACCGCGACGTCCGGTCTCGTGCTCGCCCAGGACGACACGCTCGTCTATCCGGCCGAAGGTGTCGAGTGGCAGCTCGATGGCTATGCGAGGGATGATGCGCTCGTCGAGGTACCGGCAGATGTCGAGGTCACGCTCCTCCTGAGTGGCGGGGACGTGGCCGGGACTGCGGGCTGCAACTCCTACTTCGGCAGCTATGTCATCGACGCCACGACGCTGCGGTTCCCCGTGCCCTTCGAGAGCACCGAGATGCTCTGCGAGGGCGCGGCCCAGGACGTCGAGGACGCATACCTGCCGCTCCTTTCGGGAGTCGCCGGCTGGTCCATCGACCAGGGAGGGGCGCTCAGCCTGTCCGACGCCGCCGGCAGCGTGATCCTCCGCTACCGCGAGTCGACCGTGGGGATCACGGCCTCCGACATCGAGGCCCTCGGCAACGAGCTGGCAAGCTTGCAGGCACAGATCGACGAGGCCGCGGCGGAGACCGCGGCGCTCATCGAGGCGGCCGAGGCGGCCAACATCGACACGCTGCGCCGGCGGGTCAGGGCCAACGAGCAGGCCATCGCCGAGGTCAACACCACCATCGCCCGCCTGCGCGACCGCATCCGGGCCAACGAGCAGGCCATCGCCGAGATCAACGGCACCATCGGCCGCTTCCGCAACCGCATCAACCGGCTCGAGGATGCGGTCGCTGACCATGGGGCGCGCATCGCCGCCCTGGAGCAGGTGGCTGTGCCCCTTCCGGCACCGGCGGACTAGTCGGCGCTACTCTCCGATGATGGATCCCGCTCGAGCCTTCAGCCGGCACGGTGTCGTCACGGGTGCGCCGCCAGGCTCCGCTCTGCCACTGGGGGATGCCGCGGGTCCCAGGCTCCTGCCCATGCTGCCGGACCCCTTGCCGCCCGGCGCCCCGCCGGCCTTTCACGTGCTCGTCAAGCCTCGCGGCGCGATCTGCAACCTGGACTGCACGTACTGCTTCTTCCTCTCCAAGGAGGCTCTCTACCCGGGCAGTGCCTTCCGCATGGAGGAGGGGGTCCTGGAGCAGTATGTCCGCCAATTGCTGGAGTCCCACCGTACGGAGCACGTGGCCATCGCCTGGCAGGGCGGCGAGCCGACGCTCATGGGCCTCGACTTCTTCCGCGGCCTGCTCGAGCTCGTGGAGCGCTATCGCCGGCCCGGCCAGGTCATCGAGCACTCCATCCAGACCAACGGCACGCTCCTCGATGAGGCCTGGGCAGCCTTCTTCGCGGAGCACGGCTTCCTGGTCGGCCTCTCCATGGATGGCCCGCCGGAGATCCACGATGCCCAGCGCGTGGACAAGGGCGGCGCGCCGACGCACGCGAAGGTCCTGCGGGCGGCCCGGCTGCTGGAGGCGGCCGGAGCCGAGTCCAACATCCTCTGCACGGTCCATGCCCTCAACGGTGACCGCGGTCGCGAGGTCTATCGCTACTTCCGCGACGAGGTCGGGGCGCGCTTCATCCAGTTCATCCCCATCGTCGAGCGCACCACGCCGGAGCTCATCACGATCGCCGAGGCGGGATGGGGCAGCCGGGTCAAAGGTCGGCCGCTGTACACCCAGAGCGGTTCCCTGGTCACCTCGCGCTCCATCGGGCCGGAGCAGTGGGGCCGCTTCCTCATCGATGTCTTCGAGGAGTGGGTGCGCCGCGACGTGGGCACTGTCTTCGTGCAGATGTTCGACGTGGCCCTGGGCAACTTCGTGGGTGCCCCGCCCAGCCTCTGCATCCACAGCGAGACCTGCGGCGGGGCGCTGGCCATGGAGCACAACGGCGACCTCTACAGCTGCGACCACTTCGTGGAGCCGGGCTACCGACTGGGCAACATCGCCGAGACGCACATGCTGGACCTGGTGGCATCGCCGCAGCAGCGCCGCTTCGGCCTGGACAAGCGGGACCGACTGCCGCGCTTCTGCCGCGAGTGCGACGTGCGCTTCGCGTGCCACGGCGGCTGCCCCAAGGACCGCTTCCGAGATGACCCCTACGGCGAGCCCGGGCTGAACTACCTGTGCGCCGGGCTTCAAGGCCTTCTTCGGCCACGTGACCCGGCCGATGCGGCACATGGAGTCGCTCCTGCGCAACCGCAAGCCGGCCGCGGAGATCATGCGCCTCTACGCGGCCGAGGACGCCGACCGTGGCCGCAACGAGGACTGCTCCTGCGGCAGCGGCCGCAAATTCAAGCGCTGCCACGGGGATGGGCCGCTACCCACGCCGGAGGTCATCGAGGCGGCCATCCGGGCGTTGGGGTAGACCGCGAGCCGGGCCCTTGGCCGCGACGCTCAGCTCCGCGAGCCGGGCTCTGGGCCCGCTGCGCTCAGCTCCGCCGAGCCGGACCCTTGGCCGCTCTATCCTCTGAAGTCAGTATCGACCGAGGTTGGGCGTCATCCTCCTCCGCCGGCGGCTGTTCCCTGTTCGCGCCATACACCACAGGTCACAAACGGCCATCCAAGGCGCGTCTCGGCCATCCTGGACGGTGGGCCGGGAGGGCATCTCGGCCGATACTGACCTCAGGCGTCAGGGCAGCACAGGTGCCCGCGTGACGACGGACGTGAGACCGGCGATGCCATGGTCCATCGCAGTGGCCGCCGCGGGGAGCCCGCCGATGGAGTCCGCAGACGGAGCGAGCAGTGGCCGCCGAGGGAGCCCGCCGAGGAAGCCCTCCGAGGGGCCCGCCGAGGTCCACGGATCCTCAGCCGGGCTTCGCCGAAGCAGCGGGACGTGCGCGCGGAACCGGATCCGGGCCGCGTACGAGGCCGAGGACCAGCACGACGCCGTAGAGCAGGATGGCGATGGCCGAGAGCAGTCCCGCCGCGTGCCGCAGGTCCTGGCTGGGCAGCAAGTCACCGATGACACGCGCTGCCACCGACACGTGGAGCAGCACGAGCGGCACCCAGGCGAGCACGCTGTAGCCCACCCGGCGGCCCACGATACCTGGCACGATGAAGGGCGCGTGGGCGAAGATCATGGAGAAGACGAAGCCCAGCAGCACCGCGTGCAGGAAGGCGTCGTAGGTGAGGCCGGCCCACAGCTGCGGTGTGGCCACGAGGATGAGCCCGGCCACGCCCAGCCACACGTAGCCGGTCAGCAGGCAGGCCGCCGAGTAGCGCGGGAAGCCCGGCTTGCGGATGGTCTTCCAGGCCACGTCGTGGCGCAGCAGCCAGGCGGTGATGGCCAGCAGGCCCAGGCCGGAGAGCCGGACACCCAGCGGTGCGTCGATGAGCATGGCCAGCAGGGCGGCCACGTAGAGGCCCACGGCGCCCGCGAAGAGCGGCCGGCCCGTGGATCCCTGGAAGCGGATGCGCGCCAGCTCCACGCGTTCCCCGGTGATGGTCAGGACCAGGAACGCCACCCACCACGGGGTCAGCAGGGCCACCGCCCGCCCGCCGAGCCAGGCCACGTCCGCGAGCACCAGGAAGGCGGCGCCGATGCCCATGACCGCGATGTCCAGGGTGGGGTGGCGCCGCAGCATGTCCACGTGCACGGCGAGCAGCGCGATGGCGCCGCCGGCCAGGAGCAGCTGCGCTGCGACCGTGGCGCCCGTGGCCAGCAGCACGATGGTGCCCGCACCGCCCAGGATGGGGGCCACGTCAGCCCAGGTCCAGCCGCGGCCCGTGACAGTGCGCAGGGCGATGGCGCGCTCGAGGGCGATGAGCGTGCCGAAGACGCCGGCGATGAGGATGGGCCCGTGCAGGCCGGCGCGCTCCATGCCCACGCTCGGCACGGACCAGCCGATGCGGGCCAGGCCGGCCAGCACGCCGATGACCATGGCCGCCAGGATCACCGCCAGCAACGGCAGATGCAGCACTCGGCGGTCGGGGCTCACCACGCCCGAAAGCCTAGCGGACGCCGATGGAGTCGGCCGTCTGGCGCATGCTGCCCACGCGTTCGTCCCGAGACCGGGTAGGCTCCAGCCGGGGCATCAGCACAGGCAGGACGGAGGTCGGATGGACAGGGTCGTCGTCACGGGCGCGCTGGGCAACGTGGGCTCGGCAGTCGTGGCCGAGCTGAAGGCGCGTGGCGCCCAGGTCCGCGCGGCGGACGTCGACCCCGATGCCCTGCGGCGGCGCTTCGGAGATGACGTGGAGGCCGCCAGGCTGGACTTCGCCGACCCTGGCACCTTCGGTCCGGTCCTGGCCGGGGCGGGGCGGGTCTTCCTCATCCGCCCACCGGCCATCAGTCGCGTGGGTCCCACGCTGAACCGCTTCCTGGATTCGGCGGCCAGCGCGGCCGTGGAGCAGGTCGTCTTCTCGTCCGTGGCCGGGGCGGAGTCCAACCGCATCGTGCCCCACCACCGGGTGGAGCAGCACCTCTTCAAGTCCGGTCTCGGCTGGACGATCCTGCGCCCCGGCTTCTTCGCCCAGAACATCGGCGGGCCGTATCGGCGAGACATCGTCGAGGCGGACCGCATCTACATCCCGGCCGGCTCGGGCCGGGTGGCCTTCATCGACGCCCGCGACATCGGCGCCGTGGCGGCCCTGACCTTGACCGAGGACGGCCACCGCTCGCAGGCGTACCACCTCACAGGTCCGCAGGCGCTCACCATCGACGAGGTGGCGGCCCTCCTGACCGAGATCCTGGGCCGCCCCATCCGCTACGAGCCGGCCTCCGCCGCCGGCTACCTGCGCCACCTGCGCCGGCAGGGCCTGGTCGTCCCGCAGGCGGTCGTCCAGACCATCCTCCACGTGGGCCTGCGGCGCGGGGACGCCGAGCCCGTCACCGACACGGTCGAGCGCCTGCTCGGCCGGCCGGCCACGACGCTGCGGCAGTACATCATCGACCACGCCGCAGTGTGGGCCCGCAGCGAGCCCTCCGGCGGCGGAGCCTAGGCCGATCCTTCCTCGTCGGCCTCGTGCCGGATGGCCGGCGGCAGGGCAGCGGGACGGCGTACGGCGCACACCCAGGGCCCATCTGCAAGCCGCGACGCCCAGGATGCGCGTGAGGCCATGCCCAGGCTGACCAGGCTAGGCGACTGAGGCGCTGCTGAGCCGATTGGCCTGCTCGAGCCCGAGCACCTCGTCGAAGACCGTGGCGGCCACGTTCACATTCGCCGGCTTGTCGTCGAGGTAGCGGATGGTCCGCTCGCCGGCGAGCTCACGCACGAAGTGGAACGCCCCCGGCTCAGGCTTGACGAAGCCGATGGTGTCGGAGACGTACACCCGCTCGAATCGACCCTCCAGGCCAAACCGGGCGAGGCGCGGCATCAGCCACTCGCTGCGATGGTTGCTGAGCAGCCAGATGGGATCACTGATGGCGTCCAGCCTGTGGAAGAGCGGACCCGCCTCATAGCGCTCTTCAAGCTCGGCCGAGACTGCCACGGGGTCACAGCCTGGGAAGAGGCTCGTCCACAGCTCTACTTCACCCAGCTGGCCGAGCCAGAAGGGACGGCGGAGTCGAGTCGACCACGCCTCCAGGACCTCGGAGCCCTCCCGGCCGTAGTGCTCGGCTATCTCCGCGAGGTAGGGCACCAGGGGGTTGCTGAAGACGACGCCGTGCACGTCCAGCACCACGAGCCGGTCATCAAGCCGCATCGTCGTCCTCGGCGGTCAGCCGGACGATCTCATCCACGATCGACTGGGTCAGATCGGCCAGGCCGGTCGGACTGATGATGGGCACCTCGCAGGCCACAGCCTGCTCGACGAGGTGGTCCTGGATCGCCCGGATGGTGGGGAACTCCGCGAGGCCGAGCGCGCCACGGCGCAGGGGCTCCGCGTGCGAGCGGTGCAGCAGGCGCTCGCGATGGATGTCCTCGTCAGGTTCGATGATGAGGCGCTCGATGATGACCGGCATGGTCGGGTGTCCCGCGGCCAGGCGCGAGATCTGCCCCGGCGCGACATGGATCCCTTCCACCACCGTGGAGCGTTGCTCGGTGCACAGCCGGGCCACGACCGCGGTGGTCGCAGCTGCCACGGCGGCACTCTGCCGGTCGAAACCGGCGAATGGCATCGCCGCATCAAGGCTTACCAGCTCGTAGGACGAGGCGTGCAGCTCGGGCAGCACGGCGTCCGGGATGACCGTGCGCAGGACCTCGCGGATGGTGTCGGTGGTCACGATGCGCGTGATCCCCAGGCGTACCGCCAGGCGAGTCGCGATCGTGGACTTGCCGACCCCAGGCGCGCCGCAGATGGAGATGACGATGGGTCGACGAACGCGCTTGACGTGGCGCCAGGCAAGCCAGCGCGCTGCGATCGTCGCGTCGACCTGCTCAGCGAGCAGCGTGTGCACCAGCGCCACCAGCTCATCCGCCTCGATCTCCTGCGTGCCGCCCGCCCGGAGCGCCTCGTAGAGCAGCGTCGCGATGCGGTAGGCCTCGGCCGTGGCCATGCCCGTGGCCAGGAGGCTGGTCGCCATGATGCCCCGCGAGAAGGGCAGCCGGGCACCGGCGCGGTCATGGACCACGAGGTGGCGGTCGTCAGGGACCAGGTCGCGCGGCACGACGTCCTCCGGATCAGATGGATGAGTCAGGCTCGCCGTATCGGTGACACGGCGCGTCCAGTGTAGGAAGCCATCGTCGACAATTCGATGACGGCCGTTCAGAGCGACCTAGATCGGCTCACCGTCCTCGTCGCGCCGGACGGCCAGCGACAGGAGGGCGATGACGAGCAGGAAGGCGATCAGCGCCAGCAGGGGCATGCTCACGAAGCCGAACTGACGGAACCAGACCTGCGTGCAGGGGATGCCCACGGTGCAGGCGCCAGTGTCCAGGGCCGGGAACCACTCGAGCAGGTAGTGGTAGGCGGAGATGACGGCGCCCACCGCGGCCAGTGGGATGGCGTAGACGCGCACGCCCAAGTCGCGGCGCCAGGCCGCGATGCCCAGGATGAGCACCAGCGGGTACATGGCGATGCGTTGGTACCAGCACAGCGTGCAGGGCTGGTAGTGCGCGATCTCCGAGTAGTAGAGGCTGCCTGCCATGGCCAGCATGGCCGGGACCCAGGCGGCTGCGATGGCGTAGCGTGTGAAACGCTCACGGATCCCCTGGAAGCCGTAGCGCATCGGCTCCGAGACGCGTGAGACGCCGAACATGACGGCCAGCCAGATGAGCGTGACGATGCCCACGATGGCCGCCACGCCATAAAGGAACGTGACCAGGGAGACGTCCATCAGGGCCTCCGTGAGGGGGCCGTGAGGGCCGATGAGCGAGAGGGCGACAGCATCTGCGCATGATGCCGCATGCACGCGACGCCGTCGCGAAGCCGGGTCCCGATGGTCCGCCGAGGCGAGCCCCGGTCGCCCGTCAGGCCTCCGCGGCGGCGCCGAGGGGCCCGGCGAGCGCGGCGGGTCCCGTGGTCGGTGCGGGCCGGATGCTGCCGTACACCCGCCAGCCGATGGCCGCGGCAGCCATGGCGGTCGCGGCGAACAGGGCCATCGGCGCGACGGCCACCTCGCCGGTGGCCGCGGCCTCCACGACGAGCATGGCCACGATGGCGGCTGGCATGGCCACGGCCTTGACCACCACCAGCGACGCCAGCACGTAGCCGGCACTGAGGCGCTGCCATACCAGGACGGCCGTGAAGATCCCCAGCGGCACCAGCAGGCCAAGGTCCAGGGCTTGCACGACGAGCGTCGTGGCGCCGTCCAGCGGCTCCACCACAGCCTGGTCCCAGCTGGCCAGGATCATGGGCAGCCACATCCCGCCCAGCAACAGGGCCATGAAGGCGCTCAGGCCGACGACGGCGCGGCGGGGGAAGCGGTCCGTGAAGGAACCCGCCACGGCCGCCAGGTCAAAGGTGCCGGCCAGCACCGCCAGGCCGCTGAGCGCCAGCGCGAAGATGGCCACATAGATGAGGAAGAGCGGTCCGTAGGCTAGGAACATGGCGTACTCGAGGTACTGGTAGGCGAAGTAGGCCAGCAGGCCCGTGGCGGCGAGTCGGGCACGCAGCCCGCCGCGCCAGACGCCTGGCATGACCAGCAGCAGGGCCGGCGTGACGAAGAAGAGCGTCACGATGTCCCAGCCCACGCCCTCCGAGGCCACCGTCAGCCCATTGAAGCGGTAGAGACCGTGGCTGACGGTGTCCACGATCTCGCCGCGCACGGTCGTGAACGAGATGGTGGCCAGGTCGCCGCGCAGGAAGACGCCGGCGCCGGCGGCCACGATGGCAAGGAGCCCGACGAGCGTCCCGAGGACGGCGGCCGTGCGGCTCAGGGTGGTGGACATCGGGCGCATCAGGGACCTCCGTGCGTATTGCTGGTCAGGTGGTGGTAGGGGGATCGGTGGTGGGGTTCGACGTGACGTGGTTCGAGGCGTCCGCGCCAAGCCCGAGTGCTGCCGCGGCCTCACCCGCGGCCGATGTGAGCCAGCGGCGCATGAGCCGGTCCAGGGCGCCCAGGTCGTCCGCGCCCAGCCCGCCGAAGACCTCCGCCAGGAAGGCGCTGCCCTGTGCGGCCGCTGCCGGCTCGTCAAAGCGTCGGACCGCCTCGCGTAGGTGGAGCCGGATCGTGCGGGCATCGGTCGGGTCGGGCTCCAGGCGCAGGTAGCCAGCGCGCTGCAGGCCCACGGCGATCGACTTGACGTTCTGACGCGAGCTGCCGTAGCGTGCCGCCGCCTCGGTCAGGGAGAGCGGCCGGTCCGAGCGCGAGAGCACGGCCAGCAGCAGCCACTGACGTGTCGTCACGCCCAGCGGTGCCAGCAGCCTGTCCATGCGCCGGCCAAGGTGCTGGACGAGCACGAAGGCGGAGCCGAAGAGCTGCGCGCGCGTCCCGGTGAGCGGGTCGACGCCCATCGCCCCACCCGTGGCCGGTGCTGCCACGTCCGTCCTTGATCCCTGGCGCTGACTCCGCTTCATGATACGTAATGTCTTACCTATGCCGACGTGACGACACGGCCATGCGGCCCTGGCGTGGATGGGGCGTTCGGCCCGAAGCGGGTCAGCCGAAGGCCTGGGGCAGGACCTCTGCGGCGAGCTCTTCAGCCGGTCCGGCGGTCTCGCCGCGGCCAAGGAGCGGCGCGTCGCGCAGGCCGATGGTCACCACGACCAGGGCCACGAGGGTCGCCGCAAATCCGACCCAGAAGGTGTCGCCGACGGCCTGTGAGAAGGCCTGGTAGATGCCGGCCACGACCTGGTCGACGATGCCTTCCAGCGGCGGCACCTGGGCCAGCTGGTCGGGCAGGCTCATGCCACCCACCTGCGTCAGGTCGCTGCCCGTCGCGGCCATGTCGGCCACCATCGCGGCCTGCTGGGCCGGCACACCGGCCTCCACCAGCGATGGCTGCAGCCGGGAGGCGAACTGCTGGGCGAAGATCGTACCCACCACGGCCAGGCCGACCGAGCCGCCGATCTGGCGGAAGAAGACGAGGTTGCCGGTCGCGACGCCCAGCCGGCTGAAGGGCACGGATGCCTGGATGACGATGGTGAAGACGGACAGTGTCGGACCCACCCCCAGGCCGGCCAGGAACATCCAGCCCCACAGCAGCGGCAGGTCCGTGCGTGCGCCGAGGCCGGTGAAGAGCAGGATGCCCACCGACATGATGGCCAAGGCCCCGCTCAGGATCCACTTGAACGTGCCGCTGCGGCTGACCAGGGCACCGGCCACGATGGAGCTGATGATGACGCCGGCCAGCAGAGGCAGGATCTGCAGGCCCGACTCGGTGGGACTGACGCCCTCCACGAACTGGAACCAGCGGGGCAGGAAGATGACGGCGCCGAAGAAGCCGATGGCGGCCAGGAAGGTGGCCAGGATGGTGACCGCGTAATTGCGGTTGCGAAAGAGCTCCAGCGGCACGATGGGCTCCGCGGCGCGCAATTCGATGAACAGGAACACCGGGGTGAGGATCGCAGCGATGAGCAGGAAGCCGCCCACCGAGACGTCGGTCCAATCGGCCGTCTGCTTGTTGGTCAGGCCCAGGAGGAGGAAGACGACGCCGACGGCGAACACGAGCCCGCCCAGATAGTCGAGGTCGCGGGTCGGGGGCTCGCCGTGGACCGAGGGCAGGTAGCGGTAGACGATGTAGAGCGTTACGGCGCCGATGGGCAGGTTGACCAGGAAGATCCAGTGCCAGCTGAGGTTGTCCGTCAGCCAGCCGCCCAGCAATGGTCCGATGATGGACGCCACGCCGAACACGGCACCGAAGAGGCCCTGGTAGCGGCCGCGCTCGCGGGGCGTGAAGAGGTCGCCGATGATGGCCAGCGAGATGGGGAAGATGGCCCCGGCCCCGACACCCTGGATGCCTCGGAAGAGGATGAGGCTCTCCATCGACCACGAGAGGGCCGACAGGAACGAGCCCAGCAGGAAGACACAGACGCCGAAGAGCAGCATGAGCCGGCGCCCGTAGATGTCCGAGAGCTTGCCGTAGAAGACGCCCGTGATGGTCGCCGTCAGCAGGTAGCTGGTGATGACCCAGGTGTAGAGCTCGTTCGTGCCGCCCAGCTCGCCCACGATGCGGGGCAGGGCCACACCCACGATGGTCTGGTCCAAGGCGGACAGGAAGGTCACCAGCAGGACGCCGAGGAGGATCTCCAGCTTGCGCTGCTGTGGCAGCTGCAGGGCCGGATCGAGCTCCGCGAGGGAGGCGTCAGGGGCGCGGGGTTCCACGGGGCTTCGATCTCCTTGGGTCATCCGGTGGTGTGAGCGGCCACAGTATGCCTGCCCGACCACGGTGGCCGGATGGCGCGCCCGCCGGGACGCCGAACACCCGGGCGAGGGGGTCGCCCGGGTGTTCCTGGGTGGATGCTGAGGTCTGGCCGCGCCGACTGGCGCCGCCTTGCGGGGTCAGGCGACGGTCGCCGTCTCCTCGCGCTTCTTGGCCATGCCGGTCCAGAGAAGGCCGGCGCCTCCGACGATGAAACCGAGGCCCATGAGGGCCGTGATGGCAGCCACGCCGATCGCCAGCTGCAGGCTGGAATGCGTGGTGGCGCCCACGCCGAGCTCGGCGAAGAGCCCATGGACGGTTCCGTTCCAGGCTTGCTCTCGGGCGGGACCGTCGAGCGGGTGCAGGCGGTTGAAGCCGGTCCAGTAGCGGCCGGCCACCGGGACCTCGTAGACACCGGCCGCGAAGATGGCGTCCTGGCCCGCGGTCGAGGGATCCCACTCTCCGGGCGCCACGGTCGGCGCGTCGGCGGCCACGGTACCGTCGCCGTCGCCATCCCACTCGACGGGCTCCGTCAGCACGACGGTCTGTGTCCCGGTCAGCGTGTGGTGGGCGATGGTGGCCATCTGGTACATGTACTCGGTCGCGGTATTGGTGACTCGGTCGTCAGGGTTCAGGTCACCCTCGTTGACCGGCCACTGCCACGTGTCCTCCAGGAGCGCCAGGATGGCCGCGGCCTCTTCGGTCGAGCCGCGGTCGATGAGGTCGCCGTCCTCGTTGTACGAGAGCGTCACGTTCTGCGCGGCGCTGAACCCGTTGAGCGCGTCCTGCCCAGCCTGCACTTGCATGTAGGCATAGCCGGCGGCGAGGAGTGCCACGATGCCGACGATGATGAGTCCGACTCCGGTGATCCGTAGCCGTGATGCCATGGATGGTCCCTTCCCTGGTGTGCCTCTCGCTCGGGGGAGCCCGAGAATTAAGTGATTATGACGGACTGATACTTTTCGGTGCAGGCCGCTCGTCACATGCCTGCGGGAAGAGTGGCCCGCTCCGCACATGGAACGTGGCCCGGCCTGCTGCCGGGCCACACATGGAACGTGGCCCGGCGTGCTGCCGGGCCACGAGTCTCCGTGGTCGGGTGGCTGTCCGGGCCGTGCCGGACCCGGAGTCAGCCCTGCGGCTCCGCGTACGGAGGCGCCTCGCCGGGCAGGATCACACCTGTGAAGGCATACGGTGTCTGGCTCCAGTCGACATCCAGGTAGGCGGTCATGCCCTCGTAGTCACCCTCACCGTCGAAGACGAGGGTGTGGGCGCCCGGTGCGTCGCCCGGCGCCATCGCCCGGGAGGCCTCGCAGAGCCAGCGTCCGCCGTCATTGACGATCTCGTAGACCGCCGCGTCCCCGCTGGAGCTTCCGTCCTCGGCCGGAGGCTCGTAGAGCTGCCACTGGCCGGTGTAGGTGGCTTCGCCGCCCAGGCGTGTGTCGCTGGCCTGCCAGCGGTGGACGTTCACCACGTCCGTGGCGGGGGACTCGTCCGCGCTGGCCGCCTGGTCCGCCGGCACTTCCCCGAGGCACTCGAGCGTCCCGGAAACGACGACCGGCTCCGCGGCCGCCGTCGTGTCTTCCGTCTCCTGGGCGGTGGCCACGCTGGCCCCGCCGACGAGCATGAGGACACATATCCCGATCAAGGGTCGGAGTGATCTCCGCATGGTCAGCCTCCCGTGGCTCACGCGCTGGCCTGCCGGTGCGGGGCCTGCCGCGCTCCGCGCGGCCAGTGAGCCCGGAGCGTTCCCTGGACCCCGTGTGGTCGTCAGCGTCGGTCCGCCATGGTCCACACCCAAGGGCCATGGGGGATGCCGGTGCGGGAGCCATCCGGCCCGACCTGCGGCTGCGGCGGGCCCGCGCACCACCTCGCCCGCACACGAGCCACCCGCGCAGACCACCCACCCGCGCACGGCCTCAGGGGGGTGGCTGGACCACCGCCACGTCCGTCCTGGCGAAGTCGGTACCCGTGCAGAGCACCGTCCCATCGGTCGAGACCGCCAGGGCGTAGGCGAACAGGTCCCCGAGGTTCAGCGCGGCGGGGTGCCGGCCGCGTCCGAAACGGCGCCAGCCCTCCACGGCCCGGTCGACAGCGACGCGGTCGACCGCCACCACCTCGACCCCGCCATCCCGCAGGAAGCGCTCGATGATGCCCCCGGCCGCCGGTCCCACGCGAGCCTCCAGGACGATGCCCAGCTCGATGAGCGTCCCCGCCGAGACCAGGCGCCTCTCCGCGGAGGCGAGGCTGGTGGCCAGCGCCTCGTGACCGGGTCCAGCGGTGAGGATGGCCATGGCCGCCGAGGTGTCCAGGACGAGACCCCTCACGCGGGCAGTCCCTGGTCCCCGTAGCCGATGATGGCCGCGTGGTCCCGGTCGTCCAGCACGGGCAGCGACCGGACCTCCTCCGTCAGGCGCAGGATGCGCCGCACGGCCACGGCCACGTTCGCGGCGCGCTGGCGCTCCAAGCGCTCCTGCAGGGCGAGGGTGACGGCTTCCGTGAGGCTCTCGCCGGTGATCGTCGCGAGTTCGCGTGCCAACCGATCGGCCTCATCGCTCTTGATGCTGAGGGCCATGGCAGAAGGATACCTCACCATCTTCTTTTCTAGAACACGACGTCTCGATCCAGCGTGCGACGGGTGGACGGCGGACAGACGCCGCCGCGGCCGTCATCATCGGGGCGTCACGAGTGACGCGGGCCAACGGCAGGTGAGGGGAGTGGTGAGGCGGTGAGCGGGTTCCATGGGGCCCTTGGCTTCCTGGCGGTCGTGGCGGCGGTCGTGGTGGCCGCGGTGGCAGCCGTCGCCTGGGTCGGCCACGAGCGGCGCTGGGGGGCGGCAGCGGCCCGCATCGCGGAGATCCTTGCGGTCGCCCTCGGTTTGATCGTCCTGGCCGCCATCTTCATCGGCGGGCTGCTGCTCATCACGGGCCTGCGGCCGTCTACGCCGCTGCACATCCTGCTCGCGGTCGCCGCACTGGCGGCCGTGCCGGTGGCGTTCGGCGTCGCCCTGTGGCGCGAGCACGGCACTGGCCGCACTCGAGCCCGTGCTGGCTGGCTGGTGGGAGGCTCGCTGGTCACGGCCCTGCTGGGACTCCTGCTGGCGGCCACGGGCTGACTTGCCGGCAGCGCCCGGCTGAGAGGAGGAAGGTTCATGGGCGGTTCCCGCCGAGTGCTCATCGCGGGTGAGTCATGGGTCACTCACAGCATCCACCAGAAAGGCTTCGACGCCTTCACGACCACCTCGTACCACGAGGGGGTGGGCCCCTTGCGGTCGGCCCTGGAGGCGGCCGGCTTCGAGGTCGTCTACCTGCCCAACCACGTGGCCGCGGCCGAGTTCCCGGGCACGCCCGGCGATCTGGCGGGCTACGCAGCGATAATCCTGAGTGACATCGGGGCCAACACGCTGCTGCTGCACCCTGACACCTTCGAGCGGTCGGTGCCCATGCCGGACCGTCCAGCTGCCATCCGCGACTACGTGGAGCGGGGCGGCGGGCTGGTCATGATCGGCGGCTACCTGACCTTCCAGGGCATCGACGGCCGGGCTCGCTGGGCGGGCACGCCCGTGGAGGCGGCCTTGCCCGTGACCATGCAGCTCACCGACGACCGCGTGGAGGTGCCCTCCGGCGTGGAGCCCGCTGTGCGCCTGCCGGGCCACGCCATCGTGACCGGCCTGGGCGGGACCTGGCCGGCGCTCCTGGGCTACAACCGGGTCCACGCCCGCGACGGGGCGGACGTCGTCGTGAGCGTCGGGGACGATCCACTCATCGTGGCTGGCACGCACGGCCAGGGCCGGGCCGTGGCCTTCACGTCCGACTGCGGCCCGCACTGGTGCCCGCCGCCGTTCGTGGAGTGGCAGGGCTATGCGCGCCTGTGGTCGCAACTGGTGGGCTGGGTCTCGGGCGGCTGACGGTATTGCGTACCAAGCCACTAGGCATTCATCATGCCTCGTACCCGACCACCCGGGTCGGCACCTGGGGGCGAAAGGTGTGATGGGATGCCCAAGAAGGTTCGCATCGGGTTCCTGGCCACGGTCATCGGGGGGTGGCTGGCGCTGTCGCTGGCGTTGACCGCCAGCGCCGCGCCGGTGCGGTTCGGGGCCAAGCTCACCCCGGACACGCAACCGCAGCCGGCGCTGTGGTGTGACGAGCCCAACGACGTTGATCCGCACCCCACGTGCACGTGGGTCATGAACGAGGCCTACGGCCGGCCGGCTGGCGGACACAAGGCCCCCAAGGCCGGCACGATCGGCAAGGTCCGCATCATCTCCTGCACGCCGGGATCCTTCCGGGTGCAGGTCGTCCGGCAGGTCCCCGGCACGGACACCTTCCGCGCCGTCAGGAACGGGCCGGTCGTCAACTACCAGGGTGACCCGCAGGGCTGCGGAGACGAGGACGACTTCGTGTACCAGGTCGAGTCGATCGCCACCAGCTTCACCGTGGCCAAGGGCGACCGCATCGCCATCCGGACCAAGCAGACCGGCGCGCTGCGCTGCGGGAGTGGCGGGGACCACACCCTGTTGTTCGACCCGCCGCTGGCGAGCGGTGGTGCGGCCAGGACGGCCACGGAGGACGAGGGCTGCTTCCTGCTCGTGGAGTGGCAGTACAGACCCTGACCCAACCGGGTCGATCGACCCCGGTCGCCCGCGCCGAGACTACGCTGCCGGCGTGGGCGACCCTGACTCGACACCCAGCGTGGCCGCGATCCCCGCGAGCACCTGGCGCTCCCTGTCGTTGACTGCCACGCCGCCCCTCCCCAGGAACCCCTGGTCCTCCTTGCCGGCCCCGGCGACCGCGGTGGCGATACTCATCAGCCAGCCCTTGTAGGCGGCAGCCTCCGCGGGTTCCACGCGGGCCTCGAGCAGAGCGGCCACGCCGCGCAGCGTCTCCATGGCCTCCCCCTGCGCACCGGGGGCCTTGGCCGCCTTCACGAAGTCCGGAAAGGCCTGCTCGCGATCGGCCTGCTCCTGGAGCCAGGCGATGACGGAGGTGATGAGCGGCGAGCGCACGTAGTCGTCGCGCCGCTCCAGGATGAAGGTCGCGGCCGCGAACCCTTCGCTGACCGTCTCCTCCTCCCTCCCCGGGCTGGCGGCGGAGACGGCGACCGCCGCCGCGAGAAGGCTGCGGCGCAGCAGGTACTGCTCTTCGGCCGTGAAATCGCTGTAGACCAGCATGCTCATCTCCCTGCGCTGACAGAGGCTCCCGTTGGAGACCGTCGCGCAAGGGTACCCTCGCAGGGTCGCGGACCTCTCCCCCGGGTGCGCCGCCAGCCACGACCGGAGACCTGCCAGTCACGAGGAGCCCCACCCATGGATCCAGCCGCCCAGACGGCCCCGACCATCCTCATCGTCGGCGGGGTGGCCGGCGGTGCATCTGCGGCAGCCCGGGCCCGACGCATGAACGAGCGGGCCCGCATCGTCATCCTCGAGAAGGACGCCTACGTCTCCTTCGCCAACTGCGGTCTGCCCTACTACCTGGGTGGTGAGATCACCGATCGCGAGCGGCTCCTCATCGCGAGGCCGGCGCTCTTCGAGCGGCGCTTCCGCATCGAGGTCCGCACGCGACACGAGGTCGTGTCGATCGACCGCGCCGCTCGCACCATCAGCGTGCACGACCTCGACGCCGGCCGCCGCTACGAGGAGCGCTACGACAAGCTCATCCTGGCGCCGGGCGCCAGTCCCCTGGTGCCGCCCATCCCGGGCACGACGGCGCGCGGCGTGTTCACGCTGCGCACCCTCGACGATGCCGACCGCATCGCGGAGGCCCTGCCCCGCGTGCGACGGGCCGTCGTCGTGGGCGGCGGCTACGTGGGCCTGGAGACCGCCGAACAGTTCCACCGCCGCGGCCTGGAGGTGGCACTCGTGGAGATGCAGCCGCAGGTCATGCCGCTGCTGGACCCCGAGATGGCCGAGCCGCTGCATCGCCAGCTCGAGTACCACGGCCTGCGTTTGGAGCTGGGTCGCGGCCTGGCCGGCATCGAGGAACGAGACGGAGCGGTGCTCGGCGTTCGCCTCTCCGATGGCACGCACCTGCCGGCTGACATCGTCCTGCTGGGCGTGGGCGTGCGGCCCAACACCAGCCTGGCGCAGGAGGCCGGACTGGCCATCGGGGCCAGCGGCGGCATCGCCACGGACGAGTGGATGCGCACCTCCGACCCGGACATCTACGCGGTCGGGGACGCGGCCGAGTACGCCTTCGGGGTGACCGGGGCCCGCATGCGACTGCCGCTGGCCGGTCCTGCCAACCGCACGGGCCGCCTGGCCGGCGAGCACGCCGCCACCGGATCGTCGCGGCCGGCCCCGGCAGCCTGGGGCACGTCGGTGATGCGCTGCTTCGGCTGCTCGGCCGGCCTCACAGGTCTTTCCCTGCGCTCGGCGCTGGCGGCCGGCTTCGAGGCGCGGGCCGTGCACGTGGTCGCCAACCACCACGCCAGCTACTACCCCGGGGCGCAGACGCTGGTCCTCAAGCTCGTCTATGCGGCCGACAGTGGTCGCGTGCTGGGGGTCCAGGCGGTGGGCGGCGCGGGCGTGGACAAGCGACTCGACGTGGCAGCCACGCTGCTCCACTTCCGGGGTACCGTCCACGACCTGGCCGAGCTGGACCTGGCCTACGCGCCGCCCTTCGGCTCCGCCAAGGACCCCCTGCACATGGCTGCCTTCACCGCCCAGAACGACCTCGACGGCCTGGCCCGGATCCTGGCCCCCGATGCCGACCTGTCGGCCTACCAGGTGGTCGACGTGCGCGAGGCGCGCGAGGTACGGATGCTGCCCATCGCCGGCGCGCCGCACGCGGTCCACATCCCCCTCAACGCGCTGCGGGACCGGCTTCACGAGCTCGATCCCGAGCAGCCGACCGTCGTGGCCTGCCGCTCCGGGATGCGCTCCTACCTGGGCACGCGGATCCTGGCCCAGCACGGTTTCCGGGAGGTCTACAACCTTTCCGGCGCAGTGGCCATGCGCGATTTCGCGCTCAACCGCCGGCTGCCCGCGACCCTGGCCACGGCCACCGGCCTGCCTGCCCCGGACGCCATCATGATCGACTGAGCGGCTTGCCCTGAGGTCGGTGGCCCGCGGGCGCCGCAGCGGCCCGACCGAGCGACCCCAGACCTGACTACCATGGCTTCCATGACGGACATCGCGGTCACGTGCGCGGGCAGCGCGGTCTTCGACATCCTGGCCAAGACGACGGCCGACAGCCTGCCCATCGGCGTGCTGGGCCTCGTGGACACGTTCTCGACAGCGGAGGGCGGCCCGGCCCTGCGTACGGGGCGGGTCCTGGCTGGCATGGGCGTGGAGACGAAGCTCATCATCCCGACCGGGGACGACATCTTCGGGCGATCGTTCCGCGAGACGGTCCCGGCGCCGCACCTGCACGTGGACTGGATCGGCGCCCCCCAACCGACGTCCACCTCGATGGTCCTCGTGGACAAGGCTGGCGAGCGCACGATGTTGCACAACATCGGGGCTGACGCGGCCGTGACCGCGGAGGCCATCGAGGCGCGCATGGACGGCCCCTTCCTGCACGTGGGGGGCGCGCTCGTGCTGCCCGGCCTCGACGACCCGGACGGCGCTCCCATGGCCGGGCTCTTCGCGTGGGCGCGGGCCCGGGGCATCCACACCAGCCTGGACGTCGTGCACGACTCGACGGCGCGCTGGCAGCGCGTCCTGCCCTCGCTGCCACACCTCGACCTCTTCATCCCCAGTCGCATCGAGGCGGCCGAGATCACGGGGGTCGGCGATCCGGCCGCGGCGGCGGCCGCGCTGCGCCAGCGCGGCGTGCGCTTCGCCATCGTGACCGACGGTCCGCGTGGCGCCTGGGTCGACCACGATGACTTCGTGGGCCACATCCCGGCCTTCCACGTGGCCACCATCGACACGACCGGCGCCGGTGACGCCTTCACGGGCGGCGTGCTCGTGGGGCTGATCCACGGGCTGGGGGCGGAGGACGCGGCACGGCTCGGGGCGGCCGTCGGTGCCCTCGCCACGACGACCATCGGGACCTTCGCTGGCCCGGCCGACCGCGACCTCCCCTGGCGCATGGCCGGCCTCACGGTGCCTGACCGATGACGCGCGGCCGTGACTCAGGGACGCCCGACCGATGACGCGGCCTTCGATGACCTTGGACCGATGAGCGCCGTCCTGCCCGGCGATGCCGGCCTCCCCATCCCCGCGGAGATGCGGGCCGCGGTGCTCGACGGCACGGGCACCGCTCACCTGGCCGTCCGGCGCGTGCCGGTGCCGCGTCCCGGACCCGGGCAGTTGCTCGCGCGCGTCGATGCGGCGGGCATCTGCACCTCGGTCAACAAGCTGCTCGACCAGGGTCCGGCGCATCCGCTCATGCACGGCTGGGATCCAGCTGCCCACCCGGTCATCGTCGGCGATGAAGGCGTCGTGACGCTCGTGGAGGTGGGCTCGGATCTGCGCGATCGCTTTGAGCCAGGCCAGCGCATGGCCGTCCAGCCAGCCGTGGACATCGCCCCCATCCAGCACCGCGAGCGCTACCGCGACCAGGGGCGTGGCGTGGCCAAGATCGCGGTCGGCTACACGCTGCCGGGACTGCTCGCGGAGTACGTCCTCATCGGCGAGGAGGTGCTGGCCGCCGGCTGCCTCCTGCCGCTCCCGGATGCTGCCCTGCCCGGCCGCCCACGCTGCCATCGCCGAGCCCATCAGCTGCATCATCTCGTCGCACGCGCACCACGTCCACCTCACGCAGCCCGACCGCACGCGGCCGCGCCTCGCGAGCAGCGGTCTGCTGCCGGGCGGCGTCGTGGTCGTCATCGGCGCCGGGCCCATGGGCCGCATCCACGTGGACATCGCCATGGCCGCCCGACCGCGGGTCATCATCGCCACGGCTCGCCGGGCCGACCGCCTCGAGTGGCTGCGCCGCACCTTCGGCGAGCGTGCCCGTCGACTCGGGGTGCACCTGGAGCTCGTGGACACGACGCAGGCGGACCTGGCGTCGGTCATCGACCGCCTCAGCGAGGGGCGCGGCGCGGACGACGTCATCGTCACGGCTGCCGACCGGGAGGTCGTCGAGGCCGCACAGCACACCCTGGCCCGCTACGGCGTGCTGGATCTCTTCGCCGGCCTGGCGCCCGGCAGCGAGCTCGTTGCCATCGACGCTCGCTTCGTGCACTACCAGGAGGTCAACATCACGGGCTCGTCCGGTGGCGGCCCCTGGGACATCATCGAGACGCTCCGGCTCATGGCCGCCGGCGAGATCGACGCGGGCGCCCACATCGCGCATGTCGGCGACCTCGAGCATGCCCCCGAGCTGCTGCGCATGGCTCGCCAGCGCGAGGTGGCCGGCAAGGCGGTGGTCTACCCGCATCGCCGCAGCGCTGACATCGCCACGGTGCCGCGCTGGGATGGCGACGACGAGCGGCGCTTCCTGGCCGCCGGATGAGGCCATGACCTTCAGCGGGGAGCGGCGCTTCGTCGGCCTGGGCTTCGGGCCCATCCAGGCGGGCCTCTTCGTCTACGAGGCGGCCAGGACGGGCAACTACGCGCCGCCGCTCGTGGTGGACGTCCGCGCCGACCTGGTGGCCGGCCTGCGGGCAGGCGGCGGCCGGTTCACCCTCAACGTCGCGCACGCCGACCGCACCGAGGCGGTGGACGTGGGTCCCATCGAGGTCCTCGACTCCACCGATCCGGGGCAGCGGCTGGCCGTCGTGGAGGCCATCGCCGTGGCCGACGAGCTGGCGACGGCGCTGCCCAGCATCGCCTTCTATCGAACCGCCGCGCCATGGAGCCCCCACCGGCTCCTGGCCGAGGCGCTGCGGCGCCGCAGCGTCGATCAGCCTCTCGTCATCTTCTGTGCCGAGAACCACCGCGAGGCCGCGGCCGAGCTCATGGCGGCCGTGCTGGAGGTGCTGGAGGTGCTGGACTCGACGACGCGTGCCACCGTCATCGCCCGGGCGCGCTTCGTGGACACCGTCATCGGCAAGATGAGCGGCGTCATCGACGACCCGGCCGAGATCGCGACGCTGGGCCTCTCGACGATCACGCCGACGATGCCACAGGCCTTCCTCGTCGAGGCCTTCGACCGGATCCTGGTCTCGCGCGTCGATCCGGCTGGCGATCCGGGGGCACTCCACCCGGGCATCCCGGTGCTCCGCGAGGTGGACGACCTGGCTCCCTTCGAGGCCGCCAAGCTCCTGGGACACAACGCCACGCACGCCCTGGCCGGTTTCCTGGGGACCCTGCTCGGCCTGGAACGCGTGGCCGACCTGGAGCGGGTGCCGGGCGCCATGGACTTCCTGCGCGCGGCGTTCCTGGAGGAGTCTGGGCGTACGCTGCGTCGGCGGTTCGGGGGCACCGACCCCCTCTTCACGGCCGATGGGTACGCGGCCTTCGCCGACGATCTCCTGGCCCGCATGGTCAACCCGCACCTCGCCGATACCGTGGAGCGGGCGGCTCGCGACCCGCGCCGCAAGCTCGGCTGGGACGACCGGCTGGTGGGCCTCATCCGGCTCGGGCTGGCGGAGGGCGTACCGACGCCTCGCTACGCGATGGGCGTGGCGGCCGGACTGGAGATCCTCGGACGGGATCAGAACGCCACGGGGTGGGACTCTGCGGGGCGACTGCGCGCCTGTTGGCCGGGCGATCTCGATGCCGCCGAGGTCCGGGCGGTCATCGCGGCCGTCGGCGAGGGCGTTGCCTGGCTCGAGCGCTGGAACGACGGAGGCTTCCTCGCGCTCCCCGCATCCGGCCCTTCGGCTACGTAGGCTGAGCCCGTGCCAGGCCCCACGCAGGACATCGTCGCCGTCATCCCCGCCTTCCAGGCGGCTCGGACGATCGCCGGGGTCGTGGAGGAAACGGCGCGCCACCTGCCGGTCCTGGTCGTGGACGACGGCTCCACGGACGACACCGCCACCGCCGCCGAGTCGGCCGGAGCCGAGGTCCTGCGCCAGGTGCCCAACCAGGGCAAGGGCGCCGCGCTGCGAGCGGGGTTCCAACGCGCCCTGGAGGCCGGCTCGACCGCGGTCGTGACGCTCGACGCCGACGGCCAGCACGACCCGACCTGCATCCCGGCTTTCCTCGAGGCCTGGCGGAGCAGGCACGCCCCGCTCATCATCGGCCAACGCGACTTCAGCCGGATGCCCCTGAGTCGACGACTCGCCAACAACCTGGGCACGTGGACGTTCTCGTGGGCCGTGGGCCGCCGCATCGCCGACAACCAGTCGGGCTACCGGCTCATCGCCCGTCCGCTGCTGCCCCGGCTCCTCGAGAGCCAGGAGGCCGGCTTCGAGTTCGAGGTCGAGATGATCACGCTGGCCATCCGGGCCGGCCTGGCCATCGATTGGGTGCCCATCCCCACCATCTACGAAGACCAGGGCAGCCACATCCGTCCGCTGGCCCACGTCACCAACTTCCTGCGCGTGGCCTGGGCCGCGCGCCGCTCGGTGGGCCGCCCGCTCGACCTGGCCGACGGACCGAACGAGTGATGGTCTAGGCTCAGGGCAGCATGTCCCCGACGTCGAGCAGGTCACGGCAGCGACCCCTGGGTGTCGCGGTCATCGCTGTCTTCCTGGTGCTTGATGCCGGTGTGGCGCTTGCGACGCTCGCCATCGACGCCCCGCTCGTGACGCGGACCAGCACCCTGCTCGAGCTCAACGAGGCGATGCCGGTCGTCGTCTTCACGATGGCCATCCTGCGCCTGATCGCCGCCGCCGGCCTCTGGCTGGGCTGGCGACGGGCGTGGCCGCTGACGATGATCCTGGTGGGCACGGGCCTGCTCCTCTCCCTGTCCCTCTACGCGGTCGGAGACCCTCCCTACGGCCGCCTGGCCATCGACATCGTCATCGCCTTCTACCTGAACCAGGGCGTCGTCCGGGACTACTTCGAGGGCCGACCTGAGGAGGGTGATGCCGGCCACCATGGCTCGCAGCCCTGATGACCGAGCCGCTCTCCGACCTGGACCTGCTGCGGGCCTTCGAGCCCGTCGTGCGCTACACGAACGGTGAGCTCTTCTTCCCCACGGGCGTGGAGCACTACCTGGCCGAGTGCGACCTGCTGGTGGGGCCCTCGGAACGTGAGCGGCGCGTCCTCGTCCCGCAGGGCGAGCTGACGCCGGCGTCGCTGGCCGCGTTCGTCGCGCCGCCGGGGGAGAGCCTCTACCTGCGACTCGTCCAGAAGCCGCTCAATGGCCTCGAGCTGCGCCGCTGGCGCAGCCGCCCGGACCGGGTCACCTTCAGCGCGCCCGGCCGGCTGGCCCGCGTGGGGCTCTTCGCCCGGCTCCTCGACGCCGGCTTCACAGCCTCGCTCCTGCTGCGCGGCTCGGTGCCCGGCGGCACGGCGGCCGCAGCGCATCTCAAGTATGCGCGAGCCCGCCAGGCCGACCCCCGCTACGTCTACCACGCTCGCGTCGTCCGCGAGAACGGCTGGACCTGCCTGCACTACCTCTACTTCTACTTCATGAACGACTACCGCTCCACGTTCAACGGCGTCAATGACCACGAGGCCGACTGGGAGCAGGTCTTCATCTACCTGGAAGAGACACCGGAGGGACCGCTGCCGGTCTGGATCGCGGCCGCCGCCCACGACTACAGCGGGGACGAGCTGCGCCGCCGCTGGGACGACCCCACGCTCCTGAAGGTCGGCGACCACGTCGTCATCAACGCTGGAGCCGGCTCGCACGCCTCGTACTTCGAGCGCGGGGAGTACCTCACGCAGGTGCCCATCCCGGCGCTGCGGGGACTGGGCAGCTTCCTCGACGTGGTGCGCGAGTTCTGGCGTGACACCTTGCGCCAGCCCGATCCCGGCGACCTGAGGGCGAAGCTCTCGAGCGCCCTCTCCGTGCCCTTCGTCGACTACGCTCGCGGCGACGGCACGGCCATCGGGCCCGACCAGGCGGAGGCCTGGTCGGCGGTGCTCATCGATGACTCGACCGACTGGGTGGATGGGTACCGCGGACTGTTCGGCCTTGACACCTACGACCGTTTCGCCGGCGAGCGCGCACCTGCCGGCCCCAAGTACAACCGCTCCGGTACGGTGCGCCAGTCCTGGAACGACCCGCTCGGCTTTGCCGGCCTGGGCAAGATGGCTCCGCCCTCCCGGCAGCCCGAGGAGATCGCTGAGCGCATCACCGCCCTGGAGACGGAGGCCTCAGCGGTGGCGGCCGACGTGGCCCGCCTCACTTCCGAGCTGCCCGGACTCACCCTCGAGGTGCAGGCCCTCTCGGAGTCGGGTTCCACGGCCGCGCTCCTCGAGGCTCGGGCGCTGGAGCTCGAGGCCGGCGAACGGCAGCTGGCGGGGCTCAAGTCGAGGCAGGCGGCCATCCGGGACACGGTGGCATCGCTGCGCCGCGAGCGGGCCGACCTCGAGGCCGGCAAGCTGGGTGACCCACAGCGCCATCTCCAGCATCCACACCGCCCGGTGCCGCCTGAAGAGACCCGCTACAACGTCATCGTCGAGGTCTGGTCGGCCATCAGCGTCGGCGTCCTGCTGCTCCTCGTCGCCGGCCTCGTCTTCTTCCGGCTGGTGCCGTGGTGGGGCGCGCTCATCGTGGGCGTCGTGGGCTACATCCTCATCGAGTCCGCCCTGCGCCGCCGACTGACCCTGCTGCTGCTCCGCCTGGTGCTGGTGCTGGCCGTGGTCGGTGCGGTCATCCTCGTCTTCGATTTCCGGCTCGAGCTCATCCTGGCCGCCGTGGCCGGCCTGGCGCTCCTTGTCGTGGCCGACAACGTCCGCGAGGTGTCGGGCCGCTAGCCTGTCACGAGGTCCGGCACCAGCACTCGTAGACCGCCCGGCAGCACCCTGGCTGCCAGGCTGCCTTCGCCGACGTAGTCGCCGTCCACCTGCAGGGGTTCCGGGCGGTCCGCCTCCACGACGATCTGGCGGCCGCGGACGCGCAGGCTGTCCGAGCCCTCGCCGCCGCCCAGCGAGGTGCGCAGCAGCTGGTCCACGAGTCCCTTCATGCCGTGGATGGGGCCGCGTGCACCGACGACGATGAGGTCCAGCAGGCCGTCGTCCGGCTGGAGCGGCAGGCGCAGGTCCAGGACCCCCGGCACGAGCTGGCCCATGTTTCCGATCATGGCGACGGAAGCGTCGGTCTCGAAGACCTCGCCATCGACCGTGAAGCGGTAGGGCACGACGTCGATGGTGGCCGCCAGCTTGATGGCCTGGACGAAGTAGGCCGCCTTGCCGATGCGCTGCTTCCAGTCCCGCGGCGTGGTGGCCATGAGGCGGGCATCGAATCCGGCGCCACAGCCGATGGTGAAGACGCTCCGCTGTTCAGGGGTAGCCACCAGGTGGAGCGTGACCTCGCCCAGGTCGATGGTCCGCGGCTGCGCCTCCACCAGGACGGCAGTGGCCGACCGGGCCGCCAGCGGCAGGCCCAGCACCGCCGCCAGCTGGTTGCCGGTCCCGGCCGGCACGATGCCCAACGGCACGTCCGACCCGAGCAGCAGCTCCGCGATGTCCCGCAGGGTCCCATCACCACCCACGCCGATGACGGCTCGAACGCCCTCCGCGAGGGCCGCCTCCACGACCGGGCGCGTGTCAGCCTCGGCGTTCGTGACCACGATGCGCGGAGCGATGCCATCCCGGCGGGCCAGCGCCCGCTCGACGTCGGCGATGACGCCCGTCCGTGTGGCCGGGTCGCGCACCTGCGAGGCATTGGGATTGACGATGACGAGGCTGCGCACGGCGTTCATCCGGAGCACAGGGTACCCGGCGCCGATCAGGTACCGGGGGCCATCGTCCGCAGGCCGGCCAGACGTGCAGCGGCAGCCTGGCGCTCGTCATAGGTGACGAACGCCTCAAGCGGCAGGAGGCCGACCGCTGCCGCGACGTGGATGGCGTCGAGTGCACGCAGCGACGACTCGGCCAAGGACCCCGCCGCTCGGAGAAGACCCCTGTCCAGCGGGGCGAGGGCCAGATGGTCGATGACCCGGGCGGCTCGCGCCATCAGGACGTCGACAGGCAGGCGGGGATCCCGCCCCGCAGCTCGCCAGACCGACCGGGGCACCTCTGTCAGCAGGAGTTCGCAGGACACGAGGTCCGCGTCGCCGAGAAATGTGCGGAGCGCATCGCTCTCCGGTTCGTCAAGGACCAGCTTGACGGCGGCGGAGGCGTCCAGGTACAGGACGCCCACGAGTCAGCCTTCCCCGCGGATCTCGTCGAGCGCGCGACTGAGGGCGCGGGCATCACCGTC
The DNA here is from genome assembly GCA_963707395.1 of uncultured Chloroflexia bacterium. GTDB lineage: Bacteria > Chloroflexota > Limnocylindria > Limnocylindrales > CSP1-4 > JAFMJV01. Next base: position 81,674 of record CAVPPQ010000017.1, read on the forward strand.
GAGGTGGAGGGGACCCGGAAGCCCATGCCGCACCGGGCTGGCCACCCTGCCCGCGGCGATGAGGCGGTCGAGGTCGCCTCCGCTGGGCACGGGGCCGAGCTCGGCGACCGGTCGATTTCTGTCGGTGACGAGAAGTCGCTCACCCTGCTCCACACGCCGGAGGTACAGGCTCAGGTTCTGGCGCAGTTCGGCGACGCCGACCGTTCGCTCCATGTACATGAGTGTAGCACTTGGGCGGGGGCCCTCCTGCGCCTCTCGCCGAGGGGTGGTGGACCGGCGTGCCGGATCCAGGCGGTGCCACGGTCAGGCGCCGTGCCAGATCAGGCGGTCCCCCAGAGGGCGTCCACGGAGAGGTAGCGCTCGCCGCTGTCGTAGTCGAAGGTCAGCACCCGCGAGCCGTCGGGGATCTGGGGCCGCAGCTGGGCCACGGCCGCCAGCGATGCACCGGAAGACGCGCCGATGAGGACGCCTTCCTCCCGGGCGGAGCGCCGCGCGTAGGCCATGGCATCCTCCGGCGCGACCTGCACGATGCCGTCCAGCAGCTCCGGCCGCATCACATCCGGGATGAAGCCGGCGCCGATGCCCTGGATGGGGTGCGGGCTGTGCGTGCCGCCGGAGAGCACCGGCGAGAGCGTCGGCTCCACGGCGTACACCCTGAGGCTGGTCCAGCGCTCCTTGAGCACCTCCGCGCAACCGGTGATGTGGCCGCCCGTCCCCACGCCCGTGACGAGGAAGTCGAGCCCGTCGGGGAAGTCGTCGAGGATCTCCTGGGCCGTGGTGCGGCGGTGCACGGCCGGGTTGGCCGGGTTGGCGAACTGCGAGGCGACCCAGGCGCCCGGGGTCTCCGCGGCGATCTCCGCGGCGCGGGCGATGGCGCCCTTCATGCCCAGCTCGCGCGGGGTCAGGTCGAACTCCGCCCCGAAGGCGGCCATGAGCTTGCGGCGCTCGATGGAGAACGACTCGGGCATCACGAGGATGAGCCGATAGCCCTTCACGGCGGCCACCATGGCGAGGCCGATGCCGGTGTTGCCGGAGGTCGGCTCGATGATGACCGACCCCGAGCCGAGGATGCCGCGGGCCTCGGCATCCTCGACCATGGCCAGGGCGATGCGGTCCTTGATGGAGCCGCCCGGGTTGGCGCGCTCGAGCTTGGACCAGACCGTGATGGCTGGGTCGTAGAGGCGCTGGATGCGCACGTGCGGGGTGCGGCCGATGGTCTCGAGGATGCTGTCGAATGGCATGCGTGCCTCCTGCTGTGGGGTCCCTGGGACCGGCGGGGTGGGCTAGATCACGAAGTCGGCGCCGTCGAAATCGTCCTTCTGGCGGCGCACCCGGTGGCTGCTCGTCTGGTACACGAGCGAGCCGGGCGGCACGCTCGTGGTCAGGAAGACGTTGCCGCCGATGACGCTGTCCGCGCCGATGACGGTGTCGCCCCCCAGCACCGTGGCATTGGCGTAGATGACGACGCGGTCGCCGATGGTGGGGTGGCGCTTCGTGCCGGCGAACGTCTTGGCGACCGACAGGGCGCCCAGCGTGACGCCCTGGTAGAGCTTCACGTCGTCCCCGATGAGCGCCGTCTCGCCGACCACCACGCCGGTCCCGTGGTCGATGCAGAAGCGCCGGCCGATGGTCGCGCCGGGGTGGATGTCGATGCCCGACTGGGAATGGGCCACCTCCGCCATGAGCCGCGGCACGAGGGGCACGCCGAGGGCGTGGATGACGTGGGCCACGCGGTGCGTGGCGATGGCCAGGAAGCCGGGATAGGCGGCGATGACCTCGTCGAGCGACTCGGCGGCCGGGTCGCCCGCCAGGATGGCGGCAGCATCTTCCAGGCTGCGCTCGTGCACGTCCGGCAGGGCGGCCAGGAAATGGTCCATGACGCGCTCGACGTCAGCCTCGACGGCCATCGTGGAGGAGCCCAGCGAGTCGGTGCCCCCGAGGAGCGGCCAAGCGATACGGCCGAGCTCGTCCCTGGCGCGCAGGAGGCGCGTGGCCACGTCGCGTGCGCTCAGGGGTGGCTCGCTGGAGAGCTGCGGGAAGAGGACGCCGACGAGCTCGTCGGTGAGCGCGGCCACGTCCCGCTTGATCGGGAACCCGTGGCCCACGAGGCTGATGCGTTCGGCCAGCCGCGCGGCTGCCTCACGCGGCGGTGGAGAGGTGGCTGGGGCCTCGGATGGCTCGGAGGCGACCACGGCCGTGTCGGCCGTGTCGGCCGCGGCGGGTCGTGCCTCCTCGCTCAGCATCGGGTCCTCCCTGCTCGTGGTCCATTCGCCGGGCCGCCTGATCCGGCCGTGCGGATACGGCTCGGGCACGCTGGACCGGGGGACCGTGCCCCGGGAGGTGTCACGCTACGCGAGCCAGGACGACCTGTCCAATCGATTGGTGTGGGAGGCGTGATCGGTCCTGGTGATCACCCATCCGCCGCGGACGGGGCGCTGGCCGACGCGGCGGGGTGCAGGTCAGCCGCCAAGTCCAGCAGGGTAGCGGCGAGCTCGATCGGGCGCTGCGCGTGGATGTCGTGGTCGGCATCATCGAACCAGACGGCGGTGCCCCGTGGCATGGCGGCGATGGCGGCTGCCACGCGGTGCTCCCGCGTCACCGCGCGCGCGTGGTCGTCACGGTCGTTGCGAGCGGAGACCAGCAGGACCGGGAGGGAGAGCCGTCCATAGGTCGTGCTCGGGTCGTGTTCCCACAGTCCTCGCAGGACGGCCATGTGGCGGTCACGCCTCAGCCATGGCGCGACGGTGCCGTCCGGCCGCAGCTCCATGTTGGCCAGGGTGCCCCGGATGCCCGACTCCGGCCAGTCGGGGTGCGCGCTCCGCAGCCAGCGCTCGAAATCGGCGGCCGGCATGCCGGCGATGTTCGGCGGCGACAGCATCGCTGTGCACTGCGACCACTCAGGGAACTCCTCAGCCAGGTGGATGGTCCCGCCATCAACTCCGACCACGGCCAGGACGCCACCCGGGCACCGGGCTGCCGCCTCCAGCACGACGTTGCCACCCCACGACTGGCCGGCCAGGACCGGCCGCCCGATCCCGAAGGACAGCGCGAGGCTGTCGAGCAGGCGGCAGACGTCCTCCGCCACCGTGGCCACGTCATACCCGCCCTCCGGCTTGTCCGAGTGCCCGTGACCGCGCAGGTCGACCGCATAGGCGGCATGGCCGTGACGGGCGAGCTCGGCCGCGACGCCGTCCCATGTGCGGGCATTGGAGGCCAGGCCGTGGACCAGCACGAACGAGGGCTTAGTGGGGGCCGAGCCGGGCGCCGGCGACCAGGCCGTGACGTGGAGCGCCAGCCCCTCCTGGCCGCGCACGACGATGGTGTGGCTGACCGGCTCGGCCACGTCGAAGGCGTCCGGGCCAGCGGCGATGGCTGGTCGCTTGGCTCGCATATCGGCCGGAACGTAGCATGTCGGGCGTCGCGGCCACCCGGTGGAGGAACCGCCTCCCGGCCGACCGGGTGGGCGTAGCATGCATCCATGACCCACACGACCCCGACCACCGCCGACCGAGAGGTCATCCGCAGACTGGCGGGACGCTGGGCGGAGATCGCCGCACTGCCAGTCATGGCCGAGCGCAAGCGCCAGTGGCGGGCCCTCCACGACCTGCGCCCGGAGCGCCCCATGGTCCTCTTCGAGACGGCCACCGTGTACGAGTACGTGGCCCCGGGGGAGCTGCGCTGCCAGGATCCGGTGCTGCGTGCGGTCGAGGCCGTCATGCGCGAGAACATCCGCCACTTCGACGAGATCGGCGACGACGTCGTCCTGGAGCCCTACTACCGGCTTGGCTGGGACCTCGTCACTTCGTCCTGGGGTGTGGACGTCGTCCAGGTGCCGGCAGAGGTGGGCGAGGATGAGGTTCCCCTGGGCTACACCTTCGACTTCCCCATCAAGCGGCCGGAGGACATCTCCTTGCTGCTGCCGCGCACCTTCAGCGTGGATCGCGAGGGGACGCTGGCGCGCCGTGACCGCCTCATGGACGCCTTCGGCGACCTGCTGCCCATCCGGGTCGGCAACTACGACCACTTCATGGTCGAGCAGGGCGCGGAGAGCTGGGCCGGCAACTACTTCATCGGCCTGACCTGGCAGATCTACCGCTTCATCGGCAATGACGGCCTGCTCTCCTGGGTCTACGAATTGCCGGAGACCATCCACGCCCTCATGGAGTACATGGCCAGCGACCGCGAGCGCATGTTCTCCTTCCTCGAAGTCGGAGGGCCTCATCGTCCCCAACACGGACAACCAGTTGGCCGGCCCGCGGGCCTACGGCTACGTGTCCGACCTGCCCGACCCCGATTCGCCGGAGCCGGCCCGCCTGACCGACCTGTGGTGCTGGGCGGAGTCCCAGGAGACGACGATGATCTCGCCGGCCATGTTCGAGGAGTTCTTCCTGCCCTACATGGCCCGCGTCAGCAGCCGCTTCGGCCACGTCTACTACGGCTGCTGCGAGCCGGTCCACGACCGCCTCGAGCTCATCAAGGCGGCCATGCCCAACCTGCGCTCAGTGTCCGTCTCCACCTGGGCCGACTTCGACAAGGTGGCCGGCATGCTGGGTCGTGACTACGTCTTCTCGCGCAAGCCGGACCCGGTGCCGCTGAGCGGCCCGACGCCCCACTGGGAGCGCGCGGAGATGGACCTGCGGCGAACCTACGAGGCGGCCCGGGACTGCAACGTGGCGCTGCTCTTCCGCGACGTGTACGACGTCGCGGGCGACCGCAGCCGCATCGCCCGCTGGGTCGAGATGGCGAGGTCCGTCTTCGACATGTGAATCCCACGGCTGCCCTCCGACCGCTGGCGGCGCTCGCCGTGGAGCACGCCGCAGTGCTTGTCTCGTTCGACAGCGACTTCGCGCGCTTCGACGGCCTCGACTGGAGGAGTCCGACCCGGGGCTGACGCGCCGCCTCCCCTTATCGGCGATCCTTGGCTGCTCTGACTCGGTCTCGCGTCAGCGGACTCGTCAGCGGTACTCGTCCACGGCCTCGAACATGGCCACGATGTTCTCCGGGGGCACGTCCGGGAGCATGTTGTGGGCAGGCACGAAGATGAAGCCGCCACCCGGCGCGAACGTCTCGATGTTGCGCCGGACGTGATCCCTGACCTCTTCGGGCGTCCCCCGGGGCAGCACCTTGCGAGTGTCCGCGCCGCCACCCCAGAAGGTGATGTCGGCACCGAACTGGCGCTTGAGCCGCTCGGGCTCCATGTCCTTGGCGGAGATCTGGACGGGGTTGAGGATGTCCACGCCGGCCTCGATGAGGTCGGGCAGGAGTGCCGTGACCGAGCCGCAGGAGTGCAGGAAGGTCTTGAGGTCGCTGCGCTCGTGGACGTAGGCGTTGAGCGCCGCGTGGCGCGGCTTGAAGAAGCGCCGATAGGTGTCCGGCGACATGAGTGGCCCGGAATCCATGCCCAGGTCATCGCCGAACCGGATGATGTCCACGAGGTCGCCCACGCTGGCCAGCACCTTGTCGAGGGTGGCGAAGTGGATCTCCATCAGCGCGTCGAGCAGCCGCTCCACGTTGACCGGGTCGAGAGCCAGGTCCATGAGGAAGTTGTCGATGCGGCGCAGGAACGTGCCCCACTCGAAGAGATTGCAGCCCACCACGACCATGAGCGCCCGGTCGGTCGAAGCGCGCAGCGCCAGCGTCCGTGCGCGCAGCTGCTCCCAGAAGTCGGCCTCCCCGGCGTGATCCCAGGGGCTGTGGACCAGGCCGGACCAGAGCACCGTGGGCATGACGGTGGCCAGTCCGGAGAGGTCATCCGGGTAGCCGTCCAGGTAGGGGAAGTGGGTCTGGTCGAAGAAGGCGGCCCCGAGCGGCATGCTGGCGATGCGCAGGCCATCCGCGTTGAAGGCGTCCCAGGCGCCGTCAGGCTGCTGCACAGGCTGGAACCAGGCTGGCACCTCCACGCCCACCCCGTTGGGCAGCGTCATGGGATGCCAGTCCGCATCGGTCTCGTTGAAGGTGCGGCCGATGTCCACGGCATCGATGCGCAGGCGGTCGAGCAGCTCGTCGGAGGGCTGGGCGAGCTGCTGGACGACGTCGTAGACGCGCGTCCGCTGGTCGCGCAACCCCAGGTGCCGCACGAGGTTGGCGTGGGCCACGGCCGAGATGCCTGAGCTGGGCGTGGAGCCCAGGTCCACGGGCAGGCGGTCCGGCTCGCGGTGATCGACGGAGGCCAGGACCCGCTGGCGCGCGGTCATGGCCTCTCCGGGGACCATGCTGCCTACTCGGCCGGTAGGTCCAGCGGGTACCGGCCGTACTCGCGGACAAGCTTGACGATGAGGTCGTACGTGGGTCCGGAGACGTCGCTCGAGACCGAGTGGTCGGACATGAAGATGTAGCCGCCGCCGTGGGCCGCCCGGAGGCGGTGCAGGACCTCGCGCCGGACCTCATCGGGGTCGCCGCGCTCCCAGACGCGCATGTCGCTGTTGCCGCAGAACGTCAGTCGATGGCCCAGGCGCTCGCGCAACTCCACGACGTCCAGGTCGGCCTTGGCCTCCAGCGGGTTGTAGCCGTCGAGGCCGATCTCGATCATGTCCTCGAAGTAGCTGTTGGCGTTGCCGCAGCCGTGGTAGATGACGGGCAGGCCGTGCGAGTGGGCGACCTCGATGATGCGCGCCACGGTGGGCTTGAAGTACTTGCGCCAGTAGGTGGGGCCCATGAAGAGGCCCTTGCGGTAGGCCACGTCACCCCAGATGACCAAGCCGTCGAGGAGCCCGGCGGCGGCCTCGATCTGGGCCTTCGCGACCTGGTAGCTGAACTCGCCGATGCGCAGCAGCTGCTCCCCGAAGCGCTCCGGGTACTCGCCGATCCAGGTCAGCGTGTTGAGCTGGCCGAGCAGGCGGGTGGTGATCTCGCCCGTCTCGGTGATGCTGCCGTAGACCGGGAAGTCCGGATGGAGCGACCTGACGGTCTCGACCCAGGGCGGGCTGTTGCGCTCGAAGCCGTCACCCACCCCGGCGATCTGGTTGTCGCCCGCCTCGAAGTAGCGCCGCCGATCGGCCGGGTCGTCGAACTCGAAGGCCTCCATCTTCTCGATGGTGTCGGTCTCCCAGCTGACCTGCTCGGGCATGGGCAGGTCGAAGCGCTTGCGGATGGTCGTCTCGAAGCCGGTCTTGACGACGACCTCCTCGTCGTCCTCGCGGATCGTCTCGAAGGGCCGGACGTGGGGGTCCATGTTGGGGACCGTGACGATGAAGTCCAGGTCGTAGTGGTAGTAGGGGTCCGTGTCGGCGGGCAGCCCCAATTCGCGGCGCCAGCGATCTCGGAAGCCGCCCCAGAAGAAGTCGCTGATGGCGACCCGGTCGGGCTCCTCGTGGGCGAACGTCTTGCGCAGTCGCTCCAGCTTGGCCAGGGTGTCAGGTTTGCGCTCGTCCGAGCCGGACGTGCCGTAGGTGCTGAACATGCTCATGGGTGGGTCACTCCGGGTTCGAGGGGGCGGCGGCGAGAAGCTCCCGCACGACGTCCACGGCTGAGGCGGCATCCGGTGCGAAGCCGTCGGCTTCGACCTCGGCGGCGAACTCCTCGCTGACGGGAGCGCCGCCGATGACGATCCTGGTGGGGATCCCGCTGGCCTTCACGGCGGCCACGGCGTTGCGCATGCGCGGCATGGTCGTGGTGAGCAGGGCGGACATGCCCACGATCTGGGGCCGGTGCGTCTCGACCGCGCTCACGAAGGCCGCCGGGCTGACGTTGACGCCCAGGTCGATGACCTCGATGTTGGCGCCCTTCCACATCATGGCCACGAGGTTCTTGCCGATGTCGTGGAGGTCGCCCTCCACCGTGCCGATGACGGCGGTGTGGGCCGGTCGCGTCCCGCTTGCAGCCAGGAGCGGCTCCAGGATGGCCAGTGCCGTCTTCATGGCATTGGCCGAGATGAGCATCTCCGGCACGAAGATCTCGTCGCACTTGAAGCGCTCACCGACCACGGCCATGCCCGGCACGAGGTGCTCCTCGATGATGGCGCCGGGATCCTCGCCCTCGGCCAGGCACTGCCGGGTCAGAGCGTCGGCCTGGGCCTTGTGGCCATCGATGATGGCCTGCGTCAGTGGGTGCACGTCAGCCACGTCCTGGACCTCCCCTTTCTCGCTGGTTCGTCGAAGCATCGAGTGGCTCAGGCTCGCTCACGCCTGCCTTCCGGCTCGATGCTGATGACCTGACCGGTCTCACCTGACCGATAGAGCGCCTCCACGAGACGCAGCGTCCGCAGGTTGTCCCGGGCGCTCGATTCGGGCTCGCCGCCGTCCTTCATGGCGCGCAGCAAGGAGCCGACGGGACCCAGGAAGGCGTCGGGGACCCAGCGCCGGGTGACCGGGTAGGGCAGCCAGCCGTCCGTGGGCAGGACCCGGCTCCACAGCTCCAGGGTGTCCGGCTGTCCGCGCGGGTAGTCCGAGAGCAGTCCCAGGGTGCCCCGGATGGAGCCCTCCGACCCATCGATGCGGAAGCGCGCCTCGTTGTCGCCGGCCACGTTCTCCTGGTTGGAGTGGACGATGCCGCGCACGTCGCCGGGGTACATCAGCACGCTCACCGTGCGTGTCTCACCCACCGGCTTCTGGCCGGGCAGGCGCCACTGCGTCCCAAAGACCGCCGAGGGCTCGCCGAGAAAGGCGCGCAGCGTGTCGATGTAGTGGATGGAGTGGAAGTAGATCTCCAGCTTGGGCACCGTGCCCAGCCAGCCCCAGCCGGCCAGGTTCGTGTCGATGTTGACCTCGAATGAGATGGCCGTGACCTGCCCGATCCAGCCTCGGGCGATCATGGCCCGGGCCGCCAGCATGCCCTCCTCGTAGCGCATCTGCTGCTGGACGGCCACCTTGCGGCCCCGCTGGTCCGCGCGCTCCACGATGCGCGCCGCCTCGTCCGCCGTCAGGGCGAGCGGCTTCTGGCACATCACGTCCTTGCCGGCGTCCAGTGCCTGAAGCGCGATCTCCACCTGGGCCTCCGGGACGACGGCGATGTCCACCACGTCCACATCGGGGTCCGCCAGCAGCTGCTCCAGGGTCTCGTGGACGCGCGGGATGCCGTGGGCCTGCGCCAGGCGCTCCGCGCGGCTGCGGTGCCGGGCCCAGATGGCGGGCACGGGGATGCCTGCCGCTCGATACACGGGCAGGTGACCGACGTCGAGGATGGCGCCCGAGCCGACCAGGCCGATGGGCCGCGCATATCCTTGCGGCAGGGACAGGTCGCAGGCATCCGCGATCTCGGCAAGCAGGCCGATCACTCGCTCAGGTCCTCACTGGACATCGGCATCTCCCCGGCATCAGGCCCATGTATACCCCCCGGTCGCGGCTGAGTCAACCGGTTGACCGGGCGCACCGGGAGGCTCCTCGTCACGCGTGCGCCCGGCGCTGCCCCGGGGGCGGCGACGCCACGGTCGTGCCATCGGAGATGCTGAGCTCGGTCTGGAGCGTCTCCCGGATGGGGGCGTCCCAGGGCAGGTCCAGCACCAGCTCGGCGGCGCGCCGTCCGAGCAGCTTGAGGGGCATCTCCACGCAGGTCATGGAGGGCACGCGGAAGTCCTCCGCGGGCAGCTTGTGGATGGCGATGAGCGAGATGTCCTGCGGCACCGACAGGCCGTGCGCGTGCAACGCGTGCCACACGCCGAGGCCCTCGTTGGCGTCGGCGGCCACGATGGCCGTGGGGTGGACCGGGCTGCGCAGGATGGCCGCTGCCGCCTGCGCGCCTCCTGCCGCCGTGTACTCGGCTCGCACGATCCAGGCTGGGTCGAGCTCCAGTCCAGCGCCGGCCATGGCGTCCCGGAAGCCGTCCTGGCGGCGCTCCGCCGTGTCCACGCCGGCCGGCCCGCCCGCCCAGCCGATGTGCCGATGACCGTGGGCGATGAGGTGCTCGGTGGCCAGCCTCGCCGCGCGCTCGTCGTCGAGGACGACCCAGCGCGCCGCCCCCACCGAGCGCCGGTTCACCAGCAGCGTCGGGAGTCGCGGGTCGCGGAAGAGCTCGTCGGCGTCATAGCCGGCCCGCAAGCCGGCCAGGAGCGCCGCATCCACGGCACCGCTGCGCAGCAACCGCAGGTAGCGCTCCGTCAGCTCGCCCTCATGCGAGGCGGTCCACAGCAGCAGGCCGCGCTCGCTGGCGACCTCCTCGGCCCCGGCGATGATGGGCACGATGAGCGGGTTGCCGGCCGGGACCAGCAGGCCCAGGGCGCCGGCCCGGGCCCGGGCCAGCCCGCGTGCGTGAAAGTTGGGCCGATAGCGCAGCGTGGCGGCGGCCTCCAGGACGCGCTCCCGTGTCTCATCGCGCACGCGCAGCGACGGGTCGGCACTGAGGACCTTGGACACCACGGCCCGATCGACGCCGGCCCGCTCGGCCACGTCGGCGATGGTGGCGCGACCTGTCCCCTTCAGCACGGCGCTCCGTCCCCCGTCTTGTCCACGTGCATCAGGATGCGCGTCCGGGGCCACGTGGTCAACCGGTTGACGCGGCCAGCCCGGAGGGCTACCGTCGCGCTCCAAGCGGCGCCTCGCGTGGCTACCCGCGCGGCCCGGAGCAGTGAGGTGCGGGACATGCGGTTCGGCGTCCTGGGGGTCATCTGGAGCGATTGGACCGACGTCACGGTCGAGTCGGTCGCCTTGGCACGGCAGCTCGGCTTCGCCGGCATGGGCGCCCATCTCACGGTTCCCGCGGCCACCGTCACGGATGCGGTCGCAGACAACGTGCGTGCCAGCATCGACGCCAACGGCCTGCAGCTCCTGCAGCTCTGGGGGCCCTACCCGAGCATCATCAGCGCTGACGAGGACGTGCGCCGCCGGGGCGTCGCGGGTGCCTGTGACGTCGTCCGGCTGGCTGCCCGCCTGGGGGTGCCCGAGGCCGGCGTGCGGCCCACCAGCCACAACCCCAGGGGCGACTGGTGGCCACACCCGGAGAACCACAGCTCCGCCAGCGAGGACCGACTGGTACGCAGCATCAGCGAGATCGTCGATGTCGCCAGGCAAGTCGGCGTGCGCGTGGTGCTTGAGGCGCACGCCACCTCGACGCTCGATTCGCCGCGCCGCGTGAAGCGAGTCATCGAGCGCACCGACCCCGCCTGGGTCAGCGTCAACATCGACCCCTGCAACTTCGTGCGCGACCTGCCCACCGCCTTCGACCCGAGGCCCATGGTGGAGGAGTACTTCGACGTCTGCGGCGAGCACTGCGCCACCGTCCAGATCAAGGACTACTACCTCGAGGATCGCTTCGTGGTGCACATCAGCGAGACGATCGCAGGCACCGGGATGATGGACATCGACACCATCCTGCGGCGGACTGAAGCGCTCGGCCCGGACACGTGGGCCGTCATCGAGCACCTCCCGCTGGCGCAGATCGGGCAGGCCAAGGCGCATCTCACCGAGCGCGCCGCGGCGCTCGGCATCGGGGTCCACTGACCCGTGGCCCTCTTGCCCAGTGAGGAGGCGGCGCGCCTGCGCTCGCTCGCCGAGCAGCACCTCTGGATGCCCTACTCCCCGCCGGGGGCGCAGGGCACGGTCCGGGATGAGATCCGCGTCATGACCCATGGCCAGGGCGTGCGCACCTGGGACGCGGAGGGCAACGAGTACCTCGACGGGACCTCGGCCCTGGAGGCGCTCATCCTGGGCCACGGTGACGAGGAGGTCGTGGCGGCCATCGCGGAGCAGGCCCGTCGCCTGTCCTTCGTGGACGTCTTCCGCTTCGTGTCACCGCCCCAGGTCGAGCTGGCCGCGGAGCTCGTGGCGTCCTCGCCGGGCATGGCCATGGCGCACTTCACGCCGGGCGGAGCGGAGGCGGACGAGGTGGCCATCAAGATGGCGCGCCAGTACCACGCCCTGCGCGGCGAGCCCTACCGCATGAAGGTCATCACCCGACAGGGGGCCTTCCACGGTGTGACGGCCGGCGCCATGGCGCTCGACGGGCAGTACTTCGCCTCCCGCAACGTCGTCTACGACGGCGGGCTCAGCTGGGGCCGGACGGTGCCCGCGGGAGCGTGCCCGGCCTGCGACTTCGGCAAGGCCAGCCGGCATCTCGCCTGCGTCCACGCCATCGAGGCCACCATCGAGGCGGAGGGACCGGAGACGGTCGCGGCGGTGGTGGTGGACCCCTGTGCCACGGCCATCGCGGTCTCGGTCCCGCCCGTCGGCTACCTGCGCGACCTGCGTGCCGTCTGCGACCGCCACGGCGTCCTGCTGGTGGTGGACGAGATCATCGCCGGCATGGGTCGCACCGGGCGGCTCTTCGCCACGGAGTGGGACGGCATCCGTCCCGATTTCATCACGCTCTCCAAGGCCCTCAGCTCGGGCTACGTGCCCATCGGCGCGACGCTCATCGCTCCCGGCATCCGGGACACATTCCTGGAGTCCGGTGGCGTCTTCCTGCACGGCCACACGTACGCGGGTCACCCCGTCGCCGCGGCGGCCGCCCTGACCGTCCTGCGGCGCGTCGTGCGCGAGCGCCTCTGGGAGCGCTCAGCCCTGCTTGGGGCCCGCCTGCTGGAGGGTCTGCGTTCCCTGGACCACCACCGCATCTACTGGGACGCACGCGGCCGGGGCCTGCTGGCGGGTCTGGAGATCGTGCGCGACAACGGCACGGGCGAGGACTTCAGCGACCGCCTGGCGGCCGGCAACGCCCTGCGCGTGGCAGCACGCGAGCGGGGGCTCACGACGCTCCTGCTGCACCCCGGCAACGTCCTCTTCATCGCTCCCGCGGTGGTGGCCAGCGAGGCTGAGATCGACCGCATGGTGGCCATCCTCGATGATGCCCTGGGCGACGTGGAGGCCGCCCTCTCATGAGGCGCACGCCGACCCGACCGGCACCGGTCAACCGCTTGACTCGGAGGCCAACGAACGACTACCGTGCCGTCCACCGGCGTCATCCGCGGCGGGGAGTGGACGGATGGGGTGTCGAGCATGATCGTCGATAGCCACCAGCACTTCTGGGACCTCACGGAGGTCGCGTACCCCTGGCTGGTGCCTGCCTATGGGCCCATCTACCGCACCTTCACGCCCGCCGAGCTGGAGCCCCAGCTGCGCGCCGCCGGCGTCGAGCGCACCGTCCTGGTCCAGTCGGCCAACTCGTTCGAGGACACCGATTCGATGCTGCGCCAGGCCGCCGCGCACGAGTGGATCGGCGCCGTCGTGGGCTGGGTGCCTCTCGAGGACGCCGGAGAGGCAGCCAGGGTGCTGGACACCCGCTACCTGGCGAACCCCTGGTTGCGGGGCGTGCGCCACCTCAACCACGAGGAGGCCGACCCCGACTGGCTCGTCCGCCCCGCCGTCATCGACGGGCTCAAGGTCCTGGAGGAGCGCAGCCTGGTCTACGAGGTCGTGGCCGTCCACCCCCTGCACCTGGGGCACGTGCCCGCGCTGGCGCGCGCCTGCCCGGACCTGAGCATCGTCATCGACCACCTGGCCAAGCCACCCATCGCGAGCGGCGAGTACACGGCCTGGAAGGCAGACCTGCGGGCAGCGGCCGAGCACCCCAACGTCTACGCCAAGGTCTCCGGGCTGAACACAGCCGCCGATTGGCAGACCTGGACGGCCGCCGACCTCGAGGAGCCCGTGGGCTTCGCCCTGGAGGTCTTCGGGGCGGGTCGCCTCATGTTCGGGAGCGATTGGCCCGTGGCCATCCTGGCCGGCGACTACGCGAAGGTGTGGGCGGAGACGCTGGCGGTCCTCGACCGGCTCGGCCTCCGGGGCGGCGACCGGTCTGCCATCCTTGGCGGCACCGCCGCCTCCCTGTACTCGATCGGAGCAGCCGCGTGACGCGATACGGGCAACTCATCGGAGTCAAGCCGGAGCACCTCGACGAGTATGTGGCCGCCCACGCCGACGTGTGGCCCGGCGTGCTGGCCAAGATCCGCGAGTGCAACATCCGCAACTACACGATCTTCCACCGCAAGGGCCAGCTCTTCGCCTACTTCGAGTACGTCGGTGACGACTTCGCGACCGACATGGCGGCGATGGCTGCCGATCCGGAGACCCAGCGCTGGTGGGATTGGATGATGCCGCTTCAGGAGCCCCTGGCCGATCGTGCCGAAGGGGAGTGGTGGGCTGCCATGGAGGAGGTGTTCCATACGGATTGACGATGAGACGAGCGGACTGGACTGATGTCCAGCGACGGGCCGTAGGGAGCGGCACGCGCACCTGACCTGACAAGGAGGAGTGGATACCCGTGCGAGACACCAACACCATGAGCCGACGGCTCGTCATCCCGCTGGCGGCCGCCTTCGTGGCGACCGCGATGGGCGCGGGCACCGTCATGGCCCAAGACGAGCCGGCCTACGCCGGGCTCGACAAGGACCTGTCGGGCACGACCATCAAGATGGCGGCCATCGGCGGCGGCAACTACGAGGCCATGTACGACTCGATCGCGAAGTTCGAGGAGGAGACCGGCGCCACCGTCGAGATCGTCTTCCTGGGCGACGGCTTCGAGATCGACCGCTACCTGAAGACGAACTACGCGGCCGGCACCGTCGACTTCGACGTGGCCTGGAACCACACGAGCTTCATGTCGCAGTACACCAATTTCGTGGAGCCCCTCCAGGACTACTTCACACCGGAGGAGCTGGCGGCCTTCTCGCCCAGCATCATCGAGGCCGCCACCATCGACGGCAACCTGCAGCTCATCCCGCGCCATGCGGACATCAGCGCCCTGTACTACCGCACGGATCTCTTCGGTGACGCGGATCTGCAGGCCAAGTTCGAGGAAGCCTACGGCTACCCGCTGGCACCGCCGACCACGCTCGAGCAGATGTATGACATGGCCGAGTTCTTCGTCGCTGAAGGCGTCATCAAGTACGGCACCGAGTTCGCGGGCAAGGAAGAGGCGCTCGCCGGGCGCTTCTACGAGCTCCTCTTCGCCAACGGCGGCGACTACTTCGATGCCGACCTCAACCCCATCTTCGATTCGGAAGCTGGCGTCGCGGCCGCCAAGTGGATGCAGGACCTGTACTCCAACGGTTTGATCCCGCCTGACACGACGAACCTGCTCTGGGATGGCGTCGCGGCCAACTTCTGCAACGGCGACGTGGCCTTCTATCTCGAGTGGTACGGCTGGTACGGCTACTTCCAGGACCCCGCGTCCTGCCCCAACGTGGCCGGCAAGTTCGACATGGCCCGCGGACCCGTGGGCCTCGATCCCGAGACGCACACCGGCTGGGCGGGTGCCCATGCCTTCAGCATCGCCAAGGACTCCGAGAACAAGGAGGCTGCGGCAGAGCTCATCAAGTTCCTGACCTCTGAGGCGGTCGCCTTCGAGGAGTCCAACACCTTCGGCTTCCTGCCCGTCCGCGCCGACGTCTCGGCGCGCGTCACGGCTGCCAACGCGGACACCGGCAACCCGCTCGACGCGGCGCGCTGGGAGCTCGCCAACCTCCAGGTCAGCGAGGACTTCCGCACCCCGCCGCTCTTCGCGGACTGGATCAGCTTCACGAACGAGTGGTATCCCACCCTCCAGTCCATCATCCTCGGCGACCTGACGGTCGAGGACGGCCTGGCCAAGGGCGTCGCGGACACCGTCGAGCTGCTCGACAGCCTCGGCTACTAAGCGGACCGTCGCGGGAGGGGTCGCGCCGCCAGGTGCGGCCCCTCCCCGCGTTCCCGGCACCAGCGACCCACCTGGGGGCAGCACATCGATGACCACGGACGCGGCTCGCCTGGGCCCGCCGCCCGGCGGCACGGACGGAGCCTCATTCCTGACGCGCCTGCGACGACGCAACTGGTTCCCGTATCTCATGACGGTTCCCGCCGTGATCGTCGTCGTGCTCGTCGTCATCTACCCCATGGGCTATTCGCTGTACGTGTCGTTCACGCCCTTCCACCTGCTGCGGCCGGACACGACATCACAGCTCGTGCCGGCCGAGATGTTCGACAACTACGCGCGCCTGGCCCGGGACGACGTCTTCTGGCGGGCGCTCTGGAACACCATCCTGTTCATGGCCGTGACCGTGAATGCCTCGGTCGTCATCGGCTTCGGCCTGGCCATGCTGCTGGCCCGCATGACGTACGCGATGGGTCCGGTGCGGGTGCTGCTCATGATCCCCATGATGTTCGCGCCCGTGCTCATCGGCTTCCAGTTCGCCTGGTTCTTCAACGCCACGGTGGGCCTGGTAAACAACGCGCTGTTCACCCTGGGGCTCATCTCGGAGCCCATCGCCTGGCTCGTCGCGGAGCCCAACGGCATGATCTCGCTGATGATGGCCACCATCTGGATGACGGTCCCGGTCGTGACCATCGTCCTGCTGGCCGGACGCCTGTCGCTCTCTGAGGAGCACTATGACGCGGCGTCCGTAGATGGCGCCTCCGTCTACCAGCGCATGCGCCACATCACGATCCCGCAGATGCGGCCCTTCTTCATCATCGTCATGGTCCTGCTCTCGCTGGACCTCGCCCGCGCCTACGACATCGTGCGCATCATGACCGACGGCGGACCGGCGCACCGCACCGAGCTCATCTGGACCTACGCAGGACAGCTGGCCATCCGTGGATCGCAGTTCGGCATGGCGTCGGCCATGTCGATGGCCGGCGTCGTGCTCGGGGTGGGCTTCACCTTCTACCTCTTCCGCCAGATGATGCAGCTCCGCAAGGACTTGGGATGACGAACGCCGTACCGACCCTGCCAACACCGGTCGAGGCGGCCAGGCCCCGCCCCACGACGCGCCGCCGCATCCACTGGCGCGACATCGGGGCCAACTGGCTGGCCTTCACCGTCATCGCCATCCTGGCCCTGCCGGCCGTCTGGATCATCCTCACGGCCTTTCGGCCCAATCTCGAGGTCAACGCTTCGCCGCCCATCTGGATCCCGCAGACCATCACGCTGGATGCCTTCGAGTCGCTCTTCGGGCTGAACCCGGAGACGGCGTCAGGCGTGCCCGTGATGAGCTACCTCACGAACTCGCTCGCCATCGCGCTGCTGGCCACGGCGCTCTCGGTGCCCATCGGGACGGCCGCAGGCTATGCCTTCTCACGCTTCGACTTCGTGGGCAGCCGCATGCTCCTGCTGCTCCTGCTGCTGACCCGCGCGGTACCCGGAGTGGCCCTCAGCCTGCCGCTCTTCCTGCTCATGCGCAACATCGGCCTCGTGGACACCATCCACGGGCTGGCCTTCGTCTACATGGCCATGAACATCCCCTTCACGGCCTGGCTCATGGACGGCTTCTTCCGGCGCATCCCGCGTGAGCTGGACGACGCGGCCTACGTGGACGGTGCCAGCCACTGGCAGACGTTCTGGAAGATCGACCTGCCGCTGGCGCTGCCGGGCCTTGGGGCGGCTTCCGTGTTCGCGTTCCTGGCGGCCTGGAACGAGTACCAGATCGCCTCGGTCATCACCAAGACCCCCGCCTCCAAGACGTTCCCGGTGGGCCTGGCCGACTTCACCACGCAGTTCACGGTGGACTGGCGCGGCATGGCGGCGATGTCCGTGCTGATGATGATCCCGGCCATCCTCTTCGTGCTGGCCATGCAGCGCAGCCTGACCAAGGGCCTCACCTTCGGGGCCGTGAAGGGCTAGCCCGATGGCGAGCCTCTACGAGCCCCGCTGGCGCATCGAGCCCGGCGCCGGGCGAGGCCTGCGCATCGGCATCATCGGCTGCGGCGGCATCGTGACCGGCGCTCACCTGCCTGCCTACCAAGCCGCCGGCCTACAGGTGACAGCCGTCTACGACATCGACCAGGACAAGGCTCGGACGGTCGCGACCGACTTCGACATCCCGATCGTGGCCGGCTCAGCCGAGGAGCTCGCCGGCCGGGCCGACGTGGACATCGTCGACATCGCCGTGCTGCCCTGGATCCAGCCGCAGGTGGTGTCCGTCGTGGCAGCCGCCGGCAAGCACATGCTCTGTCAGAAGCCGCTGGCCATGGACTACGTCACCGGTGTTGCGGAGGTCGAGGTCGCCGAGGCAGCCGGCGTGCTGCTCGCCGTCAACCACCAGATGCGCTGGGACGCCGGCATCGCCGCCTCCCGCGATCTTGTCGCCCAGGGCGCGCTGGGCAGGGTCACGGAGGCCCAGGTGCAGGTCTCCGTCTCCACGCCGCTGCACCTGTGGGCCTGGATCGCCGAATCGCCGCACCTGGACATCAAGATCCACAGCACCCACTACCTCGACGCGCTGCGCTCCATCCTGGGCGACCCCGTGTGGGTCACGAGCGTCCACGGGCGCCACCCGGACCAGGCGCCAGTCGTCGGCGAGACCGTCACCAAGACGATCCTCGAGTATCCCGACGGCGTGCAGGGCCTGGTGGCCACCAACCACTACAACCAGCACGGTCCGCCGTACGCGGAGTTCCGCATCCTGGGCACGGAGGGCATGCTGGCCGGGACCATCGGCCTCATGTACGACTATCCCAACGGCCGGCCGGACACGCTCTCGCTCTACCGCGACGGCCAGGAGGTGCAAGCCTTCGATTTCGACACGCGCTGGCTGCCGGACGCCTTCCTGGGACCGATGAGCGACCTCATGGACGCCATCGCCACCGGGCGGCAGCCGATCACCGCGGGCCGCCAGATGCTGCCTACGCTGGCCATCGGCGAGGCTGCCTATCGCTCCGCCGAGGAGCGTCGCAGCGTGCGCCTCTCCGAGATCCTGGGCCTGGCCACGTGACAGGCTCGCCAGTGACGCCGGGAGCCATCTTCTCGATGCTCCACCGCGCCTTCGGCGACCCGGTCATGGAGGCCATCTTCTCCGAGTCAGCCACGGTGGAGGCGTGGCTCCGCACGGAGGCCGCTCTGGCGCGAGCCCAGGCCCAGGCCGGTGACCTGGCCACGGAGCACGCCGAGGCCATCGTGGCGGCCTGCACACTGCAGAACCTGGACCTGCCGGCGCTCTGGGCGGACACAGCCAACGTCGGCTATCCCATCCTGCCGCTCGTGCGTCAGCTCACGGATCGGCTGCCGGCATCCGAGCAGGGCTGGCTGCACTACGGGGCGACCACCCAGGACATCATGGACACGGGCCTGAGCCTGCAGCTTGCGGCAGCCATCGACCGCCTGGTGGTGCTCACCGTGGCCCTCGGAGACGCCATCGCAGTGCGGGTGGAAGCGCACGCCGACACCGTGATGGCCGCGCGGACGCACGGCCAGCAGGCCGTGCCCACGACATTCGGGGCGAAGCTGGCCACGTACCTGCGGCAGTGCCAGCGGCTGCGGACTGACCTGCATGCCGTGAGGGCCGCCTCCTGCCTGGTCAGCCTGCACGGGGCGGCGGGCACGTCCGCCGGCTTCGGACCGCGCGCCGACGCGGTGCGGACGGGGATGGCCTCCCTCCTGGGCCTCGCCGCTCCGGACGGCCCCTGGCACGTCACGCGCGACGGCCTGGCTGCCTTCGGCGCGGTCTGTGCGCGCGCCTCGGCGCTCTGCGCACGCCTCGCACGCGAGGTCATCGACCTGTCGCGCACGGAGATCCGGGAGATGAGCGAGTCCGAGGGTCATCACCGGGGAGCCTCCTCGACCATGCCCCAGAAGGCCAACCCCATCGATTCGGAGGTCATCGTGGGCATGGCTGTGAGTGCCTCATCGATGGCTGGCAGCCTGTACCGGGCCATGGAGGCCGGCCACGAGCGCTCGGCCGGGGAGTGGCAGATCGAGTGGCACGCCCTGCCCCAGGTGGCGGTCCTCAGCGCCGGCTGCCTGCTGGTCGCGGAGCGTGTCGTGCGCGAAGCGGTCGTGTACCCCGAGCGCATGGCTGCCAACCTGGCGCTCGAGCAGGGCCGCACGCTGGCCGAGGCCTACATGTTCCAGCTGGCCCCGGAGCTCGGCCGCGAGGGCGCCCACGATCTCGTCTACCTGGCGGCCACGACGTCGAAGGCGCGGGGCATCGGGCTGCGGGAGGCGCTCATCGAGGTCGCGCCCGGCCTAGACGGGACCGCTGAGATCGACCCGGCCGACTACACGGGGCAGGCACCCCTGGAGGCTCGTCGTGCCGTCGAGGACTGGCGGCGCGGATCGGGCACGTGAGCGTGCCCTCAGCCCATCCAGCCGCCGCCGCTGACGTTCATGATGGCTCCCGTGACGAAGCTGGCGTGGTCGGAGGCCAGGAAGACCGCCACGGCGGCGACCTCCGCGGGATCGGCCTGGCGAGCCAGCGGCGTGCTGTCGATGTAGGCCTGCGCGGCGGGCGAGAACCCGGCGCGCTGCATGGGTGTGTCGATGAAGCCTGGCGCGATGCTGTTGACGCGGATGCCCGCCGGGCCGTAGTGGCGCGCCATGGCGTAGGTGAGCGCGATGACCCCGCCCTTGGAGGCCGCGTAGGCCGGGGCCGAGCTCACGCCGCCCATCGTCGCGGAGATGGACGTGAAGGTGCAGATGCTGCCCTTCGTGCCTGCCTGGCGCATGTGCTCGCCGACGCTGCGCGACAGGAAGAAGGTGGCCTTCAGGTTGGTGTCGAGCTGCCAGTCCCAGGCCTCCTCGGTGACGTCCACGAACGGCTCGCGCCGCAGGACACCCGCAGCCAGCACGATGGCTCGCACGTCCCCGAGCGTGGCTGCGGCGCCCTGCACGAGGCCGTCGTGGGCGGCCAGGTCGTTGAGGTCCATGGCCACCGCCTGGTGCGGCCCACCCGGCAGCGTCTCGACCACCGCCCGCACGGATTCGTCCCGCAGGTCGACCGCGCAGACGCGGGCACCCACATCGGCGAAGGCCCGCGCGGTGGCCTCGCCGATGCCCTGCGCCGCACCCGTGACGATGACGCCATGGCCCTCGAGACCCCACCCGCTGCGGCCACCGTCCATGCCTGCACCTCTCCCATCGGCGGGCCGAGATGGCCCGTTCGCGCCTAGCCTACCGCCCCAGGAGGCCTCGATGAGCATGCCCGACATCCGCCCCGACGGCTGGCCAGCCAGCCCCATCCGCTACAGCGAGATCCTCGGACGGCCGCTCCGCCAGGACGGCCTGGCGACGCTCGGGATGAGCACGCAGACGTGGGCGGAGATCGCCATCGAGGAAGGTCGCTGGGACCTGGCGCTGGAGCTCGTCGAGTACTTCGCCCGCGAGATCGCGATCATGAACGATGTCCTCTTCGTGTGGCTCACCGACATCCTCGACGATCGCCTGGCGCGAGCGGGTGCTACGGAGGACGGCCTCGGTGACAAGCTGCTCTCCGGGTTCCGGCGCTTCCAGCCCGGGGCAGGGGACCTGGAGCGCGCCCGGCAGGCCCTGGCGGCCCACGACGGCCCCGCTGCTGCGGCCGCCGTGGAGCTCATGCGGGTGCGCTGGGCAGCCCAGCACGATGGCCTTGTGGTGTGGATACAGGAGGTGCAGACGGAGATCGCCCAAGCCTTTGGTGAGGAGGCCATCCTCGAGTCGGTCACGCTCGCCTACGAGCACATCTGGAAGCCGCGTTATGAGCGCTGGGGGTCCATGACCCCGGAGCTGCGCCTCCAGCTCAGCGTCGAGGGCATGCGCGGCGGTCATCTCTCCGGCCCGCGCAAGCGCGGCGATGTCGGCGTCAGCGACGAGGGCGACCGCTACGTGATGTCGCTGGATTCCTGCGGAAGCTGCGGCGTCCTGCGCCGTGGCGACCCCGACAGCGGGCGTCCACCGCACCCCTCTGCCACCAACCTGGAGCCACATCCCTGGACGCAAGGGCGCACGGGCATGAGCTGGTACAGCATCCACTCCATGATCGCGCTCGAGTACCTCCAGATGGTCGACGGCCAGCCGCCACTCCGTCCGCTCGAGGACTGCGACCTCCCGGACCGGCCCTGTCGCTGGTTCATCTACAAGGACCCCACCAAGCCGCGCCGCATCCACTACGAGCGCCAGGGGTTCCAAGCGCCGGACGATGCCCCGGCCTGAGCCGATCGTGACGAACCATCGCACCCCCACGCACCCGGAGGTCCCCCGCATGTCCCGACTGGCCGATCTGCCGCTCCTGCCCATCCAGTCCCTCGGAAGCGCCGGGGCACCGCCCTGGGTGTGGCTCATCCGGGACGCCGTCGCGGAGGGTCGGCTGGGTCCCTCCGACATCTCCGAGTCGCTGCGCGACGCCGCGCGCATCGCGCTGCTCGACCAGGTCGAGGCCGGCACTGACGTCGTCTCCGACGGCGAGATGCTGCGGGCCGACTTCACGCGCACCTTCCACGCCCACATCCGGGGGCTCGAGCCCATCGAGTCCGAGCGGCGGCTGGGCTACCCGGGTCCCGACCAGGTGGATGCCTTTCGGGCTGTGGCCGAGATCTCGGCACCCGATGGATACGGACTCGTCGAGGAGGTGCAGCACCTCCTCGCGCTCACCGACCGACCCTTCGTGACGGCGCTCCAGGGCCCGGTGACACAGGCCTTCCGCATCGACCCGGGCGCCGTCTACGGGGACAAGGGCAAGGTGGCGTGGGCGCTCGTGCCGGACATCAACCGCGAGCTCAAGGCGGCCGTGGACGCCGGTGCCCACCTCATCCAGGTCGACGAGCCGGCTTTCTGGATCATGCCCGGTGGCCTGCCGGAGATGGTCGAGATCGCCAACGCCTGCATCGACGGGGTGCAGGCCATGACCTCGCTGCACCTCTGCTTCGGCAACTTCCGCGGGCGCCCGGCCACGGCCCACCGTTCGTATGCGGCCTTCGCCCCATTCTTCCGGGAACTCGCCTACGACGCCCTCAGCCTGGAGTTCGCCAACCGCTCGATGTGGGAGGTGGACCTCTGGGCGGCGCACGGCGGCGACAAGACGCTCGTGGCCGGCGTCATCGACGTCAAGGGTCGCGATGCGGAGAGCCCGGCCGTCGTCGCCGAGCGCATCCGTGTCGCGCTCCGCTCGGTCGCGCCGGAGAAGCTCTGGCTCTCCGCCGACTGCGGCTACAGCCAGACGGCGCGGCCGCTGGCCGTGGCCAAGATGCGCTCACTCGCGGAGGCCGCTCGGATCATCCGGAGTGAGCTGGCGGGCTGAAGCCCAGGGTCGGCGGCGGCTCAGGCGCCAAAGGCCCGCCGCTCAGGCGCCGAAGGCCCGCCGCTCAGGCGCCGAAGGCCCAGCGCACCCGGATCAGGCGCCGAAGGCCTGGGCCTCCTCCATGGCGATGGTGGCCCACTCCCAGAGTCGCTGCGGTTGGTATCGGACGGTGGAGATGTCCTTCATGATCAGCTCGACGTGGCAGCCCCGGGCCTGCTCGAGGAAGTCGCGCAGCTCGCCCCTGGCGCGCTCGGGATGCCACTCGTCGGTGGCGAAGACGGCCGGGTTCGGCTTGCGGCTGAGCACGTAGTCGGTGCCGACCTGCTCGACCATCCTCGCGGTGTCCGCCCACGGCGTGGTCGAGATCTTGCGCAGGTTGGGGATGCGCCGGAGGACATCGATGGACCTGTCCAGGGGTTCACAGCAGCCGTAGTAGGTCATGCCCCAGCGCGTCAGCCAGCGCATGTCGTGCTCGACCGCGAACTCCCAGCGCATCTGGGGCGACACCTCGGAGAAGATCTGGGCGTTGGAGCAGCCCCACATGTTGTGTGCCCGCACGTGCTCCGCGTCGAATGGCTCGCCGGGCAGCGCCTCCGTGTACCCGTAGCCGCCTGAGCCGATGCGCGTGTTGTTGGCATCGAGTGAGAGCAGATCCTGGGCCTCGAACTGGTCCAGCTCGGTCATCCAGGCATCGACCATGCGGTCGACGCCAGCGTGGACCAGGTCCGGACGCTGGACGAGGTCCAGCATGGCCTCCTCCACGCCCCACCAGCGGATGAGATAGTCCCAGGGCGTGTACCAGATGTGCGTCTGCCCCGTCTTGCGCACGGGCAGGATGCCCTCGTAGACGTCGCACATGGCGCGGTAGCGGAACTCGGTGGCCGCCTCGTTGTGCGTGACCAGGGGCATCCGGATCTTCTCGAGGTCGTCGAAGTCGTGGATCTGGATGTGGAACTCGCGGGAGACGATGTCGTTGGCGTCATCCGTGCGGGCGACCTCCACGTCTTCGACGATGCCGAAGTCCGTGCTGTGGATGGCCAAGGGGCAGGCGAGGTGGTCGCTGAGGATCATGTCCCCCCGCAGGTGCCGCCACTGGTAGAGGGTGCGGCGCAGCTCGCGCTCCTGGTCTTGGGCCCAGGGATCCTCGGTCCGCAGGGTCAGCTCGTCGTCGACGTTCATCTCGTGCCAGGGGATCTCGTTGATCCACACCATCGGCCGGGACGAACGCAGGTCGTTCAACCCCTGCCAGAGGTGGGCCTTCTCAGCGTGGACCGGCAGGGCCGCGTAGCCGGCCAGCTCGGAGGCCAGCCGGCGCAGGATCTCGGTGTCGCGGGGGCCGATCTCGATCTCGTGCGCGATGGGCGGTGGCTCGTAGTGACTCGGGTCATGCAACATGTGGCAGCCTCGGCTCGTGGCCTCCCCAGCGGGCGACCCTGGAGATGCCCTTCGGTGGTGTCGACTGCGCCGGATGGTACGCGGTCATCAGGTCATCCCGTCGTTTGCTTGCCACGCTGCTGATGTCATCGCGAGCCTGTGGGCCTACCCAATGACCGGCGCTACTCGTGCGAGGCGACGGCCGCGGACGGCTCTGGGCCGCTGAGGGGTTGCGCGTCCCCGAGCGTCGGCCGCTGCACCAGTGCGGCCGCCAGGAGGATGGCGCCGCCGCCCAGCACCTCGATGAGGGTCACCGGCTGGCCCAGCACGAGCGCTGCCGCGACGACGGCCACGACGGGCTCGGCGAGCATGACCATGGCCGTGCGGGTGCCGCCGACGCGGCGCACGCCCAGGAGCACCAGGACCTTGGGGATGGCGGCGCCGATCGTCCCGGCCAGCAGCACGGCCATCCAGACGATGGGCTCCGTGGCCCAGCCAGCCACGGACGAGAAGCCGCCCGTGAGCAAGGCCGCGGTCCCGGAGATGAGCATGCCTCCCAGCAGGATGAGCGAGGTGGCCTGCACGGCCGGCACGGACGTGTAGCCGTCCCGCGAGACGACGAGGTAGGCCGCCTGGCAGACCGCCGCTGCCAGCGCCAGCCCCACGCCGGCCAGCGTCACGTGCGCTTCCGGGCCCACTTGGCTGCCGACCACGAGCACGAGCCCGGCCATGGCCAGGGCCAGGGCACCCAGCCGCAGGGGCGTGATGCGCTCCAGGCCCATGACGCCCATGGCCACCATGACGAGCACGGGGTACGTGTAGAAGAGGGTCATGACGATGGCCACGGCCATCGCGGAGAAGGCCGCGAACAGGAGCAGGTTCATGGAGCCGTTGGCGACGACGGCGATGGCCAGCATGCGCCGCTCCTGCGGGGCGAGGTTGCGCAGCCTGACTCGCGGTTGCCAGCGAGCCAGCACGAGGACGCCCAGGATCAGGGCGCCGAGGGCTGCGCGCAGGGCCGTGAAGACCGCCGGCGGCATGCCCTCCTCGTAGGCCAGGGTCGAGATGACGCCGAGCGTTCCGAGGGCCGCCGCGGCGCCGAAGACGAGGGCCACCCCGCCGCGGTCCGCGCCACGCTGGTCGTCCGTCATCGGCGACCCTGGGTCAGCTGCCGGGTTGCAGCGAGCGAGCCAGGAAGGTGATGGCCTCGTCGACGAGCTCCGGCCCTCGCTCGCAGCCCTCGAAGACGTGGTCGGCACCCTCGATGGCCCGGAAGTCCACGGGGACGCCCAGCCCCAGCAGCCGCGCCGCCAGCAGCTCCGACTGGCCGAAGGGCACCCAGCGGTCCCGCGTGCCATGCATGATGAGGAAGGGTGGCGTCTCGGAGGTCGCCCACCGGCACGGGTCAGCTCGGGCCACGAGGTCGGGACGCTCCTGCACCGGCGCGCCGATCAGGCGTGACTCGGGCGAGTCCGGATCGTCGTGGCACATCATCGAATCGGCCGGCGCCTGGCGGTCCATGGCCGCGAAGTCGGTCGGTCCGTACCAGTCGACGACGGCCGTCAGCTCGGCAGACTGATCCGCGAACTCCATCGCGGGACCGGCCGGCCCGGCCCTCCCGGCCACACCTGCGAAGGCGGCCAGGTAGCCGCCCGCCGATTCGCCCCAGCCCGCGACGCGCGAGGGGTCCACGTCCAGCTCGGCGTGGCGTGCGCGCAGCCAGCGGATGGCCGCCTGGACGTCCTCCAGCTGGGCCGGGAAGCGCGCCTCGCTGCTGAGGCGATACTCGACCGAGGCCACCGCGAAGCCGGCCAGGGGCAGGCGCGTGAAGAGCCGCTCCTGCTCCAGGAGTGGTGGCAAGGCCGTGCGGTCGCCGTGCATGAAGGCGCCGCCGTGGATCCAGACCACCAACGGTGCCGGGCTTCGAGTCACGGGTGGCAGATAGAGGTCCAGCCGCAGCGGCCGGTAGCCGGTCAGCGCGGCATAGACGGCACCGGACCGCAGGCGCACACCATGGTCCTGAAGCTGGACCTCCGGCAGCGCGGCGGTCGTCAGCGGCCAGGGCTGCTCGCGCTCTGCTTCGGACATCTCAGGCGGCCTCGTCGAGGATGCCGGTGTTCATGAGCCGCAGGATGGCGGTGGCATCCATGGCCTCGCCAGCCAGCTCGCCGCAGATGGAGCCGCGGTAGAAGACCAGCACCCGGTCGCAGGCGCTGGCCAGCTCCTCGAGGTCCGTAGAGTGGAAGATGACCACGGCACCTCCAGCCGCAGCGGCGTGGAGCAGGCCGTTGATCTCTGCCCTGGCGCCCACGTCCACGCCACGCGTCGGGTCGTCCAGCAGGATGGTGGTCGGCTGCGTGTCCAGCCACTTGGCGATGACGACCTTCTGTTGGTTGCCGCCGGAGAGCTTGCCGGCGTTGAGACGGACCGAGGGGGTACGCACGGCCAGCGATCGCGCCAGCGTCTCGGCACGCGCCTGCAGCTGCCGGATGCGCAGGAAGTGGCCGTCGCGCAGCATGCCCATGGTGCGCACCTGGACGATGTTCTCCCAGATGGGCTTGTCCAGCATGAGGCCCAGGCGCCGGCGGTCTCCGGAGACGTAGGCCACGCCACGGTCGATGGCCTGCCGGAAGGAGGTCGGCCGCGGACGGTCACCCGGCAGCCTCACGTCGCCGCCGGAGACGGGTTCCAGGCCGGCCATCACGCCGAGCATGGCGATGGGGCCCGATCCGGCCAGGCCCGCCAGGCCGACGACCTCGCCGGCTCGCACGCGGAAGCTCACGTCGGTGAGGCCAGAGCGCGTGGTGACGTGATCGACGAGGAGCTCGGCGCGGCCGGCGCCCGCCTCATCCGGCGAGGCGACCGCCGGGCGCACCGGGACCGCCAGGGTCTCGTCGCGCGCGACCTTCGACGTCCGACCCAGCATGGCGTCCACGATGAGCGGAAGGGTCAGGCCGGCCAGCGGCTCGGCCGCCATGACGACGCGTCCGTCCCGCAGCACGGTCACTTCGTCGCAGAGGCTCATGACCTCCTCGAGGATGTGCGAGACGTAGACGACCGCCACGTCCGCTTCGCGCAGCACGCGCAGGATGCCCAGCAGCCGCTCGCTGGCGCCGGTCTCCAGCGCCGAGGTGGGCTCGTCGAGCAGCAACACGGCGGGTTTGGCCACGAGGGCCTTGGCGATCTCCACGAGCTGTCGCTCCGCCAGGTCGAGCGAGCCGACCAGGGTGCCAGGCGCGTGGCTCACACCCAGCGACTCGAGCACAGGCGTCGCCAGCTCGACCATGCGCCGGCGATCCACGATGGGTCCTCGGCGCGGCTCGCGCATGGGGAAGAGGTTGGAGAGGATGTCCAGGTGCGGGAAGAGGCTCAACTCCTGGGCCACCACGGCGACGCCGTGTCTGACGGCGTCGGCCGTGCTGCTGAAGTGCACCTCCTGCCCGCCGAGGCGCAGGGTGCCCGCGTCTGGGCGCACGGCACCGGTCATGACCTTGACCAGCGTCGACTTGCCCGCTCCATTCTCACCGAGCAGCGCATGCACGCTGCCGGATCGCACGCTGAAGCTGGCGTCGTCGAGGGCGATGACGCCCCCGTACGTCTTGCGGATGCCCTGCGCCTCGAGAGCGGTCACGTTAGGGCCAGGGGACCAGGTGCTCGTCGGGGTTGGCGATCTGCTCGTCGCCCAGTGGCGCCATGCCGGCCGTCACGGACTCCGGGCTGGCCTGGCGGGCGATGATCTCGTCCACGTTGTCCGCGGAGACGAGCATGCCGCCCACGTTCCAGAGGCCCTGTGGCAGCGGCTCGCCGCTCTTGGCGCTGTCAGCGAGCAGCTTGGTGGCGATGTAGCCGGAGAGCCAGTGCTCTGGCGACATGACGAAGTCGACGGAGCCTTCCTTGACGGCCTGCAGGTTGCCGGCCTCCAGGTCGAAGCCGCCGGACGGCAGGTCGAAGCCGGCGCGCTTGGCGAGCAGGCCCCAGGCCGTGGCGTCCTGGGCGCTCGGTGCCATCACGGCGACCGCGTCCGGGTTGTTCTTGAGCAGGCCGTCCCAGGCGGCATAGACCTCGGCCGAGGTGGCGGTGGTGCCCATCGTGGAGATGGGGCCCACGATCTCGAGGTCAGGCCGCAGCTCGGTGACCTTGTCGACCATGCCCTGGGCGCGCATGTCCAGCGGCGGCACGCCGACACCGGTGCTGCCGATGATGACCGAGCCCGTGGCGTCGGCCGGCACGAGCTCCAGCACCTTCTCCGCCAGCTGCATGCCGAGGGCATGGTTGTCATTGGTGACGAAGAGGCCCACGCCGGCGTCTGCCGGTGGCGGGGCGTCGATGGCGACCACCGGGATGCCCGCGTCGGTGGCGTCCTTCACGGGGCGGAAGAGCGGGTCGGCGGCCAGGCTCTGCAGCACGATGCCGTCGATCTGCGTCTGGGCGATGGGCACGAAGAGGGCGGCCTGCTTGCTCGGGTCACCCGTGTCAGGCGCGGCGATCTTGACCTCGACACTGGGGTCCAGATCGCCGACCGCCTGGCCGCCGTTGGCCATCTGCACGAAGGCGTCCGTCTTGGTCTCCCAGTAGACGAACCCGAGCTTGGTGGGTTCGGCGTCCTGGGCGACCGTGGCGGCGCTGCCGATGGCGGTCAGGGCGAGGCTCGCGACCGCCACGCCGAGCACGCGTCCCATGCGCGTCCCGTGGCGGCCCGTGGGCTCGATCCGTGGATGCATCTCCTTGTCCTCCTTGTCCCTGTGAGGGGATCGAAACAGCTGGTCCGGTCCTGGTTCGGCCGGTCCGGCAGATGGGTGGGGCACCGCTGGGCCCTGCCTCTCAGCCCTGCTGCGCAGCGCGGCGGCGCTGGCGCTGGACGAGGCCGTCGATGGACACCGCGCCGAGGATGACGGCGCCAGTGGCGAACTGGCTCCAGGCGGCCGGGATCTGGAAGTAGACGAGGCCCACGCTGACGGCGGTGAGCAGGATGGCGCCCATGACGGCCCCGAAGACGGTGGCCTTGCCGCCGGCCAGGGGTGTGCCGCCGATGACCGCGCCGGCCACCGCGTAGAGCTCGATGCCCCCGCCGCTCTGCGGGTCGCCGCTGGTGAAGAAGGCCACGCCGACCACGCCGGCGATGCCGGCCATGAGCGCGGCCAGCATGAAGCCCATCGTCTTGGTGCGCCGGATGGGGATGCCGCTGAACTCCGCGGCGTCCGGGTTGGAGCCGATCTCCCGGACGCGGAAGCCGAAGGGCGTCTGGCGCATGACGATGGTCAGCACGACCACGATGACCGCCAGGAGCATGACGGAGACGGGGATGCCGAAGAGCTTGCCGCCGCCCAGGATCTCGAAGAAGGGGTCAGACAGCGGCAGTCCGGTCACCTGCGTGCCGCTGGAGAGGGCCAGCGCAAGGCCGCGCAGCATCCAGCCCATGGCCAGCGTGCCGATGAGCGAAGGGATGCCGATGACCTGGCTGGTGAAGGCGTTGGCGGCCCCGATGGCGGTGGCTGCCACGAGCGTGATGGCGACGGCGATCCAGGGGTTGAAGCCCTCGCGCATGAGCACGGCCACGATGATGCCGGTGAGGATGAAGTTGCCACCGACAGAGAGGTCGATCTCGTTCTGCGGGATGAGGAAGACGATGCCGGCCGCGATGATGGCGGCGTAGACCGAGGACTGGACGACGTTGATGAGCTGGCCGGGGGCCAGGAAGTTGGGGTGCGCGATGCCGATGACCGCGACCACCACGATGAGGGCCAGCACGGCGCTCGACCAGTCGGCCATGGCCACGCGCCGGATGGACCAGCCGGCGGTCGGGGATGTGCGCGGCTCGATCCTGGTGGGACCGCTGCTCTCGGGGCTCAAGTCGTCACGCTCCTCCATCGCCTTGGCCGGATCGAGGCACCCTATGGGGGTGGTGCCGGCTGCGTCAACGGCCCAGGCCACTCAGTGGACGATGGCGGCCTCTCAGCGTTCGAGCGCGGCGAGTTGGCGGCTGATGCCGCGAGCCACGGCCTTGATGGGCGGCGCCAGGCGGGCCACGTCGGCCCGGGAGGCCTCCACGATGAGTGAGATGGCCCCCAGGACGGTGTCGTCGGCATCCAGGATGGGGACCCCCACCGAGGCCGAGTTCAGGCCCATCTCCATGCGCGTGATGGAGTAGCCGCGCTCCCGCGTCTCGGCCAGTTCGCGGCGCAGGACCTCGGGGTCCGTGATCGTGTAGGGCGTCATGGGCGCCAGGCCGCGGGCCATGACGGCCTCCTGGAACTCCGGTGGCGAGAAGGCCAGGATGGCCTTGCCCACGCCCGTCGAGTGGAGCGGCAGCCGGCCGCCCACGCGCGAGGTGATGCGCACCGACGTGCGGCCCCGGACGCGCTCGATGACGAGGGCATCGAAGCCGTCCGGCACGGCCAGCTGCACGTTCTCGTGCGTCGCTTCATAGAGATCCTGCATGAAGGGCAGCGCCGCGTAGCGGAAGGTCCGCGTGTGGGCGGAGAGCGTGCCGATCTCCCAGAGCCAGGGGCCTACGCGGTAGGTCTTCTGGTCCGTGAGCTCCAGCGCGCCGTGCTCGCAGAGCTGCGTGGCGAGGCGGTGCACGGTCGTCATGGGCAGCCCGGTCCGCCGCGCCAGCTGCGCGCGGGTGAGGTCCACCTGGGCCTCGCGGAGGGCGTCAAGGATGGCAAAGGCCTTGTCCAGGACAGACCGACCCGCGTCGCGGTTGCGACCGCTCATGCCCCGACCCCCTGCGTGGCTGCTGCAGCCAGCATGGTAGTCCATTCGCGCACATCAGTCCGACCAGTGGACTTCAATCTTGCCCGACGTCGATCGCAAAGGCTAGTCTCGATGACGTCCACACACTTGACGACTCACGGAGATGCCCCATGACCCTATCGAACGCATGGCTTGCACCTGCACCCATCAGCGCGGTCGGGCGACGCCTTCTGGCCCTGGCCACGGCGGCCGTCATGGTCGCGAGCGCCGCCGCTCCTGCCGCGGCCCAGGGTGACGCCGACGCGGCCTCCTCGGACGACCCTGGCGCTCCGCCCGTGGGCACCTCGGTCGGCCCCGCGCCGACCTGGTCGAACGTCCTGTACGCAGAGACGTCACCCTCGCAGGTCCTCGACCTGTGGATCCCGGAGACCGGCGAGGCGCCGTACCCGTTGGTCGTCTTCGTGCACGGCGGCGCCTTCATGATGGGCGACAAGTCGATGGACATCGCGCAGATCGCGGACGTGTTGGAGGCCGGCTACGCCGCCGCCGGCGTCAACTACCGTCTCTCAGGGGAGGCCCTCTTCCCGGCGGCCGTGCAGGACGTCAAGGCCGCCGTCCGCTTCCTGCGCGCCAACGCCGACGAGTACAGCCTCGACCCGGATGCGTTCGCAGCCTGGGGTGCTTCTGCGGGCGGCAACCTGGTGTCCATGATCGGCACGACCGGTGACCAGCGATCCATCCTGGATGACCCCTCTCTTGGGAACGCCGACGTCTCCAGCGCCGTGAAGGCTGTCGTGGCCTGGTTCCCGCCCGTCGACTTCCTGCAGATGGCCGGCCAGTTCCAGGCGGCCTACCCGGCTGCGTGCGAGGGTGAGCCGCCCTCCGCCGATTCAGCCGAGTCGCCGGAGTCGAAGTACCTCGGCGCGCCCGTCCAGGAGGTCCCCGACCTGGCTGCCGCTGCCAACCCCGTCACCTACATCGAGACCGCCGCGGAGCTGCCGGTCTTCATGATCGCGGCCGGCGATTCCGACTGCCTTGTCCCGCACCAGCAGTCGATCCTTCTCCACGAGGCGCTTCAGGCAGCCGGCGCGGATGCCAACCTGACCATCGTCGAAGGCGCCGGCCACGGGGACCCACGGATCGCCGAGGCAGTGACCGCAGACGTCCTCGCTCAGCTGGCGGAGGTCTTCGGGCGCTGATCGCACTCGTGGCCGGACCTCCGGGCTGCCACGCCGGCGTGAGGTGGCCGTAGGCTTGGCCACGATGTCCCAGCCAGCGCCAGCGTCGCTTCCGACTGCCGTGGGCTCCGCTCACGGCAGCCATGGCCGCGCCATGGGTCAGCGCGAGTTCATCGTGCTCATCTCCATGCTCATGGCTCTCACGGCGCTGGCCATCGACCTCATGCTGCCGGCATTCGGCGCCATGCGCGAGTCCTTCGGGCTGGCCGAGGGCTCCAGCGCGGTCGCCCCCGTGGTGACCGTGTTCCTCGTGGGGCTGGGCGTCGGCCAACCGCTCTGGGGCCCGCTCTCCGATGCCCTGGGACGCAAGCGCATCCTCTGGATCGGCCTGTTCGTCTACGGCGTGGCCGCCGCCGGCGCCGCGCTGGCGCCATCGCTCGCGCTCCTGCTGGCGTGGCGCTTCCTCGGCGGTCTGGGGGCGGGGGCCGTTCGTGTCGTGGCCCTGGGTACGGTGCGCGACCGCAGCCGTGGCGAGGCCATGGCCCGGATCATGTCCTACGTGATGGCGGTCTTCATCCTCGTGCCGGTCGTGGCGCCTGCCCTGGGCTCCATCGTCCTGGGCGTGGCGTCGTGGCACGCCACCTTCTGGGTCCTGGTCGCCTGCGCCCTGGTGACTGGGGCCTGGTCCCTGCGACTGCCCGAGTCGCTGCCCGTCGAGCTGCGCATCCCGCCACACCCGGGGCGGTTGGCGGCCGCCGTGCGGGCCGTGCTCTCGAGCCGCTTCGCCATGGGCCTCACCATCGCCCAGACCACGACCTTCGCTCTCTTCGCCTCGTACCTGGCCACCAGCGAGCTGTTCATCGGCGACGTCTTTAGCCTCTCCGCCTGGTTCCCGGTCATCTTTGGTGCGAGCGCGTTGGTCATGGGCGCCGGCATGCTCGTCAACCCGCGCCTGCTGGACCGATTCGGCCTGCGCCGCTGGCTGCGCTTCGTGTTGACGGGCTACCTGGCCGCGACGCTGCTCCTGGCTGGTATCGCCCTCGCCACCGGCGGGCAGCCCCCCTTCTGGCTGTTCCTGGTGGGTCTGCTCCCGGTCCTGCTGGCACAGGGCTTCGTGACGCCCAACCTCAACTCCGCGGCCATGATGCCCATGGGCCACCTGGCGGGCACAGCGGCGGCCGTCATCGGCGCCATCTCGACGCTCGGCGGGGCAGCCGTCGGCGCCGCCATCGACCGCGCCTACGACGGCACCGTCCTGCCCTTTGCGCTGGCCGGCGTACTCGCAGGGCTGTGCGGCTATGCCAGCTATCGATGGGCGGACGCCGTCTGGGCACGCTCAGCCGACCGCGACATCGGGACCGCACCGGCGCCGCGGCAGCTGGCGCCTGACCGCTCCGGGGAACGCTAGTCCGCGACGGTCTCGCGCACGCCGGCCATGAAGGCCGTGAAGCGGTCGGGTGCCTCGAAGAGGTTGAGGTGGCCGACGCCCGCCACGACCTCCAGCCGTTTGGCCGGGGCCTCCAGCCGCTCGTACCACGGCTGGATCTGGTCCAGGGTGGTGATGCGGTCACGATCGCCTGCGAAGAGATGCACGGGGACCGTCAGCGAAGGCACGTCGCGTGAGAAATGGACGCGCGCGCAGAGCTCCGGCCAGACCAGGTCCATGGAGCGCGCCATGCCCTGCGTGAAGCGCATCTTGGTCATGAACGGGTAGCCCCAGATGAGCACGATGCTGAGCAGCCAGCGGGTCAGGAACTTCGGGTCGCCGGACACGCCACCCAGCGAGCCCAGATGCCGTCGCTGCTGCTCCACGGACGACCGTCCGCCGGCATAGAGGCCGCCCACGGGACGGCCGATGGCCTCCAGCGCGGCGACGGCCTTGGTGTTGCCGACCCGCCTGGCCTCCGCCAGCGCCCAGTCGTAGGAGCGCTCCTCCTGGAGCGCCCAGTCGACCACCTGGGCTGCGCCCACGTAGGCCGCCAGCTGCTCCGGCGCGCGCGTGGCCATGAGCACGCCCAGGACCGTCCCGAAGGAGTGACCGGCCAACACCAGCGGTCGACCGCCGCTCTCCGTCCGCAGTCGCTCCACGAGCGCCAGGCCGTCAGCGACCAGGATGTCCAGCGAGAGGGTGGCGGCGGTCTCATCGCCCCGGAAGCTACGCCCCGCGCCGCGTTGGTCCCAATCGACGACCCGCCACGTCTTCTCGAGGCCGCCCAGGTAGTGGCGCCGCGGACCGAACTCCGCGCCGCCGGGTCCGCCATGCAGGAAAAGCAGGGTCGGTGCGCCCGGATCGCCGCGCATCGAGACCCACTGGTGAACCCCATTGAGCTGGATCTCGTTCCAGCCGTCCCTCATGCCTTCCCCCTGTCGTCAGGTCCACGGCCGTTGACCGTGGTGATGCCGGCCGGCTCTGGCCGTGCTGTCACGTCGGCCACGATGTCCAGGGCCTCCACGACCCGTTCCAGCGTGGTCCGGGGGCTGAGGAAGGCGAGGCGGATGGTGGCCCGGCCGTCCAGCGTGGTGGTGGAGACCTGGAAGCGCCCGGTGGTGTGCAGGGCGGCCACGATGTCGTCCGTGGCGCCATCCCCGGCTGCCGCCCGGAAGGCCACGATGGACAGCTCCGGCGTGGGCCCCGCGACGATGCCCGGCATCGCCGCCAGCCGTTCGTGCGCGAAGGCCGCCAGGTCCAGCATGCGGTCGAGTTCGGCGCTGAAGGCCGCCGTGCCGTGCAGCTGCAGCGGGAACCAGAGGAGCGGCCCACGAGTCGGCCGTGTCAGCTCCGGGCCGCGCTGGCAATAGTGGGGGAGGCCGTCGGTCGTCGGGAGGTCGCGGAAGTAGGCACCGGCGCCCTCGTGGGCGGCCACCAGGTCGTCCGGGTCGCGCACCAGGATGGCGCCGACGCCGTAGGGCAGGAAGAGCCCCTTGTGGGCATCCACGGTGACGGAGTCGGCTCGCTCGATGCCGCGCAGGCGCACCCGGCCGCGCTCCGTCAGCGCGAAGAAGCCACCGTAGGCGGCGTCGACGTGGAACCAGGCCCCGGCGCCGCCGGCTGCGTCCGCCAGCGCCTCCAGGGGGTCGACGCTGCCGGTGTCCGTGGTGCCGGCCACGCCGACTACCAGGAACGGCCGCAGACCGGCGGCCCGGTCGGCAGCCAGGAGGATCTCCAGCGCGCCGGCATCCATGTGCCCAGCCGCATCCGTGGGCACCCTGCGGACAGCCGCCTCGGCGACCCCCACCAGGGCAGCCGCCTTGGTCACGGAGTGGTGGACGCGCTCAGAGAGGTACATGGTGCGGTCGCCGTCCGCCTGCTTGCCGTCGCGGGCCCTCGCCCGGGCGCGGGCTGTCACGATGGCCGTCTGGTTGGCGAGCGACCCACCCGACAGCAGCAAGCCGCCGGCCCCCGACGGGAGCCCCAGCACATCCGCGATCCAGCGCAGCACGCCCTCCTCCATGGCCACCATGGCGGGCGCCTCGAACGAGGTGCCCGTGAAGGTGTGTGCGCCGGCCGCCAGCAAGGCGGCGATGGGTCCCGATTCCAGAGTGCCGTTGGGGATGTACGCGAAAACGCCATCGGCCGACTTGTCCCAGCCTGCCGCGGCGAAGCGCACGTAGCGATCGAGGGTGTCCGAGACGTCCGCCGGCTCCTCGGGCGGCGCCGCGCGCGCCAGCTCCAGGAGTGACCCGTCCGCGGCCCTGTGGGCGTCCCCGGAGGCTCGCACGTCGGCCAGTCGCTCGAGGGCCTCGAATGCGCCAGACGCGACGGCGCGCCGCTCGTCAGCCCCGAGTCGGAGTCGCCTGCCCATGCCGCGACCTTATCAGGGTGCACCCTCGGACGGTGACGCCTCGCCTCCCAGGTGCCCTCGTGGCCGATGTATAGGACACTAGGGCTGCTGACCGGGAGCCGAGGCACTCGCCTGACCCGTCTGCCACTGCCGCACGCCAGGCCGGCGGCCATCAACCACCACGCACGAAGGAGCACCACGACATGACCGACGAAGCGACCAACCTTCCGGCCCAGACGCCAGCTGCCGATGTGGCGGCCACCGCCGCCGAGGAGCCGAC
The DNA here is from genome assembly GCA_963707395.1 of uncultured Chloroflexia bacterium. Lineage (GTDB taxonomy): Bacteria > Chloroflexota > Limnocylindria > Limnocylindrales > CSP1-4 > JAFMJV01. The sequence goes on from CAVPPQ010000017.1 coordinate 117,812, forward strand.
CGCCGACGTGGTGGCCCAGCCAGTGGCGGCCATCGGCCTCGTGACCGACGGCGCGTATTACCTCATCGCCGGCCAGTTCGCCACGCTTGAGCAGGCCGAGGCCACCTACGCCGAGATCGAGCAGCTCGAGGCGGCCACCAGCCTGCGCATCGACGCCGTCGTCCTCGCCAGCGCGGACGCGGACGGCAAGATCCACCTCGGCAAGGTCACCGAGCACAGCACCAAGACCGGCCTGAAGTGGGGCGTCGTCGGCGGTGCGGTCCTGGGCGTCATCTTCCCGCCCAGCATCCTGGCGGGCGCTGTGGGGGTCGGTGTCATCGGCTCGGTCCTGGGCAAGGTGCGCAACCTCTCGCATCGCTCCCAGCTGTCGGACGAGCTGGCGGGCATCGTCGCCCCGAACACGACGGCCCTCATCGTCTTCGCCGAGGACACCGCTGTCGTGGAGATCGAGAAGGCTCTCGCCAAGGCAGACAAGATCGTCTCCCAGGCCATCGACAAGCAGCTGGCGGCTGAGATCGACCGCGAGGCGGCCGCCGCCAAGGACGCCATCGCCACCGCCTGACGCGAGTCGGGCATCGACATCGGACCCGCCGACGCCGAGCCGGCGGGTCCTCTCGCGTCACCGCTGTGTCTGCAGCCGTGCCGCCGCCACAGCCGCCGCAGTCGCAGGGCAGGGCAGGCGAGTCCCCGCGTGTCATCATCGGCGCAGGAGGAACGACATGAGCAAGCAGTCCACCAACGTCCTGGTCGCGGGCTATCAGAGCGTCGAGGCCGCCAACGCCGACTTCGACTCGCTCATCGGGAAGGTCAAGGGGAGGCAGGTCCGCGTCGAGGCCGTGATCCTCGTGGCACACGACGCCGACGGCACGGTGACCGTCCAGAAGACCGGTGACAGCGTCGGACGGACGGGCGCCAAGTGGGGCGGCGCGGTCGGCTTCCTGGTCGGCCTGGCGGCTCCGCCGCTGCTGGCGGCCACGGTCGTCGGTGCGGCCGGCGGCGCGATCCTTGGCAAGTTCGCCGACCACAAGGTGGAGCAGGGACTCCACGACAAGCTCGGCGCAGCCATGAAGCCAGGCACCGCTGCCATCATCGCCATGTTCGAGGCGGACCAGCGTCTCGCGGTCGAACAAGCCCTGCCCGGCTCGCCCGCCAAGTCCGTGGTGGAGACCGAGGCCAAAGGCACCAAGGCCCTGCAGGCCTCGCTGGGTGAGGCCATGGGCAAGTTCGTGCAGGATCGCACCGCGTTGCCCATCCCCGACCGCACGTTCGGGGGCGTGGCCGGGCGCACCCTGCGGGACTCCGTCCCCGACTGGCTCATGATCCCCGGGGCCAAGGCTCCCGAGGGCGCCCCCAACGTCCTCCTGGTCCTCATCGACGACGCCGGCTTCGGCGCACCGGACACCTTCGGCGGCCCGGTCCGGACCCCCACCTTCACGCGCGTCCAGCAGATGGGCCTGGCCTACAACCGCTTCCACGTGACCGCGGTCTGCTCGCCGACGCGTGCGGCCCTCCTCACCGGTCGCAACCAGCACCGCGTGGGCTTCGGCTCCATCGCCGAGTACCCGGGCCCCTTCCCCGGCTACACCGCCAACAAGCCCAAGTCCTGCGCCGGCCTGCCGCGCATCCTCAAGGAGAACGGCTACGTCACGGGTGGCTTCGGCAAGTGGCACCTCACGCCGGACAACGTCCAGGGTGCTGCCGGGCCTTTCGACCACTGGCCCAAGTCCTGGGGCTTCGACCGCTGGTGGGGCTTCCTCTCCGGCGCCGCCGGCCAGTACGACCCCATCATCACCCAGGACGACTGGGCGCTCGGCGTGCCGGAGGGCAAGGACGGCCAGCCCTACTACTTCCCCGACGACCTCACCGACAAGTCCATCGAATGGCTTCGCGCGGTGCGTGCGCAGGACGCGCAGAAGCCCTGGTTCCTCTTCTACTCGACCGGCTGCGCGCACGCTCCCCATCACGTCGCACCCGAGTGGGCGGACCGCTACAAGGGCGCCTTCGACGACGGCTGGGACGCCCTGCGCGAGCGCACCTTCCAGCGCCAGAAGGAGCTGGGCATCATCCCCCAGGATGCCGAGCTGACCCCGCGGCCGGACGACGTCTTCCCGGCCTGGGACTCGCTCAACGAGGGCCAGAAGCGCCTGTACGCCCGCCAGATGGAGGTCTACGCCGGCTTCCAGGAGAACGCCGACTGGAACGTCGGGCGGCTGCTCGATGAGGTCGAGGCCCTGGGCGACTTGGACGACACGCTCGTCATCTACATCTGGGGTGACAACGGCGCCAGCCTCGAGGGCACCACGACCGGCTCCTTCAATGAGATGACGTTCCTCAACGGCATCGTCCTGGACGCGGACCACCAGCTTGCGCTCATCGATCAGTACGGCGGCCTGGAGGCCATCGGCAGCGAGCACACGGCACCGCATGTGGCAGCCGCCTGGGCGCACGCCATGAACACGCCCTTCCAGTTCGGCAAGCAGTCGGCCAGCCACCTGGGCGGCACGCGCGATCCGATGGTCGTCGCCTGGCCCAGCCGCATCAAGGCGGACCCGGCCGTGCGTTCGCAGTTCACGCACGTCATCGACGTGGCACCCACCATCCTGGAGGCGGCCGGGCTGCCTGAGCCGAAGACCGTCGACGGCATCACGCAGGAGCCCATGGACGGCACGAGCTTCCTGTACTCCTTCGACGACGCCGCGGCGCCCGAGCGACACACCCTTCAGTACTTCGAGATGTTCGCCAGTCGAGCCATGTACAAGGACGGCTGGTGGGCCGCGTCGCGACCGAACCGCCTGCCCTGGGACATCTCGCCGCAGGCGCTCGCAGCGTACGGGCCCCAGTCCGACTGGGATCCCGACCGCGACACGGGCTGGGAGCTCTACGACCTCAGCCGCGACTTCAGCCAGGCACGCGACGTGGCCGGCGAGCATCCCGAAAAGGTCACCGAGCTCCAGGAGCTGTGGTGGGCGGAGGCAGAGCGCAACCAGGTCCTGCCGCTGATGGCGGGGGTCTCCGTCATGTACGGCATCCTGCCGCCCCTCCCCACGGTGACACGGTTCCGTTTCGCGGAGGGTGTCCAGAACATCCAGCGCGGCATGGTGCCGCGCGTCTACGGCCGCTCGTATGCCATCGAGGCCAGCGTCCACGTGCCGGACTCCGGCGCCGAGGGCGTGCTCGTCGCCAACGCCGACTTCATGGGCGGCTACGCCCTCTGGGTCAACGAGGAGGGGAGGCTCTGCCATACCTACTCCCTCCTCGGCATCGAGACGTACCGGCAGGTCTCGGATGAGCCCATCCCATCCGGTGACCACACGCTACGGATGCTTTTCGAAGCCCAGGAGGTCAAGCCGGGAGCGCCCGGCCGCGTCACCCTGTGGGCCGACGAACGGCAGATCGGCGAGGGTCACCTCGAGCGCACCGTGCCCGTGACCTTCTCGAGCTACGCCGGGATGGACATCGGCCGCGACAACGGTGGCGTGGTGGATCTCCAGTACGAGGACCGGGCGCCGTACGCCTTCACGGGCACCATCCGGGAGGTCGTCTTCGACCTGAGGCCGGCCGGCCTCGATGATGAGACGGCGCTGCATCACCATGCCGCGGTCAACGCCGTCGCCGCCGGCGTGGCCGGCTGATCCGCGCAGCGCGGAGTGATGCCCGTCACCCGCACACACGTCCGCCTGAGACCCGATCCCCGGCGAGTCGTCATCAGGCCCTTTCTCCCCGCCCTGCCGGGGTCCCCGGACGGGCGTGCCAGGGCCCGGCAGGTGATCGAGCGGATCCTGTCCCTGTCCGAGGCTGACACCGCGTCCACGCTGGCGGCGACGCGGGATCAGTTCCGCGATCGTCACCCCGACCTGGACGCGGCACTGGAACGCAACTACGAGGCCGTGGTCGGCCTCATCGAGGATCCCGGTCGCCTCGAGCGGGAGCAGCGGCTCCTCATCGGTGCGTACTTCACCCACGAGTACTCCATCGAGGCCGCTGCGCTATCCAACCCGTCCATCGTGCCGGCGCCGGACCAGTCTGGGCTCGCGCCGGGAGAGCTGCGCATCATCGTGAGCCTGCGTGCGATCGGCGAGGGTCACCTCTCGTCGATCGAGTTCCGCTCAGGGATCATCGATCCGGAGGGCAACGTCCACGTCGACGCGCCGAGCCGCTTCACGACCACGGGCCAGCGGCGTGACCCGCTCTACCCACAGGACGCCTTCCGCCTCAAGCTGCGCGCCCTGGGCGTGCACGATGAGATGGCCGGCCTCGTGCTCGACCCACTTCCCCGCCGCTTCACGCTCGAGCAGTTCGAGGCCGCCATCGCGGACCTCGACGAACGCGCCGCGGATCAGGCTGCCGCGCACGAAGCCGTTCGCATCATCCGCTGGCTGGCAGCCTCCGACTACACCATCGAGTTCGCCACTGAGACGCAGCTCTCCGAACGGGTCATCTTCCCCTCCGGACCGACCGAGAGCCAGGGCATGGAGGACGCCCGCTTCGTGAGGTTCCGCCACGACGATGGCTCGCTGCTGTACTACGCCACGTACACCGCGTTCGATGGGCGCCAGATCCTTCCGCAGCTCATCGAGACGTCGGACTTCCGCACCTTCGACATCGCCACGCTCAACGGCGAGGGTTCGCGCAACAAGGGCCTCGCCATCTTCCCGCGGCTGGTCGGCGGGCGCTACGCGGCACTGTCTCGGCAGGACAACGAGTCCAACTACGTGATGTTCTCCGACGATGTGCGGCACTGGCAGGATCCCTGCCTGATCCAGGTGCCGGAACGACCCTGGGAGCTGGTGCAGCTGGGCAACTGCGGATCGCCCCTCGAGACCGAGGCTGGCTGGCTGGTCATCACGCACGGCGTCGGTCCCATGCGCCGCTACGCCCTGGGGGCCACCCTCCTGGACCTGGAGGACCCGCGCCGGGTCATCGGTCACCTCGACGAGCCACTGCTGGTGCCCACCGAGGACGAGCGCGACGGGTACGTGCCCAACGTCGTCTACTCGTGCGGCAGCCTGATCCACGGACGGGACCTCGTCATCCCCTACGGCTTCTCCGACCTGGGCAGCGGCATCGCCGCCATCCCGCTCCAGGACATCCTGGCCCGCCTCACGTGAGCGTCGGGGTCCGCCCTCGATAGCGCTCATACAGGCGGCGGATGTGCCGCCCGGGATCGCGGTCGAACTCGTCCGCATCGATGTCGATCCAGGCGTGATCCCGGAGGTCGCCCTGGCGCACGGACCCGACGAAGGCCGCCACGACATCCAGCGCCGGCTTGGCCGAGCCGTCCGACCGCCACAGCCCGAAGGATCGCTCGTGGCGAGCCTCGTCCAGTGGCGGGACATGCCAGGTGGCCGGCGCGTAGTCAGCGAAGCACCACAGCATGGCCCCCAGGCACCCGGCCGCGTGGAGACTGGACAGCGCGCGGCCCGTGTAGTCGGCGGCGGCCTGCTCCTCGAGGAGCACGACGGCACCGTCCCGGCGGACTGGCTCCCGGCCAGGGCTCGTGGCCCGGTAGGTCGGCGCACCGAACTCCGAGAAGAGCACCTCGGCGCCGCCACCCAGCCAGGACGTCAGGAGGGCCAGGAAGGGCAGCAGGTGGTCGTCCGTCGGCCCGTCGGCCCAGTCCGCGTAGATGGGGTAGCCGTGCATGGTGAGGAAGTCACACTCGGCGGCGGCCTCCGCCGGGCCCAGCAGGCGGCCCTCTTCCAGGTCCTCCATGTGCAGCCCGATGGTCACCTGGGCCGCCGGGTCCGCGGAGCGGATCGTGGCGCATGTGCGAGCCAGCCAGTCCCTGGCGCTCGAGCGGTCAGGGGGGCGCACGCAGTTGGAGGATTCGTTGCCCAGGTCCCAGGCCCACAGCGCCGGGTGGCCTGCCAGGGCGCCGGCGGCCTGCCCCGCGAACCACGCTTGGGCCTCGGCCACGATCGGGTCGCCGTACCAGTCGCGCAGCCCCACGTCCATCAGCCGACCGCCGGAGAGCACCCGGAAGCGCGGGTCGCGGTCGGCGCCGCCCAGCGCCCAGCCGGGGATCAGGTTCACCCCGCTCATGTGGCCGGTGAAGAGCGTGGGCATGATGGCGATGCCGGCTTGCTCGGCCAGGTCGGCCACCGTCACGAGGCGGTCGAGCATGACGGCGTCCACCCGGTCCGGCGCGGGCTGGAAGGCCTCCCAGGTCAGGAAGATCCGCACCGAGTCGAGACCCCGGCCCGCTATCAGCTCCAGGTCCCGGGCCGCCTCCGCCGCGTCAAAGTCCTGCCACCAACCCAGGGCTGTGCGAGACGGCCAGTAGTTGACGCCCAGGCGGAACGTTCCGGGGCGCGGCTCGGGGACCGCGAACGCTCCGGGGTCAGCCGGCATCGGGGACCGCGAATGCTCCGGGGTCAGCCGGCATCGGGGGCGCCTGCCACCGCTGTCGTACCGGACATCCGCGCCCGGTGGTCCGCGACGACGCGCTGGTACACCTCCAGGTACTCGTCGACCATGCGCTCGACATCGAAGCGTCGCTCCACGGAGGCGCGCACTGCTGCCCGGTCCAGGCTGCTGCACGCTGCGACGGCCGCCACGGCCTCGTCGCTGCTGCCGACCAGGAAGCCGCCCACGCCGTCCCTGACGATCTCGGGCATCGACCCGCGGGCGTTGGCGATGACCGGTGTGCCGCAGGCCATGGCCTCCACGACACTGTAGCCAAAGGGTTCCTCGAACTCGATGAGGTGGAGCAGGGCCCGGGCGCCGCCGAGCAGTGCGCCGCGCGCCTCCGGCCCCACGGGACCGATGAAGCGCACGCGCTTGCCGTCCACGCGCGGCTTCACGCGGCGCTCGAAGTAGTCCTCGTCCTGGACGATGCCGGCCATGACCAGTGGCAGGCCGGCTCGCTCGGCCACATCGATGGCGGCCACGGTGCCCTTGTGCGGGTGGATCCGACCGAAGAAGAGCAAGTAGTCACCCGGCGAGCTGTGCAGGTCGAAGGCCGCCATGTCGATGCCGTGGTGGATGGTGGCTGCGTAGTGCAGGCCGGGGTGCCGGTCGGCGTCGCTGATGGCCACGTAGGCCGTCCGTCCGTCGTAGGCCTCGTAGACGGGCAGGATGCGCGTCGATGAGAAGCCGTGGATGGTCGTGACGACCGGTGTCCCCACGAGCCCGCTGTAGGTGAGCGGCAGGAAGTCGAAGCTGTTGTGGATGACGTCGAAGTCAGCGGCCCGCTCGAACAGCGCCGCGATGTGCAGGCTCTCCCAGGCCTTGGCGTCCAGCGCCGGGTCCTCCGAGTAGCCGCGTGGTGCGGTCGCCACCAGGCGCGCGCTGGTCAGCGAATCGGCCGTCGCGAAGAGGGTGACATCCACGCCGCGGCGGACCAGCCCCTCCGTGAGCAGTGAGACGAACTGTTCCCAGGGGCCGTAGTGGCGCGGCGGCACGCGCCACGAGATGGGTGCCAGCATCGCCACGCGAAGCGGCGTGGTCATCAGGAGGCCGCGGCCAGCGCCTCGCGTGCGGCCAGCGCCTCGCGTGCGGCCAGCGCCTCGCGTGCGGCCGGCGTGCTGTGGGGCATCGGCGTCGTGCGGGGCACCGGCGCCGGGCGTGCGGCACGCCCCCGGGCGGCACGCACGTGCTCGAGCGCCATGAGCCACATCAGCGTCGACTCCGCGCCCTGGTTGCGGCTCACCCCGGCCGGGCCGATCCCGTCGCCACCGGCACCGGACGACGGGTCAACTACCGGGGCGTGGGCGTCGTTGCGGCCCAGGAACCACCCGTAGGCCATCTCCAGGGCATCCCGGTAGCGGGGCTGGCCGGTGGCCTCGAAGGCGGCGTCCGCGGCGAGCAGGAGCGAGGTGGTGGAGATGGCCTGCTGGTCGAAGCGTGGCCTGGGACCGCCGCGCGGCCACCAGCCGTCATTGCCGATCGTCCGGAGATGGCCCTCAGGCGCGGTCTGCATGTCGATGAGCCAGTCGAGGACCCGCAGGCCCGTGCTGACCATGCGCGGATGACCCAGCCTGCGGCCTCCGACGATGAGTGCTCGCGCCGGCAGCTCGTTCTCGTAGGTGACGACCTCCACCGGCCAGGGCCAGGCCTCGCCGTGATCCGCCGCGGCCGCGCTGCGTTCGAAGCGTTGCCACAGGTCGAGCCCGGCGCGCCGCGCGACGGCGACCACCTCGCCTGACAGGCCGGCTCCGATGGCCGCGTCGCAGGCCAGCACCAGGGTGGCCAGCGGCCGCAGATGCCTGACCTGCCCGACACCCGCCAGCGCGTCGTCGAAGAGCGCCAGCGCCTGCGCGCGGACGGGGCCCGGCGGCGTCGAACCGACGGTCTCGGCGAGGGCCTGCAGCGCTCGTGCGTCGGCGTCTTCCGAGCCCGGTGCGTCCAGCCAGGTGCCGTCGTCGCGCCGCAGGTTGCGGAAGCGGCCGGACGCTGGGTCGTGGGCCTCGACCAGGAAACGGACGTTGCGAGCGACGCTGGCGGCCACCGCCTCCCAGCCAAGCTCACGCTGGTGCAGCAGGTCCACCTGCAGGGCGCGCGCCACGTCGTCGGTGCAGTAGCCGTGCTCAGGGTCGGGCTGAGCGAGCTTCGCGTGCTGCATGATCCCGATGTCCGTGCTCAGGGCGTCAAGGTGCCCACGGCTGACCGGGAAGAGCGGTGCGAGCTCAGGCACTGGGCACCACGATGGCCGGCATGATCGGCAGGGCCACGATCCGGGGCAGCAGGCGAAGCCGGCTGAAGAGGCGCTCGTAGTCGGCCGCCACGCGCGACCAGATCATGCCCCGCCCGTGGCCGTAGGCGCGCTTCGCCATGGCGGTCCGCAGGCCGCGATCCAACAGCAGCTCGACGAGGGCGGCGCTCATGGCGGCCGGGTCCCCGGGCGGCACCAGCCTGCCACGCCCGTCGGCCAGGATCTCCGAGGCGTACAGGTAGGGGGTGGAGACCGAGGCCTTGCCTGCCGCCATGGCGTACGAGAGCGTGCCAGAGACGATCTGCCCGAGGTTCGGATACGGCGTCACGAAGACATCGGCCGCCTCCAGCCAGCGGGCCAGCTCCGACGACTCCACGAAGCGATCGACGAAGACGACGTGGCCGGTCATGCCCAGCTCGGCAGCCTGCGCTGCGAGCCGTTCTCGGTAGGCTTCGCCCTCCGTGCGCAACAGCTCCGGATGCGTGGCGCCGAGGATGACGTAGCGAGCGTCGGGCACCTCGCGGACGACCGCCGGCAGGGCCTCGATGACTGCCTCGTAGCCCTTGCTGGGACCCACGAGCCCGAAGCTCAGCAGCACTGGCCGGCCGTGCAGGCCGACCGAGGGCTTGACGCTGTTGGGCTCCACGAAGGGCAGGTCCGGAACGCCGTGCGGGATGATCTCCACCTTTGACAGGTCCGCCCCATAGCGTTCAACGAGGATGGTGGCGGCTGCCCTGGACATCACGACCACGGCGGCCGCGCTCTCCAGCATGCCCCGCATGATGCGATGCTGAGCGGGTGAAGGATGGCGCAGCACCGTGTGCAGCGTCACCACGGCCGGCACGGTCAGCGCGTCCAGGAAGTCGAGGACGCCCTCTCCGTCAGCGGGTCCCCAGATGCCGTACTCGTGCTGGATGGAGACCATGCGGACGCCGCACTCCCCCAGGGCACGTGCCACCCGCGCGTAGTCGGTGCGCACCTCCGTGTGGATGACGTGGTGGACGAGGTGGCCCTGCCCCCCGGCCTCACCGGGGCGAAGGAGGGCCACGATCTCTCGACTTCCGACAGCCCGACCCAGGTCGGCCGTGAAGGTGGCGATGCCGCAGCGACGCGGCGGATACGTGGATACGAATGCGGTGTGTGCCACGGATGGCCCTGCTAGCGTCCCGCGCACCGCGCGGGGTCGGGGCCGACGAGGGACCGATGCTTGTCGATCAGGTCAGTCGCCATACCGGTGGCTGGCGCGATCACGCAATTGAGGCGACCGGCGCTATGCAGTGCGGTCTGTTGGCACGTCCCGGATCGACCTGACCCAGCGAAGCCTCACCGCCGCTGCAGTCCTCCACGGTGCCTGAGATGGCCGGGCTTGTCAAACGCCTGTCCTGGTCCGGTACGTCCGTTACACGTCGGTGCCCGGGGAGGTCAGCCGCTCGAGCCATTCGGCGGGGGTCAGGAACCCCAGGGCCTGGTGGGGTCTGACGGTGTTGTAGCACGCCTCGTGCTCGAGGAGGGCAGCGCGCAGCGGATCGATCTCGGGCTCGGCGTCGGTGAGCTCCCAGAACTCCTGGGTGTGGGTCCCGTTGGCACGCTCGACGTGACCGTTGAGCTTGGGCGAGCGGGGCGGAAGGACGAAGAGGGCGATGCCCCGGCGGGCGCACTCGGTCTCGAAGCCGGCCATGAACTCGGAACCACCATCGACCTGCAGGGCCCGCACGGCGAAGGGCATGCGTTCAGCGAGGGCATCGAGCATGCCGATCGCGGCCTCGGCGCTGGCGCTGCTCGCGAGCGTGAGCGTGTCCCAGCGGCTGATGAGGTCACGCGCGGTGAACTGCTTGAGGGGCCGACCCCAGCCGGGCAGGCGCACGTCGAGCGTGTCGAGCCCGACGAGGTCGCCGGGGCGCTCGACCGCATAGCCGCGGGGCTTGCGGACCGCGTGGGGCCGAGGCGGGCGGCGCGTCCTGACGGCCACGCCCCGGAGGCGTGGCTCGGCGAGCTCGCCCGAGCGGCGCAGGCGGGCCAGGATGCGCCCGGTCATCGAGACCGAGAGCCAGATGCCCTCGCGGCGGAGCAGGACCGCCAGCTTGGCCTTGCCCCAGCGGGGGTAGCGGCGACGCATCTCGCGGACGGCCAGCAGCTGGGCATGCGTCCAGGTGGGCCGGCGACAGCGTCGCGGTCGGCTGGAGCGGTCCTCCAGGCTCGCGAGGCGGCGTGGCGCGTAGCGGGCCAGCCAGCGGTACACGGTGGGACGGCTGAAGCCGAAGTGGCGGGCCGTGCGGCTCACGTTGCCGCCATGGGCGTCGTGCCACTCGAGCATCGCCAGGCGGGCACGGGCCCGTCTCGATGGATCGGCCGCTGGCTGCGCCGCGAGTCGCCAGAGGCCTCCATGGCCGACGGCCACGAGCTGGCTGACCCCGGCCTGGCGCAGCCGGGTGCGACGACTAGACTTGGACATCGGGAGCCCTCCGGTGCTGATGACTTCACACCACCAGCCTAGGGGCTCCCGTCCCCCCTCCTCATGGCCATCCCCGCCGTCGCTCCCCGGCTCCCGCGTGTAACGCAGCTATCCGGACCTACTCAACGCCCCGCTTGCGGAGGGGCGTAGCGTCTCTTGTGGGAAAGCCCGTCCGGCGGCGTGGATGCTAGCCCCGCTCCTCCGGCGGAGGCAGACCGCGGAAGCTGCGGTAGAGCAGCAGGTCGTACGCGATCTTGAGCGCGCCGCCGATGACGAAGGGGGCTCCCGTGAAGGCCGAGCCGACCAGCAGCGGGGCCGCGATGAGCGGAGATGCCGCGACGCCCAGGCTGCGCGCGATGCCCGTCACGCCGGCCGCCGCCGAGCGTTCGTCGGGTTCCACCATGGCCATCGTGTAGGACTGGCGTGTCGGCACGTCCATCTGGCTGATGCTGAAGCGGACGAGCAGCAGGAACGCCGCCAGCGGCAGCGTCGGCATGAAGGGCACCAGCATGAGCAGCACGTTGGAGGGCAGGTGCGTGAAGACCATCGTGCGCACCAGGCCGAAGCGGGCTGCGAGGGGCACGGCTGCCAGTGCCGAGATGGCGGCCAGGATGTTGGCGCCGAAGATGATGGCGCCGAGCACCGCCGGGTCCACCCCGTACTGCTGGCTGAACCAGAAGGCGATGAAGCTGGTCATCACGAACCCGCCGGCGAAGGCGTCCAGTGCGAAGAGCGCGGAAAGCCGCAAGACCACGCGCTGCGACTTGTGAAGCCCCAGGCGCGTCTGGACGGTCTCGTCATGGACTTCGGCCGGCGGGACCTCCACGGCCGATGAGACGCGCCAGAAGAGCAGCCCCAACGCGATGCCCACGAGGGCATAACCGACGATGACGGCGCGGTAGGCGTCGGTGGGGTCGGCGAGGCGGCGGGCGACGGTCTCCACGATGAGCCCTGCGGCGAGGGCTCCGAACGCCGTGGCCAGCGACCCGGCCACCTGGTAGCGCGCGAAGAGGTGTGTACGCCTGGCAGGCTCGGCCAGCTGGGCCAGGGACGCCTGCTCGACGGCCAGGAAGGGCCCGACCTCGTTGCCGCTCGGACTGATGACGCCGAGCGTGGCGGCCACGAGGAGGACCACGAAGACGGGCGTGGCCGCGAAGACCAGGCCGGCCGCCAGCAGCAGCATGGCGCCCACCACCAGGACCCGCCGTCGCCCCAGCCGGTCAGCGTGGGTCGTCAGCCACAGGGAGATGGCAGCGTCCCCGAGCAGGGTGAGCGTCAGCAGCACGCCGATCTGGGCGCCGGAGAGGCCGATGGCATCGAGGTAGAGCACCAGCACCACCGCCAGCAGTCCGTAGCCGAACATGCGCACGCTGCGGGCGGCGAAGAGCAGGGCCACATCGTGCCTGGCGAGATGAGCGTCCATCCCCTGCCACGGTATCGTCAGCGGCGGCCGGGTGTCAGCGGCGAGCACAGGAGGAGCGGATGGCAACAGCGTGGATGGCCCGGTCGGTGAGGGGCACCCTGCTCGGCGTGAGCGACGACGGTCGCCACCTCGTCGACCGGACCACCGGCTTGCCGTGGTTCTACCTCGCGGACACCGCCTGGACGCTCTTCAAGCGCCTCGGCCCCGGCGAAGCGGAACACTACCTGTCCACCCGCGCAGCCCAGGGCTTCAGCGTCGTCCAGGCCTACGTGCTCCGCGGGCTGGACGTCCCCAACCTCGACGGCCACCGGCCGCTCGTCGACCGCGATCCGACGCGTCTCGACGAGGGCTTCTTCGGCAACATCGATCGCATCGTCGATCGAGCCAACGAGCTGGGCCTGGTCATGGCCCTCGTGGCCACCATGGGTGAGCACGTCCGTCACAAGGCCACGTCCGAGCGCTTCCGCAACGACGAGCAGGTCTTCGACGCGGACAACGCCTTCGCCTACGGTCGCATCCTTGGCGAGCGCTACGCCGATCACGCGGTCATCTGGTATCTCGGCGGGGACCGCTCGCCGATCCCAGCGGACGTGGCCGTCTGGGATGCCATGGGCCGGGGCCTCAAGACCGGCAGTGCCGGTCGTCACCTCGTCTCTTACCACAGCAGCGGCGGCTACTCCTCATCGGAGTCGTTCCACGACTTCGGCTGGCTCGACTTCGACACCATCCAGTCCATCCACCGCTCGGCCGACCCCAACTACGTGCTCATCCGCCGCGACCGTGCCCTCACGCCGCCCAAGCCGACCCTGGACATGGAGGCGCGCTACGAGGACCACCCCGACCTCAACGAGGTTCGCTACGGCGACCCCGCGGAGGTCCTGGCCGCCGCTCCCCGCATCGACGGTCACCAGGTCCGCGAGGCGGCCTACTGGGCCGTGCTGGCCGGGGCTGCCGGCCACGGCTACGGGCACAACTCGGTCTGGCAGATGGCGGACCCGGCGCGGCCCGGGGACGAGGCCGACTACTCGTTCCCGGTCCTGCCGGCCAGCGTTGGCTGGCGGCAAGCGCTCGGGTCGGAGGGCGCCGTTGGCATGGGGCACCTGCGCCGGCTGCTGGAGCGCCACGCGTGGCAGCTCCTCGAGCCGGACCTGGCCATCGTCGCGGACGGTCAGGGCTTGGGCGAGGCGCACATCCAGAGTGCACGGGCCGCTGACGGCTCCTTCGCGCTCGCCTACTTGCCCTTCGGCCACCGCATGAGCGCCGCTCTGCATCGACTCCGCGGGCCCCGCGTGGAGGCCAGCTGGTTCGACCCCCGCAGCGGCGCGTCCGACTCGATCGGGACCTATCCGGCCGACGGCGAGCAGGCTTTCCAGCCGCCCACGACTGGCCCCACCGACGATTGGGTCCTCGAGCTCCGATCGGCCTGACCCCACGGGTTCGACCGCGGAGGCCGCCGAGGGTTCGTGGTCAGGTCCAGGAATGAGTCGTCGGATAAGGCGGTGCCTCATGGCATCGGGGCCGCTTAGCCAGATGCTCCGGCCATGGACATCAACGCCATCCTGGACCTGGGGGCCCTGAGCGGCGAGCCACTGCGTATCTACACGGCCGCCACGGCCGTCACGGTCGTCGCCACAACGGGCCTCCTGGCGCTCCTCCGATTGCCCGGCGCCTGGGTCCCGCTGCGCACCTGGTTCGTCATCCTGCCCGTCGCGCTCGGCGCGATCTGGCTGGGGCAAGGCGCCTGGACGCGTGCTTGTAGCGGTCGTCTCCATCCTGGCCTTCAAGGAGTACGCGCGGGTCACGGGGCTCTACCGTCAGACACTCTTCGTGCTGCTGGCCTACGGCGCCATCACCACCGAGGGCCTCTTCGCGTACCTGGGCCGCTACGACGTCTTCATGGCCATCCCGACCTGGACGGTGCTGGCCATGGCTCTCGTGCCGATCGCCCTGCGCCGCACGGAAGGCATGCTGCAGTGGTTCGCGCTGGCCATCGTGGGCGCCATCTTCTTCGGCTACTTCCTGGCCCACCTGAGCTACCTCTACGGCTCGTCGACCGGTCTCGGCTACCTGCTGTTCGTGCTGCTCATGACGCAGCTCAATGACGCCCTCCAGTTCATCTTCGGGAAGGCCGTGGGTCGCCACCGCTGGACGCCCATCAGCCCCAACAAGACGGTCGAGGGCTCGCTGCTCGCGGGAGCCACGATCATCGGGCTGACGTTCCTCCAGGCGCCCATCGTCTTCCCCGGCGTACCGCCCTGGGGCGTCCTGGTGGCCGGGCTCATCATCACCATCGGCGGCCAGGTCGGCGACCTGACGATGGCCAACGTCAAGCGCAACGCGGGCGTCAAGGACTTCGGCACCGTCCTTCCCGGCCACGGCGGCCTGACCGACCGGCTCAACTCCCTGATGGTCACGGCACCGGCCTTCGCTCACATCATGGGCTACCTCTTCGGGGGCTTCCCGTCATGAGCGAGCCACGGTTCGAGTACGAGCCCTTCCCGGACCTCGACCTGCCGCTGGCGGCACGGCTCGGCCAGTTCCCGCGCCAGCCGGACCTGCTCCTGGACACGGCTCGCGCGCTCGGGCCGCCACCTGGCGGCCACGACCCTTCGGCTGCAGTTCCGCTTCGAGGTCGTCGGCACCGCGCCCGACCTGCCACGCGTGGCCATCATGGCCAACCACCAGAGCCACCTCGACACGCTGGCCATCCTGGCGGCCCTGCCCGAGCGCGACCGCCGCCGCGTGACCGTGTTGGCCGCACGCGACTACTTCTTCGAGCGCCCGGCGCCGGCCCTCCTGGCCAACCTCCTCGGCCAGGCCGTCGCCTTCGACCGAGGCTCCGGGCTGGCCGAGCTGCACCGCTGGGCGCGGCTGCTGCCGACCATCGAGCCCGGCTGGTTCCTCATCTACCCCAGCGGCAGCCGCAGGCGCCTCGTCCCGCAGGCCGGGCTGGCCGGTGTCCTGGCGCGGAGCGGCTGGACCGTGCTGCCGACGGCCCTGGCCGGGACGGCCGAGGCCTGGCCGGTCGGGCATGCCCTGTGGCGGCCCTTCCGCACGGTGCGGGTCACCTTCGGCGAGCCCATCACCGATGCCGCGGAACACGACCTGCCGCGCGAGCTGCAGGCCTTCTGGGCCGAGCACGGGCAGCTCGACGATGCCGGGGCGCTCGCTGGCCGCCCGACCGAGGTGCCGCATGAGCCCTGACGTCGGCCTCTACCAGACCAAGTACGCGCTGCGGCGCTGGCTCGGCCGCCTGCCTGGCGTCGAGCGTCTCAAGCCCAACCACGTCTCGCTCGCCTCGCTGCTGCCCTCCGTTCTGGCGGCGGTCAGCCTCTGGCTCGGCTGGTGGCCGCTGGTCGTCGTGGGCATCCTGGGGCGGATGGCCCTGACCGTGCTGGATGGGCTGCTGGCCGAGGCGTACGGCAAGAAGACCCGCATCGGGCCCTACCTCAACCGCCTGCCCCAGGAGATCGGCGACGTCGCGCTCTTCGTGGCCCTGCTGCCCTGGGCGGACATGCGCTGGGTGGCGCTGCTCCTGGGCGCTGCCTGGCTGGTCAACGTCAGTGCCGTGCTGCCGGCAGTCGCCGGTGGCTCACCTCAGCCGACCGGACCCGCCGGCCAGCCGGATCGCATCGCCATCGTGCTGGTGGCCGCGGCCCTCCGGACCTTCGTCGTCTTCGACTGGACGTGGGTCTGTGTCCTCATCGTCGTCCTTTCGCTGCCCACGCTGGCGCTGCGCGTCTCGCGCACCGTCCGCGAGCTGGGCGCGGCCTGATAGGGAGGTGTCTGCCATGGATCTCTACCACCCCACCCTGCGCATCCTGATGCTGACCGGCGGACGGCTCTCGGACGGCATCCGCCTGGGGTATCGCGAGGGCTTCAACTCCGGGACGATGGTGGACTACGTCTACGCCAACCAGGCTCAGGGCATCAGTCCGCTCGGCCGGTACGTCGACCGCGTCATGCTCGACCATCCCGTGTGGCGTGGCGTGCGTGCCCGGCGCGACCTGCTTATCGGCCAGCTCCGCGAGGTCATCGGGCAGCGTCCCGGCCAGCGACTCCTCGACATGGCGGCAGGGCCAGGCTCGTACCTCTTCGAGTTGCCTCCCAGGGCCGCCCGCTACTTCGCAGCTGACATCGACGCGGACGAGCGCTCCCGCGGGCACGCCCGGGCAGCCGCGGAAGGCCGCGACGACATCACGTTCGTGGCTGCCGACGCCTTCGATCCGGCGACGTGGCCGTGCCCGCGCTTCGACATCCTCGTCGCGTCCGGCTTCTTCGACCTGCTCGTGGATGTTACCGACGTCCGGCGCTTGTTGGCTGCCGGCGCGTCCGCGACGGAGCCAGGTGCCCACTGGGTGCTCTCCGTCATGGAGGGCCACACCGACCTGAAGCTGCTGCACGACGTGCTCGTCGACTGGGATCGCAAGCCGTGGACGGCCGTCATTCGCAGCGCCGAGGAGGTCATCGCAGAGGCCGAGCCGCTGGGCTGGAGGGCGGTCAAGGTCGAGCACGAGCCGCTCGGGCTCTTCGGCGTGGTGACGCTCGAACGGGTGGCGCGGGGCGCGCCCCCGAGTGATGCCGGTGAGCGGCCCGGGGCTGCGTCATGAGCACGGCGTGGCTGACCGGCGCGACCGGTGCCTGGGGTGGTGCCTTCGCTTGGGCGCTGCTGGAGGCTGGCTACGACGTGCTCGCCCTGGGGCGGCGCGATGCCCCGCATCTGGCTGCCCGGGCCGGCGAGCTCGGAAGGACCTGGGGATGCGTGGAGCTGGATCTCGCGGCGATGGTGTCCCTCGCCGACCTCCGAATGGCCATCGAGGCGACCGCACCGGAGCCGTTTCGGGGTGTGCCGGACGTCCTCATCCACGCGGCGGTCTCGATCGACGGCGACCGCGCGACGCTCGCGCAGACCGACTACCTGGCACCGGCCGCACTGGTCACTGAGGTCTCGAAGGCGATGCTCGAGCGGGGCTCTGGCCGCGTCGGCGTGCTGGTCCCGCAGAACGCCCGGCTCGGGTTGGCCGGGCTGGGAGAACTCGCTGCCTCTCAGGCCGCCCTCTGGACGTGGTCCGAGGCCAGGCGTGGCGAGCTGGAACGGGTCGGCGATGGTGTCACCCTGACGGTCGTCATCCCGCCCCGCACCGCGTCAGCGACCCAGCGCTACGTGGCCCGCCAGAGCGGCCACTCGGCACGGCTCCACGAGCCGGACGCGAACGGCCTGCTCCGCGGCATCCTGGCGGGACGACGCCGTGTCGGCCGACGCCCGTGGCTGGCCGCACTGGCGATGGTCTTCCGCTGAGGGTCGGCCGAGGCGTCGGGCTGGCGCCCGCCATCGCGGCTTTCGGGCCGTCCTAGATGTCGAAGCCGCCCAAGTCCCCGAAGTCGCCGCCGAGGTCACCGAAGTCGCCACTGGCGCTGCCGTCGCCGGCGAGCATGGCATCGCCGCTGTCCATGGTGCCCTGGTCGCCCTCTGCTCCGGCCCCTGCGTCGGCCATGCCGGGATCGCCGGCCATGGGGTCGCCCCAGGTGCTGAAGAGCATCTGGGCCATCGAAGTGGCCACGAAGACGGCTGCGAACGTCTGCAGGAAGGAGCCACCCATGCCGGGCGCCTGACCGCTCCCGAAGGCGCGTTCGAGCGTGCCCGGTGAGCGCGTCTCCGCCCTGGTGGCGACGCGTGCCAGGTCCCGTGGATCGTCGCTGTGCGGCGCCTCAGCCGGTGGCACCCACGACTGCAGGTCCTGGCGCACGAGGGCGCGCTGCTGCGGCGTGAGCCGCTCGAAGGCCTCGGCATGGGCGCGCTCGAGGTCGTCGGGCGGCGCCGTGCGGAGCAGGTAGCGATAGCGCTCGACCGCGGCAGCATCGCCATCCGCGTGTACGGAGCCGCGTGGCGGGCGAGGGGAGGGCGTCGCCCGCGTCGAGGCGGGTGCCCGTCCCAGGAGTCGGTCAAGGAAGCTCACGGCGGTCCTCTCGTCTTCGTGGTCGGCAACGGACCGTCGTCCACTGCCGCCAAGGTGGGGCTGACGCCCCCATCGTGGCGCAGGGCACATGTCGGCCTGATGAACGAGGGCTTGACGCAGGTCCAGCCCAGCGACGCTAGGCGGCGGTCCGGCGTGCATCGGCCGCGACCCGCTCGGCGCACCCCGATGTCAGCCAGCGCGAGCATGGGACGGCGGCTGCGCGGGGGCGGTGTGCTGGACGACCTTGACGCACCGGGAGATCGACAGCGGCACCAGCGGCCAGCCCAGCGACGCCCGGTTCGCCGCCGAGCGGACGATCGACGATCTGCTGACCAGCCTCGCTGGCGGGGCAGCCCATCGCTGATCCAGCCCGACTTCCCGTCCTACGGCGACATCGACCTCCCCCACGCAGATACCTTTGTGCCCGACTTCGCCCGGGCGATCATCGAGCTCGGCCGCCGGCCTGAGGCCTGCGGCGAGGCCTGGCACGTCCCGACCGCGCCTGCTGTGACGCAGCGGCGCTACCTCGAGCTGGCCGCGGCTGCTGCCGGCATCCCGGTCCCGGCCGTCAGCCGGGTGACCAAGCCGAAGCTCTTCCTGGCGGGTCTCTTCATCCCGCCGGCCCGGGAGATGATCGAGATGGCCTACGAGTTCGAGGAGCCATACCTGGTCGACAGCTCCAAGATCGAGCGCGCCTTCGGCCTCCGCCCGACTTCGCTCGAGGACGCGCTGGCCGAGACGGTGACCTGGTGGCGCGAGCGCACCGCGGCGGAGGCTGCGCCGAGGGCTGCCTGAGCGCCCGCCCGATCAGGGCTTCGGTCGCGCGAGATGCGCGACTCCGACGTCACGAGCAGCCGCCACGGCGGCCGCGACGCCGCCGGTCCAGGGGCTCCCGTGTCCGGGCAGCAGCCAGTGCGCCTGGATCTGCTCGATGTTCGCGAGCGACGCCAGCGCCTGGTCGGGATCGGCGGCGAAGGGACAGACCTGCGGACCGCGCCGCTCGTTGATCACCGCGTCGGTCGCCAGTGCGTCGCCCACGAAGAGGGCGTCGTGCCCCGGCGCGTGGAGGGTGACGCTGCCATATGTGTGTCCGGGCGTGTGGATGACGCGCAGGGCGCCCGGCACGTCCAGCGTCGTGCCTGGCTCCAACGTGCCGACCGCCGTCAGCGCCTTGGTCCGCATCCCGCCGTGTCGCATGAGCCACAACATGTAGTGCAGCAGGCAACGGAGCTTGCGCTCGCCCATACCGGCGCTCGGGTTCCTGGCCTGGCCTCGAACGAGGGGCGCGTCGAGCCCGTGGATGGTGACGGGCACGTCGTGCTCGACTCGCAGCCGCTCGGCGAACCCGTAGTGGTCGTCGTGGCCGTGGGTCAGCACGAGCGCACGGACGTCGTCGATCGTGCGGCCCATGGCCGCCAGCTCGGCCGTCAGGTCAGCGTAGTAGGCGGGCACGCCCGCATCGATGAGGGTGACTGCTCCGGCTTCCTCCACGAGGTAGCAGCACACGATCTCCTCGCCGAGTCGATGCAGGGATGGGGCGAGTCGCATGGCTCCGACCTCCTGTCTAGCGTGACCTGACGGTGGTCACGTGATGTCTCCCTGGCCCTGGCGCGGTCAGACGTGCAGGAACTCCGGCTCGACCTGCACGGGCTGCCCGCGACTCGATCCGGAAGTCGCAGCGTCTGCCCACCCTGGGCGATCGTCTCGGTCCGGATGAGCTTGCACGCCCATGGCGGCGTAGATGGGATAGTCGATCCAGCACACGGTACGGAGCGAGCTCCGGCGCGCCCTCCCGGGTCGAGGTACTTGACGATCGCGCACTCGGTGTAGTCCAGCGCCGACTGCGAAGTCGTGCCCGTCGCCCTCGACGACGTCGAACACCCAGTCATCGGGATAGCGGCGTCGTTGACTGATGGCGGCCGCGTGCCTGCGTCTGCTCGATGTGCTTCCAGGTGAACAGCCGTCGGCCCTGCCAGCGCATGAGCAGGCGGAACGGGAGGCCTCGTAGAAGCTCGCCGTCCCCAGGTAGATCAGGCGAGCGACCTCCTCGACCGATGCTCCTCGCGCCCTGAGAGCGACGGTACATCGCCAGCCAGACCGCTGAGAGTAGAGGATCCTCGTCATGGAGTTCTCGTCACCGCCGATGTACGGGATGTCGGGAAGCAGGACCTCGAAGCGTCGCATGGTGTCCGTGGCGACAGCCTTCCCCGCCTCCTTCCCGTAGGTGCTCACGAACACGCTTCCGGTAGGGCCGGCTGGCGAACCGGACCTCCCGCATGATCCGGGACTTGTGCCTGAGATACCAGTTCTCGGGGTCCATGGCGCGCAGTCGCTCGACGGCCGCGGCGACGGCGCCGGCTCGCGCCGGAGCTCCGACGGCAGCTCCTGCCCCTTGCACCAGGCCTCCACCATCCGGATGTGCAGGTCTGGTGCCTTGCGCTGCCAGCAGTGATCGAGACCGGGCGCGTACCAGGCCTCGGCGTGGGGCATGAGGGTGGCCAGCGCGGCGTCCGCCGACCGGATCATGCTCTCCTTCTCCCCGGCGACGAGCAGGACCGGGCACGGTGCCCCGATCGCTGCCGTGGCGCTGGAAGCTGTCGATGATCGAGCGTCGGAACGCCCGCCGCGACGCGGCACGCAGGTCTGCCGGGTCGTGCGTCTCACGGAACAGGGCCATGATCGGACGGGTGTGCAGGAAGGGCGTCAGCACGGTCAGGAAGAGGGCCATGAGGGCCCCGGCGCCTCGCGGAGCCAGGAAGGGCGGCGAGCCATCGATGATCGCCCGGTCCACGACATCGGGATGGCGGTCCAGCAGGGCGTGGATGATGGCGCCGCCCCAGGAGACGCCGACCACGCTCGCCCGGCGCGTCGGGACGCGCGTCTCGATGAGCTCAGCGACAAGGTCCGCGATCTCGCTGGGCGACGCCGACGGCAGGTGGTTGCTGCGCCCGTGGCCGGGCAAGTCGGGCGCCAGGCAGTGGAAGCCGCCGAGCTTCGACATGTGCCCGCGCCACTCCCGACCGCTCTGACCGCCACCGTGGATGAAGACGATGGCCGGGGCGCCAGGGGTGCCGGACTCCTCCACATACAGCCCACCGGGTCCACGTGCCCCGGGGCCGGGCCCCGGGGCACGTGGACCAGCCTGCGACCCGTTCATCCGACCGCCTCCGCTGCGCGCGTCGCAGTCTCGGCGACGTCCGCGACCGGCGGTGCTGCGCGCTTCGCGCCACGCACGAACTGGAGTCCCAGCCTGGTCGGCATGTCAGCGACGGAGACTTCAGTGAAGCCGGCCTCCTCCAGCATCCGCCGGCAGTCGTCCATGCTCCACTGCCACTGGCCCATGGCGTCGACCTCGCCCGACCGGCCCCACTTGTCGGACTGCTTGTCGATCGTTAGCACGAGCCGCCCGTCGGGACGGAGCACCCGGTGCATCTCGCGGAGGGCCTTCGGGGGATCGGGCACGAACTTCAGGCAGTTGAGCGAGCCGACGACGCTGAACCGGCCGTCCTCCCAGGGCAGCGCCATGGCGTCACCGAGGACGATCTCAGCTGTGCCCGCAGCGATGCGCTCGGCGAGGCGCTTCCGGGCCATGCTCGACCTGGATCTCCGAGGCGTCCAGGCCGGCCACGTGGCGGACGTGCGGGGCGTGCTCGGCCAGCAGCATCGCGGACCCGCAGCCCACCTCCAGCAGGTCGTCGTCGGGCCGGAGCGCCAGCTCCCCGGCCATCATCGGGTAGAGACGTCCCACCAGCCTCGGCATCATCCGCGCGCCCAGCGACCCGAGCGCGCCGCTCGGCACCCCGAAGAACGGGAACCAGAACGACCTGCGCAGACCCATCGCGCTGCCCCCCTCGCGATCTCGGGTCGGTCTCGCCAGTGGCTCCGCGCGGTCCCGGCGGCCGGGGCATGGGCCGCGCGTCACAGCCTCCCGCTCTGCTGTGTATGACGCCACGGAGTAGCACATGGTTCAAGAGGCGGAGGTCACGAAGGTCCTCCTGACCTTCTGGATGCTGGCACGCGCCTGACACATTCGAGCGTCGCTCGTGCGGGATGGCTTTGATGGCGCTTCGGGCACGGTCGAACGTGGGACCGCGTTCGCGTCGGTCTCGACACCCCGATGACGGCGACTTCCGCCCGATCGGCTTGACGACCAACGGAGCCGGGTGACCGACCGGATCCAGCCCAGAAGGAGACATCGCGATGCAACGAAGCGACTATCGGCACCTCACGATCCCGGCCGCACTTGCAGCTGGCATGCTTGCGGCGATCGCTGCACCCGTCCAGGCTGTCAATGTGCCTGATGGCGGTGCGGTGCCACCGGGGCGTGTCTCCGTCGTCCACTTCAGGGTCCTTGATGGCTGCGAAGGACAGGCGACCGAAGGCCTCGAACTGTCGATCCCCGAGGGAGTCACGCAGGTCATCCCCGAGGCTGTGCCCGGCTGGTCCGTGGAGACGGAGACGGTCGATCGCGACGGCGTGCCGGAAGTGTCGGTGGTGCGCTGGACCGGTGGGCCACTGCCTGATCGCCAGATGCTTGAGTTCGGGCTACGAGCCGCCTTCCCGGATGAGCCGGGCGCGGTGGTCCAGATCCCCGCGATGCAGCGCTGTAGCACGTTGACGCTGGAGTGGGCAGGTGCCGACGAGGAGACTCCGGCACCGGTCGTGCGCATCGCCGAGCGCCTGGGGGCGCAGGATCTCATCGCCCTCGGTGATGCCGTCGCCGAGCTGAGCCTGATGGTGGAGGAGCTCGGGCTCCGCCTCGGGGATGTCGACGCGCCGAACCTCCGAAGTCGCGTCAGCGAGCTCGAGTCGAGTCTCCAGGACATCGCCTCGACGCTGGGGGACCTCGATGAGCGGCTGGATGCCATCGAGGGCGAGACCTCGGGCTGATCCGATGAGCGACCTGCGACCGGGGACACGACAACCCGCCGACGACACCAGGCTCCGACTCACCCGGATCGGGTGGCGAGTGGTGAGCAGGGATGGTCATCAGTTGGGCGAGGTCGCCGGTTTCGATCGCGGCCGGGTCATCGTCACCGGGCCAAGCGCCGCCAGCCAGACCCTGAGCATCCCGGAACAGTACGTCGGACGGGAGGACGAGGGGGACATGCAGGCGACGCTCGTGCTCGATGCCCGCGAAGCAGCTGTCTTGACCGACCGTCCTGACTCCGCCATGTGACTGCAAGGCCTGCGGTCGGCTCCCTGTCGCCTCTGCAGCGCCCGAGGCACCATCATCGAACCCAAGGTTCCAGCGCGCCGGCACCCCCGTCGGTCAGGACCCTCTCCCTCCCCCCGGGCGGGGGTGCCAGGCGCGCATTCGGCGGCCGTCGACGGGTCCGACCGAGCGCTACCTCGTATCCATCCAGCCGGAACCCCGCACCCATCAGCAGGTGCGGGGTTGGCTACGCAAGCGATAGCCATTCCAGGCGCCGACATCGCAGACCCGTAGCACGACCCGCACGGCCGAGGTCAGGCCAGCGGCACCTCCCTGGTCGGTTGACTCGGGCTCACTCGCCCCATCTCCTCGCGTTCCTCCTCGCTCGGCGTCTCGCCGCCGCTCCGAGCTTCCAGGGACACGACGGTCTCACGTGCCTGGGCGCGCTCGAGGATCACGACGAGGGCGGCGACGAGTGGCACGGCCAGGAGCGCACCCACGAGACCGGCCGCCGCGGCGCCCACGACGAGACTGACGACGACCAGGAAGGGCGGGACCCCGATGGTGCTCTTCATGACCATGGGGACCAGGACGTTGCCCTCGAGGATCTGGATGACGACATACACGACGCCGACCAGCACCACGAGCTCGATCTCTCCCGTGACGGCCGCCACGAGGAGGGCCGGGATCGCGCCCAGGAGCGGCCCAACGATGGGGATGATCTCCGCGAGGCCGGCGATCAGACCCAGCAACAGCGCATTGGGGAGCCCCAGCAGGAAGTAGGCCACCGTCGTCATGCCGAAGATGGCTGCCATGAGGATGAGCTGGCCGCGCACCCACAGGCCCAGACGGGTCTCGACCTCGTTCCAGCCGCTGCGGACTCCGTGGCGATGCTCGGCTGGCAGCAGAGCCAGGATGAAGCGCTGCAGGCGCTGGTGTCCGGTCAGCCAGAAGAAGACGAGCGTCAGGACCGTGATGGCGGAGATGGCGGCGTCGGCGATGGCGAGCCCGGCGTCCACCAGTGCTTCGGGATCCGCTGTGGTTTCCGGGTCTCGGAGGGTGGCCGCTACGGCGTCAACGATGTTCGTCAGGCCGTCCGCCACGACCTGGGGGCGAACCGTCTCGACGGAAGCGCGCAGGTCCGCAAGGAGCTGCGGGAGCCTCTGGCTCATCTCGGTCAACTGACTCACGGCGGCGGGCACGATGAGGAACAGGAGGACCGCCACCAGGACCGTGAAGGCCGCGTAGACGAGCAGGATGGTGATCCCGCGGCCCAGGTTCGTCCGGCCGCGCACCCAGCCGACCGCCGGCTCCAGCCCGGCCGCGAGCAGGATGGAGATGGCGACCAGCACGAGCACATGGGCCGTGCCCAGGAACAGGGTCGCGATGGTGGCCACGATGAGCACACCCACGGCCGCCCCCATGCCGCGAGCGACCCACGCCCAGGCCTCGGATCTCAGCACGGTGGCTCCGCTCGCTGCGCGTCCGGCTGTGGCCAGGTCAGCCGACGAGGCCCTTCGGGACCTCGGCTTCCATGGGCGGCTCGACCAGCGGCGCGGGCGGCTCGACGTCCAGCAGATACCCGATGCCCTGGAAGGTCTTGATGCGGCCCGGCTCGCCCGGCTCGGCGCCCAGCTTGCGGCGGACGCGGGAGACCCAGACGCGCAGGTACTGCAGGTCATCGCGGTACTCGGGTCCCCAGACCTTGGTGAGGAGCTCCGTGTGCAGCACGACCTTGCCCGCATTCGCGGCCAGATGCTGCAGGAGCAGCCACTCCGTGCGGGAGAGGGCCACGATCTGGCCGCTGCGCCGGACCATCCGTCGCTCGAGGTCGATCTCGACGTCGTCGAAGGCCAGGATGCCTGAGCCCGGCGAGCCGCCAGAGGAGCGGCGCAGCACGGCGCGCACGCGTGCCGTCAGCTCGTCGGGATGAAAGGGCTTCGCGAGGTAATCGTCGGCTCCCAGGTCCAGGCCCTTGGCCTTGTCCGCCGTGGAGCCCTTGGCCGTGAGCAGGATCACCGCCACCGGTCGCCGCTCCCGCAGCTGGCGCATGACTTCGATGCCGTCAAGGTCGGGCATGACGATGTCAAGCAGCACGATGTCTGGTCGCATCTCCTCTGCCTTCTGGAGGGCGTCCTCTCCTCCAGTCGCCGTGACGACGCGGAAGCCCTCCTCGCGCAGGGCCAGGGCCACGAGCTTGGTGATGCGACTCTCGTCATCAGCGACGAGGACTAGCGGCTGGCTGCTCACCGATGACCTCCGGGCTCAAGCCATGGTACCGACCCGCCCTCAGGGACGTGTCGGCGGCGACGAATCGCTCGCCAGGGCGGATGGTCGCCCCCCTGTGGCGGCGGTCTGGTCCTGCGGCGATGCCCACAGCCGTGGTCGGCTGTCCCTGACATGGTCGGCGGGGCGCCATCAACGGCGGTGCTGTGAGTCATAGCGATCGCGTTGCGGATTCGTGACAACGTGGCTCGCACGTCTGCTCTCATGGCGCGTGCGTCGTCGTGGCGTCGCCCCGCGACCGGCCTGCCTCCGGCAGGTCCTCGTCGGCCTCGATCACCCGCAGCAGGAACCCGAACTCGGATCCCCCTCCGGCTGGGCGAGCGGCCCAGATGCGGCCACCCATGGCCTGCACGAGGCTGGCGCAGACGAACAGCCCGATGCCCGACCCGGCTACGCTCCGGGCGCTGTCCGGGTCACGATAGAAGAGTTCGAAGATGCGCTGGAGCGCGCCCTCGGAGAGCCCCGGTCCGTTATCGGTCACACGGAAGGCCACGCCGTCCGGCTCCGCGCGGGCGCTGATCACCACGCTCGTGCCTGACGGCGTGTACTTGGTTGCGTTGCCGAGGAGGTTCCGCATGACCTGTTCGACGTACGTCGCCTCCCCGGCCACGATCGGGAGGTGTGGTTCGAGGTCCAGCGAGATGCGGATGGAGGGCAGCTCCGGCGCTTCCGCGGCCACGATGCGCTCCATGAGGCGGCGGGGTTCGAGCGGTTCCGCCTCGACCTCAAGCCGGCCTCGCTCGACACGGGTCAGGACGAGCAGGTCCTCGACGAGGCGGTGGAGGCGCTCGGCCTCGGCGCGGACGTCGTTCAGCAGGTCCGTTCGACCCTCCGGGTCGTCGATGCGACCGGGACGGGCGAGGATCTCGGTGAGCCCCAGGATGGTGGTGATGGGCGTGCGCAGCTCGTGGCTGATGACGTCGATGAAGGCCTCGCGGAACTCGCTCGCGCGCCGCTCTTCTGCGAACAAGCGGTCGCGTTCCGCCTCCAGCTGGTGGCGCTCGGTGATGTCCTGCCCGGTGCCCACCATGCGCACGGGGTGCCCCTCGGCGTCCCGGAAGACACGGCCCGAGCCGCGCGTCCAATGGACCGACCCGTCCTGCCAGCAGACACGGAACTCGATGTCGAACAGGGAGTCACCCTTCAGGGCGGAGTCGATGGCGTCACGGAATCGTTCGAGATCGGCGGGGTGGATGGTCCTCTGATAGTCGTCGAAGCGGGGCGCCGGGCCGTGCGGATCCATGCCGTGCTGGCGATAGATCTCCTCAGACCACTCCAGCCGGTCATTGGCGAGGTCCCACTCCCAGACGCCGGTGCCGGAGGCCTCGAGGACGAGCTCCAGGCGTTCGTCGCGGGACACGAGCGCCTCGGCCAGAACGGCGGTCTCCGCCAGCACATCCGCGAGTCGGTCACGGGCGCCCCGGCGCGAGCCGATGAGGATGGCCGTGGCTGAGGCGACCACGATGTAGATGACCTGCCTGGCCAGGCTCTCACCGTGGGTGTACACGCTGGTTGGATCGAAGAGCAGGCTGTCGAGCACGAACGTCGTGGCGACCGCCACCAGGCCGGCCCGGATACCGCCCATCCAGGCAGCCGCGACGACCGCAGCCACCAGCAGGATGTAGCCCGGATCACCGAGGGCTTCGCGGAGGACGGCCTTGATCGCGATGGCCACCATGGCGAGGGCCACCCCGGCAGCGATGGCCGTGAGTGGTCCCAAGCGGATGTCACCGCTGCGACGCAGCTCCTCCCAGGGGCGGCGCCGGTCCGGCCCGTTCATCGCTGGTAGCACAACCCTGGTCTGACCTCCTCTTGGGGGCCCTCGGGTCTTGTCTCGGACCCCGGCCCACCCAGGGGCCCCGGTCCATCGGCTGCCGACCTCGTCAGCATCGTACCTGCCTGCTTGGCGCTGTGGCGAGGGCAGCAGGAAACCCCGGCACCAGGGCCGGGGTTTCCTGGCAGCGCCTCGATCGACCGCGGGAAGGCCAGGTCGACCGTGATGCGTATCGGGGTCAGCGGCGGTCCTCGAGGACGTCCTGGACGTCGTCGTCGGCACCCTCGATGCCACGGCGGATGTCGTCGCCGACGTTGCCGAGGCCATCACGGATGTCGTCGCCGACGTTGCCCGCCTTGTCCGCGAGCGACTCGTCGCCGTCCGCCTGCCGCCAGGCCTCCTTGGCCTTGTTCTCGGTCTCTCGGTAGCCCTGCTTGACCTGGTCCATGGTGGTTCCTCCTTCTCAGCTCGCGGATGCGAGCGCTTGGGTCACCCTAGTCGGCGAGCGCTTGCAGACCCTGCCTACGATCGGCGGCGCCTCTATCAGGGGCCTTGCAGACCTGCTGTGCGGTGCTGGCCCAGGGGAAACGAACGGAGAGCACCCGCCGTACAGGCGGGTGCTCTCCATGTATGGGGCCGGGCGGAGCCCGGTAGGTGGAAGCCTCAGACGGCGCCACGACCTGCGCGCGAACCGCGGGTCAGGGCGCCCACGACGAGCACCGTGATGACGGCGCCGATCGTGGCCACCACGATGGAACTCACGTCGAGCGCCCCATCGATGGGGTCGACATCGAAGAACACGCCGGCCAGGAAACCCCCGACCAACGCCCCGATGATCCCCAACAGGATGTGGCCGATGATGCCCAAGCCCTCGTCGCCCCTGACGAGGAAACCAGCCAGGTACCCGGCGATGGCGCCGAGCACGAGCCACGCGATGATGCTCATATCGTCCTCCGCCCACGGGCCAACGGCCCTGCGGGACTCGTGGTCCGCTGGGTGCGGACCGCTGCCGGGACTGTCGGGCCCCCGGGGCCACACGCTGACTTCGGCTGTTGGGCTAACTCGTTACAGCCACATGCAAAGCCCCGACAGTGCGCCGGACTGTCACGCGGGCGCCACGGATGGGCCCGCAGTCGCGATGCCGCCGGTATGGCGACGCCATCACCATGGGGGCATGGATGACCACGGTCAGGGGCGAAGCCCGGTCGCGCTCGCGCCACCGAGCTCCGACGGTCTCCGGGCACGGCTCTTCGACGCGGATGGACACGACCAGGCCATCGATCCGGGGGCCCTGGACGACGTGTCCCTTGGGGACCGTCAACTGCTCTGGGTGGACGTCGACCTGGACGCGAGCGGCGCGCTCGAGGGCCTCTCCGAGCGTCTCGGATTGACGGCCGCAGATCGGCAGCGTGTCGAGGCCGATGCCGGGCGCGCTCATCTCCGCTACCACACCGAGCGCATCCACCTCACCCTCGAGTCCCTGGAGATCGTCCCGGATGGCGGCACACACGACGGCCTCGGGCTGGTGCGCCGGGAAGTCGACATCCTCGCCAGCCCTGGGATCGTCGTCACCACGCACCGGGGCCCGCTGCAGGCCGTCGAGCGCTTCGTGGCCGCGCTTTCGGGCGAGTCCTCCCTCGGTGCCCTGCAATCGGCCGGACTCTTGTCGAGCCTCGTGGACGAGGTCATCACCGGCTTCCACGAGGTCGCCGAGCATCTCGAGCGCCAGATCGACACGCTGGACCAGGTGGCGCTCGGCGGCGACTCCGGTGGCACCTTCCTCCATGAATTGGTCCAGCTGCGGCAACGCATCAGCTTCCTGCGTCGGACGCTGGCCCCCCATCGCGATGCCTTGGCGGCGCTGGCCCGACCTGAGCTGGCCACCGACGCTGGCGTGGGCCAGCCATGGCCTGGGCTGTTGGAACGGCTCGAGACCGCCTCCCGGAGCGTGGATGGCCTTCGCGATGCCCTGCTCGGCACCTACGACATCCACATGGGCCGGGCCGCGCAGCGGGCCAATGACGTGATGAAGGCGCTGACCGTCGTGTCCTCGGTCTTCCTGCCGGCCCTCGTCCTGGCCGGGATCATGGGCATGAACTTCGAGATCCCGTGGTTCGACACGGCGGACAACTTCTACCTCGTGGTTGGCGCCATGGCCCTCTTCGGCACCTTGTTCGCCGTCCTCGCTCGATCGCGGTCGTGGATCTAGCGGCCGACGCGCAGAGCATCGCCTCCCCGGCCACGACCTCCACGTGACTGCAAGCCGTAGCGCCACCCCGTAGGGCGTCTGACATCTGACCGAGGCCACGCTGTGGACTGCGTGGATCAGACGTGAGCGCTGGTCACGCCGCCACTGAAGGGAGCACACCAATGGACGCACACGACTGGCAGCCCTCACCTCCCACACGGACGCACGGTTCCGACCAGCGACCGCCTCGGGACCTCGACGTCGCCTTCCAAGGCTTCGACGTCGGAAACCTCGCGGCGAGGCTCGTCGCCGAGCCGGCCTTCCAGACCGACGGCCGCAACTCAGTGACCGTCCACGACGACGGGCACGTCCGGGTCCTCGTCACGGTCGTGGCGGCCGGTCGTGAGATCGGTGCAGAGCGAAGTGACGGGTACGTCACTCTCACCTTGATCCAAGGTGCCGCCTCGCTGGCACGGGGGGATGGGGAGCCCACCCGGCTGCGCTCCGGGACCACGGCCATCCTGGCGCCGGGGGCCTCGTGGGCCCTGCGCGCGGAGGACACGTCCATCCTGGTGGCCTACTTCTGGGCGGCTGGTGATTCCGATGGGGCGGACCGCCCGGACGCATCACGAGGAGCGATCGCATGAGCCAACTGCGACTGACGCCTGAAGGTCCACCGCTTCAGGACCACGAGGCGACCGTGATCGACGATCAAGCGGGGCCTGTCTCCGAGGCCACCCTGCACGCCCAGGAGCTTGATCGCGCCGCCGATGAGGGCATGGTCGAGGCCCCCGGGCCGGATCTTGACGAGGCGGGCGTCGAGCTCCCCGGGACGGTGACGGACGTGCCCGGCCCGGAGGACGAGCCACGCGGTCCCGGTCTTGACGTCCCCGGGACGCGCGTCCCCGGAATCGAGCTGCCCGACCCGCAGCACCCTGGCTATCCCGGCCACGACCTGCCAGAGGGCGAAGGTCCACCGGTCGCCCCTCCCGACATGTACGCCGGTGGGTGGCTCCAGCGCGTGCCGGACGCGGCCTGATCCGCCCGAGTCGCAGCCGCCGGCCACAGAAGGAGACGCCCGGGGTCGGCCCGGGCGTCTCCTGAGCGAGACAGAGGGCCGGGTCCCCAGGGGCCCGGCCCTCTGCGTCTGCGCTTAACCCGGTCGGGCGGTTCGCGTCCGGGTCTGGCTGCTGCCAGTGCCGCGCGCCAAGCGGTCCCAGGCAGCCGCCGCCACGAGCAGGGCTGGCGCCAGCGCCGCCCCGATGAGGAGACGGCTGGCGCCCGAGACCAGCAGTCCACCCACGAAGCCCAGGGACAGGCTCCCGATGATGCCCAGGGTCTGGTCGGAGCTGGCACGCAGCATCCGATCGGCATCGCCGACGGCATCGCCGACGATGACCCCAGCGTTACCGGCCGCATCCGCCAGGCGCTGACTCGCCTCGGCGGACTTCTCGGCCATGCCGTCGATCAGCCGCCGCGCCGCTGCGTCGGGGATCCCATCTACGGTGTCGTGGGGGGTCGATCGATTCGTTGTCGCCATCGCGGGGTCTCCTCTTGCGGGTCGACGCGGACGAGCCCGAGTGTGATGCTCGGGCCCGTCCGCTGGATGGACCACGACCCTCGTGGGGCAGCGGCCCTGCCGCGCCATCACGGCCCTGCGGGTCTGAGCCAGTGGCCGGCCTCGGCTCCCATCGCCCGTGTCGGTCGTAGCCGTGACGGCCGCGGGAGTCAGCTGCAGCGTGGCCCCGACGACCGCGCCTCGTGACTACGAGAAGGCCGACCTGCCTTGCAGATGCGTGAAGGTCCGTCGCTCAGAGTTGGTCGTCCACGAGCTCGTAGTGGTCCACGTGGAACTCGCGAAGCCGATCGCGCTTGACTCGCAGGGGGTCCTCCACAGAGGCGCCGCTGGCCTCTTCGATGGCGGCCCAGTCCGGCCAGGTCGAGATCATCAGGATCTCGCGCGGGCCCCTGGAAGCCAGGATGACGGCTCGTGGGCCCTTGCCTTCCTTGCGCCAGGCCGCCACGTCGTGAAGCAGGAGCTCCTCGTACGTGGCCACGTCCCCACTAGAGAGCGTGCCACGCGTCACCCGCAGGATGCCCGTCGTGAGGGGTGCCTCCGCGGACCCCATCCACACCAGGGGGTGCACCTCCAGGCGCCGGTCGGTGATCGCTTCGAGCTGCGCCGGATGGGACCGGGCATCCTCGGCGTCGTCTCCCAGGGCAGCTCGCATCGCCGTCCGCGACGTCCACACGGAGACGATGAGGCGCGTGCCCACCTCGCTGGGCCCCTGGCGTCCCGCCCAGGCCCGGGTCGCACCGGGCATGGCCCGCAGGTCCGGGAGCAGGACGTCTCGCAGGACGGTGTCGAACGCCGACCGCACTGGCTGGAAGTGGAACAAGCGCACGACCGCGGCTTCGCTCAATCGAGTCCTCCCTCTCCGTTGAGAGCCAGTATGGCAAGGCGCCCCGGGCATGCACAAGGCTCGCCTGCCGGCTGCCGGCCTGCCCGTCCGGCCGGCGACAAGCGCTGCCCTGGACGCAAGCGGGCTGGTCCGGACCCTGGAGCGGTCTACGCTCCCTGGAACAGGGCCAGGAGGAGCAGCATGATCAGCGAGGCGCCGCCCACGACGGCGGCCAGGTACAGGCCGTGGAAGACTGGCGCGGCATCGCGGGCATGCTCACGGCGCACATCCTCGGCCCTGACCTCGGTCTCGTTCATCGCTCCGCCAGTCGTGCGTCAAGCTCCTGGAGCCTGGCCTCGATGCGCCGCAGCGCTGCCTCTGTCTCGTAGTCGGTGTCCGGGGACTCGTGACTCCCCCGGTGGACGAGGAACGCGGTCAGGACGATGAAGACGAAGACCTGCAGGAACTCGGACTGCCAGTTCTCGAACGTGGACTGGGCCCACGGCCAGACGTAGCCGTTCGGCCCGAAGACCTCCGCCACGCGCCCTTCCTGGTGTTGCTGGGCCATGAACTCCAGCCACCCGGTCCAGGTCTGGAGGGCCCAGGTGGTCGTGAAGAAGACGGCCAGGACGAGGCTGAGTCCGTAGTCTCGCCAGAGTCGCGCCACGGCGCCCGACCTCGCAGCCTTACGCCCTGACGCCGGCCGAGGCCAGCGTCGAAACGGGGAGCGCGCGGATGGCGCCGGCGCGCCGTTCCGTCACGGAGTCGGCCCGGGGAGCGACGAGACGGCGGTAGACGGCTTCGTAGGCGTCGACCATGCGACCTGGCAGGAAGCGCTCGATGACGTGCGTTCGTACCGCCGCTCGAGACAGCTCACCCACCCGCCGGACGGCCAGCTCCGCCTCGGTCAGGTCATCGACCAGGAAGCCCGTGACGTGGTGTTCGATGGTCTCGGTGGGCCCGCCGGCGCGGCGGGCGATGACCGGCGTTCCCGTGGCCATCGATTCGATGGCCACCAAGCCGAACGGCTCGGGCCAGGCGCCCAGCATGACCGTCGCGACCGCCCCTGCGTAGAGGGCATCTCTCTCGGGTGAGCCGAGTTCCCCTAGGAACGTGACGATGCCCTCGTCGATGGCAGGCTGCACGACCTGCGCGAAGTGCTCGTGCTCGAGCGGGTCGTAGACCTTGGCCGCCATGCGCAGCGGGATCCTCGTGCGGCGCGCCAGCTCGATGGCTTCGGCGACGCCCTTCTCGGGCGCGACCCGCCCCACGAAGGCGAGATACGAGCCGCCGCCATCGAGGAACGGAAGCCGGTCGAGGGGCAGACCGTGGTGGATCGTGGCCACCCAGTTGGCGCGCGGCGACCAGCGTCGCTGGCTCTCGCTGATGGCCACCAGCGGGATGTCGCTGAACTCCTCCAGCAGTTCGGGCATCCCGGAGTGGTCCAGTCGCCCGTGCAGCGTGGTGAGGACAGGCGTGGGGCAGAGCCGAGCGAACAGGAACCCCAGCGTCTCCACGTGGCTATGGATGACGTCGAAGCGCGCGCGTTCCTCCCAGACCTTGGCCAGGGTGAGGTTCATGTAGGAGCCGAGGTCGCCGCGGTACTGTCGCGACCAGAGGCTCTGCTCCACGGTCGGCACCAGCTCCGCAGGCGTCACCGAGTCGGCCGGCGCGAAGAGGGTGACCTGGTGGCCGCGTTGGTGAAGCTCGTCGACCAGGGCCGCCACGACGCGCTCAGTCCCCGCGTAGGTCGCGGGCGGGACGGGCAGCATGGGCGGCGACACGACGGCGATGCGCAGCGTCCCGTCGCTGAACACCTGTTGCCGAGGCTCGCGCGCTGCCGTGCCGTCTCGGCCGTTGTGACTGTCGTGCATGTGATCGACCCTCCCGGGATGGCCCCTCGAGCTCGGTGGTGACGGGCCGCCACCGCCAGGCGCTCATCGTCCCTGAGAGCCGGTCCACGGCAGCGTTACAGGGGTCGTGAGGTGGTATGCCAACATCCTTGCAACCGCTGTCCGGGGTCCCTCGGGCCGTTGACGGGGACCTTGCGACGGTCGATGCTCCGCCCCCATGCTCCCGATCAGCGACCGAGGCGGCGATCCAGGCAGTCATGCCAGCGGCATCGGCGAGGCCTTTCCGCTCTCCCGTCTCACGGCCGTCGTGTTCGACATGGACGGCGTCATCACGGACACAGCCACCATCCACCGTGACGCCTGGAAGCAGACCCTGGATGCATCCCTCCGATGGTTGGCCGACCGGGACGTCGGTGGTGCCACCGACCTGGCGGCCGGCATCGAGCGCTATCGACCATTCAACGAGGACGACTACCGACGCTACGTGGACGGCAAGCCCCGCGAGGCGGGCGTCCGGGACTTCCTGGCGAGCCGCGGCCTGCGGCTGCCGGACGGCGAACCGGGAGACGCTCCCGGCTTCGAGACCGTCAGCAGTGTGGGGCGGCTCAAGAACGACGAATTCCTCCGCTGCATCTCCAGGGACGGTGTCGAGCCGGTGGCCAGCACGGTGGAGTTCGCGGATCGCCTGCTCGCCGCCGGACGAGGTATCGCGGTCATCTCAGCCAGTGAGAACGCCACGCAGGTCCTTGAGGCCGCCGGTGTCCTGGCACGCTTCGAAGTGAAGGTGGACGGCCTTGACGCTCGCCGCCTGCGGCTGCCCGGCAAGCCGGACCCGGCCATCTTCCTGGAGGCTGCCCGCCGCTTGGGCGAGCCGCCGGGGCGGATCGCGATCGTCGAGGACGCGCTGGCCGGCATCCAGGCAGGGGTCCGCGGCGGGTTCGGGTTCATCCTGGCCATCGACCGGTCCGGCTTCGCTCGCGAGCTCAGGGCGGCAGGGGCCTCGCTCGTGGTGCATGACCTGGCCGAGCTGCTGGACGGCGCCTGACCTGGCCGAGCTGCTCGACGGCGCCTGAGGCGCGTCAGGCAGACCAGCGCCCGTCTCGTTCGCGCAGCTCGATGCCGCGGCTGGTCACGGGCTGGGAAGGCCGTCCGGGCAGGACCACCTCGATGGGGTGACTGCTGCGGATGGTCATCAAGCCGGGCGCGATGCTGACACCGGACGAGGCGGCCGCGGAAGCGCACGGGGATCT
This sequence comes from uncultured Chloroflexia bacterium, assembly GCA_963707395.1. Taxonomy (GTDB): domain Bacteria; phylum Chloroflexota; class Limnocylindria; order Limnocylindrales; family CSP1-4; genus JAFMJV01. The sequence goes on from CAVPPQ010000017.1 coordinate 153,205, forward strand.
CCAGGAGGGTCCATCCCGGTGGCAGGCGGGGGTCGATGGCCAGCTGCTGGCCGGCCGGGCGGATGCCGGCGAAACCCATGACCAGGGCCTGCCAGACTCCGCCCATCGTCTGCACGTGGAGCCCGTGGGAGGCTGTTCCCGTGCGATCGTCGAGATCGATGAAGGCCGCCATGCGCAGCGCGTCGAGGGCACGCTCGAAGCGGCCGGCCCGGGCCAGGAGCGCAGCGTGCGTGGCCGGTGACAGCGAACTCCCGTGGGCCGTGCGCGGCTCGTAGTAGTCCAGGTTGGCCTCTAGCGAACCCTCGACCGCCTCCTCCGGGACGAGATGATGGAGGAGCAGCACGTCGGCCTGCTTGACGACCTGCGATCGGGACACGCGCTCACGACCCAGGAGTGCATCGGCCCACGCCGGCCGTGGTGCCAGCTCCGCGATGCGGATGGGCTCCAAGCCATGGAAGCCGGCGAACTGCTCGTAGATGCGGGTCCCGGGGTCGTAACCATCGACGATGTGGTCCGCGATACGCAGCCAGTCGGCCACTTCATCGGGGGCCGGTTCACCAGGCGCACGCCTGGTCCTTCGGTCGCTGGGGCGACGGCGCGGGCGCCAGTCAGCCACGGCCGCCGCCGCAGCTCGGAGATTCCAGCGCGCCATCACGTTGGTGTAGGCATTGTCGTCGACGAGCTCGTGGTACTCGTCCGGCCCGATCACGCCCCTCAGGTGCACGCTGCCGTCAGGGTCCTGTTCGAGGCGAGAGGCCCAGAAGCGGGCCGTTTCGATGAGCAGCCGTCGACCGTCCCGAGCCGCGAAGGCGGTGTCCCCGCTCCAGGCCACGTATGTGGCGACGGCCCAGGCGATATCGGCGACGACGTGCAGCTCTCGCTCCCCGGTCCAGACGCGGATCGGATGTCCGGTCGGGCCAGGCACCCAGGGTGGTGTCACGTCACGACCATCAGCTGCCGACTCCCACGGGAACCAGGCTCCCCCCAGGCCAGCGTCCCGCGCGGCGGCCTGGGCAGCGGGCAGCCGCTCGACGCGGTAGGCGAGCATGGCGCGGGCGGCTGTCGGGCGGGTCGCCGCGAAGAAGGGCAGCACGAAGACTTCCGAGTCCCAGAAGACGTGGCCCTTGTACGCCGGTCCGGAGAGGCCGCGGGGTCCCAGCGGAGCCTGGCGTGCCATGGCGATCGAACTGTCGAGGTGGAAGAGGGCGAAGTTGACCGCGCGCTGCAGCTCATCGTCGCCGTCGATGCGGACGCCCATCTCCCGCCAGCGGCGCGCCCACGCTTGGCGATGCTCGCGCAGGAGGCCTGCGAACCCGAGCTGCTCACCGCGCGCGAGGTGCTCCTGGGCGGCCTCGATGGCAGGTGTCCGGTCGGGGCGCGAGACGTACGCGGCCAGGCGGTCGAGCCGTCGTACCTCGCGGCGGACCTGGGTCGACTGGGAGGCGGCCACAGCGACCCCGCCCGGCGCGCCCGTGACAAGGTAGGCCTCGGATCGACGCCGGGACTGGGCGTCCTGCCTGGCGTCCCAGCCCCGACCGCGGGCGTGATCCGTGGCCAGGACTGAGCCCCGGATGGCTCGGGCGCCGTCACCTTCGGCACGGAGCGCAGCCAGCCCGGGACGCGCCCGGCTGCTCAGGCTCACGGCGTGGAACTGCCCCCGGGTGCTGCGCCCCTCATGGTGCAGCAGGCCCGTGCGCAGGTCCAGGACGCGGCGCAGGCCAGCGTCCGGCATGAGGTCGCCATCCAGGCGTGTCCAGTCCGGGGCCCGGAGCAAGTCGCTGTCCGGACCGCTGCCCACGAAGACGCCAGCGACCAGGACCTCCCGCCGCGCCGGCGCCCACGCGGCCAGGGGGCTGCCGAGCGTGCCGATGACGCCGTCAACCATCGCCAGCCAGCTGTCGCGAACCTGCTCCATGGTGGGATCGGTGCCGCTGACCTCGAGCGTCCATGGAGAAGTCTCCGGGATGGCCGGCAGGGCGGATCCCGCATCGCGTCGGCCCAGGTCACGCAGAACGGTTGGAGCGTCGGCCACAAGCAGCCGCCGGGTGCGAGGAGGGATCGGGCATCGCTCGCAGGCGTCGATGACGAACACCTCGCTGGGTCGGATGCCCTCGTTCACCCAGAGCGCGTCGACGCCCCGCGCCACCGACCGCTGGCCGTGACGGAGGACGGTCGAGACGATCAACCCGGACCTCGCGAGGCCACTGACGAGCGAGTCGGCCTCACGCCCTGGCCCCACCAGGAGCACGGCCTGCATCACCACGGGCCGGGTCCCCGGGCGTGCGCTGGCACGGACGCGGGGGGCGCTACCGCCAACGGCGGGATCGAAGCTGACGACGGAGTTCCTCCCGGTCCTCGGTCGGACCGCTCACCAGCAGCGTGCCGGCCGCGGCGAGGGCCGCCGCCACGAGGACGGCGAGGCTGAGGTCGAGAAATGTCATGAACGGTCGCTCCGCTACGGTCCTGTCGGACCATGCTCCGTCGGGGGCCCGTACACCGGCCTTACAGACGAGGGTCAACCGCTGACAGCGGCATCACACCTGGGGCGATGGCAGGACCCGCGAAGGCATAGCATCGATTCGTCGAGCGTCGCCGTCAGCCAGGGAGATCGATCATGGCCTTCCCCCACCTCTTCAGCCCCCTCCAGCTCGGTCCCATCGAACTCCCCAACCGCGTCGTCCACGTGCCCACGGACATCAGCTCCTCGCACGCTGACGGCGAGGTGAGCGAGCGCGACATCCACCACCACACGGACATCGCCCGCGGAGGCACGGGCTTCGTCATCGTGGGAGCCACGACGCCCGACATGAAGAGCGGCCGCCCGACCGTCACCTGCCTGGTGGCCGACGGCGACAACTACATCCCCGGCCTGGCCCGCCTGGCCGATGGCATGCACCGCTACGGCGCGAAGTGCGCGGTCCAGCTGCAGCACCCCGGCCGGCAGTGTGCCATCCCGCGCTACAACACCCTGGGTGCCACCGACCGCGTGCTGAAGCTGCCCTGGTCGGCCGGGCACGAGATCATCTACGAGAACGCGGAGGAGAAGGGCAAGGAGATCCGCGAGGCCTCCATCCCGGAGATCCTCGAGCTGGTGGACCTCTTCAGCGAGGCGGCCTGGCGCGTGAAGCAGGCCGGGTTCGACGCCGTCGAGCTCCACGCCGCGCACGGCTACCTCCTCTCCGAGTTCATGAGCCCCTTCCTCAACATGCGCACCGACCGCTTCGGGGGCAGCTTCGAGAACCGCATGCGCTTCCCGCTGGCGGTCATCGACGCCATCCAGAAGAAGTGCGGCAAGGGCTTCCCGGTGCTCGTGCGCTACTCCTTCGAGGAGTGGTGCGAAGGTGGGCGCAGCCTGGACGAGGGCCTCGAGACCGCTCGCGTGCTGGAGCGCGCCGGGGTCGCGGCGCTGGACCTCTCGATGGGCATGCAGGAGAGCCCGGGGGCTGGCTTCGACCCGATGCCCTACCCGCAGGGATGGGCCACCTATGCGGCCGAGGCGACGAAGCAGGCGGTGCGCATCCCGGTCATCACGAGCCATTCGCTGCGTGACCCGGACTACTGCGAGCGCATCCTGGCCGAGGGCAGGACCGACCTGGTGGGTCTCTCGCGGCAGCTGCTTGCCGACCCCTATTGGCCGGTCAAGGCGAAGCTCGGCAGGGTCCGCTCGATCCGTCGCTGCATCTCCTGCCTCGGTGGCTGCTGGCAGGAATCGCTGATGGCCAAGAAGGAGATCGCCTGCTCCATCAACGCGGCCTGCGGCAACCCGGCCTACGCGCACCTGCGGACGACGAGCAAGGCCGTCCGGGTCGCGGTCGTCGGCGGCGGCCCGGCCGGCATGGAGGCGGCGCGCATCGCCACCGAGCGCGGTCACCTGGTCACCCTCTTCGAGAAGCACAGCGAGCTCGGCGGGGCGATGCTCTACGTCTGCCTGGTGCCCGGCAAGGAGAAGATGCGCTGGTACCTCGACTGGATCCGCGACCAGCTGCTGGACCTGGCCGTGGACATCCGGCTCGACCACGCCCCGACCGTCGACGAGCTGAGCGCCTTCGATGTCGTCCTCGATGCCACCGGAGCACGCTCCTACGTCCCGGACGTCGCCGGGGATCGGTCCCGTATCGTGCCCTTCGAGGAGGCCATGGCCTGCCCCAAGGTCGCCTGCGAGTGCCACCCGGGCGGGCGGACGCTGCGCAAGCTCGGCGCTCGGGTCCTGCTCTGGGGAGACAGCTACGCGGCCACGGACACGGCGGCCTTCCTGGCCGACATCGGCAAGGAGGTCACGATCGTCACCGAGAACCGCGAGTTCGCGGCCGACTGTGAGGTCATCCACATGTACGTCCTGCGCAAGCGCTTCGCGCAGGGTGACGCGGAAGTCCTCGAGTCGCGGCCCTACCGGCACCCCGTGACGGTCATCACCAGCACGACCCTCGAATCGATCGAGGGCCAGACCGTGGTCCTGCGCGACCGCGAATTCCGGCGCTCGAGCGTCGAGGTCGACGACATCGTGACCTGCCACACCAGGCCACAGGCCGGGCTCTTCGCGGAGCTGCAGGCCGCGGGCGTGCCGGTCATCAAGGCCGGCGACTCGATCCGGCCCCGCAACCTCTACTGGGCCGTCAAGGAGGGCTCGGCCTTCGGCCTCGCCGTCGACGCGCACCTGCTCTTCAACAGCAATGGCGCCATCCTGGATCAGCTGCCCATGGATGTCCTCGGTCAGCTCACCCGTCCGGACGGGCCGGCCTACACGGCCCAGCGCATGCTGGAGCTGGCCGGCCCGGGCGGAGGGCGACGGTCCTGATGACGAGGGCGCCGGTCCGGATGGTCGGCGGGACCGAGCCCAGGACCGTCGCCGGAATGAACCAGGGATGGTCGCAGGAGGGGAGGGACTCGGGGGCATGAAGCGGACCGTCACGCTCGGGCTCGACGTGGGCGGCACGAAGGTGGCCGGGGGCCTCGTCTCGGACACGGGTCGATTGCTGTTGGTCAGGGAGCACTCGTCGCTGGTCGACGGCGTCCGCGACCCGGGGCTCACGGTCACGCTGGGGCTCGCGCGAGAGCTGATGGCGGAGGCCGCCAGCGAGGGCTGGACGGTCGATGGCATCGGCGCAGGGTTCCCCGAGTACGTGGACCTGGCCGGGCGCTTGACCAGCCACGAGGTGCTCTCGTGGACCGGGCAGCCCGCGGAGCTGCTCGGCCAGCTTGCGCCCGTGACCATCGAGTCGGACGTCCGCTGCGCGGCTCTCGGCGAGGGGGCTCTTGGCGTGGCCAGGGGCCTCAAGGGCTTCGTCTTCGTCATCGTCGGCACCGGGCTCTCGTATGCGCTGGTCGAGGACGGCCGGCCCCGTCCCGGCGCGCGTGGTGAGGCCATCGCGCTCGGGGAGCTCGAGGTCTCCCGACACGTGGACGCGACGTCGATGTCTCGGCTGGAGCGCTACGCATCGGGCGAGGGGATCCGCGAGCGGTACGAGGCCCTGACAGGCCGGCCGGCCGCAGGCGCGGCCGAGGTCCTGCTGCTTGCGTCGGGCGGCGACCGGGATGCCGCCGCCATCGTCAGCTCCGCGGGCCAGGCGCTGGGCGAGGGCCTCGCGACGCTGGTGCGCCTGCTCGATCCGGGGGCGGTCGTCATCGGGGGTGGTGTCGCCACGGCCCCTGGCAGGTGGCGCGAGATCGTGGCCTCGACCTACGCGGCCCGACTGGCGTCCCGCCCGGCGACTCCGCCCATCCGCTGGGCCGAGCTCGGTCGCGACGCCGGCATCATCGGCGCCGCCATGGCGCACCGTCGTCGGCGCGCGCTCGAGGCGCGGGCCTGACCGCCTCCCGGCGCGTGCCAGGCGTGGCTCAGGCGTATCGCCCGTGGGTCTGCGCGGTCTCGACCAGGGCCCGCATGTTGGCCTCCGGGGTGTCGTAGGGCAGGGCGCAGCCGGGGGCCAGGATGAAGCCACCGCCCGCGGCCAGGAGGTCCAGGTCCGACCGGGCGGCCGCTCGCACTTCATCTGGCGTGCCGCGGGCCATCACCCCGCTGGGGTCGACGGTCCCGATGAGCGCGGTGGACCCGCGCGTCGCCGCCTTGGCCGCGGCTCGATCGACCTTGTAGTCCACCGCCAGCAGCTGTGAGCCGGTGCCGACCATGTCCCCGAGGATGGCGGTCGCGTCGCCGCAGATGTGCAGGCCGATCCTCGCGCCGTCGGCGACCAGGGCCTCGACGACCCGGCGCTCGTAGGGCCACGCGGAGCGACGGTACAGGGCCGGCGAGCAGACATCGGGTCCGGCGATGGAATCCCCCATGCCCGTCATGTGGGCACCCGCCTCGATGAGCGCACGCGCGTAGCGGATCACCTGCTGCGTGGAGTAGTCGAGCAGGCGCCTGACCAGGCCCTCCTTGGCCGGGTCGGTCAGCGCCATGAGCAGCGCCTCGACGCCCACGATCTGCGTGGCCAGGCTGAACGGCCCCTGGTCCGCTTCCGCCAGCAGGAAGGCACGGTCGCCCAGTCGCGCGGAGATGAGGCGGGTGGCCTTCAGCATCTCCGGCAGCAGGCCGTCCCGCGTGGGGTCGATGGGGCGCAGCTGATCGACGTCCTCGATGCGCTGCAACGCCGGCGCCACGACCCAGGGCGGAGCGTCGTCCGCCTCGAAGCCGACGCCGCACCCGACCGCGCTGGCGAGTGCGGCCACCCCGTTCTCCAGGTCGATCATGTCGTGGCCGAAGCGCTCCCAGGCGGCGATGTGCGCCTCCGCCATGGCGTCACCATCGGTGCAGTAGTCCCGGAGCGACAAGCCGGCCTGGGCCGCCGCGGGCATGAAGTTCAGCAGGCAGACGGGCACCCGATCGGGCACCCCACCCGCCAGCACCGTCTGGCAGCGCTCGACGGACGTCAGCTCCACCATGCTCATGGGCTCCTGTCAGTGGTCTCTCGACGAGTGTCTGCCCGAGCGCCCCGCCCGCCGCTAACAGGCCCGATGCTACGCGCAGTCCGACCGTACCTGCTCTCGACTGATGACCCCCTGCCGTTCGTCCCCCAGGCACGCGACGACCAGCCTTGACGGGCCCGGTGTGAGGGCCTACGGTGCTGGCTGGCCTTCGTGACGGAGGGCGTCGGGGAGGCGGTCGGGGCGAGCCGAGCGAACGGCCCGCCTATCGCAGCGCACGTGCACCGTGCGGAGGGAGTGGCATGAACAGAGTGCTACGAGTCCTGGTCGCGTTGGCGTCGGTGGCGATGCTGGCCAGCCTGCCCATAGCAGCGGCAGCACAGGACGAGTCGAAGGACCTCACCTTCTACGTCGTCACGCACGGCGCGGCGTCCGATCCCTACTGGGTCATCGTCAATGACGCGGCTGTGCAGGCGGGCGCCGACCTGGGTGTGAAGGTCAACGTCTCCTTCGCCCAGAACGACATCGCCGCGCAGAAGGAATCCTTCAACGCCGCCATCGCCGCGGGCGCGGACGGCATCGCAGTCTCCAGCCCCGAGACGGGCGCCTTCGTCGAGGAGACCCAGGCAGCCCTGGAGGCCGGCATCCCGGTCGTCTATCTCGACACGGATGATGTGACGTCGGGCCGACTCGCCTACGTGGGCGCCAACCTCTTCACCCTCGGGACGACGTGGGCGTCGTTCCTCGTGGACAACGGCTTCCTCAAGGAAGGCGACTTCGTGTGGATGCCCGTCGAGGTCCCGGGTGCGGCCTACCAGGTTCTGGCGACCGAGGGCATCAGCAGCATCTTCGATCCCCTCGGCATCACGTACGAGGTCTTTGACGCTGGCTACGACCCGGCGCAGTCACTGTCCAACATGACCGACTACCTCACTGCGCACAAGGACGACGTGAGCGCCATCATCGGCCTCGGCGACCTGGTGATGACCAACATCAAGCCGGCCTTCGATGCCGCCGGCATCGAGAAGGGCTCGATCCCGGTCACGGGCTGGGGCAGCACCAACGAGACGGCCAACGAGGTCAAGGAAGGCTACGTGAACGCCGCGATCTGGGCCTATCCGGACGCCGCGGGCTACGACTCGATCGTCCTGCTCAACAAGGCCGCCACCGGCTTCACGATCGGCTACGACATCCCCACCCAGACCCTGTACGACGCCTCGACGGCCGACAAGTACATCGCACTGACGCAGTGACGCAGGTCGATCGCGGCGCCAGCGTGACGCCGCAGATCGAGCGTGCCATCGCCACCCGGACCAGGCCTCGCGCCAGGGCCGGGTGGCCCCGCGTCCTGACTGTCCTTCGCGTGCCGAGATGACGAGCACGCTGTCCCCTGGCGCCCGACTGCGCAGGCAGGTCGTCGCCCGGCCCGAGATCATCCCCATCGCCTTGCTGGTGGGTGCCTGGGTCGTCCTGGGGCTCGTCGACGACTCATTCCTGTCGTTCGCGAACCTCGGCAACATGTTCGCCTTCATCCCGGAGTTCGGGATCGTGGCCCTGGGGATGACGCTCCTGCTCACAGCGGGGGTCTTCGACCTCTCGGTCGGCAGCGTCTTCGGGTTCGCGGCGCTGATCATGTACATGCTCGTGAACGACGCTCACGTGGCACCCGAGCTGGCCATGCTCATGGCGCTCGGTGTCTCGATGCTGATCGGGCTGGCCAATGGCATCCTCGTGGCCAAGATCGGCATCACCTCGTTCCTCGTCACGCTCGGCATGGCCCTCACCGTGCGTGGCTTCGGCCTCTACATCTCGGAGGGCTTTCCCGAGGACACACTGCAGGGCGAGTCGCTCCTCAAGTCGCTGCTCGTGGGTTCCGTGGACATCGCTTCGCTGACGGTCAACGCGGGGCTCTTCTGGTTCGTCGTGCTGGCCGCGCTGACCTGGTTCCTGCTGGACCGCTCGCCGCGCGGCAACTGGATCACGGCCACCGGCGGCAACGAGCGCTCGGCCATCGCCCGGGGCGTGAACACCGCCAACGTGAAGATCGGCCTCTTCATCCTCAGCTCGCTCCTGGCCGGCTTCGCCGGCATCGTCAGCGCCACGCGCATCGGCTCCGCCTATGCCATCTCCGGGACGGGCTACGAGCTTGAGGTCATCGCCATGTGCGTGGTCGGCGGAACCTCGCTGTATGGCGGCCGCGGCACGATCATCGGCACCATCATCGGTGTGATCCTCCTGCGCTCCATCCGCAACGGCATCATCGTCGTCGGTGTCCCGGGCCTCGCCTACAACATGTTCGTGGGGCTGATCATCCTGGTCGCCGTGATCCTGCAGGCGCTCGCGGAGCGTCGCGGCAGGGTGGCGCTCTAGCCGTGGACGCGCTCCTCGTCGAGATGCTCGGGATCGAGAAGCACTACGGGCCCGTCACGGCGCTTGCCGGCGTGGACTTCAGCGTGGGCCCCGCCGAGGTCGTGGGGCTGCTCGGCGACAACGGCGCGGGCAAGTCCACGCTCATCAAGATCCTGTCCGGAGCCGTGAGCCCCAGCGTCGGCGAGATCAGGTTCAAGGGCTCGAGGGTCCGCTTCCGGAACACACGCGACGCGATAAACGCCGGCATCGAGACCATCTACCAGGACTCCGCGCTGGTGGAGCAGATGTCCATCGGCCGGAACCTCTTCCTGGGCCGCGAGCCGACCCGGTCCCTGGGACCCTTCCGGAGCATCGATCGTGCGTACGTCGAGCGCACCACCCGTGAGCTCATGAACCGCGTCGGCATCATGAAGGCCATCGACTCCCGCACGCCGATCGCCAGCCTCTCCGGCGGCGAGCGGCAGGCCATCGCCATCGCGCGAGCCATGTTCTTCGAGGCCGACCTCATCGTCATGGACGAGCCCACGAACAACCTCGGGGTGGAGGAAGCGGACGGCGTCATGCGCTTCATCCGCGAGGCCAAGGAGGCCGGGCACTCGAGCGTCCTCATCAGCCACAACATCCACCACGTGTTCATGGTCGTGGACCGCATCGTCGTGCTGCGACACGGCCTCAAGGTCGGCGACATGGCGCGCAGCCAGACGAGCATCCAGGAGGTCGAGGAACTGATCACGGGGCGGCCTCGGCCCCGCAGCTGATGACCGCGGCGCGTGCCTTCCGCCCTCGATCCAGCGACACGCAGGAGCAGCCATGACTGAGTACCCGGACTTCCGCCTGGATGGCAGGACCGCGCTGGTCACGGGCGCGGCGCGCGGATTGGGTCGCGCCATCGCGCTGGCCCTGGCCGATGCCGGTGCCGACGTGGCCCTTGGCGTACGCCAGGGCGCCGATGGGGCCGATCTCGTGGCCCAGATCGAGGCCATGGGCCGACGCTCGATGCGCGTGCCCATGGAGGTGCGCGACAGGACCCAGGTCGAGTCGGCCGTGGCCGCCGTCGTGGCGACCATGGGAGGCATCGACATCCTCGTCAACAACGCCGGCCTGGGGCCACCCGAGCAGCCCGCGGAGGACGTCGGCGAGGCCGACTACGACCTGACCTTCGACACGAACGTGAAGGGTCTCTTCTTCACCAGCCAGGCGGTCGGCCGCGTCATGATCCGCCAGGGCTCGGGCAGGATCGTCAACCTCAGCTCGCAGGCCGGCTTCATCGCGCTGCCCGGCGAGGCCATCTACTGCGCCTCCAAGGCGGCCGTCTCCCACCTCACCAAGTGCCTGGCGGTGGAGTGGGGCAAGCACGGCATCACCGTCAACGCGGTGGCGCCGACCTTCATCCGCACGCCCGGGACGGAGCCCGCGCTGTCCGACCCAGCCTTCGAGGCGGACGTCCTGGAGCGGATCGCTGGGCTGCACCGCATCGGCGAGCCGGTGGACGTCGCGGGCGCCGTCATCTTCCTGGCCTCGCCAGCGGCCAGCCTGGTGACGGGCACCACGCTCATGGTCGACGGCGGCTGGACGGCCCGTTGAGCCTAGGCGCCGGCCGCGGTCACCCACGCCACGGCCAGGAGCGCGAGGCCGGTCGCCTGGAGCAGCCAACCCTGCTCCCGTGCCCTGGCGGCTGACCGCCACGAGAGGCTGACCCCGAGCCCGGCGCAGAGCGTCGCGGCCGCGGCCGTCAGCAGCGCGGCGGTCGGCGGACCCGCGAACCAGGTCAGGATGACCCAGGCCATGGCATAGATGGCGGTGGTGGCGATCGCCAGCACGACGGGAGCACGATCCTCGCCGAGCCGGGTGGCCATGCTGGCCACTCCCGTCTGGGCGTCGGCGTCCAGGTCGACGAGGCTGTTGGCAAGGTGGATGGTGGGGCCCGCGAGGGCCGCCAGCGGCAGCAGGATCGGCCATCCAGGCGGCAAGGACCCAGCCGCGGCCACCCAGGTCCACGCCAGCAGCAGCGGGAACGCGCCGGCGAAGCAGAGCCAGCCCAGGCCCCGCTGTCGCAGGACGAGGTCGTACGCCAGCCCGCAGCCATAGCCGGCTGCACCCAGGATGAGCACCAGGGGGCCGAAGCCGGCGGAGACGACGAGACCCATCGCCGCGCCGGCCACCGCGACGATGGTCGCTCCGCGCCCGTCGATCGCCCCGGCCGGGATCGGCTTCATGGGCTTGGCGATCCGGTCGCGATCGGCATCGACCACGTCGTTCAGGGCGCCGATGGAGGCCTGGAAGCCAAGCATCGCGAGCCCCAGCAGCCCGGCCTCGGTGAGCGAGGCCCCGGCCACGGTGGCGATGGCGATCACGAGCGCCGTGTTGAGGGCGCTGGGCAGCGGGTGGACGATCCGGAGTCCCTGGACGGCCCGTCGGAA
>CAVPPQ010000018.1:0-85189 GCA_963707395.1 uncultured Chloroflexia bacterium
CCCCGGAGGAACGATGAACACGCGCATCCCACCGCTTGCCCTCATCGTCCTGGTGCCGCTGCTTGTCGGCGTCGGGGCCATCGGCACGGTCGTTGCCCAGGACGCCAGCCCGTCGGTGCGCCCCCGCGGCGGCGAGCCCGGAGACGACCGCGGCGAGCCCGGCGGCGGCCGCCGAATGCGTGGAGCCGGAGGCCTCGCTGGCACCGGTGGCCGAGGAGACCCTCTCCATGCCGGAGGAGTTCCGCATCGGTCTCTTCGAGGGGGTCTGGCAGGGCATCCGGGACGCCTACGTGGACCCGGAGACGAACGGGCTCGACTGGGAGGCCATCGGCGACGAGTACGCGCCGCTCGTCATCGCCACGGACAACGCCTATGAGGTCTACGAGCTGCTGGGCGAGATGGTCGCCCTGCTCGAGGATCCGTACACCGGCTACTTCGCGCCGGAGGACCTGGGCGACCCGGACGAACCCGTCGATCCCAGCTATGGCGGCATCGGCGCGCTCGTGGACACGGGCGCGGCCGGTGAGGGCAGCGAGGGACTGCGCATCACCTACGTGTTCGACGGCGGCTCCGCCAAGGAGTCCGGCGTGCTCCCACGAGACCGCGTCATCGCCGTGAACGGCGATCCCTGCGCCCGCGTGGCGGACATCCGGGGTCCGGAGGGCACCAGCGTCACCCTCACCGTGGTCTCGCCGGGCCAGGAGCCGCGCGACGTCACGCTCGAGCGACGCCGCATCGATCCGCTCATCCTCCCGGAGGCGCGCCGGCTGGAGGCGGCGCCTGGGGTCGGCTACCTGCGCGTCATCTCGCTCTCCGGCCAGGAGACCATCGACGGCATCGAGCAGGCCCTCACGCGCTTCGTCCGCGACGAGCCACTCGACTGGCCTCATCATCGACCTGCGCGGCTCGAACCAGGGCGCGCCGGGCGTCATCCTGGAGGCCCTGCGACCCTTCGTCTCCGGAGACGTCGGCGCCTTCCACTTCCGTTCCGGCACGGAGCCCATCGAGATCGAGCCCAGCGACCTGGCCGACGACTACGCTGACGTGCCGGTCGTGGTCCTTGTCGACGAGACCACGGAGGCCGACGCCGAGCAGATGGCAGCCATCCTGCAGGACCAGGGCCGGGCCACCGTGGTGGGCGCCCAGACCTCCGGGCAGACGCACGGTGCGCAGACGATCGACTTCGCGGACGGCTCGCTGCTGCAGGTCGTGACCTACGGCTTCCAGCTCCCGGACGGCCAGACCCTGGAGGGCCAGGGCGTGACGCCGGACGTGGAGGTCACGGCCGACTGGCTCGACTACCCCGAGTCGGAGGACCCCGGCATCCTGGCCGCGCTGGAGGTCATCGAGTCGGCCCCGGCCAGGCCGTCCCCCGACGGGTCGCCTGTGGCTGAGCCATCGGCCGAGCCGACTGCCGCCGAGCCGACCACCGCTCCGGCCGAGCCCGCGCCGTCACCCTCGCCCGCCGGGTAGAGGTGGCAGGCCACGTGGTGGCCGCGGCCGAGCTCGACCAGCGGCGGGATGATGCGGTCGCAGGTGCCGGCCATGGCCACCGGACAGCGCGGGTGGAAGGCACAGCCAGCCGGTAGGGCGCCGGCATCGGGCGGCTCGCCGCCGACCACGGCGCGCTGGCGCAGGCGATTGGCGGGGTCCGGCTCCGGCACGGCCGCCAGCAGCGCCTTCGTGTAGGGGTGGCGCGCCTCGCCGACCAGCTGCCCGGCGGGCGCCAGCTCCACGATGCGTCCCGCGTACATGACCGCGATGCGATCGGCGAAGTGACGCGCGCTGGCCAGGTCGTGCGTGATGTACAGGAACGTCAGCCCGCGCTGCGCCTGGAGGTCCTTGAGCAGGGTGAGGATCTCCGCGCGGCTGGAGGCGTCGATCATGGAGACCGGCTCGTCGGCCACGAGGTAGTCAGGGTCTAGCACCATCGCCCGTGCGATGCTGACGCGCTGCCGTTGCCCGCCGGAGAGCGTATGCGGGTACGTCTCCGCGAACTCCGCGGCCGGCGAGAGCTTGACCTGCTCCAGCGCGGCCAGGACGCGGGCGTGCCGCTCGTCACGCGAGCGGGGGCCGTGGATCACGAGCGGCTCCTCCACGATCTCGCCGACGCGCATGTACGGGCTCAGGCTGGAGAAGGGATCCTGGAAGATGACCTGCGCCCGCTGCCGGAAGCGGTGCAGCTCGGCCCCGTCGAGGGCGCCGATGTCCGTGCCCTCGAAGACGATGCGCCCGGCGCTGATGGGCACCAGGTGCAGGGTGGCGCGCCCGAGCGTCGTCTTGCCACTGCCCGACTCGCCCACGAGGGCCACGGTCTCGCCCCGCGCGATGTCCAGGTCCACGTCGCTGACCGCCGCGATGGGGCGCGTGGCGAAGAACGACGTGCGCACGAAGAATCGGACGCTGAGGCGCTCGATGCGCAGGAGGGGCCCGTCCGCGGGGCGCGGGGTGGTCATCCTGCGGGCTCGCTCGCGGTCGTGGCGGCAGTCGGCGGGCTGCCCACGGTTCCGGCGACGGCCGGCTCGAGGAGCAGGCAGCGGGCCGCGTGACCCGGGTTGCCGGCTGGGGCCAGCAGCTCAGGGGCGACTCTCCGGCAGGCCTCGAACGTCAGCGGGCAGCGCGGGGCGAATCGGCAGCCCGGCAGCTCGTCACGCAGGTCCGGCGGGGCGCCGGGCAGGAAGCGCGGCGGCCGCTCGTCGTGCAGGCTCGGGATGCTCGCCAGGAGGCCCTGGGTGTACGGGTCGAGCGGGCGTGTCAGGACCGCCTCGGCTGAGCCGTGCTCGCGGACCTGGCCCGCGTAGACGACCACGATCTCGTCGCACAGGTCGCTGGCGAGCGCCAGGTCGTGGGTGATGAAGAGCATCGAGATGCGGCGTTCGGCCTTGAGCTCCTTGAGCAGGTTCATGATCTGCGCCTGGATGCTCACGTCGAGGGCGCTGGTCGGCTCGTCGAGGAGCAGCAGCGGCGGATCGTGCGTCAGCGCCGTGGCGATCATGACGCGCTGCTTCATGCCGCCGGACAGCTCGTGCGGGTAGCGGCGACCGATGCCGGCCGGAAGACCGACCCGGCCCAGCAGTTCATCGACGCGCGCCTCGACCTGGCCCTTGCCCATGCCATCCGTGCGCAGACGCTCGCCGACCTGGTCGCCGACGCGCATGACCGGGTTGAGGGAGTGCATGGCGCCCTGGAAGACCATCGCCATGCGGCTCCAGCGGACGCGCTGGCGGAAGTCCTCATCCGTGAGGCTGCCGACGTCGTCGCCCGCGAGGTGCATCGACCCACCCAGCAGCGTGGCGTTCCGCGGCAGCAGCCGCATGAGCGCGAGCGCCAGGCTGGTCTTGCCGCTCCCGGACTCGCCGATGATGCCCAGCGCTTCGCCCTCGGCGACGTCGAACGAGATGCCGTCCACGGCGCGCAGCGGCCCACGCGCGGTGGCGTACTCGAGGCGCAGGTCGCGGACCTGGAGCAGTGGCGTCCGGACCTGGAGCAGTGGCGTCGTGGACGGGCGAGCGTCGTTCATCGCTCGCGCCGAAGTCGCGGGTTGACGATGGGCTCCATGGCCAGCGCCAGGAGCATGAAGGTCATGGCCGTGAGGACGATGAGCAGGCCAGGGGAGACCACCCACCACCAGTAGCCCAGGAAGACGGCGCCCGTGCGGAAGCCGTCCTCCAGGATCTGGCCCCACGTCGGCAGCGTCGGATCGCCCAGGCCCAGGAAGGAGAGGCCGGCCTCCGCGAGGATCACCGCCGGCACGAAGAAGATGAGCTGCGTGAACACGTAGGGTGCCGTGTGCGGGAAGATGTGCCGCCGCAGGATGTGGCTCGTGGAAGCGCCCAGGGCGCGGGCGGCCTCCACCTCCTGGCTGCCGGAGAGGCCCAGCACCATGGAGCGCACCAGGATCGCGAGGCCAGGCCAGCTGAAGGCCACCAGCAGCAGCAGGATGAGCCACATCTGCGCACCGAGGATGAAGACGAAGAAGATGAGCAGCGGCAGCAGGGGGATGTTGTTGACGACGTCGGCGGAGCGCTGGATGACGAGGTCCACGCGCCCGCCCTTGTAGCCGGAGAGCAGACCCAGGCCGGTGCCGATGGCCGTGCTCACGGTCGCCGCCACCAGGCCGATGAGCAGCGCCACGGGCAGACCGAAGGCCAGCCCCTCGGCAAGGTCTCGGCCGCTGGCGTCCGTGCCCAGGAGGCCGTAGACGGAGCCACCGACCACGAGCCGCAGCCACTCGACCGAGTCGGCCGGGTCGGCCAGCGCCACGCGGACCTGGGCCGTGTAATCGCCCCGCAGCGGCTCGATCGTGCCGTCGTCGCCGGGCACACCGAAGAGCGCCGCCGTGGCATCGGCCGCGACGTCTGCGACCGGGACCTCGACGCCGTAGGCCTCGGCATAGAGCGCCGCGATGGCCTCCGCCGTTTCCGGCTCGGCGCTGACGAGCACGCGCAGCGGCGTCTCGTCGTTGCGCACGTAGGGCGGCTCCTCACCGGGGCGCGGGCCGCGCGCCGAGGACCGCGACAGGGTCACCTCCGTGCCGTCCGGCCGCTGCAACACGAGGCTGAGGGCGGGCGGCCGATCCTGGAAGGTGAGCGCGCCGTGGCTGAAGGAGACGAACGTGGGCGGTTCGTCCCCGTCCACGGTGAAGGGCAGGTCGTAGGTCTCCACGCGCGCCGCGCCGCGCGCGGTCGAGTCGCTCGGCTCGTTCGCCTCCAGGATGCGGTGCTCGGCCGGCCGGTCAGCCGCGAAGGCTGCGCTCCAGGCCGGCGGCACGGCCTTGGGGTAGTCCACCCAGACGGATGGGTCTGACCAGCGTGTGGGGCCGAAGTCGAGCGGGAAGGTGGCCACCACGATGATCGCCGCCACGCCCAGGATGAGCGCCATGGCCACGCCGAGCTTGCCCGCGCCGCTGGCGAGCACCTCGCGCAGCAGGCTGCGGCGGCTCATGACCCCGGCACCCCTGCGCGCCGGCTCACTGGTAGCGCACCCGCGGGTCCAGGAAGACGTAGAGGATCTCGAGCAACAGCCGGGCGCCCACGTAGATGAGCGTGAACATGAAGGTCAGGCCGATGATGATGGCCTCGTCCGGCTGGCCCGAGAAGGTCTTGAAGTAGAGCTGCCCCATGCCCTCCCAGGCGAAGACGGTCTCGATGAGGATGGCGCCGCCAACGGTGCCCGCGAGCCCCAGGATGAGCCCGGTGACGATGGGCGGCGCCGCCACGCGCAGGATGTGGCGGCGGCGGATGAGGCCTTCTGGGAGGCCCTTGGCCCGCGCCACCGTGACGTGGTCCTGGAGGGCCACGTCCAGCGTCAGCGTCCGGATGACGTAGATCGAGGGGCCCACGCTGACCAGCACCAACGTCAGGATGGGCAGCAGGGCGTGCCACAGGAGGTCCAGGATGGAGGCCACGGCACCCTCGGGCGGTGGCGTGCTGTACATGCCGCCTGAGGGCAGGATGCGCAGCCAGAACGAGAACACGAGGATGAGCAGGATGCCCGCCCACCAGGCCGGCAGCCCGTTGGTGATGGCGGCGACGTAGCTGACGATGCGGTCGACGCGCGAGCCCGGGCGCGTGGAGAGCCAGACGCCCAGCAGCAGGCCGATGGCGGCTGTGATGAGCAGCGAGGTCGTCAGCAGCAGGACCGTGCGCGGCAGTCGCTCGGCGATGATGTCGCCGATGTCGTTGCTGCCGCTGGCAGCGCGGATGGAGCGCGCCTCGCCGAGGTCGAAGACGAGCACCTGGGCGACCACGCCGGGCAGGCGCTCATACCAGGTGCGGTCGAGGCCGTAGGCCGACTCGAGCTCTGCCCGGCGCGCCTCGACGATCTCCTCGACGGCATCCGGGTCGCTGATGGTCTGCGAGAGGCTCGTGCGCAGCGCCCGCAGCTCCTCGCCGACCTGGGCACCCAGGATGCGATCCGAGTAGCCCGTGGCGCCGAGGGTGAGCACCAACAGGACGAGCACGATGATGAGCACGGCGCCCAGGCTGGCGGCACGCACGAGGATGGGGCGCAGCAGCGATGGGCCCACGGAGTGGTGCGTCAGGCCTGTCCGGCCGTCGGGCGAAGGGGCCGGCTCCGCCCGCCTGCTGCTCGGTCGCCGCCAGTCCGCGGGGCCGCTCCAGGCCGCGGGGCCGCTCCAGGCCTTGCGGGACACATGGACCCCGTGTGACACATTGGGCGCGCTTGAGGACAGTCCGCGTCTCAGCCTGCCGGCAGATCCGGCTTCCGCAGCATGGACGCCTTGCCCACAAGGGCATGAAACGAGTGCGCTGGAGGGCAACCCAGGTCCCACGAGCGGGTGCGGCCCAGCCGTAACGGTCGCGGTCGTGACCCTGTCATGGCTTGTGGCGCCATGCCGCACATCTGTCATGCAGAACCGGCTCCGCGTGGGGTTAGTGGTGCCGTGGGACACATCTGTCGGCCAAGCGTGGAGGCGCCGCCAAGGATGGGGGCGCCGCCAAGGTGGAGGCGCCGCTAAGGATGGGGGCGCCGCCAAGGCGGGCCTTCTGCCCAGCGCGGAACGTGCCTGGTCCACGCTTCAGGGCAGCACCTCGAGGTCCACCCGCCGCTCGGTGATGCGCGCCAGCGAATCGGACTCGGCGGCCAGGTAGAGCTGGTAGAAGCCCGGGAAGAGCGTGCCAGTGACGTCGGCCGGAACGGTGACCGCGAACTGGCCCACGCCGGCGCCCTCCGCCTGGCCCCCGGACGCCGGTTCCGCCGCACCCTCCACCACCACCTCGCCTACGGCTGGGTCGAGCAGCAGGTAGCGGAGCCCCACCGTTCCAGGCCCGCTGACGGTCGCGGTGATGACGGCGTCCTCACCTGGCACGACCGGGTCGGCGAGGATCTCGTCGATGGACAGCTCGGGCGGCTCGCCGCGGTAGAGATCGCCGGGCTTGAAGGGGTAGCTTGGATCGCGGAAGGCGAGCAGCTCGGCGAACTGCGCAGGCGGGTCGAACTGCTCCAGGTAGAACGGCCCGTTGCTGATGACGAGGTGCTCCTTCTCGTCGAACCACGCCTGCGCGGCCTCGTAGCGAGCCACGGCCTCCTCCGGCGTCACGAGGGTGCGATCACCGAACTGGAAGACGCCTTCGGGCACCACTTCGTCCCGCTCGAGATCGCGCAGCGTGCGGTCCACGAGGCCGGCATCGCGCTCCAGCACGAGGCTCAGCCAGGGCACGCTGAAGCGGCTGGCGGCCGTGTCGCTGTAGGCCGCGCGCCGCTGCTCGAAGACGAGGTCGTCCATGGCGGCCTTGACCTCCCAGGGCATGTCGAAGCTGACCGGGCTGGCGTAGGCGGCGATGTGGTCCGTGTCGAAGTGCCAGTAGTCGACGTAGACCTCGAGGTGCTCGTCGTCGACCACGCGGTAGCCCTTGAAGGTCTCCAGGACCGGCCGGGCGGTGGCCGCCAGGGCGGTCTCGATCTTGGCCTTCTCCGGATCGTAGGCACGGTCGACGGTCTGCGCGATGGAGTAGATGGCATCGGCCATCGTGATGGGCTGGCCGTGATGCCAGTGGCTGCCCGTGTACCCGGAGTAGTCGAAGGTGACCTTGCTGACGGCCTGCGTCCCGGGCGCCACGGGCACCCAGGCCTTGGACTCGACATCCCAGGTCAGCGCGTCTGCGGGCACGTCCAGGGCCCCGTCCGGCCCGGCCGTCTCCACCTCGTAGGTGGCACGGAAAGGCTGCGGGATGCCGGTGAAGGGATCGTTCCAGATGGGCGGGTCGGCCAGGTTGCGCCAGAGGTCGACCGAGTAGACGTCGCCGAGGCCGCCGACGGGGTTGTAGGTGGTGCGCTCGGTCCAGACCCATTGGTGGCCCACGCGCACATCCGGTGAGCCGGGCACGTTGGCCTCGCGCAGCGCCCACGGGTTGCGTGGCCCTGCGACCAGGTCGCGCGTCAAGCCTTCCATGCCGGCTACGACGGGGAAGCTGTTGTCTACCGTGGCCAGCCAGACGCGGATGGATTCATCGAGACCGGCGGCGGTCATGGTGCGGTAGATCTCGTCGCGCTCCTCGCGGCTCGCGAACTCGCCCCGGTAGAGGGTCTTGCCGAGCTCGTCGAGCTCGGCGTTCTCGTACTGCCAGAAGCCCTCCTCGCGCCAGCCGGGCATGTTTCCCAGCCACGGTGCGTTGAAGGAGTTGACGTTGCCGACGTCATAGCGCTGCGGCGCGCCGCGGCCCCAGCCCTCCGTGTAGATGTGCCACTCGATGGCGGCCGGGTCGCTGGAGTAGACCTTCTGCACCGCCGGGGCGAACTGCTCGTAGGTGATGGCGACCTCGAAGCCAGCCTGCTCCAGCTCGGCGCGGACCATGTCGGCGATGTCGCGGCGCTCATCCTCGACTCGGCCCACGAGCTTGATGCGGACGGGCTGTCCCTCGTACTGCCAGGTGCCGTCCACGAGCTCCGCTCCAGCGGCGGTCATGGCGTCGCTGATGAGGCTGCGGCCAAGCTCGGGATCGTAGGTGATGCCGGAGCCGCGGTCGATGTCGTAGACGGTCAGGAAGTCGGGGTCGGATGGGCCGACATGGGTGATCATCGGCTCTGCTGCGCCGCGGTAGACGTCCTGGGCGATCGAGTCGCGGTTGACGAGGACCTGCATGGCCTGCCGGACCTCGGGGATGGCGAAGGGGTTGAGCTCACCCTCTGGTGCCGGTGCCGGGTTGAGCAGCAGCGAGACGGACGTGGCGGGTGCCTCGATGAGCTCCACGCCCTCCGCGTCCCGCAGGTCCTGGGCGGCTTCCGTCTTGAGGCCGAAGAGGTAGATGTCCATGTTGCCGGCCGTGATGTCGAGCGGCGCACGGTCGACGAAGAAGGAGTTGTAGAGGAGGCGCTCGGCTGCCGGACCGGGCTTGTCGTGGGGAGGCTGGTAGGCCTCCGCGTCGTCCTGGGCGGCCACCGCGCCAGGCAGCAAGGCCGCCATGAGGGCGCCCACGACAGCCGGGCGCAGGAGTCGGCCGGTTCGCGACATCGGAAGCGTCATGCCTCAGCCCTCGTCGCCGGCCGGCGCTGGCGATGCCTCCACCGCGGGCTCCGACTCCGTGCCGAGGCGCTGCTCCAGGTCCTCCAGGAGCTGTCGGATGTCACCGAAGCCGAACTCCGTGAAGAACGACGTGCTGGCGCCGTTGCCCGACTCGTCGAAGACCGTGATGGTCTGGCTGCCCTGGCTGGTGATGGGCATGTAGATGCGCGCCGTGAACTCGCCGTCGAGGTCCGTGCGCAGGTTGGAGATGGTGCTGTCCCCCAGCTGCACGAAGACGCCCATGTCCGGCTGGAAGTCGAAGCCCTGCAGCGTCACCTCCTGGCCGCCCGGGCCGGACGGTGGCGAGATGAAGAGCTCGGGGAGGGCACGGCTGCTGTGCGCGCGACCGCGATCTTCTGGTTGATGGGCCCGAACTCACCGAGTCGCGAATCGGCCCACGCCAGGTGCACGTCCTCTTCCGTGGCGGTGATGGAGAAGTAGTCGCCCAGGAAGAGGCCGCGTGGGAACGCGTAGTTGGGGTTGGAGGCGAAGTCGCTCACGCGCGTGTCACCGGAGCGCAAGTCGAGCTCCTCGTTCACGAACCCGAACGTCTCGCCGCCGTCGTCGGAGCGCGTGTAGTAGACGTGGAAGCGGGTCTGGTGCGGGTCGTCGCGCATGTCGCCCCACATGACGTGGATGGCGCCGTCCGGGCTGACGTCGACCGAGGGAAAGAACTGCACGTGCTCGGTGTCGTCGTCGTTGAGGACCCGGGGGCGGCTCCAGGTGGTGCCGCCATCGGTCGAGGACACCATGAAGACGTCGCCGTCGTCGTTGGGCTTGTCCGCGGGACGGCCCGTGTAGACCACGTAGACCTCGCCGTTGGGCCCGGAGGCGATCTGCGGGAAGGCCGAGGCCCAGAAGCGGAAGTAGGCGCTGCGCGGCCGGAATTCCACCTCGTTGAAGACGGAGGCCACGACAGGCGCCGACCAGGTGCGGCCGGCGTCGCTGGAGCTGGCCACCTGGATCTCGCCCACGCCCTCCTGGGAATCGTCGTCCGTGCTGTCCATCCAGGCCACGTGCACGGTGCCGTCAGGAGTGACCTCGGGCTGGCTGCCCTGCACGACGCGCAAGGTGCCGAAGACGCCGGAGGCGCCGCTGTCGTCGCCGCGCTCGCCGTAGCCACGCCGCACGGTGGGGCTCACGGCCACCGGGTCGCTCCAGGTCTGTCCGCCGTCCTCGGAGGCCACCAGCTCGATGGTCGTGCGCATCTCGGTGGGCAGCAGGTTGGGGATCTCGCCGATGTAGAGGATCTCGTAGGAGAGGTCGAAGTTGGTGTACGTGACGTACACGACGTCGCGCTCGGGGTCGTCGGGGTGGGGCCCCGTGGCCATCCAGGGCTTGTCGAGGAAGCTGATGTCCACGATGCCGCGCAGGCGCCCGAAGCGGTCGGCCTCGAGACCGTCCGTGTTGACGCGGCTGCGCGCGGCCGAGACCTGGACGGGCCACGTGAAGCCGTCATCCTCCGAGCGCGCCACGGCGATGCTGGAGACCTCTGCGGCGACCTCGATGGGGCCCAGGTTGAACTCGTCGATACCGATGGAGATGTAGTTCATGTAGACGTTGTCGTCACGGTCGAAGGCCATGACCGGGTCCCCGCCGGCCACCAGGTCCTTCTGCAGGTAGGGCACCTGGAAGGGGCCTTCCCAGCGCTCGCCGCCGTCGAAGGTGACGTACGTGGACATGGCCGGGAACGAGTAGTCGATGACGCCCAGCACGAGGTGCTCGGGGTCGTTGGGGTTGGCCTCGATGTGCGGCTCGGTCTGGAAGGGTGTGCCGAAGTCGCGCGTCACCAGGATGTTGCGGGAGAAGGCCGGCCCGGGCTCGCGAAAGGGCACCGGGGCACCGGCGCCGGCGGCCTGCGTACGCGGCGATGCACCGACCGGATCGGAGGCCAGGTCGGCACCGGTGAGGGGGTTCGCGCTGGGCATGCTGCCCGAGCCCGGGTCAAGGCCCTCCGTCATGAGCCACGGCCGGCCGGACAGCAGGGGACCCACGGGGGCCAGCAGGTCGGCGGGTCCGGCGTTGAGGAGCGGGATGACCGACGACGAGTCGGAGCCGATGGGTCCCTCCTCACCCTCCCCGGCAGCGGCCGGCAGGGCAGTCAGCGAGAGGAGCAGGGCAGCGCCGACGGCGGCGGGCCACGAGGGTCGGGAAGCGGTCATGGGTCTCCTTGCAGAGCAGGGCGCGGGCCGGATGACGGGCGCCTCGCGGTCGAGGGCGTGCAGGCCCCTCAGCGAAGCCGGTCGATGACGGTGAGGAGCCCGTCGAGCCGATTGGCGACGGTCATGAGCACCTCGTTGCGGAACTCGCCGAGGGTCGTGTCGAAGGCACCGGCACCGCTGTCGAGGTAGGCCTGGGCGGCCTCCCCATCGGAGGCGTAGTCGCCGAAGCGCCAGTCGAGGAATTCGGGCGCGGCCTCACCGACGCGGTCGACGAGCTGGCCCAGGCGCGCGGGGTCGGAAGAGAGCGCCAGCGAGCGCAGGCGCTCGATGTGGGCCTCAGCCTCCGCTCGAGTCTCGGGCAGCTCCTTGCGCAGCTCGAAGAGCAGCTGGCGGTCAGCCTCCAGCGGCCCGGAGAGGCCGCCCACGCGCTCCAGCGAACGCGCCAGCGCATCCCGTTCAGTGGAGAGGTCCTCCACGGCCTCGCGCAGGGTCGTGTTGTCCGCCTGGATCTCGTCATACCGGCTGCTCAGGTCATCCAGCCTGGCGCGCAGTTCGGCCGTCGTGGCGGCCTCGGACAGCGGCTCCGTGAGGAGGACGTCCGCGTCGGTCGAGCCGGTGGTGCCGCTGTCCGTGGCCAGGGCGGCGGACCCGGCCGCAACGAGCAGGGCAGTCGCGGTCAGGCTGACCGCCAGCCCGCGACGTCCACGTCGAGGGGAGTGTGTCATCGACATCGCCAGAGGCACCTCTTCGGCCTTGCAGCTCCGGGTCGGGCGTCCCGGTGGGGGACTTGTCGGGGGGCCTTCCCTCCAGTCGGCCCCGTTGTCGCGCGAGCCTACACTGGATAGCGCGGAATCGCACCCGACGCGCGTGTCGTTCCTGTGGCGGTCCGGGGACGTGTCAGGAACGGAATCCGGGCCGCAGCACGAGGGCCAGCAGGCCGAAGGCGGCCACGATGAGGGCCGCGTCGAAGGCCGCGGCATCATCGAGGCCGCGGTCCAGGGCGTTCATGTAGACGAGCACGTTGAGCATGAAGACGACCAGCGTGAGGCCGGCCCACAGCGTGGCCACCAGGTCGAAGCGTTGCCGCGCCGCCATCAGTGCCCCCGTCGCGAGCAGCACGACCGGGAAGAGCCAGCCCGTGGGGAAGAGCGAGGACTGCAGGCCGCCGAAGATGAAGGCCACCGCCAGCAGAGCGCCCAGCGCCAGGTACGCCCACCCGGTCACGAGCAGGGCCGTGGACCAGGCCTGCGATGGGCGGGGGAGCGGCGGCGGGGTCTGATCGGCCATCGTGGCTATCCTATCGGCCTCGTGCCCACCACTCGCAGAAGCCCGCTCCTCGCCGTCCTGCTCGTGGTCGCAGGACTTCTGCTGCCCCAGGCCGTGACCATCCGCGGTGCGGATGAGGTCGGGCACGTGTCCTTCATGGTCTTCGGCGACCCGGCCGAGCTGGCCGCCTACCAGTCACTGGTGACAGCCTTCGAGGTCGCCCACCCGGACATCGACGTCGAGCTCATCCACATCCCCAGCCCGTCGGACTACCGACTGCGCCTCGGCGCCGATTTCGCGGCGGGTCGCCCGCCGGACGTGTCACTCATCAACTACCGTCGTTATGCGGCGCTCGCAGCTCGCGGTGTCCTGGAGCCGGTGGAACCCTACCTGCGCGCCAGCCAGGTCATCACCGAGCGCGACTTCTACCCGCAGGCCATCGACCCCTTCCGCTGGCGCGGCGAGCTGATGTGCCTTCCGCAGAACATCTCCTCGCTGGTCGTGTATGTCAACCGTGACCTGTTCGTTTCCGCGGGTGTGCCCTTGCCGGAGGCTGACTGGACCTGGGACGAGTTCCTGGCAGCCGCCTCGGTGCTGACACGTGACCTCGATGGCGACGGCCGCATCGACCAGTACGGGCTCGGGACAGAGGTCTCGCTCGCACGCCTGGCGCCCTTCGTCTGGCAGAACGGCGGCGAGCTCGTGGTCCTGGAGGGAGGCCTGCGGCCCGTCCGGCTGGCCCTCGATTCACGCGCTGCCCGTGAGGCCGTCGAGTGGTTCGTGGCGCTCCAGGCGGAGCACGGCGTGGTCCCCGATGCACTCGCCGAGGCCGCCGAGCCGAGCGAGAGCCGCTTCATGGCCGGTCGCATGGGGATGTTCCTCGACAGCCGGCGCGCGGTGCCCACCTTCCGGGACATCGAGGCCTTCGACTGGGATGTCGCTCCGCTGCCGCAGCGCGAGCAGGCAGCCGGCATCCTCCACACGGATGCCTACTGCATGGCCAGCGCCGCAGAGGACAAGGAGGCCGCCTGGACGTTCATCGAGTTCGCCAACTCGCCGGAGGGCCAGGCCATCGTGGCCGCGTCCGGCCGCACGGTGCCGTCGCTGACCGAGGTGGCCGAGTCGACGGCATTCCTTGATCCCGAGGTGCCACCGGCCAGCAGCCACATCTTCCTGGATAGCATCCCGATCCTGCGCGGCGTGCCGGTCATGGCCGGCTGGGTGGACGTCGAGGAGGTGGCCGGCGACGAGCTGGAGCGTGCCTTCTACGGCCAGGCGACGGTCGACGAGGCCATCAGCGCCATGATCTCCCGGACTGCGCCCTTCTTCGCCGGTGAGGAGGGCTAGGGCCCCGCGGCCCGGTGACGATCGGAGCTCCATGAGGCGCATCTCGCTGTCCTGGCGCACCGGGCTCTGGCTGATGCTGGCGCCCTACCTGCTGGGTACGCTGCTGCTGGTGGCGCTGCCGGCCCTCATGTCCGGCGTCCTGGCCTTCACGTCCTTCGACGCGCTCTCGCCGCCGGTCTTCGTGGGCTTCGCCAACTTCCGGCTGCTGGCCGCCGACCCCATGGTCACGACGGCCTTCGCCAACTCGCTGCTCTTCATCCTGCTGGCCGTGCCGCTGCGGGTCCTGGGCGCCCTGGCCGTGGCGCTGCTGCTCTTCCGGCCACGTCGCGGGGTGGGTGGCTACCGGGCCGCCGTGTACCTGCCCACGATCATCCCGGACGTCGCCTTCGCGCTCGTCTGGCTGTGGATCTTCAACCCGCTCTACGGGCCGGTCAACCAGGCACTCAGCGTGCTGGGCCTCCCCGAGCCGGCCTGGCTGGCGGAGGAGTCCACGGCCCGCTACCCCTTCGTGATCATGGCGCTCTTCACGATCGGTGAGGGCTTCGTGATCCTCCTGGCCGCCCTGCGAGGCCTGCCGCGCGAGACGCTCGACGCCGGCGCCGTGGACGGCGCCGGACGCTGGGCCGCCTTCCGCTACCTGACCCTGCCGCTGCTCCTTCCCTGGCTGGTGCTGCTGACGTTCCGCGACATCATCCTGAGCTTCCAGATCACGTTCACGCCGTCCTTCGTGATGACCGGCGGCGATCCCTACTACGCCACCCTCTTCGTGCCGCTGCTGACCTACGAGGAGGCCTTCGACCGTTTCCGCTTCGGGCCGGGCTCGGCGCTCATGCTGCTGGTGTTCCTGGCCAGCGCGGCGCTCATCCTGGCCACCTGGTGGCTCTTCCGGCGGCGGGGGTTCACGGGTGATGTCTGAGCCGGGCAGCACGGGTCGCCCGCGCCCAGGTTCCCCGGTGGGGCGGCCCAGGGGGCCATTCGTGGGGGTGCCATCCGTGGGGGCGCCCTCCGTGGCCTGCGCGGTCACCTCATGCCGCTCCTGGTCGCCGTCGTCTTCCTGCTGCCGCTGTGGTGGATGCTCAGCGCCTCGCTGCGTCAGCCGGGCCTGCCGCCGGCGCAGTCCGTCGAGTGGCTACCGACGTCGCCTTCGACGGGCAACTACGGCGCGGTCTTCGAGCTGCTGCCGTTCGGTCGCTACCTGCTCAACTCGCTGGCCGTGGTGGCCCTGGCCGTGCCCCTGACGATCGTCACCGCCTCGCTGGCGGGCTTCGCCATGGCGCTCCTGGAGCGCCGATCAAGGGTCATCCTCGTCGTCGTCTCCGTGGCGCTGCTCATGGTGCCCGTCACGGCGCTCTGGCTGACGCGCTTCCTGCTCTTCCGCTGGGCAGGCCTGACGGATTCGCTGCTGGCCCTGGTGGTGCCTGCCCTGGCGGGCTCGAGCCCGCTGTTCGTGCTGCTCTACTTCTGGACCTTCCGGCGCGTCTCGGCCGATGTCTTCGAGATGGCAAGGCTGGACGGCGCCGGGCCGCTGGCGACCTGGCGGCGCATCGCGCTGCCCCTCTCGATCCCCACCACGATCGCCGTGGCGGTGCTGACCTTCATCCTCTACTGGAGCGATTTCATCAGCCCGCTGCTGTACCTGCGCTCGCAGGACCTCTACACCCTGCCGCTGGGGCTCCGCCAGCTGCAGCAGCTCGATCCCTCGGACTGGCCACTCCTGATGGCGGGCGCGGTGATGCTGACGGTGCCTGCGGTGCTCTTCTTCCTGCTCGTGCAGCACCTGCTGCTGGGCGAGCGCGGCCTGGGCAGCCGCAGGCCGTGAGACCGCCGGGACGGGAGCTGGTGGACCGAGGCACGCCCATCGACTGGCCGTCGAACCCATCCAGCGGGGGGTCGCGCGACCCCTGCTGACGCGGAACGAGGCCCGATCCATCTCGATGCCCATCACCTGCGCGAGGCGAGTTCGTGTCGGCGTCGCAAGCACGGAGGCTGGCGGAAGCGCCAGCTCGACCGCCTCCGTCCTGGTGTCGACGTGGCAGACTCGGCATGAGGGAGTCGGCCGGGTCGTCGGCTGCCCCGATCGAACAGGCATGGCAGGCAGGGAGGTTGACTGGATGACCGATCACTACTTCGACCGCGTCCGCGAGGTCGCCGGGGCACGGTTCTGGGTCAACAACCCGACCATCGAGGAGATGGACCTCGCCCTGCGCCACGGCGCCATGGGCTGCACGACGAACCCCGGCTACGGTGGCAACCTCGTGCGGCGCGCGCCGGAGGAGGTGCTGCCCCTCGTGCGCGAGTGCCTGCCGGCCAGCGATGACGACGCCGTCGTCGCCGAGCTCGTGCAGCGCCGTCTCGTGGGTCGTATCTGCGAGACCTTCCTGCCGCTCTACGAGCGGACCGGCGGCCGCGAGGGCTTCGTCTCGCTGCAGGGCGACCCCGGGGCGGACCACGACGGCAAGGCGATCCTGGCCGAGGGTCGGGCCACGCGCGCCATCGCCCCCAACGCCACGCCCAAGATCCCGGCCACCGTGCCCGGCTTCGAGGCCTTCGAAGCGCTCGTGGCGGAAGGCTCGCAGGTCATCATCACCGAGGTCTTCAGTGTTGCCCAGGTCATCGAGGCTTGCGAGCGCTGGCTGGCGGTCACGGCACGGACCGGTGTGCGGCCGCCGTTCATGATGAGCCCCATCACCGGCATCCTCGGCGACCACCTCCGGAAGGTCGCCGCCCGGGACGGGCTGGAGATCGCCGCGGCGGACCTGGAGATGGCCGGCGTGCTCGTCTCGCGGGCCTGCTATCGCATCGTGCGTGAGCGGGACTACCCCGTCCTGCTGCTCTACGGCGGCGCTCGCATCGAGCTCGACTTCAGCGGCCTGGTGGGGGGCGGCATGGCGGCCACCATCAACTGGTCCACCGCGGCCGAACTGCTGGCGGCCGATCCGCCTGCTGTCGCGACGGTCGAGGAGCCGGTCGATCCGGCCATCGTCGAGCGTCTCACGGCGGCTTTCCCGGAGATGCGCCAGGCCCTCGACCCTGCCGGGCTCGCGCTCGCGGACTTCGAGGTGTTCGGGCCGGTCCAGCACTTCCGCGACCTGTTCGTAGCCGGCTGGCACTCCGTGCTGGACATGATCCGTTCGGAGCGAGCTGTGGTCAGCGCCGCGGAGGCCAAGGGGTGACCGACCTCGCGCCGGTGCCCAGCCTCGGCATCGTGGGCCTCGAGACCCTGGGCAGGCCCATGGTCCGCGGCCCAGCCTGACCCGCCTGGAGCTCGCCAAGCCACAGCGGCCAGGCCTTGCGGGCCTGGTCGGCCGGATGTCAGGCCACGGGGCGGCCCAGGCGCACGGCGACGAGTGCGTCGCCGTTCCAGGGGACCTGTCCGATGAGCGCGCCGTCGCCCTCGGTCAGCTCGATCTCCGAGAGCGCGGCGCGGCCGAGGTCCCAGGCCACCACGTCGGCGACCGAGACCCCCGGCGCCAGGCGCACGTCCACCGCGTGCGGGACGTAGACGAGGAGGTGGCTGCCGTCCGTGGACAGCGCGGCCCGGACGCCGGGCGGCGGTGCCACCAGAAGATCCTGGCGGGGCTCGGCGCCGATGAGCCCGAGCTGCTCGACGAGCCTGGCCGCGAAGCCCACGTCGGCGGCGCCCTGGAACCTCAGCGCCACGCGCCGGTCGAAGGGCATGGACGAGAAGGCCGGGTTGTTGAAGGGCATCCCGGGGCGCTGCCACTGCCAGACGCCGTGGGCACCGTAGCCGATGCCCGCCGATGCCCCGGCCAGGAGGCTCTGCCAGGTCGCGTGGCGGATGTCCGCCGCGCTGAAGCGCCCGTAGCGGAAGCCGTGACCGTGACCCTCGTAGCAGGGCTCGAGGTTGACGACCGGGCGGCGCACCGGCTGGCCGACGTAGTGCTCGGCGAACTCCCAGGTGTGGTGCTGCCACTCCAGGCGGTGGCCCGACTGGTAGCTGTAGAACCCGAGGCCCGGGTCGGCGGCCACCTCAGCTGGCAGGAACGTCTCGTCGTTCGTGTGCAGCGTGGTCACCGCATCCGGCACGAGCTCCCGCAGGTGCCCCATCGCCCGGGTGTACCAGTCGGTGGTCTCGGGCTGCCGGAAGTCGGTGTCGCCGGAGACCAGGTACAGCGGGGCGAACTCGTCGAAGGCCTCGACCATGGATGCCAGCACGTCGGGCATGACGTCGACCGGGATGACGAAGCGCGGGTCGCGGGCCGATGCCCACGCCCCGGGTGCGTAGGCGCACCAGAGGAGGGCGAGCGACGGGACGAGGCCGTGCGCAGCGGCGACCTGGAGCTTGGCGCGCGCCTGCTCCACATATGCCGGCGCCAGCCTCCCGAAGCGCGGTGAACCGGACCAGAAGCCGGGGAAGGGCTCGGGCATGGCTGGACCCGCGTCGCTCATGTCGTTGAGGATGGGCAGGACGGAGATGAGGAGCGAGGAGAAGCCCTGCGCCGCGCGGTGGCTCACGTAGGGCGCCCACTCGCGCTCGGGGACGTTCGTGAAGGCGCTCCACATCGTGTCCGCCACGAGCAGCCAGGGCCGCCCGGCGCGCCTCAGTGCCCGGCCGTCTCCCGAGACCGCCACACGCGCCGGCTGGGCCTGGGGTCGTCCCTGCTCACTGCTCTCCTCGACCATGGCTCGTCCTCCGCGGTGGCTCTGCTTGGCTCGATCACGGTGCTGCGCCCGGCGCCGGCGTTGGCCACCGTGTGCCGGCGTCGGCCACCGTGTGCTGGCGTCGGCCGCGGACGATGATGACATCACGGCGAGCGCGCGAGGCGCCCTGCCGCCACGGGGGGACTCGCGTCCGGGCTCGCGATTCGGTAGCATCGGGCGGACCAGCATCGTTCAAGGGAAGTCCGTGGCGAAGTATGTCTTCGTGACCGGTGGCGTCACGTCCTCGTTGGGCAAGGGCATCACGGCCGCAAGCGTGGGGCGGCTGCTCAAGAGCCGTGGCCTGTCCGTCTCCATCCTCAAGCTGGACCCCTACATCAACGTGGATCCGGGGACCATGTCGCCCTACCAGCACGGTGAGGTCTTCGTCACTGACGACGGGGCCGAGACGGACCTCGACCTCGGCCACTACGAGCGCTTCATCGACGAGAACCTCTCCCAGCTCTCCAACGTCACGACCGGTCGCATCTACCAGGCCGTCATCGCCAAGGAGCGTCGCGGGGACTTCCTGGGCGGCACGGTGCAGGTCATCCCCCACATCACCAACGAGATCAAGGAGCGCATCGGTCGCGTGGCCCGGGACGGCAGCGCGGATGTCGTCATCGTGGAAGTCGGCGGGACGGTCGGCGACATCGAGTCGCTGCCCTTCCTGGAAGCCATCCGCCAGATGCGCAAGGACGTGGGCCGCGATCATGTCCTGTACGTGCACGTCACACTGCTGCCCGCGCTGGCGGCCACCGGCGAGCTCAAGACGAAGCCCACGCAGCACTCTGTCAAGGAGCTGCGCAGCATCGGCATCCAGCCGGACATCATCATCGCCCGCAGCGACCGCCCCGTGGACGACGACCTGCGCGAGAAGATCGCCCTCTTCTGCGACGTCAACGTGGACGCCGTCGTGCCGGCCACGACGGCGGACACCATCTACGAGGTGCCGCTGCACTTCGAGGACTGGGGCCTGGGGGAGCTCGTGGTGCGCCTCCTGCACCTGGAGTCGCGCGTTCACGCCGCGGACCTGTCCGCCTGGCGCAGCCTCGTGGAGCGCATCAAGGCGCCCAAGCCCAGCCTGGAGATCGCCCTCGTCGGCAAGTACATCGAGCTGCCTGACGCCTACCTCTCCGTGACGGAGTCGTTGAACCACGCCGGCTGGGCGGCCGGGCATGACGTCAAGGTGCGCTGGGTGAACTCGGAGACCATCGGCGAAGAGGACGTCGAGCAGGCCCTTGCAGGCGCGGCCGGCATCGTCGTACCCGGCGGCTTCGGCCATCGCGGCATCGAGGGCAAGATCCTGGCGGCCCGCTATGCGCGCGAGCACCGGGTGCCGTACCTGGGGCTCTGCCTGGGCCTGCAGTGCGGTGTCATCGAGTTCGCCCGCAACGTGGTCGGGGAGGGGGACGCCAACTCCACCGAGTTCGACCTCTTCACCTCCGCCCCGGTCATCGACTACATGCCCGACCAGCGCGACATGGAGGACAAGGGAGGCACCATGCGCCTGGGCCTCTACCCGGCGCGCCTGACGCCCGGCTCCAAGGTCCACACCGCGTACGGCGGCAGCGAGCTCATCTACGAGCGCCACCGCCACCGCTTCGAGGTCAGCAACCACTACCGCGAGGCGCTCGAGGCGCAGGGCATGCTGCTGTCTGGCCAGTCGCCGGACGGGCGTCTCGTGGAGATCATCGAGCTGCGCGACCACCCCTGGTTCGTGGCCAGCCAGTTCCATCCCGAGTTCAAGAGCCGGCCCGACCGGCCGCACCCACTCTTCGCGGGCTTCATCGCGGCCTCGATCGAGCGCGTCGCACACGTGCGGGCCAGCGAGCCGGGCGTCCAGGCGTCCGTGCGGGTACCCGTGGAGGGCGGCTCCGCCTGACCTCGTTGCGCCTGAGGCCGGGCGCGGTCGTGCGGGCCGTTCATTGTCGTGCAAGCCCCGCTTTACAAGGTAGCTTCCAGAAGCTACCTTGACGGCATGCGAGCCGTCGGCCTGAAGGTCCTGAAGAATCAGTTGAGCGAGTACGTACGCATGGCGGCCTCTGGTGAAACCGTCCTGGTGACCGATCGAGAGCGCGTCGTGGCTGAGCTGGTGCCGCCGCGAGAGGGTCGCGCGGAGTCGACCCGGGATGCGCTCCTTGCGGATGCGGTCAGGAAGGGATGGCTGACCCCGGCCCTTGGAGCGGCTGGGGGCCCCGTGCCTCGCCGGCCGGTGACCACGCTCGGTGTGTTGCTCGAAGAGCTGGCAGACGACCGCGCCGACCGGTGATCTACGTCGACAGTTCCGTCGTCCTCGCCCAGTTGCTGGGGGAGGACCGGTCCCCGGCAGGATCGTTCTGGGAGACAGCACCGCTCGTCTCGAGTCGGCTCCTCGAATACGAGGTCTGGAACCGTATCAACGCGCGCGGGCTGGGCTCAAGCCACGGCGAGGATGTGCGAGCGCTCCTGGGCCGGCTGTCATTCCTGGAGCTGGTTGCGCCGGTGCTGGCTCGGGCGCTGGACCCCTTTCCCACTGCCGTTCGGACTCTGGACGCATTGCACCTGGCGTCCGTCGAATTCCTGCGCGGGCTGGGGCAGCGCCCCTCGCTGGCGACCTACGATGCACGCTTGGCTGAGGCTGCCGCCGCGTTGTCGATCCCCCTGGCGGACGTGGACGTGTGGGGAACGGCCGGCTGATTCGGCGAACCGATGGCGAGAAGGCTCGAGCCCGATCAGCCCCGGGCTACGACTCGAATGGTGAGCCCTGGCCCTCGAACGGATCGCGGAAGTTGCGGATGGAGACGTCGGAGACGAGGACCGGCTCTGGCGTGCTCAGGACCCATAGGACCGCGTCCGCGATCGTCTCCGGGGGGATGAAGCGGTCGAGCTGATCGCTGGTCAATCCCGGCGCGTTGTCACGCCAGAACGAGGTGTCGGTCGCGCCAGGCGAGATGAGGTGCACCTTGATGGCGTCCTTGCGCAGCTCGATCTGCAGCGCGGCGGTGAAGCCCTCGAGCCCCCACTTGGCGGCGCAGTACGCGGTCCGGTTGTCCTCGCCGACCTTGCCCGCCTGGGAGCCGATGTTGACGATGGCGCCACCGCCTTGGGCGCGCATCGCCGGATGCACGGCACGGGTCAAGAGGTACGGGCCCTTCAAGCAGGAGTCGAGGGTGCGATCCCAGAAGGCCTCGTCGGTCTGCTCAAGGCTTCCGGGCGGTCCCCAGAAGGCGCAGTTGACGAGGATGTCGATGCGCCCGAAGCGGGCCAGGACCGCTTCGACCATCGACTCCACCGAAGCGCGGTCCGCGACGTCCGCACTGAAGCCGACGGCCTCACCGCCCTGGGCTTGGATGTCCGCCTCGACCGCATGAAGGTCCGCGGCTGTCCGGGCGACCAGCACGACCCGGGCGCCAGCCGCCGCGAGCCGCGTGGCGATGGCCCGACCCATGCCCCGCGTGGCTCCCGTGACGATGGCCACGCTACCGTTGACGTCCATCGGTCGTCTCCTTCTCGTCGCTCATGTGCCCCTGGGCCAGTATGGCCATCAGGAGGCGCGCTGGGATCCTGGTCACCCGTTCAGCGGGCGCCCAGGATCCGCCACAACGCGTGGAAATGGGGCGGCAAGTGGTCCTCGTCGTACATCGCGATGACGTGCCGAAGAACCGAGAGATCCTGGCATGGCGCGGACCGTAGGCCGAGCCGCTTCATCGGCCATCACACCAGGCTGACGCCCGCCTGCGCTACGAACGGCGGGTCGTACAATCGGGGCTCGATCAAGGCATCGCGCCCGGCCCCGTTCCGACCACCGAGGAGTCTGCCCGACATGAAGCTGTTCCTGGACACCGCGCTCATCGACGAGATCCGCACCGTGCACAGCTGGGGCGTGCTGGACGGCGTGACGACCAACCCGACGCTCTTCGCCAAGGCCGGTGGTGGCTCCTACGAGCAGATCCTCGAGGAGATCTGCGGCATCACCTCCGGCCCCGTCAGCGCGGAGGTCATCGCCGACGACCTGGAGGGCATCCTGCGCGAGGGCCGAGCCTTCACCAAGATCGCTCCCAACATCGTCATCAAGGTACCCATGAGCGAGATCGGCCTCTCCGCCATCTCGCGCTTCGCGGAAGAGGGCATCAAGACCAACTGCACGCTCATCTTCAGCGCTGCCCAGGGCCTCCTGGCCGCCAAGGCCGGCGCCTGGCTGCTGTCGCCCTTCGTGGGTCGCCTGGACGACATCAACCAGGACGGCATGGAGATGATCCGCGAGCTGGCGGCCATCATCGAGATCCACGGCTTCGAGTCGGAGGTGCTGGTGGCGTCGGTCCGCTCGCCGCGCCATGTCATCGACGGTGCGCTCGCGGGCGCCGGCGTGGCCACGCTGCCCTTCAAGGTCTTCCAGCAGATGGTCCACCATCCGCTCACGGACAAGGGCATCAGCCAGTTCAAGGCCGACTGGGCC
This sequence comes from uncultured Chloroflexia bacterium, assembly GCA_963707395.1. Taxonomy (GTDB): domain Bacteria; phylum Chloroflexota; class Limnocylindria; order Limnocylindrales; family CSP1-4; genus JAFMJV01. The sequence continues at coordinate 22,895 of CAVPPQ010000018.1, forward strand.
GCGGCGACGGCGGAGACTGCCAAGCGCTGAGTTCGGCGCCGGTCGCGCCGGCGCCCCAGCGATTGGGCGCCCGACATTCCAGTGCGACCCTGGCCCCGACCCAAGCGCCCGTGCGCGTCGCTCTTCCCACGCCAGACGTCAGTATCGACCGACGAGCTACCGCCGGCAGATCGTCACGCGTCGGTCGTTGGCCGATCCCGACCTGATGCGTCACGTTCGACCGTCGGGGGCACGGCTGGTACGTCCTGACCGCAGCTCGTCGGTCGATAGCTACCTGTAGCGTAGGGCGTGCCAAGCGCGGCACGGGGGCCGGCGTCGTCGCGGCACCGGGAGGGACTGACACCGGGAGGGACTTGACCCGCCCGGAGCGCGTGCTACCATTCCCTCAGCCCTCCCACCCCCTGGACGCCGCCGCTTGTCCGGCATCCACCCGGTCCACGGCGACCACGGTCCGGGACGGCACCCACCCAGCCAGCCACGAGATGCGCCGCGCGTTGCGCCGCCTCGGCTGAGCAGAACCCCCTGCCGCAAGGAGCGGATACCCCCGACGATGGACATCAAGGAACGCCAGTACAGGGACGCCGAGGACGCACGGTACGCAGCCGATGCGGATGCCTCGGACGATGGCATGAGCGCGGACGACCTGGGCGAGCCGGGCGCGGCCCGGCACATGGACAGCGGCGCCCAACGATATGCGGCCGGCATCCTGGACCTTGTCGAGGACGGCTACGGCTTCATGCGTCGCCGCGGCCTGATGCCCGGGCCAGATGACATCTATGTCAGCTCGAGCCACGTGCGCCGCTTCGGCCTGCGCGCTGGCGACCGCGTGGCCGGCATCCCCAGGCCGCCCAAGAAGGGCGAGAAGTACTGGGGCCTCGTGCGCGTGGACACGGTCAACGGCATGGATCCGCTGGATGCCCGCCGCCGACCGCACTTCGACGAGCTCACGCCCATCCACCCCATCCAGCTCATCAACCTCGAGGCTGACCCCAAGAACCTCAGTCAGCGCCTCGTCAACCTCGTCAACCCCATCGGCAAGGGGCAGCGCGCGCTTATCGTCAGCCCACCCAAGGCCGGCAAGACGATGCTCCTCAAGGCCATCGCCAACGGCATCAGCACCAACTACCCGGAGATCCTCCTCATGGTCGCCCTCATCGGCGAGCGGCCGGAGGAAGTCACGGACATGCGCCGCTCGGTCAAGGGCGAGGTCATCTCCTCCACCTTCGACGAGCCCACGGAGAACCACACCCACGTGGCGGAGATGGCGCTTGAGATCGCCAAGCGCCAGGTGGAGAGCGGCCGGGACGTGGTCATCCTGCTCGACTCCATCACGCGCCTCTCGCGCGCCTACAACCTGGCCCTGCCACCGTCCGGCCGCACCCTCACCGGCGGCATCGACCCGGTGGCCCTCTATCCGCCCAAGCGCTTCTTCGGTGCTGCTCGCAAGCTGGAGGAGGGCGGCTCGCTCACGATCATCGCGACGTGCCTCGTGGACACCGGTTCGCGCATGGACGACGTCATCTACGAGGAGTTCAAGGGCACCGGCAACTCGGAGCTCATCCTCGATCGCAAGCTGTCGGAGAAGCGCATCTTCCCGTCGATCGACGTCCAGCGTTCCGGCACCCGCCGCGAGGAGCTGCTGCTGGAGGAGCCCGTGCTCAAGATGGTCTGGACCATGCGTCGCATGCTCGGCGCGGTCGGCACCAACGAGGGCATCGAGCTGCTCCTGAACCGCCTCTCCAAGACGGAGTCCAACGCCGAGTTCCTGGCCTCCTTGACCAGGCAAGGCGCGACCGACGCCTGAGGATGACGACCGGTGACCCGACGGTCACCCTTGGCCCTGGCCGCCCGTCCTGACCCATGTTCCTCGACCACGTCGAACTGACCGTCACCGCCGGCGATGGCGGAGACGGCGCAGCCAGCTTCCGTCGTGAGGCGCACGTGCCACGCGGTGGCCCCGACGGCGGCGACGGTGGCCGCGGTGGTTCCGTCTATCTCGTCGTGGACGTCGGCCAGACGATGCTCATCGACTACCGCTTCAAGCATCACTTCCGGGCGCCGGGCGGCGGGCGCGGCGAGGGCTCGCGGCGTCACGGCAAGGCGGGGGGCGACCTTGAGCTGCCCGTGCCGCCGGGTACCGTGATCTTCGACGCGACGAGTGGTGACCTGATGGCCGATCTCGTCTTCCCGGCCCAGCGCCTCATGGTGGCGCGGGGCGGCCGGGGAGGACTCGGCAACACGCACTTCGCAACGGCCACCCACCAGACGCCCAAACACGCCCAGAAGGGCGAGCCGGGTGAGCAGCGCCGGCTGCGCCTGGAGCTGCGGCTCATCGCGGACATCGGTCTCGTGGGCCTCCCCAACGCGGGCAAGTCGACGCTCCTGGCAGCCCTCACTGCGGCCCGGCCCAAGGTCGCCGACTATCCCTTCACGACCCTCGAGCCGAACCTGGGCGTGCTCGACCTGGCTGTGGATGACCCGGCCGACGAGCGCCGCCCGACGATCGCCGACCTGCCCGGTCTCATCGAAGGCGCCAGCGCGGGAGCCGGTCTCGGCCACGCGTTCCTGCGCCACGTGGAGCGCACGCGCGTGCTCGTGCACGTGGTGGATATCTCGGCTGTGGACCCCGAGCGTGACTTCGGGATCATCCGGGACGAGCTGGAGGCGCGCGACCCGCGGCTGCTCACCAAGTCGACGCTCGTGGCCGCCAACAAGCTGGACCGCGACCCGGACCCGGCCACCGTGAAGGCGTTCATGGCCGCGCGCGCCCGCGACGGCCTGAGGGTCGTGCCCATCTCGGCTGCACAGGGAGCGGGCCTCACGGAGCTGCGTGCCGGCCTCGCGAGCCTGCTGCCCACCGACGAGGAGCTGGGCCTGCCAGGCGAGGCGGCAGGCGTGGTCGTGCACCGCTACGACGCGGCGGAGACCGGGTTCCGGATCGGGCAGGCCCCGGACGGCACCTGGCAGGTGGACGGGCGGCGCGTCGAGCGCCTGGTGGCCCAGACGGATTTCGAGAACGACGAATCGGCAGCGCGCTTCCAGCGCGAGCTGGCCCGCCTCGGGGTGGTGGACGCCCTGCGTCGCGCCGGCGTGGTGGCCGGGGATACCGTGCGCATCGGCGACACCGAGCTCGAGTGGGGCGGCCAGTCGGGGGCCTGGGCCTGATGCCCGCCTCCGCCTCGGACGATCACCGGGCCATCGGCATCCTGGGCGGCACCTTCGACCCAGTGCACGTCGGCCACCTGGCGCTGGCTCGCGAGGCCCATCGGGTGCTCGACCTGGCGCGGGTCCTCTTCGTCCCCAACGCAGAGCCCCCGCACAAGCCGGCCGGCGATGTCAGCCCGTCCCGGCATCGCGAGGCCATGCTGGCGCTCGCCATCGCGGACCAGCCGGCCTTCGAGATCTCGCGCATCGAACTCGAGCGTGTCGGGCCGAGCTACGCGGTGGACACCGTCGCTGCCTTCGCTGCGCAGAGCTGCGCCGAGGGACGGCCCGCGCCCTGGTTCATCCTGTCGGCCGAGGTCCTCGACGACTTCCACACGTGGCGCCAGCCGCTGCGCATCCTGGAGCTCTGCCGCGTGGCGGTCTCGCCGCGCCTCGGCGCCGACCCGCTTGACCGTGCCTGGCTCACGGAGCACTACCCGGGCCTCGAGGACCGCTTCGCGTTCCTGCCCGGTCCCATGCTGGACGTGGCGTCCACGACCATCCGCAGTCACGTGGCGGCAGGCCAAGCCATCGACGGGCTCGTGCCGACCGCCGTGGCGCGCTACATCCACGAGGCCGGGCTCTACCGCGCGGCCCCGGGGGAGGGGTGATGGCACCGTCGCCTGGTTCACCCCGCACCCTCGGCCTGCTGGGCGGCATGAGCGCCGAATCGTCGCTCGAGTACGAGCGCCTCATCAACGCGGAGGTCCGCCGAGCGCTCGGCGGCAGCCACTCAGCAAGCCTCCTCGTGCGCTCCTACGACTTCGCCGACATCGAGGTGCTGCAGTCGCGTGGGGCCTGGCGAGAGGCCGGAGCACTGCTCGCCCGAGATGCCCAGCGACTCCAGGCGGCCGGCGCGGAGCTCATCGTCCTCTGCAGCAACACGATGCACCGCGTCGCCCCGGACATCGAGGCAGCCATCGAGGTGCCCTTCCTGCACATCGTCGACGCCACGGCTGCCGCCGTCCGCGCGGCTGGACTCTCGCACGTGGGTCTGCTGGGCACGCGCTTCACCATGGAGGGCGACTTCTACCGCGACCGCCTGGCCGCGGGCGGCGTGACGACCCTGGTCCCCGATGAGCCCGACCGCAGCCTGGTCCACGACATCATCTATGGCGAGCTGGTGCAGGGCATCCTGGATCCGGCGTCGCGGGCGCGCATCGTGGCCGTCATCGGGCGGCTGGCAGCACGCGGCGCACAGGGTGTCATCGCCGGATGCACGGAGATCGAGATGCTGGTGACGACCGACGACGTGTCCCTGCCGTACTTCCCGACGACCCGGCTGCACGCCCTGGCGGCGGCTCGCTGGTCACTCGGCGAGACCGTCCTCGACGGGCACCACGGGGGCGGCATCATGACGACGGCAGCGGCACAGAGAGGATGATGAGCAGGTGACCGACGAGCAGGTGGTGGGCCAACAGATGGTGGACGAGCAGCCGGTCACCGCGACCGCAGCCGAAGGTGACCGTGCGACAGCCGACCCTCGCACGGCGAGACGGCCTGGCCTGCCGGCACGACGTGCCGCGGCGGCCGAGGAGGAGGACCCCCGCGGGGTGGAGCCGGGAATGGTCGATGAGGCCGTGCTGGCGATGGCCCATCGGGTCGTGGAGCTGGCAGGCAGCAAGAAGGCATCGGACATCGTCCTGCTGGACGTGCGCGGCCAGACCACCATGACCGACTACTTCGTCATCTGCAGCGGTGCCTCCGACCGCCAGCTGAGCGCCATCGCCGACGGCATCGTCGAGGGCCTGCACGACGACGGCACCCGACCCCTGAGCCGGGAGGGCGACGCCGGATCGCATTGGGTGCTCCTTGACTTCGGGGGCGTCATCGTGCACGTCATGAGCGTGCCGGAGCGAGAGTTCTACCAGCTCGAGAAGCTCTGGGTGAAGGCTGCGCTGCTGCTTCACGTCGTGTGACCGTACGCGCACCACGCCGTCCCTGACCCGCGCCTGCCCCATCAGGGGCACGGGTCGTGGTACCACCGGGGCATGGGGACCGTCCGCTACGCCCCCGTAGCATCCAGCCCTGGACCGACCGGATCGACCGGTGGGGCGATGAGGGTGGACGCGAACGATGACCTGGCTCCGGGATGACTGCCCGCAGTGCGATCGCCGCCTGGTCAACTCGCGCTTCGACACCACGTTCCGCATGCCGGACGGCGAGGAACGGCTCTGCTTCGCCATCCCTGCCGCGCTCTGCTCCGATTGCCACCAGCTCTACCTGGATCCGGACCTCCTGGAGGTCCTGGACATCCCCGATGGGCGCTGCGTCTTCGCCATCGAGTCGGACGGCGTCGTCCAGGAACGGGCGACCCAGTTCCCGGTCTGACCCGGTCAGGCTGACCGACGCGGCCGGAGCAGGCCGTCACCTCCGATCCGTCTCTTGCCCGTCATCGCCGCGCGACTCAGCGTCGCGGGCGATCCCCCTGTCGTGCCGGCCGCGCTGGCCGCTCCAGCCGCTCCGTTGGGTCTGGCCGGGAGGCATGACCGGCCAGCCAGGCCTGCAGGGCCAGGGCATCGACGTCCTCTGACACGCGTGCCGTGGTGCCGTCGAGCGAGATGCCCTTGGAACGCAGGTCAAGCGCCAGGAGTTCGGCCAGGGCCGTCTCGAGGGCCTCGAGCGTCCAGGTCTGCGCCTGCTCCGCCAGCTTCTGGGCGCGGAATGGCTGTAGCTTCATGGACTTGACGATCTGCGGCGGTGTCGATCCCGTGTCGAGGTGTTCTCGAACGAGGAGCAGATCGCGCAGGCGCCGATGGAGTTGCGAGATGAGCACGGGGAGCGGCGTCCCGGCTTCCAGGAGCCGGTCCGCGAGTCGCATGGACGGACCCGCTGCACGCGCGCCTACCGCATCGAGGAAGGCCCACATGGAGCCCGGGATGGACTCGCTGACGAGCGCTTCCACGTCCGCGACCACGACCGAGGCGCCCGGACGGTAGAGCGCCAGCTTCTCCAGCTCGGCGTTCGCCAGCTCCGTGCGCCGCCGCCGATCGACGTCCGATTCGCGGACGTGTCCGCCGACCCGCTCGGCAAGCAGCCGGGCGGCAGGGGGCTCGAGCACGATCCCGAGCTCGCCGGCGCGGCCCATGAGCCAGGCCTCGAGGCGTCCCGCCGGCGGCACCTGGAACTCCCTGACGACACCGCCCGCCGTGGCGACCGCGTCGCGCAGCACGCCCTTGGCTGCCGGGCCGCTGGCGCCACTCGCGGTGAGGTCCGTCACGCATAGGGCATTGCCGAGGGGCACCTGTGCCACCAGGGCGAGGAACCGGTCGCGCGTCTCCGCAGCGGCCAGCAGGCTGCCCGGCTGTCGGACGACCACGACCGTGCCGCCACCGAAGAGCGGCGCGGTGGCCAGGTGCTGCTCGATGGCGTCGAGGGTGCGCGACCGGCGCTTGGCGGCCGGTGCTGGGCCCGCCTCGCCGTCAGCCGGGTCATCCAGGCTCACCCGCCAGGTCTCCATCGGCACGTCCGGCGACGACAGGCCGGCGGCCCACTCTCGACCTGCCCGATCGATGCTGTAGGCATCCTCGCCCCAGAAGTAGGCGAGTGGGGCCGAGTCGGTCATGCGGCAGCGGTCGGACCACGCATGCCGGCCCTGGCCATGGCATCTTCCACCCAGCGCAGGCGCTCCACGGCCTCCGGCGGGATGCCGATCGCGCCGCACAGCTCGGCCTCCAGGCGCCGCGCCAGGGTCAGCGTCTCCGCGAGGCGGTCGGCGTACTCGGGATGCTTGCGCTGCCATCGCCCGAAGCGTTGCTCGAGCGACACGACGCGCTGCGTGGCCCGCTTGTCCGCGTAGCACACGATGCGATCCTCGATCGGTGCACCCGAGACCCACGCCGGCGCTCCCGGCTCGTCGAGCTGCATCACGGGATGCGCGGTCACGGCGCGCGCCAGCTCGGCGTGCCCGGCTTCGCGCAGCCAGGCGGCTCCGGCCCGTCCATGCCCCAGGGGACGCAGGGGGTGGTCGGCCGGCAGGGCCTTGTCGACGTCGTGGAGGAGCGCGGCCGTCTCGACGAGTCGGCGGTCCACGACCAGTCCGGCTTGGGTGGCCCGGTAGGCCAGGAAGGACGCGACTTCGGCCACCACCGTGACGTGCTGCAGCAGTCGCGCCGAGGGCGACGTGGACAGGAGCAGCGCCAGGGCTTCCGTGCGAGTCGGGACCGCCATCGGGCCGAGGGTAGCAGGCCGAGGCGTCCGAGACCGGTCCCGATGGCGTGGCGGCTGCGAGGGCGGTGAGGACCGTCGGTCGCTCGCTGGTCGGCCTGGTCGCCGGCCGGTCAGCTGTGGACAGCGCCGCCGTGGTCGACGGCTGGCCGTCGAGGACGAGGGAGACGGTCCCCATCTGGTCCGTTCGCCAGACCGAGGCGTCCACGCTCTCCAGGCGCTCAAGCAGCTCGGCAGCCGGGTGGCCGTAGTCGTTGTCCGCCCCGACACTGATGGCGGCTACCCGCGGGCGGAGCGCGTCCAGCAGGGCACGGCTGGTGGCCCCGGCACTGCCGTGATGGGCGACCTTGAGGAGGTCCCAGCGCTGGCTCGTGGCGCCGATGGCCGCCAGGATCCGATCGTCGCGGTCGGCCTCCAGGTCTCCCATCAGCAGGGCCCGTTGCGTGCCGATCCTGATGGCGAGGACCACGGATGTGTCGTTGACCTCGCGATTCGTGACCGGGGCAGCACCTGTCACGACGTCGCGGGGCGGCCAGACCACGTCCACCCGGGCTGACCCCAGTCGGAACGCGTCGCCCTGGCCCAGGGTCACGCGGTCGATGCCGTGGCGCTCCGCCGCCAGGCGCAGCCCGACGACCCCCGGGCTGTCGCTGTCCATGCCGGATCCGGCGATGCGCCCCAGGTGGTAGCGCGGCACCAGGCCCGCCAGCCCGCCCGCATGGTCCTCGTGGGGGTGGGTCAGGACGACCAGGTCGATCCGACGGTCCCAGAGCGGGATGCGCTCATCGAGACGGCGCACCAGCAGGTCGGGGTCCGAGCCGCCGTCCACGAGCAGGCGCGAGCCATCACCTGCCTCGACGAGGATGGCATCGCCCTGGCCGACGTTCAGGACGGTGATTCGGAGGGGCGCCGCCGGCCGGATGGTCGGGACCACCCAGACGGCGATCACGAGGACGGCGCCAAGGCCGCCGACCACCAGCCGACGAGACCGCCGCCCCGGGTGGGGCGTGGCGGCTCCACTGTTCCCTGGCGACTCACCGTCCGCGTCGTCCAGGGCAGCCGCGGCCCCACCCGAGCGTGCCCGCCGAAGTGCCACCAACAGGACGGTGAGGGCAGCCGCGGCACCCACCGCGGACAGTGCCCCGGGCAGCTCGAGGCTGGCAAAGGGCACGTCGGCCATGAGGCTCGCGCTGCGCACCATGGCCCCCAGGGGCAGCCACGCCGCCAAGCTCACACCGGCAGCGGCGAGACCGACGATCGGGGTCCCCACCAACGGCCCCGCGACGGCACCCAGGACGGCACCCAGCATGGCCAGCGGCACGAACGGTGCCATGAGGAGGTTCGCCAGCGGAGAGATGAGGGAGAGTCGCCCGAAGTGCAGCAGGATGAGCGGCAGCGTGGCCAGCTGGGCGGCCAGCGAGACGCCCAGCGTCTCCGGCAGCCAGCCAGGTGTGCGCCTCGGCACCCTCCGGCGCACGGCAGCCTCCGCGGCACCGCCGAGGGCCAGCAGACCGGCCGTGGCGGCCAGCGAGAGTTGCAGGCCGATGTCCCCGACCATGCCCGGGTCGACCAGCAGAAGCGCCGCGCAGGCGACGCCCAGCGCCGCCGCGGCACCGGCGGGTCGGCCGCCCTCGCGTGCCAGCAGCACCACGCCGCCCATGACGGCCGCTCGAACCACGCTGGCTTCCGCGCCGGCCACGACCGTGTAGGCCACGATGGCGGCCAGAACGAGCAGGCTGCGGACCCGCCGCGGGAGGCCGGCCGCGCGCAGCAGCCCCGTGGCGATGCCGGCCACCAGGGCGATGTTCCAGCCGCTGATGGCCACCACGTGGGTGAGGCCGGTCGTGGTGAAGTCGTCCGCGACCTCGCGGCCGACGCGCTCGCGCAGGCCCACCAGGATGCCCGATGCCAGCCCGGCCTCCGGCTCCGGGATGGCGCGCCCGATGGACTCGTCAACGGCCCGCCGGAGCCGCTCGACGGCGGCCATGGCGCCGGCCCCTGCTCCGATCCGCTCGGCCGTCTCCGCCTTCAGGGTGCCCGCTGCGCCGCGTGCCGCCAGGAAGCCGGCGAAGCCCGGAGAATCCGCGGGTGGTGCCTCCAGCGAGCCGTTGACCGTGAGCAGATCGCCCCGCACGAGGGCCGGGTGGCGCGGCAGCCAGGCGTAGACCAGCCAGTCGCTGGCGTCGGCGTCCTCCCTGGCGTCGGCCGAGGCCAAGTCGCAGGAAGGCGCGCTGCTGGTCGCCGGCGGGTGACGAGACATCGACGACCTCCGCCCGCCACGGCCCGCTCCCATCCGGCAGCGGCGTGGTCGGACTGGCGGGCGCGATGGCGAGGGCCAGTCCCGCGCGCAGGGCGATGGACCCGAGACCGAGCATGAAGGCCGCCGCGCTTGCCTTCCCACGGGCCAGGCAGACCCCGACCAGGCCCAGGACCGCGACGCCGGTCGCGGCCACCAGCGTGCCCGGCAGGCCCAGGTCGAGGTCGCCGCCGCCTGTCAGCAACGCCGCCAGGATGGCGCCCAGGGCCAGCCAACCGGCGCGCGGCAGCACGGGCACGCCCGGCTCCCCGGCAGCCGCCCTGGGCTACCCGGAGACCCGAACGAGGTCCACGATGTCGTCGTACACGGCCTGCCCCACGATGTCCCGATCGAGCAGCTCCGCGACGGACGCGAAGGCACGCTCAGAGCGAGCGGCCATGATCTTTCCGGCCGTGACCGGGCCGATGCCGGGCAGCGACTCCAGGGCCGCCTGGTCAGCCATGTTGAGGTCGATCCGATCATCGTCCGGCGCGCCGTTCACTGCCGCCCCCATCCCGAGTTCCGGCACGATGACCTTGGCGCCGTCGGTGAGCGGTGCGGCCAGGTTCAGGGTGGAGGACGCTGCCGCGAGGTCCACGCGGGCCGCATAGCCACCGGCCGCGGAGATGGCGTCCGCGACGCGGTCCCCGGCATGCAGCCGGTGCAGGCCAGGCTGCTGCACGGCACCGGCGACGTCCACGAACAGCTCGCTGCCGCTCACCTCGCTGGACGCGCCATCCAGGGCGAACCCCGCGGCGCTGCCGAGCTGGGCGCCGGCCGCCGGCGCATCCGCGCTCGTGAACGGGGCGGCGGTGAGCGAGGCGACCCCGCCGACGCCGACCGTTGGTGCCCCGTCCACGGTGAGCACGAGGCCGAGGATGGCCAGTGCCGCTCCAGCGGCTGCTCCGCCAAGTCCGGCGGCGACGAGCGCGACCCAGTGGCTGGGCACGCCCGGCCTGCCAGGCAGGCGAGACAGGTGGGCAGCGGCCGCGGGCACGTCCGATGGAGCCGCGCCGGCAGCGGTCGAAGAGAAGGTCCGCCAGCGCGGCAGGGCCTCATTCATGGGTCGCTCCTGGCGGGCGATCTGGGGCGGCGGGGATCGGCACCGGGCGTCCCGGGGACGGACCGGTCGCGGCAGCGTGGGCCAGCCGCTCCAAGGAGCCTACCCAGATCCTCTTACGTGCCACTCATCGGCGGTTTCGCTGCGGCGTTCCGGCCGCTCGCGACCCGGATCGACTGGGCGGCCCTGTCAGCTCCCGACGAGGGCCTCCAGGCGTGGCCGCACTTCGGTCGCGAGGCGCCGCATCGTCTCCGCGTCATACGGGGAGGCGAAGCCGCAGATGAGGTGCCGGTAGCCGGCCTCCACGAAGGGCTTCAACTCCTCGTAGACCTCGTCCGGGTCGCCCGCGACGCAGCGGTTCGACTCGACGCTGGCCGAGCCGGGCCGATCCTCGTCCGGCACGGCACCGCCGTTGCGGGCCAGCATCTCGGCGTCGGCCGCCAGGGCCGCCTCGCGCGAGTCCCGGACGACGACGCGCTGCAGCTCGACCGTGCGCTCGATGTCACGCTCGTCGCGACCCACGGCCCGGCAGTGCTCAAGGAGGATGGGCTCCGAGCGCAGGATCTCCTCGATCGGGTTGCCGAGGTTGTTCATGTCGGCGTACTGGGCTACGAGGCGCAGGGTGACCTTGGGCCCGCTGCCACCGATGAGGATGGGGATGCGTCGCTGGACCGACGGCGGGTCGTTGCGCACCGACTGTGCCGCGTAGCGGCCGTCGGGCGGCGAGCTGGGCTGTGTCCCGTCGAGCATGCCGCGCACGATGGGCAGCGCCTCGGCCAGCCAGCGCAGCCGCGTGCCCGGCCGGTCGCCGTACTCGATGCCGAAGGCGGTGTGCTCCGGCTCCATCCAGGCGGCCCCGATGCCCAGCACCGCCCGCCCGCCGCTGATGTGGTCGATGGTGGTGATCATCTTCGCCAGCAGGGCCGGGTTGCGGAAGGTGTTGGCGCTGACGAGGTGCCCGATGGTGGCCCGCTTCGTCTGCGAGGCCACGGCCGCCATGGCCGTGTAGGCCTCCAGGGCCGGCCCCTCCCAGGTGCCCACGATGGGGTACACGTGATCCCAGGTGAAGAGCGAGTCGAAGCCCAGGTCCTCCGCCCGCAGCATGCCGTCCAGGAAGGCCGGCCAGTCGGTGTACTGGTTCCAGAGGTTGGCGCCGAGCTTCAGCGGCGCGTTCGGGTTCGGCATCGTCGTGTGCTCCTTGTGTGCGGCTCGTTCAGGATCCAAGGAGGGTCGCGAGGCGCGGTCGGACCTCGCCCGCGAGGCGCTCCATGGTCTCCTCGTCGTAGGGGGAAGGGAAGCCGAAGATGAGGTGCCGATAGCCCTGCTCGAGGTACGGCGTGCAGTGGGCGATGACCTGGTCCACGGTGCCCACCGGCTGCTCGGTCCAGGGCGTCGCGTCGCCATTGTGGGCGAAGATGTCAGCCAGGACGCGCCGCGCCTCCGCCTCGGAATCGCGGATGACCGGCACGCCCATGCCCGTGGTGCGCTCCACCTCTGCCTCGTCGCGGCCGATGGCCGCGCAGTGGGCCCGCAGCTGTGCCTCCGGCTCGGCCAGGCTGGCACCTCGTCCGCCCACGTTGCAGGCATCCGCGTACTCGGCCACGAGGCGCAGCGTCACCTTGGGGCCACTGCCGCCGATGAGGATGGGCAGGTGCGCCTGGATCGGCGCGGGCAGGTTGAGGGCGCCCTGGGTCGCGTAGCGCTCGCCCTCGACGGTGGGCGCCGTGCTGTCCAGCATGCCGCGCATGATGGGCAGCGCCTCGGCCAGCCAGCGCAGCCGCTCTCCGGGTCCGCTTCCGAAGGGCAGGCCGAAGGCCCGGTGCTCGGTCTCGAACCAGGCCGCGCCGATGCCCAGCACCGCCCGCCCGCCGCTGATGTGGTCGAGCGTGGTGACCATCTTGGCCACCAGGGCCGGGTTGCGGAAGGTGTTGGCGCCGACCATCAACCCGATGCTGGCGCGCGCCGTGCTCGCCGCCACGGCCGCCATGGCCGTGTAGGCCTCGAAGATGGGGCCTTCCGCCGAACCGACGATGGGATAGAGATGGTCCCACGTCCAGATCGAGTCGTACCCGAGTCGGTCGGCGCGTTGCTGGGCGCCAAGGAAGGAGGGCCAGTCCGCGTACTGGTTCCAGCAGTTGGCGCCCAGCTTGAGGGGCGCATTGGGGTCGGGCACGGGACGCTCCTTGTGTTCGAGGTGATGACCCGAGGATACGCGGGCGCCGGCCAGCTTGGGTCTTCGGCACGGTTCCATCGCCCGATGGGCCTTACCGGGCGTGCCCCGTGACTGCCTGCACGAGAACGCCGACCGGGTAGTCCGCTTCCACCGGGTGGCGCATGGGTCGGTCCAGGGCGAGCCGATATGAGTTGCGCCGTCCGCTCCGGGCGCGCTCCACGTAGCCGGCTTCCACCAGGTCGTGAAGGATGCGCTGGGCGGCACGCTCGGTGATGCCCACGAGGTCTGCGACGTCCCGGAGGCGCAGGTTCGGGTCGGCGGAGATGCAGATGAGGACGTGGGCGTGATTGGTGAGGAACGTCCAGCTGGGCACCGCGGTGGGCCGGCCCGGCGCGATCCCATGGCTTGCATCTCGCCCGACCTTGGCTGACATGCGACAGATGATACACGACACACTTGACGTGTTTCAGTCGTCCTGTGTATCATCCGCAGCACCGAAGGGGAGTACCCCACCAGGGCGTTGGCGTCAGGCCGGTCGCGGGATCGCGGCCCGCCGCGTCCGGCCGGACACCGTCCGGCTGGGGAAGACCTTCGGCTGATGATCATGTCAGCCGGAGGTCCGCCACAGCAACATGGAATCCACCCTTCTCCTCTGGGTCGCGTTCGCGGTCTTCATCGTGGGCATGCTGGCCCTCGACCTGTTCGTCTTCCACCGCGACGCCCACGAGGTGAACGTGCGTGAGGCGGCCCTCTTCAGCGCCGTGTGGATCGGCCTCGGCCTGGCCTTCGGCGGCCTCGTCTTCCTGTGGCAGGGCTCCCAGGCGGGTGGCGAGTACCTCGCGGGCTACGTCATCGAGAAGTCGCTGTCGCTCGACAACGTGTTCGTCTTCGCCCTGATCTTCAGCTACTTCGCGGTGCCCGCGAAGTATCAGCATCGCCTGCTCTTCTGGGGCGTCGTTGGCGCCATCATCTTCCGCGCTGTCTTCATCGTGGCTGGCGCCGCGCTGCTGGACGCCTTCCACTTCCTCATCTACGTGCTGGGCGTGCTGCTCCTGGTGACGGGCTGGCGGATGTGGCGTTCGCGCAACCAACACGCCATCCATCCCGAGAAGAACCCCATCCTGCGACTCGTCCGCCGCGTGGTACCCATGACGCCTGAGTACCGTGGCCAGTCCTTCTTCATCCGTGACGGGGGACGGTGGCTGGCGACGCCGCTCTTCGCGGTCCTCGTGGTCGTCGAGTCGAGCGACATCATGTTCGCCATCGACTCCATCCCGGCCATCTTCGCGGTCACCAACGATGCCTTCATCGTCTTCACCTCGAACGCCTTCGCCATCCTCGGCCTGCGCTCCCTCTACTTCCTGTTGGCCGGCCTGATCGTGCGCTTCACGTACCTGAAGGTAGGCCTGGCGGCGTTGCTGATCTTCGCCGGCCTCAAGATCCTTGTCTCCGACTTCTACAAGATGCCCGTGATCGTCTCTCTGTCCGCGATCCTGATCATCCTCGGGGTCTCCGTGGTGGCGTCGGTCTGGCAGGCACGCCGTGGTGGCAGCGACGCCGTCGCTGACGGCGCGGACCCGGCCGCCTCCCACCCGGGATCCGGTGACCCCGGCACGCCCGACCAACCCGCCTCACCCGACCACCCCGTCCGACCCACACCATTGGAGGCCTGAGCCATGCGTCCCACCCATCCACCGCAGCCGCCCCAGCCCATGCCGCCGGGGTCCCAGTACCCGCCGCCACAGGTGCCCCGTCACGCGCCACCGCAGGCGCCGCCGATCTGGCGCGAGGCGGCCGCCACCCAGGCTGCGGCACAGCTCCTCTGCCCCAAGTGCCACGGCGCGCTGGTGACCTACGAGCGCCAGGGTGTGCACATCGAGCAGTGCCGCGAGTGCCGCGGCATCTGGCTCGACCGAGGTGAGCTGGACCGACTCATCGACGCCGAGGCGTCCGTCATGGAGCCGCCCGCCTACCAGGCACCGGCCCGCCAGTCTCGGGAGCGTTGGGACGATGACGACGACGACCGTGACCGCGGCCGGCGCGACTGGGACGATGACGATGACGATGACCGCCGCCGTCGTGACGACGCCCGCGGAACCCGCCCCGGCCGCCGACGCTCGATGTTCGGCGAGCTCTTCGAGGGGCTCATCGAGTGACCGGCGGCGACCCTCTCTCCCGCTGACGATCGGAGAACACGATGTTCAATTCCATCCACCTGGGCACCGTGCGGGGCATCCCCGTCGGGGCCAACTGGAGCGTCTTCCTCATCGCCTGGCTCATCGCCTGGGGCCTCGCCGGTCGGGCGTTGCCCAGCCAGGTGCCGGGCCTCGAGCCGGCCCTCTACTGGGCGGCCGGCATCGTGGCGGCGGCCGCCTTCTTCGCCTCGCTGCTCGTGCACGAGCTGGCCCACGCCCTCGTGGCGCGCCGCGAGGGTCACGCCGTGGAGGGCATCACCCTCTGGCTGCTGGGCGGTGTGGCGAGGATCAGCGGCGATGCCCGGACGCCGGGCGCAGAGGCCCGCATCGCGGGCGTGGGGCCGCTGGCGAGCTTCGTGCTGGCGGGCGCGCTGGGTCTCCTGGCTGCCGGCCTCAGCCTCCCGCCGACGGGCGACCTGGTCTCGCTGACGCAGGCGGTCGTGGGCTGGCTGGCGGTCGTCAACATCATCCTGGCCCTCTTCAACCTGCTGCCCGGCGCGCCGCTCGATGGCGGGCGCATCGCGCGGGCCGTCCTCTGGCGCTGGCGTGGGGACAAGCTGCAGGCGACGCGCTGGTCGACCGGGCTCGGCCAGCTGCTGGGCTACGGCCTGGTGGGCTTCGGCCTGGTGGAGCTCGTGGCCGGCGCGGACATCGGCGGCCTGTGGTCCATCGTGCTGGGTATCTTCCTGTCCAGCGCGGCCGGCCTCGAACGTCGTCAGACGGAGCTGAGCGAGACGCTCCGTGGTGTGCGCGTCGCTGAGGTCATGACTCGTGACCCGGCCCGCGTGCCAGGCACCCTGACCGTGGACACCTTCGTATCGGCGGCGCTGTCCGAGAGCCGCACCTCGACCTGGCTGCTGACCGGATCGGGCGGCACGGTCACGGGCCTGCTCGGCGTCGATCGCCTGCGAGCCATCCGCGGCGCCGCACGGCGACAGACGCGCCTCCAGGATGTCGCCACGCCCCTCGATCGCGTTGCCTCGGCGACGCGCGACGAGATGCTCCTGGACCTCCTGGCCCGTCTCGACGATGGGCAGCCACCACGGGCGCTCGTTCGGGAGGGGGAGGCCATCCTGGGCCTCGTCACCCCGGAGGACGTGGCACGCGCCGTCGCCATGGGACAGCTGCGCGGCGGCCAGCCGCCACTGCCGAACGCGCATGGCAGCGCCGCCGACCAGGGCCCCACGGGGGACGTGCTGCGCCCCTGATCAGCGCACGACGATGTTGACGAGCCGTCCGCCGACGTGGATGACCTTGACGACCTGGTGGCCTTCGAGGTTGGCGATGACCTTGGGCTGAGCCATGACGATCGCCTCGACCTCCGCCTCCGCGAGCCCGGCCGCGACGAGGATCTTGTCGCGCAGCTTGCCGTTGATCTGCACGGGCACCTCGACCTGATCGGACACGACGAGCACCGCGTCGAAGGCAGGCCAGGCCTCCGCGTGGACCGACGACCACTCGACCCCGGATGCCTCGTGGCGGCGTGCCCAGAGCTCCTCGGCGATGTGGGGAGCGACTGGCGCCAGCATCAGCAGCAGCAGTCGGACCGCCTCGTCCCACCCCGGGGTGCCGGCCACGGGCGTGCCGCGGTAGCGCATGAGCAAGTTGGTGAGCTCCATGAGCTTGGCCACGATGGTGTTCCAGCGAAAACCCTCGTGATCGGCCGTGACACCCTGGAGCGTGCGGTGGGCGCCAACGCGCAGCGACCGCTCGGCAGCTTCGACGTCCTCGCCGTCCGGCAGCCGCCCGGCCGTGGCATCGCTGGTCTCCAGCCCGTTCGGGTCCAGCGTCACGTTCCATGCGCGGCGCAGGAAGCGGTTCACGCCTTCGATGCCCTGCGGATTCCAGGGACCGCCCTGGTCCCAGGGGCCCATGAACATGAGGAAGAGTCGCACCGTGTCCGCGCCGTAGCGGGTCACCAGCTCATCGGGGTCCTGGACGTTGCCGCGGCTCTTGCTCATGCGCTCGCCATCGGCGCCCAGGATCTGGCCCTGGTTGAAGAGCCGCTTGAATGGCTCGCGCTCGCGAACCACGCCCAGGTCGGCCAGCGCCTTGGCGAAGAAGCGGCTGTAGAGCAGGTGCATGACGGCGTGCTCCGCGCCGCCGGTGTACTGGTCGACCGGACACCAGCGCTCCTCGAGCGCGCGGTCGATGGCGGCGCCCTCCGCGTGCGGCGTGAGGTAGCGCCACCAGTACCAGGAGCTGTCCACGAAGGTGTCCATGGTGTCCGTCTCGCGGCGCGCCGCTGCGCCACAGGTCGGGCAGGTGGTCGCCAGGAAGGCCTCCGCGGTCTCCAATGGGTTTCCGCCACCGGATGGATAGACGAAATCCTCCGGGAGCAGGACCGGCAGGTCGACCTCGGCTACCGGCACGATGCCGCAGGCGGCGCTGCAGTAGACGACGGGGATCGGCGTGCCCCAGGCCCGCTGACGGCTCACGAGCCAGTCGCGGATGCGATACGTGACCGTGGGGCGACCCTCGCCGCGCGCCTCCAGGTCGCGCACGATGGCGGCGAACCCCTCCGCCCAGGGCAGGCCGCTGTAGGCGCCGCTGTTGACCAGGCGCGCGGCGTCGTCCTTGGCCGGGTAGGCCTCAGGCAGTGGCGCGTCGTCAGCGTCCTGTGGCCCGGCCACGACGCGCACGATGGGCAGGCCGAAGCGCTGCGCGAAGGCGAAGTCGCGCTCATCGTGCCCCGGCACGGCCATGATGGCGCCGCTTCCGTAGGAGGCCAGCACGTAGTCGGCGACCCAGATGGGGATGCGCTCGCCGTTGACGGGATTGATGGCCTCCGCGCCGATGGGCACGCCGGTCTTCTCGCGCTCGGTGGAGAGGCGCTCGATCTCCGTCTCTCGCCGTGCGGCAGCCACGTAGGCCTCCACGGTCTCGCGCAGCTCCGGCGCCGTCAGTTCCGCGACCAGGGGGTGCTCCGGGGCGAGGACCATGAAGGTGGCCCCGAAGAGCGTGTCCGGCCGGGTCGTGAAGACGCGCAGTTCCGCGCCGCCGGCGTGATGGTCGGAGGGAGCGGTGCGGAAGACGACGTCGGCGCCCTCCGAGCGGCCGATCCAGTTCGTCTGCATGAGGCGCACCGGTTCCGGCCAGTCGATACCGCTGAAGTCGAGCAGTTCGTCGGCGTACTTCGTGATGCGGAAGAACCATTGCTCGAGGTCGCGCTTGATGACGGGCGTGCCGCAGCGCCAGCAGACGCGATCGGTACCCTCCACCTGTTCCCGGGCCAGCACGACCTGGTCCTTGGGGCACCAGTCCACTGGTGCCATCTGGCGGTAGGCCAGGCCAGCCTTCATGAACTGCAGGAAGATCCACTGGTTCCAGCGGTAGTACTCCGGCAGACAGGTCACGACCTCCGCCGACCAGTCGAGCGCGGCGCCCATGGTGCGGAACTGGCGGCGCATGTTGTCGATGTTGCGCAGCGTCCAGGTGGCCGGGTGGACGCCGGACTTGATGGCCGCGTTCTCCGCCGGCAGGCCGAAGGCGTCGAAGCCGATGGGCAGGAAGACGTTGTGCCCGTTCATGCGCATGAAGCGCGCGCGCGC
The DNA here is from genome assembly GCA_963707395.1 of uncultured Chloroflexia bacterium. Taxonomy (GTDB): domain Bacteria; phylum Chloroflexota; class Limnocylindria; order Limnocylindrales; family CSP1-4; genus JAFMJV01. The sequence continues at coordinate 41,541 of CAVPPQ010000018.1, forward strand.
ATCCGTGGGCGTGACGATGTACCAGTGACCGATGTGCAGGTCGCCCGACGGGTAGGGGTACATCGTGAGCAGGTAGTAGCCGGGCCGCGTGTCATCCGCCAGGTCGGTGTCGTGGAGTCCGAGCTCCTCCCAGCGCTGCTGCCAGCGCGGCTCGATCTGGGCCGGGTCGTAGCGGTCGATGCGCGGGCGGGCGGTCTCGGTGTCCATGTCGGATGGGCTGGTCATGGCGGCATTCTCACTCATGGACTGGGCGCGTGCGGGCCCCGGCATGACAAGACCCCCGCCGCTGACGGGGGTCGATGGACGGGTCGGGGTGGTGGAGCGACGGGGACTCGAACCCCGGACCTTCTGCCTGCCAGGCAGATGCTCTCCCAGCTGAGCTATCGCCCCGTGGCCGACATGGTACCCGACCTGCGTCGGAGCCGCGGCGGAGGCCGTCGGACACCCGGACTGCGCCGCCGCGTACGATGCGGGCGTGTCGCGGACCCGGTTCGAGCCTCCCATGCGCCGCTCCCGCCGACGTGGCTGATCGGCCCTACGCCGTCCGTCGGTCCGACCGGGCGCGACGCGCGCGCCTGAGCGTGACTGGCGCGGGCGAGGTCGTCGTGGTCCTGCCGCGCCGGGCCCCGCTGGCTGAGGCCGAGCGGCTCGTCGTGCAGCACGACGCGTGGATCGCGCGCCACGTGGGTCGTCTGCAGGCTGAGCGGGTGCGCCTGGATGCCCGCCCTGCCATCGATGCTGGCAGGGTCCTCGAGGTGGAGGGACGGCCGACGGTGATCGCCCTCGTGGCACCGGGTCCGCCACCCGCCCGAGGCTCGGCCCGCCTGGTCGGCGACCGGCTCCTCGTCCGGGTGGGCCGTGACGGGCGGACCCCGGCCGACCTGCTGGAGGGCTGCCTTCGAGCCAGGGCCCGGCTGGCGATCACCGCTCGCGTCGCGGCACGATCAGCGGAGATGGGCGTGCCACCCGGGCGCATCTCCATCCGCGACCAGTCGAGCCGCTGGGCGTCGGCGTCAGCGAGCGGGGCGCTCTCGTTCAGCTGGCGACTCATCCTGGCACCGCCGGATGTGCTCGACGCGGTCGTCGTCCACGAACTGGCGCACCTCCGCGTCCGCGGCCACTCGCGGGCATTCTGGGAGCTCGCGGAGCGTCACGCGCCGCAGACCCGGGAGGCGCGGCGCTGGCTGCGGGCTCACGCCCGCGAGGTGCGAGCGGCGCTGGAGTAGCCGGTCGCCGGTGGGGCATCGGCCGCTTGCGAGGCGAAGGCACGCAGGGTGGGCATCGGGCCGCCCGTCAGCATCGGGCCGCCCGTCAGCATCGGGCCAGGATGGCGAAGGCGGCCAGCTCTTCGGCAAAGGTCCGGGCGTCCGTCTCCACGTGCGTCACGGCGCGCTGCGGTCGGGAATTGGTGCGGAAGTCTTCGACGGCCAGCTCCACCTCGCTGAGGCGGTAGCCAAGGCGGCTGAGCGGCCCCTCGAGCTGCGCCGCGAACGGCCCGAGGTCCGACTGTGCCAGCTCCACGAAGGCGGCCTGCAGCTTGCCCAGCTCGATGTCCAGGGCGACGCGATTGGGCAGTCGGAGCTCGACCGCCCGCAGGGCCGCGATGCGCGACTCGACGGCCCCGATCTGGGTGCAGAGCGCCGCACCGCCGTCCACGGCCGACGAGGACGCGACCATGGCCGAGGCCGTGGCGACCGGCGACGGCGAGGCTCCACCGAGGGTCCCGGGAGACCGCCCGGGCGGATCGTCAGCGCCGTTCGCGCAGGCCGCAGCGAAGCACATGATCAACGGAAGCGCCGCGAGGTGGCGGGCGATCCGACGGCGACGGGTGGGGCTGGCGGCGTCTGGCATGCGACCCGTGTCAGGGTCCGCCCGGCTGACGGGACGGGCGGATGGTGGAGATGAGGGGACTCGAACCCCTGGCCTCTGCGATGCGAACGCAGCGCTCTCCCAGCTGAGCTACATCCCCACTGGTGGTGGCCCATGGCCACGCTCGGCCCGCGAAGTATACCTCCGGCCCCTGCCACCGGCCCGAACGGCACGAACGACCGCCGGGCGCCGGGCGTAGCATCGGGCCGCCGCTATCGCTCGTCCCTTTGAGGAGGTCGCCGCCATGCTTTGGATCGTCCGGTTCGCCATCAAGTCCATCTTCCGGCTGCTGCCGCTCGTCGTGGCCGCACTGGTCGGGGCCGGGACCGCCCTGCTGTTCCAGGTGCGCGGCGAGCAGCGCGGCTGGGGCCTCGATCCAGCCGATGCCGAGCGGCCCCTGGCGGGCGACGACCTGGTCGTGACGCCCGGCATCGTGGACACGCGCAGCCTGGTCATCGACGCCCCGCCGGCCGACGTGTGGCCCTGGCTGGCGCAGCTCGGCTTCGGCCGTGGTGGCTGGTACAGCTACGACCGCATGGATATGGCCGGCAGCAGCGCGGACCGCATCCTGCCCGAGTTCCAGGACCTCGCGCCCGGCGACCTCGTGCCCACCCACCCCGGGGGCGGGTTCCTGGCCAAGGTCGTGGAGCCGGGTCAGGCACTGGTGTTGTACCTGGACGACGAGCTCGCGCGCAGTCAGGCCGAGAGCGCCGGCTCCGCGGGTCGCCCTGCGAGCGTCGAGGCTGCTGGCGAGCCCGTGCCCGCCGGGCTCCACGTCGCGGGGGCCATGGGCGGCCTGACCATGCCGAAGTTCCGGGTCAGCTGGGCATTCGTGCTGGAGCCCGAGGCCGAGGGGCGGCGCACCCGGCTCATCGAGCGCTTCCGGGTCTGGGCGCCGGATGCCGGCCTGCCCGGGCGGCTGGCGATGCCCGCCATGGGCCTGGGGGTCTTCGCCATGACCCGCAAGCACATGCTCGGCCTCAAGGAGCGCGCCGAGCGAGCCTCGAAGCCGCACGCCTGAGCGGCCGTACGGCACTCATGGTCGGCTGGGCGAGCCCCCCGGCCTGTCCTGCGGCAGGCTGAACCAGAAGCGAGTGCGACCGGGCGCCGAGTCCGCGCCGACCCGTCCGCCCCAGCCCTCCACCAGCTGCTTGACGATGGCGAGGCCGACCCCGGCCCCGCCCAGGGCGCGGTCGCGCGACTTCTCGACGCGGTAGAAACGCTCGAAGAGGTGCGGCAGGTCTTCCGCCGGGATGCCCTCGCCGCTGTTGGTGAGACTGACCAGCACGCTGTCAGCGCGCTGCTCCGCGGCGAGCGTCAGGACATCGCCGTCCGGCGCGTAGCGCGCCGCGTTCTGGAGCAGGTTGGCCAGCACCTGGGCGAGCTGGTCGGGATCGGCCCGCGCGGGAAGGGGCGTGCGCCAGCGGCGGACGACGGTCAGTCGGCGGGTCTCCAGGGCCGGACGGGCCAACTCGACGGCAGTGGCGAGCAGCACCGCGAGATCGATGTCCACCGCATGCGCCTGCCGGGCGGCGCGGTCGCCGGCCGCCAGGTCATCGAGCGAGTGCGCCAGCCGGACCAGCCGTTCGGCCTCCTCGAGCAGCGATTCGTAGGTCTGCCGGTCGGGCACGATGACACCGTCGCGGATGGCCTCCAGGTAGCCCTCCAGGTTCGTGAGGGGCGTGCGCAGCTCGTGCGCCGCGTTGGCGATGATGTCGCGCCGTTGTCGCTCGCTCTCTTCCAGCTCGGCCGCCATCTGGTTGAAGGAATTGGCCAGGCTCGCCAGCTCGTCCGGGGCGGCCCGCGGGACGCGTGCGGCGAGGTCCCCGTCAGCCACCCGGCGAGCAGCCGCACCGACGTCCGCCAGCGGCCGTGCGATCATCCGCGCCAGCATGACGGCCAGCCCGACGCTGGCCACGATGGCGACAGCGATGGCCACCAGGAGCACGTCGCGGATGGATCGGTCGAACATGCCGTGGGCGTGGTCGGCCGTGTCGCCGGCCCGCATGGCCAGGTGAGCCAGGGCATCGCTGCCGACGACCCAGACGCCGACCGTGACGATGCTTACCGCCACGAGCGCCGAGGCGATGCTCACCAGGGCGATGCGCCAGGCCAGCCCACGCCCCAGGCCCAGGCCGCGGTGGCTGGACCGGGGTGCGTTCATGCCTCCGTGCGCGGCGGGGCGGCTCGGTAGCCGATGCCACGCACGGTCATGACGTAGCGGGGCTGTTCGGCATCGTCACCGAGCTTCTCGCGCAGGCGGCCCACGTGGACGTCGATGGTGCGGTCGAGCACTTCCCCGTCCTCCGAGCCGTAGACCGCGTCGAGCAGCTGGTCGCGCGAGAGGGCGCGACCGTCGGCAGCCACGAGCGTCACGAGCAGCCTGAACTCGACGGGCGTCAGCGGGATGAGCTCCCCGCCCCGGCGCACCTCGTAGCGTTCGGTGTCGATGGTCAGGTCGTGCTGGGTGAGCAGGCCTGCGCTCGCGACACGGGCGGGCTCGGGGTCCGATCGCCGCGTGCGGCGCAGCACGGCCTTGACGCGCACCACCAGCTCGGCAGGACTGAAGGGCTTGGGCAGGTAGTCGTCAGCACCGCGCTGGAGGCCGATGATGCGCTCCGGGAGCGAGCTGCGGGCAGTCAGCATGACCACGGGCACGTCACCCTCGGCGCGCAGGATACGCATGACCTCCAGGCCGTCCACCTCGGGCAGCATGAGGTCCAGGATGATGAGGGCAGGGTCCTCCGTGCGTGCTCGCTGCAGCGCCTCGCGACCATCGGAGGCGGTGACCACGCGGTAGCCCTCGCGCTCCAGGTAGGCGCGCACGAGCGCCACGATCTTGCGGTCGTCATCGACGACCAGGATGGGTCGTGTCGAGGGGGCCGAGCCGGCACCAGGCTGAGGCGTGGGCATCAGGACTTCCATGCTAGCGCCGCAGTCTCGCGAGCATCGGTGACAGCGTCGTGACACTTGACAATATAGAACGGATGTTCGATGCTTCGCCGAGCCATGGAACGACCCGTCGAGCCTCTCAGGGATGCCCTCGCGACCCTCCAGACCCGCTGGGGACGTGCCATCGTGCGCCTGGGTGACGGTCGTGGGGCCAACTCCCTCGCGTCCCCGCTCGACTCGGACACCGCCATCCATGGTGCCCTGGCGCTGGCTGCACACCCCGACCCCCGCGTGGAGCTACCGCAGGGCGCTCCGGTAGATGTCATCTCCACGGGCTTCCCGGACCTGGATGCCATCCTGGGACCGGCCGGGCTGCCGCGTGAGGCCAGCGTCGTCGTGCGAGGCGGACCATCGAGCGGCAAGACCACGCTGGCGCTGCGCTGCGTCGCGGAGGCCCAGGCGGCTGGTGACATCGTGGCTTGGCTGGACGTGACGCGGGCCCTCGATCCAGTGGAGGCCATGGGCCGTGGTGTGGACCTGCGCTGGCTGCTGGTCATCCGCCCCGCTGATGTCATGGAGGGCCTGGCCCTGGCCGGGTCATTGCTCTCAGGCCACTGCCTGGGCCTGCTCGTGGTGGACCTGCCGGTCCGCCGGCAGGTCCGGGTGGACGGTCAGCTTGGTCGCCTGGCGGCTCATGCTCGCCGATCGGGCGCGCGCCTGATGGTGCTGGAGCCGGCCATGGCTGGTGGAGCACTCCGGGCCTCACCCCTGGACCAGGCCAGCGGGCTGCGCCTGGAGCTGGAACGTCGTGCCTGGCTGCGCCTCGGCCGGGACGTGATCGGCCAGAGGACCACCGTCGCCGTGGCCAAGAATCGCTATGGGCCGCCCGGGCGCAGCGTGGACCTGGACATCCGGTACCTGCCGGACGGAGAGCGGGCCGTGGCCACGCAGCGGCTGGCTTCGGACGGCGCTGTCAGCCTGGCGTCCGCGCGCCTGGCGCCAGCACCCCTGGCACCGGTACCCCTGGCGCCAGCACCCCTGGCACCGGTACCCGGCCGTGCAGGAGGGGCCGGTCCGGGACGGCGGGCTCCCAGGCCACGACTGGTCCCGGCGTGAGCGCGGTCCTGCGGAACGCGTGCCATCGAGCCTCCCATGCGCCTGCTGTACCTGGACTGGCCGCACCTGCCGCTCCGACTGGCCCTCGGTCGCGACGCAGGGCCCGAGGAGCTGGTCGTCCTCGGCGGACGGCCCTGGGATACGGGCCGGGTGCTGGACCACAGCCCGGCGGCGGGCGCCCTGGGCGTGCGCCGCGGTCAGCCGCTCGGCACGGCCCACAGCCTGGCCCCGGAAGCGCTCTTCCTGCCACCGGATGCGGCCGCGCTGGCGGGGCCTCTGGAGGCTGCCCTGGAGGCGCTCGGCGCCCTGGCCCCGGCCGTGGAGGGGGAGGTCGATCCCGCTGCCCCCTCATTCGGGCGCATCCTCATCGGGATCGAGGGGCTGACCCGCCTCTGGGGTGACGAGACTGCGCTGACTCGCCAGGCACTGGCACTCGTGGAGCCCTGGCTGCCCGGGCGGCCCCGGACGGGCATCGGCAACACGCGCTTCGGGGCCGCGGTGGCGGCTCGCGTGGGGGTCGGCGCCATCCCCAGCGGTGGCTGGCGGGAGGAATCCGCCTTCTTGGCACCACTGACGCTCACGCTGCTACCGGCCACTGCGGAGACGCAGGAGCGCCTGCGCGTGCTGGGCCTGCGGCGGATGGGGGAGCTGGCGGCGCTGGACCGCTCGGCGATCATCGCCCGCTTCGGCGCGGAGGGTGCCGGCCTGCACGACCTGGTCCGGGGCCTGGATCGGCGGCCCCTGCGTCCACGGCGCCCGGTGGAGCGCCTGTCCGCTGAAGTCGCGCTGGAGCCGGCGGCGGAGACGTCGGAGCCGCTGCGGTTCGTGCTGCACCAGCTCTGCGGGACGCTCTGCGAGCAGCTCTCGGCGCGCGGTGCCGGCGCGGCCCGGGCCACGCTCACGCTGTGGCTGGATCCACCCCGCCGCCGGTCACAGCCGGCCATCCTCCGCTACCGCCAGGCGCTGCCAGAGCCGGCGGCGGCGCCCGGCCTGCTGGAGCGGCTGCTCATGGCTCGACTGGAGGCAGAGCCGCCCGCGGCACCCGTGGAGCGCCTGGGCCTGGAGCTGGAGGGTGCTGCGCCGGAGGCCGGCCAGCAGCTGGCGCTCTTCGACCGTCAGCCGGCCCGCGCCGCCAGCCTGGGGTGGCAGCTCGCCAGCCTGGCCATCCGCTTCGGTGAGGATCGCATCCTGCGCGCCGCCGGCGGTGACCCGGAGGCGCTCCTCGCGGAGCAGCGCTTCAGCTGGCGCGCGGCCGGTGAGCCGTGACCAGGCTGCTCGGCCAGCACCCCGTCATCGAGGTGGAGGTGGATGCCCGCGGCTGGCCGTCGCGGCTGCGCTGGCCCGGCGTCCGTGAGGCTGTCGAGACCTGCAACCACTGGCGCATCGAGGAGTCCTGGTGGCGCCGGCCGCTCGTGCGGGACTACTTCAAGGTCGTCGGCCCACGGCTGCTGGCGCTCGTCTACCGGGACGGCCTGGACGGCACGTGGCACCTCGAGCGCCTCTATGACTGACCGTGGCCAGCGGGAGCCGGCGGCCAGCGGCGTCCAGGGATCGATCAGTACTCGCTCAGGCGGGGCGGTCGTGCGGGCGGTACGGGCTTGTCCGTGCGAGCCCGTCTGACCGGGTCCAGGCTGAGCACGGCGAGTGGGTCGACGTGCTCCCGGGCGTAATCCGGGTAGCCGCGCTCGCGCTCGGGATCGGCAACCTTCAGCCAGGCACCGTCCATGCGCACGAGCTGGTAGCGCATCATCTGGCGGCCTTCATCGCGGCTCATGGCACCGATGATGGTGCCCGCCTTGACCGTGTCACCGGCCTTGACCCGGAGATCCTGGAGGCTGCTGTAGACGCTCCGGTAGCCGTTGCCGTCATCCACGACGACGCCCAGCGTCGCCGGCTCGCCCTTGCGTTTCTGTCGTGCGTAGAGGTCATCCAGCGTGCCGTCATAGCCGACCTCGCGTTCCCACGCGCGACCGGCGCTCACCACCGTGCCTCCGTGCGCCGCTTTCACGATGGCGCCCTCGAACCACGTGATGACGAGGCCGGCATGGACGCGTCGGCCGTCGATGACGAAGCGGCCATCATCAGCCCAGTCGTAGTAGTCGGCCACCATGCCGCCCCGGACGGGCCAGCGGTAGCCCTTCAGGGCACCCGGATCGGGCGAGGTGGGCGTGGCCATGGCGGCCGGCGCCAGCGCGCTGGGCGAGCCGGAGGATGCATCGACCGCGGCGCCCGGCGCGGCAGGGCCCCCGGCGCCGTTGTCAGCCGCGCCGGCGGCCGGCGCGGCGTACTCCGGGGCGGCGAGGACGATGAGCAAGACCACGGAGATGACGGCCAGCAGGAAACTCGCCGTCAGAAGCCCGGAGAGGACATCACGGCGCGCCGAGGGGTCTGGTTGCTGGCCCGCTCGCGCCGAGGGCACGGCGTACGCTTGCAGGCCCCTGACTGCCACTGTCGTCATCTTACCCGCACGACCAGGGTGTTGACAGGGCGCACCAGCCAGGTCAAGGCGGGACTCTTCCGATAGAACAGATGTTCTATCATCGGATAGGTGACCACGGCCTTCGCGGAGCTGCACTGCCACACGGACTTCTCGTTCCTGGACGGGGCATCGCCGGCGGATGATCTCGTGGAGCGGGCGCTGGAGCTGGGTTTCTCTGGCCTCGCCGTCACGGACCACCAGGGCCTCTACGGCGCGGTGCGCTTCGCGGCGGCGGCCAGGGAGGCAGGCCTGCATGCCGTCGTGGGTATGGAGGTCGAGCTGGTCGATGCGGTCACGGACGATCCACGCGGCATCGTGGTGCCACCCCGCCAGTCATCGAGGCGGCGCGCAGCAAGCGTCGCGACGGCCTTCGGGCCCGCGGCGGCCTTCGGCGCCTCGACGGTCTCATCGCTGGCGGTCTCGGGCAGGGCAGGGGAGCCGGTGCGCCCAGTGGTCTCCCGGCCACGGCCACCGGGCCACCGCGAGCCACGTCGGGAGGATCTGAGAGGCGTCCGGGCCCGCGAGCTTGGGCCGCACCTCACGTTGCTGGCGGCGAGCCAGGCCGGCTACACGGACCTCTGCCGGCTCGCCAGCCACGCTCACATGGCCGGCAGCAAGGGTGTGCCTCGCTTCAGCCACGTGCTGCTCCGGGAGCACGTCGGTGGCCTCGTCGTACTCACGGGCTGCCGCCACGGGGAGCTCTCTCGGCGGCTGCTCGTCGGTGACCGGGAGGGCGCCAGGGCCGCGCTGGAGCGGCTGGCCTGGCTGGTCGGGTCGGGCGAGCATCTCTACGTGGAGCTCCAGCACCACCTCCTGCCGGATGACGACTGGCTGGTGGCGGAGCTGGCCCGCCTCGCCCATGAGACCGGCCTGCCCACCGTGGTCACCAACGACGCGCACTATGCGTGGCGCTCGGACCGCGAGCTGCAGGACGTGCTCGTGGCCATCCGTCACGGTCGGGACCTGGATGCCAGTGCCCACCTGCGCCGTCCCAATGCGGAGTACGCCCTCAAGAGCGGGGCGGAGCTGGCAGCCCTGCCGCCCGGCGACCCCTCAGGCGATCCCCTCGTGCGGGCTGCCTGGCTGGAGGGCATCGCACGGGCCGGCGAGGTGGCGGCCCGCTGCCAGGTCTCGCTGGAGTTCGAGCGCTACCGCTTCCCGGGCTTCCCGGTACCGAGTGGCGAGACGCCATTCTCGTACCTCGAGCGGCTCTGCCACGACGGCGTCCGGCAGCGCTACCACCCCATGACGCCCCGCGTACTCAAGCAGATGGCCCACGAGCTGGAGGTCATCGAGCGCACCGGCCTGGCGGAGTTCTTCCTCATCTGCTGGGACCTCATGCGCTTCAGTCGGGAGCGCGGCATCCCGGCCCAGGGTCGCGGCAGTGCCGGCGACTCCATCGTGGCCTACGCCCTGGGCATCACGCGGGTGGATCCCATCCGCCACGAGCTCCTCTTCGAGCGCTTCATCAACGAGGGCCGCACCAGCTACCCGGATGTGGACATCGACTTCGCCTCCTCGCGTCGGGAGGAGGTCATCGCCTACGTCTACGAGCGCTACGGTGCCGCCCACACGGGCATGGTCTGCAACGTCGTCACCTACCGGGCCCGCTCGGCCGTCCGCGAGGTGGGCGCCGCGCTGGGCTTCCCCCGACCGCTCGTGGACCGCGTGGCCAAGGCGCTCGAGACGTACGACTCCGTCATGGTTCGCCGCGACCTGGAGACGGACGGCGGCTTCGCGGAGTTCTTCGCTGCCCCGGCCGATGGCGACCCCGGGACGCGGCGGCTGCTCGACGAGATGGGCGAGCTGCGTCGACTGGTGCCGGTCGCCGACATCCGGCCCGGCCCCAGCGACGATGAGGGTGGACCCGGGGACACGCCTGCCAGCGAGCGCCGCATCCTCGCCACAAGCCTGGGCGGCATCGAGCTGGACCCGCTGGCGCCGCGCGGGCGGGGCTCCACGCTGGGGCTCTCGCCCTGGGACCGCTGGCTGGAGCTGTGCGGCCGCATCGACGGCCGGCCGCGCCACCTCTCCATCCACGTCGGGGGCATGCTCGTGACCCGCGCGCCGCTGGTGGACATCGCCCCGTTGGAGCGCGCCACCATGCCCGGCCGGGTCGTCGTCCAGTTCGACAAGCGCGACGTGGAGACGATGAAGCTCATCAAGCTGGACCTGCTCGGCCTGCGCATGCTCTCAGCCATCGACGACGCCCTGCGCGACATCCGCGCCGACTGCGCGGTCTGCCTGGACCTGGACCGGCTGCCGGAGGACATCGACGCGGTCTTCCGCATGATCCGCGCCGCGGACACGGTGGGTGTCTTCCAGATCGAATCGCGCGCCCAGATGCAGACCTTGCCCAAGAGCCGTCCGGAGACGCTGGACGACCTCGTCGTGGAGGTGGCCATCATCCGGCCCGGGCCCATCCAGGGTGACGCCGTGCATCCCTACCTGCGCCGCCGCCAGGGGCTGGAGCCGGTGACCTACCTGCACCCCTCGTTGGAGCCGATCCTGGCCGAGACCCTGGGCGTCATCCTCTACCAGGAGCAGGTCATGAAGGTGGCCATCGAGGTCGCCGGCTTCAGCGCGGCCGACTCGGACGGCTTCCGTCGGGCCATGGGCACGTGGCGCTCGCAGCGAGAGATGGAGAAGCTGCACGCGCGATTCGTGGAAGGCTGCCTGGCCACCAGCGGCCTGACTCTCGAGCAGGCGGAGGAGCTCTTCGGCAGGGTCGCCGGCTTCGCCAGCTTCGGCTTCAACAAGAGCCACGCGGCAGCCTTCGCGCGGACGGCCTACGAGTCGGCCTTCCTGAAGCTCTTCTACCCCGCCCAGTTCGTCACCGGCCTCATCAATGCCCAGCCCATGGGCTTCTACCCCGTGGAAGTGCTCGCCAACGACGCCAAGCGCCACGGCGTGCCCGTGCTGCCGGTGGACGTCAATGCCAGCCGCCTCCGCACCGCGACCGAGTGGGTCGGCTTGCCGGGCACACCGCTGCCGGCGGGGGCAGGCATCGATCGACGGCCGGAGGTGGTGGACTCGGCCGCTGTCGTGGTGCCGGACACGCGGGCTCGCGACCGCTTCGCGGCCGCCTCGGCGCGCGGCTACGGCATCCGCCTGGGCCTGCACCTGGTGAAGGGGATCGGGGAGGCGGACGGGGAGTCGCTGGATGCCGAGCGGGCCCGCGGCGGCCCCTTCCGGTCCCTGGCCGACCTTGTGGCTCGTACGGACCTGCCGGAGGAGCTGGTGGAGCGCCTCATCCGTGCCGGCGCGCTCGACTCCCTGGGCCAGCCGAGGCGGGAGGCGCTCTGGCAGCTGCGCGAGGTCATGGGCGCAGCACGGGGAAGGAGCAACGGCCGCTCGGCGGTCCCGGATCGGGCGCCGGGCCGGCCGCTGGACATCCGCCTGCCGCCTACCGCGGCCCCGGTCCTGCCGGCGCCGACGGAGCTGGAGCGCCTCGGCGATGCCTACGCCATCCTCTCCCTGGATGCGCGGCGCCAGGTCATGGAGCTCTATCGGCCGTCGCTCCAGGCGCTCGGCGTCCTGCCACTGGCGGCGCTCGCGGACCGTCGTCCCGGCCGCGTGGCCATCGGCGGTCTGGTCGTCACCCGCCAGCACCCCATGACCGCCAAGGGCACGGTCTTCCTGGCCCTCGAGGACGAGACGGGCATGGCCAACGTGACGCTCTGGCCACGGACCTGGGGACGCCTGCGGGGCGTGGTGCGCCGCCATGCCCTGCTCTACGTGGAGGGCGACCTGCAAGTGGAGGCCGGTGTCGTCAACGTCGTGGCCCGACGCATCGCCCCCCTCGTGGACGCCTGCCGTGGCCACGGTGGCCCGGAGCAGCCAGATGGTGTCCGCCAGCTGGGCTACGCCGGCGGACGGCGCGCCGGCTGAGTGTCGCTCGACGGGGTCAGCGGCTCGTCAACGCCTGCGTCGCCTTGCGCAGGGTGCTGGCCCGATCGGCCACGAGCAGCAGCACGCCCCGATCGGCCGCTACGTCGTCGGAGATGGAGACGCCCTCCATGACTGACTGGACGTCCGCCCAGCCCGGCATGGCCTCGCGAGCCGCGGCGGCGAACTCGGCGGCATCGGCGGGCGTGTCCCAGGCGGTCTGCCACGCGACCACCCACGCCCCCCGCGGACCTTCCGCGGTCACCACGCGGTCGCCGCCCCAACCTTCAGCAGCCTCGGCATTCGGCAGCCGGATGGCGGCCAGGGGCAACTCGGGGATCACGTGGTCTTCGTTGCCAGCTACCAGGATGCTGAGCCGTAACTCGCCCATGGTGGTCTGCGGACCTGCTACCCAGCCTTTGCCGAGGCGGCCGGCGACGTCAGGCAGTCCAACGCTGACCGGCTCATCGACCGGATAGCGCTCCGGGTGCATGACCTGCTCGGTGGAGCGGGGCGGGTCGGCCCAGACGGCATCCACAGCGTCCCAGCCACCGCGCCCCCACATGCGCTGCGTGAAGTAGAGCCCGTCCAGGTAGGGGAAGAGCAGCTCCCGCGTCAGCAGCGGGCCCGTGGGGCCAAGGTCGGATGTGTCGACCTCCATGGCGGCTGCTTCGTCGGGCATCGGCATGGCCGTGCCGGCAAAGGCATCGCTCATGGCGAGCGCGGTCATGAGCAGGGTGGCATCGCCTTCCACGAGGGCGGCTACTGCGGTCTGTGCGTCACCGAGGGGCGCGGCATCGATGGTGGCCTCGATGTCGTAGTGCTGGTCCTGGAGGGCGTGGACATACTCGTGCGCCACGACCCAGGGGGTGAAGGCATCCGGCAGGCCGCCGACATCGACCACGGCGATGTCGCCCTGCTCCGGGCGGTAGTACCCAGCCACGCCCTGGCTGGCCAGCGACTCGAGCATTTCCAGCAGGTCCGTACCTTCGGGCAAGAGCCCGAGTCGCGTCAGCAGGATCTCGTCCGTGCGCAGCTGGGCGAGGTCATCGGGCTTCATGGCCGCGAGGTGCTCGGTGGCGGAGACTTCCGGGTCCACGGTCCTGACCGGCACCTCAGCGGTGGCCTCAAGGCCGCGGATGCGCTCCACGCGATCGAGGATGGCGGGCGCCATGTCCTCGACCGACTCGCCCGGCGAGGCGGTCTCCTCGGGTGCGGCCCGTCCGGTCGAGGGTAGGCCGAGGATGGCCACGCCGATGAGGACAGCCGCACCGAGGCCCTGGATCTGCGTCGTTCGGTTCGCTGTCATCGTGCACCTCCGGTGTGGGCCACCGTCCGGTCGGGCGCGGCCGACCCGAGCCGCGACCGTGAGGCCGTGCTAGGAGCGGCGGATGTCCTTGGCAGCCTGCTTGTCGGCCTTGGCCTGTTCCTTGGCCTTGCGTGCCTGTTCCTGCTCGCGCAGGGCTCGATTGGCCTTGGCACGCTCCTGGGAGGAACGCAGGAACCGCTTGTACCAGGCCGCGAAGGCGGCCGCCAGGATGCCCACCACGATGGCGATGCCCCACAGGGGCACCAGCGAGCCGAGGGTGACGGTGGAGCCCTGCTCTTGCGTCGCGGTGAGGCCCGAGTTCTGCAGTTGGGTATTCGAGGAGAGTGACGGCGCGATCAGGTAGAGGATCGTGAGCAGCAGGGCGTCGAAGGCCCCCAGCAGCGCTCCGACCAGGTACGAGGCGCGCGTGGCCACGAAGCCGCCGATGAAGAAGACGAAGAGGGAGGTGGGTGGCAGCGTGAGGCTGACGTAGAGCCCAGCGATGTCACTCGGGGCGCCTGCCGGGACCGCCTCCTCCACGATGAGCAGCACCAGCACGAAGGCCACGACCAGCATCCCGAACGGCAGCCAGACGAGGGGCTTGCGGAAGACCTCCGGCAGCGCACGGATGTCGGCCATGACGTCCGGCATGGCGAATGCCGACCGCGACGGCGGCGCGTCCGTGACAGCGGCCGCCGCGATCTCGGTGTCTTCAGCCTCTGCGCTGGCGGCGCGCTGTTCCTCGCGGTAGCGACGGCGTGCCACGGCGCGGCTGGTGTCCTTGGCGCGGATGCGGTTGTTGCTGGTCTGGGGCACGCTTGATCGGTCCTTGCGACGTGATGGAACCCGGCGATGGTACCGCAGGTCGGTCTTCCGAGCCTGTGGTCGGCGCTCCCCACAGCGACATAAGCGGGCCATAAGGGCGGCGGGCGATGCTGGCGCTCCGACCGTCCCGCCCGGCTGCGTCCATGGCCACCCGCCGCTGCCCGCCGGTCTTGGAGGTCGACGATGTCCCGGCGATGGCGAACGATGCTGCCCCTCGCAGTGGGCTTGGCGATGGCGCTGCCAGCCATGCCCGGCGCGTCTGGCCCGGCGCGGGCCGCACCCGACTGGCCACCCTCTGCGGACGTGCTGGTCGGTGAGGTCGTGACCGGCGGCGCCACGGCATCGGACGAGTACGTGGAGCTCTACAACGGCAGCGACCTGGCCGTCCAGCTCGGCGGCCTGGAGCTCGTCTACGTGACGGCCACCGGGGGCACGGTCACGACGAAGCACCGCTGGTCCGACCGTCGACTCGCGCCCCGCGATCACCTCCTGGTCGCCAACGCTGATGGCGCCTACGCCGGCGTGGCTGACCACACCTACACCAATGGCTTGAGCGCGACTGGCGGGTCGCTGGTGCTGCGGGTCGTGGGCGGCGGCGTCATCGACTCACTGTCGTGGGGCAGCGCGGCATCCTCGTTCGTGGAGGGTGTGCCGGGCACGGCGCCTCCCGCTGGCTCGTCATTGGCGCGCCTCCCGGGGGGGCCGGATGGCAACGGTCGCGACACCAACGACAATGCTGCTGACACCTTCGTCGACGCGATGCCCATCCCGGAGGGCTCGGCCAGGGATCCCGGGCCGACGCCCGAGCCAACGGCGGAGCCGACGGCGACCCCGGAGCCCACGCCCGAGCCGACGGCGACCCCGGACCCGACCCCGGAGCCCACGCCCGACGTGACGCCGGAGCCGACCCCCAACGTGACGCCTGGCCCGACCGAAGAGCCCACGCCGGAGCCGACGCCGACCTCAGACCCGACTCGCGAGCCCACGCCCGAGCCGACAGCGACCTCGGACCCGACCCCCGAGCCCACGCCCGAGCCGACAGCGATCCCCACACCCACGCCGACCGCCACCCCGAGGGCGACCCCGACACCCACGCCGACCGCCACCCCGAGGCCGACCTCGACACCCACGCCCACGGCCACCCCCAAGCCCACGGCCACCCCCAAGCCCACGGCCACCCCCAAGCCCACGGCCACCCCCAGGCCGACACCGTCGCCACGCCCTACCGCGACCCCCGCGCCCACGGATGGGCCGCAAACCGGTGTGACCATCGCGGAGGCGCGTGCGCTCCCCGTCGGCGCAAGGCCGCTGGTCACCGGCGTCGTGACCGTGGAGCCCGGACGGCTGCTCAACGAACGGACGATGGTCATCCAGGACGGCAGTGCCGGGATCTTCGTGCGGCTGCCCGAGGGATACCCAGCCGTGGAAGTGCCGCGTGGTCGCATCGTGCAGGTTCGCGGCGAGCTGTCAGCCCCCTACGGCAACCTGGAGTTGCGCCCGCTCGACGCGTCCGACGTCACAGCCATGGGCAGCGGCGGGCTCCCTGCGCCGCTGACTCTCCACAGCCAGGACATCGACGAGGATGTCGAGGGCCAACTCGCCAAGCTGGACTCGACGGTCGTCCTCGTGGACGGGCGTTCTGGCGGAGCCTTCGCCATCACCGTCCGCGACGAGCAGGGTACGGCGCAGGTGTACGTGCATGCCGCGCTCGGCCTGGACCCGGCGACCGTCCAGCGAGGTCAGCAGATGACCGTCACCGGCATCGTCGGCCAGCGCGCCAGCGGGGTGGGTGCCGCCGATGGCTACCGCATCTGGCCGAGGGATGCATCCGACATCGCGGTCTCGGCCGCAGAGCCACCCAAGGGCACACCGCGACCTGACCCGGGCCCACCTGGGGGCGAGCCGCCGCGGGGTCGCCCTCCGCGTGGGCGGATCAGTGGAGCCGCCCCGGGTGAACAGGTGACCATCGTCGGTACCGTGACGTCGGCCGCGGGCCTCATCGACTCCGAAGGCCGACGGGTCACCGTCGAGGACGGCAGCGGCGCCATCCTGGTTCGCTACCCCGATGGTGCCGCACCGGCTCGTGTGGGCACCGTCATCCGTGCCTCCGGTGAGGTGGGGACCTGGTACGAGGGACGCCAGCTCGCGGCGGAGGAGGCACCGCAACGGGTGCGGGAGTCACACGCCGCCCCCACCATCCTGCATCGTCCGCCGGAGGCGGGCGACGAGTGGCGACTCGTGGCGGTCACGGTCCGCCTCCTGGACGTCGAACGGGACGGGGACGTCTGGCGCGCGGAGGCCACGCTGGGGGCCGCCGGTGACCTGCCCATCGTCGGCCTCTCCGGCAGCGGCACCTCGGCAGACGGGCTGGAACCCGGCCGCTCAGCACGGGTCATCGGCATCGTCAAGCGCGCCCATCCCAGCGCTTCTGATCAGCGGTTCGCCATCGCACCCAGGTCCACCCGAGACCTTGAGCTCGGAAGTGCCCCACCTGGCGATGACTCCGATCCCGGCACCGATGGCCGGGCGGACGACCCGGCTGCCCTCGGCGGCCCCAGCGGTTCAGGCACCTCGGCCGTGCCCGGCACGAGCCTCGATGCGCTCCCCGACCTTGCTGGCAGGCTGGTCCGGATCGGCGGCCGCGTCGAACGCATCGACGGTCGACGGCTCACGCTGGACGACGGCACTGCGCAAGCCGACGTGCGCTTCGCGGCTGCCGTCGAGCCGTTCGAACCCGCGCTGCAGGTCGAGGAGGTGCTCAATGTCGTGGGCCACGTGCGGGCACGACCCGGCGGGCTCGAAGTGGTCGTGCGCACCGCCGCGGACGTGCGCCGGACCGCTGTCGCCGACTCGACCGTGAGGGCGGCGCCCAGCGAGCCGACCGGCCTGGCATCCGCGGTGCTGCCGGAGATCTTCCCGGCCGTCGGAGAGAGCCATGGTGCGGACACCCGGTCCGGCCTGGCGTGGCCGCTGCTTCTCCCGCTGGCGTCGGCGCTGGCCGGGCTGGCGGTCCTCCTGCTCGGCGGCGCGGTCGTGTCGATGGCATGGCCGCGCCTGGGCGGGCGATGGCACCTGGCGCGCCGCGTCTCACCCGACCGGCCGGCTGCAGGCGATTCGAACGGCCCCGCGGACGGCGTGCGGATCGGCCCTGTCTGACAACGAATGCATGCCTAGACTTCAGGTATCAGTCCCCGTTGGGACACGGAGGTCCCCAGGGTCAGAGAGGAGGCTGCCAGGGCAGGAACGGTCAGCGGTCTTCGTGAGGCAATGGAGAACAGCGGAGGATGAACGTGAAGAGACCATTCGTAGCGCTCGGGTCGGCCGCGGTGCTCATGCTGGCCATGGTGCCAGCCGCGAGCGCACAGGACGTCGAGAAGCCGAAGATCGGCTTCCTGCCCGGCGTCGTCGACCCCTTCTACCAGGTCATGGAGCTGGGCGTGAACAAGGCCGTGGAGGATTACGGCCTCGAGGTCGTCTCGCAGTACCCGGACACCTGGGGTCCCACCGTCCAGACGCCTATCCTGGACGCCATGGTCGCCCGGGGTGACATCGACTGCCTGATCACCGCCCCGACCGACAAGGAGCAGATGGTCGCGCCGTTGCAGTCGGCCATCGACGCCGGCATCAAGGTCGTGACCGTAGACACCTTCCTCGGTGATGGCAATTACGTGAACGGCCCCGTGACGTTCCCGCTCTCGTATATCGGGTCGGATAACGTCGAAGGTGGTCGGATCGCAGCACGCGCACTGGCCGAGAACCTCGGTGGCGAGGGCAGCGCCTACATCCAGAACACCAATGAGGGCGCCAGCACCACCGAACAGCGCAGCCAGGGGTTCCGGGAAGGCATCGCCGAGTTCCCGGGCATCGAGATCATCGGTGAGGACTACAACCTGGACGACGCAAACACGTCCGCCGAGCAGACCACCGCGGTCCTGCAGCGGGAGCCCGACCTGGGCGGTATCTTCGGCGTGAACGTCTTCAGCGCCGTCGGTGCTGGAACGGCCGTGGTGAACGCCGGCCTCGGCGGTGTCGTTGACGTCATCGCCTTCGACGCGACCGACTTCGCCATCGAGCAGCTGAACGACGGCGTCGTCAGCCTCGTCATCGCCCAGAAGCCCTACGACATGGGCTACCTCGGCGTGGCTTTCTGCATGGCCGACGCCGCTGGCGTCTCCAGCCTGCCCAAGCACGTGACGACCGGCTTCGCGGTCATCGACGCAGAGAACGTGGACGACCCTGAGGTCGCCCGGTTCATCTACAAGGTCCCCGAATAGCGGACCACACGGTGGCTGGGGGCTCACGGCTCCCAGCCACCGGGACCTCCCCATCTTGCGAGGGTCGAATATGACGTCCCCGTCTGAGGTCGCGGTCGTGGCGCCTGAGTCGCCGCGAGACCGGCAGCGTCGCCTGATCCTGGCCATCAGCCGCTTCTGGGCCTGGGTGTTCCTGTTCGGGGTGGTGGCGTTCTTCTGGGTCAGCGTCACGGTCACCACCGACGGAGAGGTGAACTTCCTCTCCTTGCGCAACATCATGAACGTGCTGGTGGCCATCACGCCCATCCTGCTCATGGGTCTCGGCCAGACCTTCGTCATCATCTCCGGCGGCATCGACCTCTCGGTCGGCTGGATCATGGGGCTTTCCTCGGTGGTGGCAGCCCTCGTGGCGCGTGGATTCGTAGAGGCCGGCAGCGGTGACATCGCGGCCATCGGCGCCGCCTTCATCGGTGGCACCGGAGTGGCCATGGCCTTCGGTCTGGTCAACGGCCTCATCATCGCCAAGCTGCGCGTGCCGGCGTTCATCGTCACGCTCGGCATGTCGTTCGTCGCGCGTGGGGTGGCCTTCCTGCTCTCCGGCGGCAACGTCGTTGGACAGCAGCCGGACGGCATGCGCACGTTCGGGAACGAATCGCTCATCTACGTCGACTGGGCCAACGGGGCCCTCGCCTTCATCTTCAAGCCCGAGGTGACTGACCTCGCGCTGCGCCAGCTCGACCGTGTCTTCTCCTGGCCCGTGGTCCTCACGGCGGTGGCCGTCGCCATCGCCGCCTTCATCCTGCACCGCACGCAGCCGGGCCGGCACACCTACGCCGTCGGCGGCAACCGTGAGGCGTCGCTTGCGCGCCGGGGTGCCCGTGGATCGCCTCACCATCCTCATCTACGTGGGCTCGGCGATGACGGCCGGGATCGCGGGCGTGCTGCACACGGCGCGCTTCGCCGGCGGCTCCTCGATCGCAGGCGAGGCCCTGTTGATGTCTTCGATCGCGGCGGTCGTCATCGGCGGCGTGAGCCTCATGGGCGGGCGGGGCAACATCATGGGAACGCTCATCGGCGCACTCCTCATCGCGGTCCTCACGACCGGACTCGTGATGCTCAACGTGGAGCCGTTCTGGCAGTACATCGTCATCGGCATCGTCGTCATCCTGGCCGTGCTCATCGACCAGGCGCGCGACCTCGTCATCGGAAGGGCGGACAGCCAATGAACGACGTGCGATCCTCGGGCAGCGAGCCGCTCCTCTCCGTTCGCAACCTCGTCAAGCGCTTCGGCGGCCTGACGGCCGTCAACGACGTCTCGGTGGACGTCTACCCAGGCGAGGTCGTCGGCCTCGTCGGCGACAATGGCGCCGGCAAGTCCACGCTCATCAAGTGCGTCTCCGGCGTTCACCATTCCGATGCCGGCCAGATCTTCTTCGAGGGCCGGGAGGTCCACTTCTCGCGCCCCATCGAGGCACGCACGGCGGGCATCGAGACGATCTACCAGGACCTGGCCCTGGCCGGCAACCTCGACGTGAGCGCCAACATCTTCCTCGGGCGGGAGGTCAAGAAGCGTCATCTGCTGGGCGCCGTCAAGACGCTCGACGACAAGGCCATGCGCGGAGAGTCGGATGCCATCCTGCAACGGCTCGGCATCAAGATCCCCCAGATGCGCCTGGAGATCGAGAAGCTCTCCGGCGGGCAACGGCAGGCGGTAGCCATCGCCCGCGCCATCTACTGGAACGCTCGCCTCATGATCATGGACGAGCCCACCAACAACCTCGGTGTCCCGGAACAGCGCAAGGTCATGTCGCTCATCGACACGCTCCGCGATGCGGGTGTGCCGGTGATCCTCATCAGCCATACGCTGCCGGACGTCTTCGCTATCACCGACCGCATCGTCATCATGCATCGCGGTCGGAAGGTAGGGGAGATGCCCACCTCGCAGACCGACACGACGGAGGTGGTCGAGTACATGGTCGGGGCACGTGAGCAGCACGCCCCGGAGGTCACCGCGGCCGTCACGGCCTGAGATCCCGGCCGCCGTAACGCCCCGGAGGTCCCCGCCGCCGTCACGGCCTGAGGTCAGTCCGGGCTAGTCCGGCTCGGCCGCGTGGCGGTCCACGAGTTCCGACACGGCGTGGATCAAGGTGATGTGCATCTCCTGGACGCGCGCCGTCATGGTGGAGGGCACCCGCAGGCCGCGCTCGGCAGCCTCGCCGACCTGCCCGCCGGTGGCGCCGGTGAGCGCCCACGTGCGTGCGCCGCACTCGCGCGCAGCGCGCAGCCCCCGGGCCACGGATGACGCGCTGCCGCTGGTGCTGAAGCCGACGACCACGTCATGGGGGCCACAGAACGCCTGGACCTGGCGTTCAAAGACCTCGTCGTAGGAGAAGTCGTTGGCGATGGCGGTGACCGTCGAGGAGTTGGCGGTCAGGGCCATGGCCGGCAGGGCGCGTCGGGGGCGGCGAAAGCGACCCGTCAGCTCGGCCGCGAAGTGCTGGGCATCGGCGGCGCTGCCGCCGTTCCCAAAGACGAGGAGCTTGCCGCCCGCGTCGAGCGCGTCACGGATGTCCCGGGCCAGCTCTGCGGCCGCGGGCAGGAGCGACCGCGTGGCGGTCGCGGTGGCCAGGTGCTCCTCCAGGATGGCGTCCAGGGTGGCAAGGTCATCGTCCATGTGGACCATGGTAGGGGCAGTCCGGTCTCCCCGGCGGCGCGGCGACGCGGCGGGGCTCGCCGCGGGCGAACCGCGGGTGCGCCTCCGCGGGCGGCGTGCCGGTCGCCGCTGACCGGGTCGCGCCCCGCGACGAGCGAACGGGCGTCACGACATCGTCTTGACGCTCGGTGGTCGCGGTGACTATGGTTCCGCGGAAGCCTCGCCTCCCGCGGGGCCAAGGGGAAGGAGTCGCCGTGCCTGACGCGGACCCGCCGGTCTCGCCGCCCGACACGGAGCGCCAGTACCACATCGACCTCGGCCCGGGAGAGGTGGCGGACTACATCCTCCTGCCGGGCGATCCGGACCGCACCGACCGCATCTCGGCGCTCCTCGACGAGGTCGAGGTGCAGCGCCACCATCGCGAGTTCCACTCCGTCACCGGCACGCACCGCGGGCTGCGCGTCTCGGTCATCTCCACCGGCATCGGCGCCGACAACGTCGAGATCGTCATGGCCGAGATCCTGGCCATCTCGTCGCGGCCCACGTTCGTGCGCATCGGTTCCTGTGGGGCGTTGCGGGCGGACATCGCCATCGGGGACCTCATCGTCACCACCGGCGCGCTCCGGATGGAGGCCACGACGTCCTACTACGTGGACGACGGCTACCCTGCCGTGGCCGACTATTCCGCTGTGGCCGCGCTCCTGGAGGCGGCCGCTCGCACCGGCCATCGCGCCCATGCGGGCCTGACCGCCACGGCGCCCGGGTTCTACGGCGCCCAGGGCCGGCCCATCCCGCAGCTGCCCCTGCGATTCCCCGACCTCGCGGAGCGGCTGGCCCGGCAGGGCGTCGTCAACTTCGAGATGGAGGCCTCCGCGGTCCTCTCGCTGGCCGCCCTGGCGGGCTGCCGTGCCGGCGTCGTGTGCACCGTCTTCGCGCAGCGCACCAGCGGCGCCTTCGCCTCCGCCGAGCAGCGGTCCCTGGCCGAGGCCGGGCTGGTGGAGACCGGGCTGGAGGCCCTGCACGTGCTGGCCGAGATGGACGAGCAGCGGTCCCGGACGGGCGAGCTGCACTGGCGTCCGTCACACTGGGCGCCGAAGATGGCACTCTAGTAAGGCCGAGGACGGCAACCCGACTGATCGAAGGTCGAGATCCGGCAGATGACCGGGTCCAAGAGGGTGCCGGGTCACACCATCGAGGACCCGGAGGGATAGGAGGAACGGGATGGCAGAGGCATACTGCGTCAAGGACAAGCAGAAGGTCGAGATCAAGGATCCCCAGAAGATCACCATGAAGAATGGCAAGCCGGCCACCAAGGGCACCTGCCCGAAGTGCGGCGGCAGCGTCTTCCGCATCGGCGGCTGACGACTTCTCCCTGACGCGTTCGAGCGACCCCGGTCGACGAGACCGGGGTCGCTCACTGTCCCGATAGACTGGGGTGCACCGGAGACCGCGCATGGCCCGGGTCAGTCACCATCACCCAGATCGATACGAGGTCCACGACACCGCGCATGCTGCCATCGCTCGCCAGGGCCACCCTCCGGGGTCCGATCCTGGCCCTTGACCTCGGGGGCACGAACGCCCGTGCCAGCGTGGTCACCCCCGATGGTCGATTGAGCGCCCGGCATGCCGGCTCCACGCCCATGGCCCATGGCACGCGGGCCGTCGTCGAGTACTGCCTGGGTCTGCTGCGGGCCGCGCGCGACGAGCACCTCGCCGCTGGCGGACAGGCACCGCTGGCAGTCGGCATCGCGGCCCCCGGACCGCTGGACCCCACGACGGGCGCCCTCATCGACCCGCCCAACCTGCGCGGGACGTGGTGGGGCTTCCCCCTCGCACCGACCATCGGTGATGCCCTCGGCCTGCCTTGGGCCATCGGCAAGGACACCAATGTCAACATCCTGGGCGAGCGCGACTTCGGGGCAGGGGAGGGCTCGGACGACCTCGTCTACCTGACCATCTCGACGGGCATCGGGGGCGCGGCCATCAGTGGCGGTCAGCCCATCGTGGGCCCGGACCGCGTGGCCGGCGAGCTCGGGCACATGACGGTGGACATGGATGGGCCACTGTGCGGCTGCGGAGGCGTAGGTCACTTGGAGGCCCTTGCCTCCGGCACCGGCATCGCCAACGCCGCGCTGGCCGCCATCGACGCGGGCGCGGAGGCGCCGGCACTGACCCGCATCGCCGCTCGCATCGCGCCGCAGCCGCTGGCCGCCGTGCACGTCTCGGAGGCTGCCGAGCAGGGCGACGCGGTCGCCTCGGCCATCCTGGAGCGTGCCCGACGCGCCGTGGCCCTGGCGGTCGTCTCCATCGTCAACGTCTTCGGCCCCGACGTCGTCATCCTGGGGGGCGGCATCACGCTCGCCTGGGGTGAACGGCTCCTGGGACCCGCCCGCGAGGCCGTGGCCGCCACGGCCTTCCGGATCCCGGGCCAGCGGGTGCGCGTCGTGCCGGCTGCGCTCGGCGATGACGTCGGGCTTATCGGCACGGTGCCTCTCGTCGCATCGGCCCTGCCCGCGCTGGTCGTGCTCGGCGACCATCAGTCTGCATCCGCCGGCTCAGCGGGCGCCACCACATCGCGCCGGGAACCCGGAGTCGCCATGGGCGACGTCGGCTGACCGGCCAGTCTATGGACCCCAGCTGCTGCCCGCGCACGTGGTCGGGCAGGGCGCCACGACAAGGAGATCTCCCATGACGACCCGGGTCGGCATCAACGGTTTCGGCCGCATCGGCCGCCAGTCCCTCAAGGCGCTCATCGAGCGAACCCCCGAGGTGGAGGTCGTGGCCGTCAACGACCTCGTCTCCACGGAGATGAACGCCCTCCTCTTCAAGCGCGACTCCACCTACGGCGCCTACCCCGGAACCGTCTCGCACACGGCTGACGCCATCGTCGTGGACGGCCGTGAGATCAAGGTCCTGTCCGAGAAGGATCCGGCCAACCTGCCCTGGGGCGACCTCGGTGTGGACATCGTCATCGAGTCCACGGGCCGCTTCACGGATGCCACGGTTGCCGCCGGGCACATCAACGGCGGTGCCAAGAAGGTGCTCATCAGCGCCCCGGCCAAGAACGAGGACATCACGATCGTCCTGGGCGTCAACGAGGACAAGTACGACTCCGCCAAGCACCACATCATCAGCAACGCCAGCTGCACCACCAACTGCCTGGCGCCGGCGGCCAAGGTCGTCCACGACGGCTGGGGCATCAAGCGCGGCCTGATGAACACCATCCACTCCTACACCAACGATCAGAACGTCCTGGACATCGCCCACAAGGATCCGCGCCGCGCCCGATCCGCCGGCCAGAACATCATCCCCACCACGACCGGCGCGGCCAAGGCGCTGGCCTTGGTCATCCCCGAGCTGAAGGGCAAGTTCGACGGCTTCAGCCTGCGCGTTCCGACGCCCACCGTGAGCGTCGTGGACTTCACCGCCGAGCTGGAGAAGCCGGCCACGGTCGACGAGCTCAACGCCGCCTTCCGAGCCGCTGCTGCGGGGCCCATGAAGGGCATCCTCGGCGTCGAGGACGGCCAGCTCGTGTCCATGGACTTCAAGGGTGACGATCGCAGCTCGATCATCGACGCGCCCTCCACGATGAGCCTGGGCGGCGACTTCATCAAGGTCATCGCCTGGTACGACAACGAGTGGGGCTACAGCTGCCGCGTCGCCGACCTCGTCAAGCTCATGGCCGAGAAGCTCGCCTGAGCCGCTGACGCCATCACCTCGAGGCCTCTGACATGGACAAGCTCACCGTCCGTGACTTCGATCCGCAGGGCAAACGCATCCTCATGCGGGTCGACTTCAACGTACCCATCGAGGACGGCAGGGTGCGGGACGACTCCCGCATCCGCGCCGCCCTCCCCACCATCGCCTACCTGCTCGAGCACGGCGCCTCCGTCGTGCTCATGAGCCACCTCGGGCGGCCGAAGGGCAAGGTCAGCGACGCGCTGCGCCTGCGCCCCGTGGCCCAGCACCTCTCCGAGCTCCTCAAGCGGCCCGTGCCGGCCACCGGTGACGCCATCGGCGTCGGGACCGTGGACGCCGTGAACCGCCTCAAGCCCGGTGAGCTGCTGCTGCTCGAGAACCTCCGCTTCCACAACGAGGAGGAGGCCAACGACCCGGGTTTCGCGGCCGCGCTGGCCGCCTACGGCGACATCTACGTCAACGACGCCTTCGGCACGGCGCACCGCGCCCACGCCTCCACGGTGGGCGTGGCTGAGCTCCTGCCCGCCTACGCGGGCCTGCTCATGGAGCGTGAGATCCGAAACCTCTCCAGCCTGCTGGAGGACCCCGCACGGCCGTTCGCAGCCATCATCGGCGGGGCCAAGGTCTCCGACAAGATCAAGGTCCTCGAATCACTCCTCGACCGGGTCGACAAGCTTGTCATCGGTGGCGGCATGGCCAACACCTTCCTGGCGGCCCAGGACCTGGGCGTGGGCAAGTCCCTGCTCGAGCGCGACCGCGTCGAGGACGCCCAGCGCATCATGGCCCGCGCCGTCGAGCGCGGCGTGGACCTGCTCCTGCCCACGGACGTCGTGGTGGCCAAGGAGGTCACCCGAGGCGCGGAGCACAAGGTCGTGTCCGTCAAGAAGATCCCCAACTCGTGGTCGGCGGTGGACGTCGGTCCCGAATCGCGGGTGGCCTTCGAGGCGGCCCTGGCGGATGCGCAGACGGTCCTCTGGAACGGCCCGCTGGGTGTCTTCGAGGTGCCGACGTTCGGCGACGGCACGCGCTCCATGGCGCGCTTCCTGGCCGATCGCGCGGAGGCCGGTGCCTCCGTGGTGGTCGGTGGCGGAGACTCCGTGGCCGCCATCGAGGAGCTCGGCCTGGCGCCGCGCTTCACGCACATCTCCACCGGCGGTGGCGCCTCGCTCGAGTTCCTCGAGGGCCGTGAGCTGCCGGGCATCAAGGTCCTCCAGGACCGCAAGCCGGAAGTGGTGGCCTGATGACCAACATCGACTACATCGACGCGCAGGAGATCCTCGACTCGCGGGGCAACCCCACCATCGAGGTGACCGTCGTCCTTGACGACGGGGCCGTGGGCCGGGCGGCCGTGCCCTCCGGTGCCTCCACGGGTGCCCACGAGGCGGTCGAGCTGCGCGACGGCGACAAGTCACGTTACAACGGCAAGGGCGTCCAGACGGCCGTGGCCAACGTCGTAGAGACGATCGCGCCGGCCATCCTCGGGCGAGGACGCCTCGGACCAGGGTGCCATCGATGCCCTGCTCATCGAGCTGGACGGCACCCCCAACAAGGGCAACCTGGGCGCCAACGCCGTGCTCGGCGTGTCGCTTGCGTGCGCCCACGCGGCGGCGGTCTCCTACGGCCTGCCGCTCTACCGCTACATCGGTGGCGCCGGCGCCTGGACGCTGCCCGTACCCATGTTCAACATCCTCAACGGCGGGCAGCACGCCGCGGACTCCACCGACTTCCAGGAGTTCATGGTCATGCCCGTGGGTGTGGACAGCTTCGCCGAGGCGCTGCGCGCCGGATCGGAGATCTTCCACGCTCTCAAGAAGGAGCTGCACGACCGCGGCCTGGCCACGGGCCAGGGCGACGAGGGCGGCTTCGCGCCCACACTGCCCTCCAACCAGGCGGCCATCGAGACGGTCCTGAAGGCCGTCGAGCGAGCCGGATACCGGCCCGGCGAGCAGGTCGCCATCGCCCTCGACCCGGCCACGACGGAGCTCGTCGATGGCGAGCCCGACGCGGAGGGTGAGCTCACCTACAAGCTGGCCAAGGAGGGCCGCTCGCTGAAGACCAGCGAGATGGTCGAGTTCTGGGCCGACTGGATCGACCGCTACCCCATCGTGAGCCTTGAGGACGGCCTCGCAGAGGACGACTGGAAGGGCTGGCAGATGCTGACCGCTCGAGTGGGCGACCGCTGCCAGCTGGTCGGCGACGACCTTTTCGTGACCAACCCCGTGCGCCTGGCCCGCGGGCTTGAGGAGAAGGCCGCCAACGCCATCCTCATCAAGCTCAACCAGATCGGCACGCTCAGCGAGACGCTGCGCGCGGTCGACCTGGCGCGCTCCAACGGCTGGGGCGCGGTCATCAGTCATCGCTCCGGCGAGACCGAGGACACCACCATCGCCGATCTGGCGGTGGCCACCAACAGCGGCCAGATCAAGACGGGTGCCCCGTCGCGATCGGAGCGCGTGGCCAAGTACAACCGCCTGCTGCGCATCGACGCGGAGCTGGGGGACGTGGCCCGCTACCCGGGTCGCAGCGCGCTGGCCGGCGCCTAGCGCAGGCCGCTCGGTGATCGAAGGGCCGCGCACCGATGAGGCCGGCCCGGCCGTCGACCCGGCCGGGGCACCGGTCGAGGACGCCGGTCTCGGAGAAGACCTGATGGAGAGCACCCGACCGGCTTCCGGTCGGGTGCTCGACCGTGGCGCGATCTACGCCGCCATGGTGGGCCTGGGCCTGGCCGTCACCATCGCCATCTCCTTCGCCCTGGTGGTGGCAGTGCAGTCGCTCGTCTTCATCTCGGCCCCCATCGCCGGAGCCGTCATCGGCTTCTACGCCAACCACAAGTCGGACCGCTGGCGACCACGGTGGCGGCTCTTCGTGAACGCTGCCTTCGCGGGACTGGTGACCGGCCTCAGCCTGGCGCTCATATACGTGGGCATCCGCCTGCTCTTCATCTACGCCGACTCGGGCTACCGCCCCGAGCCCATGGGCGGCCAGCTCGAGTGCACCATGGGACCGGACTGCTACTACGCGCGCCTGGTGGACCAGGGTGAGCAGGCTTCGCTGGAGGCGGAGGGCATCGGCGACGCCGCTTCGCTGGAGCAGGCCGTCTGGATGGAGCTGGGTGGCTGGCTGCTCATCCTCACCGGCCTGACGCTGGCTGGGTCGCTGGTCGCGGCAACCTGGAGGGCCGTGCGCACGCCGCCCATGGGAGGGGTCGAGGAGTCGACGCCGATCGGCGCCTCCTGACACGCCCCTCGAATGAGGAAGCCGCGGTCCTCGATGGCTCGAGGACCGCGGCGACGAGTTCGCCGGGGAGGGCGTGGACCGCCGTCAGGACTTGGTCTTGGTCGTGCCCGACTTGGTGCTGCTCGACTTGGTCGCGGTCGCCTTGGTCGCGGTCGCCTTGGTCGCGGTCGCCTTGGTCGCGGTCGCCTTGGTGGCCGTCGCCTTGGTCGCGGTCGCCTTGGTCGCGCTCGCCTTGCTGGCCGTCGCCTTGGTGGCTGTCGACTTGGTGGCAGTCGCCTTGGTCGCGGTCGCCTTGGTGGCGCCGGCAGCTCCCTCGCCGCTGCGGCTGGACTTGGAGAGCGCGGCGCGGGCCTTGCCGGCCGCCGTCTGCTCGCCCTTGGCCTTGCTGGCCTTGCCGGCCGCGATGCGTACCTTGGCCGCCTTCGCAGCAGCGCTCTTGCTGACCTGGCGCTGCGGCTTGGCCATGATGGTCTGCGCCTCGCCGCCCAGGGCGGCATTGACGCGCAGCATCAGCCGGCTCTTGCGGCGAGCAGCGTTGTTGGGATGGATGGCGCCCACCTTGGCCGCGCGGTCCAGTGCAGCGGCCGCCTCAGCCACCGCCTGACGGGTGGCGTCGACGTCCCCGGCGATGGCCGCCTGCAGGGCGTCCTTGACCTCCGTCTTGGCGGCCGAGCGGCGTGGCTGAAGGATCGCGTTGCGGCGGTTGGACTGTCGGACGCGCTTGAGGGCCTGCGGCGTGCGTGCGCCGGACCAGCCCCGCGATGAATGGGCCAAGGTGTTCTGTCCTCGATCAGGTCTGGGTGGTGAGCTGGCGCCGTGGCCGCCGCCTGGCGGGCACACGACACCACGGCGCGGCTTCCACGCGCGCGACGCTGAATGGTAGCGCAGGCTGACCGCTCGTGCCACCTCGAGTCGTGCGCCTCCGCTCGCAGGGCAGTCGCCTTGTTAGAATCGCGCAGCCCCATGGAACGGATCCCCCAGGCGCGCCTGCGCAACTTCTCGATCATCGCCCACGTCGACCACGGCAAGTCGACGCTGGCTGACCGATTCCTGGAGGTCACCCACACCCTGGACAAGCGCCAGATGGTGAGCCAGGTCCTCGACAGCATGGACCTCGAGCGCGAGAAGGGCATCACCATCAAGGCCCGCGCCGTGCATCTCGAGCACATCGCGCGCGACGGCCTGACCTATGGGCTCAACCTCATCGACACGCCGGGGCATGTCGACTTCTCCTATGAGGTCAGCCGCAGCCTGCAGGCCTGCGAGGGTGCCGTCCTCGTCGTCGATGCCGCGCAGGGCATCGAGGCCCAGACCCTCGCCAATGTCCACCTGGCGCTGGCGCAGGGCCTCGTCATCATCCCCGTGATCAACAAGATCGACCTGCCGTCCGCCCAGCCGGACGTCGTCATCGAGGAGCTGGAGAACGTGCTGGCCATCCCGCGTGAGGAGGTCATCCTTGTCTCGGCCAAGGACGGCACCAACGTCGAGGCGGTGCTGGAGGCCATCGTGGAGCGGGTCCCATCGCCCAGTGGCGACCCAGCTGCGCCGCTTCAGGGCCTCATCTTCGACTCGCACTACGACGCCTACAAGGGCGTCGTCGCCTACGTGCGACTGGCCCAGGGCACGCTCCGATCGGGCGACGCCATCCGACTCGTGGCCTCCGGCGCGCAGAGTGAGATCCTGGAGCTGGGCATCTTCCGGCCCCAGCTGGTCCCGGTGGAGGTGCTCGGGCCGGGCGAGGTGGGCTACGTGGCCACCGGCCTCAAGTCCGTACGCGACTGCCAGGTGGGCGACACGCTGACCTCGGCCGAGCGGCCGGCGTCCCAGGCCCTGCCCGGCTACAAGCCGGCCAAGGCGCTCGTCTTCGCCGGCATCTACCCCGTCAACGGGCCTGACTACCCGGTGCTGCGCGACGCCCTGGAGAAGCTGCACCTCAATGACGCCTCGATCAGCTTCGAGCCGGAGTCGTCGGTCGCCCTGGGCTTCGGCTTCCGCTGCGGATTCCTCGGCCTGCTCCACATGGAGATCATCCAGGAGCGTCTGGAACGCGAGTTCGACCTCGACATCATCGCCTCCGCCCCCTCCGTGGAGTACCTCGTGACACTGACCCACGGCCGCGGCGAGGTGCGGGTGGAGAACCCCGCCCTGCTGCCCGGGCCGTCGGACATGGAGGCCATCGCGGAGCCCTGGGTCAAGGTCGGCATCGTGACCCCCAGCAGCTACATCGGCACGCTCCTGGAGCTGGGCACCAACCGCCGGGGTGCCTTCCGGGACATGGAGTACCTCGATCCGACACGGGTGCTCATGAACTTCGAGCTGCCCCTGGCGGAGGTCATCGTCGACTTCTTCGACCAGCTCAAGTCGCGCACCCAGGGCTACGCCTCCATGGACTACGAGGAGATCGGCTACCGCGAGGAGCACCTCGTGAAGCTCGACGTGCTCGTCAACGGCGAGCCGGTCGACGCACTGAGCGTCATCGTCCACCGTGACAAGGCGCAGGCCATCGGGCGCGAGCTCGTGAGCAAGCTGCGCACGCTCATCCCCCGGCAGATGTTCGAGGTGCCCATCCAGGCGGCCATCGGCTCCAACGTCATCGCCCGCGAGACCATCGCGGCCATGCGCAAGAATGTCCTCGCCAAGTGCTACGGTGGCGACATCACGCGCAAGCGCAAGCTGCTTGAGAAGCAGAAAGAGGGGAAGGCGCGCATGAAGCGGGTGGGCAGCGTGGAGATCCCCCAGGAGGCCTTCCTGGCCGTGTTGCGAGGTGGCGAGTCCAGCTAGGCCATGCCGGACTTCCTGCAGTACTTCCTCTTCGTCGGGTTCGCCGGGATGATGTTCCTGCTGCGGCTGGACACCCGTCGCTTCGGCGCGGCCGAGTGGGACACCGAGGACGGCGACCGCCGTGCGTGGCTGTCCCGCATCACGTGGTACGCGGCTGGCCCGGCACTCGGCCTCCTGGTCTTCGCCCTGCACCCCTCGCCAGTGGCCGACCTCAACCTGGTCTTCGCACCCGACCAGGGCCAGGCGCTGCTGCTGGGCCTCGTCTACGCGGCCGGTGGCATCGCGGGCGCCTTCGGCCTCGCCCTGCTGAGCCATGGCCGGCTCAGCTTCCCGCTCCCGTCGCGTTACCCGGGCGGCATCCTCTACGCGGTCGGGACGGCCTTCTACGACGAGTTCCTCTTCCGCGGCGTGCTCCTCGGCATCCTGCTCAGCCTCGACCTGCCCGATCCGATGGCGGTCATCGGCGCGGCCCTCATCTACGCCGGCTCCGTCCGTGTCAGTGCCCCCGGCCGCGGACTGCTGCCCTTGCTGGTGGCGATCGTGGTCGGCCTCGTGGGCGGGCTCTTCGTGCTCATGACGGCCGGCATCGCGGCGGCCTTCATGGGCCATGCCGTCACCCGCTTCGCCATGTTCATGACCATGGGCTACCCGGTGGCGACCGAGGGTCGCCCCGGCGTGGCGACGGTCGGCGGTACGGCCGACACGGGTGCCTGGGTCATCCCAGCGCGCGATGACCCGCGCAACTCGGGCGCGGATGGCTGGCGCGGGCGCGGAGGGCCCGTCCGCCCTGCCTGAGCCGGCACCCGGCCCACCAGGCTCGCCCGAAGGGCTCTACGTCCACGTCCCCTTCTGTGTCTCGCTCTGCCCGTACTGCGACTTCGTCGTCTTCGCCGGGGCCGCGGCGCGCGGGCCGCGCAATCGCGTCGGCGAGCTGCTGGAGGCCGTCGAGCGCGAACTGGAGCTGCGGGTCGATCGCCTCGAGCGGCAGCTGGCCGGGGCGCCAGGGCCGCTTCGGAGCGTCTACCTGGGTGGGGGCACGCCGTCCCTGGTCTCGCCGGCGCAGCTCGGGCGGCTGCTCGAGCGGGTCAGCCGGCGACCGGGCCTCTCGATGGACGCGGAGGTCACGCTGGAGGTGAACCCGGGAGCGGACGAGCTGGGCGACCTGGGCGGCTTCCGTGCCGCGGGCGTGAATCGCCTCTCCATCGGCGCACAGTCGCTGGCCGACACGGAGCTGCGCAGGCTCGGACGACGCCATCGGGCCTCGGACATCGTTGCGGCCGTCCGGGCGGCCCGCTCGGCGGGGCTGCCGTCGGTCAGTCTCGACCTCCTGACCGACGTGCCCGGCCAGACGATCGACTCCTGGCGGTCCACGCTGACCGCAACCCTCGACCTGCGCCCCGAGCACCTCTCCGTCTACACGCTCACGCTGGACGATCCGGGTGCGGCGCGCCTCTCCGGCCCGCAGGCCGACCACCTGCCCGTGAGCCGAGGTGCACGGGCGTGGCGCGCGCGCGCCATCGCCGAGCAGTCCGAGGGTCGCGCCGCGGACATGGAGATGCTGACCGATGAGCTGGCCGTGTCCGCCGGGCTGCGCCGTTACGAGATCGCGAACCTGGCGCGGCCGGGCTTCGAGAGCCGGCACAACTTGCTCTACTGGCGCCGCCGGCCGGTGCTGGCCGTCGGCCCGGGGGCGCACGCCTTCGACGGCCGCCAGCGGCGCTCGTGGAACGCGGCCCGGCTGGACAGATACCTGGCGGCGCTGTCCGACGGTCGCCTGCCACCCGGGGGTGAGGACGTCATGGACGCGGCCACCGCCACGGCCGAGGCCGCCATCCTTGGCCTGCGCCTGGTCGAGGGTATCGATGCCGACCTGGCCGCCCACCCCGCCCTGGTCGCGGGCCTCGCCTGGGGCCGGCAGCACGGCCTGATCGAAGCGGCGGGACCACGCACGCGCCTCACGGCGCGCGGTCGCCTGCTGGCCAATGAGGTCTTCTCCCGTCTGTTGCCGGAGCCGGCGGCTGCGGGGCGGCATCACAGCGCGTAGCATGCCGGGCATGGAACGGACCTCCCCCGGGCGCCGCCTGGCCGGCGTGCTCACGACCCTGCTCGTGCTTGGCATGGCGGCACCGGCCGGCGCCACGGGTGGAGCTCCCGCCGTCGAGGATCCGGTCGCGGCCGGGGTCGTGCCGGGCACGGCCGCAACGGTGCCACCGCCTGACCTCCCATCGGCGCTGGCCACGCTGATCGCGGGACTGCCCGACGCCGCGCCGCCGCCCCGGCTCCCCCGCTGCGAGTACCGCGACGACCCCACCCGCTACGACGCCACACGCGAGTGGCGCCACACCCTGCTGGACACGAACCTGCGCCTTGACCGCTCCTACGAGCCCTGGGACCTGGTGCCCGTCTCTCGTGCCGGCCTGGCCGGCAGCGGCCAGGTCAGAAAGCTGATGATCGAGGACCTGGCGGCGCTCGCCTCGGCAGCCCGGGCGGCCGGCAAGCCGCTGGCGGTCCGCTCGGCCTACCGCTCCTTCCAGACCCAGGAGGCGACGTTCGCCATGTGGGCACGGCGCAGCGGCTACGAGCAGGCCCTCAAGTTCTCGGCGCGGCCTGGACACTCGGAGCACCAGCTGGGCACCACCATCGACTTCACCACGGCACCCGGGGAGCCCCTCTCCTCGACGTTCGGCGAGTCGCCCGCAGGCAAGTGGCTGGCCCGCAACGGCTGGCAGTACGGCTTCGTGATGTCCTACCCCAAGGGCCAGCGGCGCGTCTCCTGCTACGGCTACGAGCCCTGGCACTGGCGCTACGTCGGTCGGACCCTGGCACGCCAGCTCCAGGAGAGCGGCCAGGTGCCCCGCCGCTTCCTCTGGGAGAACTACGAGAGCCGGCCGTAGGTCGGGTCCCTGCCATGCGCCGCTCGGCGTCGGGACACTCGTCGGCCTGCCGGATGAGCCGCGCGACAGTCGCCGCCGCCGCTAGCATGTCGAGCAGGGCGATGGACCCTTGGACGGCAGACGGCAGACGGTCGTGATGAGCGGAGAGCGATCTTCGGCGGCCGGGAAAGGACGACAGGCCATGGTGGGCACGCAGAACCCTGACGCCAGCTCGAGCGCCATGATGGAGCGCCTCCTCTGGGCGGTGGACGATCTCGCCATCGAGCTGCCCTCCTGGGGTTTCGTCAATACGGGCACCCGCTTCCGCGTCTGGCAGCAGGCCGGCGTGCCGCGCAGCGTGGACGAGAAGATCGATGACGCCGGCACCGTGCGACGCTACACGGGCATCGCGCGGTCCGTGGCGCTGCACATCCCCTGGGACAAGGTGGACGACTACGCGGCCCTGGGCGACCACATCGAGAGTCGCGGCCTGCGGGTGGGCGGCATCAACAGCAACACCTTCCAGGATGCCGACTACATGCTCGGCTCACTGTGCCACCCGTCCGGCGAGGTGCGCGCCAAGGCCGTGGCGGCCATCATCGAGTGCTGCCAGATCGCTGCCAGCATGGAGGCCCCGGCCGTCAAGGTCTGGCTGGGCGACGGCACGAACTATCCCGGCCAGGACGACCTGCGCCACCGCCGGCACCGCCTCGTGGAGGGCCTGCAGGCCATCTACGCGGAGCTGCCGGAGCACGCCCGCATGCTCATCGAGTACAAGATCTTCGAACCCGCGCTCTACTCCACGGACGTGCAGGACTGGGGCCAGGCACTGGCCGTCTGCCGCCGGGTGGGCGAGCGCGCCGTGGTCTGCGTGGACACCGGCCACCATTCGCTGGGCGTCAACATCGAGCAGATCGTGGCCCTGCTCCTGGCGGAGGGCAAGCTGGGCGCCTTCGACCTCAACGACAAGAAGTACGGCGACGACGACCTCATGGTCGGCTCCATCGACCCCTACCAGCTCTTCCGCATCATGCACGAGCTCGTGAACGCCATGCGTGACGACGGCGATCCTGGCGCCCAGGCCTGCGCACGGGAGACCGTCTACATGCTCGACCAGTGCCACAACATCGAGCCCAAGATCCCGGCCATGATCCGCTCGGTCATGAACCTCCAGGAGACGTTCGCCAAGGCCCTCCTGGTGGACCGCGAAGCACTCGTGGCCGCCCAGGCGAGGGGTGACGTCCTGGAGGCCAACGCGCAGCTCTGGGACGCCTTCAACACCGACGTGCGTGGCCCGCTCTCGGAGCTGCGCCGGGCGCGCGGCCTGCCGGCCGATCCGTTCCACGCCTACGTCGCCAGCGGCGAGGCGGAGGAGCGAGCGGCTGCCCGGGTGGGGGGCACCGCGGCGAGCTGGTAGCGGGGCCGGGCCACGGCACCAGCCGACCGGTTCGTTGACACTCGCGCCCGCTCGCTGCTACCATGCCGTCAGCGTGGTTAGCACTCCCCGCGATAGAGTGCTAACCATGATCGAAGCGGAAGCGATCGCATCCGAGGATCCATGGCCCGACGCAAGGTCCGACCCGGTCCTCTGGAGGCCCGTTCGGCGGCCATCCTGAGGGCCATCATCGAGGAATACGTGGCCACCGCCCAGCCCGTGGGCAGCGTGGCCCTGGTGGAGAAGTACGCACTCTCCATCAGCCCGGCCACGGTCCGCAATGTCATGGCCGAGCTCGAGTCGGCGGAGCTGCTGGGCCATCCGCACACCAGCGCCGGGCGCGTGCCCACCGACCGCGGCTACCGCTTCTACGTGGAGTCGATCTCCGACTCGGTCGCGCTGGCGCCCGTCGAGCAGCTCATGATCCGCCACCAGTTCGGCCAGGTGGAGTTCGCCAGCGAGCAATGGTTCCGCCTCGCGGCGGCCACGCTGGCCGCGGCCACCCGGGCCGCCGCCATCGCCACGCCGGCCAAGCCCCGCACCTGCCGGGTGCGTCGCGTGGACATCCTGGGCACCGCGGAGCGCTCCGCCAGCCTCGTGCTGGTCATGGCTGATGGGCCGGTGCGGCAGGCCCTGCTGACCCCTCCGCAGGGGTACACCCAAGAGGATCTCGACGAGGTCAGCCGCCAGCTGGACAGCCTGCTCGTGGGCCGCACGACCCGCGAGGTGGACATCGCTCTCAGTGCCCTTCAGGCGCAGCCCGGCATCGTCGACCCGGTCTTCACGCAGGCCATCGAGCGCATCAGTCGGCTCATGCACGAGTTCGACTCCGCGGCCGTGGAGGAGGTCTTCAGCGAGGGCCTCCTGAACGTCATGGCGGAGCCGGAGTTCGCCCGCTCGGAGCGTCTGCGGCGTGTCTTCGCCGTGCTCCAGGATCGTGTCTACATGGGTGACCTGGTGGAGCGCCTGTTGCAGTCGGATGACGTCAGCGTCTTCATCGGGAGCGAGAACGAGCACGAGGAGATGGCCGACGTCTCGCTCGTCGTGGCTCCCTACGGTCGCAGCGACCGCGCCGTCGGTGTGGTCGGCGTCATCGGCCCGACCCGCATGGCCTATCCGCACGCCATCTCCACGGTCCGCTACGTGCGCGGCCTCATGAACGAACTGGTGGATCACCTGTACGCATGAACGATCGAACCAACGGCGCCCCGAAACCGGACGTCGAGCAGCCCGCGACTTCATCGGCCAAACCGCCGATCGGCGGCAGCCGTGCCCAGGAGCGCATCGCCGCGCTGGACACGAGCGGCGCAGCATCGGCCGCGCGCATCGAGGAGCTGGAGGCCCAGCTCGCGAGCGCCCTGGCACGGGCCGAGGAGTCGGAGGCCGGCTGGCAGCGCGCTCGGGCCGACTTCGCCAATCTCAAGCGCCGCTCGGAGGATGAACGCGCCGACCTGGCCGCCGCCGCGAGCGACCGGCTCCTGCTGCGGGTCCTGGAGTTGGCCGACGACTTCGACCTTGCCGTGGAGCATGTGCCCGACGAGATGAAGGGCAGCCCCTGGCTGGAGGGCATCGGCGCCATCGACCGCAAGCTCCGCGCCCTGCTGGAAGGGGAGGGCGTGCGGTCCATGGGCACTGAGGGCGAGCCATTCGACCCGCACACCCAGCAGGCCATCTCCTACGAGGACGACCCCTCCGTGCCTGACGGCACGGTCACGAGGGTGCTGCAGCGCGGCTACACGATCCGTGACCGGGTGCTGCGGCCCGCTCTCGTGGCGGTCGCGCGCAACGACGACGACACCACCACTCCCGACACCGACTAGGCAACGACAAGGAGCACGATCAGCATGGGACGCATCATCGGCATCGACCTGGGCACCACCAACTCGGTGGTCGCGGTCATGGAGGGCGGCGAGCCCACCGTCATCCCCAGCGCGGAGGGCGGCCGCACGGTGCCCTCCGTGGTCGCCTTCAGCAAGAGCGGCGAACGGCTCGTGGGGCAGATCGCCAAGCGCCAGGCCATCACCAACCCGGCCAACACCATCTACTCCATCAAGCGCTTCATGGGCCGCCGCTGGGATGACCCGGAGGTGCAGCGCTCCATCAAGCTGGTGCCCTACAAGGTGGAGAAGGACAAGACCAGCGATGGCATCGTGGTCACGCTCGCGGACGGCAAGTCCTACACGCCGCCGGAGATCAGCGCCATGATCCTCCAGAAGCTCAAGGCGGACGCGGAGGCCTACCTGGGCGAGACCGTCACGGAAGCCGTCATCACGGTGCCGGCCTACTTCGACGACACGCAGCGCCAGGCCACGAAGGATGCCGGTCGCATCGCCGGCCTCGACGTCAAGCGCATCATCAACGAGCCCACCGCCTCTTCGCTTGCCTATGGCCTGGAGAAGAAGGTCGACGAGCAGATCGCCGTCTATGACCTTGGCGGCGGCACGTTCGACATCTCCATCCTGGAGCTGGGTGACGGCGTCTTCGAGGTGAAGGCCACCAACGGTGACACGCACCTGGGCGGCGATGACTTCGACCAGCGCGTCATCGAGTGGCTCCTGGACGAGTTCAAGAAGGACCAGGGCATCGACCTGGCCAAGGATCAGCAGGCTCTGCAGCGGCTCAAGGAAGCTGCCGAGCGCGCCAAGATCGAACTCTCCACGACCAGCTCCACCGAGATCAACCTGCCCTACGTCACCGTCGATGCCGACCGCAACCCGAAGCATCTCGTGATGACGCTCACGCGGGCGAAGCTGGAGAGCCTGGTCGCGGACCTCGTGGACTCCACGGCCAAGCCGGTCGAGGCGGCCATCAAGGACTCCGGCCTGAAGGCCTCTGCCATCGACGAGGTCATCCTCGTCGGAGGCCAGACCCGCATGCCGGCGGTGGTCGAGGCCGTGAAGAAGATGTTCGGTGGCAAGGAGCCCCACAAGGGCGTCAACCCGGACGAGGTCGTGGCCGTCGGCGCGGCCATCCAGGCCGGCGTCCTGGCCGGTGACGTCAAGGATGTCCTGCTCCTCGACGTGACCCCGCTGTCGCTGGGCATCGAGACCCTGGGCGGCGTCATGACCCGCCTCATCGAGCGCAACACGACCATCCCGACCTCCAAGTCGCAGGTCTTCTCGACCGCCAGCGACAATCAGCCGCAGGTGGAGATCCACGTCCTGCAGGGCGAGCGCGAGATGGCCAGCGGCAACAAGACGCTGGGCACCTTCATCCTGGACGGCATCCCGCCGGCGCCACGGGGTGTGCCCCAGATCGAGGTCACCTTCGACATCGACGCCAACGGCATCCTCGACGTCAAGGCCCGTGACAAGGCCACCAGCCGCGAGCAGTCGGTGCGCATCACGGCCTCCTCCATGCTCTCCAACGCCGACGTCGACCGCATGGTCAAGGAGGCCCAGGAGCACGCCGCGGAGGACCGCGCCCGGAAGGCGGCCGTGGAGGCGCGCAACCAGGCCGATGCGCTGGCCTTCCAGGCCGAGCGGACGTTGCGCGACCTGGGTGACAAGGTCAGCAGCGAGGACCGACTGGCCCTCGAGAACCGCATCAGCGCCGTCCGCGAGGCCGTCAAGGGCGACGACGACGCGGCCGTCGAGCGAACCGTCGCGGAGCTCACCGAGACGCTCCAGTCCGTGGCCACCAAGGCCTACCAGGCCTCCGGCGGGCCCGCCTCCGGCGGCCCGGAGGGTGCTGCTGGCGGGGCGGCCGATGCCTCAGCCGATGGCGCGGACGACGAGGCCGTCGAGGGCGAGTTCAAGGAGGTCTAGGCGGTCCTCGGAGCGAACGGCAGCGCCCGCCCATGCTGCGACGTCCGCGCCAGGCCGTGCGGCGCCTCCGGCGCTCGTCGGAGGCGCCGAGCCGTGACGGCGTCCGCAAACGGCAGCGGGGCACGCCCCCCGACGTCGTCGGCAAGGGCCCATTGCTGTCATCGCCGGGCCTGCACCTCGCGGTCGTCGTCATCGTCCGCGACGAGGCGCCCTACCTCGAGGAGTGGCTCGCCTATCACCACGCCCTCGGCGTGGAGCACTTCTTCGTCTACGACAACGGCAGCCGCGATGCCCTGCAGCAGGTCGTCGAGCCCTGGGTCAACCACGGGCTGCTGACGCTCGTCCACTGGCCACTGCCCGGGGGTCAGCTGGATGCCTACGCCCACGCGCTGCGCTTCTACGGACCATCCGTGGCCTGGCTGGCCTTCTTCGACGTGGATGAGTTCGTGGTGCCCCTCGTCGACGATGACATCCCGGCCCTCCTGGCGCGATGGCCGCAGGCCGCAGACATCCGCGTGCCGCGCGTCGACTTCGGCTTCTCCGGCCACCGCGAGCCGCCCGAGGGGCTGACCATCGAGGCCTACACCGAGGTGGCCGACGTCTTTGGCCGCGACCCGTCCAAGCCGCCGCGCGTCAAGACGATCGTGCAGCCGCGCTCCATCTCCGCGGTCGGCATCCACACCCCCACCGTGGCTGACGTGCCCCAGGATGCCGAGGGGCGAGCGGTGCCTCACGAGACCATCGGCCCGGCCTGCCATGCCTTCGTGCAGATCAACCATTACTACACGCGCTCCTTCGCGGAGTTCGAGGCCAAGCGCTTCCGTGGCAGCGCCACGGGCCGCATCGCGCGCCCAGCCATCCCCTTCGAGATGCCGGCCCTGCGCGTGGACCGCAGCGCCGTGCGCTTCGCCGAGCGGACCCGGCGGTCGATGGCGCTCCTGCGCAGCCTGGAGCCGTCGCCATACCACTACGGCAGCCAGCTGGCCCTGGCGCAGTTCCCGCACTTCAACGATCTGGGCCTCTTCGCCGAGTTCGCCATCGCCAACGTCGTGGCGGGCGAGCCCGAGCCGCGGCGCGAGCCGCGCCTGCGCCTGGAGAACCGCCACGCGGGCACCGGCTTCCTCGGTGAGCTGTCGGGCACCGGCCATGCGCCCCGCCGCGGAGACCTCTCCGGGTCGGTCCACCTGGCGCCACTCCTGGAGCGGGCTCGTGGCCGGCTCGAGGTGAGCTGGGCCGGCGATCCAGGGGGTGTCGCCTCCAGCTTGCGCTGGGGCTCGCAGCGCGCCGAGGACGAGGGCTGGCGCCTCTTCGGTGCCCGGGGCGTGGCAGAGGTGAACCTGCCCATCGGCG
Organism: uncultured Chloroflexia bacterium; assembly: GCA_963707395.1. GTDB lineage: Bacteria > Chloroflexota > Limnocylindria > Limnocylindrales > CSP1-4 > JAFMJV01. Next base: position 81,967 of record CAVPPQ010000018.1, read on the forward strand.
CGGACGGTCGACGTCGCTGCTACGCCCTGGGCTTCGTGCTGCGCACTGCGGATGCGCTCTCGCTGCGGCTCGAGTTGCGCCGTCCGGACGGCAGTGCCGGGCCCATGAGCGAGGTGGTGCTCGAGGCCGCCGGGACGTACGCTGGCGTCGTGGAGTTCGAGCCCCGACCGGATCTCGTCAGCATGGCCGTCGTGGGCCTGCGCATGTCAGCCGGCGAGTGCCTCGTCCACGACCTCTTCGTGGCGTCGTATGGCTGATCGGCCGGCCTGCCGGCCCTCCGCCGGGTCGAAGCTCACATGACGCTGCGCCGGCGTCTCTTCGGCCCGTCTCCTGGACGGCCGATGAGCTCCGCGGAGCCGTCGTCGCGGTCTGCCGGCACGGGTCGCCAGGGCGGTGGCAGCGGGCGCATGAAGCGCGCCAAGCCGCCCAACGTCCTCGGTCGCGGTCCGCTCCTCGACAGCCCTGGCTTCGGGGTCGTCATCGTCTGCATCGTCAAGAACGAGGCCGACTACCTCGAGGAGTGGATCGCGTACCACGTCGCCCTCGGCGTCGACCACTTCATCGTCTACGACAATGGCAGCACGGACAGCAGCGCCGCCCTCCTGGAGCGTTACCAGAACCACGGTCTGGTCACGCGCATCGACTGGCCGCTGGGCGGCGGCCAGCTGGCGGCCTACAACCACGCCCTGCGCTTCTTCGGCCGCGTCGCGCGCTGGCTGGCCTACTACGACGTTGACGAGTACCTGGTGCCGCTCGCAGACGATGACATCCCGTCCTTCCTGGCGCGCTTCCCCGACGTGGCCGTGGTTCGCGTGCCGCGCTTCGAGTTCGGCTACTCGGGGCACCGCACGCCGCCGCCGAGCCTGGCCATCGACGCCTACACGCAGGTCGCCAATGTCCTCGACCTCGATCCCGACCTGCCCCCTCGCGTCAAGTCGATCGTGCGGCCGGAGGCCATCTCCGCCGTGGACATCCACCTCGCCTTCCCGGCTGACGTGACGCGACCCGGCCTGCCCACGGGCACCGCGGAGGACGAGGTGCGGGGCCTGGCCCAGCTGAACCACTACTACACGCGCTCCTTCGAGGAGTTCGAGGCCAAGCGCACGCGCGGCAGCGCCACGGGGCGCATCGATCGCCCAGCGGTGCCCTTCGACCTGCCGACCATCGAGACGAGCACGGCCGCCCGGCGCTTCTCGGCGCGGACGCAGGCGTCGCTGGCGCACGTGCGGAGCCTGGAGCCGCGGCCCTACACGTACGGGAGCCAGCTGCGCCTCGAGTGGTTCCCGCGCCCCAACGACCTGGGCCGCTTCGCCGAGTTCGCGCTGGCCAACCTGGCGGCGGGCCTGGCAGGGCCGGCCCGCTCTGCCGCGCTGCGCCTGCGGAACCTGCACGAGGGCATCGGACTGGTGGCTGACCTGGCTGCGGTCGGCTATCGGCCTCGACCCGGCGTCCTCTCCTCTTCGTCACACGTGGCCGTGCTCGTGGAGCACATGCGCGGCCGGCTGGAGGCAGGCCTGCCCGGTGCCGAGGGCTCGACCGCGGTCGCCCTGGCGGCGGGCGGGGCGGAGTGGTCGCTGCCCCTCCCGCACGACGACATGCTGCGCTGCTGGTCGGCCGGCTTCCTGCTGGGGTCCACGGTGCCGCTCGGCCTGGAGCTCGCCATCGAGCTCGAGGACGGCACGACGAGCCCACCCGTCAGCGTGGCGCTGCCCGCCTCGGAGGCCCTGGCCGGCATCGTCGAACTGGAGCCGTCGCCCTGCCGTGCTGCCCGCCTGCGGGTCCGCGCCAGCGGCGACGCCGGGCGGGTCGAGCTCTTCGACCTGTTCGCGATCTCCAACGGCTGAGGTGCTCTCATGGGCCTGACGGGACGGGTCGGTCGGATGATCGGACGATCGGGGGGCGTCGGTGCGCGCGGAGCTGCCAGCCGCCCCTCCGGACGGTCGGGTGCCGCCAAGGGTCCGGGCGCACGCCTGCCGCTCATGGAGCGCGGTCGCTTCAGCGTCTCGGTCATGGCCATCCTGAAGGACGAGGCGCCCAACATGGCCGAGTGGCTCTGCCACCACATGGCCATCGGCGTCGATCACTTCTTCCTCTACGACAACGGCAGCACGGACGACCTCCACGAGGTCCTGCGGCCCTACGCCGACCACGGCATCGTGACGACCGTCTACTTCCCCATGCGGGGCCTGCAGCGGGACGCCAACAACCACGTCGTGCGCTTCTTCGGCGCCACCACGGAGTGGCTGGCCTACGTGGACATCGACGAGTTCCTGGTGCCCGAGCGGGACGAGCCCATCGGGGACATCCTGGGGCGCCTGGGTGACGCCGAGCAGGTGCTCGTGTCGCGCAGGGAGTTCTGCTACGGCGGCCACCGCACGCCGCCACCCGGCCTCGTCACGGAGGCCTACCGCGAGTTCAGCGTGGACGTGCCGCGCGTGGGCACCTCAGCCATCCTGGCCAAGCCCATCGTCCGCACGGCGGGGGTGGCCCGGGTGGGCATCCACAACGCCACGACCGTCCACGGCCGCACCGTCAACACGGCCGGCCAGCCGACCTCCGAGGAGGCCACGGTCATCGAGGATCCCAGCTACGCCAACCTCCAGATGAACCACTACTACACCAAGTCGTGGCAGGAGTTCCAGGCCAAGCGGACTCGGGCCACGACCTCCACGCACAGCTTCCAGCTGCCCGACGTGCCCTTCGACATCCCCGCCAGCGTGGACCACGTCATCGACCCTTGGCTGCCGCGCACGAAGGCGCTCATGGAGGAGATGGCGACGCTGCCGCGCAGCCCGTCGCGCTATGGCAGCCGACTGCGCCTGGCGGGTTTCCCGGTCAGCGACATGTTCGGCCAGGAGGCCACGGCTGTCGTGACCAACGAGGCAGCTGGCGTGACGGAGGCGCGCAAGAAGCGCACGGCTCGTTCGCTGCCGATGCCCGGAGTGCGCGGCGCGATGGCGCGGGCGGAGGACTTCGGGTACCAGGCCCGCCCCGGTGCGTTCCTGGTTTCGCCGCACGTGACCCAGGAGATGGCCTGGTTGCAGGCCGACGTGACCTGGGCGATGGCGGACGGCCAGCCACCGCTGCAGATCGATGGCGGCCACGTCTCCGATGAGCCCGGCATCCCGACCCTGCGCTTCGAGCCTGGACAGGGGGCAGTCGTCATCCCGGCCGGTGGGCCACGCCTGCGCTGCCACGCCCTACTCTTCACGCTGCGGGTGGA
>CAVPPQ010000019.1:0-131889 GCA_963707395.1 uncultured Chloroflexia bacterium
ACCCAGCCGACGTTCCCGGGGCCGTTCTTGCAGAGGGGCACCCGATAGAGTTGGTACTTCCGCCAGAACGCCAGGTCATCCTCGATGACCAGGTTGTTCTGATCATCGCAGGTGACGATGTTCAGCGGCGGCGTCACCGGCAACAGGTTCGACCCGACCGTCTGCGTGAACCCAGCGACCGCCGTCGCGTGTGTCGTCGCAGAGAACTGGTTGATACCGAGCGCGCGGGCGAAGAACGTCCCGAAATCGCGTTCCCCAGCGACAGCCACGCCAGTGGCGCCTGCGGGAGGCTCGCCCGTCGGCGACTCGCCGACGATGACATCCAACCCTGTGCCGTTGATGTCCGTGTACTCGGCACTCGAGTCGTCGACGTCCATTCCCATGGCAGCCAGTACCCCCTCGACCGCGCTCCAGACTTCGTCGTCGGTGGGTATGTCTCCATTCAGGCTCTGCGCGAGCACGATGGCACCTGCCTCCGCCGCCGCATCGGACGCGTTCTGGCTGATGCGCTGGTGGGCATACGCGTTACCCCCGTCCACCACCAGGGCGACACCGGCGACGATGGCCATCAGCCCCAGCGTGAATAGGGCGAGGACTTGACCGAGCTCTCCATCCCTGGGCCGTGTGACTCGTCTCATCTCGGGGTTCCTCATGGGCTGGTGACCGGGTACAGGCGCTCGATGGACATCGTCGTGGAAGCGGAAAGGTCGATCTCGCCAAAGATCGCCCCGATGAACGGGGTGATGGGCTCGAAACGATAGGCGACGCTGACGGTGGCGGCGCAATCGGATGGCAACGAGCAGGGCGACCCTGTGATCGCGAGGTCGCCGATGTCGGTCGGATCGATGCCCATGGCCGTCGTCATGTCAGCGGCAGCGCACTTGAACGTCACCTCGGATCCACCGCAATCCGCATCGTTGCTCTGGTTCACGATCGCGACTCTGGCGCCGGCGCGCGAGGCGTTCGCGAGCTCCGTGTAGAACAGCACACCCCTCCCGGCATCGAACAGCGCCAGCACCACGAGCATCAGGACTGGCAGCACCACGGCGAACTCGACAAGCGCCTGGCCCCTGGGATCGCCCGCGTGCGCGATGTCTCATGGCTTCTTGGGCTGTGAAGCGCTGATCGTGACGGATGCGTTGCAGGGCACCGGTTGGCCACCGATGAGCGACTGCCACAGGATGATCCAGTTTTGGTTCTGCTTGTCGCCCGGCGCCAGGTCGACAGTGGTCGTGAAACCGGCGTCCTTCCACGCCTTCTGGGCGTCGTAGTGCCACGTGCCGCTGAACCCGGGCACCTGGCATGTGGACGATGGTGGGGGACTGACGATGATGTTGGCCAGGTGGGGAGTGCATGCCTTGCCCTCACTGTCGGATCGAAGCTCGACGGCGTAGGTCCCAGCGGAGGCATACGGATGTGACGGGTTCCTTATGTCTGCGGTCGCACCGTCCCCGAACGTCCAGTTCCAATTGCTGGCTGTGGGCGGGGTGCCGTCCGTGAAGCTGACCACCTCGCCAACGATGGGGTTGACGGGGCTCCAGGTGAAGTACGAGAGGCAGGTGTCCGGAGGGGCGGAGGAGGCGGGGGAGGCGCCGCATCCACCGTGATCTCCACTTCGTACGGGGTGCATGGTGTGCCGTTGCTGGTGGCGCTCATCTGCACGGTGTAGGTACCAGCGTCCATGTAGGTGTGCAAGGGGGTCCCAGTGTTGGCGGCAGCACCACCGTCGCCGAACGTCCACGTCCAACTGCGCCGCGGGGGCCGACGTGCTATCTGTGAAGCTGACCGCATCACCCGCGACGGGGTTGTTGGGGCTCCACGTGAAGCTCGCCAGGCAACTGTCCGGTGGCGGTGGCGGTGGCGCACCGGCCAAGAGGCCGGTGCGTATCGGGAACACCGAACGCGCAGACACCCCGAACGCGTGCCCGGTCGATGCGAACACGTCACCGATGATCGGGGTGAGAGGACGGAAGTCGCAGTCAAGCACGACCTCAGCGAAGTCTCCGAGCTCCGTGCCGTTCGGGAAGCTAGGCGGCGGAACCACTTCCGTGTCGCATCCAGACAGCGCGCTGGCGGCATCATCGCGAGCGTCGGTCACGAGGCTCGTGTAGGCGGCCAGGTCGGCCGTGTCCCACCCGTCGGCGTGCAGGCCTGCGTAGTTGGCTCCAACACGGGCGGCGTTGTTCAACACGACCCACCCCATGAAGACACGCCCCAGGTCAAGTGCTGACAACACCAGGAGCAGCAGGACCGGAAGGACAAGCGCGAATTCGACGAGTGACTGGCCGCGACTGGGAGAACCGGTCGTCGCGCGCGTGCGCTTCACGGTCGGGTTCAGCCAGGGAGTCGATCCTGGCTTCAGGTGTCGGCCAGGTCCTCCCGGGCGCCGGATCCCCTCACCCGAAGCCGTTCCCCAGTCGCGCATGATGTGCTCGCCGCAACGGTCGCTCCGATCGATCGTCATCCGATCGCGTACTCCGCCCGAGTCCACGCCACGCGAGTGCGGGCGAAGCCGAGCGTCGGCGGCCAGTGTGCGGTCAGCAGCCGTCATCGGGACATGCCGTATGGGTACTCCGGTCGTAGGAGGTCAAGGCTACGGGATGGCTCCTCCGCCGCGAACGCGCCTAGGGCATGAGGATGGCGGCGGACTACTCGACGAGCCCTGCGGCTTTCAGTCGGTAGACGAAGTCGTTCTCGACAAGCGCCTTGATCTGGGCGCTGACGGATTTCCCGGTGACGTTGAACGAGTTTGCGATTATCTGATCGAGCGTGAGTTCGGCAGCGTTGCCCTCAACTCTGACGCGTCCCTTCGGTGAGTAGATTGTGCCCCGAACTTCCATGTTCGAATCCCCACCAGTGAGGTGAAGCTCCGCTTGTGGGTTCATATCTCGGTCTTGCCAGAACACGATGCCGGCGTACGGGGCGTCATCGATCGGATGAAGGTTGATGGTGGCGGTGCCGCCGTTGAGGACAACGTCCTTGCCTTGGGCGTCGGGATCGTTGTTTCCAGGCAGGAAGCTGTTGAAGATCATGATGCCGCATGCTTCCTGTGGCGTGATGCAGTTCCGGGTTAGGCCGGTCGGCACTGACATCAGCTTCGCGCCAGTTGCGCTCATCTGGATTCCACCGCCCCCGATCCAGTAGATGCCCGGCTCAAGGTAGAAGGTCGCCGGCCTGGAAGCTCAACCCACCCGGGTAGAGCCCTGGGTACAGTCGCCACTTACCACCGAGGCTTGATCCGAAGGTGCACACGTTCGGGCTAGCGATCGTCGCTGCTTGGGCATGTCCTGAGTTTGGGCAGCTGTCAGGCACCGTCTTCGTGGGGCTATCGAGGCTCTTCGGAGCAGGCGCGACGACGCCAGGTATGCTCGGTTGGGGAACGCCTGCCTGCAGGATCGGATCAGGCATGACCTGCGTGTCCGTTGGAGTCAGGCAGACAGGGCTGCCGTCGATGTCGCCGACGACATCGCACGAACCGCCCTGGATGGCCACCACCAGACTGCCATTGTTGGTGATTTGCATAGCCGGTTTGGGCGACGTGCAAGATGAGTTGACCTGGATATTCCCCTTAGCGAGGATGCTGCCTTGACCGGTGACGTCTAGTGCTGGGCAATCAGCTTTCGGTTGGTCGGTCTGCAGGATGGCGAAGGCGCCGCCGGACCCAGCTCCGTCAAGGGCGACGGCCCGCGCACTGACGTCCCAATTGAGAATGCCCATAATCGCTGCGAAGATCGAAGGCCTGGTAGCTGAGATTTGCACCTCGATGAAGCCATTACGGCCCACGTAGGGTCCTGTCACAGGCGGCACATGAATTGCAACACGAGCGTTGTTCTTGGTATCCGTGAATCCATTGGCAGTGGCGACTAGGGCGGCGGCGTCAGTCGCGTCCTGCCGAGCATCCGGGGTACTCGACGTGAGATAGCGAGCACCTGCAAGCGCGGCGGCATCTGCAGCGTTCTGCTGATCACGGCGTTCGACGTACATGAGCCCGGCGTCGAAGGCGAGGGCGGCAGCACTCAACACTGCTACGAGGCTGAGTGCGAACAGGGCAAGGACTTGGCCCCGCGAACGATCAGTAGTTGATGACAAGTGACGACTCCGCGCTGATGCCAATCGTAGGCAGAATATCGATGCCGAAGATGCTCTTGATCAGGGTGTTGTACTTGTAATCGACGAATACTGTGACGAAGTCCCCGCGCGTGTTGGTTCCGTTGCTGGCGGTGCCACGAGTGGGTGGCGAGAAGTTGTCGTGGTTGGTCCAGACCGGGTCGTGGACGAACATCTGACCCATCGTAGCCAACCCGGGGACTGCGTCCGCGACAGCTTCCATAACCTTCACACCACGGGGGTCTGGACACGGGCCGCGGCTTAGACCAGGTCGAAGAGGACCGCTGCAGTCCGCGACGTTCTCGCCGTGCACGATGGCGTAGCGCGCACCCTCGCGTGTCGCATTGTTGAGCGACTCTAGGAGAACTACATAGCGGCCCGCCTCGAAGATGCCCAAGAGCAGAATCAACAATAGCGGAACTACGAGCGCAAACTCGACAAGCGCCTGGCCTTGTGCCCCCCTGACCCGCTTGCCACTCATAGAGCGGAGGCTGCGTCGGGTCATGGCTGATCGACCGAGAAGTCAGAAACGGCGAAGATGCTCGATCGCGCGAAACTGAGGTGGTCAGGCAGCCCCAGGCGCGTCCCGAGGAAGTCCAGACCGAAGTCGATGATGAGGTCGAAGTCGTATTCCATGTCCACCTTGACCAGACAAGGCCCCTGCGGCCGTGCGGGGTCGCCGCACTTGTTCGCTGGCGACATGTTCTGGTTGACCAGGGAGATGGTGACACTCGGGTTGGTGCAGGTGGTGGCCGTGCCGACATAGCCCTCGAGGTTGCGGCTGGCGACGCACGCTCGCTCGATCATGGCTGCGGTCGTCCCGGCGACGTTCGGGTCGATCCAGCGCTTCGAGTTGAACGAACCGAAATCCGCAGCCTCCCGCGCGGCCGACTCGACAACCATCTGAGACGTGAAGACCCGGGAAAGGTCCAAAATACCGAGAAAGATGAACATGAGGAGGGGGAAGACGAGCGCAAACTCGACGACGCTCTGGCCGCGCGACCGTTCATGCCCCTCGCTACGGGTAGCCCCCGCCAACGAGCGAGGGAAGCGTCGACGTTTGCCGATCAACAACTTCACTGTCTAGCTCCGATAGACGCTCAGGGGGGATGGTGGCTTGACCGCCGCTCGGAGTTGGTCACTGCTCGTTCCTTCTGCTTGCCGGCAGTACCGTAGCGCGTAGCAGGATTGTACGCCCCCCGTACACTCAGGTACTACCAGCTGGGTATTGATTCCGCTGCGCGCTGTCACCGCCCTGTCACGGAGGTGAAGTCCGGGCTGGTCCGGTGACGTCAGACCAGCCGCACGTGGTCGCGTTGCAGGCACCTCAGCGCTGCTCGAGGCGCAGGCCTTGTGCCGACGAGCTCCGCGGACGCAACGACACGCTTCGCCCGCGTCGGCACCTCGCTTGGCCGTCACGATCCAGAGCAGGAAGGCACGCTTGGCGGTCGGCGGCAGAGCGTCCCAGCGCTCGCGGGCGCCGGGGCGAGCGTCAAGGGCAGCGGCCAGGTCATCGGGCACGATGAGGTCCTCGACCGGCTCGAGGATGGTCCACGAGCCATCGGCCTTGGCGGCCTCGACCGCGGCTCGGCCGGCCGGCATCATGCGGCCCTCCGCTTCCAGCCGGGCGACGCGCGCCTTGTTGGTGCGCGCCCAGACGCTGCCCTTGCGCCGCGGCGACCACCAGAGCATGCCGCGCTCCTCGTCCAGCGAGCGGTAGGTGGCGTCGATCCAGCCGAAGCGCAGCGCCTCCGTGATGGCCTCCTCGTAGGGGATGGCGGGCTTGCCCGTCCGTGCCTTCCACTGCACCAGCCAGACACCCTGAGGCCGCGTGTGATGCTGCTCCAGCCAGGCGCTCCACTCCGCGGTCGACTCGAGGTGGATGCGCTCCGCATCGTCAAGGACGCTTCGCCGCGCGCGCCTGTCCTCCGGCATGGTCACAGCGCCAGTGGGTTCACCCAATCGAGCCCGACGAACCGCCCGAAGTCCCGGTCGGCGGAACACAGCGTGGCCCCATGCTCGACGGCCAGTGCGGCCTCTTGTGCATCAGACACGAGGCTCCCAGCTGTGCCAGTCCTGCCGAGCATGTCGCGCAGGACGTGGGCGTGCCGTTCGACACGGTCGAGTGGCGCATCCAAAGCGAGCGGCGAACGATCGACGCGAGCATTCGTCTTCAGCCGAACGAACCCTGACGAGACTGTCCACGCCAACCCAAGGGTCTCGCTTCCTGACAGCGTGTCACTCCACCAGCGCAATGCGCGCTGGTGGTCGGGTGAGTCCAGATCCACCGCGTAGGTGAGGAGGTTGAGGTCGGGGATCTTCACTTGCGCAGCTCGATCTTGCGCACCGTCTCTTCATCCTCGAGTTCAGCGGCGAGCCGAAGCGCCTTCGTGAGATCGACTCCGGGCGTACGCCCAAGCTGCGGGTCACTTCGCGGTACGGCTTCGCAAGCAGTGCTTTCGGCGTCCAGACCAGCGCGGAGCGTGTCATTGACGGTCTGCTTGAACGATGTCCCTCGCTCGGCAGCGAGCCCAAGCAACCGGGCCGCGATATCCGGCTCCAGGGTGATCGTCGTTCTCATCGACGGACCGTAGCATCAGACGCGGTGGTGCGATGAAGCCACCAGTCCCTTGTCGCTACGACGCTCCGGGAAGCATCTCGATCCTCAAGCCCGACCGGAGCGCAGGGCCTCCAGGTCCCTGGCCGCCTCCCGACGAAGCTCAGCCATGTACTCGACCGCGCCGGGCCAGTCCTGCCGACCCACATCGGCCGAGCGGGTCTGCTGCAGATAGTCGACCGTCGGCTCAGCGAGGCGATGGTGCGTGCGGATACGGATCGCCCGGGCGCCGGCGACACCAGCCAGGAATGCATCCCCGGTCAGCAGGTCAGCATCAGCCAGCTGCGCCAGGACCGCGTACTCCGCGTCGTAGGCGGACAGGCCGTGGGAGTCGACCGCGTCGATGACCGCCAGCATGGACTGCCGGGATGGTGGCTCCGTGCTGATCCCGAAGCGCTCCAGGTCGTAGACCGCCGCCATCACCTGGGGACCGGACCAGCGTCTGCGGCGCGACAGCGCGTTGATGATCTCCGTCCAGAAGATCCACGGCACCAGCACGACGTCCCTGGCGCCGAGCTCACGCTTGACTCGCTGGGCATCCGGCTCACCGAGGAGGTATGCCAGTGCCGCGGACGCATCGAGCACGAGCGGCCTCATGCGCCGTCCTCGTGTCCGTGGTCACGCTCCCAGCGGATGATCCGAACCGAGTCCCAGGGGTCATCGGGATCGATGGGCGCCAGCACCTTCATGCGCTCGGCTCGTTCCTCGATGCTGGCCATGGCGGCCAGCCGGCGCTGGATGGCCTCCTCACTCCGACCTTCCAGCCGGTGTGCATCCTCGATCGGCACGAGGGCCGCGATCATCTGATGGTCACGCTCGATGACGATGCGCTCACCGGCTGAGGCGCGGTCCAGCGCCTCCCCGAGCCTGGCGCGGAGCTGGCCGGCCGTGATGGTCTTCATGGTTGACCATCATAGTCAGCCATCATGGTCGGGTCAAACAGCGCGGCGACCTCGGGGTACGACCATGGCGACGCAGTGCGTCGTGGTCGGCGACTACATGAACCGCGACAGCGTCACCACTCCGAGCCGACCCCGCAGAGGCTGGAGCTTGGTGGCCCACTCGTGATCGTTCGTAGCCACCAGGCCGACCTGGCAGGCGATGGCCGTCCCGATGATGAGTGCATCCGGAGGGCGGATATCCGAAAGCCGCCCTCAGACCGGCGGCTTCCTGGGCCATCTGGAGGTCGGTCGGGATGGCCTCAAGGTTGGGGTGATGGCGGATGAATGAGAGCACGGTCCGGTGTCCGGCCGGACTCGAACGGAGGGGCCGGACGAGGATCTCCATCACGGTGACCATCGCCACGACAGCCGGATTGCGCCCGGAGGCCACGAATGCGTCGAGGACATGCCCAGCGACCGGGTGCACGACCTCTGTGGTATCGAGATAGGCAGCCAGGCAGGTCGTATCCAGCAGGATGCGCACGCCGGGTGGGATGGCCCGTTCCAGCCGCTGCTGAGTCGCTTCCGGGATCATTCCCAATCCGCGTGCTCGTCGCGCAGGAAGGCTTTGACCTCAGCCGTGGTGCCGTACACGCCAGTGAGGGCTCCGGCAAAGGACCGGGGCAGTAGGCGAACGCGGAAGACACCCGGTTCGGTGACGTCCGCCTCGAAGACCAGTCGATCGTCCAGCTTGGCTTCAAGCGCGGATACGACCGGTTCCGGCAGCGTGATCTGGTTCTTGGCGCGCAGCCGCGCCTCTGCTTCGATGATGAGCGCCATCGTCAGATCAGCCTCCGTTTCCTACACGATACGAGATCGTCGTACTCGTGTCCACTTGTGCGACGAGATTGACCGTCGTGCGACTCGCTTGGCCGGCTCGATGGTGTCGGCGGGCAGGACCGACGAGGGACCGACGGTGGACGGATGGCCGTGGTTGACGAAGGCGCCGACGCGGTGCCAAGGTACGTGACGAAGACGCCGCCACGCCGGGAGTGGGACCTGCGAACGTGGGCCTCCCAGCGGTCCGAGATGACGGTCGCGATCGAGGGAGGGAACCTGATGCGCCGAACCATCCTCTCCGCCGGCCTCGCGATCGCCCTCGTGGCATCGCTGGCCGGCATGGCCTCCGCCGCCGATGGCAACGCCTACGGGCAGCGCATCAAGGCCTGCACCGGGCTCTCCTACGGCCAGCTGCGCAAGGCCGTCCGCACCAACACGCTGCCCGCGGGCATCTCCCTGCCGTCCACCCTACCGGCTGACTGGCTGAAGCCTTCCCTCGGCGCCAAGAAGACGTGGGAGGCGATCCAGGGTATGACCTGCGTCACGCCACCGGCGCCGTAGTCTGCGATCCTTCGTCGCGCTTGAGCATCGGACCCGTCGGTCAGCCGGCGGGTCCTTCCATTGCGTGCCTGCGTCCGAGACTCAGGCGGCCGGCGCGATCAGTTCGAGCGTCGGGAAGTAGGTCCGATAGCGTGACGCATCCCGAGTCAGGAGCCGGTAGCCAGCGACTGCGGCATGCGCGCCCACGTAGAAGTCCGGCAACGGTGAACGCCGGATGCCACCGGCCTTTCGATAGCGCATGAACGCCTTGCCGGCCAGGAAGGCCGCCTCGTAGGGCAGGTGCTCACGACGGAACAGGGACGGTGGCAGCGCCTCCTCCAGCGCCTCGACAGAGGCGAAGCCGACCGATACCTCAGCGTAGATCAGCGCGTTGATGACGACGATCGCTTCCCCTGCCACAAGCTCGAGTGCCCTGCTCGACCACGCGCCCCAAACCGGGTCGTCGGTGATGATGTCGAGTAGGACGTTGCTGTCGACGATGACGGGATCACCCATCGCCGCGCGTCAAGGCCATGATCTCATCCGTGCTCATGGTGACCTGGCCAGCTGCGCGGCGCAGGTGTCCGACGGCGATGGCGCCACGGCTCGGGCGGCGTGCCGCGCGCGACTTGATGATCCGGACCCCGTCCGGCTCCACCACGAACTCCACCTCGGTCTGCGGCAAGAGGCCAGCCTGCTCTCGCACCGCCTGCGGGATCGTCACCTGTCCTTTCGACGTGATGCGCATCCATTCTCCTTCTTACAGGTAAGAGTAGCACCAGTCCACCGTCGCTCAAGCGGGCCGGTGATGGTGGCAGTGGAGGTCGACGCGTCAGGGCGCCCACAGGCGAACGCCGACGTGTCGCGCCAGCAGCTCGAAGTCACGGTCCGTGGACAGCATCACGAGCTTGTGCCGGCGGCATAGCTGGGCGAGGAGCGCGTCGATGGTACCGACCTGCACGCCCTTCCGGCGGCAGGCGTTCCGGAGCTCCGCCGCCTCGATGTGATCGGTTCGATCGGGCACGAGCAGTGGGAGCGCTGCGAAGCGCTCCACGATCGCGTCACGGGCCTTGGGCCCATGGAAGCCTTGCAGGAGTTCCTGCAGCACGAGCCCGGTCGTGAAGACCCCCTCGCCCGACTCGAGGGCCACACGAAGGCGCTCCACGGCCGGCTCAGCGGTGCCGACATCGCGGCGCAGGGCGAGCGACCACACGCTGGTGTCGACGAAGAGATCCACTCAGCGCGTGCGCGCAGCCTTGTAGTCGTAGCCCGGGTCCCAATCGAGGGCCGCGAAGAGCTCGACGATGCGCCGCTGTTCGTGACGAGCGACGTACTCGCGCAGGGCACGTGTCACCGCCGCGGTCTTGGTGCGCTCACCGCTGACCTCGACGGCGCGCTCGAGCAGGCGCGGGTCGATGTCCAGGTTCGTGGCCATGTGCAGATGGTCGCACAACCGGCCGCACAACACCAGGACCGCTCGCGTACGCCCGCGCGCCGAGTGGGTCAGGCGTCCGTCACGATCACCGATCCCACCCGGCCGACGGCCGAGAAGTGCTCGTCAGACGTGAGGACGATCGCCCCGGCCCCTGCCGCGGTGGCCGCGATCCACATGTCGTTCGTGGGAATCGGCGTTCCGGCTCGGCGAAGCTCGATCGCGATGTCTGCGTACTGGTGGCTGACGTCGTCGTCGACCGGCAGCACTTCCACGACCGGATTGGCGATGAACTCGCGCAGCAGCATCTCGTTGCGCTCCTGTTGCGCTCCGAGTCGGAAGCCGACCCTGAGTTCCCCGAGCACGACGGCTGGCACGCCGATCCATTCGGCCTCATCGATGAGCCGCACGATGTTGGCATCGCCACGCCGGAAGCGGCTGTACGCGGAGGTGTCCAGGCAGAAGCGACTCACCTCCACAGATCCTCATCGATCCGCTCGAACGGCTCGACGGCTTCCTCGAACCGAGCGAACTCCTCGTCGGTCCACCCCCCTGCCAGCATGCCCAACCCGTTGCTCCGCGTTCCTCCCACGCCCAGGCGCTGCCGCAGCAGGTCGACGACGGTCTGGTTGAGCGACGAGCCGCGCTGGAACCGCTCTCTCTGGAGGGCTTCGTGCAGATCGTCCGGAACGTTCCTGATGGTGAGTGTCTTCATCTGCTTCCTGGTGCTTTCATCCTGGTGCAGTCACTGACTGCAGTATAGCGCAGTCAAAGGGACGGACCGGCGTCCGCAAGTCTGCCGCTATCAACGAGTCGGCCCTGTCACGTCGCGACCGTGCGTCCCTCGCCCCACACCTCCGGCCCGCAGATGAAGGCCGGCTCCTTGGGCGCCGTGGCCGCCGACCACTCTGCGTGGGCCGACCGCGTCGATGGCAGGCGCCCGTTCGCCAGCGCGGCTTCCAGCCACGCGGCCACGTCGGCCAGCCGCTCCCACGGCTCGTAGGCGATGCCCTGGCCCGTGCACCAGTTCGCGAGTGACCACTTGGCGAAGATGACGTCGGCGTGGTGGGCCGCGTAGCGGTCGCTGGGCCCGTCGCCCACGAAGACGACCGCGCGCCCGGCCGCCTGGTGTCGCTGCACCCGGTCACGCTTGCAGGTGCCGCACACGAGGCAACCGGGGTGCCCGAAGGGGAAGGTGACGCCCGCGCCACCCCGGCCCAGCTCCGACGCATTGGTGGCCACGGGCAGCTCCGCCAGCCCCAGGCGCGCCAGCATGCGCTCGACGTGGAAGCCGACCCCGTCACTGACGATCTCGATGGCCGCACCCGTCTCGCGCACGACCCGCACGAGGTCCGTGAACGACTCGTCCAGCGGGATGGCGTCGATCACGGCGAAGAGCGCGGCCGCCTCACGCGGCAGCACCTCCATGTCCCAGGCGTTCAGCTCACGGGAGCCCTTGCGACCCTCGTGGTAGAGCTGGTCCATGTGCCGCACGGCCGCCTGGTCGGCCACGAGCTCCCGCAGCAGCGCGTCGCCGACGTCCTGCAGGCTGATGGTGCCGTCGAAGTCGATGAGGACGCTGACCGGCGTGGGTGTGTCATCGAACGTCGGCCAGAGCGGTGCGCGGCTCATGTCGGAGGGGAGGGTCCGGGTATGACGAAGCCGGGTCGGGCGACCCGGCTTGCCTGGGATCCGCGCGGGCGGTGCTAGGCGCCCGCCTCCTGCTCCAGCTCGAGGGCCTCCTCGTCAGCCTCCTCGGTCAGCTTCAGCCAGATGAAGAGCCCGGCCAGGACGACGAGCGGAACGATGACGGCGGCCGCGATGAGCAGCCCGAGCACTGCGCCGATGAACTTGATGATGCCCATGCGTGACCTCCTCGAGGGCACGTCCCCCGCGTGCTGGATCGTGCCGCTGTTCGTTCGTTTGTGCCCCTGACGATGGCACGCGCGGGCGGAACGCGCAAGTGCCCGCCTCTGCGCGTCCGGGCGGCGGCTTGTGCCGATGCGGCGGGGCGCTCCCGGTGCGTGCGGGTCAGCCGCCGCGGGGTGGTTGGCCGGGGCCCGGGTAGGGAAGCTGACCCGGGCCTCCGAAGGGTGGTTGGCCGGGGCCGGGGGGCGGCGCTTGTCCGGGGAGCGGCGCTTGTCCGGGGAGCGGCGCTTGTCCAGGGCTTGGTCGGGGCGGCTGACCGGGGCCGGGCGGCGGCAAGGTGGCCGGTTCACCGCGCAGCCCGGGACCCTGGCGGACCATGCCCTCCAGGTCGTCGTGCGTGAACTCCGCGAGCTGGTGGCGGGCACCCTGGCGCGTGCTCATGAGCAGGCGCAGGACGTACGAGCCATCCTGCTCGAAGAAGAAGACGTCCTTGGGCTTCTGGTCGTCGATGTAGCGGCCGATGACTCGCATGACGCGCTCATACGGGCCGGCCATGGCCGATCCGTCGTTGGATGGCCCACTGCGGCGCCGCGAGTGCGAGTCCTCCAGGAAGCGCACGATGTCCTCGTCGAGGAAGGTGAAGGTCTCCTTGGTGACCGCCATCGAGGGGTCCTGCCAGGCCGATCCGGCCTGGGTCTGGCCGACGATGCCTTGCAGGATGAAGCCGTCCGGTGCCTCTGCCAGCAGGATCTCCTGCAGGCCACGCTGATCCACGAAGGCGCCGATGGAGCGCAAGACCTCCTCGTAGTCCTGGCGCGGACTGCCTTCATAGATGCGCATCGAGAGCCTCCGTGGATCTGCCCGTCGCGACGTCATGCCACCCCGGACTCGCAGGCGCACGGAGTCCGAAGGGCACCACCGCGACGATAGACCGGTGCCGCCCGGCTGGCAAGGAACGTCCGGTCGTCGCGGACCGGTACGGAGGTCCGGGTGAGCGGGCGCCAGGTTCGATGTCAGGTAGGCGGGGCCCTGGTTGGACGTTCAGGCGGGCCGGGCCCAGGGTCGACGTCAGGCCGGCAGGGAACGGGTCGTCGTCAGGCCGGCCGAGATGTGCGCTGCAGGTCGGCCAGGGCGACGGCGATGTGACCGGCTACGGAGGCGTCCCGCTCGATGAGTGCGAGGTTGGCGCGGACGCTGCGGCCGGCCGTGATGGCCGCCACGCGGCCGAGCACGAAGGGCGTGCTGGCAGGGCCGTGGATGCCGGCCGCGGTCGCATCCGCCTCCGCTTGCTCGACGGCCGCCGCGACCTCGGCCTCAGGCAACGCGATCCCCGACGGCAGGGGCACCGTGACCAGGATGCCCGTGGTCAGCCCGAGTCCCCGCTGGATGGCGATGAGCCGCGCGGCCTGCTCCGCCGACTCCACGCGGGAGGGCGACCGGTGGCCGCTGCCGCGACTGTAGAAGCCGGCGACCTCGTCGCTCTGCCAACCCACGACAGGCACGCCGCGGGTCTCCAGGGCCTCCAGGGTGCGACCCACGTCCAGGATCGACTTGGGGCCAGCACAGACGACCGTCACCGGGGTGCGCGCCAGCTCGTCCAGGTCGGCGCTGATGTCCATCGACGCTTCACCACCGCGGTGGACGCCGCCGATACCGCCCGTGGCGAAGACCTCGATGCCGGCCAGGGCGGCCGCGATCATCGTGGCCGAGACGGTCGTCCCGCCCCAGCCGGACCCCGTGAGGACGGCGGCCAGGTTCTGGCGCGACACCTTGGGGATGCCTTCGGCTGCGGCCAGCTCCTCCAGCTCCCCCTCATCCAGGCCGACGAGGATGCCTCCGTCACGGGTGGCGACGGTCGCCGGGACCGCGCCGGCCGCCCGAACGGCAGCCTCGGCCGCGCGAGCTGCGGCCAGGTTGTCAGGGCGAGGCAGGCCGTGGGTCGTGATCGTCGATTCGAGCGCCACCACGGCGCGGCCGTCATCGAGCGCCCGGCGCACCTCGGGTGCGATGCGCAGCAGATCGGTGGTCAGGTGCATCGGTCGGTCGTGGGGCTCATGGTCGGCCAGCGTAGCGCGCTTCGGGTCGGGTGGACACAGCTCACCACGGCTCGACCTCAGGGCGACCTCGCCGCAGGGCATCCGCGGCCGCCGCGTGGCCGGCCAGCGCCGCCCGCTCCAGGACGGCGGGAGGAAGCACGACTGGCGGAGACACCGAGCGCGGTCCACCGGCAGCAGAGACCAGTGCCAGGAGGAAGCCGGCCGCGAAGGCGTCGCCGGCGCCGGTGGTGTCCACCCGGCCGACGCGCTGCGCCGCCACGTCCAGCTGCTGCACGGCGTCAGGCGCGGCATCCCGCCAGAGGATCCGGCAACCGCGGGCGCCGTCCTTGACCACCACCAGCGGCGCCAGCGCGAGGAGGCCCGGCCAGGCTCGCCGGCCAGGCTCGTGAAGGATCGCGGCCGCTTCGTCGCGATTGGCGAAAAGGACGTCCGGTGCCAGCCTCGCGAGGCGCCGGCGCGCGCGGTCCACGCCGAAGGACTCCAAGGGGCCGCGTGACGAGAGGTCCGCGCTCACCAGGGCGCCGACTTCGTGCGCGACTGCGGCGGCGCGCATGGCGGTGGACCCGAGGGGCTCCGTGAAGAGGGAGTAGGCCGGCACGTGGAGGACATCCGCGCCACGCAGCCAGCCCGGCTCGAGATCACCGGGCGCGATCAGGTCAGCGGCGCCCCGCTGCGTCACGAACGAGCGCTCCCCTTCGCCATCGACGAGCGCGGCCAGGCGCCCACTGGAAGCAGCGTGGCGAACGCCTCGAACGCGCACGCCATCGGCCCGCAGGGAGGCCGCCAGGCGCCCGCCCAGCCGATCGTCGCCGAGGCTCGTGACGAGCGTGGCGCGCCCGCCCGCGTGCACGAATGCGACCGCCACGTTGGCCGCCGAGCCGCCACGGCGAAAGGCGATCCGTCCGGGCACATCCGTGCCGCGCTGGATGGGCCGCCCAGGCGAGATGACGATGTCGAGCAGCAGGTCGCCGAGCGCCACGAGGCGTGGCGGGCGGGGCATGGTCACGGCTTGGGCTCCGACGAGAGATGGCGGTGGGAGTCGCCAGTATCATGGACCGTTCCAACGACCTTCCGGCCCACCACCCGACGAGCCCCACTCGCCGGGCCCCACGCTCCGCCGCCACGGGTGCCGACCCGCGCCGGCCTGGAGACGCAAGGAGCACGATCTTGACCGGCAACGCCCCGTCCGTCGACCAGCAGCTGGCCGTCAACACCATCCGGGCCCTCGCCATCGACGGCGTCCAGCAGGCCAACAGCGGTCATCCCGGTGCCCCGATGGGCGCCGCGCCCATGACCTACGCCCTGTGGACGCGCTTCCTGAAGCACGCCCCGACCCGACCCGATTGGTTCGACCGCGACCGCTTCGTGCTCAGCGCTGGCCACGCCAGCATGCTGCTCTACGCGATGCTGCACCTCACCGGATACGACCTTCCGCTCGATGAGCTGAAGCGCTTCCGCCAGCTCGGGTCGCGCACGCCAGGCCACCCCGAGTACGGCATGACGCCGGGCGTGGAAGCCACCACCGGCCCGCTCGGCCAGGGCTTCAGCAACGCCATCGGCATGGCCATCGCCGAGCGTCGCCTGGCCCAGGAGTTCGACCGCCCGGGCCACACCGTCATCGATCATCGGACCTGGGTCATCTGCTCCGATGGCGACCTCCAGGAGGGCATCACCGCGGAGGCAGCCAGCCTGGCCGGCCATCTGCGCCTGGGCAAGCTGACCGTGCTCTACGACGACAACGACATCCAGCTCGACGGGCCGACCCGCATGGCCTGGTCGGAGGACGTGCTGGCGCGCTTCGCGGCCTACGGCTGGCACACGCAGCGCGTCACGGACGGCAACGACCTGGCCGCCATCGAGGCCGCCATCGAGGCCGCCCGGGCGGACGAGCGCCCCTCGATCATCTCCGTGCGCACCACCATCGGCTTCGGCTCGCCCAACAAGGGCGGGACCTCGGAAACGCACGGGGCCCCCCTCGGCGCGGATGAGGTGCGTCTCACGAAGGCCGCCTACGGCCTCGCCCCCGACAAGGCCTTCGATGTCCAGCCCGACGTCCTGGCGCACTTCCGCTCCGCGGCCGAGCAAGGTGAGGGACTCGTCGCCGACTGGGAGCGTCGGCTGACGGCCTACGGCGAGAGCTTTCCCGCAGAGGCCGCCGAGCTGCGCCGCCGCGTCGCCGGCCAGCTGCCGACCGACTGGGACGCCGACCTGCCCGTCTACCAGGCAGGCGACGCCGGCCTGGCCACGCGCAACGCCTCCAAGAACGCGCTGCAGGGACTCAAGGCCCGCCTGCCAGAGCTCATCGGCGGCTCAGCCGATCTCTCCGGCTCCAACCTGACCGACCTGGGCGGCGAGGCCGACTTCAGCGCCGGGCTGGCCGGGCGCAACATCCGCTTCGGCGTTCGCGAGCACGCCATGGGCGCGATCGGCAACGGCATCGCCTATCACGGCGGCCTGCTGCCCTACGTGGCCACCTTCCTCGTCTTCAGCGACTACATGCGCGGCGCGGTGCGATTGGCGGCACTCTCCGGACTGCACGTCACCTACGTCTGGACGCACGACTCGGTCGGCGTGGGCGAAGACGGTCCGACCCACCAGCCGGTGGAGCATTACGCCGCCCTGCGTGCCATGCCCAACCTGACCTTCGTGCGGCCCGGCGATTCCAACGAGGCTTCCGCCGCGTGGGCGCTGGCCGTGGAACACCGCGGTGGACCGGTGGCCCTGGCCTTCACGCGCCAGAAGCTGCCCGTCCTGCCGGGCACCACCGAGCACGCCCGAGACGGCGTGCGCGCCGGCGGCTACGTCCTCTTCGAGGCCACCACGGCCGATGGCACGGTCACGGCCCCCGAGCTCATCCTGATGGCCAGCGGATCGGAGCTTGCCCTGGCCGTCGCGGCCCGCGAGGTCCTTGAGGCCGAGGGGGTCCGGACGCGCGTCGTCTCGATGCCCAGCTGGGAGCGCTTCGAGGCACAGCCGGCGGCGTACCGAGATGAGGTCCTGCCGCGCGGCGTGACCGCCCGGGTCAGCATCGAGGCCGGCGTCTCGATGGGCTGGGAGCGCTGGGTCGGCGATCGCGGCGCCATCATCGCCATCGACCGCTACGGCATCTCGGCCCCCGCCGAGCTGGTCTTCGAGCGGCTGGGCTTCAGCACTGAGAACGTCGTCAGGGTCGCCAGGGGCGTCCTGGCCGGCGAGATCCACGGGGTCGTCTCCGCAGCCGGCGAGCATGCCGGCATCACCACGCTCGATGCCCTGGAGGCCCGCTAGATGGACACCACCCTGACGCTTCCCGCATCGCTCCAGGGCACCGTTGACGAGGCCATCGCCCGGGCCATCGGCGAACGCTGGGCGAGCCGGCTCTGGGAGCGCGACACGAGCCTGTGGTCCAGTGACCACGACGTCCAGGACCTGATCTGGGCACGCCTGGGCTGGCTCGCAGCCCCCACCGCCTTCCAGGCGGAGGCCGCCGAGCTGACCGCCTTCGGCGAGGCCATCGAGGCCGAGGGCTACAGTGATGCCCTGGTCATGGGCATGGGCGGCTCCTCGCTGGCCCCGGAAGTCCTGGCCCTGGTGTACCCCGAGTCGGACAAGGGCCTCACGCTCCACGTGCTCGATTCGACGCACCCAGAGGCGGTGACCGCGCTCGACGCCGCCCTGGATCCGTCGCGCACGCTGCGGATCGTGGCCACGAAATCGGGCACGACGACCGAGACGCTCGCGTT
The DNA here is from genome assembly GCA_963707395.1 of uncultured Chloroflexia bacterium. Classification (GTDB taxonomy): domain Bacteria; phylum Chloroflexota; class Limnocylindria; order Limnocylindrales; family CSP1-4; genus JAFMJV01. The sequence continues at coordinate 18,066 of CAVPPQ010000019.1, forward strand.
CCTGGCCCACCACTGGGAGGCCGAGACGCACCGTGTCGGCCGCTTCTCCAGCCACAAGGCCGGCGACAGCTTCGTCTCCGTCTCCGACCCTGGCCACGCCCTGGAGGCCATCCCACACTCGGACAAGTTCCGCGAATCGTTCCTCAACCCGGCCGACGTCGGCGGCCGCTACAGCGCCCTCACCTACGTGGGCCTCGTGCCTGCGGCGCTGCTGCGCCTGGACGTGGACGCGCTCCTCGAGGACGCCCGCATCATGGCCGACCTGACCCGCACGGACACGGAGGACAACCCGGCCCTGGTGCTGGGTGTCGCCATGGCCGCCCTGGCGCAGGCCGGTCGGGACAAGCTGACCTTCATCATCGAGCCGGACCTGGCACCCCTGGGAGCCTGGCTGGAGCAGCTCATCGCCGAGTCGACCGGCAAGCAGGGCGTCGGCGTCGTGCCCGTGGACGGGGAACCACTGGGGTCACCGCAGGTCTACGGGACGGACCGCGTCTTCGTGCGCCTGGGCCCGGACACCGACGACGAGTGGCGCCAGGAGTCGGATGCTCGCCTGGCCGCGCTCGTGGCCGCCGGGCACCCGCTCATCGACATCCGCCTCGATGACGCCTCGTGGGTCGCCGGCGAGTTCTTCCGCTGGGAGTTCGCGACCGCGGTGGCCGGCGTCGGCCTGGGGGTCAACCCCTTCGACGAGCCCAACGTCACCGAATCCAAGCGCAACACGGCCGCGGTCCTGGAGATCTTCGCCAACGAGGGCCGCCTGCCCCACGTGGAGCCGGCGGCCACGCTGGGCGCGCTGCGCGCCTATACGCAGCCCGGCGGGGATGGCCAGCCGCGGGACCGCGGCGACCTGGTGGCCGCGCTGCGGGCGCACATCGCCCGGGCGCCGGCCGACGGCTACTTCCAGGTGGGCGCCTACATCGCCCCCAGCGACGCCCGCTGGGACCTCCTCCGACGAATGCAGGCGGCGCTCCGTGACGCCACGGGCAAGGCCTCCACCCTGGGCTACGGTCCGCGCTTCCTGCACTCGACGGGCCAGCTCCACAAGGGCGGCAAGCCCACTGGCTGCTTCATCCAGCTGACCGGCGGCGGCACGGCCGACGTGCCCATCCCCGGCCGCAAGGAGTCCTTCGGGACGCTCGTGCGGGCCCAGGCGCTGGGCGACTTCCAGGCCTTCGGGGCCCACGATCTGCCGGCCATCCACATCGACCTCGGTGACGACGTCGAGGCCGGCCTCGCGGAGCTGCAGGCCGTGCTGGACCAGGCTCTGGCGTGAAGCGCATCGAGTCCCCGGCCGGCTGGCCGGGCCACTGAGGAGGGACCCAGACGATGGACCTGGTGCTGGCCGGGCTCGGCCGGATGGGCGCCAACATGGCCCGGCGCCTGCACGGCGCAGGCCACCACGTGGTGGCCTGGAACCGATCCGAGGAGAAGGTCCGCCAGATCCTGGCCGAGGGCATCGACGGAGCCTTCACGCCGGAGGAGGCGGTGGCACGGCTGAGCGCGCCGCGCATCGTCTGGCTCATGGTGCCCGCGGGGGACGCCACCGAGGAGACCATGGAGGAGTTCGCCGCGCTGCTCGAGGCCGGGGACACCATCGTCGATGGCGGCAACGCCAACTTCAAGGACTCCAAGCGCCGCCACGGGCTGCTCGCGGAGCGCGGCATCCGCTTCGTGGACGCCGGCATCTCCGGGGGCGTGTGGGGCCTCCAGAATGGCTACGGCACGATGGTCGGCGGTGACGCGGACGCCGTCGCGCCGCTGGAGCCGATCTTCCGCGCCCTGGCCCCGGAGGGCGGCTACATCCACTGCGGGCCCGCTGGGTCCGGCCACTACACCAAGATGGTCCACAACGGCATCGAGTACGGGCTCATGCAGGCCTACGCGGAGGGCTTCGAGATCCTGCACGCCTCGGAGTACCCGCTGGACCTGGCCGCGGTGGCGCGCGCCTGGCAGCACGGCACGGTCATCCGCTCCTGGCTCCTGGAGCTGGCCGGCAACGCCTTCGAGGAGCGCGGTGAGGGCCTGGAGGGCGTGCGCGGCTGGGTGGCCGACTCCGGAGAGGGTCGCTGGACGGTCCAGGAGGCCATGGATCTGGACGTCCCCGCCCCCGTCATCACGCTGTCACTGCTGACCCGCTTCCGCAGCCGCCAGGACGAGTCCTACACGGCCCAGGTCCTGGCCGCCCTGCGCGAGCAGTTCGGCGGCCACGCCATCAGGGAGAAGTAGGAGCAGGGCACGATGGCCACGCGGGCGGCGAGCACAGGGCGCCCGGCTGGCGCAGGTCAGAAGCAGGCGAAGCGGCCGCGGGCCACGGGTGCGGAGGCCACCCCGGGCACCCGGCACGTCATGCATCGTGACGCGCTGTCCGACGCCGCCGAGGCCAACCCGCTGCGCGCCGGCACCCGCCTGGAGCGCGTGCCGGACCCGTCACTGGTGGTCATCTTCGGGGCCACGGGCGATCTCTCGCACCGCAAGATCCTGCCCGCCTTCTACAACCTGCGGCGCGCGGGCCTGCTGCCGTCGGAGACGAGCATCGTGGGCTACGCCCGACGGCCCTACTCGGATGCCGACTTCACCTCGGAGATGCGCGCGTCGGTCACCGAGCACTCTCGCAACCCGGTCGAAGCGGCCCTCTGGCACGACTTCGCCCGTCAGATCCACTACCAGCAGGGCGACTTCAAGGATCCCGCGGCCTACACCCGCCTGGCGGCCCGCCTCGACCAGATCGACGCTGCCGCCGGCTGCCGCGGCAACCGCCTCTTCTACCTGGCCACGCCTCCCAGCGCCTACGAGGACATCGTCGCCAACCTCGGGGCAGCGGGCCTCGCCAACCGGCCCGGGTCCTGGTCGCGCATCGTCATCGAGAAGCCCTTCGGCCACGACCTCGACTCGGGGCGTCACCTGAACGACGCCGTCATGGGCACCTTCGCCGAGTCGCAGGTCTACCGCATCGATCACTACCTGGGCAAGGACACCGTCCGGAACCTGCTCGTCTTCCGCTTCGCCAACGGCATCTTCGAGCCGGTCTGGAATCGACGCTACGTGGACCACGTGCAGATCACGGTGGCCGAGGACCTCGGGGTGGAGGGCCGTGGCACGTTCTACGAGGAGGCCGGCGCCAGTCGCGACATCCTCCAGAACCACATGCTGCAGCTGCTCAGCCTGGTGGCCATGGAGCCGCCCATCGACTTCGAGGCGGACGCCCTGCGCGACGAGAAGGTCCGCGTTCTGCGCGCCGTGGACACGGCCTGGACGCCCGGGCGGGTCCACGCCGACGTCGTGCGCGGCCAGTACCAGGCGGGCTGGGTCGCCGACCACAAGGTGGTGGCCTACCGCGAAGAGCCGGACGTCTCGCCGCACTCCAGCATCGAGACCTACGTGGCCCTGCGCCTGGAGGTGGAGAACTGGCGCTGGGCGGGCGTGCCCTTCTACCTGCGCACCGGCAAGCACCTGCCGCGGCGCGCCACGGAGATCGCGGTCCAGTTCAACCGCCCGCCGCTGACGCTCTTCCGGGAGAGCGCCTCCGACCCTGAGCCCAACATGCTGGCCATGCGCATCCAGCCTGACGAGGGCATCCTGCTGCGCTTCGCGGCCAAGGTGCCAGAGCTCGGCCTGGACGTGCGCAGCGTGAACATGGACTTCACGTACGGCTCGACGTTCCTCTCCGACGCCCCGGAGGCCTACGAGACGCTGCTCCTGGACGCCATGCTGGGCGACGCCTCGCTGTTCACGCGAGCCGACGAGGTGGAGGCCGCCTGGAGCCTGGTCACGCCGCTTGACGAGATGTGGCGCGAGTGGGGCGAGGGCGGAGGCGAGCCCAAGGGTGGCCGGTCTCGCCGCGCCAAGGCGTCGGTCGGTCAGCTCGACGGCAGCCTCCAGCCGTACGAGGCCGGCACCTGGGGCCCGGAGGCAGCCGACCGGCTCCTGGAACGCGACGGCAGGCGATGGCGACGCCTGTAGCGCCCATCGCCTTCGACGAGACGGGCACCTGGCGCTGGTATGCGCACACCGACTCGATCCGTGGGACGACCGAGGCGCTCTCGCGGGTCTGGGGTCGGATGGCCCAGGAGACGAAGGGCGGCGAGGTCAGCGCGGCGCACGTGGCGACGGCGGTGTCGCCCCGTGGGGCGCGGTCGGCTGACAGCACGCCCTCCGAGGAGGAAGGCATCCGGGTGCGCACGCGCACGAGCGTCCTGACCCTCGTCGTGGTGGCACCGCGGCCGGAGGTCGTCGACCGGGCCATGGCGGCCGTGGCCATGCTGGCCGCCCGCCACCCCTCACGCGCCGTCATCCTCTCCCCCACCGACCCGGACGGGCCAGCCTCGTTCGATGCCCACGTGTACGCCTCTTGTCAGCTTCCGGAGCGCGGCCGCAGCGAGGTCTGCACGGAGGAGATCCTCATCCGCCTCGGCGGCGAGCTGGCGCAGCATCTCTCCAGCACCGTGGCACCCCTGCTCATCCACGACCTGCCGGTGGTCCTCTGGTGGCCGGACGACGTGCCCTTCGGCCGGCCCGATTTCACCGAGCTGGCCGATGAGTGTGACCGGCTCTTCGTGGATTCCGGTCACTTCCGGGGCGATGGCCTGGCTCGCCTGGCGGGCTTGTGGGACGCCGTGACTGGCGGGCGTGTCGCGCACGATGTGAGCTGGATGCGCCTCATGCTCTGGAGAGAGCTGCTGGCCTCCTGCTTCGACCACCCCTTGCTCACCCGTGAGCTTCGCCACCTGCAGTCGATCCGCGTGGATGTGGCCCGTCCGGGCTCGGACGTGCGGCTCTCGCGCGCCGTGCTCTTCGTGGGCTGGCTCATGTCCCGCCTGCGACTCTCGGTCGCAGATCCGTTGCGCCGTGGCCCAGGCGACACCTGGAACGCCACACTGCGGGCCGGTCGGCGGGACGTGGCGGTCACCATCCGCCCGGTCGAGGTCGAGTTCAGCGGCGCGGCACGGACGGCCGGCTCCGTCGTCAGAGCGGAGCTGGCGACGGCACGCACGGACACGCGGACGCTCGTCAACGTCACGCGGCAGGCCGACCACCTGCTGGCCACGGCCGACTGGAACGGTGCTCCCGTCGTGCGCCGGGCGAGCCAGCTGGATCGCTTCGACGAGGTGCCCTATCTGGCCGAGTCGCTCGATCGCACCAGCCACGAGCGCCTCTTCAGCCAGGCCCTGGAGAAGGCCGTGGCCCTCACCGACCACGGGGCTCCATCGTGAGCGTCATGGCCAGCCCTTGGCCGCAAGGGGGCCTGGGGCCCGTGGTCCTGGTCTGCCCGGACCGCGAGACGATCGCGGCGCGGGCGATGGACCTGGTCATCGGTGCGCTCCGACCGGCCATCGCAAGTCGCGGCGAGGCGCACCTGTGCCTGACGGGCGGGTCGTCAGCGGCGGCCCTCTTCGAGCTGCTGCGCTCGGACCCACGGGCACGGCGCGTGGACTGGGCGAAGGTCCACGTCTGGCAGGGCGACGAGCGCTTCGTGCCCCTGGCGCACCCGGACTCGAACTGGGCGGGTGCCCTGCGCGACTGGCTGGCACACCCGGACGTGGCGAGAGTGGCTGGCGTGCCGGGCGTGCCAGCCGCCAACCGGCACCCCATCCCGGTGGAGGAGGCGCTCACGACCGGGCGCGATCCAGCCTGGGCGGCCACTCGCTACGGCGAGGAGATGGAGCGCCTCCTGCCCCGGCGAGCCGGCCTGCCGGCGTTGGACGCCTGGCTGCTGGGCGTCGGTGGTGATGGGCACATCCTCTCGGCCTTCCCGGGGAGTCCCGCGCTCGACCAGTCGGAGCGACTGGCCGTGGGCGTCCCGGCCCCGACACACATCGAGCCGCACGTGGCGCGCGTGACCATCTCGCCGCACCTCCTGCGGGCCGCCGGCAGCGTCGTGGTCATGGTGCCAGGCGAGGCCAAGGCAGAGATCGTCGCGGAGTGCCTTGCCTCCCCCGCCGACCCGCGACGCCTGCCAGCCCAGCTGGCGGCGCGTCCGAATGCCGTCTGGCTGCTGGAGCCTGGGAGCGCGGCGCGCCTGTAGACGGGCGCGCGTGTCACTTGCTTATCTGGCTTGATGCCAGATAATCTCATGCATGAACAGCGATAAGCATGGTATTGCCGATGGCCGCCTGCGTCTCGGTGAGGCCGCCGCACAGCTCGGCATCAGCCCGGACACCCTGCGCCGCTGGGCGGCCGCGGGCCGCATCGACGTGGAACTCACGCCCGGCGGGCAGCGCACGGTGAGCCAGGCGGACGTCTCGCGGCTGGCCGCGGAACGGCGGCGCGGCGGCGCGGAGCGGCCTATCGTGGCCCAGAGCGCTCGCAACCGCTTCAGCGGCACGGTCACGCGGGTCGAGCGCGACGGCGTCGCCGCGGTCGTGGAGGTGCAGGCCGGGCCGCACCGGCTCGTCAGCCTCATGACGCGTGAGGCGGCCGATGAGCTGGCACTGGCGCCCGGCAGCGAGGTCGTCTGCGTCGTCAAGGCCACCAACGTCATCGTCGAGCTGCCCCGCACGTGACGGTCCGCGCCAGGCCCCGCGCCCGACGGGGTCGGCGGCCGCGCGTCCACGCTGTGGCGTTGGCCTCGCTGGCCGGCGGGGTGCTGGCCGCGTCACTGGTCCTGGCTGCCTGTACCGCCGCGATCCCCTCCACCACGCCCATCGCATCGCCGACCGAGCCAGCGAGCGGATCCATGGCTTCGGGGCCGGCGGCTGGCATGCTCACGGTCTACGCCGCCGCCTCGCTCGGCGGCATCATCGATGAGCTGGCGGAGCGCTGGCTGGCCTCCCACCCGGGGGCCGACGTGCTCACGACGCTCGGCGCCTCCAACGTGCTGGCGGCGCAGATCGCCGAGGGCGCGCCAGCAGACGTCTTCATCTCGGCCGACCGCGAGCAACCCGCCCAGCTCACCGCGGCAGGCCTGGCGCACGGCACGCCCGTTGTCATCGCCCGCAACCGGCTCGCCATCGTGGCGGCGCCGGGCGCCGAAGAGCTGACTCGTGCCGTCGACATCGCGCGACCGGGCGTGCGACTCGTGGCCGCCGGTCCCGGCGTGCCCATCACGCGCTACGCCGACGAGCTCGTGGCCCGGCTCGCTGCCACCACGCCCGACCCGGCGGCCTTCCAGGCGGCGGTGGCCGCCAACGTCGTCTCACGCGAGGACAACGTGCGCGCGGCACTGGCCAAGGTCGAGCTGGGCGAGGGCGACGCCGCCATCGTCTACGCCACGGACGCCCTGGCGTCACCCCTCGTCCGCGTCATCCCCCTGCCGGACTCCGTGGACGTCACGGCCGACTACGCCGCCGTGGCGCTCCGCGGGGGTCCGGGCGCCGACTTCGTCACGTGGCTGCGGGGATCGGACGCGGCGGAGGCCCTGGCCTCGGCTGGCTTCGATCCGGTGCCAGGATGACCTGGCGGAGCCGAGCAGGGCTTGGTATCGCCACGCTCGCGGCCGTCGCCCTCGCCTTCCTGGCCCTGCCGGTCGTGGCCCTCCTGCTGCGCGCCGTACAGTCGGGCGCCCTGGGGTCCGCGCTCGTGGGGCGGGCGGTCCTGGACGCCCTGGCATTGAGCATCGCGAGCACCTCGGTCGCCCTCGTGCTGATCGTCCTCTTCGGTATCCCGCTGGCGCTCGTCCTGGCCCGCACCACGTTCCCCGGCAAGGCCATGGCTGAAGCGCTCGTCGACCTGCCCATCGTGATGCCGCCCTCGGTCGCCGGCCTGGCCCTGCTCTTCGCCTTCGGCCGCAATGGCGTGGCCGGCCCCACGCTCGAGGTGTTCGGTGTGACGCTGCCCTTCACGACCCCCGCGGTCATCGTGGCCCAGGTCTTCGTGGCCGCGCCGTTCTTCGTCCGAGCGGCGCGTGCCGGCTTCCGCTCCGTGGACCGGGAGGTGGAGGAAGCGGCCCGCATCGACGGGGCCGCCGAGACGGCCCTGCTGCGGCGGATCACGTTGCCCCTCGCGGTGCCGGCCCTGGGGGCCGGGCTCGTGCTGGCCTGGTCGCGGGCGCTGGGCGAGTTCGGTGCCACCATCCTCTTCGCGGGCAACCTCGAGGGCCGCACGCAGACGCTCCCACTGCTCGTCTACAGCCAATTCCAGGACAGCCTGGAGGCGGCCCTGGCAGCCTCGACGATCCTCGTCCTGGCGGCCTTCGGCGTCCTCGTCGCGGTGCGATTGCTGCGCTGGCCATCCGGTGCCGGCTGGCCCGGGTGAGCGCCGCCTGGCCGGGGTGAGCGCCGCCTGGCCGGGGGAGCGCCGCCTGGTCGGGGTGAGCGCCGCCTGCCCCGACCTCAGAGGCCACCCAGGCCGATGAGGATGACACCCACCACGGCGAGGGCCACGCCAGCCATGCGCAGCGGACCCAGTCGCTCGTGCAGGAAGAGCCGGGCCAGGAGCGCCGTGCCGACCGGATAGAGCGAAGCCAGGACCACCACCACGGACAGCTGACCCAGGTCGCTGGCCAGCACGTAGAAGAGGTTCCCGCCGAAGTCGCCCACGCCACCCAGGGTGCCCGTCCGCACGGCCGCGCGAGGCACTCGCCGCACCAGCACCCGGCCCACCAGCCGGGCCACGATGATGACCGACCCGACGCCAGCGACACCCGCCGCCTTGATGGCGAGCATCGGCCACCACGTCTCGCCGCCCGCTGCGTGGGAGATGTCCACGCAGAGGAAGAACCCGGCGAAGCTGATGCCCGCGGCCAGGATGAGCAACCACTCCCGGACCCGGGACCCGTGGAATGTGGGCAGCACGGGCGTGCCCAGGCGCTGGTCCGGCAGCGAGATGAGCACCACCGCTCCCAACGCGGTGACCATGCCGACCAGGACCAGGATGCCCGGGTCATCTCCCCCGACCAGCCCGATGAGGGCAGGGATGGCAGCGGCCAGAAGCGCCGTGAGCGGCGCCACCAGGCCCATCGTGCCGCGCGACAGGGCGAGGTAGAAGAAGGCCAGCCCGAGCGCGCCCGACAGGCCCGCAGCGGCAGCCCAGCCGAGTGCCTCCGCGCTGGGCATCGACTCTCCGCTGACGACCAGGAGGGCCGCCGCCAGCACGAGCCCGACGCCCTGGGTCATCAGGACGGCGAAGACGTTGCTCGAGAGGCGCGTGGTGATGCCGCCGGCAAAGTCGGCAGCCCCCCACGACAGGGCGGAGAGCAGGGCCAGGAGCGGGGCCAGCACCGTGGCTCAGCCGGCCCGCACGGTTGCCCCGTGGCCGGCCAGCCCGAAGGGATCGACCACGCCGGTCATCGGGTCGGGCGCTTCGACACCGGCCACGGGCGGCCCTGCCGCCGGAGGGTCGAGCACGACGAGCTCGTCCGCGAGCGCGTCGAAACGGTCGGAGCAGGTCAGCAGCAGGACCTGGAAGCCCTGCTCGGCGGCGACCTCCTTCAGGAGCCCCAGGGCGCGTTGCGCCCGCTCTTCGTCGAAGGTCACGAAGGGATCGTCGAGGATGATGGGCGGCCGGCGGTCCATCGTCACGAGCCGCACGAGGCCCAGCCGGGCGGCCAGGAAGAGCTGGTCGGAGGTGCCCTGCGAGAGCTGCGAGACGTCCACGAGGGCGCCCGTCTCCGGGGCCCGCACGCGGAAGGCCAGGCTCTTGTCATCGACCTGGACCTCGCGGTAGCGCCCGCCCGTGATGCGCTCGACCGCGGGTCCCATGTGCTCCTCGAGGTAGCGCGCCGCGGTCTTGAGCGTGGCCTGCTCCGCGGCGTCGATGGCCTGGCGGGTCGCCTCGTACACGCCCACCCGACGCAGCAGCTCGGCCTGTTGCTCGCGTGCCGCAGCCAGGCGCTCGGCGAGGTCGGCCACCAGCTCGGCATCCACGAGGTTGGCGTCCACGCGGCCCTGTGCCTGGTCCTCCTCCGAGCGCGCCCCGTCGCGAGCCGGCCTGGTCCGATCGACGGCCCGCTGGGCAGCCTGCCGGAAGACGGCAGGGTCACGCCCGAGCTCGCCCATGGCCGTGAGGGCGTGGCCGGCCCGCTCGGTGTCGTCGGCCGCCTGGTCGCGCGCCTCGGCGAGCCGCCGCGCGTCGCGCTCTGCCACGCCAAGCCCACGCAGCTCACCTTCGATCTGGGCCAGCCGCTCGGTGTGCTGCTCGACGGTCGTCAGCAGCGTCTCGGCCGTCGCCGCGTCAGGCACGCCAAGCTCCTCGAGCAGCAGACCCAGCTCCCGGCGGCAGCGGCGGAAGCGCTCCTCCTGGTCGACCCGCAGCTCCTGCCGTCGTGCGACGCTGTCCGTGGCCAGGTCGCGCGCGAGCCGGTGCTGCCGGCGGCGTGACGCGGCGCGCGCGGCCAGCACCAGGGCCCCGAGGGCCACGATCGTGGAGACGACCAGGCCGGCCGCGCCGATCAGGCCGCCGACGAGGGACCCGAGCATGGCGCCCACGGCGAGGAGGGCGATGGCCACGGCCAGCCAGCGACCCGGGTGGGACGGCCGCTCCGGCGATGCCTCCGCCTCCACCTGCGCAGCCTCGGCGTTCACGCCCAGCTCGGCCTCCAGCTCCGAGACCTCGTAGGCAAGGTTGGTCGTCCGGTTGACGGCCGCGCGAAGGGACGGCAGGGGCATCCTGGTGGGTGTCTCACGCCCAAGCGCATCGGCCTCCTCCACCAGCTCGACCGCCCGCTTCGATCGCCGATAGCGCTCCTGTGCCTCCTCGCGCGCCGCGGTCACGGCTTCGGAGCGGGCGGCCTCGGCGAGATCGGCCTGCTCGCGGACGAGCTGCGCGTCCAGCGCCTCGCGGCGGGCATGGGCCTCTGCCCACTGCGCCCGGTCAGCTTCCAATCGCGCGAGGGCCGTCTCTCCCGTGGCCAGCTCCGCCTCGAGCCTGGCCACCTCGTCGCGAATGCGTTTCAGCAGCCCGGGGTTCTTGTGGCCCTCCGTGCGATAGCGGTGGATGGCCGCCTCGAGCTTCTTCTTGGCCTTGCCCGTGCCCCGGTCGGCACCGCTCACGGCCTTCTGCAGGCGGTCGGAGATGGCCGGCGCGTCGCTGGCCACCGCGGCCAGCTCGGCGTGACCGACGCTGGCCGTGGCGCGGAAGAAGGCATCGCTGGGGATGCCCGTCATGGCCGCGATCTCCTCCTGGATGAGCGAGGGGTCGCGGATGGTGCGCTCGCCGAACGTCAGCTCGGCCTCCCCGCGAGGACCTGCGAACGACTTGACGAGCCGGCCGGGCTGCCCGTCGACCTCGAACTCCAGGACGATGCGCGGATGCGCCTCCGACCCCCAGCGACGCAGGCTGCGCACGTCCTCGCGGTTGGCGTCCGCCTTGCGGAAGAGGACCAGCTCGAGGGCTTCGTGGAGCGTGGACTTGCCGGCCTCGTTGGGGCCGCGCACGATGGTCAGGCCGGCCGACGGGCGGATGTCCAGCCGGGCGTGGCGCCGGACGTCAGTGAGCCCCAGTCGGGTGATGCGCATCCGCTCAGGCCAGCGTCACGTGGTCGGGGTCGTCCAGGAGCAGGCGGCGCCCCAGGCGCAGCACCTGGCGGGCCTGCTCGGCGGCGGCACCGTCACCGCTTGCCTCGGCGGCCGCGATGCGCGCGCCGACGTCGGCCAGGAAGCGCCCCGCCACGGTGTCCGGCGGCAGCTCCGGCCCCGCGGTTCGGTCGGCCGCGCTGCGATCCTGCACACGCAGATGGAGGAACGAGCCCTCCAGGGCACGCTGCACCTCCTCAGGCTGGATCTCCAGCCTGTCGGGGGCGATGCCGGCGATGGTCACGACGAGCACCAGGTCGGCATCGGCCTGGGCCTCCAGGCGGCGCACGAGGTCGTCCTGGCTGACCAGCTCGGCGGCATCGAACTCGATGCTGCGGAACGTCGTGCGGCCGACGCGCACCCGCTCAAGGTGCACGCTGCTGCGCCCGCCGATGCCGTCCTCGAGGCGCACGAGGCAGACGTCACCGGCGCCGTCCTGGTCCACGGCCACAGGCTCCGGCGCGCCCGCGTAGGCCCACGTGGTCTCGCCGGCGCGGCCGGAGGAGAACGAGTGCCAGTGGCCCAGGGCCAGGTAGTCGAGCCCGCTGGCGGCGACCTCCTCGTCCCGGAAGAGGACGTCGTCGCGCTCCACCCTGCCGGCGATGAAGCGCGAGCCGTGGATCATGCCCACCTTCCAGGTGGCGCGGTCGTCGGCGCGCACGTCGAAGCCCTCCAGCGGGCTGCGCGGGGCGCGCTTGGTGGCGAAGACGCGGCCGTAGACGATGAGGCCCAGGTCCGCCACCACGAGCTCCGGGCGCTCCGGCGTGAGCACCACCAGCAGGTCGCTGCCGGGCGGCAAGCCGGCCAGCCGGGCCAGGTCGAAGGTGCGGTACAGGGAGTGGCTGTCGTAGGCGTCATGGGTGCCGGGGATGATGACCACGCGGATGCCGACGTCGGTGAGGCGTCGCAGCTCGGCGGCCGCCCGTTCCACCGATCGGCGCGGCTGCGCGTTGGAGTCGAAGAGGTCCCCGCAGATGAGCATGGCATCGACGTGCTCGCGGAGGGCCACGTCGATGGCTCGCACGAAGGCCGCCATCTGTCGTTCGCGCTGCGCCACCGCGGCCGTGCCCATGTCGGCGTGGCGGGCCCCGAGGTGCACGTCGGCAAGGTGCAGCAGCAACGGCATCTCTGGCCTTTCCCTCCTTGCCCGGCTCGCGCGCCCCCCGGCCTCACTGATGCGGCGCGACGGGCCAGCGACGACCTGACCCTGCCCGACCATTGTGCCATCCCGGCCCGGGTGGACCTCGTCGCATCCCCGTCGTGGACGGGTTCGCGAGGCTCGGTGTACCCTGCCGCAACGATCCGGTGCGCCCACCAGACGGGACCGCAGGACAGGACTGGGATAGACGGCGCCCGGCACTCCGAACGCCACTCGCCGGCTGGTTCGTGCTGTCCGCGGGCAGGCACCGGTGAGGATCGATCGTCATCGCGCCCCCCAGGAGGTCCATGGTGTCCTATTCGGATCGAACCCTGACGTGTGTCGACTGCAGCATGGAGTTCACCCACTCGGCAGCTGACCAGGAGTTCTACGCGGAGAAGGGGTTCGTCTCTGATCCCAAGCGCTGCCCCACCTGTCGGGCCTCCCGGCGCGCCATGCGTGAGACGACCGGCTACGAGACCCGTGAGATCGGAGGCCCGCGCGGCTACGAGCGCGGCGATTACCGCTCCCAGCGCGAGTACTTCGCGGTCATCTGCTCGGAATGCGGCAACGCCGCCCAGGTCCCCTTCAAGCCACGCATGGACAAGCCGGTCTACTGCTCCGACTGCTTCCGCACCGTGCAGGCCAGGCCCGCAGGCCAGGCCGCCCAGGCCTGAGCTCCTTCCGCGCCTGAACCTCCTCCCCTCGCACCCGACGACCGCCCCGGCAGGGGGGCGGTCGTTTCGTCTCAGCGGACGGGTGGATCGGCCGCCGTGCCGGACCTGCGCGGCGGGTGGAATCGATAGACTCGGACCTGGCACGCCACCACCCGTCGCCCCGAACGGCGCACGGGTCCGACCGATGCAGGAGGGGTCATCGATGAACGACCGCGCCGCCGCGCCGCGGATGAAGGTCACCTATGCCACCCTCCGGGCGGACAACGAGGATCTGCATGCCGCCTTCGAGGCCGGCGTTGAGGCGGCGCGTGCGCGCCTCGGCCAGTCGCACGCCAACCTGGTCGGTGGGACCGAACGAGCGGGCGACAGCGAGTTCGAGTTGCGCTCGCCCATCGACACGGACATCCTGGTCGGCCGGTTCGCGTGCGGCACGCGCCGCGACGTGCGCGACGCCATCGCCGCTGCCCGGGCCGCGCAGCCAGCCTGGCGGGCGCTCGGCTGGGAGGCTCGCATCGCCATCCTGCGCCGGGCCGCGGACCTCATCAGCGAGCGCCTCATGGAGTACGGCGCCCTGATGTCCATCGAGGTCGGCAAGAACCGCATGGAGTCGCTCGGCGAGGTGGAGGAGAGCGCCGACCTGCTGCGCTACTACGCCCAGACGGCCATCGACAACGCCTTCTACGAGCAGGCCATGGGCAACCTCGGCGACCCGGCCACACACACCCGCTCGGTGCTTCGGCCGCACGGCGTCTTCGGCGTCATCGCACCCTTCAACTTCCCCATGGCCCTCTCGGCCGGACCAACGGGCGCGGCACTCCTGGCGGGCAACACCTGCGTCTTCAAGCCCGCCAGCGCCGGAGCCCTCAGCGCCGTGCTGCTCATGGAGGCCTACCGCGACGCCGGGCTGCCGGCCGGCGTCGTCAACCTGGTCATGGGCCCGGGCTCGGTCGTGGGTGACGAGCTGGTGCGGAGCGAGGCCGTCGACGGCATCGTCTTCACGGGCTCCTACGAGGTCGGCATGGACCTCCAGCGAGCCTTCACGACGCGCTATCCGCGCCCCTGCATCGTGGAGATGGGCGGCAAGAACCCGGCCCTGGTGATGGCGTCAGCGGACCTGGACGAGGCGGCGGAGGGCATCATGCGCTCGGCCTTCGGGTTCGGCGGCCAGAAGTGCTCGGCCAACAGCCGCGTCTACGTGGAGCGCCCCGTCCACGATGAGCTGGTGCGCCTGCTGATCGAGAAGACGGAGCGCATCACCATCGGCGACCCGCTCAGGCGCGCCAACTGGCTTGGGCCCCTGACCGACCAGGCGGCCGTGGATCGCCACCAGCAGGCGGTGGCCGACGCTCGTCGCGACGGTCGCGTGCTCTGCGGCGGCGAGCGACTGACGGAGGGCGACCTGGGGCGCGGCTTCTACGTCGAGCCGACGATCGTGGGCGACCTCCCGGCGGACCATCGGCTCTTCCGCGACGAGCTCTTCGCGCCGTTCACCGCGGTCCACGCCGTCGATTCGCTGGAGGAGGCCCTGCGGCTCTCGAACGCCTCGGTCTACGGTCTGACGGCCGGCATCTACAGCGCGGACGAGGCGGACGTGGAGCGCTTCCTGGAAGGGATCGAGGCCGGCTGCCTCTACGTCAACCGCCGCGCCGGCGCCACCACCGGCGCCTGGCCGGGCGTGCAGCCCTTCGGTGGCTGGAAGGGCTCGGGGTCGACGGGCAAGGCCGCCCTGGGCCCCTGGTACGTGGCCCAGTTCCTGCGCGAGCAGAGCCACACCATCGTCGACTGAGCCGGCCGCGCGCTGCCCTATACTCGGATATGCAGGCTGCATAGGTTCCATGCAGGAGGGCGCGCGTCGAAGGAGGCTCCCGTGGTCCAGGTGAACGTGGTCGACCGGGTCGACGTCATGGCTCCGCATCTCGTGACCGAGGTGCCCGGCCCGCGAGCCCGTGCGCACGTCGCCTATGACCAGGCCTGGACCTCGCCGAGCCTGCCCCGCGCCTACCCGCTGGTGCCCCTGCGGGGCAGCGGCGCCACCATCGAGGACGTCGATGGCAACGTCTTCGTCGACTTCGCGGCCGGCATCGCCGTCAACTCCACCGGCCACGGCCACCCCGCGGTCGTGCGCGCCATCCAGGCCCAGGCCGCGGAGCTGCTCCACTACAGTGCCTCCGACTTCTACCTGCCCATCTACGCCGAGACCTGCGAGGCCGTGGCACGGACGGCGCCCATCAGCGGGCCGACCCGGGTCTTCCTGGGCAACAGCGGCGCGGAGGCGGTGGAGGCCGGGCTCAAGCTGGCACGCCGCGCCACCGGCCGCCACGCCGTCGTGTCGTTCCTGGGCGGCTTCCACGGACGCACCATGGGGGCACTCTCGCTGACGGCCTCCAAGGCCGCCTACCACGCCGGCTTCGGGCCGCTGCTGCCGGGCGTCTACCACGCGCCCTTCGGGCATGTCCACGACCTCGACTGGTTCGAGGACGTGCTCTTCGACAAGATCGTGCCCGCCCGGGAGGTGGCCGCCGTCATCGTCGAGCCCATCCAGGGCGAGGGTGGCTACGTGCTGCCGCAGGACGGCTTCCTGCCCGGCCTGCGCGAGCTCTGCGACCGTCACGGCATCCTGCTCATCGTCGACGAGGTCCAAAGCGGCGCCGGGCGCACGGGTGCCATGTGGGCCATCGAGCACTGGGGGGTGGAGCCGGACATCCTTCTCTCGGCCAAGGGCATCGCGTCGGGCATGCCGCTCTCGGCGGTCATCGCCCGGGCCTCGATCATGGAGGCCTGGGGCCGTGGTGCGCACGGGTCCACGTACGGCGGCAACCCCGTGGCCTGCGCGGCCGCACTGGCCACGCTGGAGCTGCTCAGGGACGGCCTCATCGAGAACGCCGCCGCCCGCGGTGAGCAGGGGCTGACGGCCCTGGCGCGCATCCACGAACGCTTCGGCGACGTGGTGGAGGCCAGCCGCGGCAAGGGCCTCATGCTGGCTCTCAAGCTGGCCAGCCCAGAGCTCGCGGAGGCGCTTCAGTGGGAGGCCTTCCAGCGCGGCGTGCTCGTGCTTGGGGCCGGTCGGTCGGCCGTGCGCGTCTCGCCACCGCTCGTCATCGACGAGGGCACCATGGCCAGCGGCCTGGCCGTGCTCGAGGAGGCCGTGGCAGCCGTGTCCGGGATGATCGCCCGGGGCGAGGCACTGCCGTCAGCGGACCACTGACCCGCTGTCGCAGCCGCCCTACAGGCGCGTCAGGGTGATGACGACCACGCCCACGGTGACCGCGCCCACGCCGAGCCACTGGCGCGGACTGATGCGCTCCCCCATGGCATGCGCGATGAGCGCGGCCATGACCGCGAACTGCGACGACAGGACGGCCGTCACGGCGATCGACTCGCGAGCGCCCCAGGCGTAGGTGTAGACGCCGGCCACCTCGGCGACACCGGCGAAGACGATGACGGGCAGGAGGTCGCGCCGGAAGCGCAGCCGGCCTGTCAGCACCAGCGGCAAGGTCAGGAAGACCACGCCGACGATGCGGCCGGCGGCCACGACCCAGCTGGCCGGCACGCCCTCGCTGGCGCGCCCGGAGGCGTAGAGGCCCAGTCCGAAGACGAGCGCCGCCACGATCGCGAAACCCACATACCGCGATCCCGACCCGGACAGGGCATCCGCCCCACCTCCCGGCTGGAGCGCGACCACGAAGATGCCCGCGGCCACGAGCGCCAGCATGGCCGCCAGCAGAGGCGTGGCCGCCTCCCCGCTGAGCACCGCGATGGTGGCCGCGATGGCGCCCTCCGTGGAGACGATCGGCGCCGTGACGGGCACCTTGCCACCCGAGAGGGCCGCGTAGTTGAGGACCATGCCGATCGCGTAGCCGAGCCCGCCGAGGGCCAGCCAGGCGAGGCTCGCTGCGGCGACCGGCTCGCTCGGGGTGTCGACCACGAGCAATGGCAGGGTGGCCAGGAGGCCCACGAAGACGACCAGCGCGGTCGTGGACCAGGGACCCAGCACGCGGCTGGCGCGCGCGGCGGCGACGGTGGCCAGCGCCCAGGCGAGGGCCGTCACCAGCCCCGCGACGACGGCGATCACGCCTGGCCCCGAGGCATCCGCGCGCGGCTGGTTCTCACACCACCGAGGGTACGACAAGCGTGACGTGCGGCACGTTCGGTCCGGTGGCCGTGTCCCCGACCGCATCGAGGCCTGGCGACTGGCGCCGTGCTTGAAGGGCGCACACCCGAGCCGATCCGTGCAGCCCGGCGAACCGACCTGCCGGGTGCTCGACTGCCAGCCGGCAGGCCTCCCGTGTCGGACCGCCGACCCGCCTGCGGATCCAGGTCGGTCGACGTACCCTTGACCGGATGAGGGACCGCTCAGATCGCCTGCCGAGGACGACCCGACGCGCGCTGCCGCTGGTCGGAACCGTCCTCCTGGCGCTGGCCGCCTGGCTGCCCGGGACGACGCTGGCCGCCGATCCAGGCTCGCCGGCCATCATCCCCATCCTGGCCTCGTCCGAGCTGGCCATCGGGCCGAACCGCTTCCTCTTCAGCCTCACGGACCCGGGCGGTGCCCCCCTGGCCGCGCCAGACGTCACGGTCCACCTGCGCTTCTACGACGACGCCCGCGATCCGGAGGCGGTCGTCTTCGAGGCGGACGGCCGGTTCCTGTGGGCCATCGAGGGCGTTCGCGGCCTGTACGCCGCGGACGTGGAGTTCCCCAGCGCCGGGCGCTGGGGGACTCGCTTCGACGCCACCTTCCCCGATGGGCGCCAGGAGACGGTGCGCGCCGACTACGACGTCTGGGAGACGACGAGCACGCCGGCCATCGGCGCGCCGGCGCCGCGCGTGGACACGCCCACGGCCGCGGACGTGGGCGGGAACCTCTCCCTCATCTCCAGCGACCCGGAGCCGGAGGCGCGCTTCTACGAGCACTCGATCCTGGACGCCATCGACGCACACGCGCCGGCCGTCATCGCCTTCCTCACGCCCGCCTTCTGCCAGTCAGGCACCTGTGCCCCGACCATCGCGGCGGTCAAGGCCGTCGCGGAGGGTGATCCCGACCTCACCGTGGTGCACGTGGAGCCGTATCTCATGCACATGAAGGACGGCTACCTGCAGCCACTGCTCTCGACGGAGGGCTGGCTGCAGCCGGCGCCCTGGACGGACATCTGGGGCCTCCGCACGGAGCCGTTCGTGGCCGTCATCGACGCCGATGGGCTGGTGCGCGCCAAGTTCGAGGGCGCCGTCACGGCCGAGGAGATCGAGGCCGCGCTGGCGGCACTCTGAGCACCCGGCGGCGGCTGTAGGATGGCTCGGTGACCACCTCGAAGGTGGCCAGCATGCGCGACGCGATCGCGACGCTGGTTCGCGACGGCGACAGCGTCGCCATCGAGGGCTTCACGCACCTCATCTGCTTCGCCGCCGGCCACGAGATCATCCGCCAGCGCCGCCGCGACCTGACGCTCATCCGCATGACGCCGGATGTCATCTACGACCAGATGATCGGTGCGGGCGTGGCCCGCAGGCTGGTCTTCTCCTGGCTCGGCAACCCGGGCGTCGGTGGCCTGCACGCCATCCGGCGCGTCTCGGAGGGTCCCGGGGCCAGCCTCGAGCTGGAGGAGTACAGCCACTACGGCATGGTCGGCCGCTACATCGCGGGCGCCACGAACCTGCCCTTCTTCCCACTGCGGAGCTACTACGAGACGGACATGCCCGTCGCCAACCCGCGCATCCGGCCGCTGCAGTCGCCCTACGGCGACGAGCAGGTCTACGTCGTGCCGCCCCTGCGACCGGACGTCACCATCGTCCACGCCCAGCGCGCGGATGCGGGTGGCAACACCCAGATGTGGGGCCTGCTGGGCGCCCAGAAGGAGGCCGCCTTCGCGGCCGACCGCGTCGTGGTCGTCGTCGAGGAGCTGGTCGACGAGTCGGTCATCCGGGCCGACCCCAACCGCACCGTCATCCCGGGTCTCATCGTGGACGCGGTCGTCATCGAGCCCTTCGGCGCGCACCCCTCCTATGCCCAGGGCCAGTACGACCGCGACAACACCTTCTACGTCGAGTGGGACGCCGTGAGCCGGGATGCCGCCGGGCTGGAGGCCTGGTTGGCAGAGTGGGTCCACGGCCTGGCCGGTCGAGCCGAGTACATGGAACGCCTGGGGCCGGAGGTCCGTGCCCGGATCCGACCCAGCGGCCACGCGCCGGCCGGACCCATCGACTACGGGGAGTACCGGTGAGCGAGGCTGGCGGGCAGCCCGATCCAGTCGTGGGCTACACCCGCAGCGAGATGATGATCGCGGCCGCCGCTCGCGAGCTGGCCGGTCAGCGTGTCTGCTTCGTGGGCATCGGCCTGCCCAACATCGCCGTCAACCTGGCCCTGCACACCGTGGCGCCGCAGCTGGAGCTCATCTACGAGGCCGGCGCCTATGGTGCCCAGCCGGCGCGGCTGCCGCTCTCCATCGGCGATCCCACGATCGTCACCGGTGCCCTGGCCGTCATGTCGATGGCCGACCTCTTCGGCTACTACCTGCAGGGCGGCCGCGTCGACGTGGGCTTCCTGGGCGCCGCCCAGGTCGACCGCTACGGCAACATCAACACCACCGTCATCGGCGAGTACGCGGCCCCCCGGACGCGCCTTCCGGGCTCCGGCGGCGCCTGCGAGATCGCCATCAACGCCAGACAGGTCTTCATCGTCATGCG
The DNA here is from genome assembly GCA_963707395.1 of uncultured Chloroflexia bacterium. Taxonomy (GTDB): domain Bacteria; phylum Chloroflexota; class Limnocylindria; order Limnocylindrales; family CSP1-4; genus JAFMJV01. The sequence goes on from CAVPPQ010000019.1 coordinate 38,009, forward strand.
CCAGTCGGCACGGTCCTTCGTGGAGCGCATCGACTTCCGCACCTCGCCCGGCAACCTGGGCGGCAGCGCGGAGGCCGCCGGCGTTCGCCAGGCGCAGGGCTGGTCCGGTCGGGGTCCGTCCGTGGTGGTCACGGACCTGGGCGTCTACCACTTCGGTGACGATGGCGAGATGCGCCTGGACAGCCTGCACCCGGGAGCCACCCTGGACGACGTGCGCGCCGCCATGGGCTGGCCAGTGCACGTCTCGGCCGACCTGGGCACGACCTCGCCACCGAGCGAGGAGGAGCTCCGGCTCATCCGAGACGTGCTCGACCCGGAGGGCCGCTACACCAGCTGAGGCGTCCGCCATGCGCGGGAGCCGCGGGGCCGGGACCGACCCGGGGCGATCAGGTGCCGCGCGGCAGCCGGTCGCGGAGGATGAGGTACCCGCCCACGGCGATCATGGCCAGGGGCACGAGCACCACCAGGTCGAGGTCGAGGCTCAGGGCGTCGGAGACGTCAGCCAGGCCGATGATGCCGAGCACCGCACCAAGCACGAGGGCCCACGTGCGCCGCACTCGCTGCGTGGGACCAAGGGCCCAGCCAGCCAGGAAGGCCAACCCGAGGGCCAGCGTCGTCCAGCCCTCACCGACCAGGATGCCCAGATCCATGCCGATGCGTGCCAGGCCCCAAGCCGTGAGCACGAGGGCCGGCATCGTCGCGCCACGGACGTGCCCGACCAGCCAGGCGGCTCCGAAGGCCAGCCCCGCGGCGAGCATGAGCAACGAGCCGAAGCCGAGCTCCGGGACGATCAGCTCGATGAGGAGCCCGACGCCCAGGACGAGCAGCAGGATGGCGAACCATGGGAACGGGCGGCCACTGGCCGACCAGCCCGACGACCACGAGTAGACCCGCATCCGTGGCGGCCCGCCAGGGGTCGCGGCGCCCTGCTGGCCAGGCCAGGGCCGGCCATCCGGCTGGCCGTCGCGGGCTGGTCCGGGCGGTGGGCCCTGCCTGCCGGGCGGGGGCGGTGGACCCACGGGCCGGGGTCCCGGGTACGGTGCGCTCATGTGGCCATCCTAGCTCGACTCGGCGCCCGGCTCCGACCGCCCGGCGTGGCCGGTCGAGTCGGCGTGGGCAGGCCCATGCCGTGCCGGGGTGCCCAGCCAGACGCTGCCGTCCGCGAAGCGCTCCGCCTTCCAGATGGGCGCCCGTGCCTTGAGCTCCTCGAGGGCGTACCGGCAGGCCGCGAAGGCCTCCTCGCGGTGCGCCGCGGCCGCCGCGATGGCCACGCTCGCCTCTCCGACCGGCACCTCGCCGACGCGGTGGACGACGGCTAGCCGGTGCACGCCGAGGCGCTGCTCGATCTCCCCGGCGATCTCGTCCAGGATCGCCAGGGCCATGGGCTCGAAGGCCTCGTACTCAAGGCCGACGACGCGCTGCCCGGCGAAGCGGGCCGCTTCGCCCTCGTGGCCGGGCGCCGGTGTGCCGGGTGTCTCGCGTACCTGGCCCAGGAAGAGGACCACGGCGCCATCGGCCGGGCCGGCGACGCGCGCCCGCAGGTCATCGAGGCAGCCCTGGTCGAGCGAGGACTCCACGATGGCGAGATAGCGGCGTCGATCGCTGCCCGCGGATCCGTCGGTCGTCGAAGCGCCCTGATCAGGCGCTGCGCCGCCCGCGACCGGCGGGATGACGGCCAGCTCGTCGCCGGCCGCGAGTGGCGCATCCCGGTCGACGTAGCGCCCGTTGCGCGCGAAGCGCACGCTGGGGCCAGCGGGCTCCAGCTCCGGGAAGGCCAGCACCAGGGCCGCCCAGGCGGCGGCCACGTCGGCACCGTCGGGCAGCTCCAGGGCGTGGCGCGACCGGCCCGTCTGTGCGCGCTGCATGGCGAAGAGGCGCACCTCGACGTGCATGGTCACAGGAGCAGGCCTTCCGCCAGGGCCAGGCCGCCGGCGACGATCGTGGAGGCCATGACCAGCGCGAATTCGATGTAGAGCAGCCCGGTGGCGGACTCCATCGAACGGGTGAGGGCCGTCCGCCAGGCCATCCACACGAGCGCCATGGGGAACAGCAGGCCGACCACCAGGCGCAGCCAGACGAAGACGGCGTTGGGGCCTGTCAGGGCGGCGAAGGGCTCACCGCCCGGGACGCCCGTGGCCAGCCACGTTCCGTAGAGCAGGAGCTGTACGCCGATGGCCCAGAAGAGGATGCGTGTCGTGAGCACGAGCGGCCGCTCGGAGATGCGCGGCGTCACCAGGTACCAGTGCGCGAGCACGACCGCGGCCATGGACCCACCGGTGACGAGCGCCATGAGCAGCATCAGGATGAGCAGGGGCACGGCCAGCGGCTCCCCTGCCGTCCACCCGAGCGCAGCCAGCGCCATGGCCACCACGCCGCCGGCGATGGCAGCGCCACCCAGCCAGCGGGCCGGACCCCCGCCCCGCAGGCGAGGAGCGGCCAGCAGCGCGAGTACCGCGAAGAGCGCGACGGCAGCGCGGCGGGGCTCGTCGAGCGCGGCGCCGCTCTCGATGGCGAGTTCCGACGGGACGGGCAGGCCCCAGTCCGTGGCCAGCCATCCGAGGCCGATCAGACCGGCCAGGACCGCGCTGAAACCGAGGAAGCCCGGGGTGGCGTCCGTGACCTGCCGCAGGGTCCAGGTGAGGGTGAAGCTGCCGAGGGCCAGAGAGCCGAGCAGCAGCCACGTGATGTAGCTGAGGCTCTGCACGATCTGCTCGGTCTCCATGACCCGAGTGTATGGCAGCCGACGACGGCGCCCCTGGCCGTGATCCGGGTCAGGCCCCGACCGGGCTGCCCTGCGCGAGCTCAGGCCCGGGGCACCCAGCTTCCGGTCGGGCTTCCCTCACGACCGCGGGAGCAGGCCGGGCCGACTGCGCCGCGCCGAGGACGAGGGCACCGGCGGCGAGCGCCTCGATGTCCACCTGCGCCAGCCGCACGTTGCCGCCCGGGCGCCCCAGCAGATAGCCCTGGCCGGTGGCGATGCCCAGCTCCCGCAGCGCACGCAGCTGCTCGGCCGTCTCCAGGCCTTCCGCGATGACCACGGCTCCCTGGCGGTCGGCGAGGTCCTTGAGGGAGCGCAGCACGTTGCGCGACGAGTCGTGCTGGGCGCCCTCCTGCACGAGCGAGAGGTCGATCTTCACGATGTCGAAGCGAACCTGGGAGAGCAGGCGCAGTCCGGCGTTGCCGGCACCCACGTCGTCGGCCGCGATGCGCACCCCGGCGTGCTGCAGGCCGGCCACGTTGCGGCGCAGCCGCTCGAGGTCCGTGATGGCTTCCCGCTCGGTCAGCTCGACGATGACACGGCCAGGTTCGAGGCGATGGCGCGCCAGCACCTGGAGCAGCCAGGAGGCCGTGAAATCCTGGACCTCCAGCGTGCGCGGCGAGAGGTTGATGGTCACCACCTGGTTGGCATCGATATCCCGGGCGCCGGCCGAGACGACCTCGAAGCAGGCCAGGTCCAGCTCCACGAGTCGCCCCGCTGAGCCCGCCGCCGCGAAGAGCTGTCCCGGGTTGCTGAAGGGGGTCGATGGGCCGGGGCGGATGAGGCCCTCGAAGCCCAGCACCTGCCCGTCGCGGAGGTCGACGATGGGCTGGTAGACGGGCGTGAGGGCCCGTGCCCGGATGACATCGCGGATGGCCGTGATGGCTCCCTGGTCCGAGCTTGCGTCGGGCGCCGGGTCGTGATCGGCGTCGAAGACCGCCACGGTCCCTCTGCCGCTGCGCTTGCAGCGATAGAGCGCCGCGTCAGCCTGGCGGAAGAGCTCCCCGCGATCGGCAGCCAGGAGCGGCACGGACGAGATGCCGCCGGAGAACGGGATGGCCCGCTCGCCCGCCGCCGGGCGCAGGCAGAAGTGCCGGAGCCGGTTGGCTGCCACGAGGGCGTCGGGAGCTTCGGTGTGCGGCAGGATGACAGCGAACTCGTCGCCACCGACGCGGAAGCCGCGGTCGCCATAGCGCAGGACGTCGCGGATGCTGTTGGCCATGCCCACCAGGAGGCGGTCGCCCGCTGGGTGGCCCTCGCCATCGTTGACGACCTTGAGGTCGTCGAGGTCGATGAGCAGCAGCGAGACGGGCACCTTGTGGCGCCGATGGAGCTCCAGCTGGCGGTCCAGCTCCTCCTGGAAGGAGCGGTGGTTGCCGAGCCCTGTCAGGCCGTCGTGCAGCGAATCCTCGCGCGCCTCTCGATAGAGCACCTCCAGTTGCGCCTGCGATCGTGCCAGGTCGTCGAACGGCTGCAGGAATGTGCGCGCGATGACGATGGCGACCAGCAGCACCAGGAGCGCGAAGCCCACCAGTGCGGCCACGAGCGGGCTCGCGTCAGGCGCGGGCACCACGGGCCAGACGTGGATGAGGCCGAAGCGCGTGCCGTCGGCGGCCTGCCAGAGAGGCACGGCGGTGCTGGCCCAGCCGGACGAGGCAAGGGTCCGCGTCGTGCCGACGTGCCCAGAGGTGATGCCGTTGATGTGGACACGGAGGTCGCCCAGCGGACGCGTGCCCGGCTCGCCGGCCCCGGCCGCCACGCGGTCGGTGCGCGATCCCGCCACGACGGTGTCGCTGGAGAGGTCCACGAGCGCCGCCCCGCTGGCGGCGTCCGAGGCGGCAGGGACGAGCTCGAAGAGCCGCGCGAGGCTGAGCTCGGCGGTCAGGACGCCGGCCTCGCGCCGGTTCGGCCCCGCCAGGCGGGTCGACAGCGTCAGGTGGCGTTGACGGTCGCCGGCCCAGCGGGTGTCCTGCAGGACGCCACCGGGGGGCGCTGCCAGGGTCTCGGCCGTCAGGGAGGTGGACGCACAGGCAGCGGGCCCCGACTGGACACCGTCGGCGCGCGCAGTCGCCCCCGTCTCGGTCGAGCCCGCGACCGCGGGCAGCGGCACGCCGAGCGGGTCCGAGACACTCGTGACGCAGGCCCCCAGCACCAGCTCGTCATCCCCGGCCCGCAAGGATGCCAGGGCCTCCGCCGCGACCTGTCGCTCGTCGGCGCCATCCAGGCCGTCGATCAGGAGCGGCAGCCCGGGGTCCGCCGCGACCCCGAGCAGGCGCGTCTCGAGATCACCGACGACAGCCGTCAGCTGTGCTGCAGCGGCAGCGGTCTCCCAGGTCCGTCGTTCGGCAGTGGTGCCGTCCGGCACGGGTCGCAGGGTATTGCTGATCAGGATGACCCCGAGCATGGGCAGGACCGCGAGGCCGAGCATGGCCATCCAGAGCCGGACCCGGATGAGGCGGCTGCCGTTCCAGAGTCGGACGCGCGGGCGGCGTGAGGTGACGAGTCGGGGTGTACGCATCGTGCCAGCCGGGGCTGGTCCGGCCATTCAAGGCGCCCGACGACCGTTCGGGAATGACCCGAAACGCACACCAGGGCACAGGACCGCTGGTGCAGGACCGCTGGTGCAGACCGCGGATGCGCGACCGCTGGCCCCGGCCCCGCGCCAGGAGCAGGGCTCAGCCCGGGCGCGCCACCACCATGAGCCGAAGCTCGGTCATGTCCTCCATGGCGAAGCGCACGCCCTCGCGACCCAGGCCGCTGTCCTTGACGCCACCGTAGGGCATGTGGTCGACACGGTAGGTGGGCACGTCGTTGATCACCACGCCGCCCACGTCGAGCCGCTCGAAGGCTCGCCAGCCGTGCTCCAGGTCATTGCTGAAGATGCCCGCCTGGAGACCGAAGCGGCTGGCGTTGACCTCGTCGAGGGCCGTCTCGAAGTCCGTGAAGGGCGCGGCCACCACGAGGGGGGCGAAGGCCTCCTCGGAGCAGACCCTGGCCGACGCCGGCGCGTCGACGAGCACGGTGGGCGGGAACCAGGGGCCGTCGGCGCGGCCGCCGAGAAGCACGCGGGCGCCCTCGGCCACGGCCTCCTCGACCCAGCGCTGGGTGCGCGAGGCCGCTGCCACGTCCACCATGGGGCCCAGGTCGGTGGCCGGGTCGAGCGGGTCGCCCATGACGAGCTCCGACGCCGATGCCACGAAGCGCTCCATGAAGGCCCCCCAGATGGCTTCGTGCACGTAGAGGCGCTGCACGCTGATGCAGACCTGGCCGGAGAAGGCGAAGGCGCCCATGCGCACGCGGCGGACGGCCCAGTCGAGGTCCGCGCTGGCATCCACGATGACGCCGGCATTGCCGCCCAGCTCCAGCACCACCTTCTTGCGCCCCGCCAGCCCCTTCATGCGCCAGCCGACAGCCGGCGAGCCGGTGAAGCTGAGGAGCCTGAAGCGATCGTCGGTGACCAGCCGCTCGCCCAGCTCACGGGACATGGGCAGGATGGACAGGGCGCCCTCCGGCAGGCCCGCGTCGGCCGCGATCTCGGCCACCGTCAGCATCGTGAGCGGCGTGGCGGATGGCGGCTTGAGCACGACCGAGCAACCCGCCGCGATGGCCGGCGCCACCTTGTGGGCAGCCAGGTTGAGCGGGAAGTTGAAGGGGCTGATGGCCGCCACCGGCCCGACCGGGAAGCGTCGCGTGATGCCCAGCCGGCCGACATGCGCCGGACCGATGTCCAGCGGGATGGTCTCCCCCACGAGGCGCTCCGCCTCCTCGGCGGCGAGGCGGAAGGTCAGGGCGCCGCGGTCCGCTTCTACGCGCGCATCACGGATGGGCTTGCCCGATTCGCGCGTGATCACCTCCGCGATCTCGTCACGGCGGGCGTCGATGCCGGCCGCGATCGTGCGCAGCGCCCGGCTCCGCTCGTAGGCCGGCAGCACCCGCATGGCCTCGAAGCCGGCCTCGGCGGCGGTGATGGCCGCTTCGACCTGCTCGGGGCTGGCCAGGTAGGTGGCGCCGGCCGCCTGGCCGGGGTGTGCCGGGTCGGCCACCATGAGTCGCTCGTCGGAGGTCGTCCAGCGTCCGGCCAGGTAGATGGGGTGGGCGTCCGGGACGCCGGGGGCGTGCGTCGCGTCGTTCATGGCAGCGCCCATCGTAGCCCGCTCGACGAGCGCGGGCCTTGCTCGTGAGCCATCGGGGCATTCCGGGTAGGCTGGTAGGCGAACACCCTCATGAGGAGTCGCCCGTGCCCCAGTACGCCAACCCGCCGCAGATGACGGTGGACCCGGCCAAGTCCTACACGGCCACCATCGAGACATCCGCTGGCACGATGACCGCGGAGCTCTTCGCGGCGGAGGCCCCCCGCACCGTCAACAACTTCGTCTTCCTCGCCCGCGAGGGCTTCTACGACGGCGTCATCTTCCACCGCGTCATCAGCGGCTTCATGATCCAGGGCGGCGACCCGACGGGCACCGGCACCGGCGGACCTGGGTACCGCTTCGCAGACGAGCCGGTCACGCGCCGCTACCAACGGGGCACCCTGGCCATGGCCAACGCCGGCCCCAACACCAACGGCAGCCAGTTCTTCGTCATGCACGCCGACTACGGCCTGCCGCCCAACTACACCATCTTCGGCAAGCTCAGCGCGGGCGAGGAGGTCGTGGACGCCATCGCCACCGCGGCCACGGGCCCGCAGGACCGGCCGCTGCAGCCGGTCAAGATCCTTTCGGTGGCCATCGCCGAAGCCTGACCCGGGACCTTCGCTCCGCGGCGCGGTCCTCGATCGCGCCCGGGTCGGGCTCAGCCCCCTGGCGATGCTGACGGCAGCAGCACCTGCAGGGCGTCGTCCAAGGTCGGCGCCGCGGGTGCAGGGCTGCTGAAGAACACGATCCAGACGGCCGCGACTGCGGCCAGGACCAGCACGACCACGACGGCCAGGCCGATGAGCGCCAGCAGGCGACGGTCGCGCAGTCGGCTGCCCGGGCGACCCTCGGTCGGTTGGCTGGATGGGCTGCTGTTCATGGCGCTCCCTCGTGTCGTGACGATGCCTCTCGATGGCGCCCGGTCAGATGTCCGGCTCCAGGCAGCGCGGGTAACAGCCCATGACGCGGACCCAGACGCAGACCGCCCGCAGGTCCGCGAGGAAGGCCTCGCCGTCCTCCGAAGCGGGGCAGACATCCTCGTCCAGGTCCACCCAGAAGACGTACTCCCAGGTGCCCTCGCGGCTGGGTCGCGACTCCAGCTTCGTCATGTTGATGCCGTGAGCGGCGATGATGCCGAGGGCTCGCACGAGCGTGCCGGGCTGGTTGCGCACGGAGAAGACGAGCGCGCTGCGGCGGCTGCCGTCAGGCGCGGCCGTGGCCGGCGTCGGCAGGCCGATGGAGCCCGGCCTGGCCAGCACCAGGAAGCGGGTGCGGTTGCTGCGCTCGGCCTGGATGTCGGCCGCCAGGATCTCCAGCCCGAAGAGCGCCGCGGCCCGCGGCGAGAGCACCGCCGCAGCGCCCAGCTCGCCGCGGTCAGCGATCATGCGCCCCGAGCCGGCCGTGTTGGTGGCCGCCAGCAGCGTCCAGGGCCGCGAGCGCAGGAACGGCTCCGCCTGGGTGAGGGCCTGGATGTGCGAGTACACCCGCTCGATGGCTTCCAGGCCCTGGCCGGGCAGGGCCGCCAGGCAGAGACGCACCGGCACGATGACCTCGCCAACCACGGCCAGCTGGCTGTCCAGCAGCAGGTCGTAGACCTCCCGCACGCCGCCACCGACGACGTTCTCGATGGGCAGCACGCCGGCAGCCGCGCCTTCGTCGCCCACGACACGCACGACGTCCTCGAAGAGCGGCACCGGCCGCACCGCGGCCGCAGGATAGGCGGCCAGCGCGGCATCCTCGGCGAAGGAGCCGGGCTCCCCGGCGAAGGTGACCTCCAAGGGAGTCATCGCGCTCACGGGGCCGCCCGGCTCAGGCCGTCGTGCCGCCGTCCGGCTCGCCGGCCGGGGCAGGCTCGCCACGCTTCCAGATGGCGTACTCGAACGAATCCGCGAGGGCGATGGCGGAGGCCGAGATGATGTTCGTGTCGGACCCCATCGTGGACCACTCCAGGCCCTCGTCGATGGAGTCGATGATGACCCGGGTGCGCGCCGCCGTGGCGGCCGTGCCGTCGATGATGCGCACCTTGTAGTCGACGAGGCGCATGGTGGCCAGCCGCGGGAAGAAGGCGCCCAGTGCCTTGCGCATGGCAGCGTCCAGGGCGTTGACCGGGCCATTGCCCTCCGCGGCGGTGTGCACGACCTCGCCGTCGACACGCACCTTGACGGTGGCTTCGGCCAGGAACTCCTGGTTCTCACGCTGCTCGGAGAGGACCGTGTAATCGACGATCTGGAAGGGCGGCGCGTAGTCGGCGCTCTTGCGCCGGATGAGCAGCTCGAAGGAGGCCTCCGCGCCCTCGAAGGCAAGGCCCTGGTTCTCCAGCTCCTTGATGGTCTGGCTCAGGGCACGCGCATCGACGCCCTCCAGGTCGTGCCCCAGCTGCTCGGCGCGGATGCGCGTGTTGGCGCGGCCACCCAGCTCGGAGACCACGAGGCGGCTGCGATTGCCCACCAGGACCGGGTCGACGTGCTGGTAGCTGCGCTCCACCTTGGCCACCGCGGCGCCGTGGACGCCGCCCTTGTGGGCGAAGGCGGAGCGGCCCACGAAAGGCTGGTAGTCCGCCGGACTGACGTTGGCGATCTCGGCCACCGTGCGCGAGAGCGTCGTGAGGTGGCTGATCTCGCCGCCACCGGCCGGCTGCAGGGGCAGCTCCGTCTTGAGGGCCAGGTTGGCCAGGATGCTGACCATGTTGGCGTTGCCGCAACGCTCGCCGTAGCCGTTGATGGTGGCCTGCACGTGGCGTGCACCGGCGAGCACGGCCGCCAGCGCATTGGCCACCGCCAGCTCTGCGTCGTTGTGGGTGTGGATGCCCCAGCGGATCGCCGGCGCACCGGCATCGGCCGCCAGCGAGTCGCGGGCGTCCTCGAAGATGCGCACCAGCTCTCCCGTCAGCGTCCCGCCGTTCGTGTCGCACAGGACGAGGTCGCGGGCACCCGCCTCGCGCGCCGCCCGCAGCGTGCGCAGGGCATAGGCGCGGTCGGCCTGGTAGCCGTCGAAGAAGTGCTCGGCGTCGTAGATGACCTCGCGGCCGTGCTCGGCGACGAAGGCCACGGACTCGGCGATCATGTCCACGTTCTGGTCGAGGCTCGCGCCCAGGACCTCCTTGACGTGGAGGTCCCAGGACTTGCCGAAGATGGTGACCACGGGCGTCTCGGCCGCCACCAGCTCGTAGAGGTTGGGGTCCGTGGCGGCTGGGTTGGCCTTGTGCCGGGTCGAGCCGAAGGCCGCCAGCCGGGCGTGGCTCCAGGTCATCGTGCGGGCGGCCGCGAAGAACTCGATGTCCTTGGGGTTGGAGCCGGGCCAGCCACCCTCGATGTAGGGCATGCCGTACTCGTCGAGCATGCGGGCGATGCGGATCTTGTCGGCCAGGGAGAGCGTGATGTTCTCGCCCTGCGTGCCATCACGGAGGGTCGTGTCGTAGAGGACGACCGGCGCTGCGGTCGCCGCTTGGGGTTCGGTGCTCACGGTCTCTCCCTGGCTCGTGGCCGGCTAGGTGGTTCGGAGGCGGGACGCCACGGCCGCGGCGAAGGCGGCCGTGCCGACGCGTCGCCAACCGCGTTCCTCGCCATGGAGGCCCATGACGTCGGCGGTGCGGGTCCCGCCGTCGAGGGTCTCCCGGACGGCGGTCTCGATGGCCTCGGCGGCTGCCGGCTGGCCCAGCGACCAGCGCAGCATCATGGCCCCCGACAGGATGGTGGCGATGGGGTTGGCGATGTCGAGGCCCGTCTTGGCCGGCGACGAGCCGTGGCTCGGCTCGTACATGCCGGCCGTGCCATGCGCGGTGCGCCGCTCGCCAAGGGAGGCGGAGGGCAGCATGCCCAGCGACCCGGCGAGCACGGAGGCCTCGTCGGAGAGGATGTCCCCGAACATGTTGCCGGTCACGATGACGTCGAAGGAGGCTGGCTTGGTGATGAGCGACATGGCCGTCGAATCGACGAGTCGGTGCTCCAGCTCCACGTCCGGGTACTCCGGCGCGACCTCCTCGACGACGGTCCGCCAGAGCCGGCTGGAGGCCAGCACGTTGGCCTTGTCCACGCTGGTGAGGCGCTTGCGGCGGCCACGCGCCAGCTCGAAGGCGAGGCGGACGATGCGCCGCACCTCACCCTCCGAGTAGATCATCGTGTCATACGCCTGGCGGCCATCCGGTCCGTCGTGGCTCTCGCGACGCTCCCCGAAGTAGACGTCGCCGGTGAGCTCGCGCACGATCATGAGGTCCACGCCCGCGACGAGGTCGGGGCGCAGCGGCGAGGCCTCCACGAGGGATGGCTCGACGGCCACCGGGCGCAGGTTGGCGAAGAGGCCGAGCACCTTGCGCATGCGCAGGAGGCCCTGCTCGGGACGGACCGCGGCGGCCGGATCGTCCCACTTGGGACCACCCACGGCACCCAGCAGCACCGCGTCAGCAGCCAGCAGGACGTCAAGGTCCTCGTCGCGGATGGCCGTGCCATAGGCGTCGATGGCGACACCGCCGGCCAGCACCTCCCGCCACGAGAAGCCGAAGCCGAAACGCTCGGCGGCCGCCTCGAGGACGACGATGGTGGCCGCCACGATCTCCGGGCCGATGCCGTCGCCGGGGATCTTGGCGACCTGGTAGGTGACGCTGCCCTCCGGGCTCACAGGCTGGACTCCTTTCCGGCCCCCACGGCCGACGGACTGGCGGCCTCGTGCCAGAGGAGCTTCTCCAGCGCCGCCAGGTACGCCTCCAGGGAGGCTTCGATGATGTTGGTCGAGAGGCCGTGACCGGTGACCGTTTCCGCGGTCCCTTCCGGGTCGATGGAGCGGCGGGCACGGACCATGACGCGGCCCTGGGCGTCCTCGCCGCCGGAGACGGCACGGATCTCGTAGTCGGTCAGGCGCGGGAACCAGCCCATGAGCGGCTCCACGGCCGTGTCCACGGCCACGAAGAGCGCATCCACGGGGCCGTTGCCCTCCGCCTGGGCGCTGACCGGCTGTCCGTTCACCACGAGGGTCACGTCACCCCGCGAGCTGCCGCCCTTGCTGGAGCTGACCGACCAGCCCTCGAGGCGGACCGGGGCGTCGGAGACGACGTCATCGACCGTCCCTCCCGCGGCCGCCTGGGATTCGACGAGGGCGATGAGGTCGGCGTCGGTGACCTCCTTCTTGGCGTCGGCCAGGGCGATGGCCTGGCGGTAGACGCGGTCGAGCGCCTCGCCCTCCAGGTCCACGCCGAGCTCGTGCAGCTTGCCCTGCAGGCCGCGGCGACCGGAGAGCTTGCCGACCGAAAGGCGGGAGCCCGCGAGGCCCACCGACTGCGGCGTCATGATCTCGTAGGTCAGCGCGTTCTTGAGCACGCCGTCCTGGTGGATGCCCGATTCGTGGGCGAAGGCGTTGCGACCCACGATGGCCTTGTTGGGCTGCACGGAGAAGCCCGTCAGGTAGGAGACCAGGCGGCTGGCGTTGCTGATCTGCTCGGTGTTCACGCCGGATGCCGCGCACGTCGAACTCCGTGGGCCGCGTGCGCAGGGCCATGACGACCTCCTCCAGGGAGGCGTTGCCGGCGCGCTCGCCGAGGCCGTTGATGGTGACCTCCACCTGGCGGGCCCCGGCCTGCACGGCGGCCAGCGTGTTGGCCGTGGCCAGGCCCAGGTCGTTGTGGCAGTGGACGGAGATGGTGGCGCCCGCGCCGACGCGCTCCACGACCTTGGCCGTGAGGTCGCCGAACTCGGCTGGGATGGCGTAGCCGACCGTGTCGGGGATGTTCACGGTGGTGGCGCCGGCATCCACGACGGCCTCGTAGACGCGCAGCAGGAAGTCGTGCTCGGTGCGGCTGGCGTCCTCGGCGCTGAACTCGATCTCGGCGTCCGGGCCCAACTCGCGCCGGGCGTAGCGGACCCACTGCACGGCTGCCTGGAGGGCTGCCTCGCGGTCCATGCGCAGCTTGTGCACGAGATGGATGTCGCTGGTCGCGATGAAGAGGTGCAGGTGCGGCTTCTCCGCGGCGCGCAGAGCCTCGATGGCGCGCTGCGGGTCGCCGTCGCGGCAGCGTGCCAGGCCCGCGACGGCGATGCCCTTCGTCTCCGCGGCGATGCGCTGCACGGCCTCGAAGTCGCCGGGCGAGGCGGCCGGGAAGCCAGCCTCGATGACGTCCACCTTGAGGCGGGCGAGCTGGCGGGCGACCTCCAGCTTCTCGGTGACGGTGAGCCCGGCGCCGGGCGCCTGCTCGCCGTCGCGCAGGGTCGTGTCGAAGATGCGGACCGGGACGTCGGTGGTCATCGAGCTACCCCCTCCCCTGCGGCCGCCACCGGCCGTGCGGCGCCCGTGGTGGAGGCCTGGGCCTGCCCGGCCGAGACTTCCACGGGGTCCAGCCAGCTCATCTGCGAGCGCAGCCGGGCGCCGACCTCCTCGATCTGGTGATCGCGGTCCGCCTGGCGGAGGCGCGCGAACTCCGCGCCGCCGGAGTCGTACTCGGCGATCCACTGGGCCGCGAAGCGACCGCTCTGGATGTCAGCCAGGATGTCGGCCATGGTCTGCTTGGCACCCTCGGTGACGCGCGGGCCACTCACGTAGTCGCCGTACTCGGCCGTGTCGCTGACGCTGAAGCGCATGAAGTTGAGGCCGCCGCGGTACATCAGGTCGACGATGAGCTTGAGCTCGTGCATCGTCTCGAAGTAGGCCAGCTCGGGCTGGTAGCCGGCCTCCACGAGGGTCTCGAAGGCCGCCTTGACGAGGGCGGAGACACCGCCGCAGAGGAGCGCCTGCTCACCGAAGAGGTCCGTCTCGGTCTCCTCGGCGAAGGTCGTCTCGAGGATCCCGGCACGGGTCGCGCCGATGCCACGCGCGTAGGCCATGACCCGCGCACGGGCCGTGCCCGAGGGGTCCTGCTCCACCGCGAAGAGGGCCGGCACCCCGCCGCCGCTCAGGTACACCGAGCGAACCAGGTGGCCGGGGCCCTTGGGCGCCACCATGCCCACATCCACGCCCGTCGGCGGCACGATCCTGCCGAAGCGGATGTTGAAGCCGTGGGCGAACATCAGCAGCTGGCCGGGGCGCAGGTTGGGCGCGATGTCGGCGTCGTAGACGGCCTTCTGGACGGTGTCGGGGAGGGCCAGCATGATGACGTCGGCAGCCGTGACCGCCTCGGCCACGTCCATGACCCGCAGGCCCGCGGCCTCGGCCATGGCGCGGCTCTTGGAGCCCGGCGCGAGGCCCACGATGACCGTCACGCCGCTCTCGTGCAGGTTGAGCGCGTGTGCGTGACCCTGGCTGCCGTAGCCGATGACGGCCACGGTCTGGCCGGCCAGGGCGGCCGGGTCGGCGTCGTTGTCGTAGTACATGCGAGCGGGCATGGTGTGCGTCTCCCTCTACCTGGTGGCTGCGAAGATGAGGTCGATGGTCGGGCTGGACATCGGACCGGTCATGCCCCCGAGGGCATGGCGGGCACGGGGCCGGCACGCAGGATGGCCTCCACGTCGATGGCGCCTGAGCCACGGCCCAGGGCGATGGTGCCGGTGCGGACCATCTCCCTGATGCCGAACCCGGCCAGCAGTGCCACCAGCGAGTCGATCTCCTGCTCGGTGCCGCTGTGCTCGACGATGACGGTCTCCGGCCCGACGTCCAGGATGCGGCCCTTGTAGAGCTCGATGATGCGCAGCACCTCGCCGCGCCGCGACTCCGTGGCGCGCACCTTGACGAGCGCCAGCTCGTGCTCCACGACGCCCGACTCGGGCAGGTCCTGGACCTTGAGGACATCGATGAGCCGGTAGAGCTGCTTGGCCATCTGCTCGACGGCGAAGTCGTCGCCTCGCAGGGTGATGGTCATGCGGCTGATGTCGGGTCGCTCCGTGTGACCCACGGCCAGCGACTCGATGTTGAAGTTGCGACTGCGGACCATGGAGGCGACGCGATTGAGCACGCCAGGCTGGTTGTTGACGAGCACGACGAGCACGTGGCGATGGGTCTGCCCGGAGCCAGGCACGTAGCGCTGCTTGGGCGCGGACTTCTCCGGGGCGGCGATGGGGTCGTTCATGGCGGCCATCTACTTGCTCTCCCCCTGGCTGGCGGGCGTTCCCCAGTCCTCGATGAGGTCGGAGAGCCCCTTGCCCGCCGGCATCATCGGGAACACGTTCTGGGTCTCGTGGATCTCGAACCAGACGAGGGCTGGGCCATCATGCGCCTGGGCGGCGCGGATGGCGCCCTCGACCTCCCCGGGCGTCGTGGCCTTGAAGGTCGCCCAGCCATAGGCTTGGGCGAGCAGGTCCCACTTGGGCGCTGGCAGGTCAGAGGAGTGGTAGTTGCCGCCGTACACGATCTCCTGCCACTGGCGGATCATGCCCAGCCTCTTGTTGTCCATGAGAGCCACCCGCAGCGGGATGCGCTCGACGGCCACGGTGAGCATCTCCTGGGTCGTCATCTGCAGGCCACCGTCGCCCACGACCGCCCAGGTCTCCTTGTCCGGCCGGCCGAGGGCGGCACCCATGGCGGCCGGCAGGCCGTAGCCCATGGTGCCCAGGCCGCCCGAGGAGAGGTGGCTGTTGGGTCGCCGGAAGCCTGCGTAGCGAGCCAGCCACATCTGGTGCTGGCCGACGTCGGAGACGAGCGTGGCGTCGTGGTTGGTCAGCTCGCCCAGCCGGCCGATGACGTAGTCGGCGGTGAGGACGCCCTGCCGCCAGCCGCCCGAACCGTGCCAGGGAGTGGCCTCCGACTCCGCGCGCCACTCGGCGAGCTGAGCGAGGTAGTCAGCCCGGTCAGCCGGATCGACCTCCGGCACAGCCGCGATGAGAGCCCGCAGCACGCTGCCGACATCACCCACGATGGGCACGTCCACGGCCACGTTCTTGCCGATCTCCGAGGGGTCGACGTCGACGTGGATGATGCGGGCGTGGGGCGCATATGAGCTGACCGTGCCGGTGACGCGGTCATCGAAGCGCATGCCCAGGGCGATCAGCAGGTCCGCCGACTGGATGGCCTTGTTGACGTGCTTCCAGCCGTGCATGCCCATGTAGCCGTAGGCGAGCGGGTGCTGCTCGTCCATGGCGCCGACGCCGAGCAGCGTGTGCGTGACGGGGATCTGGGCCTTCTCAGCGAGCTGCCGAAGCTCGTCGCTGGCGTTGGCGATGAGCACCCCGTGGCCGGCCAGGATGACCGGACGCTTGCTCTCCGCGATCTCTCGGGCGGCCAGCGTGATCTGCCGGGGGTGGCCATCGAATCGGGGCTTGAAGCCGGGCAGGTCCAGCGTGTCGGGGTGCTGGGCCTGCGTCTCGCTGGTCAGGGCGTCCTTGGTGAGGTCCACGTGGACGGGACCCGGGCGGCCGGTGCGGGCGATGTGGAAGGCCTCGGCGATGACGCGCGGGATGTCGTCGGCCTTGCGCACGAGGTAGTTGTGCTTCGTCATCGGCAGCGTGATGCCGCTGATGTCGATCTCCTGGAAGGCGTCCTTGCCGATGAGCGCGCCGGGCACGTTGCCGGTGATGGCGACCATGGGCACGGAGTCGAGCTGGGCGGTGGCGATGCCGGTCACGAGGTTCGTGGCGCCGGGGCCGCTGGTGCCGAGGCAGACACCGACCCGGCCGCTGGCGCGGGCGTAGCCGTCCGCCGCGTGGGCGGCACCCTGCTCGTGGCGGACGAGGATGGTGCGCAGCTCGGGGTGGTCGGCCCAGACGTCGTAGAGGGGCAGGATGACGCCGCCCGGGTAGCCGAAGATGACCTCCACGCCCTGGCGAACGAGCGCCTCGCAGAGCGCGTCGGCGCCGATGCGGGTGCGGTTCAGCGGCTTGCCATCGCGGAGCATGTCGCTGCGTGCCTTCTCGACGGCGTCTGCCTCAGGTGTCCCGAAGGCGGGCACGTGACGACCGCGGCCCGATGGCGGTGGGGTCGCGGTGGCCGTGGTGGCCGTTGTGGGCGGTGCCTGGGCATCGTCGGTGTCGTCGACGCCCTGGTCGCTCGCCGTCGGTCCGTCGGCCGGCCAGGGCGAGCCGCGCTGGGCGGGCTCCCCGGTCATGTTCTCGATGGTCATCACTGCTGCCCTTCCCTGTCTTGGCTGTCCGACATAACAAAGACCCTCGCCGTTCCCGACGAGGGCCCTGGTGGTTCGACGTCCGTCGCGCCTGCGGCGCTATCTCCGCCTGTCCCCAGACTCCCGCCGGGAGCCGGTAATGAGGCCGATAAGCTCGAGGGCGCATACCTCGAGCCGGCCAAGAAGGGATACCTCGACGTTGTGGGGCAGCCGGACGGGCACGCGCGTGCCATCAGCGCGAACGGCGATGGCGACGAACTGACGCTCCCGGTCTGTCTGACCCATGTGTCGAGATGGTCCTTCCTTGCGGAGACGTGAGGCGGACTGTACACGCTCGGGCCGGGGCGTGTCCAGCACCTCGCTTCGTCCCATGTCGTCCCCGCCAGCGACAGGCTCGCTGGGGCGGGTGGTGCAGGGCTCGAGCCTGCGTTCCTCGTGGAGGAACGAATCCACGGGCACGGCCCCGCACACGACGCTCGGACCCGGCAAGGGCGCCCGCCGTTCCCCGAAAGGGAACGTATCCGCCATGGACGGCGACTCGGTCATCGGTGTCGCAGCGATCCACCCGCGGGCGTTCCTCGACAGGGAACGGATCGGCCCTGGACGGCGGCGCCAGCCTCGCGTGCTCGTCCCACCGCCCTCGTTCGTTCCCGCACGAGGAACATGACCGCTTCGGAGACGGCCTGTTGGCAGCCCGCGCTTACGTTCGCGCCTCATTCGTTCCTCGTGAAAGGGACGGATACGGGCGACGTAAGCCAGCGCCGTCATCGTCCGGTCATGACCGCCCGACCCCGACAGCCGCCCCGCACCACGATCCAACGCGTGGCGGCGCGCCAGGCTCGCGAGGTCGGCGGACGGCTCGGCAGCGAGCTGCGAACGGCGCGTGAGGACGCAGGCATCAGCCTCTCGCGTCTGGCAGCCATATGCGGCATCTCCAAGGGACAGCTCCATCGGATCGAAGCGGGCACCTCCCAGCCGGGCTGGGAGGTCCTGGCCCGGCTCTGCGCCGCGCTCGGGCGGAGGGTCGGCCTGACGCTGTATCCCGACAGCGGACCGCTCGTCCGAGACCACATCTCAGCGGCGATGGTCGAGGCGCTCCTCAAGGTCCGTCACGCACGATGGAGACCTCGACTCGAGGTGGCCGTCTACCGGCCGGTCCGAGGCAGCATCGACCTGGTGCTCGAGGATGCGGCCGATGTGCAGATCGTGGCGTGTGAGGCGCGATCCGACCTTCGGCGCATCGAGCAGGAGTTGCGCTGGTTCCGTGCCAAGGCAGACGCCTTGGCGGCCGCGCGTGAGGGAGAGACGGACGGGCCGTCGATCCGACGGGTCGATCGCCTGCTACTGCTTCGTTCCACACAGCGGACACGAGCCATCGTGTCCGAGTACCGTGACCTCATCGAGGCCGCCTACCCCGCATCGGCGCGGGACGCGCATGCGTCCCTTGTCGGGGGCGCCCCTTGGCCCGGTGACGCGATCATCTGGTGCCGGTTCGAGGCAGGGCGGGCCACGATCCTCGAACGACCGCCGCGAGGGATCACGGTCGGCCGATGAGCAAACGCAGCCCACCGATGGCGGTCGCGGTCCGGGTCCACGGCGAGCGGGCCGCGCTGCTCGCGGCCGAACGGGGCCGCGCCTCTGGTACGCTCGAGATATGTCCGACACGCCCGCCAGCGGCGGCCACGCGGCGCCGCGCACCCTCGTCCAGAAGATCTGGGACGACCACGTCGTCCTCCAGGAACCCGGCGCGCCGACCGTCATCGGCATCGACCTGCACCTCGTCCACGAGGTCACCAGCCCGCAGGCCTTCGAGGGCCTGCGCCGGCGCGGCCTGACGGTCCGGCACCCGGAGCGGACGGTGGCCACGGCCGACCATTCGACACCCACGCACGACCGCTCCCTGCCCATCCTTGACCAGCAGGCGGCCTACCAGCTGGCCAAGCTGGCCGCCAACTGCGCGGAGTTCGGCGTGCCGCTCTATGCACTCGGCTCCGACCGCCAGGGCATCGTGCACGTCATCGGCCCGGAGCTGGGGCTCACCCAGCCGGGCATGACCATCGTTTGCGGCGACTCCCACACGGCCACCCACGGCGCCTTCGGGGCGCTCGCTTTCGGCATCGGCACCAGCGAGGTGGAGATGGTGCTGGCCACCCAGACGCTGCTGCAGCGCGAGCTGCGCACGTACGAGGTGCGCGTTGACGGGCGGCTGGCCCCTGGCGTGACCTCCAAGGACATCATCCTCAACCTCATCAGCCGCATCGGCGTGGGCGGTGGCACGGGCCACGTCTTCGAGTTCAGCGGCGAGGGCATCCGCGCGCTCACCATGGAGCAGCGCATGACCATCTGCAACATGTCCATCGAGGGCGGCGCCCGGGCCGGCCTCATCGCGCCGGATGACACGACCTTCGAGTACGTCGCCGGTCGCCCGCACGCACCCACCGGCGCCGACTTCGATGCCGCCGTGGCCCGCTGGCGCCGGCTGCCCTCCGACCCCGGCGCGGCCTACTCGAAGTCCATCACCATCGACGCCGCCGCCCTGCAGCCGATGATCACCTACGGCACCAACCCGGGCATGGGCATGGGCATCACGGACCGCGTGCCGACACCGGAGACGGCCACGGACGATTCCGCCCGCCGCACGCTGGAGAAGGCCCTCGCGTACATGGATCTGCGCCCCGGTGAGCCACTCCTGGGCCACAAGGTGGACACCGTCTTCATCGGCTCCTGCACGAACAGCCGCATCAGCGACCTGCGCCAGGCGGCGGCGCTGCTGGAGGGCCGCACGGTCGCAGAGGGCGTGCGCGTCATGGTCGTGCCCGGCTCCCAGCCGGTGAAGGTGCAGGCGGAGCAGGAAGGCCTGGCCGACATCTTCCGGGCGGCCGGCGCCGACTGGCGCGAGGCCGGTTGCTCGATGTGCATCGCCATGAACGGCGACCAGGGCACGCCGGGCGAGTACATCATGTCGACCAGCAACCGCAACTTCGAGGGCCGCCAGGGCAAGGGTGCCCGGACCTTCCTCGTCTCGCCGCTGACGGCCGCCGCCAGCGCCCTGGCGGGCGTGGTCACGGACCCGCGTCCGCTCGTCGATCGCAGCCCGGCAGTCGTGGGGAGCAAGTAGCCATGGGCGAGCCATTCACCACCTTCACCAGCGCCCTCATCCCGCTGCCCGCGGAGAATGTGGACACCGACCAGATCATCCCGGCACGCTTCCTCAAGACGACGGAGAAGTCCGGCCTTGCGGACGCCCTCTTCTACGACTGGCGCTATGACGCGGAGGGCCAGCCCCGGCCCGACTTCGTCATCAATCAGCCGGCCATGGCGGGCCGCGCCGTCCTCCTGGCCGGCGACAACTTCGGTGCCGGCTCTTCGCGCGAGCACGCTCCCTGGGCGCTCACCTCGTGGGGCATCCGGGCCATCCTCTCCACGAGCTTCGCAGACATCTTCCGCAACAACTCGCTCAAGAACGGGCTGCTGCCCATCGTCGTGGATGCCGACACCCACCGTGCCCTCTTCGAGCAGGTGGCCGCCGACTCCGGACATGGAGGTCACGGTCGACTTGGAGGCACAGCTGGTCCACCTGCCCGACGACCAGGACCTCGCCTTCTCCGTCGACCCCTTCGCCCGACGCATGCTCCTCGACGGCACCGACGAGATCGGCTGGCTGCTGACCCGCGCGTCGGCCATCGACGCCTGGGAGGCAGCGCACCCGGCGCGAGTGGATACGCGGCCGGTCAGCCCGGCCTGAGCGATGATCGGCCGACCGCCTCGAGACGCCACCCGACCGCGACATCCGTCCCCTGAGAGCTGGCGCCCGCCGACATCCGTCCCCTGAGACGCCCGGAGATACCGACATGAGCCAGCTGCCCTACGACCGCCCGAGTGACCCGGCCAAGCGCCACTCCGCCGCCCTGACCGACGGCCCAGATCGGGCCGCCGCGCGGGCCATGCTCAAGGGCATGGGCTTCACGGACGATGACCTCGCGCGGCCCATCATCGGCGTGGCCACGACGTGGATCGAGACGATGCCCTGCAACCTCAACCAGCGCCGCCTGGCGGAGTTCGTGAAGGAGGGCATCCGCTCCGCCGGTGGCACCCCCATGGAGTTCAATACCATCGCCGTCTCGGACGGCGTGGCCATGGGGACCGAGGGCATGAAGGCCTCGCTCGTCAGCCGCGAGATCGTGGCCGACTCGATCGAGCTCGTCGCGCGGGGCCACCTCTTCGACGGGCTCGTGATGCTGTCCGGGTGCGACAAGACCAATCCCGGGGCGGCCATGGCCGCGGCTCGCCTCGACATCCCCACGGTCATCCTCTACAACGGCACGATCTACCCGGGCACCTACAAGGGTGAGGCGCAGGACGTCGTCAGCGTCTTCGAGGCCATCGGCGCCTACCGCGCCGGCAGGATCAGCCTCGAGGAGCTCTACGAGATCGAATCGGTGGCCTGCCCGGGCGCGGGCGCCTGCGGCGGCCAGTTCACCGCCAACACGATGAGCATGTGCCTGGAGTTCCTGGGCCTCTCACCGGCCGGCCTCAACGGCATCCCGGCGGAGGATCCGCGCAAGGACGATGCGGCGCGCCAGTGCGGCGAGCTGGTCATGGACCTCGTGCGCCGTGACGTACGACCGAGCCGCATCGTGAGCCGCCAGTCGCTGGAGAACGCCATCGCCGGCGTCGCCGCCACGGGCGGCTCGACCAATGCCGTCCTGCACTTGCTGGCCATCGCCTCGGAGTTCGGCATCGCCCTCGACATCGACGAGTTCCACGAGGTGGCGGCGCGCACGCCGCTCATCGGCGACCTGCGGCCGGGTGGTCGCTACTCGGCCGCGGACATCGACGCCGCCGGCGGCGTCGGCATCGTGGTGCGGGAGCTGCTCAAGGCCGGGCTCATGCACGGGACGCCCACGACCGTGACCGGCCAGACGATGGCCGACATCGGTGCCAGCGTGGTCGAGACACCCGGGCAGCAGGTCTTCCGGCCCATCGAGCGACCCATCAAGACCACGGGCGGGCTGGCCATCCTGCGCGGCACGCTCGCCCCGGACGGCTGCGTCATCAAGCTGGCGGGCCACGAGCGGCGCAGCTTCAGCGGGCCGGCGCGCGTCTTCGACTCCGAGCCGGCCTGCTTCGAGGCCGTCAAGCAGCAGCGCATCAAGCCGGGCGACGTCGTCGTGCTGCGCTACGAGGGGCCGGTCGGCGGCCCGGGCATGCAGGAGATGCTGGGCGTCACGGGGGCCATCGTGGGCGAGGGCCTCGGCGAGTCCGTGGCGCTCCTGACCGACGGCCGCTTCAGCGGCGGCACGCGCGGCCTGATGATCGGGCACGTGGCGCCGGAAGCCGCACTCGGCGGAACGATCGCCCTCGTCGAGGAGGGCGACACGATCACCATCGACGTGGACCGCCGCGCCCTCGACCTGGAGGTGTCGGAGTCCGTCCTCGCGGAGCGCCGGGCGCGCTGGACGGCGCCCGGAGCCACGCTACCGCGGTGGCGTCATGGCCAAGTACGCCGCGCTCGTGAGCTCGGCCAGCCTGGGGGCGGTCACCAACCCCAAGCGCTGACGCGGCACCACGAGCACGGATCCGCGCGGGTGCCACGCTGCCCGCGCGCGGGTGGCCAGGCTGCCCGCGCCCCCGGCTTGTCGGTCAGCGAGGGTCCCGGCCGGCCTACCGCTCGACCTGGGCGCGGATGGTGTCCGGTCCGGAGGAGTTGTTCTGCCAGGCCTCGACCAGGATCGAGCTCGTCTGCGTGTCCTTGCGCAGGCCGCCCACGCGGGCGCCCACGTTGCCGAAGGCCCGTGTCGTCCAGGTCGCGCCGCCATCGAGCGACTCGATGCGCACCGGCGTGAGCGCCCCGTTCTTGCTGGCCGTGGCCTCGATGACGATCCGCGCACCGCTCACATCGGCGGTGTGGACCTCCGAGGGGCTGGCGACGCTGCCGGTGCCCACGACCACGGCCGCCGGGCCGAACGTGGCACCGCCGTCCACCGAGGACTGCACCTTGGCCTTGCCGTTGTCCGTGTAGGCCACGACCGTGTTCACACCGCGAGCAGCCACCTGCGGTCGGGCGGTGTCACTCGAGGCCATCGTCTGGACCGGGCCGGGCATGATGTCAGGAGGGGCATCGCCCGTGATGACGAAGCGCTGGTAGCGCAGGTCGCGATCGGCGCCAGCCGTCCAGGCCACGTGGACGGTGTCCGTGCCGGCGTCCACGGAGATGCCGCCCTTGCGGTCGGCGTCCCCGAGCCCGATGACCTTGCGGTACGAGGGCGTCTCACCCAGGGTCTCGAGGCTGCGGAGCATGAGCTTGGCGCGCGACTGGCCGAAGGACTGCTCGATCCAGGCCACGGCCAGGAGCTTCTTGCCCAGGCAGCCGACGTCCACCGCGCTCACGGTGCGATCGGCGTCCGCCTTGGTCAGGAAGGCCTGCGCCGCGGAGCCGCCGATGGTGCGGCTGGTGAGCAGCACGTCGCGGTCAGTGACGGCATCACCCGGGTAGGTGGCCGCGGTGGCCGCCCAGATGCGTCCGCCGCAGACGTCCAGCGACATGCCGCGCATGCCGTCCCCAGCGACGCGGAACTGGCGGAGGCTGCCGGGACCCTTCAGATAGGAATACCCACCATCGGTGGAGTAGGCGACATAGAGCTCACCCGGCCGCGTGTCCTTGCGGTAGCCGACGGCCACCACGGGACCGTACTTGGCCGTCTTGCCTGCCGTGGCGATGTCCAGGACGCGCAGGAGCTGGTCCTTGACGAGCGGATCGGGCTGCGCAGCCGTGTAGGCGCCGAGCGCGGGGACGGCCGCCACCAGCAGCAGGCTCAGGGCCGCGGCGACGGCAGGCAGGAATCGAGGCTTGACGACCATGGCGTTTCTCCAAGTCACGGACACGTATGCGCGATGGGCCACCCTCCGTCGCCAGCCTACCCGAAGCGGGTGCGGCACGCAGGCGACGGTCGCCGCACTCCGACGCCGACCCCGATGGGAGCCCGTCGCTGACCGACGTCGGGCGCGAGCGGCGAGGCTCAGGTCGCCTCGCCACCGCGGCGCAGGCCGCCACGGCGCGTCAGGGCGTGGCTGGCGAGGGCTGCCACGCCCATCGCCACGAGGGCTCGCTCGGCCATGGGCATGGGGCGCACGACGGCCAGGAACTGGTCGGCGCGGGCGCGATCGATGGTGGCCAGCAGGGCGGAACCCTCAGCGGTCAGCGAGAGCACTCGCTGGCGCCGGTCGGCGACCTCCTCGCTGCGCTCCAGGTAGCCGCGCTCGACAAGGCCGCTGACGACCCGGCTGGTGGCCGACGGCGAGCGCCCGAGCTGCTCGGCGAGGTCGGCCACGGTGAGCGTGACCGGCCCGGCCGCGGCATACAGGGCCGCCAGCTGGGTGAAGCCCAGGTCGAGCGAGCCGAGCTGCTGCGCGAAGCCGATGACCAGCTCGCGCCAGAGGGCCCGACCGACGGCGATGCGGTCCGAGAGCATGCGCGGGTTCTGGAGCTCGTCGCGGGCGGCCTGGACCACCGGGGAGAGCAGCGTGTCATCCATCGCCTGCATGATTGCACACGAATCGCGCGGGCCTCGGGGCGCTCCTGCTACGGTGCGCGTGGCGCCGCCCGGCCCATCCTGGCCGCGCGCGCGACTGCGTGATCGTGACTGAAGGTCGGAGGGAGTCCATCTCGGTGCCTGCCTATCTCTACCCGGGCCAGGGGTCGCAGTCGGTCGGCATGGGCAAGGCCCTCGCCGACGCATCGCCCGAGGCCGCCGCCGTCTGGCACACCGCCGACGAGGCCCTCGGCGAACCCATCTCGCGCCTGGCCTGGGAAGGTCCCGCGGAGGTCCTCGACCAGACGGTCAACGCGCAGCCGGCGCTGCTGGCAGCCTCCATCGCGGCGCAACGGGCGCTCGACGTGGTCACGGCGGGCGGGCCCTCGCCGCTTGCGGCGCCTTCCTTCTTCGCCGGTCACTCGATGGGCCAGTACAGCGCCATGGTCGCGGCCGGGGTGCTCGACCTCGGCGACGCGCTGCGGCTCGTGCGCGAGCGGGGCCGCCTGATGCAGGCCTCCTCGGGCGACGGCGCCATGGCTGCGGTCATCGGCCTGCCGGACGAGCGCCTCGACGACCTCGTGGCCGCCGGCGCCGCCCAGGGCATCCTCACCGTGGCCAATCGCAACTCGCCCGGCCAGGTCGTCATCAGCGGCCAGCGTGCCGCGGTGGAGGCCGCGGCCGGCGCGGCCAAGGGCCTCGGGGCCCGCCTCGCCAAGGTGCTGCCCGTCAGCGTGGCGGCCCACTCGCCGCTCATGGCGGAGGCCGCGGCCGGGATGCAGCAGGCCCTCGCGCCGATCAGGTTCCGGGACCCGCTCGCCCCGCTGCTGGCCAATGCGGACGCCACGCTCCTCACGACGGGCGAGGCCTGCCGTGCCGAGCTCATCGACCACCTCACCCGCGGCGTGGACTGGGTGGCAGCCATCGGGGCCATGACCGGTGCCGGTGTGCGCACCTTCGTCGAGGTGGGGCCCGGCAAGGTCCTGTCCGGCCTCGTCAAGCGCATCGACAGCGACGCCACCATCATCGCCATCGACGACCTCACCACCGAGGGTGGCCTCGTGCTGCCCATCGAGACGACCACACAGGAGTAGACCCAGCACATGCGCCGACCCGATTTCACCCGACGCGTGGCCGTCACCGGCCTCGGCATCATCAGCCCCGTGGGATCCACCATCGCCGGCGCCTGGGACAACCTCGTGGCCGGCAACAGCGGCCTCGCACGCATCACGCGCTGGGACCCCGAGGTCAGCCCCTGCCACGCCGCGGGAGAGGTCAACGACTTCGAACCCAAGGACTGGATGGACTTCAAGGCCGTCAGGCGCACGGACAAGAACGTCGTCTTCGGCGTGGCCGCCGCGAAGCAGGCCCTGGCGGACTCCGGGCTCGTCATCGACGCTGACAACGCGGAGGACATCGGGGTCATCTTCGGCTCCGGCGTCGGCGGGCCGGCCCTCATGCAGGACGCCATCGCGACCTACGCCACGAAGGGCCCCAAGTCGGTGAGCCCCTTCTTCATCGCCAACATGCTGCCCGACACGGCCTCCGGCCAGATCGCCATCGAGACGGGCGCCAAGGGCCCCAACATGTGCATCGTGACGGCCTGCTCGACGGGCACGCACAACATCGGCGAGGCAGCGGAGGGCATCCGTCGGGGCGACTACATCGCGGCCATCTGCGGAGCCACGGAGACGCCGCTCTACGAGGTCGGCTACATCGGCTTTTCCAACATGCGGGGCATGGGCACGCCGCGTGAGGGCCGGCCCCTGACGGACATCTCACGGCCCTTCGACCGCAGCCGCGATGGCTTCGTGCTCGGCGAGGGCTCGGGTGCCCTCATCCTCGAGGACCTCGAGTTCGCCAAGGCGCGCGGGGCCACGATCTACGCCGAGGTCGTGGGCTACGGCAACGCCGCCGATGCCTGGGACCTCATCCAGCCCGTGGACAAGGGTGACGGCGTGCGCCGCGCCATGGAGATGGCACTCGAGCGGCACGGCGTCCCGCGCGACGAGATCGACCTCGTCAACCCGCACGGCACGTCGACCCCCCTGGGCGACCTGCGCGAGGCGGAGGCCATCAAGGCCGTCTTCCCGACCCGCTACAAGGAGGTCGCCATCAGCGCCACCAAGTCGCTGACCGGGCATCTCATGGGCGCGGCCGGAGCGGTGGAAGGCGTCTTCACGGTCCTCTCGGTCCATCACCAGGTCGCCCCGGCGACCCTCAACTACCTGGAGCCGGATCCCGAGATCGACCTCGACGTGGTGCACGGCGAGTCACGCCAGATGCGCATCCGCTATGCCATGAGCGACAACATCGGCCTGGGCGGCCACAACGGGGCCGTCATCTTCAAGCACTACGCGGGCGACTGACCCCCGGACCGACCGACGGGGGCGGGCCGCGATCGGGCCCAGCCTCGGCTACGATCCTCGCAACCTCGCCGCAGGAGCCCTTCGACCCGTGAACCGAGACGATCCCGCACGTCGCGCCGTCGTGACCGGCCTCGGGGCCGTCACGCCCATCGGCAACGACCACCCCACCTTCTGGGCCAACGCCGTGGCCGGCAAGAGCGGGGGTGGCCCCATCACACAGTTCGACGCCTCCGACCTCGATGTGCGCATCGCCGCCGAGGTCAAGGGCTTCGACCCGTCGGTGGCCATGAACCCCAAGATGGCCCGCCGCATGAGCCGCTTCATCCACTTCGGCATGGCGGCCGCCAAGGAGGCCGTGGCGGACGCCGGCCTGGACTTCGCGGCGTGGAGCCCGGAGCAGCGCGACCGCGCCGCCGTGGCCATCAACACCTCCGGCGGCGGCATGGAGCAGGTCATCGAGGGCCAGGACACCATCAACACGAGGGGGGCGCGCTTCGTCAGCCCCTTCGCCATCCCGGCACTCTCGGGTTCCATGGCCGCCTGCCTGGTGTCCATGGAGTACGGACTCACCGGTCCCGTCATCACGCAGGTGGCCGCCTGCGCTTCGAGCGTCATCTGCTTCCTGGACGGCTTGCGCATGATCCAGCACGGCGAGGCAGACGTCGTCATCGCCGGCGGCTCGGAGGCCCCGCTGCTGAAGATGGGCTTCGCGGCCCTCTCCAACATGGGCG
Organism: uncultured Chloroflexia bacterium; assembly: GCA_963707395.1. Taxonomy (GTDB): domain Bacteria; phylum Chloroflexota; class Limnocylindria; order Limnocylindrales; family CSP1-4; genus JAFMJV01. The sequence continues at coordinate 65,502 of CAVPPQ010000019.1, forward strand.
CCCTCTCCAGGCGCAACGACGAGCCGGAGAAGGCATCACGGCCCTTCGACCGCGACCGCGACGGCTTCCTCTTCGGCGAGGGAGCCGGCGTCATCGTCCTGGAGTCGGCGGAGCACGCCATGCGTCGGGGTGCCCGCATCCAGGCCGAGGTCATCGGCGCCGCCCTCACCGCGGACGCCTTCCACATCTCTGCCCCGGAGCCGACCGGCCGGGGCGCCACCATGGCCATGCGCAAGGCCATCGCTGACGCGGGCATCGCGGCCGACGAGGTCGACTACGTGGTGGCGCACGGCACGTCCACGCCGCTCAACGACGCCACGGAGACCCGCGCCATCAAGGCCGCGTTCGGCGACCACGCCTACCGAACGGCCATCTCCTCGCCCAAGTCGATGGTCGGCCACCTGCTCGGCGCGGCCGGCGCGGTGGCCGCGCTGGTGGCCATCGGCGCCATCCGCGAGGGCGTCATCCCGCCGACCATCAACCTCGACAACCCGGACCTGCCTGACTGCGACCTCGACTACGTGCCCAACGTGGCGCGCCGCACCACGGTGGACACGGCCATCGTCAACGGGTTCGGCTTCGGGGGCCAGAACGCGGTCGCGGTCTTCCGCCGCTTCGAGGCCTGATCCGCCATCATGCGCCGGGCGCTGGCCCTGACCATCGCCCTGAGCCTCATGCTCCTGGCGGCCACCCCGGCGGCGGCACAGTCGGAGTCGGCGTCGCCGGCGGCCCGGGTGGACGCCGATGCCTCGCCGGACGCGGCGGGGTCGCCGACCGAGCTGGCGCCGGACATCGTCATGGTCATGGTCGACGACCTGGGCTTCGTGACCGATGACCGCCTGCTGGGCAGGCTGCCCAACATCCGCGACCTGTGGCTGGACGGCGGCCTGCGCCTGCAGGGCATGCACGACCAGACGCCCCTGTGCGGACCGTCACGCGCGTCGCTCCTGACCGGCAAGGACACGCTCGACCACGGCGTCCTGCGCAACGACCCCCGCCCTCTCGATGACACCGAGACGGTCGTCGTGGCCCTCGACGAGGCCGGCTACCACACCCTGCAGGCGGGCAAGTACCTCAACCGCTACGACGGCTCCGTGGTGCCGCCCGGCTGGGACCGCACCTTCATGCTGCGCTCCGAGGAGCGCAGCACGTTCTGGCGCGACGGGCAGCCCGTGCGCGAGCAGGGCCGCTTCAGCGACGATGCCATCCGGGAGGAGGCCGTGCGCCAGGTGCGCGAGGCGCCGACCGACCAGCCGCTCTTCTCGTGGGTCTCGTTCGGGGCGCCGCACGTTTGCGAAGCCGTCGGCACGCAGTGCTACACGCCGGAGGTCATGCGCCGCGACCAGGGGGCGGAGGCCTGCGCCGCACTCGCGCCCTTCAAGCCGCCCTCCTACTCGACCCAGACCAACCCACGCGAGGTGCGCGCCATGCCGCCCTGGCCTCGCGGGTGGCGGCTCCGAGAGGCGTGCGAGTCGCTCCTCGTGGTCGATCGGGCCGTGGGCCAGCTCGTGGAAGCCCAGGCCGAGCGCGGACGCCCGGCGCTCTTCATCTTCGTCTCTGACAACGGCATGTCCTGGGGCCAGAAGGGCTTTTCGCTGAAGCACACGCCGCCGGCCACGCGGTCCGCCTTCTACGCGGCCGGGACGGGGGTGCCGGCCGGCAGCAGCGAGGCCTTGCTCTCCAAGACGGACGTCGCACCGACCCTCGCGCAGGCCGCCGGGGTGGACCTCCCGTGGGCCGATGGGGCCAGCTTCCTGCCGGTCCTTCGTGGCGATCCGTTCAGCGGCAGGCAGGAGATGCTGGAGGTCATGCCCGGTTCCGGGGGCGTCGACTATGTCGGCTGGAGCGCTCTGCGCACGCCGGACGCGCGCTTCATCCGCTGGGACGACGGCAAGCGCGAGCTGTACGACCTCACCGGCGATCCCTGGGAGCTGGAGAACCTGGTTCGGTCGGAGCCGCAGCAGGCCGCGGAGATGGAGGCCCGCCTCGACGTGCTGCTGGACGCCTCGGCCGAGGCTGAAGCCGGGGCCTCGGCCGAGGCTGAAGCCGGGGCCTCGCCGGAGGCTGAAGCCGGGGCCTCGCTCGAGGCCTCGCCCGAGGCTGCAGGCGAGCCGAAATCGTAAGTCGGTGGCCGACCGCCATCGCCTCGCCGCCATGCGGTCGTGACTGAACAGAACAGGCACCTCGCGAGTGGCCGTTCGTCTCATGTTGCCAGTGACTGGCGTGTGCGTCCGACTGCCGTTCCAGCCGCTGGTGACTGGAACGGCGAACCTGCGGGCCTCGGTACGTGCCCTCCCGGGGCTTCGGCCTGGCCGGCAGCCATCAGCCCTGCCAGTCCAGTCACCACAGCATGAAGCCGCAAGATGCGACCAGGAGATCCGTGGTCGCTGATGGCGATCGGCGGCCTGGGCGACGTCGGTCAGGCGCCGGCAGGGCGTGACGGCAGCGCGCGGCCCTCGAAGTCGGCCAGCCGCCGCACCATGGCCTCCGGGATGCGCATGACCTTGTCGTCCACGAAGTCGAAGAAGACCTGGACCGTGGAGCCATCGGCGATGAGGCGCGCCGGCCCGATCTCGGACGCGCCCACCTCGAGGCGGTACTCCAGGCTGAAGGACGAGCGGCCCAGCCAGCCGACGCGGCAGGCGCAGGTGAGCGCCTCTCCGTAGAGCGCCGGGGTGCGATACGTGACGTGCGCCTCGGCGATGACGTAGGTGCGCCGGTCGGCCTCCGGCCCGTGACCGAAGGGGTGGCCGACGACAGCCGTGTAATACCCGCCGCGGGCCATCTCGAAGTAGGCCAGATAGACCGCGTTGTTGACGTGCCCCAGGGCGTCCGTGTCGCCGAAGCGGATCTCGATGGGATGGCGGTAGCGGAAGTCACCATCGATGGGTCGCGACCTTGCTGCCTGGGCCATGGCCCCATGCTACCGACTGACTGACCGCACCGGGACGTCTCCCCGTGCCCGGCGGGCCGGTTGGTCCGTCGTCCGGCGCGGGCCTCGATGGGCTCGACGTGTTCCCCGGCACGAGGTCGCCGGGTGCCGTACCGTAGCCCGGATGCCCACGACCCCTGATACCCAGCCTGAGCAGACCTCGCCGACCTCCATCGAGCGGGGGCGCCCCAGCTACTCCTGGCGCTACGGCCAGGACCGCCGACTGGAGATGGTGCGGCGCTTCGTCGACCTCGACGGCGCTCGCATCCTCGACGTGGGCTGTGGCATCGGCACCTACGTGCGCCGCTTCCGCCAGTACTCGGACGATGTCCACGGCATCGAGGTGGAGCCTGAGCGGGTGGCAGAGGCGGCCGAGAGCGGCCTTCCCAACATCGTGCTGGCCGTGGGCGAGGCGCTGCCCTACCCGGACGACCACTTCGACCTGGTCTTCTCCAACGAGGTCATCGAGCACGTCGATGACGACCGGCGCACGGTGGCGGAGATGGTGCGCGTGACCCGGCCGGGCGGCCTCATCGTGGCCTTCGCGCCGAACCGGCTGTACCCCTTCGAGACCCACGGTGCCTACGTCGGCGGTCGGTACGTGTTCGGCAACATCCCGCTCGTCAACTGGCTGCCGGATCCACTGCGCGACCGCTTCGCCCCGCACGTGCGGGCCTACACGGGGCGGGGCATCCGACGGCTCTTCGCGGGTCAGCCGGTGCGTCTCGTCCACCACCGCGTCATCTACCCGGGCTTCGACAACATCAGCGCCCGGCACGCCCGGCTGGGGAGGGTGCTGCGCCGCGCCCTCTACGTCGCCGAGCACACGCCGCTGCACGCCTTCGGCCTGTCCCATTTCATCGTCGTGCGCAAGTCGGGTGCGCGCCAGCCACGGGGCTGAGCGGCCAGCTCAGCCGGCGGGAAGATCCTCCGGCGTCGTGGATGCCACCGGGTCGAGCACGTGGACCTCGATGACGATGGGCACCGACCAGTTGCCGGCCACGTCGCGCCACTGGACGTGGATCGATCGCGGGCCGGATTCGGGCGAGCCGCCGGTCTCCACGTCAGCGAGCGGGAACTCGATGCGGTCGGTGGCCGGATAGCTGCGGCCCGTGACGAGCTGGCCGTCCGTCGTCCAGGGCATCGTCGAGGCCGACACGCGCCAGGAACAGGCCGCTGCCGTCGTCGCCATCGGAGGCGAAGAGCCGCAGCGAGGCCGAGCCCAGCGACCAGGTCCCGCCCCTCGAGGTCACCGCGGATGGAGTCCGGGTCAAGCGAGGCTGATCCGTTCGGCGGAGCAGCGTCGGCGCGAGGCTGCACGCGCTCGCGCAGCGCCCACCAGAGCTCCTCGCGACCCGCCTCCTGGCCGAGGGCCCAGATGCCGACACCGGCCAGGCCCTGCTCCAGCGCAAGGTCCGTCTTGGCGCCGAAGGCATCCGGGTCGTCGTACCAGACCTGCCGCCACGTGGCCGGGCAATCCTCGCAGCTGCGGCTCGGGTAGGCCGTCCAGGCGGCGGCCTGGACGGGGTCGTAGTCCCTGCCCGTGAGCATGGCCTGCGCCACGGCCTCGGCATAGGAGGGCGAGCCGGGAGCCTCGATGTCAGCCCCCTCGATCGTCGCGGCAGCCGGCTGGTCCGACTCCGTGGACCAGGCCTTGGCGTACCACGGCAGGGCCAGCACGAGGGACTCTCCCGGCGCCTGCGCCAGGGCGGCCTCCACCGTGGTGGCCAGGTCCCCCGTGGTCTCGTCGTTCAGCGGAGCCGTCGATCCGGCCACGGCGGCCGCATCGGTGCGGTAGTTGTAGCCCATGAGGATGGCCAGGTCGGCGGCTCCGTCCGCGGTCAGCCCGGCCAGGTCGTAGCCGGTCAGGCTGGACACGACGTCGACGCTCAGGTGGAGCGCAGGGTCGACCTCGTCCAGGGCCCGGCGGACCTCGCGCACGAAGGTCACGTACGCGTCGGCGAGGTCTTCCGGCACGGGCTCCACGTCCAGGTTGACGCCGTCCAGGCCACGCTCCTTCACGAGCTTGGCGATGCGCGTGGCCAGCTCGCGGCGCGCCGGCTTGTCGGTCAGCAGCGTGCGCGTGCGCGCCACCAGGTCGTCCGACCAGCCGAAGCGCTGGATGACGAGCACGACGCGCACGCCGGCCGCCTGGAGCCGCTCCTTCAGGGACGTGAACTCCTCGCTCCCGAGCGCCGCCCAGCCCTCGGGGACGTCGCCGCCGGCCTTCGAACTGACCAGCCGCCCGTCCGCGGAGGCTTCCACCCCGTGGAGGGCCACCATCGTGAGGAGGTCCGGGTCGAGCGTCTCGGCCGCGTCATCAAGGAGCCAGTAGGGCAGGAACCCGACCACCTCGCTGGGGGCTGGCAGGGGCGGGCGCGTGGGCTCGGGCTCAGGGCTGGGCGTGACCGGGACCACGGGCGACGGGCTCGGGCTGTCGCTCGGAGCGACCACGCTGGGCGCCGGCGACGGCGTGATCGGGGCGTTCGGGTCAGGCTCCTGGGTCACCGTGATGCAGGCCGAGACGAGGAGCGGCACCAGGAGGATCGCCAGCGGGCCGGCCATCGAGCGCCGCCGCGCGGGCCAGGGCGAGCGTACCCCGGTCGAGGCGGGGGCTCAGCACGGGTGACACCCTTCCACGACCCCGACACCCTACCAAGGTTGACGCCCGTCCGCGGACGTCGAACCGCGCAGGCGCAGCGAGTTGAGGACGACGCTCACGGAGCTGAAGGCCATGGCCGCCGCCGCGAGCATGGGGTCCAGTCGCAGTCCGAAGGCGGGGTAGAGCAGACCCATGGCCACCGGGATGAGCACCACGTTGTAGCCGAAGGCCCAGGCGAGGTTCTGGCGAATGACGCGCAGCGTGCGGCGGGAGAGGCCGATGGCCGAGGCCGACGAGACGCGGGTCCCCGCCGATGAGCGTGATGTCCGACGCTTCGATGGCCACGTCCGTGCCGCTGCCGATGGCGATGCCGACATCCGCCTGCGCCAGGGCCGGCGCGTCGTTGATGCCGTCCCCGACCATGGCCACGATGTGCCCGGCCGCCTGCAGTGCCTTGACGTGGTCGACCTTCTCCGCTGGTCGCACACCGGCCGTGACCGACTCGATGCCGACCGCGGCAGCCACAGCCTGGGCAGCAGCCGGCGTGTCCCCACTCAGCAGGTGAACGGCCAGGCCGGCGTCGCGCAGGGCGCGCACCGCCTCCGCTGCCCCTGGCTTGAGCGGATCGTCGATGTCGATGGCGCCCAGGGCGCTGCCGTCCACCGCCACGAGGACGGTCGTGCGGGCGGCCGCGGTGCCCGGCGCTGCCAAGGGCGGGAGACCCGCACGAGACACCCCCTCCTCGACCAGGTAGTCGCCGCTGCCGACGAGCACGAGCCGCCCTTCGACGCGGGCGCGGACGCCTCGGCCGGTGATGGCCTCGAAGCCCTCGGCCGCGTCCGCCGGGAGACCTCGGCGGACGGCCTCGCCCACCACCGCAGCCGCCAGCGGATGCTCCGAGCCACGCTCCACGGCGGCCGCCAGGCGCAGCACGAGGTCCGCGTCGGCCCCACCGACCGGGCGCACGGCCACGAGGGTCGGCCGGCCCGCGGTGAGGGTGCCGGTCTTGTCGAAGACGACGGTGTCCACGCGCCCGGCCAGCTCCAGGGCCGCGCCGCCGCGGATGAGCACGCCGCCCTGCGCCGCCCGCCCGGTGCCCACCATGACGGCCGTCGGCGTGGCCAGGCCCATGGCGCAGGGGCAGGCGATGATGAGCACCGAGATGGCGGAGACGAGCGCCAGGGTCAGGGCAGGCTCCGGCCCCAACAGCAGCCAGGCTACGAACGTGAGCGCGGCGAGGGCCAGGACGAGCGGCACGAACCACTCCGTGACGCGGTCCGCGATGCGCTGGATGGGGGCCTTGGAGCCTTGCGCCTCTCGCACCATGCGCACGATCTGGCCCAGGACGCTGTCTCGGCCGACGTGCGTGGCACGCATGAGGAAGGTGCCGCTGCCGTTGATGGTGGCGCCGATGACGACGTCGCCGACCGTCCGGGTCACCGGCAGGGGCTCCCCGGTGAGCATCGCTTCGTCCACGGAGGACGTGCCGCTCGTGATGACCCCATCGACGGGCACCTTCTCGCCGGGCCGCACGCGCAGCAGGTCGCCGGCCACGACCCGTTCGACGGGCACGTCCGCCTCTGCATCACCCCGCACGAGTCGCGCCGTGCGAGCCTGCAGGCCGACGAGGGCCGCCACCGCCCCGCTGGCCTGCGAGCGCGCGCGGGCCTCCAGCCAGCGCCCCGCCAGGATGAGGCCGATGATCATGGCGGACGAGTCGAAGTAGGTGACCGGCTCGATGCCGGCTTCCATGACCAGCCCCGGCGCGACCGTCACGACGACGCTGTAGCCCCAGGCCGCCAGGGTGCCGATGGCCACCAGCGTGTCCATGCTCACGGTGCCGTGGCGCGCCTGCCGCCAGGCGTTGCGCACGAAGACGCCACCGGCCCACACCTGGATGAACGTGGCCGGCACGAGCAGGATCCAGTTCAGCGCGTGCATGTCGATGCCCAGACCGCCTGGCCAGAGCATGAGCGCCATGATGGCCGCGGCCACGGCGATGGAGGTGGCGGCCTTGATGCCGAGGGCGCGCTGCTCGCGTGCCCGGGCGGCAGCATCCGGGTCGGCCGCGTCGAGCGTCAGCGCATCGGGCGCCTCCGCGGGCTCCGCGCGAACGTCGTAGCCGGCCGCCTCGATGGCCGCCTCCACCTCCGCTCGACCCGCCAGCGCGGGGTCCAGCCGCACCGTAGCCCGCTCCGTGGCGAGATTCACGCTGGCCTCCGCCACGCCGTCGGTCTGGCGCAGGAAGCGCTCGATGCGGTTGACGCATGAGGCGCAGGTCATGCCCTCGACCCCCACCGAGAGGATGATGGGTTCAGGAGCGGTCATGGCCGGATCGACCCCGTCAGCGGCCGACCGGTTTCATGGCGTAGACGCCCACGACCATGCCCACGCACGGGTCGTGACAGAGCTCCAGGCCGACCTCTCCGCGGTCCACGAGGTCCGCGAGGAAGCTCGACTCTCGGGCGGGCAGGCCGACCCAGACGCGTCCATCACGCGTATCCACCGGGTAGACGTCGTCCGCTTCACCGTTGATGTCGAAGCGGCGGCGCAACTCGTGCATGGGGACGTACGGGCGCGACTTGATGAAGCGGCGCAACTGCGCCTGTGTGCAGCCCTGGGCCTGCCACCCATCGCGGCTGCCGTTGTCATCGGCCATCTCGTCACCCCGTGGTGTCGGGGATGCTCAGCATCTCATCGGCGCGGCGCGCCGTCCGTCGGTCGTCCTGGAGCGGTCTCCGCACAGGGTGCGGCGACCGGTCGGCGGATGATACACCCGGTCGGCGCGACGACTCCTCGGTCGGCCCGGCGGCCCTTCTGGACGGGCCTGGCGTCCGTGCCGCTCGCTACGTGCCGGCGATGACGCGCAAGCGCCGGTCCGTGGTGTTGAGCGACTGCCCACCGTCCGGCGTGACCACCATGACGTCCTCGATGCGCACCCCGTAGTGGCCTTCCAGGTAGATGCCCGGCTCGATGCTGAAGGTGTCGCCGACGCGCAGCTGGTCCTGGTTGGAGCTCACGACGTACGGCTCCTCGTGCACCTCCAGGCCGATGCCGTGGCCGAGGCGATGGAAGAAGTGAGCCCCGTGGCCCCCGGTGGTGATGCGGTCGCGCGCGACCTCGTCCAGGGCCGCGTAGGACAGGCCCGGGCGCACCGCTGCCCGCGCCGTCGCCTGCGCGTCCTCGGTGAGCTGGTGGATGGCCACGAAGTCGGGGTCCGGGGCCGCGTCCCCGTCGCCCGCCACCCAGAACGTGCGCGTGGTGTCGGAGCAGTAGCCGGCCCGGCGGCCGCCGATGTCGAGCAGCAGGGGCTCGCCACCGCGGATGACCCGGCCACCTGGCTCGTGGTGGGGCGAGGCGCTGTGCGGCCCGGAGGCGACGATGGCGAATTCGGCCGTGTCGTGGCCCTCGTCGACGAGGCGGTCGCGCACCTCCCGGGCCACCTCGGCTTCCGCGCGACCCACGAGCCGGCCGGCGGCGATGGCCTCGATGACGCGGTCGGCTGCCGCGGCCGCCTCGCGCATGAGGGCGAGCTCCTCGGCATCCTTGGAACGACGCAGCGATGCCAGCAGGGAGGACGCCAGTCCCCAGCGGACAGCGTCACCGAGGACCGACTGGAGGCCCAGCAGGAATGCCGCCCGCAGCCCGTCGGAGACCAGGACGGGGCCCTCCGTGCCGGCGGCGCGGCCGGGCCCGTCGACCAGGAGCGTCGGCACGAGCACGAACGGATCGTCCGTCTCCTCCCAGGTGACGAGGCGCACGGCGTCCCCCGCCAGCCCGGGCGCCTGCCGGGCCGCCGCCGCCTCCAGCCGCGGGCCGATGAAGGCGAGCGGACCGCTCCGCGGCACGACCAGCAGGTTGAGCCGCTCGTGTCCGATGGCCGCGTAGCCGGCCAGCCACTCCAGCTCCGGGCCCACGCCCACGAGCAGGGCGCGCGCGCCCATGCGGGCCACGGACTCCTGCGCCAGCACCATGCGCTCGACGAAGCGCGCCTGGCTGATCATCGTGCTCATGTCGCCGACGCCTGGTCCGCAGGTCCGGGCGTGGACGCCGACAGCCAGCCCGACACCAGCCGGGGGCCATCGCTGAAGAACTTCTGGTAGGAGAAGACGCGGCTGGCGCCGGCCGCCAGGGCGCGCCGCCGCGTGAGCTGGTCGTCATGCTGGGCCACGGCCATGACCGGCAGCCGCGAGGCACGCAGGCGACCGATGGCCGTCACCGCGTCGAAGCGGCGTGCAGCCACGTCCACGATGGCGCCGGCCAGGGTGGCCTCGTCAGCCAGCTCGTGCGCCTCGAGGGCCACGGCCAGCTCCGCATCCGTTCGCAGCGTCACCGCCGCGCCGCCAGCCCGGCGCACGGCCTCCGCGATGCGCGTGGACCACATCAGGTCGTCCGCGAGGACGAGGATGCCGCGGGTCAGGAGATGGTCCAGGTGTCGCTCGTGAAGAGCAGCTCGCGCAGGTCCCCGTCGCCCTTCTGGGTGCGTGCCCGCTCGATCTGGTCGGCCACCAGCTGGTGGTGCAGGGGCCGCTCCACCCGCCGCAGCACGCCGACCGGCACCGGGTACTCCGGCCAGAACATGCGCGACAGGATGTAGGCCAGCGCATCGTCCGTCTCGTCGTGGACGGCCAGGTCCGCCTCCGTGACGCCGTTCCCGAGCGTCACCACCTCCGGCCGCAGCCCCACGATGCGGATGCCCTTGTCCGCGGCCGCACCGAAGATCATGGGCTCACCGTGGCGCAGCCGCAGCATCCGGTCGTCGCGGACCTCGCGGTCGGTGAACTCCCGCCAGGCGCCGTCGTTGAAGATGTTGCAGTTCTGGAGCACCTCCACGAAGACCGAGCCCTTGTGGCGACCGGCCGCGTCCAGGACTTCCTGGATGTGCTCCGTGTACGTATCGACGGTGCGGGCCACGAAGGTGGCCTCCGCGGTGAGCGCCACCGAGAGCGGCACGACCGGCCGATCCACGGTGCCCTCAGGGGTGGACTTGGTGCGCTTCCCGAACTCCGATGTGGGCGAGGCCTGGCCCTTGGTGAGCCCGTAGATGCGGTTGTTGAACATCACCAGCTTGATGTCCACGTTGCGGCGCATGGCGTGCAGGACGTGGTTGCCGCCGATCGACAGTGCGTCACCGTCACCCGTGATGACCCAGACCATGAGGTCCGGCCGCGCCAGCTTGAGACCCGTGGCCAGCGTGGGTGCTCGCCCGTGGATGGAATGGAAGCCGTACGTGTTCATGTAGTACGGCAGTCGGCCGGAGCAGCCGATGCCGGAGATGAAGACGATGTTCTCCCGCGGGTAGCCGAAGTCGGGCATGACCCGCTGTGTCTGGGCCAGGATCGAGTAGTCGCCGCACCCGGGGCACCAACGCACCTCCTGGTCGGAGACGAAGTCCTTGCGCGTAAGGGCGATGGGCTGGCCGGGCGTTCCAGCCGTGGTCGTCTCGGTCATGGCTCAGGCATCCTCCCTGTCGAGGAGCAGTCGGGCCCCGCCCTCGACCTCCGGGACGGAGAAGGGCTTGCCGCGCACCCGGTTGAGACCGATCGCGTCGATCAGGAATCGAGCCCGGATGAGCAGGCGCAGCTGGCCACTGTTGATCTCGGGGATGAGCACCTGCCGATATCCCGCGAGCACCTCGCCGGTGTTGCGCGGGAGAGGGTTGAGGTGCCGCAGGTGGGCGTGGGCGACCGCGTGGCCCTGGCGCTGCAGCCGCTCCGTCGCCGTGCGCAGCGACCCGTAGGTGGAGCCCCAGCCCAGGATGAGCAGGTCGCCGCGCTCCGGTCCGGCCACCGTCAGGTCCGGGATGTCCGCGGCGATGCCGGCCACCTTGAGTGCCCGCAGCTCGGTCATGCGCTGGTGGTTGTCCGGATCGTAGGAGACCGTGCCGCTGACGTCCGCTTTCTCCAACCCGCCGATGCGGTGCTCGAGGCCGGGTGTGCCGGGCACGGCCCAGGGGCGCGCCAGGGTCACCGGGTCACGCTGATAGGAGCGGAAGGTGGCTGGGTCGGTGTGGTTCGCGACGGAGATGTCCGGCAGGTCGTCCAGATCCGGGACCCGCCAGGGTTCCGAGCCGTTCGCCAGGTAGGCGTCGGACAAGTACGCCACCGGGGTCATGTACTTCTGCGCCAGGCGGAAGGCCTCGATGGCGTAGTCGAAGCACTCCGCCGGCGTGGCCGGGGCCACGATGGGCATAGGCGCGTCACCGTTGCGGCCGAACATGACCTGCAGCAGGTCCGACTGCTCCGTCTTGGTGGGCAGGCCCGTGGAGGGTCCGCCGCGCTGCACGTCCACGACGACGAGAGGCAGCTCCACCATGACCGCGAGGCCCATGGCCTCCGACTTGAGGGCGATGCCCGGCCCCGACGAGGTCGTCAACCCGAGGGCCCCACCAAAGGCGGCCCCGATGGCGGCCCCGATGGCGGCGATCTCATCCTCCGCCTGGAACGTGCGGACCCCGAAGTGCTTGTAGGTCGAAAGCTGGTGCAGGATGTCGCTCGCCGGCGTGATGGGGTACGAGGCACACACCAGGTCTCGCCTGGCCAGCTTGGCCGCGGCCACGAAGCCCAGGGCGGCAGCCTCGTTGCCGGTGACGTTGCGGTAGGTGCCAGGGGCCAGGCGGGCGGGCTTGACGCGGAAGGTGTTGTGGAAGATCTCCGTGGTCTCGCCGAAGGCGTAGCCAGCCTTGAGCGCCCGCAGGTTGGCTTCCAGGATCACCGGACGCGCGGTGAACTTCGACTCGATCCAGGCGATGGTGGGCTCCATGGAGCGCTCGAACAGCCAGAACATGACGCCCAGGGCAAAGAAGTTCTTGGTCAGGTCGACCTGCTTGGCCGTCAGCGCGAGACCCTCCAGGGCCCGCGCGTTGAGGGTGCCCACCGGGATCTCGATGACGTTGTAGTCGGAGAGCGAGCCATCCGTCAGGGGGTTGGCTGCGTAGCCAGCCTTGGCCAGGTTCGCCGGCGTGAAGGCATCCTCGTTGACGACGAGGGCACCACCGGCGGGCACGTCACCCAGATTGGCCCGCAGGGCGGCGGGGTTCATGGCCACCAGGACGTCCGGCGAGTCTCCCGGCGTGTGGATCTCCGAGGAGGAGAAGCTGATCTGGAAGCCGGAGACGCCCGCCAGCGAGCCAGCCGGGGCGCGGATCTCCGCGGGGAAATCCGGCAGGGTGGCGATGTCGTTGCCGAAGACCGCGGCCGTGCGGGTGAACTGCGAACCGGTCACCTGCATGCCGTCACCGGAATCGCCCGCGAAGCGGATGGTGACTCGTTCCAGTTCCAGGATCGGGGGGCTGGTGTGCTGGCCTGTGTCTGTGGTCACGCGGGGGCTGACTCCTGGTGTGCGCGACGGCTCTGGGCGACGTGGCCGAGGCAGCCGGGGTCGCGTTCGCGAAAGTGTACCGCGATGCCCGGACGACGCCCGGGCATCGCCCGTCGCTCGCAGCTCGGGTCGCCCCAACACGGGATGGCCGCACAGTCGCGACGGCACGGGTCATCCCGGCACGGGGCGAGCACGAGGGCCTGCGCTGAGCCGGTAGCATCAGGTGCGTGACCCTCACGCCCCTGCCTGGCCGCCCCATGCGCCTCTCTGTGCAGGCGACGGGCATCCTGCTGGTCCTCGTCTCGGCCGCCAGCTTCGGCTCGGTGGCCCTCTTCGTGAAGCCGCTCTACGCGGCGGGCATGACGGTCCTCGTGCTGCTCGCCTGGCGCTTCATCACGGCCGCCGCGGTGAGCTGGGGATACCTGCTGGCGGGCAGCCGGACGCGCGCCTCGCTGATGCTGCTGACCCGGCGCCGCGCCATCGTGCTGCTGCTGCTGGGCACGCTCTACGTCGGCAACAGCTTTACCTACATCGGGGCGCTGGAGGTCGTGCCCATCTCGCTGAACTCGATCATCGCCTACCTCTACCCGGCCATCGTGGCCGTCATGGCCCTGCGCCTGGTGCGCCGGTTGGAGGGACGCCGGGCCTGGTTCGCGCTGGGCCTCTCGCTGGTCGGCGTGGCCCTGGCGCTGGGTGGCGTCCCAGATGGCGAGATGCCGCCCCTGTGGGGCCTGGCGCTCTCCTTCGCCAACCCGTTCATCTACGCCACCTGGATCGTCTTCCAATCGCGTCTGGCTGGTGACCGGCCAGTCCCGGACGACGAGGCGTCGAGGGCAGGGCTCGGGCGGGGTGACGCTGGTCCGGCGGCGCGTGATACGGGCAGCGCCGAGGGCATGGCGTCGCACCTGGGACTTCCGCCCGCCGACGCCGAGACCGCCACCGATATCCCGGACCCCGCGGCTGCCGGGGCGCTCATGACCACGGCCACGGCCTTCGTCTTCACGATCCTGGCGCTGGCCGCGGGGCACTCACTCTCACCGCTCGACGTCCCCGCCGACGCCTGGCTCCCGCTCCTGGGGCTGGGCGTCATCGCCACGGCCGTGGCCATCCAGACCTTCTACGCCGGCGTCAAGCGCGTCGGCGCCGCCCGCGCCTCCCTCATCAGCACGGTGGAACCCGTCTACACCATCGTGCTGGCCATGCTCCTCTTCGGCGAGAGCCTGGCACCGGTGCAGGTCGTGGGCGGGGCATTGGTCCTGGCGGCCGTCATCCTGGCCGAGACCGGCCGCTCGGCGGAACCCACGACAGGGCTCCCGGAGGGGTCGGCGACACCGAGCGCCGGGCAGTCGGGACCACCGGAGCAGCCGACGTGTGCTGCGCCGGATAGAGTGACGACCAGCACCGCGGGCCAGGGACGCGCCTGAGCTGCGGTTTCACGGCGGACCCGACGCACGCAGGGAGCACTCGATGCGACTCGTCTCCTACCTGGATGTCACCGGTGACCGGCTGGGCGTGGAGCAGGCCGACGGACGGATCTGGTCCAGCCATGGCTTGGGCGCCGGCCTGCCCGGCACCATGGCCGAGCTGCTGGCGGCAGGCGGTCCCGCCCTGGAGGCCCTTCGGGGGGCGGCGCGAAGCGCGGCCGCCGCCGGACGGCCGGGTGACGTGGACGCCTCGCGGCGCATGGCCCCCGTGCCACGGCCGCGCAAGATCATCGCCGTCGGTCTCAACTACCACGCCCATGCCGCGGAGGGCGGCGCCGCCATCCCGACCTCGCCGATGCTCTTCGCCAAGTTCCCCACCGCGGTCGTCGGCCCCGGTGCCACCGTGGAGTGGGATCCAGCCCTCACGGACGCCGTGGACATGGAGGCGGAGTTGGCGGTGGTCATCGGTCGGCGCGCGCGTCGCGTGCGGGAGGAGGCCGCCCTTGACCACGTCCTGGGCTACACGTGCCTGAACGACGTCAGCGCTCGCGACCTGCAGTTCGCCGACAAGCAATTCGTGCGCGCCAAGTCGCTGGACACCTTCTGCCCCATGGGCCCGGCCCTGGTGACCGCCGACGAGATCCCCGAGCCGGGCGCCCTGGCCGTGCGCAGCTATCGAAATGGCGAATTGATGCAGGACGGCCACACCTCGGACCTCATCTTCAGCGTCCCGCACCTGGTGGCTTTCTGCTCACGTGCCTTCACGCTGGAGCCGGGCGACGTCATCGCCACGGGCACCCCGGCCGGGGTAGGCTGGTACCGCGACCCCAAGGTCACGATGCACGAAGGCGATGTCATGAGCGTCGAGATCGAGGCCATCGGCCGGCTCGAGAACCCTTGTCACGAGGTCCGACCGGACTGATCGGACCCCGGCTCGGGGCCGGCGGGTCAGGCGGTCGCGAGCAGAGCCTCCTGGAAGGTGCCCAGGCTCTCTTCCACCTCGTCGCGGCTGACGTCCAGGGGCGGGATCCAGCGCATGATGCTGTGGCTGGGGCCGCAGGTGAGCAGCAACAGCCCGCGATCCGCACAGGCGTCCGTGAGGGCCTCGCCCAGCTCTCCGGCCGGCTCGCGCGTCTCGCGGTCCTTGACCAGCTCGACGCCGATCATGAGGCCCGGTCCCCGCACGTCACCGATGCGCGGATCCTCCGAGGCCAGTGCCTGAAGCCCGCGGGTGAGCTCCGCGCCGCGTGCCGCGGCGTTGGCCACCAGGCCCTCCTCGCGCAGGACCTCCAGGACCGCGATGCCGGCCGCGCAGGAGACGGGGTTGCCGCCATAGGTGGAGCCGTGGGCACCGACGCCCCAGCGCTGCTGCAGCTCCCGTGAGGAGATGAGCGCCGCCAGCGGCATGCCGTTAGCGATCGCCTTGGCCGACAGCACGATGTCCGGCACGATGCCGGCGTGTTCAAAGGCCCACATGCGGCCGGTGCGGCCGTAGCCCGACTGGACCTCGTCAGCGATCAGCAGGATGCCGTGGCGGTCGGCCAACTCGCGCAGGCCGCGCAGGAAGGACGCCGGAGCCGGCACGTAGCCGCCCTCGCCCTGCACGGGCTCGATGATGATGGCGGCCGTACGCGAGGCCGGCACGATGGTGGAGAAGAGCCGCTCAAGGTGGTCGAGCGAAGACGCGCTGGCGGCCTCCTCGTCACCTCCGAAGTCGCGATATGCGTACGGGAATGGTGCGATGTGGACGTCTGGCAGCAGCGGATCGTACCCGGTGCGGTAGTTCAGGCTGGACGTGGTGACGCTGATGGCGCCGAACGTCCTCCCGTGGAAGGCCCCGCTGAAGGCGATGATGTGGCTGCGGCCGGTGGCGCGCCGGGCCAGCTTGAGGGCACCGTCCACGACCTCCGCGCCGGAGTTGCCGAAGTAGACCGTGTCCAGACCCTCCGGCATCTCCGCCACGATCATCTCCGCCAGGCGCGTCACCGGCTCCAGGTGGCCGAGACCGTTGCAGACGTGCAAGAGCTGGTCGACCTGGGCGTGGATGGCAGCGTTGACACGCGGGTGGGCGTGGCCCAGGGAGGTCACCGCGATGCCGTTGGCGAAGTCGAGGTAGCTGCGGCCATCGGCGTCGAAGAGACGATGTCCCTCGCCACGCACCCAGGCCTGCTGGAAGTAGCGACCCAGGACTGGCGAGAGCGTCGCCAGCGAGCGGTCGCGGATCGTTGGGCTGCTGTCGGTCATGGCCACAGGATACGCGGGCGGCCGGTGGCCGTGGCCCGGGAGGTTCGAGACGTCCCTGGCGCGGGGCCTCTGCCCGGCGCTGGCGCTCTGGCCGCCGCGGGGATCCTAGTAGCGGCGGTTGCCGAGCTTGCCCAGGTCGAAGCGGGCCGTGTCGGCGATGGCCATGACGGCCATCGTGCCGGCCTGCACCGGGTCGCTGACGACGAGGTCCGCGGCGGCCGACACGGAGCCAGCCATGTTCAGCGAGACGACCGGGATGCCGATCTCGCGCAGCTCGCGCACCGCCTTGGTGATCTCGCCGCCCATGAGCGAGCCGGCCAGCACGAGGATGTGGGCGCGCGGCAGGTCCGCCACGGCGCGCACGGCGGCGGCGATGTTCTCCTCTCCCACGAGGGCCATGGTGTCCACGGAGATGCGCTCGCCGCGCAGGTTGTGGCGGTCGCTCTCCGACACCGCCCCGAGCGCCACCTGGGCCACCTGGGCGCCGCCGCCCACGATGATGACGCGCTTGCCGAAGATCTGGCCAAGGGTCGGCCGAGAGCCCGCCACGCGTACACCGGGCACCGACTCCGCGATGCGCGTGGCGTCCGCGGAATCAAGGTCACGCAGCTCGATGTCGAAGACGCGCGTGATGTCCTCGCCTTCGCCCTTCTTGGTGGCGGGGAAGGTGTTGATGGTCACGATCTCCGCGCCGGCCTCGCGCAGGCGCAGCAGGATCTCCACGAGGTCCGCGTCGTCCGTGGTGCGCAGCTCGATCGCCGTGAAGATGCGCTCGCCGTCGGGGATGGCCAGATCCGGTCGCTCGATCTGGGGGTCCCGCTTGGTCGCGCTCATGGCTGACGAGACTATCGCACACGGGAGATGCGCGACGGGCGCCCGGCGATCGAGACCCGGAACGACCGATGGACGACCGCCCCAAGGTGGAGGCCCGCGCTCGACCCCTCACGCCCCGGCCATGTATCGTCAGCGCCCATGACAGAGCACAGCAGCAGCAGCGACCTCGGCGCTCCCGCCATCAGCGGTCGGGCGGCCATCCGCGTCGGGATCATCGGCGCCGCTGGGTATGTCGGCGGGGAGCTCATCCGCCTCCTCGAGCGGCACCCCAACGTGCGCATCGCGGGCCTCCAGGGCCGCGATCGTGACCACGAGTCGGTGACCGTCTCTCATCCCCAGCTGGCGGGCTCCGACCTCCACATCGAGGCCGACCTGCCGGACGTCGACGCCGTGTTCCTGGCCCTGCCGCACGGCGCCTCCGCGCCGCTGGTGCCGGAGTTGGTCGCGCAGGGTCGCCGAGTCATCGACCTGGGGGCCGACTATCGACTTCGCCGGGCGTCCGACTACGAACGCTGGTACGGCTTCACGCACCCCGCGCCGGAGCTCCTGGCGCAGGCGGTCTACGGCCTGCCCGAGCAGCACCGCGAGGAGTTGCTGGCGCTTCAGGGCGCCGACGTCGCCATCGTCGGTGCGCCGGGCTGCTACCCCACGACGTCACTGCTGGGTCTCTATCCCCTGGCCCGCGCCGGGCTCATCGCCGATCTCGTGGTGGACGCCAAGAGCGGCACCTCCGGGGCCGGCCGCGCCGCCAAGGCGGACCTCGTCTTCTCCGAGGTCAACGAGTCGGTCAAGGCCTATGGCGTCACGGGCCACCGCCATATCTCCGAGCTGGAGCAGGAGCTCCAGGCCGCGGGGCCGGCGCCCGATGCCAACCCCGGCGTGCGGGACGTCGACTTCGTGCCTCACCTCATCCCCATGCAGCGCGGCATCCTGGCCGCCTGCCACGTCCGTCCCTCGCGCCCGGTCAGCGCCGCGGAGCTTCGGGAGCTGTACGACACGGCCTACGCCGGCGAGCCCTTCGTGCGCGTCGTGGACCAGCCGCCGGCCACGAGCCACGTGCGCGGCAGCAACGTCGCCCACGTGCACCCGTACCTCAACGAACGCACCGGGCGCATCCTCGTCATCTCGGTCATCGACAACCTCGTGAAGGGGGCCGCCGGCCAGGCCATCCAGGCCTTCAACCTCGTGCACGGCCTGCCCGAGGTGGCGGGCCTGCAGCAGCTGGCGCTGCTGCCGTGACGACCACGGAACCAGCCGCCCGAGGCCTGCCCGAGGCATCGCTGGAGGCGCGGCTGCCGGCCGGCTTCCGAGTGGCTGCCGCACGGGCCGGCATCAAGACCTCGGGCGGCTTGGACCTGGCTGTCGTCGTCGTCGACGGACCGCCCGCCGCCGTGGCCGCCACATTCACCACCAACCGCCTGCCGGCCGCCCCGGTCCGCTTGAACCGGGAGCACCTGGCCGCCACGGACCCCGACGGTGCTGGGCGTCGAGGCTGGGCGCACGCCATGATGGCCACCAGCGGCTGCGCCAACGCCGCCACCGGCGAGGCCGGCCTGGACGACCAGCGCCGCTTGGCGAGCTGCCTGGCCGCAGCCGTCGGGACCGACGCCCGCCACGTGCTGGCCATGTCCACGGGGCTCATCGGCAGCCGTCTGCCGGTGGAGCGCGTGGAGGCTGCCATCGGCGCAGTCGTGGCCAGCGAGCTGCGGGCAGAGGATGCGGCCTTCGCGGCCATCGCGGAGGCCCTGCGCACGACCGACTCGCGGGCCAAGTCCGCCTCCGTCACCGTGGACCTGCCCGGTCCCGGCGGCACGAGCGTGCCAGTCACCGTCAGCGGCGTCGCCAAGGGCGTGGGCATGATCCACCCCAACATGGCCACGATGCTCTGCTTCGTGCTCACGGACGCGACGGCCTCGCCGGCGCTCCTGGAGTCGCTGCTGCGGCCGGTCGTGGCGCGCACCTGGGACCAGGTCAGCGTGGACGGCGACCAGTCCACGAACGACACGGTGCTGCTCGCCGCGTCCGGCGGGTCCGGCGCCCTGCCGCTGGAGGCCGGCTCGGAGGCCTGTGCCGCGTTCGGCGGCGCCCTGGAGTCCGTGGCCCGCACGCTGGCGCGCCAGCAGGCCGCCGATGGCGAGGGCGCCACCACCCTCATCACTTGCACGGTGAGCGGCGCCCGGGACGACGTGGACGCCCGGGCCGTGGCGCGTGCCGTGATCAGCAGCAGCCTCGTCAAGGCCGCCGTCCACGGCGCAGATCCCAACTGGGGACGCATCGCGGGGGCGGCCGGCAACGCCCGCCTGCCCTTGGCGCCCGTCCTGGAGGCGGCTGGACTGCCGATCGAAGAGGCGCGGGCCCGTGCCGGCCAGGCGGTGGAGCTGGAGCCGGACCGGCTGCGCATCGAGATCGAGGGCCTGGCGGTCTTCGCCGGCACTCCCCTGCCCTTCGACGCGACCGACCTGAGCGGCCGCATGCGCGGCGGCGAGGTGCGCATCCGTCTCGAGCTCGGCGCCGGAGCGGGTGTCGGCGAAGCCTTCGGCTGCGACCTCACGGAGGCCTACGTGGTCGAGAACTCGGCCTACTCGACATGAGCGACACGTCTTCGAGCCCCGGCGCGCACGCGCCGGGCGCCGGCACCACGGGCGTGAGCGCGGGCCACGCGAGCGCGGGCCGCGCGGGTGCCACTTCGCCCGTCGTCGTCAAGCTGGGCGGCACTACCATCGTCGAGCAGCAGGACATCCTGCGCGAGATCGTGGAGGAGCGGCGGCGGCGGCCGGTCATCGTCGTCCACGGCGGCGGCAAGCGCATCACGGAGTGGCTCGACCGTCTTGGCGTCGCGAGCCGCTTCGAGGCCGGCCGGCGCGTCACCGACGACGCCACGCTGGAGGTCTTCCTGGCCGTCATGGGCGGCGTCATCAACGCTGAGCTGACCGCGGAGCTGCTGGCGCTGGGGGCGGACGCCGTGGGCGTGCGCGGCATCGACGGCCATACCATCCGTGGTGCACGCGCCGCGGGGCTGGGTCTCGTCATCGCCGAGCCCGTGGCCGACGCCTCCCTGGTGTGGGCCCTGCTGGCCGACGGCCGATTGCCCGTGCTGACGCCCATGGGCCTCGATCCCGAGGGGCACGTCTGCAACGTCAACGCGGACGATGCCGCGGCCGCGCTCAGCGCCTCCCTCGGTGGCGAGCTGGTGCTCATGACCGACACCGATGGCGTGCGCGGCGCCGATGGACAGCGCATCGAGCGGCTGACCCCGGACGAGGCCGAGCGGCTCATCGCCGAGGGCGTCATCTCCGGTGGCATGGTGCCCAAGGTCCGCTCCGCACTGCGTGCGCTGGGGCCCGGTTCCCACGCGGAGCGCGCCGTCATCGCCGATGGCCGCACCAGGGCAGCCCTCCGGCGGGCCCTGCACGAGGGCAGCGGTACGGGGTTCCGGATCGGCTAGAGAAGCCGCCTCGCGCCGCGGGCCGCGGCACCGGGAACCGCGGGCACCGCGGCATCGGGACCCACGGGCACCACGCCGCGCGCCCAGGGCACCGCGCCGCGCGGCACGCTGGGCCCGGCAGCGCGAGGTCAGGCGGCGGACGACGAACCCACGAGCGCGCCCAGGCGGGCGCCAGGCAGGACGATGGCGCGCAGGTCGTGGGCAGCGAGTGGCAGATCGAGGCGCGGCCACTCCACCTCGGACGGGTCCGCGCCTGAAGCCTCGCCCGATACGAGGGCGGCGGGGATGATGACGGCCGCGGGGACGGCGGCGGGGAGGTCCAGCCTGCTCTCAGCACCAAGCTGGTCGACGTCCACGAAGGTGGCCGCCACCGACGCTCCGGGCCGGCCCAGCAGGTAGCCTTGCCCGGCGCCGATCTGGAGCTCGCGGAGGACGTGCAGGTGCGCCGCCGTCTCCACGCCCTCCGCCACGACGTGGGCGTGCTGGTCGAGCGCCAGGTCACGGAGCGACTGCAGGACGGAGCGTGCCCCCGTGCGGCGGACGCCGTCCTGCACCAGCGAGAGGTCGAGCTTGACGATGTCGAACTGGACCTGTGACAGCAGGCGCAGGCCGGAGTTGCCGGCGCCGACGTCGTCGGCCGCCAGTCGCAGGCCGTACTCACGCAGATGCCGGAAGGTCTGCCGGAGCCGTGCCAAGTCGTCGATCTCATCGCGCTCGGTGAGCTCCACGATCACCCGCCCCGGTGAGATGCCGTTGCGGTAGAGGCCCTGCAGCAGCCAGCCAGCGTCGAAGTCGCGCACCTCCAGCGTGCGGGGCGAGAGGTTCAGGGTCAGCAGCTTGTCCGGGCCGATGGCCCGGGCGGCCAGCAGCACCTGCTCGACACAGGCCACGTCCAGCTCGACCGTGCGCCCGGACGTGGCGGCCGCGGCGAAGAGCTGCGCAGTGTCCGGCAGCGGCCCGTTCGGATCGGGCCGGATGAGACCCTCGAAGCCCAGGACACGGCCCGTTCGAAGGTCGACGATGGGCTGGAAGACAGGCCGCAGGAGCCGTCCCATGAGGACCTCCTGGACGGCATTGCGGGCCGCGTCGGAGACGTTGTCGGGTAGCTGGTCGCGCTCCGGCTCGAAGATCTCGACCGCTCCCCGACCGTGGCGCTTGACCCAGTAGAGGGCAGCGTCGGCCTGGCGATAGATCATCTCGGGGTCGCGCCCGAAGAGCGGCACCGCGGAGACGCCCGCGGAGAACGGGCTAGGGCGCGCGGTCGACACGGGGCGCCGGGTGAAGTGGAGGAGCCGTTCCGTGATGGCCAGCGCCACCTCGATCGAGGTCCCCGGCAGCAGCATGGCGAACTCGTCGCCGCCGAGTCGGAAGAGGCGGTCACCCGGGCGGGCCACTTCTCGCATCGCCTGGGCCATGGCCTGCAGGGTCTCATCGCCTGCAGCGTGGCCGATCCGGTCGTTGACGAGCTTGAGGTCGTCGAGGTCCATGAGCACCAGGGCGAAGCGGTCGTCGTGCTCCTCGACGGCTGTCATCTCCGCCGCCAGCTCCTCGTTGAAGGCGCGCTGGTTGCCAAGACCGGTGAGCCCGTCGCGCCGCGAATCCTCGCGCGCCTGCTGGTAGGCGATCTGCAGGCCCGAGCGGTTGGCGGCGATCTCGGCCAGCGGACGAAGGAGGTAGCGCAGCAGGGCCAGCGTCACGACGCCGGCCGCCACGATGACGACCCCGAGATCCGAGGACGACCTCGCTCGGCAGTGTGCCGTCGCCCGAGAGGGAGCCGGTCCGGGCGGCGGCCGCCAGCGCGGCGGGAGCTGACGTCCCGCTGCCGCCGACGACCAGCAGGGCGATCGTGACCGCCGCGGCGATGGCTGGCAGCACGGCCAGGCCGATGAGCGCGGTTCGCAGGTGTCGATGCTCGCGAACGCTCGCGTCCCTCTGTTCGCCCTGGTGCGTGGTCGTGACCATGCGTGCTCCGTGCGGGAGGCTGGACCGTCAGTCAACCCCTTTCGAGCCCGCATGGGTAGTAGCCAGATACCGCTACGCCGACCCCGGACCTCGCGAACTGGGCAGCCTCACGAGAGACCGCACTCCCCGGCGCCTGCCCGGTCACGAGCACACCGTTCCGCACCCGGAGCACGCTCCGTGGTCGGCCAGCCCGGCGGTCCCGGATCTCATGGGCATGCCATCGCGGCGGACCAGGATCATGCTCATACGACAGCCGGGCGGCAGCCGGAGCCGTCCATCCGGCAGCCCACCCCCAAGCCGTGTCAGACTCGTGACCCAGATGCGTGGAGATCGGCTGTGAAGAAGGTGGTGCTCGCCTACTCCGGCGGGCTGGACACATCGGTCGCGGTGGCGTGGCTCAGGGAGCAGTACGGCGTCGAGGTCATCACCCTGACGGTGGACCTCGGCGGCGGCTCCATCGGCCCGGACGTCGCGGAGCGTGCCCTGCGGGCCGGCGCCAGCCGCGCCTACGTCGTCGATGGCCGCGAGCGCTTCGTGCGCCAGTTCATCTGGCCCGACCTGCAGGCCAACGCGCTGTACCAGGGCGTCTACCCCCTGGCCACGGCGCTGGCCCGCCCGCTCATCGCCCAGCTGCTCGTGGAGGTCGCCGACCGCGAGCGCGCCGGCGCGGTCGCCCATGGCGCCACCGGCAAGGGCAACGACCAGGTCCGCTACGACGTGGCGGTCCATGCCCTGGACCCGCGGCTGGAGGTCATCGCCCCCATGCGCGTGGGCATGGGGCTCTCACGCGAGCAGGAGCTCGACTACGCGCGCGAGCACGGCTTCGAGGATCTCGTGGCTCGCGCCCCCCGCTACTCCGTGGACGTGAACCTCTGGGGCCGGTCGTGCGAGACCGGCGTGCTGGAGGACCCCTGGGCCACGCCACCCCCAGACGCGTACGAGTGGTCCGTGGAGCCCGGATCGGCGCCGGACATCCCGACCGAGCTGACCATCGGCTTCGAGGGCGGCATCCCGGTCAACCTGGACGGCCTGCCGGTGCCGCCGGTGGAGCTCATCGAGCGCCTGAACGCCCTGGGCGGCCGGCACGGCATCGGCCGCATCGACCACATCGAGGACCGTCTCGTGGGCATCAAGAGCCGCGAGATCTACGAGGCCCCGGCGGCCACCATCCTGCACACGGCGCACGCCGCCCTGGAGAGCCTGACGCTCTCCAAGGCGCAGCTGCGCTTCAACCGGCTGGTCGCGGACGAGCTCGCGCAAGCCACCTATGACGGCATCTGGTTCAGCGCCCTGCATCGCGACCTGCGCGAGTACGTGCGATCCGCGCAGCGCGTCGTCAACGGCCAGGTGCGCCTGCGCCTCGACCATGGCAACGCCTCGGTGGTGGGCCGCCGCAGCGACGATTCGCTCTACGACCGCACGCTGGCCACCTACGACACGGACGACGCCTACGACCACGCCGCGTCGGTGGGCTTCATCCGCATCTTCGGACTGCCGCTCCGCACGGAGGCAGCGCGCCACGACTCGGCCTGGTCGTGGACGGAGCCGATGCTGGGCGATCTGCCTGTCACGGTCGCCGACGCCGGGTCGGCGCCAACGCGATCCTGAGCCGATCCGTGAAAGCCTGGGGCGGGCGCTTCTCCGCCGAGCCGGATGCCGACGCAGCCGACTTCGGTCGCTCCATCGACGTGGACGCGGAGCTGGCGCTGGACGACATCGCGGGTTCCCTGGCCCATGTGGGCGGGCTGCTGGCGGCCGGCCTGCTGACGGACGCGGAGGCCGCCGCCATCCGCGATGGGCTTCGCGCGCTGGAGGTCGAGATCCGGGCCGGCACGATCGACTGGGACCCGGCGCTGGAGGACATCCATCTGAACATCGAGATGGCGTTGGCGGCGCGCATCGGCCCCGTGGCTGGCAAGCTCCACACGGGCCGCTCGCGGAACGACCAGGTGGCCACCGACCTGCGCCTCTGGCTCAAGCGGCGGCTGGCTGCCATCGACGAGGCCGTCGTGGGGCTGGAGCAGGCGCTCGTGCGCCAGGGCCTGGGGCATCGCGACGCGGCCATGCCCGGGCACACGCACATCCAACCGGCCCAGCCCGTGCTCTTCGCCCACCACCTGCTGGCGTACGTGGAGATGCTCGAGCGCGACCGCGGGCGGTTCGCGGACGCCTTGCGCCGGGCCGACGTCTCACCGCTCGGCTCCGGGGCCATCGCGGGAGCCGGCTTCGCGCTCGACCGGGAGGCGGTGGCTGCCGAGCTGGGCTTCACGGGGGTCACCCACAACTCCATCGACGCCGTGGGCGACCGCGACTTCGTGGTGGAGACGCTGGCCGCGGCAGCGCTGGCCATGACCCACCTCTCGCGCCTGTCCGAGGAGCTGGTGTGGTGGTCCAACCCGGCCTTCGGCTTCCTGCGCCTGGCAGATGCCTGGTCGACGGGCTCCTCCATGATGCCCAACAAGCGCAACCCGGACACCGCCGAGCTGGTGCGCGGCCGGACGGCCCGGGTGGATGGCCACCTGGTGGCGGCCCTGACGTTGCTGAAGGGCCTCCCGGCGGGCTACCAGCGCGACCTGCAGGAGGACAAGCCGGGACTCTTCGACGCGCTGCGCGTGCTGCAATCCTCGCTGCGCGTCATGACGGGCGCGGTGGCCACCCTTGTCGTGGACGAGTCGCGCATGCGGGCGGCCAGCAGCACCGGCTTCACCACCGCGACGGCCGTTGCCGATGCGCTCGTGGAGCGCGGCGTCCCCTTCCGCGAGGCGCACCACCTCGTGGGCGCACTGGTAGCCCGGGCGGAAGGCGCTCGCGCGGAGCTGATCGGACTGACCGATGCGGACATCCGGGCCATCCTGGGCGCGTCGTCGGACGCGACGGCTGCCTCGCTCGCGGCGGACGCGGCCGTGCCCGGCGCCCTGCGAGCCGCAGCCTCGCTGGAGAACGCCCTGGCCCGGCCGGACGTCATCGGCGGTACGGCCCCCCGACGCGTGCACGCCGAGCTGGCAGCCGCCGCCGAGCGCCTGGGGCTCAGCGGCTGAGCTGACCCACCACGACTGGGAGGCGCTGGAGGGACGACGAGACTGCCGCGGATCGGCGCCCCGTCGCTTCGACCTCCATCCGCTGCGGCGGCGCGCCCTTCGACGACGCACCTGCCGCCTCAGCGAGGCCCGGATGGACGAGGCCCGTCACCTCCCGCAGGCCGCCTGCCCGCAGGCTGCCGCTCGAGCGACCTGCGCACGGTCCACGAGACCGTCGGCGTGGGCCTCCAGCCGGACGCGCTGGCATTTGGTTTGTCAGGCGGGCTCGATCCGCTCCCGGGAGACGTGGACCGCGGCGCCGTCCACGGCGACCTCGGCCGGGATGGGATGCGAGAGGAAGAAGGGCATCAATTCGCTGTAGCCGTAGGCTCCCGTGTCCAGCACGGCCAGGATGTCGCCGCGCGTGACCGCCGGCAGGTCCACGTCGCGGGCCAGCACGTCCAGTCCGGTGCAGAGCGGCCCCACCACGTCGGTGGGCACGTCGGCGGCGACGCGGAGCGCCGCATCCCCGACGGCGACGACACGCTGCTGCTGCCCCACGAGGACCGGCCGTGCCAGGTGGTGGATGCCGCCATCAGTGACCGCGACGGTGCGACCGCCGCGCACCTTGGTGCGGACGATCCGCGCCAGGTAGGCACCCGTGGGACCCACGAGCCAGCGGCCGGGCTCGAAGAGCAGACGGCAGCCGGCCAGCGGCGCTCGAGCGGCCCAGGTGGCCAGCTCGGCGGCCAATCCCTCTCCCAGCGCGTGAAGGTCCAGCGGCGACTCGAGGTCCGAATACGGGATGCCCAGGCCGCCGCCCGCGTCCAGCAGCGCAAGGGTCAGGCCGTGGCGGTCGGCCAGCCGCTCGGCGCGACCCGCCAGGTCCACGGCAGCCTGCACAAGGACGGCTGCCTCGCGCACGTTGGAGGCGCCGAAGGCGTGGAAGCCGTGCAGACGGAACGGCGCCTCCGGAGCGGTGGAACCATTCGCCAGCAGGCCGGCCTCCCGCAGCCTCGTGATCGCCTCGTCTGCCTCGTCGTCGGTCAGCCCGAACTTGGCGTTGCCAGCGCCACCGATGATGGGCCGCTCCTCGCTCGCGTCGCTGGTGGCCAGGCGCAGCAACAGGCCCTGGCCCGGTTTCGCTCGCGCGGCCAGGCCGATGAGCGAGTCCAGCTCGTCGAGCGATTCGACGGTCAGCCCCCTGATGCCCACCTGCAGCGCAGCCTCCAGCTCGGCATCGGTCTTGCCGGGTCCGGTGAAGACGATGCGTTCCGGCGACGACCCGGCGCGGAGCACTGCTCGAAGCTCACCACCGGACGCGACGTCCGCCCCCACACCCGCACCGGCCAGCGCCGCCAGGACCGCGGGCGATGGGTTGGCCTTGACGGCGAAGGCGACCTCCGTCCGTGCCGGCAGGACCGCTCGCAAGTGGGCCACGCGTGCCCGGATCGCCGCCAGGTCGTAGACGTAGAGAGGACTGCCATGCGCTGCCAGCAACGCCTCCGGGTCGCAGCCGGCGACCGTGGCCCCGACCTCGATGGCCAGCGCGTCCGAGGTCTGGCGTGGAGGTTCGGCTGCCGCCGTCGTCCGTGTGGCCGCGTTCGTCACCGCAGCGCGTCCTCCAGCGCCACGCGGGCAGAGGTGCCCGCGTCGCGATACTTGACGATGACCGGCACGCTCACGGCGATGCCCTGCCGGCGCGCCCAGGCGGAGGCGGCTGGCCGGCTGCCGGGCACGACCACGGCGTCCGGCGGCACCACCAGGGGTGCTTCCGGGGTACCGCGCAGCTCGCGCTCCTCGACGAGGTCCATCACGCGGCTCTGGCCGGTCAGCACGACACCCGCCGCGATGACCGCGCCGCGCCCCACCATGACGCCCTCGTAGAGGCCGCTGCCGCCGCCCACGAAGGCGCCTTCCTCGACGATGACGGGGCGCGCACCGGGCGGTTCCAGGACGCCGCCCACCTGCACCGCGGCCGAGAGGTGGACGCCTCGCCCGACCTGGGCGCAGGACCCCACCAGGACGTGCGAGTCGATCATGGTGCCCTCCCCCACCCAGGCTCCCGCGTTCACGAAGGCCGGCGGGATCATGGCAACGCCCGGCGCAAGGTAGGAACCTCGGCGGACACTCGTGCCGCCGGGCACGATGCGCCAGGGAGCCCCCGCGGTCGTCGCCGCCCGCGACCCGGGACCGTCGAGCAGGTCGATGGTCCCCAGGGCGGTGCGGTCGCGAGCCGCCAGGATGGGGCCGTCGCGGACCTCCGTCAGGCCTGGGGTGCGGAAGGCCAGCAGGATGGCCGCCTTCACCCAGGGCTCCGCGCGCCACCCGCCGGGTGCCGCGGGATCGGGCCAGGCGGCGCGGACACGGCCGAGCTCCAGCTGGTCGAGCACCTCCGCCACGAGGGTCCGGGTCGTGGCCACGAGCGCCTCATCCGGGTCGCCGGTCGTGGCCGCCCAGGCTGCGGTGACGGTCTCGACGCGCCCCTGGAGCGCCGCGGAGGTCGAGGCCTCCCCCGGTACCACCGTCACGCCGCTACCGCCTGCGCCGGATCGCCCACGAGACCGAGCTCCGCCAGGACACCCAGCAATCGACTCCGGCCGGGCTCCGCGAGCGGCAAGAGCGGCTGGCGCAGGACGTCCTCGATGAGGCCCATCGCCGCCAGGGCAGCCTTCACGGGCACCGGGTTGGGGCTCACGAAGTTGAGGCGCATGAGCGGCAGGTAGCGCTCGTGGAGCGCCCGGGCCGTCGTCCAGTCGCCGAGGTGGGCGGCGGCACAGAGCCTGGCCATGACCTCCGGGATCTCGTTGGAGGCCACGGAGATGACGCCGTCACCACCGATCCCGAGCAGGGCCAGGGTCCAGCTGTCATCACCGGACATCACGGCGAAGTCGTCCGGCCGGTCCCGAACGATGGTCATGACCTGCTCGAGGTCCCCGGCGGCCTCCTTGAGGCCGATGATGCGCTCGTGCTCGGCGAGGCGCAGCACGGTGTCCGCCGCGATGTTGACGCCGGTGCGGCCGGGCACGTTGTAGACGACGACCGGCAGGCTGCCGTCGTCGGCGATGGCGCGGTAGTGGGCCTCGAGCATGCGCTGGTCGGGCTTGTTGTAGTAGGGCGCCACCACGAGGGCCGCGTCCGCGCCCAGGGCCGCCGCGCGACGGGTGGCCGCGATGCTGGCGCGCGTGTCGTTGCTGCCGGTCCCGGCCACGACGGGAACACGCCCCGCGGCACCGCGAGCGTGGACGGCCTGCACGGTCAGCTCGATGACACGGTCGCGCTCATCGGCGCTGAGGGTGGGGGCCTCGCCGGTCGTGCCGACAGGCACCAGGCCGTCGATCCCGGCTGCGAGCTGGCGCTCGAGGAGGCCCTGGAGGGCTCGCTCATCGAGCTCGCCGTCGCGGGTGAAGGGCGTGACGAGGGCGGTGAAGGCACCGCGGAGGATCGGACGGGTGGTCATGGGAGTGTCTCCTGTCTGGCTGTTCGGAGCCGGGCGCAGTCTCGCGCCGGCTGGTCGGTCAAGCGGTGGTGCGCTCGCGGACGAGCATCCTGAACTCGGTCACCCCGGCGGGCCCGGACCGGCTCATCAGCCAGTCGGCCGCCAGGATCGCCCCGGCCACGTAGGCCGAGCGGTCACGTGCTGTGATGCGCAGCTCCAGCGCCTCGCCCGGGCCGTCGAAGCCGACGATGTGCATGCCCGGGTGACTGCCAGCGCGGAGGGCCACCACCTCCAGCACGTCGGCATCCGGCGCACCCGTGCCCTCGGCCAGGCGCGCCTCACGCTTCGCGGTCAGGTGCGGCAGGAGCCGCTCGGCGACGGCCAGGGCGGTTCCGGAGGGGCGGTCCGCCTTCGTGCGGCGGTGCTGCTCGAAGACGAAGGGGTCGTAATCGGGAAAGCTTCCGAAGAGCCGGGCGGCCGACTCCGCGAGCTCGCCGAAGAGCACGGCGGCCAGGGAGAATGTGGGCGCCACGACAGCCCGGGCACCCGCCTCCGTGAGCCGGGCAGCCAGGGCACGGCCGGTCTCGTCGCCTGCCGACCAGCCGGTCGTGCCGATGACAAGGGCAGGGCAGCCCGCGTCGAGCGCGAGTCCCACGTTGGCGAGCAGGCTGGAGGCGTGACTGAACTCGAAGGCGACGTCGATCGGCGCCAGGGACGCGGCATCGGGGCGCCCCGGCCCGCGGCCGACCACGGCGGCGACCTCGTCCCCGCGTGTCGTCAGAGCGGCAGCGATGGCGCGGCCCATGTTGCCGGCCCCGGTGATGAGTGCTCGCATCGTGGTCTGGTCCCTCCTGGTGGGTGGGACCGCTGCTCCGGGCTCCGAGCAAACAGAAAGGCCGCAGTCACCGCGATCGGTGTCTGCGGCCCTCGGAGCCGGCCTGGCGGCCCCGAGTCGGTCATCCCGAACGAAGCCGTCTAGACCTCTGCCTCCAGGCAGGGCCGCGTCGGCTTGCGCTTGAGAAGTCGCTGGCTTGTCATCGAGGCCGGAGTGTGACGGCAGACGATCCCATCCGTCAAGCAGCGAACTTCGCATCAAGGACGGGGAGAGCCACCCGTCCCGACGGCGCGGCCAGCCATCGTCCATCCGCTATCAAGGAACGGCTCGAGTGGGCGGGGGTCGTGGCTGTGGCCGAGAGCATCGCCCCTGGTCGCCTGCGCGTGTGGGGCCTCCGGCGCCTCGAGGCGCTTCAACCCGGTGAGCCGCCGCCTTGCCGTGCCCACCAGGCATCGAACGCCTGCCAGCTGGGAGCGATAGCCCCCGGCAGCGTCGCCCGATCCGTGTCGAGGACGTCCAGCGTCTTGATGCCGTTGCCGGTGATGACGAGCACGACCTCGTCGTCGGGCTGGACCCGGCCCTCGGCGATGGCGCGGCGCAAGGCGGCCAGGGTCACTCCCCCGGCGGTCTCGGTCAGGATGCCCTCCGTCTCGGCCAGGAGCCGGATGGCACCCACGGTGGCCGCGTCAGGCACGGGCAGGATGGCGCCGCCGCTCTCGCGGGCCAGCCGCACGGCATAGGCCCCGTCCGCCGGCGAGCCGATGGCCAGCGAGCGCACGATGGTCTCCGGTCGCTCCACGGGGTGCACCAGGTCGGCACCCGAACCGAAGGCGGACGCGATGGGTGCACAACCTTCCGGCTGGCCGCCCACGTAGCGGATCGGGGCGGTTTGGACGAGGCCGACGGCCGACAGCTCGCGAAAGCCACGCGCCAGCTTCGTGAAGAGCGAGCCGGATGCCAGCGGCGCGACCACCACGTCGGGCGTCCGCCAGCCCAGCTGCTGGGCGATCTCGAAGGCGATGGACTTGGAGCCCTCCGCGTAGAAGGGCCGCAGGTTGACGTTCAGGAAGGCCCAGCCCTCCAGCTCGTCGGTCAGTTCGAGGCAGAGCCGGTTGACCTCGTCGTAGGTGCCCTCGACGGGCACGAGGGTGGCCCCCAGGGCCCGCGCCTGGGCCACCTTGGCCGCCTCCAGGTCGGCCGGCACGAAGACGACGGCGCGCAACCCCCACGCCGCTGCGGCGGCCGCCACGGCCGCCGAGAGGTTGCCGGTGGAGGCGCAGGCGAGCGTGTGGAAGCCCCACTCCGCGGCGCGGGCCGCGGCCACTGCGACGACGCGGTCCTTGAACGAGAGCGTCGGGTTGCGCGAATCATCCTTGACCCAGAGTCGCTCCAGGCCGAGACGGGCGGCCAGGCGAGGGGCTTCCACGAGCGGCGAGACCCCGACTCGGAGGCCTCCGGTCGGCAGGCTGGCCAGGGGCAGCAGCTCGGCGAAGCGCCAGATGCTGGCATCCCGGGCGTCGAGCAGCTCGCGGCTGAGGCGTGACCGCAGTCCAGCCAGGTCGTAGCCGGCCTCCAGGGGGCCAAAGCAGCGGCTGCAGACGAAGACGGCCCCCGCCGCGGCAGGTTCCCCGCAGGCGCGGCAGCGCAGGCCGCTGAAGCCGGGCCGGAACGTGTCGGAGCGGGGCGGGGAGCTGCCCTCGGTGATGAAGGGTTCAGGACGGAGAGCGATGAGGGTCATCCGGGTGGATCCTTCCAGGCAAGAGGCCGGCCGCGGTGCCGGCGGGGTGCTCAGGAATCACGAAGGCCGCGACCTTCGCTTCGTGGTCGCGGCCCCGGGGATCCGGCCTGACTGCGGGCGACGCGTGGCGCGCCCGGCTCAGGCCCCGTCCGATCCCGGCGGGGCCGAGGGCATCGCCATGGTCGTGGCTTGCGTCGGCATCGGCGGCATGATACCGGCCAGCTCCCGGAAATGGCAAGTATCGCGCTACACAATGTTGCGCGCGGTCGATCGGACGGGCGGGAGCCAGCGACTCGACCTCAGGAATCGGTCGCTCCGGGCCTACGATGCTGCTACTGTCCGAGACGCGCACGGCTGGGGCCATCGCCCGGGCCATCGACGCATCGACACTCGGGGAGCAGGGGGGCACGCTGGCAGGCGACGACACGGATGGGACAGGCACGATGATCATCCCCGGCGGAGGGGCGACGGACGCCGGGCCGTCCGAGTCGCTCAAGATCCTCGTCGTAGACGACGAGCCCGCCATGGTCGGCGCGCTGGGCGCGCTGCTGGGACAGGCCGGTCACCGGATCATCGCCGCCTACGACGGCGCGGAAGCCCTGCGGCGCTTCCGCGACGACGAGCCGGACCTGGTGCTGCTGGACCTCGCCATGCCGGGCATGGACGGCGCCACCGTCTGTCGCCGCATCCGCGAGGTCAGCGACACGCCCGTCATCGTGGTCTCGGGCGAGCGCGACCACGCTGCCACGATCGAGCTCCTGGACCTGGGCGCGGACGACTACGTGCGCAAGCCGTTCCGGGCCGACGAGCTGCTGGCTCGCGTCCGGGCGGTCTCGCGACGCGCTGGCGCGCGGGCGCGAAAGCCAGGCCTGGGCGACCCAGCCGGCTACGAGCTGGACCGGCGGCGGCACGAGATCCGCTGGCAGGGCTCACCGCTGCCCACGACGGTCATCGAGTTCCGCCTGCTGCAGGCCCTGATCGAGCGCCTCGGCGAGGTCGTCACCCACGACGAGATGCTGGCGGCCGGCTGGCCGGACGTGCCGGACCCGGCGCCCGAATGGCTCAAGCCGCACCTGGCACGCCTGCGCGAGAAGCTCGTCAGCGCCGGGGCCCCGGTGCCCGTGGCCGTCCGTGGCGTGGGCTACCGCCTGGACGCCTGAGCCGCCGGGCCCCACCCCCGCGGGGCCTCGGCGGAGCGTCATCCGCGGCGGCCCCGCGACTACCCGGACGGACCGACGAAGGCGAGGTCCAGCACGAACTGGGAACCGTGCGGCTCGCGCGGCTCCACCGCCAGCTCGCCACCCATCGAGCGGGCCAGGTGGCGGGCCGCGAAGAGCCCGATGCCGGCACCACGCGGCGAGTCCTCCAGCCGCACGAAGGGCTCGAAGATGCGCTCCCGCCAGGCTTCGGGGATGCCCGGGCCTTCGTCCGTGATGGCCAGCCGGGCGCGGTCGCCATCGCGCCAGCCGTAGATGTCGATGCGGCCTGAGCTCGGCGCGTACTTGGCGGCGTTCTCGAGCAGGTATCCGAGCAGGCGGTGAAGCATCGGCCGCGAGGCCAGGGCGACGAGTGGCTCGTCGCGGAAGGTGGACACCAGGGCGTGGGTGCGCAGCATCGGCCGCAGCTCCGTGGTGATCTCGGACACCACGCTGATGAGGTCGGTGGGCAGCAGCTCGGTGATCGGCGAGGGCATGACACGGAGGCTTTCCAGGATGGAGTCGACCGTCTGGTCGATGCGGTCCACCTGGGCCAGTGCCTCGTGTTCCCAGGCCGCGGCCTCTCCGCTGCCCGCCGACCGGGCGTGGCCGCCCAGCAGTTCCACGTAGGCGCGCACGACCGCCAGCGGGGTGCGCAGGGCGTGCGTGATCACCGCGACCAGGTTGGCGCGCGCCTCGTCGATGGCGCGCAGCGATTCGATCTGGGCCTCCGCTTCGGCGTGCAGGCGGCTCTTCTCGACGAGCGCGGCGAGGAGCCCCGCCAGCGTTTCCAGGAAGCGCAGGCGAACCGGCGTGAACTCCCGGGGCTCCACCGTCTGGACGTTGAGGACGCCGACGACCTGCTCGTCCCAGACAAGAGGCACGGAGCACATCGACGTGAACCGGGCCTGGTCGACACCGCGGATCCAGGCGAAGCGCTCGTCGGTACGCACGTCAGGGCTGACGATGGTCGCCCGCGACTGAGCCGCGATGCCGGTGATGCCGCGACCCATCTCCAGGCGCGCCACCCCGACCGCGTCGTGGTCAAGGCCGTTGGTGGCAGCCAGCGTCAGGCCGCTGCCGTCGCGGTCAGTGAGGTAGAGCGAGCAGACGTCCGCCCGCGCCGCGGCCTTGGCGCGGTCGATGACCGTGTCCATGAGCTCGTCCCAGGTGCGGGCCGTAGCGGCCAGGTGGGCGACCTCGGCCAGGAAGCTGATCTCCTCGAGGTGCGCCAGCTCCTGGCCCTCACCTGCCGGCGGCGTCCGGCCCGGGGTTGCCTGTGGTGACATGCCCAGATGGTGGCGCCCCATCGGCCGGCGGTCAAACCTCCGGACAGGTCAGCCCGTTACCGGATCGCATCTCATCCGTCACCAAGCCGAGCCGGACGGCGTGCCGGAGATGCGAGACCCGCCGTTGACCGTTGCGGCGCCGTTCTCTATCGTCCACAAGATCACCGCATGCGTGGGGAGGCGCGAGGTGTGACCCTGCGGCTTGGCGGGTCCACCCCGGCGTTGGCCCCGCGGACGCACATCTCTCACGAGGACGCCCTGATGGACGACCGGCAGCCGAAGACGGGTCTCTACGACCCCCGGTTCGAGCACGACTCGTGCGGCGTCGGCTTCGTGGCCGACCTCAACAACGTGGCCACGCATGACGTCGTCCAGAAGGGCATCGACGTCCTCGTCAACCTCGACCACCGGGGCGCCCGCGGCGCGGAGGAGGCCACCGGCGACGGCGCCGGGATCCTCGTGCAATTGCCCCACGCCTTCTTCCTGCGAGAGTGCTCGGAGATCGGCATCTCCCTGCCCGGCCCCGGCGACTACGCCGTGGGCCAGTGCTTCCTGCCGCGCGACCCGCGCACCCACGAGGGGGTCCGCTACCACTTCGAGCGCGCGCTCGGCGAGCTGGACCTGGGCATCCTGGGCTGGCGCGAGGTGCCCACGGACAACGGCACCCTGGGCGCTACGGCCATCTCCGGGGAGCCGGCCACCTGGCAGGTCATCGTGGCTCGACCGGTCGGCTGTCGCACGCAGGACGAGTTCGAGCGCCGGCTCTTCGTGGCCCGCAAGTTCGCCACCCGCTCGGTCCGCGAGGCGGTCAAGGGGGCCGGGCAGTTCTACGTCTGCTCGATGTCCTCGCGTACGATCGTCTACAAGGGCATGCTCACGCCCCGCCAGGTCTCCGCCTATTACGCGGACCTTCGGGACGAGGACTTCGAATCGGCCCTCGCGCTCGTCCACAGCCGCTTCTCGACGAACACGCTGCCCACCTGGCCGCTGGCGCATCCCTTCCGCACGCTGGCCCACAACGGCGAGATCAACACGCTGCGCGGCAACGTCAACTGGATGCGCTCCCGCGAGGCCCTCATCGAGTCGGCGCTCTTCAGCCCCGACGAGATCTCCAAGATGCGGCCCATCACCCAGGAAGGCAGCTCTGACTCAGGGATCCTCGACAACGTCGTGGAGTTCCTCATGCTGGGCGGCCGCAGCCTGCCCCACGTGATGATGATGCTCATCCCGGAGGCCTGGGAGAAGGACCCGGAGATCGACCCGCTGCGCAAGGCCTTCTACGAGTACCACGGCAGCATCATCGAGCCCTGGGATGGGCCGGCCTCGATCGCCTTCTCGGACGGCACCCTCATCGGGGCGACCCTCGACCGCAACGGCCTGCGGCCCTCGCGCTATTGCCTGACCGACGACAACCTGCTCATCATGGCCTCGGAGGCAGGGGTGTTGCCGGTGCCGCCGGAGAAGATCGTCCTCAAGGGCCGCCTGCAGCCGGGCAAGATGTTCGTGGCCTCCCTGGAGGAAGGCCGCATCATCCCCGACGAGGAGATCAAGGCGCGCATCTGCTCGGCGGAGCCATACCAGGCCTGGCTCGACGAGGGCAAGATCACCATCTCCGAGCTGGAGCCACCGCGCCAGATCCTGCAGCCACCCGCCCGCCGAGTGCTGACACGCCAGCGGGCCTTCGGCTACACGCTGGAGGACCTGCGCATCCTCATGGCGCCCATGGCCCGGGATGGCCAGGAGCCCCTCGGCTCGATGGGCAACGACGCGCCGCTGGCGGTGCTGTCCTCGAAGTCGCGCAGCCTCTTCGACTACTTCCACCAGCTCTTCGCGCAGGTCACCAACCCGCCCATCGACTCCATCCGCGAGGAGACGGTCATGAGCCTCGTCTCGTTCGTGGGCGGCGAGGGCAACGTCTTGGCTTCCGGCCCGGAGCACGCGCGCATCATCGAGCTGCCTCATCCCGTCCTCACCAACGAGGACCTGGAGCGCCTGCGCTGGGTGGACCGCCAGCACTTCCAGGCCAAGACCATCTCCATCTGCTTCGCGGCCAAGCCCGGCCGCATGCAGCGGGCGCTGGAGCGGCTGCGCCGAGAGGCGGAGGAGTACGTCCTCGACGGCTATGAGGTCATCATCCTGACCGACCGCCCGGTCGACTCGGACCATGCCGCCATCCCTGCCCTGCTGGCGGTCTCGACCGTCCACCACCACCTCATCCGCAAGGGCCTGCGCTCGCGCACCGGCCTCATCGTGGAGACCGGCGAGGCCCGCGAGGTGCACCACTTCGCCACGCTGCTCGGATACGGCGCCTCGGCCATCAACCCCTACCTCGCCCTGGAGACCATCGAGGACATGCGCCTGCGGCGGCTCCTGCCGGAGGCCATGAGCGCGGAGGAGGCCCGCGAGCACTACCTCAAGGCCATCGACAAGGGGCTCCTCAAGACGATGTCCAAGATGGGCATCTCCACGATGTCCTCGTACATCGGGGCCCAGATCTTCGAGGCCGTGGGGCTGTCGGACGAGGTCATCGAGGAGCACTTCCCGGGCACCGTCTCACGCATCGGCGGCATCGACGTGGCCACCATCGAGCGCGAGACCCTCATGCGCCACCAGGCTGCCTACGTGGACGTGGAGGACGAGTCGGAGCTGGAGCTCGGCGGCCTCTACCAGTGGCGCCTGCGCGGCGAGCGCCACCTCCATGACCCGGACACCATCGCCAAGCTGCAGCAGGCCGCTCGCAGCGGCGATCAGGAGCTCTACCGCGAGTACGCGCGGCTCATCGACGAGCACGCCGAGACCCCCGTGACGCTGCGGCACCTGCTGGAGTTCCAGGACCTCTCCCCCGTCCCGCTCGACGAGGTGGAGCCGGTGGAGTCCATCGTGACGCGCTTTGCCAGTGGTGCCATGTCCTTCGGCTCGATCTCGTGGGAGGCGCACACCACGCTGGCCATCGCCATGAACCGGCTGGGCGGCCGCTCCAATACGGGCGAGGGCGGGGAGGACCCGGAACGCTACGCGCCGCTGCCCAACGGCGACAGCATGCGCTCGGCCATCAAGCAGGTCGCCTCTGGCCGCTTCGGCGTGACCTCCAACTACCTCGTCAACGCCGACGAGCTGCAGATCAAGATGGCCCAGGGCGCCAAGCCGGGCGAGGGCGGCCAGCTGCCCGGCCACAAGGTGGACCGCATCATCGCGCGCACCCGGCACTCCACCCCGGGCGTGGGCCTCATCTCGCCTCCGCCGCACCACGACATCTACTCCATCGAAGACCTCAAGCAGCTCATCTACGACCTCAAGAACGCCAACCCGCGGGCGCGCATCAGCGTCAAGCTGGTGGCCGAGGTGGGCGTCGGCACGGTGGCCGCCGGCGTGGCCAAGGCGCACGCGGATGTCATCCTCATCTCCGGCCACGACGGCGGCACGGGTGCCTCGCCGCTCTCGTCGATCAAGCACGCCGGCCTGCCCTGGGAGCTGGGGCTCGCGGAAGCGCACCAGGTCCTCATGCGCAACAACCTGCGCGACCGGGTCGTGCTGCAGACGGACGGCCTGCTGCGGACCGGCCGTGACGTGGCCATGGCCACGCTGCTCGGCGCGGAAGAGTGGGGCGTGGCCACCGGCGCCCTCATCGCCATGGGCTGCATCATGATGCGCAAGTGCCACCTCAACACCTGCCCGGTGGGCGTGGCCACGCAGGATGAGCAGCTGCGCCAGCTCTTCACCGGTGAGCCGGAGCACGTCATCAACTTCTTCCGCTTCATCGCGCAGGACCTCCGCGAGCACATGGCCCGCCTCGGATTCCGCACCGTGGATGAGATGGTCGGTCGCGTGGACAAGCTGGCGCCGCGTCGCGACGTCCGGCACGCCAAGGCCCGCCAGCTCGACCTCACGCGACTCCTGCTGCCCATGCCAGCCACGGAGCGGAGCGGCACGTTCCACAGCAAGTCGCAGGACCACGGCCTGGGGACGGCGCTGGACAACGAGCTCGTGCGGCTGGCCGCCCCGGCCCTGGAGCGGGGCGAGCGGGTCGAGGCGGACATCGCCATCCGGAACGTCAACCGCACCGTTGGCACCATCCTCGGCCAGGAGATCACGCGGCGCACCGGAGAGGCCGGCCTGCCGGACGACACCATCCACCTGAAGGCGGTCGGGTCGGCCGGCCAGTCGTTCATGGCCTTCGCACCGCGAGGCCTGACCATCGAGCTCGAGGGTGAGGCCAACGACTACTTCGGCAAGGGCCTTTCCGGCGGCACGGTCATCCTCTACCCACCGCGCGAGGCGACGTTCGACCCCAACGAGAACGTCATCTGCGGCAACGTGGCGCTGTACGGCGCGACGTCGGGCAGGGCCTTCATCCACGGTCCGGCCGGCGAGCGCTTCTGCGTGCGCAACTCCGGCGCGCACGTCGTCGTGGAAGGCGTGGGTGACCACGGCTGCGAGTACATGACCGGCGGACGCGTCGTCGTCCTGGGTCCCGTCGGTCGCAACTTCGCGGCCGGCATGTCCGGCGGCATCGCCTACCTCTGGGACGCGGAGGCGCAGTCTCGCGCACGCGTCAACCGCGAGATGGTGGAGCTCGAGGAGCTGACCGACCCGGCTGATGAAGCCGAGGCGCGGGCCCTCATCGAGGCGCACGTGCGACTCACGGGCTCACCGCGGGCGCGCCACATCCTGGACACCTGGGCCGAGCAGGTCGGCCACTTCGTGAAAGTCATGCCGCTCGACTACAAGCGCGCCCTGGTCGAGCTGGCGGCCGCGTCGGGGTCAGGGTTCGGTGGGACATCGCCGGCCAGTGAAGGCGGGCAAGCCGAGAGCGCGAGGGCGGCCGTGGCGGCCGTGGCGGTCTAGGGGCAGGCATGGGCAAGGTCACCGGCTTCCGCGAGTACGACCGCCAGGTCCCTTCCTACCAGCAGGTGGAGGAGCGCATCCGGCACTGGCGCGAGTTCCTGCTGCCCATGGCGGAAGAGGACCTGCGAACGCAGGGAGCACGCTGCATGGACTGTGGCGTGCCCTTCTGCCACAGCGGCTGCCCGCTGGGCAACGTCATCCCCGACTTCAACGACCACGTCTACCAGGGGCGCTGGCGGGACGCGCTGGAGTCGCTCACCTCGACGAACGACTTCCCTGAGTTCACCGGGCGTGTCTGCCCCGCCCCCTGCGAATCAGCCTGCGTGCTGGGCATCAACCGCCCTCCCGTGACCATCAAGTCCATCGAGTCGGCCATCATCGAGCGCGCCTTCGCCGAGGGCTGGATGACACCACGGCCGGCGTCGCCGCGCAGTGGTCGTCGCGTGGCCGTCGTGGGCTCCGGGCCTGCCGGGCTGGCGGCCGCGGCCCATCTCGATCGGGCGGGACACCTGGTGACGGTCTTCGAGCGAGCCGATCGCATCGGCGGCCTGCTGCGCTACGGCATCCCCGACTTCAAGCTCTCCAAGGACGTCGTGGAGCGCCGCGTGGAGCTCATGGCCGCGGGCGGCATCACCTTCCGCACCGGCGTCCACGTCGGGATCGACTATCCCGCCGCGCAGCTGGTGGCCCAGTTCGACGCCGTGGTGCTGGCCGGTGGCTCAACGGTCCCGCGTGACCTGCCCATCCCGGGGCGCGACGTGCCGGGCGTGGAATTCGCCATGGACTTCCTGCGCCAAGCCAACCGGCGGGTCGCCGGTGACGCCGTGCCCGAAGCCGGGGCCATCCTGGCCACGGGCAAGGATGTCGTGGTCATCGGTGGGGGCGACACGGGCTCCGACTGCGTGGGCACCGCCATCCGCCAGGGCGCCCGCTCGGTCACGCAGATCGAGATCATGCCCAAGCCCCCGGACGGCCGCACGGCGGAGACACCCTGGCCGGTCCACCCCGGCCCACGCATGCTCTCCACCTCCAGCTCCCAGGCCGAGGGCGCCACGCGCGACTGGGCGGTCCTCTCCAAGGCCTTCCTGGCTGACGACGCCGGCGCCCTGCGGGCGATCCGGGCCGTGCGGGCCGACTGGGACAGCGGACGGCCCGACGAGATCCCCGGCAGCGAGCACGAGTTGCCGGCCCAGCTGGTGCTCCTGGCCATGGGCTTCCTGCACCCTGAGCACGCGGTCCTCGAGGACATCGGCGTCGACATCAACGAGCGGGGCAACTGCGCCTCTACGGGCCATCGAACATCGCGCGAGGGCGTCTTCGTGGCCGGCGACATGCGGCGCGGACAGTCCCTGGTGGTGTGGGCCATCACGGAGGGTCGCGAGTGCGCCCGCGAGGTGGACGAGTACCTGACCGGCCGGCCGTCGCTCCTGGAAGCGCGCGAGAAGTCCCGCTCCGACGTCGTCCTGATCGGCTGACCTCGGCAACGCTGGTCGCTGCCGAGGCGCACGCGGGCTGCACTGTACCTTCCTGTCAAGTCTGTGACACCATGGCTCGTGGCCGATCATCCGTCGTCGTCGATGGCTCGAACCGGGCGACGCAGGCAGGCCTGAACGGGACGGCTGGGGGAACGGGTGGACGAGGCAAAGCTCGAGTACGACCGCTTCGGACCGTGGGCCATCGAGGTCACCGCCGAGGATCCGCCGCCACCGCTCTTCCGTCCCCACCTGACGCGGATCGATCCGCCACTGCTCAGCCTCAAGATCCCGCGGCACATCGAGCGGCGCAACGCCCGACCCGGCATGGACCTCTACGACTACCTCGTCTGCCTCTACGAGGATGACCTGATGGTCATGCAGCGGGTGGGGCAGGAGGTGCGGACCGAGACCGTCCTCTACCAGGACGTCCAGTACCTGCGAGTCAGCCAGGACCTCCTGCGCGGGTGCCTGCACCTCGGCCTGCCTGGCCGACCCTTCGAGCTGCCCTACAACACGGTCTCAGAGGCGCTCATCGAGCGGGCCGTGGACCTCATCCGGGCGCGCTACGCCGGGACGGTGTCGCCGGCCGCGCCCGGAGCGCCGCTCGCAGCGCCCGGGGCACCGCCGCGCGCGGAGCATCAGGATGCGCGGGACGCGGGCTTGCAGGTCGGCGAGGATGTCCTGAGCTTCTACTTCGACCGACTGCTCGCCGACGAGCGCCGCCACAGGCCGAACCTTCGGCTGCTGGCGGCCCAGGGCACCCGCGCGGTGGCCGATGGCGACGTGCACCCGCTCCGAAGGCTCCTCTTCAGCATCGCCAGCAAGCGGCTCCTCGAGTCCCTGCACTCCGCGGACGGCCGCGAGCTCAAGATCATCGACCGTGGCACCGCGTACGCCTATCGATGGCAGGCGGTCTACGGCGTGCGGACGACCTTCTTGCCCCTCGTCAACCTGCGTGAGGCAGCCTGGCGAGAGGATGCCGGGCACGCGACGGTCGTGCTCGAGCTGCGGACGAGCGGCGGCACGCTGGAGCAGGTCTTCAGCCGGGACAACCCGTCCATCGAAGCGTACGCCGCCTACCTCTCGGAGTTGCGTGTCGGCGCCAGCACGCGCCCCGGGGTCGACCCCACCGCCTCGGTACCTGGCGCGTCCGCCCCGCCAGCACGTCCCGGCCGGGGATAGCGCGATCTGGCGGGGACGCCCCGGCGACTCGGTCGGGTGCACCAGCCCCCGCGCAGCCGGGTCGGGGGTCGCCCTCGCTACTCGGCCAGGTTGGGCGCCAGCCAGCGCTCCGCCTCGGCCACGCTCCAGCCCTTGCGGTGGGCGTAGTCCTCGACTTGGTCGCGCCCGATGCGACCGACCCCGAAGTAGCGCGCCCGCGGGTGCCACAAGTAGAGGCCGCTCACGGACGCAGCGGGCAGCATGGCCATCGTCTCGGTCAGGCGGATCCCGGCCCGCGACTCCGCCTCCAGCATCCGGAACAGCGTGGTCTTCTCCGTGTGATCAGGGCAGGCCGGGTAGCCCGGAGCCGGGCGGATGCCCTGGTAGGTCGCGGCGATGAGCGCCTCGTTGGCGAGATCCTCGTCCGCCGCGTAGCCCCACAGCTCTCGCCGCACGAGCTCGTGGAGCCGCTCCGCGAAGGCCTCAGCGAGG
The DNA here is from genome assembly GCA_963707395.1 of uncultured Chloroflexia bacterium. Taxonomy (GTDB): domain Bacteria; phylum Chloroflexota; class Limnocylindria; order Limnocylindrales; family CSP1-4; genus JAFMJV01. The sequence goes on from CAVPPQ010000019.1 coordinate 107,752, forward strand.
CGGTCGGCGAGGGCCGTGAGCAGGATGGCCGAGTAGTCGTCATGGGCCGCCTCGAAGCCGGCGCGCGCGTCCGCGAGGCCGTGGCCGGCCGTCACGGCAAAGGCGCCCACGTAGTCCGCGACGCCCGAACCGAGTGGCGCGCAGTAGTCGGCAAGGGCCAGATCGGGCCGGTCGCCGGACCGCGCCACCTGCTGGCGTAGCGTGTGCAGGCGCGCCAGCTCGCTCGACCGGGACTCGTCCGCCCAGAGCACGATGTCGTCGTCCGGGGTCGAGTTGGCGGGCCAGAAGCCGACCACCGCGTCGGCCCGCAGCAGCCCCTCCTGCGTGACCCGCTGCAGCATGGCCAGCCCATCGTCCAGGAGGTCACGAGCGGCGGCGCCCACCTCCGCGTCGGCCAGGATGTCCGGGTAGCGGCCGCGCAGCTCCCAGGTGGCGAAGAAGGGCGACCAGTCGATGCGGGGCATGAGGTCGAGGATGGGGTGGTCGACCAGCTCCCGGACCCCCAGGAACGAGGGTCGGGTCGGCTGAGACTCCGGCGCCTGCCAATCGATGACCAGGCGGCGGCTGCGGGCCTCGGCGAGGCTGACGCGGCGCTCCGGGGCGGTGCGGCCCTCGTGCTCGCGCCGCGTCGTTTCGTACTCTGCCCGGCGCGCCGCCACGAAGGCATCGCGAGCCGCGGGATCCATCAGGGCGCCGGCCACCCCGACCGCACGGGAGGCATCCTCGACGTGGACCACGGGCCCGCTGTAGGCGGGATCCAGCTTCACGGCCGTGTGGGCGCGCGACGTGGTGGCGCCGCCGATGAGCAGCGGCACGCGCAGGCCGGCACGCTCCATCTCGGTGGCCACCACGCGCATCTCCTCGAGCGAGGGCGTGATGAGCCCGGAGAGGCCGATGAGATCCGCCTCCTCTGCCACGGCCGTCTCCAGGATCTTCGTCCAGGGCACCATGACGCCCAAGTCGATGACCTCGTAGTCGTTGCAGCCCAGCACGACCCCCACGATGTTCTTGCCGATGTCGTGGACGTCGCCCTTGACGGTGGCCATCACGATCCGGCCAGCCGAGCGACGGCCGGTGGTGGAGGCGGAGCCACCCTCCACCGTCTCACCGCGCGCCTCCCGTTCGGCCCGCTCGGCTTCGATGAAGGGCACCAGGTGCGCCACGGCCTGTTTCATGACCCGCGCCGACTTGACGACCTGGGGCAGGAACATGCGTCCAGAGCCGAAGCGGTCGCCGACGATGTCCATGCCCGCCATGAGCGGTCCCTCGATGACGTCCAGCGGCCGGGCCGCCTCGATCCGGGCCTCCTCGGTGTCCTCGACGATCCAGTCGGAGATGCCCTCGACGAGAGCGTGCCTGAGGCGCTCGTTCACGGGGGCCTCCCGCCAGGCGAGGTCGCGCCCGGTGCCCACTGCCGCACTGCGGGCCGCGTCAGCGATCTCGAGGAGTCGCTCCGTGGCATCCGGTCGACGGTTCAGCACGAGGTCCTCGACCCGCTCGCGGAGGTCCGGGTCGAGATCGTCCAGCACCGGAAGCGCGCCGGCGTTGACGATCGCCATGTCCAGCCCGGCATCGATGGCGTGGGCCAGGAAGACGGCGTGGATGGCCTCACGGATGGGGTCGTTGCCGCGGAAGGAGAAGGAGACGTTGGAGACGCCGCCGCTGGTGAGGATGCCGGGCTGCTCGGCCTTGAGGCGTCGGATGGACTCGATGAAGGCCACCGCGTAGCCGGCGTGCTCCTCGATGCCGGTGCCGATGGCGAAGATGTTGGCGTCGATGATGATGTCCTCGGCCTCGAAAGCGGCCTGCTGGCGCAGCAGGTCGACCGCGCGCCCGGCGATGGCCAGGCGCCGATCGACCGATTCAGCCTGGCCGTCCTCGTCGAAGGCCATGACCACGACCGCGGCCCCGTAGCGGCGCGCCAGGCGAGCCTGGCGCAGGAATTCGGCCTCACCCTCCTTGAGCGACACGGAGTTGACGATGGGCCGGCCCTGGGCCGCCCGCAGCCCGGCCTCGATGACTGACCACCTCGAGGAATCGATCATGAAGGGCACGCGGCTGATGTCCGGCTCTGCCGCCAGCAGGCGCACGAAGCGCGTCATCGCCGCTTCGGAGTCCAGCAGGGCCTCGTCCATGTTGATGTCCAGGACCTGGGCGCCGCTCTCCACCTGCTGGCGGGCGACCTCCACGGCATCGGCGTACTGCCCCTCCCGGATGAGCCTCGCGAAGCGCCTCGAGCCGGTCACGTTGGTGCGCTCGCCGACGTTGACGAAGAGGCTGTCCGGCCCGATGTCCAGCGGTTCCAGCCCGGCCAGGCGCGTGTGCCGCTCCACGACCGGCGGCACGCGTGGCGCCAGGCCACGGACGGCGTCAGCGATGGCGGCCACGTGATCGGGCCCCGTCCCACAGCAGCCCCCCACGATGTTGAGGACGCCGTCGGCGGCCAGGCCACCCAGGATGTCGGCCGTGTCCGCCGGTCCCTCCTCGTACTCGCCGAAGGCGTTGGGCAGGCCGGCGTTGGGATAGAGCGAGAGGAACGTGTCCGCGATGCCCGCCAGCTCCTGCGCGTAGGGCCGCAGCTGGCGGCCACCCAGGGCGCAGTTGAGGCCCACGGCCAGCGGGCGCGCGTGACGCACGCTGTTCCAGAAGGCCCCCACCGTCTGGCCCGAGAGCGTGCGGCCGGAGAGGTCGGTGATGGTGCCGCTGATGATGAGCGGAAGTCGGATGCCCAGCTCGTCCCAGAGCGACTCGACGGCGAAGATGGCAGCCTTCGCATTGAGCGTGTCGAAGATGGTTTCGATGGCGAGCACGTCGGCGCCCCCAGCCACGAGGGCCCGTGCCGCTTCCAGGTAGGCGGATGCGAGGCTCTCGAAGTCGACGTTCCGGGCCCCCGGGTCGTTCACGTCCGGCGAGAGCGAGGCCGTCCGATTGGTGGGTCCCAGGCTGCCCATGACCCAGCGGGGACGGCCCTCGGCATCCGCTGCTTCGGCGGCGTCGGCGGCATCGCGTGCCAGGCGGGCCGCCTCGCGGTTCATCTCCTCGACGAACGGTTCCAGGCCGTAGTCGGCCATGGCGATGCGCGTGGCGTTGAAGGTGTTGGTGGAGATGATGTCCGCACCGGCCGCCAGGTACCGAGCGTGGATCTCGCCGACCACGTCGGGGCGGGTCAGCGAGAGCAGGTCGTTGGCGCCACGCAGGTCGCGGGGATGGTCCGCGAAACGCGTGCCCCGGTAATCGGATTCATCGAGGTCGTAGCCTTGGAGCATGGTGCCCATGGCGCCGTCGAGGACCAGGATGCGCTGGCGCAGGGTAGCGGGCAAGGCTTGTACGCGGGCGTCACGCCGCGCATCGTGGTCGGCGCCCCGGGCGAGACGTTCAGATGCGACTGTGGCCACGCTCGCTCTCCTCCGTCGGCTGCTGCCGGGCACCTCTGCGCGCATCTTAGCGGCTCACCGACCGTGCCAGAAAGGTAGGTACCAATCAGACCACCCTGCTAGACTCCGGCTGTGGAAGCGCGATCATGACCGGCGAGCCGCTCTACTCGCTGGTGGCGAGCCGGGCGGAAGAGCTCATCGCCAGCGGCGCGTGGCGGGAAGGCGACCGCCTCCCCCCGGAGCGCCAGCTCTGTCGCCAGTTCGACGTGTCGCGCTCGACGCTGCGCCAGGCACTCGGCGAGCTTGAGGCCCGCGGCCTCATCAGCCGTCACCAGGGTCGCGGCACCTTCGTCACTCGTCCCCGCATGCAGCTGCCCATCGCGGGTGCCTTCTCCATCAGCGAGGCCATGCGCCAGAACGGCATGACCATCAGCACCCGGGTGATCGACGTCCGCGTCATCGAGGCCAGCCGGCAGCTGGCCAGCGACCTGGCCTGCCTGCCCGGAGATCGGCTGGTCGTCATCGAGCGGCTCCGCAGCGGCAACGGGGAGCCCATGGTGCTGGACGTCGCGCACCTGCGCGAGGCCCTCTTCCCCGGCCTGGCCGAGGCGGACCTCGAGCACCGCTCGCTCTACGAGATCCTGGGCACCGACTACGGGCGCCATGTGGCCGAGGCCCGCGAGACCATCGAGCCGGTCATCCTGACCCCCCGCGAGTGCCAGCTGCTGGACGTACCGCTGCACACGCCCGCGCTGCTCACGCGGCGCATCACCACGGACGCGGACGGGGTCATCGTCGCCTTCGGCCAGGTCCTCCTGCGCGGCGACCGCTCGCGCTACCTCTTCAAGCGCATCAGCCCCCACCCAGAGCCACAGGACGGAAGGAGACCTGCGTGACCGCTTCGGATCGATGGCTGGCGACGGCTCGAGATGTGCTCGAGCAGGTCAGCACCAGCCAGGCACCGGCCATCGACGCGGCCAGCGCGATCTTCGCCGACAGCATCGCCGCCGACGGCCTCGTGCACGTCTTCGGCTCCGGCCACTCGCGCATGAACACCGAGGAGATGTTCCCGCGCATCGGCTCCTACCCGGGCTTCCATCCGGTCGCGGAGCTGGCCCTCAGCAACCACGTCGGGGTCGTCGGCCCCAACGGCCTGCGCCAGGCCATGTACCTCGAGAAGGTGCCTGGCTTCGCGCGCGTCATCCTGCAGCAGTTCAAGGTCCACCCGGGCGACTCGTTCCTCATCTTCAGCTCGACCGGCATCAACGGCACGGTCGTGGAGATGGCCCTGCTGGCCAAGGCCATGGACCTGCCGGTGGTCGCCGTGACCTCCCTGCAGCACACCCGGGCCACGCCATCGCGCCACCCCTCAGGCAAGAAGCTGGCGGAGATCGCCGACATCACCATCGACAACTGCAGCCCGCCCGGTGACGCCGTCACGGACATCGAGGGCATCCCGTTCCGGGTGGGGCCGGTCAGCTCCATCGGCGCCATCGCCGTCGTCAATGCACTCAAGACTCGCACCGCGGAACGGCTCGTGGCGCTCGGCGTCGTGCCCACGGTCCTGACCAGCCCGCACTTCGTGGGCAGCGATGTCGGCGAGGCGCAGCTGGAGCGCGTCTACGAGGAGTATTTCCGGCGCATCCGGCGCGCCTACGAGGCCGAAGGCGCCATCCCCGTGCCGGACTCGGACTGGGGCTGACATGGGCGACGAGCACATCCTCGTGTGGGCGCCCCTGGCGGCCACGGCCGACGTGGTCGTGGTGGGCGCGGGTTCGGCCGGCGCCAGCGCCGCCATCGCCGCCGCCCGCCAGGGAGCCTCCGTCCTGCTCATCGAGAAGCAGGGCTTCATGGGCGGCACCAGCACGGCCGTCCTGGACACCTTCTACGGCTTCTACACGCCCGGCAGTCGGGCGCTCAAGATCGCGGGCGGCGTTTCCGACGACGTCGTGGCCGGCCTGCGCGAGCTGGGGCCGGTCCTGGAGCGGCCCAACACCTACGGCGCCGGGACGGGCGTCACCTACAACGCCGAGCACCTCAAGATCGTCTGGGAGCAGCTGGCCACGCAGGCCGGGGTCCGCATCCTGCTGCACACCTTCCTGCAGGCCGCCACTGTTCGCGACGGCCGCGTGGAGGAACTCATCGTGGCCACCAAGGCGGGCCTTCGGCGCGTCCGCGGCCGCGTCTACGTGGACGCCAGCGGCGATGCCGACCTCTGTCACCAGGCCGGCTTCGGCTACGAGCTGGCGGGGGTGGAGGCACCCGCGCAGACCCTCACCACCACCTTCCGGATGGTCAACGTGGACATCGCCCGGCGCACGCTGATCAGCACCGCGGAGGTCCACCAGCGCATGGCGGAGGCGGCCGATTCGGGCGAGTACGACCTGCCCCGCCGCGAGGGCTCGGATCACGTCACACCCGTGGAGGGCATGGTGGCCACGGTCATGACGCGGCTCGATTCGTTCCGCACGGTCGACGGTGCGGTCGTCAACGCCACCGATCCGGAGCTCCTCGCCCAAGCCGAGATCCGCGGCCGCCGGCAGGCCCTCGAGTACGCGCGCTTCCTGCACGACCGCGTGCCCGGCTACGAGAAGGCCTCGCTGGTCGCGCTCTCGACGCAGATCGGCGTGCGCGAGACCCGGCGCGTCTACGGCGACACGCGACTGACCCGCGACGACGTCCTGGGCGCGAAGCGCTTCGACGACGAGGTGGGCCTCTGCGGCGCGCCTATCGAGGACCACCACCCCGGCGCCGACACGCGCTGGCAGTACCTGCCGGATGGCGAGGTGGTGGGCATCCCCTACGGCACGCTCGTCGTGCGCGACGCGGTGGACACGCTCGTGGCCGGGCGCTGCTTCTCGGCGACCCACGATGCCCACGCCTCGGTCCGCTCCATGGCCCAGACGATGGCCATGGGCCAGGCCGCCGGCACGGCCGCCGCCATGGCCGTCGCGACGGGCGCCTCGCCCCGCGACGTCGATCGGTCGGCCCTGCGGGACCGGCTCCGCCGAGACGGCGCGGTCCTGGAGCCGACGTCCACGGAGGCCTGATGATCTCGCCGCCCGACGCCACGCCCCTGACGACTGACGATCCCGCCGGATGGTGGCTGGGCTTCGACATCGGCGGCACGCGCACCAAGGCGGGGGTCGTCGACGATGCGGGTGAGGTCCGGCGGGCCCAGGTCCTCGACACGGAGCACCAGCTCTTCGCGACGCTCTGGGAGCGGCTGCTGGCCGTCATCGACGATGCCGTCGCGAGCGAACGCGGCGCTCTTCGCGGCATCGGCATCGCGGCGCCAGGCGTCGTGGAAGCGACCTTCGGCGTTCGCAACCTGCCCGGCAAGGTGCCCGGCATCGAGGGCTTCCCCATGCGCGAGCAGCTCGAGTCGCGCCTGGGCGTCCCGGTCCGCTGCGTCAACGACGGCGCAGCGGCCACGCTGGCGGAATGGCGCTTTGGGGCAGCGCGCGGCTACGACGACGTGGTCGGCCTGACCCTGGGCACGGGCCTGGGCGCTGGCGTCATCCTGGGCGGCAGGCCACTGGCGTCGCGACACCTGGCCGCGGCCGTCTCCTTTGGCCATGCCACCATCGAGGTCGGGGGCCGCACCTGCCTGTGCGGCAACCTCGGCTGCGCGGAGACGCTGGTGTCGGCCAACGCGGTCGTGGGCCGCATCCGGGACTACGTGGCACGCAAGGTGCCCTCCACGATGACGGCGGTCTACGAGCAGGATCCCGGGCGCATCACCTTCCGCACGCTCACCGACGGCGTGGAGGCCGGGGATCGGGCGGCCATCGAGATCATGGCTCGCTTCTGCCGCGACCTGGGGGCCACGATCGTGACCGCCATCCACGCCTACGACCCGGAGGTGGTGGTGCTGGCCGGCGGTCCCATGGCCCAGGCCGAGCACTTCCTGCCCACCGTCCAGGGCTATGTCGACCGCTACGCCTTCCGCTACCCCAGCGACCGCATCGTCCCCATCCTGCGCGCCGAGCGATCGGACCACGCCGGGGTGCTGGGCGCCGTGGCCCTCGTGATGCAGGCTGCCGAGGACGCCGGGTCGACACTCAGCCCGGCGTTCGAGCCACCCGCCCATCCCGCAGGCACCTGAAAGGAGCCCCTCGTCCCATGTCCTTCGCCCGCACCGTCCTCGGCGACGTCGACCCCGCCGACCTGGGGATCGTCTACGCCCACGAGCACCTCGTCATCAACGGCGCCCGCCCGGTCCAGCTCTTCCCGGACTTCCAGCTCGCCGACGCGGACAAGGCCCTGGCCGAGCTGGCGCCTGCGCAGGCCCTGGGCCTGCGGACGGTGGTCGATGCCATGCCCGCCGACTGCGGCCGCGACGTGCTGCTGCTGGCCGAGATCGCCCGACGCAGCGGCGTCCACGTCATCGCGCCGACCGGACTCCACCACGAGCGCTACTACCACGACCGCCACTGGAGCGTGCGCCTCTCGGTCGAGGAGATCGCCGGGCTCTTCGTGGCCGACATCGAGGAGGGCATCGACGAGCTCGACTACGACGGGCCCATCGTCAAGCGCACTCCGCATCGGGCGGGGGTCATGAAGATCGCCGGCTCGACGGGCGGCCCCAGCGCCCGCGACGAGCGAGTCTTCGCCGCTGCGGCCATGGCCCAGCACCGCACGGGCTGTCCCATCCTGACCCATTGCGAGGGCGGCACGGGGGCTCTCGAGCAGGTCGAGGTCCTCGTGCGGCACGGCGGCGACCCGGCCCACATCGTGCTCTCGCACGTCGACAAGATCGTTGACCGCGCCTACCAGCGCGATATCGCTGCCACCGGCGCCCGAGTCGAGTATGACCAGGGCTTCCGCTGGGGCGACAAGCCCAACGGGACCCTGCAGCTGCTCGAGTGGGCGGCCGAGGACGGCCTCCTGGGCCACGTCACGCTGGGCCTGGACGCCGCCCGCCAGGGCTACTGGACGCAGTTCGGCGGCTCCCCCGGCTGGGCCTGGCTGCTGGCCGACTTCGCTGCCATGATGCGGGAGCGCGGCCTCGGCGCTGCCGAGCAGCGCATCCTGTTCGTCAAGACGCCCGGAGCTGCCTTCAGCTTCGGCACCGCACACGCCTGATCGGGACACCAGGGAGGAGCCACCATGACACCACGCGAGCGCATGCTTGCAGCACTCGAGCACCGGGAGCCCGACCGGGTCCCGATCGACCTGGGGGCTACCCCGGTCACCTCCATCACGAAGGCCGCCTACGCGCCCCTGCGCACGCACCTGGGCCTGCCTGAAGAGGACATCACCATCTACGACGAAGTCCAGCAGCTGCCGTACGTCGGGGAGGATGTCCTGCGACGCTTCGCGGTGGACACGCGCATGGTCCAGCTGCCCATGGCCCACGTCGGAGGGGTGGAGATCGTGGACGACGGCGACTACTGGGCCATGTGGGACCGCTGGGGCAGCAAGATGCGCATGCCCAAGGACAAGCCGCTCTACTACGACTGGGTGGACTTCCCCATCAAGGAGCCGACGCTGGAGGCCCTGGACGCCTACCGCTGGCCAGAGCCCGACCCTCCGGAGGTGAGCGCTCAGCTGCGCAGGCGTGCGGAGGAGCTGCGCGCCACGACTGACTTCGCGCTGGTGGGCTCAGGGGTCATCGGCGGCGGCATCTTCGAGCAGCCCTGCCGGATGATGGGCATGGAGAGCTTCATGATGGCCATGCTGGCGGCGCCGGAGTTCACGGCCCGGCTCGTGGACGGCATCACGGACATCTACATCGAGTCGGTGGACCGCTACCTGGGCCAGGTGGGCGAGCTCATCGACGTCTTCACCTTCTGGGATGACGTGGCCACCCAGCAGGGCTGGATGATCAGCCCGCAGACCTACGTGGAGATCATCAAGCCGCGCCAGAAGCGCCTCTTCGAGGCCATCAAATCACGCACGAAGGCGAAGCTCTTCTACCACTGCGATGGAGCTGCCTTCGATCTCATTCCCCACCTCATCGAGATCGGGGTCGATATCCTCAACCCGGTCCAGGTCGGAGCCGAGGGCATGGATGCGAAGCGGCTCAAGGCCACCTACGGCAAGGACATCTCATTCTGGGGCGGTGGCGTGGATACGCAGCACACGCTGCCGTTCGGCACGCCGGACGAGGTCCGCGACGAGGTCAAGCGGCGCATCGACGACTTCGCCCCGGGCGGTGGCTTCGTCTTCGCCACGGTGCACAACATCCAGGCCTTCGTGCCGCCGGCCAACATCGAGGCCGTCTACGACACCGTGCTGCAGTACGGGGGCTCCGGGGCGTGACCACGATGCCCGGACCAGCCGATCCGCCACGGCGCCAGCAGCGCATCCTGGCCCTCACCTGCGAGGTTCTGGCGCGCAGCGTCTACCTCTGCGCGGCGCGCTCGCCGCACATCGTGGACGTGCACCTGAACCGGCGCGGCCTGCATGACGATCCGCCCAACCTGCGCACGACCCTGCAGTCACAGCTGAAGGACGCCGACGCGCCGTACGACGCCGTGGTCCTCGCCTATGGCCTCTGCGGAGGCGCTGCGGCGGGCCTCCGTGCGGGCTCCATCCCCCTCGTGGTGCCGCGCGCCCACGACTGCATCACGCTGTTCCTGGGCTCGCGAGACCGTTACAGCGAGCAGTTCCTGGGCCACCCCGGGACCTACTGGTACGTCCAGGACTACCTGGAGCGGAGCGAGGACGGCAGCGCCTTCGGCGGCGTCGGCTCGGGCTCAGACGCGACGACCCAGGCGACGTATGAGGAATACGTCGAGAAGTACGGTGAGGACAACGCCGCGTATCTCATGGAGGCCCTCGGCGCCTGGCGCTCCCACTACGACCGGGCCGCCTACGTGGACATGGGAGTCGCCCATCCCGACGCCGCCGGCCTGGCGGAGGTTCGCGCCCGAAGCGACGCCGAGCGACGGGGATGGCAGTTCGACAAGCTGGCGGGCGAGCTCATCCTCATCCGCAAGCTCATCGACGGTGAGTGGGACGAGGCGGACATGCTCGTCGTGGCGCCCGGCGAGGAGCTCGCCATGAGCTACGACGAGCGCGTCATCAAGGCCGTTCCCGCCGTCCGTTCGGAGCCGGGCGCTGCGGGGGTCGCCGCGGGCTGACGATCATCAGATGACGGCCTGGGTGAGGTCTCCAGACGGGCGCGCCTGGCTGCTCCTGGCGGCCCTCGTCCTGGTCTGGGGCTGCCACTGGACCGTGGCCAAGATCGGCCTGGAGACGATCCCGCCCTTCACCTATGCCATGCTCCGGCTGCTGGTGGCCATGGCTGTCCTGGCCGTGCTCATGCAGGGCGCCGGCCGGCTGTCACGTCCAGCCCGCCAGGACGTCCCCATCATCGTCTCCTACGGTCTGCTGGCCATCGCCGCGGGCATCGCCATCATGAACCTCGCCCTGCCCTTCGTGGAAGCCGGACGGGCGTCGATCCTGGCCTACACGCTGCCGCTCTGGGTGGTGCCCATCGTGGCCGTCGTCTCGCGCACCCTCCCCACGCGGCCGGAGGTGACCGGCCTGCTCCTCGGCCTGGGCGGCCTGGTCCTGCTCCTCAACCCGGCCGCCATCGACTGGTCGTCGCCGCAGGTCCTGCTGGGCTGCGGCCTGCTGCTCGTAGGAGCGATGGCGGGTGCAGCGGCGCTCGTCCACGTGCGTGCGCATCGGTGGCAGGGCACGCCCTTCGACGTCCAGATCTGGCAGCTGCTGGTGGCGCTGCTGCCCATGGTCGTCCTGGCCGTTGCCATGGAGCGCGACGAGTGGGCCACGGTCGACTGGGACCTGGGCACCCTCTTCGTCATCCTCTACAGCGGCGCGCTGGCCACGGCCTTCGCCTTCTGGGCCAGCCAGTCGATCGTGCGAGCCATCGGCCCCACCACCACGAGCATCGGGTACCTGGCTGTCCCGGTCGCCGGCATCGTCACCGGGATCCTCGTCCTGGGCGAGCCGGTCGGCCTGCTGGACATGCTGGGGCTGCTCGTCACCAGCGCCGGGATCGTGGTCGTGCTGCGGGCCGCGCGCGGCGCGCCGGCAGCCCGGACGGCCGCGGGCCCGAGCAGGGCTGACCACACGGGGCGCGAGGAGCCCCAGCTGGAGGTGGTCCTGGCTGATGGGGCCGACCTGCCGGCCCCCGGGAGCGGCCGCCGCTGAAGGTTCGCGGGCGATACCCTGACACCACACCGACCGTTCGAGGGGGCCACGCATGACGGACCTGGGAGCCAGGGACCTGGCCGAGCGTAACGAACGAGCCCTCGCGCTCGTGCGCGCCGCATACCGCCACGAGCCCGTGGAGGCCCCGCCGCTCGTCATCGGCGACGTCAACTACTGGATCTCCGGCGAGGATCCGGCCATCGTCCCGGACGACTACTTCGAGCCCGGGGCCTATGCCAGCCAGCAGGCCTTCCAGGAGGCCAAGATCCTCGCGCACCTGGCAGCCTATGACGACGCCTACGTGCCCTTCCTGTTCCCCTGGTACGGCACGGTCGTGGTGCCCTCGGCGCTGGGCTGCCCCATCGAGTTCCCGCCCGGTGAGGAGCCCGCCGTGGCCGGCCCCGCCATCACGGAGCCGTCGCAGGTCGCACGCCTCGTGCCCCCGGATCCGGAGCGCGACGGCCTCATGCCCCGCGTCCTCGCCTGCATCGACCACTTCCGCGCCAACTCGGACCTGCCCGTCAGCTTCACGGACGACCAGGGGCCGCTGAACATCGCCCTCAACCTCGTCGGCCTGGAGCGCCTGGTCATCTGGATGGCGGAGGAGCCTGGCGTCGTCCACGAGCTCATGGACTTCTGCACGACCGTCCTGGTCGACTGGGTGCGGCTCCAGAAGGAGCGGGCTGGCGCACCGATGCTGGGCGGGGCATTCCCGCACTTCACGCCCCTGCCGCCCGAGGCCGGCGGCGTCTGGCTCTCCGATGACGACAGCACCGTCCTCTCGCCTCGCCTCTACCGGGAGTTCGTGGTGCCCTACAACGGCCGCGTCTTCACGGCCTTCGGCGGCGGCACGCTGCACTACTGCGGCGATGGTGATCACCAGCTGGAGAACTACCTGGCCACGGATGGCCTGGTGGGCATCAACGCCTGGTGCATGGGCCACTTCGACCAGCTCGTGCGCGCACAAGGGCTGTTTGGCGACCGCGTCACCATCATGGTCGGCGATTACACGCCGCTCGAGCCAGAGGCCTATTTCGGCGACCTCTTCGCGGCGCTCGATCCCCGCGGCCTCATCGTGACCACCTGCCCCTCCCCCTCCACCGCGCTGCACCACGGGACCGGGCAGGTGGAGGCGGTGCGGCGCGACGGCGCCGAGACCGCCCGGCGAGCCTGGCAGATCATGCAGCGCCTGGCCCACGGAGAGTCGGCGGGGTGAACTCGCGCGAGCGCTTCGCCGCCGTCTTCCGCGGCCAGATCCCCGACCGCGTCCCGGTGACGCTCTTCATCCAGGACCAGGGCCACTTCATCAGTCAGCTCCAGCCCGACCTCGACCCCTGGGACTCCCTCGGTATCCAGCTTCGCATCGTCGAGTTCCAGAAGGAGCTCGGGGCTGACGTCATGGCGCGCCTGCTGTTCGGGACGCTGGACCCCTTCCAGTGGATGCTCCTGGGCGGGCTGGACGTCTCGCACTCGACCGACGACTGGCAGGTGGAGACGGTCGAGGCTCGCGACGGACGCACGACGGTGCGGCGCTCGGTCGTCCACACGCCTGGCGGCGACCTTGAGCAGGAGTACTCCATCGACGAGATCCGGCCGGGCACGTTCATGTACGCCTGCACGCGGAAGCCTGTGCGCAGCCGGGTGGAACTGGAGCTCGTGGCCGCCTACGAGCCGGGCATGCCGGAGTGGTTCCCGGCGGCGGTCGCGTCGCGCGTGGCCCCCGTCCGCGCGGCCGTGGGCGACGACGGCTGGGTCGGAGCCTGGGCTCCCCACGGACCCTTCAACATGGCCTCGCTGCTCATCGACGAGCAGGACCTCTATGCCCTCTTCTACGAGGATCCGACGTACTACAAGCGGCTCATGGAGGTCTCGCTGGCGCGCGTGCGCGACTACACTCGGGCGATCGACGCACCCGGGGTGGACATCCTCTTCATCGGGGGCAATGTGCCCGGCGGCTTCATCGGACGACGCAACTACGAGCAGCACGTCCTGCCCTGGGAAGCGCAGCACGTCGCCTGGGCCCAGGCGAATGGGACGCCGGCGGCGTACCACAACTGCGGCCAGATCCAGGCCCTCGTGCCGTCGTACAAGGAGCTGGGGGTGGCCGCCGTGGAGCCCTTCTCGCCACCGCCGAAGCTGGGTGACGCCGACCTGGCGGCGGCCAAGGAGCTGGTGGGCGACGCCTACGTCATCATCGCCGGGGTGGACCAGGTGGACGTCATCCAGAAGGGCTCGGTGGAGGACGTGCGACGCGCCACGGAAGCGGCCATGCGAGCTGGCAAGCCGGCTGGTCGGTTCATCCTCCAGAACGCCGACTTCCTCGAGTACGGCACGCCCGTCGAGAACGTGGAAGCGTTCGTCGAGACCGCCCTCGAGCTCTCCGTCTACTGACCGCATTCCGCGGATGACCCGCAGGAGGACCCCGTGAGCAGACTCGTCGATCTGGCGGCCATCCCGCCCCTGGAGATGCGGCCCGGCTTCGTCCATGCCCGCCGCATCGAGGGCGAGCGCATCACGATGGCTGTCTTCGAGCTGCAGCCGGGCGCAGTCGTGCCCGAGCATGAGCACCCAGCCGAGCAGATGGGCCTCTGCATCCAGGGCCGGCTGACCTTCAGCGTCGGCGATGAGACGCGCACACTGGGGCCAGGCGGGACCTGGAGCATCCCATCCGGCGTGCCGCACCGGGCAGAGGCAGGGCCGCAGGGCGCCATCGCCGTGGAGGTCTTCTCGCCCATCCGCGACGATTGGGACTTCCCGTTGTTGCCGCTGCAGCCGCCGGTCTGGCCGGAGGAGGGCTGAAGCCCGCTGAAGTGCCGGCGCCGGCAGATCGTGGCTCCAGATCGGTCGCGGACCCCGCAGCGTCACAGCCGATCCGACACCAACGGCGGTCCGCTCCGCACACGAGCCTTGCATCCTGATTCCAGCGGGCCGCCTGAGAGGCCATTCCTTGCGCGGCACGCGATCGTCGAGCACGTCCGCGGCAGAGATGGCCCGTTACATGACTCCCATGCAAGTCCAGGCAGGGCAGGACAAGCTCGGTGAGGACGGGGCGGTTCCGAGCCTGTCCCGGGCAAGGCGGGGTGGCTCCCAGCCGGAGCGATGACCCCTCAGCGCGAGCGGTGGTCCGCCACGAGCTCCAGCACCGCCTCCGCCGCTCGCGCCGCGGCAGCTTCGACCGGTGCCGACAGCCCTTCTCCCAGCTCCAGGTCTGCGACGCCGATGCCCACGGCCACGGCCCGTGCTGAGCCACCCTCCAACTGGCGGGCGAGGGCCAGGAGCTCCGTGGCCCCGACGTGGTGGGAGCTGGCCCCGGGGCCCGGACGCTCCAGGCCGCCCACGGCGCCGTCCCCGGAAGACAGTTCGTGGACCTCGATGGCGCCCGGCAGACCCCGCATGTCGGCGTCCACGAACACGACCAGAGACGCCCTCGCGATGTCCAGCGTGAGCTCTGGCGTGAGCTGATACGCGGTCAGCACTTCGACACCGGCGAACCGCGGGTCGGCGGCCATCAGCTCCGCGGCGCGCACTCCGACGCCGTCGTCGCGGCGCAGCGTGTTGCCGTAGCCGATGACGAGGACGGGTCGGCGATCGGCCGCCGTCTCAGTGCTGCTGGCGGTCGCCAGCGAGCCAGGAACGACGCCGGGCGCCGCCTCACCGGCAGCGCCCGTCACGTCATTCCTGGTGTCCATGGCTGGGATCAGGGTGCACCTTACCGCTTGACGCGGTCGAGCACCTCGCCGTCCGCGGAGAGCAGCTGGATGTCCAGGGCCATGTTGCCCAGGGCGTGCGTCGAGCAGCTCAGGCAGGGGTCGTAGCAGCGGATGACCGCCTCCACCCGGTTGAGCATGGGCTCCTCGATCTTGTCGCCCTTGATGTGATGGCGCGCCACCTGCTGGACGGAGCGGTTCATGGCCATGTTGTTGTGGCCGGTGGCGATGACCAGGTTGACCCACTCCACGAGGCCGTTGTCATCCACCCTGTAGTGGTGCATGAGCGTGCCGCGCGGCGCCTCCGAGACGCCGATGCCCTCGTTGCGGTTGATGCCGGCCACGGAGCGCACGTGCTTGGAGAGGATGTCTGGTCCGCGCAGGATCTGCTCGATCTTCTCGATGGAGTGGAGCGTGTCGATGAGCCGCGCGTAGTGGTAGTGGAAGGACGAGCCAGCCACGCGCCCGACGCGCCAGCGGAACTTCTGGAGTTCCTCGTCGGCGCGCGGGGTGCCCGTCGCGTCAGCCACGTTGAGCCGCGCCAGCGGCCCCACCCGGTAGATGCCGTCCGGGTAGCCCATGGGCTTCCAGTAGGTCGACTTGAGGTACGACCAGGGCTCCACGGCCTCACCGATGTAGTCGTTGAAGAGGTGCGGATCGAGCCCATCGGCCAGCTTGTTGTTGTCCGCATCGACGACGCGCAGCGAGCCGCCGTAGTGGTCGACGTTGCCCTTTTCATCCACGAGGCCCATGAAGGCCGAGCGGAAGTTGCCGAAGGTGGAGGCCTCCTCCTCCCAGCGCATCATGTCCGACTTGTACCAGGCGATGGCCCGCTCACACTGGGCGATGGCCTCCGGCACGCCGGCCAGGATCTGGTCGCGGACCTCCGCCGTCAGTGGATCCGACACGCCGCCGGGCACGATGCCGGAGGGGTGGATACGCTTGCCGCCCAGCCGCTCGATGATCTGCTGGCCCCACTTGCGCAGGCCGATGCCGTCGTGCGCGAGCTGGGGGTTCTTCTGGGCCACGGCCACGATGTGACGCACCGAGGGATCCGCGTCGAAGCCGAAGAGCAGGTCCGGCGATGAGAGGTGGAAGAACGACAGGGCGTTCGACTGCACGATCTGGCCCAGGTTGATGAGGCGGCGCAGGTCGGCGCCCGTGGGCGGCGGGTCCACGGCCAGGATGTCATCGACCGCCTTGGCCGAGGCGACCAGGTGGCTGACCGGGCAGATGCCGCAGATGCGGGCCATGATGGCCGGCATCTCGTGGACCGGGCGGCCCTGCACGATGCGCTCGAAACCGCGGAACTGCGTGACGTGGAAGTGGGCATCCGTGACCTCACCCCGCTCATCGAGCTGGATGGTGATCTTGGAGTGGCCCTCGATCCTGGTGACCGGATCGATGGTGATGGTTCGAGTCATGGCGGGGGCCTCCGTCAGCGCCCGAACCGCGAGCCGGCCGCCTCGGGGACGCGACCGGAGAGCAGGTCATCGAGCAGGGTGTAGATGAGGTCGGCGGAGGGTGGGCAGCCCGGCAGGAAGACGTCCACCTTGATGACCTTGTGCACGGGCGTGGACATGGGCAGCAGTGGAGGCACGACCTGGGTGGGGATCTGGGCGTTGATGGTGACGTTCTCCCGATAGGCGCGATCCATGAGCGGCGCGACGCCGATGGGATTGCGCATGCCGGGCACGTTGGACGTCACGGCGCAATCACCGAAGGCCACGATGACCTTGGTGTGCTCGCGGACCATCTTGACCTTGTGAAGGTCCTCCTCACTGGAGACGGCACCCTCCACGAGGCAGACGTCCACCTCGTCGGGGTACTCCTTGTAGTCCACCAGCGGGCTGTAGACGAGGTCGGCGCGGCCGAAGATGTCCAGGATCCGCTCGTCCATGTCCAGCAGGGACATGTGGCAGCCGGAGCAGCCGTCCAGCCAGACCGTGGCGACACGGGGTTTCTTGCTCACAGCCCACGCTCCTCCCTGACCACCTTGAGCCACGGCAGGAATGGTCGCCGGGACTTGCTGCCGGCCGCGACCGGGCGGCCCTTCTCGAAGAGAGCCCCTGTGGGGCAGACCTGCACGCACTTGCCGCAGCTGGTGCACGTCGTCGACTCACCCCAGGGCGCCCCCATGTCCGTCTGGACCCGGGTCTCCAGGCCGCGGTGCATGATGTCCCAGGTGTGCGCGCCCTCGATCTCGTCGCAGACGCGCACACAGCGCAGGCACAGGATGCAGCGGTTGTGGTCGATGGCGAAGAGCTGGTGGCTGGCGTCGATGTCCACCTTGGGGTTGATGCGCGGCAGGTCGAAGTGCTTGATCCCAAGCTCGTCGGCCATGGATTGGAGCTCGCAGTGGTTGTTGGCCACGCAGACGGCGCAGACGTGGTTGCGCTCCATGAACATCATCTCGGTGATGGACTGGCGGTACTCGAGGAGCTTCTCCGAGTGCGCCGTGACCTCCATGCCCTCCGAGATCTTGGTCATGCAGGCCGCCGCCAGCTTGGGGGAGCCGCTGATCTCGACCATGCAGAGGCGGCAGGCGCCGCGGTCGCTGATGCCCTCGAGATGGCAGAGGCCCGGGATGTCGATCCCGTTCTCCTCGGCCACCTCCATGACGGTCTGACCGGCCGTGCCGGCCACGTCCTTGCCGTCGATGGTGAGCGTGAAGACGTCGGTCATGCCACTACCTCGGCTGGCTGCTCGATGGTACAGACGCCGGCCGGGCAGACCTTGTCCACGATGTGGGCCATGTACTCATCCCTGAAGTAGCGCAGCGTGCTGAAGATGGGATTGGGGGCACCCTGACCGAGGCCGCACAGCGACATGCGCTGCACGATGCCTGCCAGGCGCTCCAGCTGGGCGAGGTCATCCTCCGTGGCCTGGCCCTTCGTGATCTGGTCGAGGAGCATGTACATCTGGGTCGTGCCCACCCGGCAGGGCGTGCACTTGCCGCACGACTCCTCGCGGCAGAAGTCCTGGAAGTAGCGGGCCACGTCCACCATGCAGGAGGTGTCGTCCAGGATGATCATGCCGCCGGAGCCCATGAACGAGCCAAGCTCGATGAGCGACTCGTAGGTCACCGGGGTGTCCAGGTGCTCGGCCGGGATACAGCCGCCCGACGGGCCGCCCGTCTGCACCGCTTTGAAGGGACGGCCGTCGATGATGCCACCGCCGATGTCGTAGATGATCTCCCGCAGGGTCATGCCCATGGGGACCTCAACGAGGCCGGTGTTGACGACACGCCCGGCCAGCGCGAAGACCTTGGTGCCCTTGGAGCGGCCGACGCCGATGGCGGCGTACTTCTCCGGGCCTTCCCGGATGATGGTCGGCACGCTGGCGAACGACTCGACGTTGTTGATGAGCGTGGGTTTGCCCCACAGGCCCTCCGTGGCCGGGAAGGGCGGGCGCGGCCGCGGTGTTCCGCGGCGACCCTCCACCGAGGCGATGAGGGCTGTCTCCTCGCCGCATACGAAGGCGCCAGCGCCGAGCCGGATCTCGACGTTGAAGCTCAGCGAGGTGTCCATGATGTTGTCGCCGAGGTATCCGGCGCGCTGCGCGAGCCGGATGGCCGTGCGCAGGCGGGCCACGGCCAGCGGGTACTCTGCGCGGCAGTAGATGTAGCCTTCGTTGGCGTGGACGGCGAAGGCCGCGATGGCCATGCCTTCCAGGACGCGGTAGGGGTCGGACTCCAGGACGCTGCGGTCCATGAACGCGCCCGGGTCACCCTCGTCGGCGTTGCAGATGACGTACTTCTTGTCACCCGAGGCCTTGGCGACGGTGGTCCACTTGAGGCCGGTGAGGTAGCCCGCACCGCCGCGGCCGCGCAGGCCGCTGGCCGAGACCTGGTCGCGGACCTCCGCGGAGGTCATCTCCGAGAGGACCTTGCGCAGTGCCTGGTAGCCACCCTGGGCGACGTAGTCCTCGAGCGACTCCGGATCGACGATGCCAAAGTTCTCGGTGGCGACGCGGACCTGCTTCTCGAAGAAGGGGCCCTGCGGCTGGCGCGTGGCGTCCGGGCCGACCGCCTTGAGGGCGGTCACGATGGGCTCCACCGCGTCCGGGGAGACGTGCTCGAAGAGCTGGCCGGTCTCCGCGATCTCGACGAGCGGACCCGCCGCGCAGAGGCCCAGGCAGCCGACCCTCTTGACAGTGATGTCAGTCGTCTCCGCCGTCAGCTCGGCCAGGCGCGCCGTGATGTCGCTGGAGCGACCACTGATGCAGCTGGCGGCCTCGCAGACGCGCGCCGTGGCGCGGGCTCGCCCTACGCTGGTGCCGATGGTGATGGTGCGGTGCTTGGTGGGAGTCACCGCGGCCGTGTTGTCGCTCACATCGCCTCCAGTGCTGCCATCAGCTCATCCACCCGGGCCTTGCCCTGCATCTGGCCGTCCAAGACGACCGCGGGCGCCAGGCTGCAGGCACCGATGCAACGGGCGGTCAGGAGGGAGATCTTGTCGTTGGCGGTCGTCTCCTTGGGCTTGATGCCCAGGCGGTCCTTGAAGCCCTTGAGGATCTCACCAGCCCCGTTGACGTAGCACGCCGTGCCCGTGCAGACGACGCAGAGATGCTCGCCCTGCGGCTTGAGGGTGAAGAACGAGTAGAAGGTGGCCACGCCGAAGACGCGCGAGTGGGGCACCCCGAGGGTGTCGCCCACGAACCGCAAGGCGTCACTGTCCAGGAAGCCAAAGGCTTCCTGTGCAGCGTGGAGGGCTTCGATGAGCGCCTCGGGCCGGTCGCCCATGCGGCGCATGCGCGTGGAGACGATCTTCCAGCGCTTGTCATCTGTGGGCGGGGCCGGCTTGGTATACGGGATCGGCATGCGTGCCTTTCGGGTGTCACTGGTTGGACGGTCGAGACCCGCGCGCCCGGCCAGTACCCGATACGGGACCTGGCGGGGGGCCCACAGGTCGTGCCCCTCAATCATAGGCAGGCGGCGCATCGCGCCGGGGTGCCCATCGGCCCGAATCGCACGGGCCGCGTGGCCATCGACGCTGGCCTCGCTTCGTCCGGCAGGCGGTCCGGGTCCCGCGGAGAGAGTGCCACCAGTCGTCGACATGGCGGCCGCTGGGGTGGGGGTCGCCACCCGCCGGCCAGCCACCGGCCAGATGTGATCAGCGGCAGGCGGTCTCGCGGATCGTGTCCACCATGGACCAGAAGTTCTCCAGCGGCGTGTCCAGCTGGACGTGGTGCGTGGGCCCCAGGATGAGTCCGCCACCCTTGCCGATGGTCTCCACGCGCAGGCGGATCTCGTCGGCCACGTCCTGCGGCGTTCCGAAAGGCAGGGTGCCCTGCTCGTCGATGCTGCCCCAGAAGAGCAGGCGGTCGCCGTAGTCACGCTTCAGCTCGGCCGGGTCCATGCAGGCCGGCTGCACCGGGTTCAGCACGTCGATGCCGATCTCGATGAGGTCGGGGATGACCTCGCGCACGTCGCCATCGGTGTGGTAGGCCACCAGCAGGTCCGGCTTGATGGCCTTGACGCGGCTCACCAGCTCCGCCATGCGCGGCTTGAAGAAGCGCCGCCAGGTGTCAGGGTTGATGAGCATGCCCCGCTGGGCGCCGATGTCGTCACCCGTCCAGAGCATGTCCACGCCCATCGAGACGAGTCGCTCCGCGGCCGCCATGTGATACCGGAAGGGGATCTCCAGGATGCGCTCGGCGAGGTCCGGGTCCAGCACGAGGTCCATGAGCAGCCGCTCATAGCCGCGCAGGGCCCAGGCGGTCTCCCAGATGGTGGTGACGGTGACGCCCACGATCCAGTACTCGTCCCCGTATTCGCGGATGACACGCTCGGAGTCGAGGTACAGCTCCGGCCGCTGCGGGTCGGGCGGCACGTACGAGTCGATGGCGCCGTCCTCTGCCAGCGGGAAGCCCACCATCTCGGTGTAGTGGCCCGTCCCGAAGGGCGTCTCGTAGGGGTGCTCCCGCCACGTGACGCCCCACTCGTCCGTGTAGGTGCCGTGACCCGCGTAGTACGAGTTGGCCCAGCCGACGGAGGTCAGGATGAGGTCCGAGTCGATCGCCCGCTCGAGCTCGTAGGTGTTGCCACCGCCGTGTGGGTTGTGCTCGCCGCCGCGGGCGACGTTGAGCATGCCCCGCACGCCGAGATCCGCCCGCAGCCGCTCCGCGAACTCCGGCGTGAAGCTGATCTGCATGGGGCAGCGATCGGGCACCTCGCGGGCGAGGGCCATCGCCACCCGGTCGCGGTGGCGCATGTTCAGGCGCTCGCTGCCAGCAGCTCCTTGGCCACGTTGGCCGCGGTCGCCGCATCCTTGGCGAAGCCGTCGGCACCGATCTCAGCCGCGAACTCGTCCGTCACGGGCGCCCCGCCGACGAGGATCTTGGCCTTGGGGTCGGCGGCCCGGATGGCAGCCACGGCGTCGCGCATGCCCACCATGGTGGTGGTCAGGAGGGCACTGATGCCGACCACGTGGGCCTTGTGCTCCGTGGTGGCCGCGGCGAAGGCTTCCGGCGAGACGTTCGTGCCCAGGTCCACGACCGCGAAGTTGGCGCCCTTGAGCATCATGCCCACGAGGTTCTTGCCGATGTCGTGCAGGTCGCCCTTGACAGTGCCGATGACGGCCGTGTGCTCGGGCGCCATGCCGCTGGCGGCCAGGAGCGGCTCCAGCAGGACGCTGGCCTCCTTCATGGCGTGGGCGCTGATGAGCATCTCCGGCACGTAGACGCCCTCGTTGCAGGCGAACTTGCGGCCGACCTCGGTCATGGCCGTCGTCATGGCGCCAAGGATCACGTCGGGCGAGATGCCGGCGTCGATGGCTTCCTGCGTCAGGCTCACGGCCGACTTGCGGTCACCAGCCTCCACGGCCGCGGTCAGCGCGTTCAGATCCACCATCGTCCCGTGACCTCCTTGTCTCCACTCGTCCTGATCTCGCGGCAGCATGGGGCTGCCGAACGACGTCCGTGATGGGCCGGATGGCCCGCTCGCAGGGTCGGACCGGCCGGTTGGCCGGTCGGGCTTGATGGCATCATGACAGCCGCAGGCGCACCCACCACGTCAGCCGCGCACCCGCAGCCAGCAGCCGTGCCTGGCCATCGGCCTGCGCCGAGACGAGGTCATCGTGCGCGGACGTGGTGGGCTCCAGGGCGACCTGCTCGCAGGGCGGTCCCTCGGCCGGCCAGCCACCGTAGGAGAGCCAGATCCCCAGCACGGGCGCGAAGCCGCGCTCCCAGTCCATCTCCAGCCGCGCTCCGTCGGGGGCCACGGCGCTCACGGGTGCCGGAGCCTGCGCGTAGAGCTTGGCCGACCAGCCCAGGCCCGTGTGCACCCGGGAGAGGTCGAGCGGCGCCCCGCCGGACGGCACGGCCAGCGGCCAGTCCAGCCGCGCAGGCAGGTCGATGCCGGACTGCGAGGTGCGCACGGCCCCCGTGACGCCGGGCAGCTCGAGGCGGCAGCCGGGCTCCAAGCGGAAGACGGGGTGCTGCGACCAGAGCAGGGGCAGGTCCCGCTCGGAGAGGCTGAGCAGCTCATACTCGGCGAGCACCGTGTGCTCGTCCGCGAACGAGAGGCGACGCGAGAGACGGTATGGCCAGCGCGGCACGCTCCAGGTGTGGGTCACCGCGCCAGCGGCCTCGTCCACGGCCAGGTAGGCCCCCCGGCCCCATTGGTCACCATGGTCTCGCAGGGGCGCCGCCGCCGGGTCGAGCGGATCGTGACAGGGCGCCACGGTGGGCAGGCATTCGTCCCAGCCGAACGACTCTCGTCCGCCGAAGACGACCGCCTCGCTCGACCAGGCCGCACCCTCCGCCTCCGTGGGCGGAGTGTTCCGCAGCAGCCAGTCCCGGTCCCGCGCGACGTCCCGCAGTGAGACGACGCGGGCGCCCACCTCGGCCACGACCTCCAGGGCCACGGCGGGAGTGCTCATGCGCACCGAAGGCCAATCGCCCCAGGTACCGTGGCCGATCTCCACGTGCGTCATGGCGACCCGGGCCTCAAGCCGCCAGGGCCACGCGGGTGCGAGCCCGCTCCGCGCGCGACTGGCGCCACTGCGCCAGGGCCACCGCGGCGATGAGCAGGACGCCCAGGGCCACGCGCTGGTAGAACGTGCTGACCCCCAGCAGGTTCATGCCGTTGTTGAGGACGCCCACCAGCAGGACCGCGAGCACCGTGCCCACGATCGTGCCCTTGCCGCCAGCCGTGGCCGCGCCGCCCAGGAAGACAGCCGTGATGGCCTGCAGCTCCAGGCCCACGCCGTTGATGGGATTGCCGGAGGTCGTGCGGGCCGCCAGCAGGACGCCGGCCAGGCCGGCCGTGGCGCCGGAGAGGACGTACATGCCGATCTTGGCGCGCGTCAGGTTGATGCCGGCCAGGCGGGCGGCCGTGGCGTTGCCGCCGATGGCGTAGACGGAGCGTCCGAAGTCCGTGTACTTCATGATCACGTGGAAGATGGCGGCCACGATCAGGAAGATGATGAAGAGGATGGGGATGCCGGTCCAGGCGCGCCCGCCAAGCTCCGGCAGGGGCAGCTCGGCCGCGATGCGGCCCGTGCCCAGCCACGTGAAGTCCGGCTGCGTCACCACACCCACCGGCTTGCCGTCCGGCGCCACCAGGAAGGCGAGGCCGGCGAAGGCGGCCAGGGTGCCGAGGGTGGCGATGATGGGGTTGACCTTCAGCTTCGTGACGATCAGGCCGTTGACGACGCCCAGCACCATCCCGGTGGCGATGCCCACGATGAGCGCGCCGGGCATCGATCCCTGCACGAAGGGGATGGGGATCTCGAAGTCGCCGGGCATGAATACCGAGCCGTAGACGATGGCCGTGGCCGCGGTGACCGAGGCCACGGAGGCGATGGAGCCCACGGAGATGTCGAGCATGCCGGCCACGATGACGACGGTCTCGCCCAGGGCCAGCAGGCCGACGATGACGATCGACTGGCTGAGGCTGTTCATGAGGTTCTGCCAGGAGAGGAAGA
>CAVPPQ010000020.1:0-337699 GCA_963707395.1 uncultured Chloroflexia bacterium
GCTCTGGGACACCGAGGCGCTGCTCGTGGTCGGGTACGGCTTCGTCGCCTATGCCTTTGCCAGCCGCACCGGGGAGCTGGCCTGGAGCTACCGCTCGGGCACCCCCCTGGTGGCCATCCTGGGCTCGACCCGCCTCCCGCACGTCCTGCTCCAGGCAGAGGTGGAGACCGTCGCCCTCGACGCGGCCGGCAGCACCTTGTGGCGGGTGGCACACGGGGATGTCATCTCCGCGGCAGAGCTCCTGGGCGGCAACCTGGCACTGACCAGCTATGGCGGTGCGGTGGCCGTGCTCGACGCTCGCTCGGGGCGGAACCTGCCGGCGTGACGATGGGGTGGGGTCGCCCGGTGGCAGCTGACAGTGCCGTGGGACCCGTGGGCGCTGTGGATGAGCGGTGGACAGGGCGGTGCCTGCAGACACCACCTTCGCCCTGGTCACCATTGACCGGCGGCCATCCACCGGCCTACGGTCAGCCCCGACCCGAAGGGGCCCGGGAACCGACTAACGGCTACGATCGCATCACAGCCCACGTCGCGTGGACGGTTCCTTCGGGTCGTTGCCTGCCCGCCGCGCCGCCGAGCGTCGGCGCTGTCCAGCGCCACGAACGTGGCCGCGGCCACGGGCGACGCGTGTGACCGGCCCGCTCCTCGTCGTCGTGGGCCTTCTCCTGGCGCTCGCCGGGTGGCTGCTGCTGCGGCGGTCCGGTGACGGCTGGCGTATCGGGCGCCTCCTGGCAGCAGCGCCAGCGCACACGCTCGCGGAGGCCCAGGCGATGGCCGCGCGGGGCGACCAAGCGTACGTGCGACTGCACGGCCGGATCGACAGCGCCGAGGAGTTCCCCGGTGACGATGACAAGCCGCTCGTGTTCCAGCGGCGCCGGCTGCAACGCTGGACGGGCGGTGCGATCCGCGGCCAGCGCTGGCTGACCTTCGACGATGACCGCGTGGCAGTCCCCTTCGACCTGGTCGAGCGTGACCAGCGCGTGGCCGTGGATGTCGAGGCCCTGGGCGACGGGCTCGTGGTCGTGCCCCGCCTGTCACGTGGCGTGGCGGCCGACCTGCCCCGCGTCGCGGGGGGCGATGCCGGGGGGGCGTCGGTGCGGCCGCCAGGGCTTGACGACAGCGCGCCCGTCGCGCTGCGTATCGAGCAGGTGTCCGCGACCGACCACGCCACCGCCTGCGGCGTGCCGCGCCTCGACGGGAGTGGCCTCACGGTCCTGGGTCCGGGGCTGCGCCGGCCGCTCATCCTGACCACGCTGGAGCTCGACGAGGCCATGCGCATCCTGGGCACACCCCGGCGCCACAGCCTGCTGGCGGCCGCGTCTCTGCTCCTGGCGGCACCCGTCGTCGTCGCCGGCGGCCTGCTCGTCACGCTCACCGGTGGCGGCACGCCGGACCTGGCCAGCTCACCGCTGGGGGTGCTGGCGGGCGTGGTCGGGCTGGGCCTCGTGACCGCCGTGGTGACCGCGGCGCTGGCGCGGTGGGGACGCCGCCCCGGCCGCTGACCGATCGGACCCGGTCTCACCGCAACCGCCGCCCCGGCCGCTGACGCGACCGCGGGCCCGGAGGCTGGCGCAGCCCCTGGCACCCCCGCGGCGGGACACCCGGCGAGCCAGCGCCCACGGCATCAGGCACGGGGTACGGAGTTCCCATATGAGGAGTTGTGAGGTGCGACCTAGAGTCGGCCTCCGCGGGGCGCACTGAAGCACCCCGGGATACGGGCCATGACGAGCACGCCAGACACCACCACGCTGCCCATCACCAGAGCTGCCCGGATGCTGGGGGTTCACCCCAACACGCTGCGGGCCTGGGCCGACCAGGGTCGGCTGCGCTGCCTGCGCGTCAACGTGCGTGGAGACCGTCGCTTCCTCGTGGATGACCTGCAGGCCTTCGTGCAGGCTGCGGAGTCGCAGGCGTCAGGTCGGACGGCGGCTGCCCCGGTCGCCGACTGGGAAGCGCAGATCGACTCGATCGCCATCCTCGGCACGAGGCTCAACCACCTGAGCTCGGTCGACGAGATCGGCGAGGCCATCTGCGCCGAGCTGCGGCAGATCATCGACTACCACAACGTGCGCGTCTACCGGGTCCGCGGTGACGACGTCGTGCCCGTCGCCTGGCACGGTCAGACGGGCGAGTACGTGGACGAGGATGGCAACCAGCTGCGCGTCCGTCTCGGCGAGGGCATCACCGGCTGGGTGGCCCGCACCGGCATCGCGCAGTACCTGCCGGACGCGGCCCGTGACCCGCGCGCCGTCCAGATGCCCGGCACGAAGCCCGACCTCGCCGAGTCGATGCTCGTGGCGCCCATGGTCTACGAGGACCGCGCCATCGGCGTCATCGTCCTCTCCAAGCTGGGTCTCGACCGCTTCGCGGCCCACGACCTGCGCTACCTGGGCATCTACGCCTCGATCGCCGCGCAGGCCATGGTCAACGCCGACATCTCCGCTCGCCTCCATGCCCAGGAGGAGACGCTCGACCAGCAGCTGCACAGCCAGCGGGAGCTGCTGCGCGTCACCGAGGCCATCCTCACCAACCTCGACCCGGCCGCGGTCATGGCCGAGGTGGCCGACAGCCTCGGCCGCATCATCGACGTGGACACGCTCGGGGTCTACGTCCACCAGGTCGGCGAGCGACGGCTCAGTCCCCTGCTGGCCCGCGGAGAGGGTGCGGATGCCTTCCTGTCGCGCCGCCTTCCCGACACGGGCAGCGTGGTCTCCGAGGTGCTCGCCAAGGGTGAGGCCAGGAGCGTGCGACGCGCCGGCTCCGACCCGGCGGCCCTGATCCTGGCGCCGCTGCGCGGTCGCGAACGGGTGCTGGGCATCCTCTACATCAGGCGCCGCGGCGAGGACGCCCGCTTCGAGGCGCGCGAGCTCGACCTCGTGCGCATCTTCGCCGCGCACGCCTCCATCGCTCTGCAGAACGCCCTCGTCCATCGGGCGGTCGAGATCCGCGCGCAGATGGATGCCATGACTGGCCTGCGCAACCACGGCACCTTCCGCGAGGAGTTCCTCGGCGCGGTGCAGCGCCGGGAGCCGTTCGCCCTGCTGATGCTCGACCTCGATGACTTCAAGTCGTTCAACGACCGGCACGGCCACGAAGCCGGCAACACGCTCCTGAAGGGCATCGCGGCCGCCATCCGGCGGTCCAGCCGCGAGTCGGATCACGTGTACCGCTACGGCGGTGACGAGTTCAGCCTCATCCTGCCCCACACGCGCGTGCGTGACGCGGTCGAGGTCGCGGAGCGGGTGCGGGCCGGTATCCGCGAGGTGCACGGCGCGGACGGCATGCCCGCTGGCATGCGCTGCTCGGTCGGTGTGGCCACCTTCCCGGAGGACGGGGACGAGCGAGCGGTGCTCCTGCTGGCCGCGGACCGCGCCCTGTACGCCGCCAAGCGGTCGGGCCGGGACCGCGTCGCCACGACGGCCGATGGACTGGCGCTGGCCGAGGAGTTCGTGCCGCCGTCGATGCCCGTCGACGAGCCCGCCCTGGTGGTGCAGCCCGTCGCGTGATCCACCTGGGGCTGGCGCCTCAGGGGCGGACGGCTGCTCCCCGGCTGACGCGGAGCACCTCGACGGCCTCGTCGAGCCTGACGCCGAAGGTGCTGGCGGCCGACCCCTGGTGGACGGCGAAGCTCACGCGACCGTAGGAATCGATCGTCAGGAGGGCCGCCCCCGTGGCGACGTCGCCGAAGGTGCGGACCCAGCTCACCCCGACCTCGCGACGGGCTGGCCCGGCCCCGAGGCGAAGCGTCAGCGGGTCGCCCGATCGCAGCCCGGGCATCGCAGCGGCCAGGTCCTCGGCGAGCGCGGAGAGCTTCACGTTGCCGAAGGAGTCGAGGTAGATGGCCTGGCCCAGGATGTGCCCCGGGTGGATCGTCGGAGCGGGCCAGTCCAGGTCCAGCAGGCGGCGCGGGTCCACGGCTCGGCCCAGTTCTCCGATGGCCACGCCGCTGGCCAGGTGCGCGGCCGCCGGTGCGAAGACGTCACGGCCGTGGAAGGAGCTGGAGATCTCCGGCAGGCTGAAGCGAGGGTCCTCCAGGAGGTGCACCCGCGTGATGCCGCCGAGGCGCGCCGCAGCCGGCATGAGCAGGCCGTTGTCCGGCCCCACCAGGTAGTCGCCGCGCAGCGTCTGCAGGGCGATGCCCAGGCGGGCCGTGCCCACGCCCGGATCCACCACGGCGACGTGGGCACCGATGGGCAGGTAGGGCACCGCGCTCCAGAGGAGCAGGGCGCCGTCGCGGATGGCGAAGCGGTCGACCCCGTGGGACACGTCGACGACGATGGCCGCAGGGCAGATGCCGGCGACCACGGCGCGCATGATGCCGGCCGAAGGGTCGCGCAGGCCGAAGTCGCTGAGCAGGCTGACGAAGGGCCGGTCGAGTCCATTCGGGGCACGCGCGGCGGCGGGCGTGGTGACGGTATCGGTGTAGATGCGGGCCATGCCGAAGCGATGGTACGCGGCACGGCGCTCTTCGTGACGGCGCTATGCTGCCGGGGTCGATGAGCGACCCCGCTGCCACACGTGGACCGATGCGCGGCCTCGCCGTCGTCCTCGCCGGCCTGTGGGCGGCCACCGCCCTCGCGGTCGCCGCGGCCTATCGTCCCGGCGGAGCCCTGGACATCCTGGTCGTCCTCATCTGCTTCGGGCCGGTCCTGGTGGCGGCGACCGGCGTGGCCTGGCCACCTGCCGCGGGGCGGCACCGTCACCTCGTCGCCCTCGTGTGGCTCTGGATCACGGCCATCCTGCTCGCCATCCCCGTTCTCTACGGGGTGGTCAGCACCCTCACCGCTGGCGAGCAGCGCTCACTGGTGCCGTCGGCGGAGGCCGCCTACGCGGGCCTGCTGGCGGTCTTCGCGATGGCCCTGTTCAGCGTCTCGGGGTTCGTCCACGAGCGCCGACGCGAGCCACTCTTCGAGCGCCGCGCCACCACCCTGTCGGTCGTCCTGGCGGTCGCGCTCACGGCCCTCATCGCCGCCGCCTTCCTGCTGGTCGTGCTCATCAACGACGACGGACTGCGTGCCTCCGGGCCGCTGCGTTCGCCCTACGGACCCACTGACGCCGATCTCGTGCCACCCTTCTGCGACGAGCCCATCCGGCTGGGCCGACAGGCCCTCGTGACCGTCCGGGCGACCTCCAGCCTGGACGACGAGATTCGCGGTCGAGCCTTGCTGACCGGCCGACGGCGTGGCAACGATGAATCGTGGAGCGGGACCTGGAACGGGCCGGATGGCTCCGGCCGAACAGCCTACCTGCGCGTCGGCCGGCAGGCGTGGTTGAACGAGTCGACCGTAGGGGCACCGCCGGCCCGAGGCGACTGGCAGGAGACGACCCCGGACCCATTCGGCACCTCGGGACCGGATCGCCTCACGATGGATGGGCCGCCACTGGCATGGGTGAACGTGCCGCGCGGCTCGATCGTGGCCGAGGACCTGGGCCTCGAGGTCATCGAGGGCGCCCGGGCACGCCACTGCCGGACCTTCATGGACGGGCCGACCGCCCTGGCGCGGTTCCTGCCGCTGCGTTGGCTTCTCCGCGACGACTCCGGGCGGGACGAGGACGACATCCGCCGCTGGCGCGGCGAGATGGACTGGTGGGTCTTCGGCGACGGCGAGCTGGGACGTGCGGTGGTGGAGGTGTCCGGCTCTCGGGCGGACACCGACTGGCAGGCCACCGGCGTGCGCGCCGTGCTGCGGGCAGAGCTCGACGCCCTGGACCGAAACCAGGCGGTGGAGGTGTCCCTCCCGGCCTTCGCACCGCCGCCGCCGAGCGGCGGGCCCACGCCTGCGCTACAGTCCGCCGCGCCATGAGCACGAACCGCGATCGCGGCGGAGCCAAGTGGGACCGCGCCGCGCGCTACCTCAAGATCGCCCAGGTGCTCCACGCGCACGGCGAAGCCGGCATCAGCGCGGCGGACCTGTCCAGGCAGATCGGCGTCTCCAAGCGGACCATCTACCGCGACCTGGATGCCATGGACCTCGACGCGGGGCTGGCCATCTGGAACGACGGCGGTCGCTACGGCCTGGAGGCCGGCACCTTCCTGCCACCACTGGCCCTGACCCTGCCGGAGGCGATGGCCTTCTTCCTGGCCGCGCGCCTGCTCACGAAGGCCACCGACGAGTTGGACCCGGACATCATCGGCGCCTTCGTGAAGCTCGCCCAGGTCCTGCCGCCGGTGCTGGCGGAGCAGCTCCAGGAGACGGCGGACACCTTCGCCCACACACCTCGCGACGAAGCCTTCACGCGCGTCCTGCGCACCCTGACGGAGGCGCTTGCCGGACGCCGCGTCGTCGAGATCGAATACTCGGCCGGCGTCTACGACCCGTCCAAGGGCGTGCGGCGCCTCCGCCTGCACCCCTACGCCATCGAGCCCTCCGCGCAGACGCACGCCCTCTACGTCATCGGCTTCGACGAGGAGCGGCAGGGCCGACGCACCTTCAAGGTGGAGCGCATCCGCTCGGTCAGCCTGGCACCGGAGACCTTCCCGCCCCGCAGCCCCACGGTGGCCGGCGAGATGCAGGCCGCCTGGGACGTCATCGGTGATGCGCCGGCGGTGCCAGTGGTGGTCCGCTTCGACCCGGCGGTGGCACCGCGCGTCGCCGAGACACGCTGGCACCCCAGCCAGGTGACGGAAGACCTGGCCGATGGCTCGCTGCTCTGGCGGGCACGGGTCTCCGGCGTCCTGGAGATCCGCTCATGGATCCTGGGCTGGGGCCCGGATGCCGAGGTCCTGGAGCCCGCCGACCTGCGGGAGTGGGTCGCCCAGCGCCACGCGGAGGCCGCCGCGCTCTATCGCGCCTGACGCGTCGTTCGGCATCCGCCATGGGACGCCTCACGGTCCTCTCGCTCCACAGCGGGCACCGAGGACGACCGCGAGGCGTCGACTAGCGGCGGGTCACAGGGCCTTGACGGCGGCCAGCAGGTTCTCCAGGCCGGCCTTGGCATCCGCGAAGAGCATGCCGGTCTTGGGGTTGGTGTAGAGCGAGTTGTCGATGCCCGCGTAGCCGCGCCCCATGGAGCGCTTGATGACGACGATGGACTTGGCCTCGTCGACGTCGAGGATGGGCATGCCGTAGATGGGCGAGGCCGGGTCGGAGCGGGCGATCGGGTTCGTCACGTCGTTGGCGCCGATGACGAGGGCCACGTCGCAGCGGGGGAACTCCGGGTTGATGTCATCCATCTCCTTGAGCTGCGGGTAGGGCACGTTGGCCTCCGCGAGCAGCACGTTCATGTGACCTGGCATGCGCCCGGCCACCGGATGGATGGCGTAGCTGACGTTGACGCCGCGCTCCTCGAGCACGTCGCCCAGCTCGCGGCAGGCGTGCTGCGCCTGGGCCACGGCCAAGCCGTAGCCGGGCACGATGATGACGTTCTGGGCGTAGGCCAGCTGGATGGCGGCGTCGTCCGCGCCCACCTCGCGGACCGAGCCGCCGGTGGCCGTGGGGTCGGCCTGTGTGCCCTCTGCCCCGCCGAAGCCGCCGACCATGATGTTCAGCAGCGAGCGGTTCATGGCGTCGGCCATGAGCTTGGTGAGGATGCCGCCGGCCGCGCCCACGAGCGCGCCGGCGATGATGAGCAGCGGGCTCTCCAGCACGAAGCCGGACATCGCCGCGGCCGTGCCGGTGAAGGAGTTCAGGAGGCTGATGACGACGGGCATGTCCGCGCCGCCGATGGGCAGCACCATCGTCACGCCGAAGGTCAGCGAGACCGCGAAGACCACCAGCAGGGCCAGGATCTTGACCTCATTGCCCAGCGCCAGGGCCGGCGACTCACCGGCCGAGAACACCAGCAGCAGCGTGCCCAGCAGGGCCACGATGCCCAGGATGGCGGTCGTCAGCGTGCCACCCGGGACCCGGATGGGCTTGCCGCTGATGAGCCCCTGGAGCTTGCCGGAGGCGACCAGCGACCCGGCGAAGGTGATGCTGCCGATGACCACGCCGAGGACCACGAAGATGGCCGTGGAGATGTCCTCTTCCGGCGTGCCCACGACGTGGCCGTAGTCGAAGAGGGCCACGATGGCGGCGGCGCCGCCACCCACGGCGTTGAAGAGCGAGACCAGCTGGGGCATGGCCGTCATGGCCACGCGCAGGGCCATGAAGAGGCCCACCGAACCGCCGATGACGAAGCCCGCCACGATGATGACAAGGCCCGCCGTGGAGAGGCCGCCCTCGCGCAGGAGCAGCGAGAGGAAGGTGACCACGACGGCCACGGTCATGCCGATCGCGGAGATGCGGTTGCCCATGCGCGCCGTGGCTGGGCTGTTCATGTAGTGCAGGCCGATGACGAACGAGGCCGCCGCCAGCGTGCCGACGAGGATGACGATGGCGTCGAGGGTGTCTCCGGACACGGATCAGGCCCCCTTCCCGGCGTCGGACTTGGGCGCGCTGGGGCGCTTCTTGAACATCTGCAGCATGCGGTCGGTCACGACGTAGCCACCCACCACGTTCATGGCGCCGAAGGCGACGCCGATGAAGGCCAGCAGGTAGCCGATGGGCTCATCGGCGATGCCGGCGATGATCATGCCGCCGATGAGGACGATGCCGTGGATGGAGTTGGCCCCGGACATGAGCGGCGTGTGCAGGGTCGCGGGGACCTTGCTGATGACCTCGAAACCGACCAGGACGGCCAGCACGAAGATGACCAGCGAGGCGATCAGGCTGATCTCACCGCTCATGCGGCACCGCCCTGGGCCGGCGCCAGGAGCTCTGCCACGGCCGGATGCACGACCTTGCCGTCGTGCGTGATGACCGTGCCCGCGGTGATCTCGTCAGCGAAGTCGAACGTCATCTTCCCGTCCTTGATGAAGTGCGCCAGCAGCGCGCTGATGTTGCGGGCGTAGAAGCCGCTGGCGCCGCCCGGCATCGTGGCCGGCAGGTTGGTCGGCGCGATGATGGTCACGCCGTTCTCCGTCACGATGGTGTCGTCCGGCACGGACAGCTCCACGTTGCCGCCCAGTGCGCTGGCGGCCATGTCGACGATGACCGAGCCGGCCTTCATGTTGCGCACCGCGTCCGCCGTCACCAGGAGAGGCGGCCGACGACCGGGCACCTGGGCCGTGGTGATGACCACATCCATGGCGCTGATGTGCTTGTTGAGCTCCGCCTGCTGGGCCATGCGCTCATCGTCCGTGAGCTCACGGGCATAGCCGCCCGTGCCGCTGGCATCAGCGACCGACTCCAGCTTCAGGAACTGGGCGCCCAGCGACTCTGCCTGCTCGCGGGTCTCCGCCCGGACGTCGTAGGCCTTCACGAGGGCTCCCAGGCGACGCGCCGTGGCGATGGCCTGCAGGCCGGCCACGCCCACGCCCAGGATGAGGACGTTGGCAGGCTTGGCCGTGCCGGCTGCCGTGGTCAGCAGCGGGAAGTAGCGGCCGTAGGCGTCGGCGGCCATGATGACGGCCTTGTAGCCGCCCACGTTGGCCTGGCTGGAGAGCGCGTCCATGGTCTGCGCCCGCGACAGGGTGCGCGGCAGCGTGTCAAGGCTGATCGCCGTGACCCCGACCTTGGCCAGGTTCTGGGCGCCCTGGGGGTCGATGAGCGGCTGCAGCAGGCCGATGACCACCTGGCCGGCGTGGAGCTTGCCGGTCTCCTCCGGCGTGGGGCGCTGGACGCGCAGGACCACGTCCGCGCTGGCATACAGCTCTGCCTCCGGGAGGACCCGGGCGCCGGCGGCGGTGAAGTCCGCGTCCGGGATCGTGGCACCCGCTCCCGCGCCGGTCTGAACGAGAACCTCGTGCCCGGCGGCCGTCAGCTTGCCGACGACCTCTGGCACGAGGGCGACGCGCCGCTCGCTGGGCGCGGTCTCCTTGACGATGGCAACCTTCATCCGGGTTCCCCGTGACGGACAGTGATGGGCGGGCGCGCGTCAGCCACGGTGGCAGGGCGCCGATGGCCTGAGTGTACTGCCAATGGCTGACCTCCAGCCGGAGGCTGCGGCACGCGGCAGGCGCGCCCGACCGGACCGCGCGGCCGCGGCCACGCACCGCCGGCCCGAGCCGGGTCGAGCACCCGCTGTGTCAGTAGAGGCTCGGGAAGCGGCGCTGGAAGCGCCCCAGGACCTCGTCGCCCATCTGCGCCCGGAGGGCCTCCAGCAGGCTGGCATTGCCACCGATCCCGAGGCGGTTGTCCGCCGAATAGGCGCGCAGCGCGCGTCGGAAGGCCCCCCTGCCGAAGTCCCGGCGCAGGTCATCCAGGAAGCGGCCCCCCTGGATGTAGATGACTTCGTAATAGCAGGCCGTGGAGTAGGCCCGGATGTCGCGGTCCAGCCGGTCAAGCGGGCAGCGGCTGGGTCGCAGGGCCAGGCGCGCGCGGCGCGAGAGGTAGTCGGCGAGCGCCTCGTCCGCGAAGGCGTTCGTGGACTGGTCGTTGCCGACGATGGCGTACCACCACTGATGGGCCGTCTCGTGCGAGACGAGGAAGGGCAGCTCCCCCGGGCCCCGCGTGCGCGGGATCCAGGTCATGGCAGGCGCCTCCATGGGCAGACCGCCGCCCGTCTCGGCGATGCGGTAGGTGGGATAGGGGTAGGGCACGCCGCTCAGCCTCGCGTAGCGGGCCAGCTCCTCCTGCGCCAATCCGATGAGCCGGCGACCGTCGAGGCGACGCGTGTGGGCGTAGATGGTGGTGGCACCGTCGCGCGAGGTGCCGCGCACGGTGCGCCAGGCCGGGCTGGCGGCGATGGCGAAGTCGCGCACATCGGCAGCCTCGAAGACGGCCGACCGCCGGTCCGGCCGACCGACCTGGCGGCCGGAGGTGGCCCACACCAGGTCTCGGTCCGCGCGCACGGACACCCGCACCCGGGGGCTGACCGGCGTCAGGAACGGCTCGCCGTGATCCTGCGAGCCGAAGGGGATGGCTCGGCTGAGCCAGGGGATGAAGCGATACAGCTGCACCACGTCACCGAGCCTGGCGAAGAAGTAGGCCCGGCCCGCCGTCGTCGTCCCCAGCCTCGCCCCGAAGGTCACGTGCACGCTGGCCTCGGCGGCCTCCGCGAGCGGCGCGCCGAAGGGCACCGTGATGGTCTGGCCGACGACGGAGGGTCGCACCTTGCGGCCGTCCACGGCGACCCGCAGGCCGCGCATCGATCCGAGCCTGGCTGCCACCGTGTTGAGCTCTAACCGGTCGACGGGCCCGCCGCTCGTGTTGCGCAGGGTGATGACCGTCTCGACGTCGACGCGACGGGCGTCCCAGTCGAGCTGCACGGCCACGTCGTAGCCGGCCTCCAGGTGGTAGCTGGCCACGGCCGGCTGCGCGCCGCGAACCGGCAGACCAGCGATGGCCGCGAGCCCCACCGCGACGAGCAGGGTGAGGAGCCGGAGGCGGGCCGGAGTCGCCCGGAGGGGCAGGGACGAGCGCTTGGCAGGGCGATCGTGGGGCGACTGGTGCGGCGACAGGTGGGGTGGCGATGGGTCGGGCACGTGCCCACGGTAGCCGGACGGCACGAGATCCGCCACGCGACGTACGAGACTCCTATCCGGGTGCATTCCGTGGTGCTACCGAGAACCTATCCGTACCCCATTCCGTGTCAGCACGGATGACGCTGCGCACCCCCGGACCCATCATGCAGAGCACCAGAACGAATACAAGCACTCGCCCCCAACGACCCTTCACGGCGGGGTCTGAGATGAGCGAGAAGAGAGTCGGACTGCGCTGGGGCGCGTCCGGCTCTCGCGTTTTCGGCCGGTCTATCATCGGGCGCATGCAGCCACCACGGACGACGGGTCGGCGCCGCCAGACGCTTCGCCTCGACGTGTCGCTCCTGGCCACCGCTGGCGTCCTGCTGGTGGCCACGTTGCTGCCGCAGCTCGACCCCGACCTCAACATCGTCATGAAGGACCGCACGCTCGACGTGGCCCTCTCGGCCCTGACGATGGTGGCGGTGACGGGACTCGCGGTGCTCTCCCTGATGCGCTACCGGGAGACCGGGCGCGTGGCGTCCTACGTGCAGTCGTCGGCCTTCGTGCTGTGGGCCATCTTCAGCGCGGTGACCCTGCTGCTCATCGTCTTCCGGGTCGATGGCCGGGTGGGGATGACGCTTGGCGAGCCGGAGCAGCTGCCCGCCTGGGTGGCCGGCGTGGTGCGCCTCAGCGTGGCGGGCCTCTTCATGGTCAGCGGCATCGCGGCCTTCCTGGGCATCTACGGCGGCACGCGGCGCCGGGTGCGCAAGATCTTCCTGCCAGTCGCCGTCATCACGGTCGCCACCGTGGTCATCTATCCCCTCCGGGATCTCCTGCCGCCGCTCATCGAGCCCATCGGCCTGCAGGCGCTGGTGGGGGACCCCAGGGATTTCGACCTGCTGCCCGGCTTCACGGGCGTGGCCATGGCGGCCGTCGTGGCCGGTGTCACGGCGCTGCTGGCGGCCGTGGTCCTCTACCGCCTGACGTGGGCGCACGGCGGGCCGAGCAGCGATGCCTTCACGGCCATGGGTCTCGTGGTCCTCGTCGTGGCCGAGGTCCAGGACGCCATCTGGCCGAGCGTCTACTCCAACGTGGTGACCATCGCCGACCTCATGCGCCTGGTCGCCTACATCGTGCTGGCCGCGGGCGCCATCGCCGATCAGCGGACGGACCTGCGGGCCCTGCGCTCGGCCTACACGGCGCTCGACCGCATGCGCGTCAACGATGCCGAACGCGCGGCGC
Source organism: uncultured Chloroflexia bacterium (assembly GCA_963707395.1). Classification (GTDB taxonomy): domain Bacteria; phylum Chloroflexota; class Limnocylindria; order Limnocylindrales; family CSP1-4; genus JAFMJV01. The sequence goes on from CAVPPQ010000020.1 coordinate 12,629, forward strand.
TGGAGGAGCGCGCGCGGCTCGCCCGTGAGATCCACGACGGGCTGGCCCAGCACCTCTGGTTCGCCAAGCTCAAGTTCGAGCGGCTGGCCGGGACGTTGTCGGTGGCGGATCAGTCGCTGGCAGCGGAGGTGTCCCATGCCCTGGACGCCGCCATCGTGGAGGCCCGCGAGGCGCTGGTCACGATGCGCGCCAGCCTCACGGAGGACGTGCCCTTCGGGGACATGCTGACCCGGACCGTGGATGACTTCGAGTCCCGCTCAGGGTTGCGCGTGGAGTTCTCCATGTCGACGGGCATCCCCTCCAACCTCGCGCCCCGCGTCCAGGTGGAGCTCGTGCGCATCGTCAGCGAGGCGCTCACCAACGTGCGCAAGCACGCCGACGCCACGATGGTCCGCATCAACGCCGAGGTCAGCGCGGGGGAGCTGGTCGTCACCATCACCGACAACGGCCGGGGCTTCGCTCAGGAGGAGGCCTTCGACCAGGGCATGGGCCTGCGGGGCATGCGCGAGCGCGCGCGGCTCATCGGCGGCAGCCTGCTGGTCATGTCCGAGCTGTCCGGCGGCACGACCATCGAGGCCCGCGCCCCGCTGGTGACCCGCGGTCTGGCCACCCTGACCGAGGCCGACGAGCGCACGCCCATGGTGCCGGAGACCGAGCCTGGGTCCGCCGACCTCCAGCTCGAGCTGCCCGGGGTGTTCCCCGATCGCGCGGTGTCCGGTGCCAGCGTCCTGGCGCCGGGACGCGCTGGCGCGAACACTGCCGATCCCAACGCCCCGGGTGTGCAACCCTAGGCCATCATGAGCTTCGACGACCGCCCGCCCGCGACCGGTGCACCCTGGTCCGCGTCCTCCGACCGCTGGGGGCGCGACCCGGGCATGCACCTTGACAGCGCGGGCATCCCCCAGGTGGGACGCCCCGAGCGTGGCACACCAGCCCTGCGGGTCATGCTCGTCGATGACCACGCGCTGGTGCGCTCGGCGGTCAGCCAGGCCATCGCTGCGCCGGACGTCGAGCTGGTGGCGGAGGCCGCGACCGCTGAAGATGCCTTTGCACTGGCGCTGGCGGTGCGCCCGGACGTCATGCTCCTGGACATCGACCTGCCGGGCATGAACGGGCTGCAGATGCTCGAGGAGCTCTCGCCACGCCTGCCGGACACCAAGATCGTGATGCTCACCGTCTCGGATTCGGAGCACGACATGCTGGAGGCGCTGGCGCGTGGCGCGGCCGGCTACCTCACCAAGGACCTCAGCCCGGAGGCGCTGCTGCGATCCCTGCGCGGGACAGCGCGCGGCGAGCTGGCCATGTCCCGCCGCTTCTCGGCACGGGCGATGCGGCACTTCGTGGAGGCGGCGCGCAAGGGGCGCAGCGGTGGCGGCGGCATCATCGAGGGCCTCAGCCCGCGCGAGAACGACGTGCTGCGCATGCTGGCCGACGGGTTGACCGACCGCGAGATCGCCACGGCCCTCATCATCTCGCCGCGCACCGTGGAGACGCACGTGAGCAACATCCTGCACAAGCTCAACGTTCGCCGCCGCGCGGAGGCCGCGCAGCGCTACCGCGAGTCGCTCTGATCGGAGACCCGGGCCGCGTGGCCCAGCACCAGTGCCCCGAACAGGGCGCCAGGCAGCGCGAACCAGTGGCGCACGACGTCGCCGGAGCCCTGCGGGTCGTAGGCCTGCGGAAGCATGCCGTCGCTGAAGGCCACCCCCAGCAGTCGGTCCAGTGCCGCGTCCGCCCGGCCCTGCTCGGCCATGAGCCCGTGGGCGACCCAGTCGAGGATGTCCCCCAGCGTCCACGTGCCTGGCAGCTGGGGAGCACCCAGGCCACCGGCCGGCCCGGGCACCCAGGCCGCGTTGGCGGCGTCGAAGGCGAAGGCCATCGTGGTGCGCCAGGCCCGGTCGCCCGTCTTGCAGAAGCCCCACAGCGGAGCCAGTGCCAGGGGCAGGTCGGTGGCGTCGATGGTGAGGTCCGCGGGCCCCTGGCCGTCCATGGACCCGGCCCACTGTCGGCCGAGCGGGCCGTCCGTCACCAGCTGCGCCTCGAAGGCGGCGCGGATGCGCGCCGCTCGCTCGGCGAGGGCAGGCGCCGCCAGGCCCAGCCGCCGGGACACGCCGGCCAGCCTCGTGGCGGTGTGCCACAGCAGGACCTGGTCGGCAGCGCGGACGTGGCGGTGGGCCGGCTGGCCGGCCGGTCCCGCCTCCGTCGCCGGGAGTGCGGCGGGCAGTGGGCCGGCGGGCGGTGGGCCGCGCGGGCGGTGCGCCGGCGGGCAGTGGGCCGGCGGGCAGTGGCGCCGCCTGAGGCGCTCCGGTCGGCAGGAGCCCCGTCGCCGGGTCGAGCGCTGACTCGACCGCGGCCCAGGCCTCGCCGGCGAGCTCTGCCCAGCTGCGGTCCGGCGGCAGCTCGGGCAGGCGGCCCGTGGCGACCACGAAGTCGGCCAGCTCGAGCAGCGGGTAGAGCTGCTGGTCGGCTCGGAACACCGGGTCGTGGGGCCGGCCGTCGGCCAGGTACGCGCGGGCCCAGCGGCCGTCCAACCGCTCGCAGCGCAGGAAGAGCCAGCGCAGGTGGTCGGCCACGATGGCAGCGTCGTCGTCGTGCCCGCCGCGTGCCCAGGTCTCCAGGAGCAGGCGCGCCTGCCAGTAGGCCTCGGCATTCACCGAGCGGGGCAGGATGCGGTGGTCGGCGAGCAGGCAGCGCTGGCCGGCAGCGACCTGGAGCGCCGCGCAGGTGCGGACGTAGGTGGCCGCGCGCTGGTCGAGCTGGCCGACGGCCCTCGCGAGTCGGCTGGGGATGCGCAGCGGGCGCCGCTCCGTGGGCGCCTCACGGGCGCCGGCGAGGGGACTCGAGCGTTGGACCCCTTGGGTCAGCCAGTCAGGTGCCTGCAAGGGCGGCTGATCGAAGGTGCAGGCGATGTCCAGGTGGACCTCGTCAGCATCGGCCGGCCACTCGACCCACGCCTCCGCGGTGGGCATGCGGCGCCGCAGCACGGTCCACGCCAGCCGCCGGTCCGCGCGATCCTGCGCAGCCCCGTGACCGGCGGACGCTCGGCCCGGCCCACCGGCCTGGCGCAGCCAGGCCTGGATGACCACCGGAGCGCCGTCGCCAGTGAGGCGCAGGGTGCCTTCGCGGGCCTTGGCACGCGACTTGGCGCCGACGGGCGGCAGCTGGCTCGGCCACCGGGTGCTGGCCGCGGCATCGGTCGGGGCGCCCCCATCGGCCGGGCCGACGGCCTCGCGCCCGGCGTCGCCCGCGACGGGCGGCGGGCCGATGGGTGGCAGGCCGATGGGTGCGGCCGATCGGTGGCACGTCCACCAGGGCGGGACGCGCCAGCCGGCCCGAGACGCGCAGCCGGATGCCGGGCGGTCGATCGCGCGGCGTCGCCCGGACGGTCACGCGCTGCACCACGGCCCGCGTGCCGCGTGGAGCGTCCTCTCGCGTCGTGATGGTGGCGCGGCCGGCCTCCAGGTGCAGGAAGGCGTGGGCCTCCCGCCGCATCCACGAGTGATAACGGAGCACGGCCTCCGCGTTGTCGCGCAGCTCAGGATCGAAGAGCGGCAGGCCCGTGAGCTCCACGAAGCCCATCTCCGGATCGACCGTGGCCAGGCTGAGCCACTCGCCGCCCTGGCCGAAGGAGGCGCAGACCAGGCCGTTGCCGACGTCGCGCGGCTTGCGCGGGTGGCTCACCAGGAGGCCAGCGGCTCCACGAGCTCGAGGATGGCGCGGGCAAGGGCGTCGGGCGCCTCGAGGCCGATCATGTGGGCCACGTCGGGCATGATCAGCGCCCGCGCGCTCGGCACCTGTGCCTCCAGGTGGTGCGCCACGGCCGCGACGTCGGACGTGTCGAGAGCGCCGGCGATGGCCAGCACGGGCATGGTCAGGCGCGCCAGCTGCCGACCGGCGGGCGGGTCGAGCGGGATGGGCCGGCCCCTCGGGCGGCGATCCGGGTCGCGGCGGGCGTGGATGGCCTGCAGATCCATCTCGCGGACGAGCTCGCGGATCTCGTCGGGCACGCGGTCGGGAGGCTGACCCGGGCCGTCCACCCAGGTGCGCACGTCGAGGTCGGCCAGCGTCCCAGGATCGCCGCTCTCCTCGAGTCGGTCCAGTTCCTCGTAGAGGGCGGCCTCTTCCGGCGTAGGGTCCACCCAGTAGCCCGCCAGGCCGGCGCCGATGGTGACGAGAGCCGCGACGCGCTCCGGGGACTCGACGGCCGTGTCGATGGCGACCATGCCGCCCACGGAATTGCCGACCAGGCAGGCGCGGCCGATGCCCAGCGCCTCGAGCACGGCCACGACGTCCGCGCGATCGGAGTAAGGCACGTCCTCCGTCACCGAGGCACCGCAGCCGCGCCGGTCGAAGGCGACGACACGGAGGTCAGCGTCGAGGAGGTAGGGCGTGATGGGCTCCCAGGCCCACGAGTCCACGATGCTGGCGTGGAGCAGCACGACAGCCGGGCCGCGCCCGAAGTCGTGGACGGCCAGCCGGCCGCCGGGCACGTCGACCAGGCGCTCGCTCATGGCGGCAGTGTGTCACGCCCGCCGAGCGCCTGGATGGCCCGTGCGATGGCGTCGGTCAGGCGTGGGACCGCTGCCGCCACCGGCTCGCTGAGCGGGCGTCCGATGGCCACCGACTCGATGCCGACGCCCACCAGGCGCCCCGCCAGGGGCTCGTCGCGGAGCAGTCCGGCTAGCGCCACGACCTCCGGCAGCGGCAGCTGGTGCGAGGAGGCGGCCGACAGCCTGGCAGCGCCCGAGAGCAGGTCGGCGAGGGTCACCTCCACGAGCTGCCCGGGTGGCGGCCCCACCACCGCGTCCACGATGACCACCCGCGCGTCCGGCGGCAGTGCCACGAGGTCCTCGACCTCCACGGCACGCACGACACGCACCTCCGCGCCCGCCACCACCTCCGGCGCGAGTGCACGGACTGCGACCGCGGCGACACCGTCGTCGCCGCGCAGCTCATCGCCGCAGGCCAGGACGACGACGCGGCGGCTCATGCGTCGAGGGCTGGTGATCCCTACCCCCGCTCGATCTCGAGCTGCAGGAAGTGCGTGGCACAGCTGATGCAGGGGTCGTAGCAGCGGATGAGGGCCTCCAGCCGCGCTGTCGCCTCGAGCTCCGGCAGGTCGATGACATCGGCCACGAAGCCGCGCAGGTCGTCCTCCATGGCGACCTGGTTCTGCGACGTGGGCGGCACGATGCGCGCCTTGGTCACGTGCCCGCGCTCGTCCACCTCGTAGCGGTGGAAGAGGACGCCGCGCGGTGCCTCCGTGGACCAGGCAGCCACGCCCGCCCGGGGTTCCCAGGCCTGCCAGGCCTGGGTCGGCGGCTCCCAGCTCTCCGCGATGGCCATCGATTCGGCGATGGCGTGGACCATCTCGACCCCGCGGGCGGTGATCGAGGCGAACATGTTGCGGCGGATGACCTCTATGCCGCCGGCCGCCTCCAGGGCTTCAGCGGCCAGTGGGTGGAGCGCGTCGCCGGCCAGCACGATGCGCGCCGACGGGCCCACGAGGTGGTGCCGCCCGTCGATGCCCGTGGCCTGCAGCGCCGTGGAGTGCTCCACGTGGTGCTCCATGAAGACGGTGTCCCACGCCCCCGGGTCGATGGCCGTGCCCTCAGTGGTGATGAGCTGACCCGTGTCCAGCGCGTAGCCATCGGGGTCATACAGCGAGAGCATGAGCGGGTCGCGCTCGAAGTCGGGCAGCTCCAGGCCGGCCGTCCAGCGGACCGTCTCCTGCGCATCGGCCAGGGCCTGCGCCAGGACGGGCAGCATGGCGCGCACCTGTGCGCGGCTCGGCACCCGGGTGAAGCCGCCGACGCGCAGGGACACCGGGTGCACGGCACGGCCACCGATGAGCTTCATGAGGTCCACGCCGGCCTGCTTGAGCGCCAGGCCGCGCTCCACGATGCGGCGATGGTCGCGCGCCATGTCGAGGGCGCTGTCATAGCCCAGGAAATCGGGCGCGTGCAGGAGGTAGATGTGCAGCGCGTGACTCTGCAGCCACTCGCCCCAGTAGAAGAGGCGACGCAGCTGCCGCACCTGCGGGTCCAGCTCGACCTCGAAGAGGCGCTCGAAGGCCTCCACGGCCGTCATCTGGTAGGCCACCGGGCAGATGCCGCAGATGCGCGCCACCATGTCCAGGACCTCGTCCGGGTGGCGGCCCACCACGAGCCGCTCGAAGAAGCGCGGCGCCTCGAAGATGGACAGCTCCGCGCTCACCACCTCGTCACCGCGGACCACGACGCGAAGCCGCCCCTCGCCTTCCACGCGGGACATCGAGTCGACCGCGAACGTACGTTCCGGGCGGACGCGGGCCGTGGCTGGCGGCGGCGGCTCCGGCGGCGTCTGGTGCGGCGTGGCCCGGCTCATCTGACTGCGCCCTCCGTGTCAGCGCTGGTGCCCGCGGCCGCGTGCGTGGCACGCCGCATGCCGGGCGGTCCACCGGCCGCGTCGATGACCTCCCGCAGCTCCGGCGCCCAGGCCGTGAAGCCCGCGAAGCGCGCCGCGACGAGCTCATCGGAGAGCCCCAGTGACGTGCGGTACCAGTCCGCCAGGCTGCCGCCGTTGGCCGATTCGCGCGGGCCGAAGCAGCCGTAGCAGCCGCGCGCCATGCCTGGGCAGAGGGCTCCGCAGCCGCTGGCGATGATGGGACCCAGGCAGGGCTCGCCGCGCGAGACCATGACGCAGACGTGGCCGGCCCGCTTGCACTGCGCGCAGACCGCCTCGCTGGGTAGCTGCGGCCGGCGACCCACGGCCGTGGCGGTCAGCAGCTCCACGAGCTGGCCGGTGTCGATGGGACAGCCGCGCAGCTCGGCGTCCACCGCCACGTGATCGGCGACGGGCGTGGCGGTGGCCAGCGTGTCCACGTACTCCGGGCTGGCATACACGGCGCCGATGACCCCGGCCAGGCCTCCGTCATCGCCGGCCCAGGCCCGCAGCGCCTGGATGCCGCCGCTCGTGGCGCAGGCGCCGATCGTCACCAGCAGGGCCGTGCGGTCGCGCAGGTGACGGACGTGCCGCAGCTGCTCTTCGGTGCTCACGGAGCCTTCCACGAACAGGATGTCGAAGGGACCCTCCGGGGCGCGCCGCGAGGAGGCCTCGCCGAATTCCACGATGCTGAAGCGCAGGCCGATGTCCAGCAAGGTCGGCCCGAGGTCCAGGAAGCCCAGCTGGCAGCCGTCGCACGAGGCGAGCTTGACGATGCCGACCCGGAGCTGCCGGTCCTCGCTGGGGATGGCCATCACACGCCCTCCAGGTCCAGCGACTCGCCGAGCTCACGCCGTGAGAAGACGGGCCCGTCCTTGCAGACGAAGGACCGGCCCATCTGGCAGTGGCCACAGAGCCCGATGCCGCACTCCATGTGCCGCTCCATGGAGACGAAGATGCGCTCCGGCAGGATGCCGCGGCCGGCCAGCGAGTTGGACGTGGCCGACATCATCTTCTCCGGCCCGCAGACGTAGGCCGTGGTGTGGCTGCCGTCGATGGGCTCGCGGTCGAAGAGGTGAGTGACGACGCCCACGGCGCCGCTCCAGGTGCCCACCTTGGCACGGTCCACGGTCACGCCCACGCTGATGTCCGACCGTGCGGCCCACGCCTTCAGCTCCTCCGTGTAGACGAGGTCGGCCGGCGAGCGGGCGCCATAGAAGAGGCGCACCATCCCGAAGTGCCCGCGATTGGCGAGGATGCGATCGATGAGCGGGCGCAGTGGCGGCAGGCCGATGCCGCCGGCCACGATGACCACGTCCCGGCCGAAGGCCTCTTCGATCGGCCAGCCCCGGCCGACCGGCCCACGCAGCCCGATGTGCGATCCTGGCGGCAGCGAGGTGATGGCAGACGTGCTGGCGCCCTCGTCGCGGATGGTCAGGAAGACCTCACCGTCCCGGTAGCGCGAGATGGAGATGGGCACGGCGGAGAAGCCCGGCAGGTCCAGCATCACGAACTGGCCTGGCAGCCCGTCGCAGATGGCCTCCGGCAGGTCGGTGAGGCGCAGGGTGTGGACGTTGCGGGTCTCCGCCCAGGATTCCGCGATGGTGCCGACCGAGTAGTGGCCCGGGTTGGCTGACACGGGCACCGGCTTCTCCGAGCGCTGCAGGGGCGGCCGGACCGGCGCCACGCGGAGCAGCGACGTGCGCACGTCGATACCGACCGGGCACCACGTGATGCAGCGACCGCAGCCCACGCAGCCGAAGGTCCCGAACTGGTCCACCCAGGTGCTGAACTTGTGCGTCAGCCACTGGCGGTAGCGGTCGCGGACCCGGGGCCGGAAGTTGCCGTGGGCAACGCGAGCGAAGTCGAGGGTGAAGCAGGAGGCCCAGCGGCGCTCCGATTCGCTCGTCGTGCCCGTCAGGTCGGTCGTCTGCCGGACATCGCTGCAGAAGCAGGTCGGGCAGACCATCGTGCAGCTCGTGCAGGCCAGGCAGGTCTCCGCGATCTCGTCCCAGCCGTCCGACTCGAGCTGCGCCATGAGCCGGTCCCGCAGGCCCTCCGTCGTGACGCCGAGCTGCGCCGACATGGCGGCCCGCGCGGCCACGGTGACGCCGGTGGCGGCGTAGGTCTGGAGCGCATCAGCGTCTGCCAGCCCCAGGCGGTCGGCCACCTTGCGCCCGGCCTCGCTGCCGGCCCGCAGCACGTAGCCCTCCGGCAGCTCGGTCAGGGCGATGTCGAAGTCGCTGCGGACCTCCGGGCCGGTGCCCATCGAGACGCAGAAGCAGGTGCCGCTGGGCATGCCGCACTCGACCGCCACGATGAAGGCCTTGGCGCGCCGGTCGGCGTAGTCCTCGTCGATGTAGGGACCGCCGGCCAGGACGTCGTCGTGGATGGCCAGCGCCGCCAGGTCGCAGGCGCGCACGCCCAGGAAGGCCAGGCGCGGCGCGTCGTGCGTGACATCCTCGTAGGAGATCCGGCCGTCGCGACGCGTGGCCCGGGCGATGGGCACGCTCGACGGGAAGGTGAAGGTCTTCCAGGACGTCGGCGAGGAGGCGAAGTCGAAGGACATCCCGATGGCAGGTCTGCCGCCGGCGCCTCCAGCAGCGGGGGGCGCGCCGTCGCTGCTGATCCGATAGCGGCCCGGCGCCTGTTCGTCGCGAACGCCGGCTGGCAGGTCCGCGCTCGAGGCGACCTCACCGTAGACGATGGCACCGTCGCGCACGGTCGGGCCGATGACGCGGCGCCCATCCTCCTGCAGCAGCGCGATGAGCCGGTCGAGGCCCTGGCGGGGCAGCCATGCGCGCGTGGTGGTCTCGATCACGGCGCGGCCCCCGGCGGCCTGCTACCAGGGCTCGGACTGCTCCGACCCGTACAGGTCGAGCAGTTGATGGCGCGTCGCGCCGAGGCGCCGGGAGAGGGCCTCCAGCACCTTCGGGTAGATGCCGGCCGCCAGCTCGCAGTCGGCATGGACCCGCTCGCGCAGGAGCGTGCCCTCGAAGGCGATGACCCGCACCGGCTCCAGGCTGACCACGGTGGAGGTGGCCTTGAACGGGGCGATGAGCGTGGACCAGCCGAAGACGTCGCCGGGCTCCACGGTCATGAGCGTCACCGAGCCTCGACCGGCGACGTGCTCGGTGAGCGCGACGCGCCCCTGCACGAGGACGCTGAGCTCCGCGGTGTCGTCGCCTTCCTTGAGCAGGCGGGTCCCAGCGGGAGCCTCGTACGTGCGCGCCAGGCTGGCGAGGCGTTCCTTGACGCCCCTCGACAGGCCGGCGCCGAACCACGTGGCGTCGATCTCCGCGACCAACGCGGCGAGATCGGTCATGGCGCAACGGTGGTCCTGTCCGCGTGGCGCTCGTAGGGCTGTCCGACCCGGGCCGGACGTGCCGTTCGGCAGGGTCGCGAAGACGGACGCCGGGCCCGGCAGAGACAGGGTCCGTAGGGCACTCTACGGGCATGCACGAAGCCGGCGCCGTCGGCGCCGCCCTCGAGAGGGTCATCCACGCCTGGCCGGCCGACAAGACCAGTGGCCAGTTGGAGATCGAGATCCGCGACGCCACGCGCGCGGAAGCGGGATCGGTGACCTTCTACGCGGCGGCCATCCTGGCCGACCACGGCTTCGCCTCGACCACGTTCACCGTGCTGTGCCACGAGGTCCACTGCGCCCTCTGCGGCGCACTGGCGGCGGAGGCATCACCGGGCGACCCGCAGTGCCATCGGTGCGGCGCTCCCCTGCCCCAGGTTCCGGGGCCAGCGGTGGTCTGCCGGGAGGTGGCGCCGGGCACCTGATCGATGCGTGCTCCGTCGCGGGTGGGCATGGCTTCGCCTGCGAACCCGCGCTGGAGCGTGGGGTGGTGCGCGATGGGGTGAGGGGCGCTCGATGCCCGCCCGACCTTCAGGCACAGGTGACTGAACGGACTGAGCAGACGGGTCGAGGGCCTCCCGGTCGACCCGCCGGCGCCCGTTCAAGTCACCCTGGGTATGGAAACGCCAACCGCGCGTCGTTCCAGTCACCAGCGATATGGATCGGCCGCGCCAGGAGGCGATACGGGTCGCGAACGGCGCCAGCCCCTCCCGTTCAGTCACCAGGGACTGGTGCCCACCCGCAGCGCTCGGCCGCCCCGGACTCGGCGCTCCCCCGGGGCCCAGGGCAGGAAGTGAGCCCGTCCGGAAGAGGTGCCGGACGGGCTCCGCTTGAGCGGTATTCGTGTTGATGAGCCTCGCGTCAGCCGGTCACGGTCGCCTTGTGCTGCGTGGTGGCCAGGGCCACCGCCAACAGGCCGGTCAGGGACACCAGGACCGCGATCGGCCCTTCGTCCGTCAGGGCTGCGGCGATGCCGATGCCGATCATGACCAGGCCACCCATGACCAGCGCATAGCCGGGTGCGTGGCGACGACGCTCGTCGCCCTCGCGGATGGCGCGGAACTCGATGAGGACGATGGCCGCCAGCATGATCACGAGTGACAGCGCGAGGACCCAGGACATCAGTAGAACCTCCTTGACTCTGGGTGAGAGCATGACAACGTTTACATCGGCTGTCAAACGGCCGAATGGACCCCCTCGGGACGGTCAAACGGCATGGGCTCCCAGGCCGGGGCCGGGGCCGGGCCGGGGCCGGGCGCCAGCGATACGGTGCGGCCGCGCTATGGGCCGGCGGCGCTACCCGGTGCGGCGGCGAGCGCGGGTGGGCGGGCGCTGCGGTAGATGAGCAGGCCGACCACCAGGCACACGCCGATGCCGATCACGAAGAACCAGAAGGGCAGGTCCATGCCCTGCTCGAACAGCGCTCCCGCGACGATGGAGGCCAGGATGATGGCCAGCGTGGAAACCGCGCCATAGAGGCCTTGCGCGGTGGAGGAGCGGCCACGTGGCGTGCCGCGCGCCAGCATGGTGAAGAGGGCCGGCCCCATGGCCGCCGTGGCGATGGCCTCGAACGGCACGATGAGCGTGGCCGTGAATGGATCGCTGGCCAGGGTGTAGCCCACTCCGGCCAGCATGATGGCCACGGCGCAGACGATGACGAAGGGGATGGGGCCCTTGCGATCGACCCAACGCCCCGCCACCGGCGCCGCGATCATCTCCGGGATGCCGAAGACCACGAACGACAGGCCCACCCAGGCGACCGTCGCCCCCAGTGCCACCAGGTAGAGGCTCCAGATGACCTCGTAGACGCCAAAGGAGAGGTGCAGGCCGAAGCTCAGCACCAGCGTGGCCATGACCGTCCGGTTGAATAGAGCGGAAATGGGTGCCTGGTTCGTCTCGGGCGTGTCGCCGGGCATGGCCATCGTCTCCGCGCCGGCGTAGGGCACGCCGGTCGGCGTGGGCCGAGCCTCCGGGTGATGGACGAACTCCGGAGCCTCGACGACGTGTGGATGGGCCGGCAGCGTCACGGCCAGCACGACCATCGCCACGATGGCCAGGACGGAGGTGAAGACGAAGGGGAAGGCGTAGCCGCCGAAGATGGCCGCACCGAGCGCGCCGATGGCCGGTCCGAAGACGAAGCCGCCGACCTGGAAGGCGCCGTAGTAGCCGAATGCTTCACCCCGCTCGTCCGGCTCCGTGGCGTCCACGATCATGCCGCGGGCCGCCGGGTCGTACATGCCGATGGCCGCCCCGGCCAGGAAACGCAGGACGAACTGCGCCGCGAAGGTCGTGAAGAAGATGGGCAGCAGGCTGACGACCGCGAAGATGACCAGGCCGATGAGCATCTGGGGCTTGCGCGAGTGGCGGTCCGCCCACCAGCCGAAGAAGGGTTCCGAGATCAGCTTGGCGATGGGCCAGGCCGCCACGATGAGGCCGAGCTGCGCTGCATCGATGCCCTGCTCCTGCACGAAGAGGGGCAGGACCGGCAGCAGCGCGCCGAAGCCGATCATGATGATGAGCTCGGCGCCGAGCACGGGCAGAAGCGGACCCCAGCGCCGCGCCCAGGCCCGGACGCGGCCGGTGACGTCGAGGCGGATGCGGGGCATCAGGGCAGAGTAGCGTCGAGATGACACCGCCCTGTAGCGTGGCTGGTCGTGCGGGCAGGGGCCGGATGTCACACCCGCGCTGGCACCGAAGGCACATCGGTCGTAGGCTTGGGACGCCGTACGAACCGGGAGGTCCCGCCAGTGGCTCGAATCATCGCCGTCGCGCTTGTCTTGGCCCTGCTCGCCATGCCTGGCGCCAGCGGCCCGGCCGTGGCGGCCAAGCCGCGCTGTGACGGCTTCAAGGCGACCATCGTCGGGACCGACAAGTCCCAGGTCATGCAGGGCACCGCCAAGGACGACGTCATCGTTGCCAAGGGCGGCTCAGACCGCATCTTCAGCGGCGGTGGTGACGACGTCATCTGCGCCGGCACGGGCAATGACCTCATCGACGCTGGGAGCGGCAAGGATCGTGTCTTCGGCGGCAACGGCAACGACGAGCTGAAGGGCGGCGCGGGACGGGACCTCCTCGATGGTGGGGAGGGCCTGGACGGCTGCTATCCATCGGCAGGCGGCGACCGCGTCGTGCGCTGCGAGGAGACGGACCTCTCGGTCAGCATCATCGCCCCGGCGAGCGTGGCTGGAGCTGCGCCCATCGCCTTCGCGGTCCGGGTCCGGAACCTGGGCAGCAAGCGGTCGGGACCGGTGCAGGTGCAGCTGTCCCAGGTGGGGACCGCGGTGACCTGCGGCCTCGACCACACCGGGACCAGGGTGCTGGAGTCCGTGTGGCCGGGCGCCTACGTCGATGCCGACTTCAGCATCAGCGCGGGCTGCGCCGCGCAGGCGGGTGGGGTCCCACACCTCGACATCACGGCCACGGCCACGGCGGCCAACCCCGACGACGATGCCACGAACGACACGGCCACGGCCCGCATCGACATCGCTTCCCCGGAGAGCCTGCCGACCCCGACCCCGACCCCAACGGCAACGCCGACGCCGACGCCCATCGCCCTGTAGGACTGCGCGGCGTGCCGCGCGAGCTGGCACGCCGGCCGCGTAGCATCGCCGCAGATGCAACTCATCGACGGCCAGCCCGTGTATGCCGCCACGGATCTCGTGGGCTACCTTGCCTGCGGGCACCTCACGGACCTGGAGCGCTGTGCCCTGGCCGGGCTGACCCGTCGTCCGGAGCGGGTCGATCCAGAGCTGGACCGCATCCGCAAGCGCGGCTACGAGCATGAGCAGCGCTACAAGTCGGACCTTGTGGCGAGTGGTCGTCAGGTCACGGACCTGGATGACCCGCGCGACCCCTGGGCGGAGGACCGCGGCGCCCAGCTGCGGGCGCGGGCAGAGCGCACCATCGAGGCCATCCGGCGCGGGGATGACGTCATCTTCCAGGCCTGCTTCTTCGATGGCACGTGGCTCGGCTTCGCGGACTTCCTGCTCCGCGTGGAACGGCCCACGCCCACGCTCGCCTGGTCGTACGAGGTCGCGGACACCAAGCTGGCGCGCAGCGTGAAGGCCTCGGCGGTGCTGCAGCTCTGTTCCTACAGCGAGCACCTGGCACGCATCCAGGGAGCGGAGCCGGAATGGATGCACGTCGTGCTCGGCGGCAGCGCTCGGGAGGTCGGTCACTTCCGCGTCGCCCGGTACGCGGCCTACTACCGCACCGTGAAGCAACGCTTCCTGCAGACGGTGGGCGCCCCCCTCCCCGACGTGTACCCACCGCCGGCGCCCTCCTACCCGGATCCCGCGGAGCACTGCGAGGTCTGCCGCTGGTGGCCGGTCTGCAACGTTCGCCGGCGCCGGGATGACGACCTCTCGCTCGTGGCGGGCATGGCCGGCCGGACCCGCTCGGAGCTGCAGGAGCGCGCGGTGCCCACGCGCCGCAGCCTGGCGGTGCTGCCATTGCCCCTCAGCCGGCGCCTCGATCGCACCAGCCCGGAGGCCCTGGCGCGCGTGCGGGAGCAGGCGCGGCTCCAGGTGGAGACCGATTCGATCGGCCACATCGTCCACGAGCGCCTGCCGCTCGTCACCCTGGAGGACGGCTCGCCGGACACCACCAAGGGCCTGCTGGCGCTGCCCACGCCCAGCCCCAACGACCTCTTCCTGGACCTGGAGGGTGACCCCTTTGCCCTCGATGACGGGGTCGACTACCTCTTCGGCATCCTGGACCTGGGCAGCCGAGGGCCGGACGGGCAGCCCACCTTCCAGGCCTTCTGGTCCCGGGATGCGGACGGCCGAGTGACGCCCCAGGCAGAGAAGGCCGCCTTCGAGCGGACCATCGACCGCATCATCGATCGCCTGGATGCGGACCCCACCCTGCACGTCTACCACTACGCCTCGTATGAGCCCGCGCACCTGGGCCAGCTCATGGGCCGTTACGGCACCCGGGAGGAAGAGGTCGACCGGCTCCTGCGCGGCGGCATCCTCGTGGACCTCTTCAGCGTGGTGCGCCAGGGCCTGCGCGTGGGCGTGGAGTCCTACTCCATCAAGAAGCTGGAGCCGCTCTACGGCTACCAACGGGAGGTGGAGCTGAAGGACGCCGGCTCGTCGATCGTGGCCTTCGAGACCTGGCTTGAGGTCGGCGGGGAGGCCGGCCAGGATGACGAGACCCTGGTGCGCATCGAGCGCTACAACCGGGATGACGTGGTCTCCACGTGGCAGCTGCGCGATTGGCTGGAGGGTCAGCGCGCGGAGTTGGAGCGGGAGCTCGGTACGGCGCTGCCGCGGCCGGTGGTCAGGGCTGGTGAGCCGTCGGAGGAGCTGTCAGAGCGGCTGGCGGAGGTGCGTGAGACGCAGACCGCGCTGCTGGCGGACCTCCCTGAGGACGCGAGCCACTGGAAGCCGGCGGAGCGCGGCCGCTGGCTGTTGGCCCAGCTGCTGGAGTGGCACCGCCGTGAGGAGAAGCCCGGCTACTGGCGCTACTTCCACCTGCTGCGGATGACGGACGAGGAGCGCCGGGAGGAGCGGGAGCCGTTGGCCATGCTGGAGCTCGTCGGCCCCGTGGACGAGGTGAAGCGGACCTTTCGATACCGCTTCCCGCCCCAGGAGCACGAGGTCGGGGACCACGGTGGCGTGGACCCGGTCAGCGGCAGGAAGTTCGACGACGTGGTCGTGGATGACCAGCACGGAGAGATCATCCTGCGCTTCAAGCGCGGCTGGGCGCTGGAGCACCCTACGTCGCTCGTGCCAGAGCTCGTCATCGAGACGAAGGAGCTGAAGGGCAGCCTGCTTCGCATCGGGAAGGCCGTCGCAGCGGACGGACTGGCGGACGACGGGTCCGTTCCGGGCGGCACGGGACCTGCTGACTCGGCGCGCGCCGCACGTGCCTGGGCACCCGGATGGGGCGGACCTCCGGTCAGGGGACCGGCCAGTCGTCGAGGCCGCGTACGACCTCGTCACGCGACTGGATCGCTCGTACCTGGCCATCCAGGGGCCGCCCGGCAGCGGCAAGACGTGGGCGGGCGCCCGGATGATCCTGGAACTCGTCGCCCAGGGCCGCAAGGTCGGCGTGACCGCCAACAGCCACAAGGTCATCGGCAAGGTGCTTGATGAGGTCATGGCCGCGGCCCGCTCGGACCCGCGGTTCAGCGGACGGCTGCCGCGGCTGGGCCAGAAGCCCGGGCGCGATAGTGAACCGACGTGCGCAGACGCCACGTCGCTGCCGCAGAACGGCGACGTGCACGATGCCCTCGTGCAGGACGAGGTGGACGTCGTCGGCGGCACGGCCTGGCTGTGGGCGAGCGACAAGCTCATCGGGGCCGTGGACGTGCTCTTCATCGACGAGGCCGGCCAGTTCTCGCTGGCCAACGCGGTGGCCGTGTCAGCGGCGGCTGACTCGCTCGTCCTGCTCGGTGACCCCCAGCAGCTGGACCAGCCCACCCAGGGCACGCACCCGCCCGGAGCCGGCCGCAGCGCGCTCGCGCACCTGCTGGATGGGCACGCCACGATGCTGGGCCACCTAGGTCTCTTCATGGAGCACACCTGGCGACTGCACCCGGATATCTGCGCCTACACGTCGGAGGCCTTCTACGAGGGCCGGTTGGAGCCCCGGTCGGACAACGTGAAGCAGGGCCTCACCGGCGTGCCACCGCTGGACGGCACGGGCGTCCGCTTCCTGGCCGTGGACCACGTAGCGGACCGGGATGACAACGACTCGCCCGCGGAGGCGGAGGTCGTGGCGGAGGTCGTGGGCCGCCTCCTGTCGGCCGGTGCGACGTGGACAGACTCGCAGGGCGACAGCCGGCCGATCACGCCGGCGGACATCCTCATCGTCTCGCCCTTCAACCTCCATCGGCGCCGCATCCGGACCGCGCTGGAGGCCGTGGGTGAGGCTGCCGCCCGCGTACCCGTCGGCACGGTGGACAAGTTCCAGGGCCAGGAGGCACCCATCTCCATCTACTCGATGGCCACCTCTCGCCCGGAGGACGCACCGCGCGGCCTGGAGTTCCTCTTCTCGCTCAACCGGCTCAACGTGGCCACCTCGCGCGCCCGCTGCCTGACCGTGGTCGTGGCGTCACCGGCGCTCGTGCTCGTGGACGCCAAGACCCCACGCCAGATGGAGCTGGCCAACGCCCTGTGCCGCTTCGTGGAGGTGGCGGCGGCTGGGTAGCACTACGGTGCTAC
Source organism: uncultured Chloroflexia bacterium (assembly GCA_963707395.1). Taxonomy (GTDB): domain Bacteria; phylum Chloroflexota; class Limnocylindria; order Limnocylindrales; family CSP1-4; genus JAFMJV01. The sequence continues at coordinate 29,588 of CAVPPQ010000020.1, forward strand.
TTTTGGTGCTACCATGCTCTCCTGCACGCAGGAGACACCGAGGCGCCGACGTCATCCCGGCGAAAGCCGTCACCGCAAGGTCCACGTCAGCCTGCCCGCTGATGTCTACGACCGCGTGGAGCCAAGTCCTCGCTCGCTGGGGCGTCGTTCTCCGCGACCCTCTCGGAGCTGGTGCGGCGCGCCCTGGAACGTGAGGACCAAGCACGCTTGGAAGAGGCGCTGAAGTTGGACTTCGAGGCCAACGTCGCGTTCGCACGTTCCGTGAGCGTCGTCACCGCGCGGGTCTGGGACGCAGCCGCCGAGCCCGAGGAGCGGTAGGTCGTGACCATCGGGCAGCGGCCTGTAGTCCGGGGGCCCCATCGGGGAGAGATCTTCCGGTTGCACTTCCGGGACATTGGCGGCCATGTGCTGTCCGGCCCGCACTTCGCCGTGGTCGTCCAGACGACTCGGATGGCATCCTCAGGCACGACCCTCGTGGTCCCCATCACGAGCAGCGCAGCCAGCGGACACCTTGACCCCCCATATCTTGTCCACTGCAGCGCTCGCGACCTGCAGCTCAGCTGGGACGGCTGGATCCATGCTGACCAGGTCGCCACCTTCCCGGCCGCAGAGCTCGATGAGCGTGTCGGCGTGCTGCCCGGTCGGAAGCTCGAAGAGCTCGACCGTGCCCTTCGGTTTGTGCTCGGCGTCTGAGCCCGGCACCTGGTGCCATGCCCCCACGCAGTCCGTGCGGAGTCCGGCGATTCGCAGGACCGGGCGACCGTGCGATGGCAGTGAGTCTCAACCAGGTTGGCCGATCACCTCGCGAAGATGTCCCCAGTAGGCATCGAACCCATCAAGCTGAACCCCACGCTGGCAGGTGCGGAGCGAGAGATTCGCGACGTCGTCGTTCGCCGCAAGACGCTGCTCGAGCTCGGCCTCATCCGCCTCAGACAGATGCACACCGTGAGCGTCAAGGATTGCGAGTGCGCCGATCGGTTTGGCGCTCTCTTCACGAGTTGTCAGGGCCACGGCAGGGCTCGCGAGCGGAGCGTGATAGCGGCCATCATGCGCTGGCCGCCATATCGTTGGGCTCCTCGATCGACGGGTCTGCTGGCCTCGGGAACTCCCGCCGCAACCAGCGTCGGACTGCCTCGGCATCTCCGTACCCGTTGGCCTTCAGGATCTCGACCACGTCGCGCCCTGCGATGACGACAATCGGGTGTCCATCGGCCTTGTACTCCTCGTACGCCTGCGGGTTGAGATACGACGTCGTCACCAACACGCCGAACATGCGGTTCCGGATGCGTGAGATGAGTCGGGCGAGATCCCGAACGGTCACTGAGTTCTCGAAAGCGTATCGCTTGGCCTCCAACGCGAAGTCGACTCGGACTGGATCGCTCTCCGGTCCGATGCGCACCGTGCCAAAGGCATCTCGACCGCCGTCGCGACTCGGTCGCGTCAGCGTGTATTCGACCCGGCCTACCTGCATCTCCCAGATTCGCGCCGCACACGCCTCGAAATCGGTTGGCGTCTGGAAGTGCTCGAGGATGGCTGAGATCATCGGGCGGTCAGCAGCGTCGGGGATCTGCTGCTCCTTCGTGCGAGACAGGAACGATGCGGGAGCAGTCAGCAACTGCGCAGTTCGCCCGGATCGCCAGCGCGACCAGGCGTCTGGTGCGTTCGATCCGTTGCGGACCCCAACCAGGATGTCGTTGATCCAGTCACGGGCTACGACCGGTGCGTCCAGGATGGAGAAGACGGCTCGGTAGTTCTGAAAGCGCTGTCCATCGGCGCCCGTCCGCCACACGGCCACGAGATCCTCGTTGGCAGTGATGTCGGGTGCTCCGGGTACAGCCAGGCCGCGAAAGCGGACGTCTCGGCCGCGACCAGCCTTCGTGAAGACGACGAATGGTGGAATCCTCCGGCGCTCGTCGACCGATCCATGCAGTCGATCGAACATGGTCTGGAGCATGAGATTGCCGCCCCGCCTTGTCGCCGTGAGGCGTTGACCGGGGCGCTTGTTGTCGCCCCAGTATGTGAACCGCCCGAGCTCGGCGTCGAGGATGTCGGGCCAGTCAGGGTCCGATAGCTCCGTGTAGAGCACCACAAAGAGCGGTTCGCCGTCGGGATCGAACTTGAACCTGAAGCCGCCCTGGTTGCCGCAAGGCAGAAGGCGACCGAGCGGGTCGTCGGCTACGTTGCCAGCTGCGCCGCCACGGTAGATAGCATCCACGACCAGATCGGCATCGCGCAGCTCGTCGAATGCGAACTCGAATGGCTCCGGCATCTGGCGTCCCTGTGCGTCACCTCTGCGTATGGCCATGCTACTCGGCTCTGGGTGCGTGCGACGCTTGATCGGTCCGCCTGGATTCCGTAGGATGGCCCGGTGACCCAGAATTCGTCCCCACGCCGCGTCGTCGAGCTGTTCGCCGGCGTCGGCGGGTTCCGCATCGGGCTGGAACGGTCTGGCTGGCAGGTGGTGTGGGCGAACCAGTGGGAGCCGACGACGAAGGCGCAGCCGGCCTTCGACTGTTACGCGGCCCGGTTCGAGACCGGCGAGCACGTCTGCGCGGACATCCACGAGGTCATGAACGAGGCCGAGTCCGGCCGGCGGGAGATTCCCGACCACGAACTGCTGGTGGGCGGGTTTCCTTGTTTCGCGGCGGGCACCATGGTCCTGACCGCATCAGGCCACAAGCCTATCGACCAGGTGGTCGAGGGCGAACTGGTCTTGACCCACACGGGTCGCTGGCGACGAGTCACGGCCACCATGTCGCGGGTCGCGCCGGAGACGATCATCCTGCGAGGCCAGGGCTTCCCTGACATCACCACGACCTCCGAGCATCCGTTCTGGGCGCGCAAGCGAAGTCATGAGTGGGACAACGCGTCGCGGCGGGATGTGCGCGTGTTCGGCCTCCCCGCCTGGACTCAAGCTGCCGACATCGCGCGCGGCACCTTCCTGAGCCAGGTCCTCCCGCAGGAGCACCCCGCAGCCCCGGTCGACACCGACCAGACGGAGGACTTCTACTGGGTGGTTGGACGCTACCTGGCCGATGGCTGGCGAGCCACCCCGGGAGGCAAGGGTCGCGTCGTCATCTGTGCGGCGAAGGATGAGGCGGCGGAGGTGGAGGAGCGCATCCGGCGCGTCTTCCCATGCACGCCGTCGGACGAGCGCACGGTCGTCAAGTTCCACATTACGCGCTCGTCCTTCCACCGCTGGCTTGAGGACTTCGGGCAGGGCGCCGATGGCAAGCGCATCCCGGGCTGGCTGTTCGGTATCGACGTCGCACGCGCCAGAGCCCTGCTCGACGGATACGCCAGCGGAGATGGAAGCGCGTGGCAGCGCGGCTGGAGAGCCACGACCGTCAGTCGTGGCCTGGCTCTCGGCATCGCGCTGCTGGCTCATCACGCGCACGGTGTCGTGGCCAGCATCCACGAGGCCGCTGTGCCCGAGGTGACTGTCATCGAAGGCCGGGTCGTCAACCAGCGCCGGCAGTACCAGCTCGTGGTCCCACCCCGCAATCGATCGGCCTTCGTCGAGGGAGCGTACGGCTGGAAGCTCGTGCGCCAGGTGCGAACCGGCGGCCCGGAGACGGTCTACAACCTGTCGGTCGAAGAAGACGAGTCGTACACCGCCGATGGGTGCGTCGTCCACAACTGCCAGGACTACTCCGTGGCCAAGACGCTCAACCAGGCCGTCGGCATCGTGGGCAAGAAGGGCGTCCTCTGGTGGGAGATCCACCGCCTGCTCACGATGAAGCGCCCCCGCTATCTCTTCCTGGAGAACGTCGACCGGCTCCTCAAGAGCCCGACCAGCCAGCGAGGCCGAGACTTCGGCGTGATGCTCGCCACGCTCGCCAACCTCGGCTACGAGGTGGAATGGCGAGTCGTCAACGCGGCGGACTACGGTTTCCCCCAGAAGCGCCGACGCGTGCTCATCGTCGGTCGCCTGGCCGGCGAGCAGCCACGAGACCCAAACGAGGTCATCTACCGCGGCACGCTGGCCCGCGCGCTGCCCATCGAGCCGGGGCCAGACGTTGTCATCGTCAGAGACGTTCAACGTCGAGGGCGATGCCGCCGAGGTCTCCGAATCCTTCGGGTCCACCAAGGGAGAGTCGCCCTTCCGCAACGCCGGCTACATGTCCCACCGCCACGTCTGGACGCTGGACGTCGAGCCCGCCTGGGACGGCCCGCGGCAGGTCCTCGGCCGACATCCTGGAGCCCGCCGATGACATCCCCGCCGAGTACTTCATCACGCCCGATCAGCTTGCCGCGCTGGCAGTACCTCAAGGGCGCCAAGCGAGAGCAGCGCTACCACAAGGAATCGAACACGCCGTACTTCTACGTCGAGGGTCCCATCCCCTACCCCGACCGGACGGACTGGCCGTCGCGTACGATCCTCACCGGCGAGGGCGGCCGGACCCCCTCGCGCTTCAAGCACATCGTCCAGGTCGAGGACGGGCGATACCGCCGCCTGACCCCGCGCGAACTGGAGCGCCTCAACGGCTTCCCGGACGACTGGACGGACACCGGCATGCCCGATGGCCGCCGTGCCTTCATGATGGGCAACGCCCTCGTCGTGGGACTCATCGAACGCGTCGGCCGCGAACTGATGGCGGAGCTTCGTGATGGCCACGAGATGGACGAGGACCCGGTCGACATCGGAGAGTCGGTCGGCTCGTAGGCACGGCTACTCGAGCGAGACCTCCGGAGTCGGCTCGCGAAGCACGGCCTCGAATGCATGGCCCGTTTCCCCGTTCGTCTCAAGGACGGCGAGCATGTCGTCGTAACGCTCCTGAACGCGAGTCCAATCGTTGACATCCAGCCCGATGATCGCGGTGGGGAGCTGGAGGCCGACCCGCATGTAGGGCAGGAGCCCGGTCGCCGTTTCCCAGGTCGCCTGGCCCTGGTCGAAGAAAGCCGCCAGTTGGGCGGTCGCGACCACGATGATGCCGAGCTCCGCAGCGCCACTCGTGCCCGCGATGTGGAACTTGAACAGGTCGCGGTAGAGGCTGGCGACGTTCCCGAACTCGACCTCGATGAAGACGCCGTTCTTCTCGAAGTCCCCGCGGAGTCGCGTGTCGATGGGCTGCCCATCCTGGTCGACCAGGACCCAGGGCTGGCGCCTCCAGCCGAGGGTCACGAGCGCCTCATCGATGAGGCTATTCATGGCCGACTGGTCGATGGGCAACAGGACGTTGGCGCGTCGACCGCCGAAGTCGCGCTGCTGACGCTTCGGCGTCTTGGGGCGCCCCTGGCGTGTGAACGGACCCGCGGGCCGCAACGGCACCTCGAGCGTGCCGAGCACCTCCCGAACTTCGTGCCATTGGTCCCGGAATCTCGCCTCCAGGACGTCCTCCGCGTACCGATGGCTCTCGATCCGCATGCGCATCACCGGAGTATGCGACTCGGCACTTCTCCTGCGCTTCGATCACGCTCGCGCAGCCATACTTCTTGGCTGTGCCCCGGCTCCAGCTGCCCAATCCGCCGCCAACGTCGCCCGCCGTGCGCTCGGTCATGCGGGCGAATCGCGCCCGGGACACGAGGCCCGAACGGCAGCTTCGCACGGCTCTGCGTGGGGCCGGGCACCCTGGCTATCGGCTGAACTGGAAGCGCGCGCCGGGGCGGCCCGACATCTCGTATCCCGGCCGTCGCGTCGCCATCTTCGTGCACGGCTGCTACTGGCACCACTGCCCGCGCTGCCATCCGAACCTGCCCAAGTCCAACCCGGAGTTCTGGGCGCGCAAGTTCGAGCTCAACCGGGAACGCGACGCGCGCAAGCGCCACCAGCTCGAGGAAACCGGCTGGCGCGTCTTCGAGGTCTGGGAGTGCGACATCCGCGACCGCCTTGCCGGCGTCGTCGCGGAGATCTCCACGACGCTCGAGGAGCGGCCGTAGTGGGGCCTCAAGCATCGAAGTGGCGGAGATTCTGCAGCCGCTGTCCGCGGGCGAGCTCAGGCCCACGACGAGGCGGTACTGGACGCATCGTGGGCCGAATCGATCGACCCTCGGGAGGCTTGACGAGAGCGGAATCACCCGCATGCCTGCACATCTGTGATACGGTGCAGGCATGAGCCGGCAGTTGACCATTCGCGGTGTCCCTGATGACGTGGCTGTGCGTCTGGAGAACGTCAGTCGCGCCCGTGGTCGCAGCGTCAACGCGACCGTCAAGCAGATCCTGGAGGAAGCCGTGGGCGCTGATCAGCGGCTGCAGCGCCTGCAGCGCTATGTGACGTGGAGCGACGAAGACCTCGTCGCCTTCTCTGAAGCACTCGCGAGCCAGCGCCAGGTCGATGCCGACACCTGGCGCTGAGCCCACCGACTCCATCGTCCTCGACACCTCGGCGTACTCGCACCTGCGCACCGGTCATGCAGATGTCCTGGATCTGCTGAGAAGGGCGCCCCTCGTGTACGTCCCCGTGATCGTCATCGGGGAACTGGAGGCAGCCTTCGAACTGGGTCGCCGAGCGGACCAGAACCGCGCCTCTTTGGCCGAGTTCCTCAGTGAGCCATTCGTGTCCACCGTCGATGTGGCCCAAGCAACGGCACGACGGTACGGAGAACTGATCGCGGTGCTACGCCGCGCGGGCACGCCCATCCCCGCCAACGACGTCTGGATCGCCGCGGTCACGATGGGCACGGCCGGGTACCTCGTGACCTTCGACTCTGATTTCACCCGCGTGCCGGGTCTGCGCTGCGTCGTTCTGGCTTGACCTGTCGGCCACACGGCAGGCCAGCCCAGCCAGCCAGACCAGGATCAGTCGGACGCGGCGTGTGAGGCCCGCGCTCGGGCTACCGGCACGGTCAGCAGCGCGGAGGCCACGCACAGCCCCGGGATGAGCAACCAGGCGGTGACGACACCGGTCACGTCCGCGACGACACCCAGGATGAAGGGCGCGGAGAGGATGGCCACCCCGGACGCCAGGACGAGCCGCGCGGAGGCCAGGGCCGGAAGGTGCGGCGCCATGGCCAGCGTGACGGACCCGGCGATGGGGTACAGCCAGCCCAGGCCAAAGCCGCAGACGAACATGGCCACCATGCTCGACTCGTAGCCCGGCGACATCCACACCAGCGTCGAGCCGATGAACGTGAGCAGCAGTCCGCCGCGCAGCAGCCAAACCGGGTCGTTTCTCCCGACGGCGTGGGTCGAGAGGAGCCCGCGGCCCACGATGATGCCCCCGATGTAGACCGAGATCGTGAGCGTCGCGTCGGCCAGCGAGACGCCGGTCGAACGCTCCACCACGGTGCTGGCCCAGAAGAGGATGCCGAACTCCAGGCAGACGACGAGGACGGTGAGCGCCCAGGACAGCCAGAAGGCGCCGGGCAGGCGCCCGTCGAGAGTGGCCGTGCCGGGTGGACGATCGGCCCGGCTGCGGGTGGCCCAGGCAGCGATGCCGACGAGCAGGAAGAGCGGGGCGACGACCAACGGCCAGCCCGCCCCGACCGCGATACCCACGCCGATGACGACGGGGACCGTGACCGAGAGGAGCATCGAGACGAAGGTCGAGCGGGTGAACTGGATGAGTGCCCGGACCCCGCCGCTGGCCGAGACGGCCGCGTTGACGTGCCCGAGCAGCACCCCGCAACCGAGGCCCACACCGGCGGCACCCGCCAGGGTCACGCCGAAGTTCGGCGCCCAGGCTATGAGCAGGGCACCCAGCAGCGAGACGGCAAGCCCCGTGATGTGGACGGCGCGGATCCCGAAACGCTCGTCAAGCCGATGGCTGGTCAGGCTGGCGGTGATCATGCCCACGGCCATGGCCGAGGAGTGGAGGCCCGCCTGCCCGTCGGACAGGGCCAGGGCCGTGGCCAGGAAGGCGGTGACCGCACCGACCATGTAGATCAGGTAGCCGATGGCCGCCTGGTCGAGGTAGGAGCGGCGCACATCGGTCAGCCACGGCTGCGCGGGCCCATGGACAACGGGTCCCTCATCCGGCGCCCTGGAGATCAGCTCCTCCGCATGCCCTTCCGCGATGATGGCCTCGTCCTGGAGCGTCATGGGTCCGATGCTACCGGCACGACGGTGGCGGCACGTGGCTGGTGCGTCGCCCTGCCGCCGCCAGTCGACTACGGGCATGCCGGAGTCAGTCAGGATGACTATCCACCGTGGTCGGGGACCGACGAAGCCAGAGACTGGTCCCCGATAAGCCGGCGCGAAGAGCCCGTCGTCATCGTGGCGCCATGACGATCACGAGCGACCCCCTGGTCACCACGGCAGACGTTCACGAGGTCATGGCTGCCATCGAGGCCGTGGACCTGGAGGCACCCTGGGAGGAGGTTGCGCCACGCCTCCGCCCGGCCCTCCCCCGGCGCCGGCCGCTTCCGCCCGGGACGGACGACCTGCCGGAGCGCGAGTACCCGCCCGGCATCCGCGTCACGCTCGGCCTGGACATCGGGCCGGCCATGCTCTTCGTCAACCACGCCCAGGTGGATCGCTGGGGCGTCACGGAGGACCAGGCCTTCCGCCGCGCGCTCTCCAACATCCGCGTGCGGGTCCGCCTGCGTCGGCAGTTCGCGCTCATCCACGAGCGCATCTGTGACGTTCCCACCGTAGCCTTCCAGTCGCGGGAAGGCTGGGCCTCATCCCTGCTTCTCGTGCCGGACGAGCTGACCCGGGTGCTGGGCGCGCGTGACGGCCTGCTCATGGCACCCATGCGAGACCTGCTGCTGCTCATGCCGCTCGACGCGGAGCCCGGGCTCGCCCATCTCATCCTGGAAGAGTTCGCGGAGGCAGACATGAACGCCCTGGACCTGCCCCTCTTCGTGCTCCTGGACGGGCGACTGAACCCCGCCATCGCCGTCCCGGCTGACAGGCTGGCGGAGCACCGCGCGAACTGACCGGCCCGATGCCCCCTGGAGCGCCTACCACTCGCCCCAGTCCCATGACTGCTTTACCGCAAAGCGGTATCGCTGCTATCCTGCTGCCCATCATGAAGAGCTACTTCGTCGCGGTGCAGGCCCGCGGGACCATCGCCCTGCCTGCTGACCTCCGGAGGCGCATGCACCTTGACGAGCCGGGTGCGCAGGTACAGATCATCGAGCACCAGGACGGCCACATCGAGCTGCAGCCGGTCCTGCCCATCCCGGCCGACCAGGCCTGGTTCTGGACCGAGCGCTGGCAGGCCGGGGAGCGCGAAGCGGACGAGGATATCGCCGCGGGCCGGGTGACGACGTTCGAGAACGTCGATGCATTCATCGCCCACCTACAGGAGGTCAGTGGCGATTGAAGCACGACGAGACGCGGCAGTTCGTGGGCAACTGGCGGGCTCTGACCCCCGCGGAGCGGGCTCGGTTCCTGACAGTCCTCCGCGACGACTTCCAGCCGGCCCGCGAGCGCTTCGCCCTTGACCCGTCGACACCCTGGCCGAAGGGCCTCCGCGTCAGACATCTGCAGGGTGTGCCGGGCATCTGGGAGATGACCTGGTCCTTCGCAGGGCCGGACGGGCGCGCCACCTTCGAGTGGATCCTGATCGACGGGCAGCTGGGAATCCGCTGGCGTCGCATCGGCGGTCACGAGGTCTTCGACCGACCCTGACCTGAGGCCCCGCTGAGTCCCGTCACATGGTCGTCGCGCTGGGACCGAGCACAGAGCGATGCGCGGGTCGCCTGGCCAGCGGACCCCGACCGTTTGACGCCGACGCGGCGGCCCCCTACGCTCCCCGCCGTGCCAGTCACGCTCCCTGATCGACCCCCGTTCGCCGTGCGCGCGCGCCTGCTCTCGGCGCTCGCCGATGGCACGACGCTGTGGGAGCCAGACGGACTCATCGAGGTCGACGCGGCCGGTCGCATCGGGTTCGTGGGTGCAGCGGCGGACCGGACCCCGGGGGTCGCGGCCTTGGACTCGGAGGCCGCGCAGTCGTCCGCCGTGCCAAGTGCCACCACCATCGACCTTCGCCCGCTGGTCGTCATGCCCGGGCTGGTCGACACCCACGTCCACATCCCCCAGGTACCCGCTGCCGGCCTGGGTGCCGGCATGGATCTGCTGGCCTGGCTCGAGCGCTACGTCTTCCCGCTGGAGCACGACTTCGATGCTGCACGGGCGGCGCGCCAAGCCCCCCAGGTATACCGGGCCATGGCAGCCGCGGGCACGACCACCTTCGCCGGCTACGGCGCCATCTGGGCAGACAGCCTGGACGCCTGCTTCCAGGCCGCCGAAACGCACGGCATCCGCGCCATCCTCGGCAAGGTCATGATGGATCGCGCCAGCTACGACGACCGCCTGGCCCCCGAGCAGCGCCTCGAGACCAGCCTGCGCCAGTCGGCCGAGCTCTGCGAGCGCTGGCACGGCGCCGCCGACGGTCGCCTCCGGTATGCCTTCACGCCGCGTTTCGCTGTCTCCTGCAGCGCGGACCTGCTCCGCGAGTCGGCCGCCCTGGCCGCCCACTACCGCGCCACCTGGCAGACCCACGTCTCCGAGGATCGCCGCGAGATCGCCACCGTCGCCGCCCTCTTCCCCGAGGCCCTCGACTACCTCGACGTCTATGACCGCGCCAACGCCCTGGGCCCACAGGCGCTCCTGGCGCACGCCATCCACCTCTCCGACCGCGAGTTGGCCCGTGTCGTCGAGACGGACTCGGCCGTCGCCCATTGCCCGGTCAGCAACATGTTCATCAGCAGCGGTGTCATGCCCCTGGCGCGCTACCGGGCTGCAGGCGTCCGCGTGGGCCTGGGCACCGATGTGGCCGGCGCGCCGGAGCTGTCGGTCATCACCCAGATGCGCGACGGCTTCTACCAGCAGAACTCACACCACACGCTCGATCCTGACGGCCCTCGACCGCCGGGCCCGCTCGACTGGCTGCGCCTGGGCACGTTGGGGGGCGCGGAGGCCCTCGGGCTCGGGGACGTCATCGGCTCGCTGGAGGCCGGCAAGGAGGCCGACCTCATCGCCGTCGACGTTGAGGCTGGCCGCCCGCCGGGTGCGAGCGCCTGCAGCGATCTCGATGAGACCATCAGCCGCGTCATCTTCCGCGAGCGAGCAGGCATGGTGCGAGCGGCGTGGGTGCGTGGGAATCGACTGCCCCAGGCGGAGTAGCAGCGGCTAGCATTCAACCCATGGCCGCGCTGCTGGGCATCGACCTTGGCACCTCGTCGGTCAAGGCGATCGTCATCGATGAGACGGGCACGGTCCTTGGGGTGGGCGCGAGAAGATCCCCATGGAGGTGCCGGAGCCCAATCGCGCCGAGCAGGACCCGGTGGCTTGGTGGTCGAACACGGTCATGGCCGTGCGCGCAGCGATGCACAAGGCTCGTCTCCACGAGGTGGATGCCATCGGCCTTGACGGCCACATGCACGGCTTCGCGCTGCTCGATGCCAAGCACCGGCCGGTGGGGCACGCCATCACCTGGGCCGACCAGCGCACGGCCAGCCTCATCCCAGAGCTTGAGGCGCAGGTCGGGGTCGCGACCTTCTTGTCGATCGCCGGGACGCGCCCCGCCGCCGGCTTCATGGCCCCCTCGATGGTCTGGCTGCAGCGCCATGATCCGGCCCGACTGGATGCCGCAGCCGTGGCCGTCATGCCCAAGGACTACCTGCGCTTGCGCCTCACCGGCGAGGTCGCCTCCGACATCAGCGACGCCTCGGCGACGGCGCTCTTCGACATCGCCGCGCGGACGTGGTCGTCGGACCTCTGCTCGCGGCTCGGCGTGCCCGAGCGGCTGCTGCCGCCGCTGCTCGAGTCGAGCGCGGTGGCGGGCCGGCTGACCCGCGCCGCGGCCACGGAGCTGGGCCTCAAACCCGGCGTCCCGGTGGTGGCGGGCTGCGCCGACCAGCCGGCCCAGGCGGTCGCCAATGGGCTTCTCGACCCGGGCAACGGCTCGGTGACGCTGGGGACGGGCGGACAGATCCTGGTGGCGACGGACGCGCCCCTTGCCGACGGCGCGGGCCGCATCCACACCTTCTGCCACGCCGCGCCGGAGCGCTGGTACCAGCTCGGCGCGACGCTGTCTGCCGGGCTCTCGCTGCGCTGGCTGCGCGACCGACTCCGACTCCAGGCAGAGGACCCCTACGCGCACCTGGACCGCATCGCCCGTGACGTCCCCGCTGGCGCCGATGGCCTCATCTTCCTGCCCTACCTCGTCGGAGAGCGCTCGCCCATCATGGAGCCAGATGCCACCGGCGCGTTCGTGGGGCTCACGCTGCACCATCGTCGCGCCCACCTCGCGCGGGCCATGCTGGAGGGCGTCGCCTGCTCGCTGCGGGCCACCCGGGACGCCATCATCGACGCCGGCGGCCGCTGCGAGACCTGGCTGGCGACGGGCAACGGCCTGGCCAGCCCGCTGTGGCGCGGCATCCTGGCCGATGTCTTCGGGGCACCCCTGGCCTACGTCGATGCGCCTGAGCGGAGCGGCGTCGGCTCAGCGCTGCTGGGAGGCATCGGGACCGGCGTGTACGGTGGCTTCGCCGAGGCCAGCGAGGCCGCCCGTCCGCCACTGCGTATGACCGAGCCGGATGTGGAGCGCGCGGAGCGCTATGAGGCCGTCTACCAGCGCTATCTGCGGCTCTCGGCGCTGCTCGTCGGGGAGAGCCGCGAGGCGCGGCGAGAGGCCTCAACGCTGCGCCTGAGCGCTGGCGCGCCAGCCTCGGATGACCGCAGCGCCGGCTAGACCGAGGGGACCCGGGCGCCGTGTGGCCGTGAGCTAGAGAAGCGGCTTCCAGACCATCAGCGCCACGATGGCGATGACGAGCGCCAGGAGCACGAAGCCGAAGAGGCGCAGGCGAGCCAGCAGGACCGGGACCTCCGCCGGTGGGCCGCCCGGGCCGGGCGGGGCGGAGGTCAGCTCGATGACCTTCTTGAGACCCGGACGCTGACCGAGGAAGACGATGAGCAGGGCGATGACATAGAGGATGAAGGAGATCGTCAGCCACAGCTCCTGGAAGCGGCGGAAGCCGCCGGTCTCGACCACGAGCAGCGTCCCGGTGATGAGCATCGAGATGGCCACCGGGATGAGGATCATGTCCGAGACGCGCTTCGCGGCGCGCATGTACCAGTTGCCGTGCTGCGGTTCGCGCGCGGCGGCGGCGCCGAAGACCGGGGCGTAGAACCCGAAGCCGAAGGCCACGATGGCGCCGAGGACGTGAAGGAACAGCCAGAGCTCGTACATGGCCACCATGCTACCGACTCACGCGAGTCGAGGTGCGCCCTCTTCCTACTCGGCCGCGACGGCGACGCGTGCCTGGGTCCGAGACGGCGCCAGGAAGATGACCAGGACCGGGATGAGGTAGGCGAAGTAGGCGATCAGCTCCGACCAGGTCGGTGCGGGCCGGTAGCCGAAGAGGCCCGCCAGCATGGAGCCGATGAGCCCGTCGCGACTGAGGACGCCGGACAGGTCGAAGGCCACGGCGGTCTCAGGCAGCCAGCCGGCCTCGGTGAACTCGTGGACCGCGTGCGCCAACAGCCCGGCCGCCACGAAGATGAGCAGGATGCCGGTCGCGGTGAAGAACTGGCGCAGGTTGACGCGCACGCCCATGGCGAAGATGGCGTAGCCGATGGCGATCGCCACCGCGAGGCCGAGCGTGGCGCCCAGCATGGTGGCCACGACGTCGTCCGACGAGCCCACGATCGCCAGCATGAAGAGGACCGTCTCCAGGCCCTCCCGGACCACGGCCACGAAGGCCAGGCCAGCCAGCGCGAGTGTGGAGCCGCGGTCGAGCGCGGCTGCCACGCTGGTCTCCAGCTCACCCTGCATCGCCCGGCCCTGGCGGCGCATCCAGAAGAGCATCCAGGTCAGGACGACGACCGCCAGCACGGCTGCGATCCCCTCGAAGGTCTCCTGCGCCACCTCCGGCAGCTCGCCGACGGTGGCGAAGACGACGACGCCCACGGCCACCGAGACGGCAACGGCGGCGGCCACTCCATAAGCCACGAGGCGGACGGCATCGCGACGCCCCACCTTCACCAAGTAGGCCACGATGATGCCGACGATGAGGGCGGCCTCCAAGCCTTCCCGAAGGGTGACGAAGAATGCTGATGTCATGGCGGGCATGATGGTATGCCCGCTTGTCATCACCTGTCAACCTCACTTGATGTGTGACATCAAAGTGCGTTGAGCAGCGTGGAGCTCCGTGCCGACGGGCGCCAGGCATGTGCGGCGCCCCGGACGTCCACCGCTCCCGCGAGAAACTGTGCAGAATGGCGCGATGTGGGAGCGAGGAGCGTGAGCGACGCCCTGGAGCAGCGGGGATCTTTGACCGACACTCCCGTCGTGCTTCCGGTAGCCATGCCCGGGCAGGCGCCGGTGCCGACGCTCGGTCGAGCACGCCCGGCGCCTCTGCGGCGCGAGGGGCCGGACAAGCTGACCGGCAAGGCCCGCTACACGGACGACCTCGTCTTCCCCGGTGCCTGGTACGGCGCCACGGTCCGCTCCACGGAGGCCCACGCGCGCCTGTTCGGCCTTGAGCTCGACCCGGCCTTCGACTGGTCGACCGTCGTCGTGATGACCGCCGACGACATCCCCGGCGACAACATCGTGAGCTCCCTCAAGGAGGACATGCCGGCGCTGGCGGCGGGCGTCATCCGCCACCACGCAGAGGCGGTGGCCCTCGTGGCCGCCCCGGACAAGGCCACGCTCCGCGAGGCCCGGCGACGGATCCGTCTGCGCACGGAACCCCTGGAGCCGGTCCTCGACCCGCTCGCCTCCAGCCAGCAGTTCGCCGCCTACCAGATCGACCGCGGGGACCTGGAGACCGGGTTCGCGGCAGCCATGCTCGTGGTCGAGGGCGAGTACCGCGTCGGGCACCAGGAGCAGCTCTACATCGAGAACCAGGCCATGATCGCGGAGCCCCGGCCGGATGGCGGCATCACCATCACGGGCTCCATGCAGTGCCCCTACTACGTGCACGAGGCGCTCAAGCGCGCGCTGGCCCTGAATGACACGCAAGCTGTCATCACCCAGGCGGAGACTGGCGGTGGCTTCGGCGGCAAGGAGGAGTACCCCTCCATCCTCGCCATCCACGCTGCCCTGCTGGCCCAGCGGGTCGGCAGACCGGTGCGCATGATCTACGACCGCCATGAGGACATCTCGGCCACCACCAAACGCCACCCCGCCATCGTCCGGCACCGCACGGGCGTGGACGCGGATGGCCGCCTCGTCGCCCAGGACATCGAGGTCGTCATGGACGGCGGCGCGTACTGCACCCTGACGCCGGTGGTGCTCTCGCGCGGCGTGCTCCACGCCGGCGGTCCCTACGAGTGCCCCAACGTGCGCATCCGCGGCCGGGCCATGGCCACCAACACGCCGCCGAATGGCGCCTTCCGCGGCTTCGGTGCACCACAGGTGGAATTCGCCGCCGAGCTCCAGGTGGCGCGTGTGGCGGATCAGCTGGGCATCTCGCCAGCGGTGTTGCGTGGACGCTGGCTCTACCGTGAGGGCGGGGTCACGCCCACGGGCCAGGTGCTCCGGGAGTCCGTCGGCGCCGCAGAGGTCCTGGAGCGCGCCGTGGAGGCGGCCGAGTACGAGCGCGTCTACGAGGTCAGCCAACAGACGCGAGCGATCCGCTGGGCCCAGGCAGCGGAGGCCGGCCGAGGCGTCCGTTCGACGCGCATCCATGCTGCGCCGGGCATCGGCGTCGCCCTGGCCTGGCATGGCGCTGGCTTCACGGGCCGGGGTGAGGTGCGCCTCGCCAGCGTTGCCGGCATCGAGCTGGGCGATGACGGGGTCGTCCGTGTGCTCATCGCCAACACGGAGATCGGCCAGGGCACCAAGACCATCTTCCCGATGCTGGCCGCGGAGGCCCTGGGCATCGACCCGGGCGAGGTGGAGATGGCTCCCGTGGACACCTCGATCGTGCCCGACAGCGGCCCGACGGTGGCCTCCCGCACGGCCATGATCGTGGGCGGCCTCGTCATCCGCGCCGCGAAGCGCCTGCGTGCCACGGTGGAGGCCCGCAGCGGCGCGCCCTTCGCGGAGACGTACCGCCAGGACGCGCGCGCGAATGGCGCGACCCGCATCGACCAGCGCTTCGAGCCCTACCCCGATGTCGACTTCGACGACGTCACCTACCAGGGCGATGCCTACCCGGCGTTCGGCTGGGCCTGCGCCGTGGCCCGCGTCGACGTGGACCTCGACACCGGCCAGGTCCAGGTGCGCAGCGTGGTGTCGGCCGATGACGTGGGCCGCGTCATCCACCCCGTCCTGGCGGAGGGCCAGGTCGAAGGCGGCACGCTGCAGGCCGTCGGCTACGCCACCATCGAGGAGATGAAGCTGGACCAGGGCCGCTACCTGAACGACCGCCTCTCCACGTACCTCATCCCGACGTCGATGGATGCCCCGACCATCACCGCCATCCTCGTCGAGAAGCCCTTCGGCGGGGAGCCGCACGGGGCCAAGGGGGTCGGCGAGCTGCCCATGGACGTTGTCGCGCCGGCCATCGTGGACGCCATCCACGATGCCGTGGGCGGCTGGATCACGCAGCTGCCGGCGACCCCCGAACGCGTGCTGGAGACGCTGGCGTCGCTGACCCAGGACCCGGAGGGCAGCCCATGACACTCGTCCGCGAGCAGGCGGGCAGCGGCGACGTGTACCGCTTCACCGTCAACGGCGAGCTGCGCGAGGTGTCGGTGCCGGGCATGCGGCGATTGCTGGATGTCCTGCGCGAGGACCTGGGCCTCACCGGGACCAAGGAGGGCTGCGGGGAGGGTGAGTGCGGTGCCTGCTCGGTCATCGTCGATGGCCTCGTCGTGGACAGCTGCCTGGTGCCCGTCTGTCAGGTCGATGGCTCGGAGGTCCACACCGTCGAAGGTCTCAGCGATGCCCAGACAGCGACCCTGAGCCCGCTGCAGCAGGCCTTCCTCGAGTCCGGGGGCGCACAGTGCGGCATCTGTACGCCAGGCATGCTCATGGCCGCGCAGGCCTACCTCGACGCCGGCGGCGGGCCTGAAGACGCGGACATCCGGACGGCCATCGCCGGCAACCTCTGCCGCTGCACGGGCTACACGAAGATCATCGAGGCCATCGAGCTGGCAGCCCTGGCACGACAGGGCCCGCATTGATGCTGACCTGCGAAAGTTGACGGTATGAAGGCTCATACATATCCTGCGAGTATGCGGTCCACGGTCGGCGAGCGAGGCCAGGTCACGATCCCCAAGCCCGTGCGTGATCGGCTGGGCTTGCGGCCCGGTCAGCGGGTGGAGATCACGGAGCAAGGAGGGCGCGTCATCCTCGAAAAGGTCGTCGACGATGACGCCATCCTGCGCGTGTATGGGATGCTGACCCTCCCCGATCCGGTCGACCAGATCATCGACGAGATGCGTGGTCCGGCCGTGCTGCCGCCCGAGACGTGATCACTGCCGTCGACACGAACGTCCTCCTCGACATCTTCTCGGGTGAGGAGCCGCTGGCGCGTCGATCCGCGCGCGCCCTGTCCGAGGCTCGTCGGGCCGGTGCACTGGTCGCCATGGATGTCGTCTGGGCGGAGACGGCGGCGTGGTTCGGGACACCGGACGACCTGGCAGCGGCCATGAACGACCTCGGCGTGTCCTACGACGCGCCCACCCAGGAGGCGGCGAGCCTCGGGGGCCAGATCTGGCGCCGCTATCGATCCGAGGGTGGCAGCCCGATGCGGCTCATGCCGGACTTCCTGGTGGGTGCCCACGCCGTGACGCAGGCGGATCGCCTTCTCTCGCGAGATCGCGGCTTCTTCCGTCGCTACTTCTCCGCGCTGATCGTCATCGACCCGAGCGTTGGCCCGGCATGAGCGTCGAACCGCCGGTCGTCAGCCCGGCAACGCTGGGCGAGGCGCTGGAGGTCATGGCCAGCGGCGGCTTTCGCCCGCTGGCCGGGGGCACGGATCTGATGGTCCAGCTGGAGGCCGACGTCGTCGATGCGCCGGCCGCGGTGCTCGACCTGTGGCGGCTGGGCGAACTGCGGGGTGTCAGCTACGACGGCTACGACGTCGCCATCGGCGCGATCACGACCTGGACGGAGCTGCGGCATTCCCCAGTCGTCCGGGCGAGGCTGCCAGCCCTCGCAGAAGCGGCCGCCACCATCGGCGCGGCGCAGATCCAGAACCGCGGCACCATCGGCGGCAACATCTGCAACGCCTCCCCGGCGGGCGATTCGCTGCCCGTGTTGCTGGCCGTGGACGCGACGTTCGACGTGGGCTCGGTGGCCGGTCAACGGTCGATCCCGGCGCGCGAGTTCTGGACCGGCTATCGGCAGACCGCGTTACGACCCGACGAGCTCCTGCTGCGCGTGCGCTTTCCCGTGGAGCGCGGACGGCGCACACGCTTCCGCAAGGTCGGGGGGCGAGCCGCCCAGGCCATCTCCAAGGTCGTCATGGCACTGAGCTACCGGGAGGACGGGCCGACCTGGACGGAGGTGCGCCTGGCTCTTGGCTCCGTCGCCGCGACGCCCATCCGGGCTCGACGCACGGAGGCCGTGCTGGAGGGGGCGTCCCCGCGAGAGGCCATCGCTGACGAAGCGGCCGCGGTCCTTGCCGACGAGATCTCGCCCATCGACGACGTACGATCGACGGCCGCGTATCGCCGTTCCGTCAGCGGTCGAGTCCTGCATCGCCTGCTTCGCGAAGAGGGCGGCTGGTAGGTCGGGCGTCTTCGGTCCAAAGGCGGGCCAGGTCGGTCGGCTCATCGACATCCGGCATCACGCCATCGACCAGGACCTCGCGGACCGCATCCTGGCGTGATGCCATCAGTTCGGCCAGCCCCTGGTCCCCCGACAGCTCAGCGACCCAACCCCAGGCTGACCGCATGAGCAGCACCGGGTTCCGCGGGCCGGGCTCGTCCGCGTAGCAGGGAACGACCAATGGTCGGCCGTCGGGACCCTCGCCTGTGGCGACCTCCGCCAGGGCACGCATGACCGCCGGCCGCAGACGCGGCTGGTCGCCCAGCACGATGAAGGCACCGGCGGGCGGTCTCGTGAGGCTCAGGAGCGCGTGGATGCCGACCTGCAGCGACGAGGAGAGGCCTCGTTCAGGTGTGGGATTGACCACGCGCAGCTCACCCTGCCAGGGGATGTGTCGCTCGATGTCGGCTGATCCGTGGCCGAGCACCACGATGGTTCGGACGGGCCGGTATGCGCGCACGGCTTCGAGGACGTGGGCCAGCAGGGGCTGCCCGTCGAGGTCGGCGAGGAGTTTCGCACCGGGCTGCGTCGAGTAGCGCGATCCCGCGCCGGCCGCCAGGACGAGGGCGGCGAGACGGCTCTTACCAGTCTCCATTCCCTGACCCTACACGTCAGCGCGAAGTCGCGGCAACGTCGGCGTCAAGTCGCTGCGAAGTCGCGGTCAAGTCGCGGCGAAGAGCTGGGTCGATGCCGGAGAAGCCGCACGGCACCGCCGGACAAGCGGCACGGCACCGCCGGAGCAAGCGGACGTGCTCAGTCTCTGCGCATGCCCACGGCGCAGCGCGCCCGGGATCGCGGACGATGGCGAGCCCAGGCCCTCATGCATGACATCGCGGCTGAGCTGCGCGAGGCGCGGTTGACCGCTGGCCTCAGCCAGGAGCACGTGGGCCGGGTGGCGGGCCTCAGCCAGTCGAAGGTCAGCCGCATCGAGCGTGCGCAGCGGAACTCGGCAGGTGTCGACGAGCTGGCCAAACACTGCGCGGCACTCGGACTACGTCTCAGCCTGAAGGTGTACCCGGAGGGTGAAGTCGTCCGAGACGCCGGCCAGCTTCGTCTGCTCCGTCGCTTCCGCGGGGAGCTGGATGGAGGGTTCAGCTGGCGGAGCGAGGTGCCGGTCGTGGGAGCCGGGGACTCCCGGGCGTGGGACGTGGTGCTTGACGGGCCGGGCACGATCGGCGTCGACGCCGAGACAAGGATCCACGACATCCAAGCCGTCCAGCGGCGGAGCGAGCTCAAGTGGCGCGATGGAGGCCTTGATCGACTGGTGCTGCTCGTCGCCGCGACACGCCACAACCGCATCGTCCTCCGTGAGCACCGGACCGCGCTGGCGAGCACCTTCCCGGCGGACACCGCCGAGATCATGGCTGCCCTCCGTCGAGGCCACCTGCCGCCCCGAAACGGGGTCGTGGTCCTGTGACCGGTCGGTGCTGTCGCCACTGCAGCCACCCCGAGGCGCTGGGGCCGCGGGGGTGCTGGGGCCGCGGGGCCGCGCCGAGGCGGCGGGGCCGCTGGGGCCGCTGGGGCCGCTGGGGCCGCTGGGCAGGTTGCCATGATCATGTCGCTGGTGACTGAACGGACGGTGCGCCACAGTCGGAGGGCCCCGCGGCACCCAGGCGCCCGCTCCAGGAGCGTCAGTCCAGTCAGGGGTGACTGGATCGTCACTCGAACGGTCAGATCAGGCGTCTTGGGCATGGAACGAACAGGCACGTCCGGACTGCTTGTTCCGTTCAGTCACTGGCGGCATGACGGTGGGTCACGCAGCGGCACGGGGCCGTGATCTCGCACGCCTGGGGCGAGTCGTGGCCCGGGAGGTGGTGCGCCTCGAGGGGCCGTGCCACTGGCCCTGATTGGGATGCTCCACGTACCATGGCAGCGGCCATGTCCTCCCCCGACCGACCGGACCGACCCGACGATCCTGCCAGGGATCCGCGCTCCTCCGAGCTGCCTGCCGCGCCGCCGCGCCTCTCCGAGCTGCCTGCCGCGCCGCCGCGCCCTCCGAGCTGCCTGCCGCGCCGCCGCGCCGCCCGAACCGGCTGGCCAGCGAGACGAGCCCGTACCTGCTGCAGCACGCCCACAACCCCGTGGATTGGTTCCCCTGGGGCGAGGAGGCACTGGCCCGGGCGCACGAGCTGGACCGCCCCATCTTCCTGTCCATCGGCTACGCGGCCTGCCACTGGTGCCACGTCATGGAGCGCGAATCGTTCGAGGACGCGGCCACGGCGGCCGATCTCAACGAGCACTTCGTGGCCATCAAGGTGGATCGTGAGGAGCGCCCCGACCTCGACGCCGTCTACATGGATGCCGTCCAGGCCCTGACTGGCCAGGGCGGCTGGCCCATGAGCGTCTTCCTGACGCCGGACGGCCGGCCCTTCTACGGCGGCACCTACTTCCCCGATCAGCCGCGCCATGGCATGCCCTCCTTCAGGCAGGTCCTCTCGGCCATCGCCCAGGCCTGGAGGGAGCGCCGCGAGGACGTGGAGGAGGCCGCGACCGCCATGGCGACACGGGTCCGCGCCGATCAAGACCTCCCATCACGCCTGCTTGAGGCGCTGGCGCACGAGGGCGGCACGGAGACCGAGCCGTCGGGCCTTGGCCCGCCGGACCAACCCCGCGTCGGCCCATCCGAGCGCTTCGCTACGGCCGTCCACGGGCTGCGGTCGAGCTTCGACGCCCGGCACGGCGGCTGGGGCGGCGCCCCCAAGTTCCCCCAGCCGATGGTGATCGAGTTCCTGCTCCGCGAGCACCTCCGGACCGGAGCACCGGAGCCTCGCGACATGGCCCTCCGCACGCTCGACGCCATGGCTGACGGCGGCATCTACGACCACCTCGGCGGCGGCTTCGCACGCTACTCGACCGACGCCCAATGGCTCGCGCCGCACTTCGAGAAGATGCTCTACGACAACGCCCAGCTGGCGCGTGTCTACAGCCACGCCTTCCAGGCGACGGGCGACGAGCGCTATGCCTACGTGGCCCGAGAGACGCTCGACTTCATGGCCCACGAGCTGCGCCACCCGCCGGGCGGGGCCTTTGCCGCAAGCCTGGACGCCGACACGGACGGTGTGGAGGGTCTCACCTACACCTGGCAGGCGACCGAGATCCGCGAGGTCCTCGGCGAGGACGCCCCTCTCTTCGAAACCGCCTACGACGTTCGACCGGCCGGCAACTGGGAGGGGCGCACGATCCTCAGGCGCGTGCGCGACGACACGTCGCTGGCCGTGGAGCTCGAACGGCCCCGCGACGAGATCCGCGAGGCCCTCACGCAGGCACGCGTGAGCCTGCTGCGCCGTCGCGACCAGCGTCCCCAGCCCGCCCGCGACGACAAGGTCCTGACCTCCTGGAACGGGCTGGCGCTGGCCGCCTTCGCCGACGCTGGCCGGGCCCTGGGTGAGCCGCCCTTCCTGGAGATGGCCACGGAGGCGGCCGACTTCCTGCTGCGCGAGCTGCGCACGTCGGACGGTCGGCTGCGACGGTCCTGGAAGGATGGCCATGCGAAGCATGCGGCCGTCCTCGAAGATCACGCCCACCTCGCCGAGGGTCTGCTGGCGTTGTACGAGGCCACCTTCGAGGAGCGCTTCTTCGTGGCGGCCCGAGAGCTGGCGGACCTGGTGCTGGACCACTTCCGTGCCGAGGACGGCGGCTTCTGCGACACGGCCGATGACGCCGAGACGCTCGTGGCACGGCCGCGCAGCCTGCAGGACAACGCCCTGCCATCCGGGGGCGCCTCGGCCACGACCATGCTGCTGCGCCTGGCCGCGCTCACCGGAGATGGCCGCTACCGAAGTGCAGCTGAGGCCGCCCTGGCCCCCATGGCGGCCATCGCCCCGGAGCATCCGACCGGCTTCGGGCAGTGGCTCCTGGCTTTCCAGCTCGCTGGCGCGCCCATCGACGAGGTGGCCATCGTCGGCGACCTCGATGCGCCAGACACGCACGCGCTGCTGTCCGTGGCCCGCGGCGCCTACCGACCCGGCCTCGTGCTGGCTGCGGCACCGGCGCCGGAGGCATCTGCCGTGCCCCTCCTGCACGGCCGCGTCCGACTGGACGACCGGGCCACCGCGTACCTCTGCCGTGGCTTCGCCTGCCGACAGCCGGTCACCGAACCGGACGCGCTGGAGGCACAGCTGTCCGAGCTCGGCCGGTGGCCGCCCGCTGCGGACCGTTCCGATGGGTCGCGTGGCGAGGACGAGCGCTGACCGGTAGGCTATCGGCCATGCCCACGGAGACCGACATGACGACCCCTCACGCCCTGGCCCGACCGAAGGCCATCCTCTTCGACCTCGACGGGACCCTGGTGGATACCGTCGGGACCCGAGTCGAATCCTGGCTCGAGGTGTTCGCCGACTTCGACATCCACGTCGACCGCGCCTACCTGGCGCCGCTCATCGGCACGGACGGCAAGCTGCTGGCGCGGATGGGCGCAGAGCACACCGGCGTGGCCCTGGCCCCCGGCGGCGACGCCGACATCGAGCGGCTGGCGGGAGAGCGCTTCGCCGAGCTCAACCAGGCGCCACGCCCTCTGACCGGCGCAGCCGCGACGCTGGCGCACCTTGACACCATCGAGATGCCCTGGGCCATCGCCACCTCCAGTCGCCCGGAGGAGGCCGTGGCCTCGGTGGGCTCGCTGGGCCTGGCACACCACCCGCTGGTCATCGACGGCAGCGACGTCGAGCACGCCAAGCCGGCCCCCGACCTGCTCCTCAAGGGCGCCCACCAGCTGGACGTCGCACCGCAGGCCGCGTGGTACGTGGGTGACTCGCGGTGGGACATGCTGGCCGCCGTGGCGGCGGGCATGACGGCAGTAGGCATCGCCTCCGGCGCCACCAGCGAGGCTGACCTGCGGGCCGCCGGGGCCGCCATCACGTTCTCGGACCTGGCCCGGTTCCTCGACCACGTCACGGTGCAGGCCTGGCCGCCGGCAGGTGCGGCGAGCTCCGTCAGCACCGGCTGATCGCCCCGGCCCCACCGGATCCGCCGGAGCCAGCCATGACGACGCCCCGGAGGCTCGGGGCCGCCGGGGCGTCTCGGTGTCAGCAGCAGGACCGCGCCAGGCGGTCAGGGCACCTGGACCTCAGGCGCTCACCGAGAAGGTGCCCTGCATGAGGGCGTAGTGACCGGGCACGGTGCACCCGAACTTGAGACCGGTGATGTCCGCGGGCACGACCCACGTCACCTCCTGGACGCCGGTCTGCCAGGTGGGGATGCCCACGTCGGTCGTGGCCGAGGGCACGATGAGCTGCTCATCGGTGCCGATGTAGAAGTTGTGGTCGAAGCCGGCCGTGTTGTCGATCCGGAAGGTGATCGTCTCGCCGGGCGTGACGGGGATGTCGCGCACCTGGGTGCCGGCCGGGTCGGTGAACTGCAGGGCGCCAGTGGCCACCAGGTCGATGACGCGGGCCTCGCCGCTGGGCGCCACGGGCTCGGCCGGGGCGGCCGATTCCCCTGCCGGGGCCACGGGGGCCGCCGACTCGGCCGCCATGGGGGCCATGGACTCGGCCGCCGCGGGCTCTGCGGGAGCAGCGGCTGAGAAGGTGCCCTGCATGAGGGCGTAGTGACCGGGCACGGTGCACCCGAACTTGAGACCGGTGATGTCCGCGGGCACGACCCACGTCACCTCCTGGACGCCGGTCTGCCAGGTGGGGATGCCCACGTCGGTCGTGGCCGAGGGCACGATGAGCTGCTCATCGGTGCCGATGTAGAAGTTGTGGTCGAAGCCGGCCGTGTTGTCGATCCGGAAGGTGATCGTCTCGCCGGGCGTGACGGGGATGTCGCGCACCTGGGTGCCGGCCGGGTCGGTGAACTGCAGGGCGCCAGTGGCCACCAGGTCGATGACGCGGGCCTCGCCGCTGGGCGCCACGGGCTCGGCCGGGGCGGCCGATTCCCCTGCCGGGGCCACGGGGGCCGCCGACTCGGCCGCCATGGGGGCCATGGACTCGGCCGCCGCGGGCTCTGCGGGAGCAGCGGCGTCGGCCGTCGCCGCCGCCTCGGTGGTTGCCTGGCTGGCCACCGCCACCGGCGCGAAGGTCCACTGGGCGCTCTGGCCGGCGCAGGCTGCTACGACGAAGAGAGCGATGAGGGCGGCCATGACCAGCCGCACGATCGGTGTATGCATAGGCACGATGCTACGTCATTCGCTCCCGCGAGGACGCCGGCGGTGCTGCCGCCCGTTCAGGCATCTCAGCCGGCACGAGACCCTGGCGGATGGCCACGCCGGCTGCCTCGGTCCGGCTGCTCACACCGAGCTTGGCCAGGATGCGCCGGACGTGGACGTGGACCGTCCGCTCGCTGATGAAGAGACGCGCCGCGATGTCGCGGTCGGTCCGGCCCTCGGCCAGGATGTCCAGGACCTCCTGCTCGCGAGGGCTGAGGCCGTAGGCGTCGGCCGGGCGCTTGCGCAGCACGGCGATGACCCGCTCCTCGATGGCCCGCGCCAGGTCCGACTCGTTCGCCCCGACGGCCCCCTTGGGACGACCAGGTCCCACGGCCACCCAGTCGGAAGCGGGGCCTGGCCCCACGGCCACCAGGTCGTGGTCGGCCGACCGGGCCGCCTCCTGGTCGGGCGACAGGCCCGCGATCGCCTCCGGCTGCCCGAGCTGGAGCTCTGCGGCGGCCCGCGACTCCACCACGACGGGCACCGCCACCCGGGCGCGCGCGGCCAGGTCCACGACCTCGCGCAGGAGCGGCAGCGCCGGCAGCTCGCGGGCGATGCGATAGGCGGTCGAAAGCGGCTCCCGGGCGGCCTGACGTGCCGCCTCGCGGTCGTCCTCGTCGGCGGCAGCAAGGGTTGCCAGCGCCTGCCACCAACGGGCCTTGGCCTCCAGGTAGGGCATCGGGCGCTCACCCCAGGCTGCCGCGAGGCGCTTCCACGTCGCCGGATCGGCGCGGCCGCGCACTCGCTCGGCGTGCGCTCGCGCTGTCGCGAGGTGCAGCTCCGCCTCCTGTCGGGCGCCCAGGCTGGGCGAGATCGAGGATGCCGTGAGGTGGGCCGTCGCCTCCGGCAGGACGCTCGCGCTGAGATCGCGGGCACGCATGATGAGCCCCGCGTCACCGGACTGGCGTCCGTGGTCCGCAGCGGCCGCGGCCGCCTCCAGGCACGTCGAGGCCGCCCAGGCCACCACGGCCAGCTCGTCGCTCTCCAGCGCGCGCGGCCACTCTCGCTCGGCGATGGTCAAGGCGCCGTCGGGATCACGCGCCCAGAGGGCCACGCTCACCGCCGAACGCAGGACGTGGCCGGTCCACTGCCCGGGCGGCACGGTCTCCAACTGCAGGAGGGCCTTGCCGACCAGCCGCTCAGCCTCGTCGTCGCTGCGCGATTCAGTCAGCAGCAGGCCAAGCACGAGGGGCGGCCACCACTCCGCCTCGAGCGCGCTCATGCGCCACCCCAGTGCCAGACGGCATTCGGCTTCAGCCTCCGGCCAGCGACCCAGGTGGTACAGGATGTCCGCGCTGTTGCCGCGCAGGAAGGCGCCATAGGACGCCGCCAGCCCCCCGGCGGTCGCGTCCTGCAGGCTGGCCTGGACGACGGCCAACGCCTGCTCGCGTCGCGAGTCGAGGTCGAGCAGCGTCGTCCGGTTGGCGGCCACGCGCATGAGGTCGTCGAGACGACCCGCCTGCCGCGCGATCCGACCACTCTCCTCGAGCAGCTGCAGCCCGGCCTCCAGGTCGCCGAGGTAGGCAAGATCCATGCCCAGCGTGCAAAGCGCGTGGCCCCGCTCGGCCAGCGTCTCCTCGTCCTGCCCGGCGGCCATCACGGCCGTCTCGCTGGCGGCCCGGGCGACGGTGGCGCTCTCTGCGAAGCGCCCGGCGATCATGAGGTGCTGGGCGAGGGACGCCTGCGCCCGGGCGCGGATGCGGCTGGGCTGGGCGGGCATGATGCCCAGCGCGCGCTCCATGGATGCCAGCGCACCGTCGAGCTCGCCGCCGGCCCACTGGAAGCGGCCCAGGTCCGCGTACATCTCGCCGAGGACGAGACGCGTGGCAGCATCGCGCACGCCCCGCTCACTGCTGGCCTCCCGGACCGCCCGACTCTCGATGGCCCGCCGCTGGAGCGCCACGGCGCGGCGGAAGCGGCCCGCCGATCCAGAGGCGGCTGCGGCCCCGGCCAGCAGTGCGGCGCGCTCCTCGGGCATCATGGCTTCCAGGCCGGGTAGCTCCAGGGCCTCCTCGTAGTGCCCCAGGACCGTCTCCGCCGGGTCCAGCTGGAGCGCCGCGGTCGCCGCCCGGATGCTCGCGTCGCGGGCCTCCGGGGCGAGCGCGGCGCGCGACCAGTGCCAGGCCGCGATGGCCGGTGATGCCTGGACCTGTTGCGCCAGTGCGGCGTGGACCTCGCGGCGCTCGGGTGTCAGCTCCAGCGCATCGACGGCCTCGGCCAGGAGCTCATGCGCGATGACGACCTGGTCGCCCTGCTCGATCACGAAGCCGCTCACGAGCGCTGCCTCGATGCCCTGGATGGTGACGCGACCCTCGGGCAGCTGGACGCGCAGGAGTTCCGAGCGTGCCATCGGCAGCGCCGCGGCCGCGAGGACGCGAACGGCTCGGACGGCATCGCGCGGCAGCGCCTCAAGGCGGGCGCCGCAGACTTCGTCAAAGGGGTCGGAGAGACGCACGCCGGCCAGGATCTCCGCGCTGCTGGCCAGCCAGCGAGCCACCAACGGGTTTCCGCGCGCACCCTCGACGACGGAGGGCATGAAGCTGCTGCGGACGCGGCTCTCCGGCGCCTCCGACACGAGCTGCTCGATGTCGCGGGCCGACAGTGGGCCGATGCCCAGGTGCAGCACCTCCGGGTCGTCAGCCAGCCACTCGGCCAGCTCGCGGACCGGGTGGCGGCGGTGGAGCACGTCTGGCTGATAGCTGACCACCAGGCAGACCGGAAGCGATCGCCCCACGGTCTGGAGTGCCCGGATCAGGCCGCGCGTGGCCGGGTCGGCGAGGTGCACGTCCTCCACGATCAGCAGGGCGAGGCCGCCCGCGGCCAGGCGCTCGATGGCCCCCAGGATCGACTCGACGACCCGCCGGCCCACCTGGTCAGGCGCGATGAGGGACGGGGCGCGCCGATCGACGCCGAGCGCGTCGAGCCGCTTGGCGAGCCCGGGCACGAGGAGGCAAAGGTCGTGGCCGGCCGGCCCGACGACGTGCGCCAGGCGATCGTCGGGGAGAGCTGCGAGCGTGCCCGCCAGGGCCGCGCCGAACGCCTGGTAGGGGATGCCGACGGCCGGCGCGTAGGCTCGTCCGCGCGCTGACACCACGCCTGGCACCACCGCCACCCGTGCCCAGAGCTCGTCGAGGAGACGCGTGCAGCCGATGCCCGCCGGCCCGGTGAGCACCACGCGTCCCAGGCTGCCCTGGGCGACGCGGCGCACTGCCTCGGCCAGCTGGGCAAGCTCGCGCTCCCGGCCCAAGAACGCCATGGTCCGAAGCATAGTCGCCGCGTGCAACATACTTCCGGCGTGCCCGACGACCACGCACCGCCCCGCACCGCGGTCCACCCCTCCAATCTGCTCAACGAGCTGAGCGGCGAGGAGTGGCTCTACTTCACGAAGTCGCTGCTGACGACCGCCTATCCGTCCGAGCTGGGGCATCGCGAGCGCAAGGCCCACGGGGCCAACAAGCCACCGCGCCTCATGGCGCGCCTCATCGAGTACTTCACCAAGCCCGGTGAGCTGGTGCTCGACCCCTTCGCCGGCGTGGGCGGGACGCTCCTTGGGGCAGCCATCTGCCGGGCGCCACGACGAGCCCTCGGCTTCGAGATCGAGCCGCGCTGGGCGGCCGTGTACGAGGCGGTCGTGGCGGCTGCCGCAGCGGAGCAGGGCGGGCACAGCGCGGAGCTTCGGGACCTCGGCGACAGCGACCCTGGCGGCCCGCGCGCCTTCGACCCATCCGCTTGCCGCCTGCTGATCGGTGACGCGACCCGGCTCATCGACGACCTGGACGACGCCAGCGTGGATCTCGTGGCCACCGATCCGCCCTACAACCCGCAGCTCAAGGTCACGATGTCCGGCGGGGCGCTGGCCGAGCGCTTCGCCAACCGCCGGACCGACTACGCCATGATCACCGATGACCCGGCCGACTTCGCCAACAGCAGCTCATATGCGGAGTACCTCGAGCGCATGGGGGCACTCTTCGGCCAGCTGAGGCGCGTCCTTCGGCCGCGCCGCTACGCGGTCGTCATCGTGCGTGACGCCTACCAGGACGGCCGCTACCGCTTCGTGGCCTCTGACCTGGCGGCCCGGGCCGAGCCACACGGCCTGGTGCCCAAGGGCGACCTCATCTGGTACCAGGCGGGCACGCGCCTGCGGCCCTACGGGTACCCGCACGCCTTCGTGCCCAACATCGTCCACCAGCACATCCTGGTGCTGCGCGCGGAGTAAGCGCCGATCCGGACCGCGGCGCGGTCGCCGGGCCGCGACATGGTCGGGTCAGCGCAGCAGTCGGCCGCGCAGCGCGTCGTCAGTCGCCGCGTCGATGACCGTGAGGGCCATGGCCAGCGCGCCATCGACGATGGCCTGGTCGGCGGAGGGTTCCGCGCAAGCGGCCGCGAACTCGGCCTGGTGGTTGACCGCGCCATGCGTCTCGATGCCGACGAAGGGGTGGATGGCGGGCACCTCGTGAGAGACGTTGCCCATGTCCGTGGAGACGGGCATGGACGCCGCCTCGGAGAACACGCGGCCCAGGGCCTCCGCGTGGCGCCGGTAGCGCATCGCCAGCTCATGGTCGTGGCGCATGTCGCTGTAGGCCGACCCCAACCCGATCTCCAGGCTGGCGCCGGTCGCCAGGGCGCCGGCCTCGAAGCAGTTGCGCACCAGGCGCAGGACCTCCTCCATCCGTTCCCGGGTCGCGGCGCGCACCATGTAGTCGGCGGTCACGTGGGCAGGGATGATGTTGGCGGCCTCCCCGCCCCGGGTGACGATGCCGTGCACGCGATCGCCGGGCTGGAGCTGCTGGCGCAGCAGGCCGATGGCCGTCTGGGCCACGACCATGGCGTCAGCAGCGTTGACGCCCTTCCAGGGGAACCCGGAGGCGTGCGCCTCGCGGCCCAGGTAGGCGACGGTCAACTGTTGCACGGCGATGAGGTCCGGCTCGGCCACGTCCTCCGGCCAGGGATGGACCATGAGGGCGGCGTGGACGTCGCGCAGCAGCCCCGCCTCGACGAAGGCGATCTTGCCGCCACCACTCTCCTCGGCCGGTGTGCCCAGCACGCTCACGCGCAGGCCGAGACGCTCCGCGAGCGGCGCCAGGGCCAGGGCGGCCCCGAGTGCGGCGGTGCAGATGACGTTGTGGCCGCAGGCGTGCCCCACGCCGGGCAGGGCGTCGTACTCCGCGCAGATGGCCACGTGGAGGGGCCCCGGGCCGCGGCTGCCCACGAGCGCGGTGGCCAAGCCGGCAACACCCCGCTGCACCTCGAAGCCGGCCGCCTCGAGAGCCTCGGCCAGCCAGGCCGCGGCGTGGTGCTCTTCGTAGCCGACCTCCGGGTCCGCGTGGATGCGATGAGAGAGCTCGATCAGGCCGGGTCGGGCAGCCTCCAGCGTCGCTCGCGCCAGGACCGCGATGTCGGTGTTCATGCCCGGGAGTCTAGACCGCCCGAAGTCGCCGAGGCGACGGGCGGGCGGTCCGGACGAGCCCCTCAGAACCCGACGGTCGTCCCGTTGCGGGTCCGC
Source organism: uncultured Chloroflexia bacterium (assembly GCA_963707395.1). Lineage (GTDB taxonomy): Bacteria > Chloroflexota > Limnocylindria > Limnocylindrales > CSP1-4 > JAFMJV01. The sequence goes on from CAVPPQ010000020.1 coordinate 59,796, forward strand.
GTCGCCGTGCTGGTCGTCCTCGGCGCGGTCATGGTGCTGCTCGTGCGGGATTGTCCGGTCATGGCGCGGGGTGCCACGAGCAGCGTCTCCAGGCGCAGTGCCTCGGCGACCGGGCTGCGGCGCGGCGTGCTCAGCGCGTCGGGGCCGGGGGCGGCCACGGAGGCCGGTCCGGACACGCCCGCTGTGGCGACTCCAGACGTGGCGCCCGTCGATGCGACGCTGCCGACCGGCGTGCCGGTCGCGGGGGCCGATGTCGACACGGAACCAGGGCCGGATGCCAAGCCCGAGACGGATGGTGAGCTCGAGGCGGATGGTGAGCTCGCACGCGCCTGCGCACCGCTGGAGGCGGAAGGACTCGACTTGGCCGCCGACGACGGTGTCACGGAGGGAGCCGGCTTGGTGGTCGTTGGCGCGGTCGAGGATGCCGACGAGACGGCGCCTGACGGGCCGCTCGGCGCCGTGGGGGCAGGCGTGCGCTCCGTGCCGGTCTCGCCCCGCAGCGGGGCGCTGCCGCGGATGGTCGTCGAGGCGTCGCGGGGTGCCTCGGCGAGCATGTGCATCTCGCCCTCCACGGAGGCGCCTTCGTGGAGCATCAGGCGGAACGTCTCGACGCGGCCGTTGATGCGGCCGCTGGCGCGAGCCTCGAGGCGCTCCCGGCAGGTCAGGTTGCCGGTGAACTCGCCGGCCACGATGGCCTCGTCGACGAGGACGTCGGCATCGACATGGGCGCCCTGCTCGATGCGCACGCGCACCGCCTCGATGCGGCCCTTCACGGAACCCATGACCACGACGGTGCCGCGGGAGGTGAAGGTGCCCTCGAAGTGGTCGTCCCGGGCGATCACGGAATCGTCGGGGCCGGGTCCGGGCTCCGCATCAGCGGGCGTCGGCACGAACGCAGGGGTCGGGACGGGCATGGTGTAGGCCGGCATCACGGGCTTTGCCGGCTGCGGCGGCAGCTCGCGCATGCCGACCGGAGCTGGGGTCTGATCGGCGGCAGGCTGATCCGCGGACTGACTGAACATGGACACCTCCTCGGAATGGACCGCCAGTGTAGGCGCGCGGGCACCCAATTCCGGGGCTTCGGACGGCCCCACGAGGCCAAGGTGGTGCGCGCACGCCACACTTCGCCGCGCCCGGCCGGCACACAGGTTGGCTAGCATGGGTCCGACCGAGCACGTCCGCAGGCACATGACCCAGGAGGGATCGATGACGACGAAAGCCGACTTCAGCGAGGTCGAATGGCAGGCCATGCAGCGCGGGGTGACCGGTGCCGGCATGCTGGTGTCCGTGGCCGACCAGGACTTCACCGACAGCTTCGGCGAGACGAGTGCCCTCGCGAAGGCCCTGACCGCGCAGCGCAGCGTTGGTGCCACCGAGCTCATTCGCGAGCTGGGTGCCACGCATGGCACCGGCTTCGGCCTCTTCAGCAAGCCCGACGAGGTTCGCGCGGGCACCATCGAAGCGCTGCGCTCGACGGTCGCCCTGCTGACGGCCAGGGCGCCCGACGAAGTGGAGCCCTACCGCGCCCTCGTGCTGGACGTGGCGACAGCGGTGGCCGAGGCCAAGGGTGGCGTGAAGCCGACCGAGGAGGCCGCCATCGCGCTCATCCGGGAGGCGCTCGGCGTCGCCTGAGGTGACGCGCCGGCCGTCGCCATCCCGAGATCGGGCGGCGGTCGCCTGAGGTGAACGCCCAGCGCCGGCCGCGGAGGCCACGATATGCTGGCTGACGGCCCGGGCCATGACCCGGAAGCAGCAGACAACTCCAGCGATCGGAGGGATCCCGTGGTCCGACGAGCCTTCACCCTGCGCCTCAAGCCCGGCGCCCTGGACGAGTACGTGCGCCAGCACGATGAGATCTGGCCGGAGCTCGTCGCGGAGCTCGGGGGCCAGGGCATCAGCGAGCTCACCATCTTCGAGCGCGACGGCGACCTGTTCGTCTACTGCGAGGCCACTGACTACGAGGCCATGGACCGCGTCTGGGCCAGCGAGGTCCACGATCGCTGGGCCAAGGTGATGGACCCGCTCATCGGCGTCAATGCCGACAACAAGGTGGAGGCCGTGCCGGTCAAGGAGATCTGGCACCTGGACACCGGCGCAGCCAAGGCCTGAGCAGGACGACCGCGGGGTCCGGGGTGGCCGATCGGCTCACCCCGGCCCGCCAAGTCCCCCGCTGACCGAGTCGCACAGACCGTGACCGACCAGCAGGATCGCATCGCCATCGTGACCGGTGGCGGTCGCGGCCTGGGCCAGGCCATCGCCCGGGGGCTGGCCGAGCACGGCGCTCGCGTCGTGGCGGTGGCCCGATCCATGGACCAGCTGGCCGAGACCGAGCGGTTGGCAGTCGGCCTCCAGGGCAGCCTGGTGGGCATGCCCTGCGACGTGGCCGATCACGAGGCCGTCATCGACCTCGTGAGGCGTGTCACCGACGGCCTCGGGCCGCCGACGATCCTGGTCAACGCGGCCGGCATCTTCGGCCCTCTCGCGCTCGTCCAGGACGCCGACCCGGAGGATTGGCAGCGGACCATCCTGGTGGATGCGGTGGCGCCCTTCTTCACCGTGCACGCCTGCCTGGGCGGCATGCTCGAGGCTGGCTGGGGCCGCATCGTCAACCTCAGCTCGGCTGCGGCGCTCCACCCTCCGGGCCCCATCAACAGCGCCTACGGCACCGCCAAGGCGGCTCTCAACCAGTTCACCCGCCACCTGGCCGCGGAGATCGCCGGCAGCGGCGTGACCGCCAACGTCATCCACCCGGGCGATGTCAAGACGGCCATGTGGGCTGACATCCGCGAGCGGGTGGCCGGTCTCGGCGCCATCGCCGAGAACTACGTGGCCTGGGCGGACTGGGTGGCCGAGACGGGCGGCGACCCGCCAGCCAAGGCGGTCGCCCTCGTGCTGCATCTCACCTCGGACGCGGGCGGTGCCACCAACGGCCAGTTCTGCTGGATCGACGACCCGCTCCAGGCGGCCGTGCCCAGCTGGGATCCGCCCAGCGAGGGCCGCCCCTGGCTGAGCGACTGACTGGCCGGGCCTGCGCCCCGCCCTCGAGACGGCCCACGCACTGATCTGCTCCGCCGCCGACCTCAGCCGCCGAGCGCCCTCTCCATGACCTCGAGCGGCGCCTCGACACCCGTCCAGGCACGAAAGGCGGCCGCGCCCTGGCGGGCCAGCATGCCGAGGCCACCGATGGTGCGGTAGCCCTGCTCACGTGCCCAGCGCAGAAAGGCCGTGTCGGCATGCTCGGGGTTGAGATCGCAGACCACCGTCCCGGGCGAGAGTCCCGCGAGCTGGACGTCGACGCGCTCCTCCGCGGCCGCGCCGCTGCCCATGCCCACGGGCGTGCAATCGACCAGGACGTCGCAGGGCGGCACGGCCAGGCGGCCATGCCACTCCAGCGAGGTCACGTCTGCGCCGGTTCGCCGCTCCAGCAGCGACACCAGGGCCTCGCGCCGGGTCGCGTCGCGGTTCGCGACCGTGATGTGCCGTGCGCCGGCCAGGGCCAGCTCCACGGCAACAGCGCGTGCGGCTCCGCCCGCGCCGAGCAGCACGACATGCCGGTCGGCCGGGTCGATGCCCTCGTCCCGGAGCGACCAGAGGAAGCCGCTGCCATCGGTATTGGAGCCGATGAGGCGACCGTCGGGCCGGCGGACGACCGTGTTGCAGGCGCCGCTGATCTCCGCGGAGGGCTCCAGCCCGTCGAGCAGTGGGATCACGGCGACCTTGTGGGGGATGGTCAGGTTCAGCCCGCCGAAGCCGAGGAGCCGCGCCGCCGCCACGGCCGCCGGCAGGTCGTCCGCCCCGACGCGGATGTCCAGGTAGCGCCAATCGAGTCCGGACGCCTCGAAGGCCAGGTTCTGCATGCGCGAGGTGGGGTTGCCCGCCACCGGGTCGCCATAGAGCGCGATGTACTGGGTGACCATGTCAGCCTGCCCCTGCTTCGTTCCCGGATGGCCGGGACCTACATCCCCATGGACTCGCCGCCGTCGACGACCAGGTCCTGCAGCGCGATGTGCGCAGCTTCGGGCGAGAGCAGATAGGCCACGGCGCTGGCGACCTCGTCGGGGTCGGACATGCGCCCATCCGGCACGCGCGGGCGGAAGAGCTCCAGGCTGCCATCGGAAAGGCGGACCGTGGACTGGCCCAGCGAGCCAGCCACGCCACGGAACATCGAGGTGTCCGTGGCGCCTGGCGAGACCGTGTTGATGCGGACGCCGTGGGGCACGGTCTCCAGCGCCAGGCAACGGAGCGCCTGGCGGATGGCCGCCTTCGACGCGCAGTACGCCGCCTGGTTCACGCGGGCCAGGCGCCCCGACACCGACGACAGCGCCACGATGGCCCCGCTGCCGCGCTCGACCATGCCCCGCGCGAAGGCCTGCGCGACGAAGAAGTTGCCCAGCACGTTGACGCCGAGCACGCGCTCGAAGTCCGGCCAGGTGGCCTCCAGCGAGGGGGCCGAGACGTGGATGCCAGCCACGATGGCCAGCCGCTCGGCGTCCGGGACAGCGCTCGCGAGGGCTGCGATCGACGCCAGGTCGGAGATGTCGACACGGAGGGCACGGCAGTCGCCGCCAGGGGTTCCGAGGTCGCTGGCCAGCGCCTCGGCGGCTGCCAGGTCGACGTCGGCGATGACGAGCGGGCCCGCCCAGGCCTCTCGCGCGAGTCGGCGGCTGACCGCCTGCCCGATGCCCTTCGCCCCACCCACCACGACGGTGCCCCCGGTGGTCATGCGCTCCACTCCTCCCTGCTGACGGTCATCGACGGCTCATGGTGCCACGCTACCCGCGCCGCCGGGCGGCCGAACCAGTATGCTACGATTGGTCGACCGGTAACCCAATGCTTCCTCCCCGTCGGCGTTCCAGCGGAGATCTCGCGCATGCCATCCCGTGTCTTCGTCACCCGCGCCATCCCGACCGCCGGCCTGGACATCGTCTCGGCGGCAGCCGAGATGGAGGTCTGGCCCGGTGAGCTGCCGCCGTCCCGGGACGTGCTCCTGGAGAAGGTCCGCGGCGTGGACGGGCTGCTCTCGCTGCTCACCGATCGCGTGGATGACGAGCTCCTGGCCGCCGCCGGGCCGCAGCTCCGCGTCGTCTCCAACTTCGCCGTCGGTTACGACAACATCGACGTGGCGGCCTGCACCCGCCGTGGCGTCAAGGTCGGAAACACGCCGGGCGTGCTCACGGAGACCACGGCCGACCTCGCCTTCGCGCTGCTCATGGCCGCCGCTCGCCGCCTGCCCGAGGCGCGCGACTACGTGCGCGAGGACCGCTGGCAGACCTGGGGACCGCTGCTCCTGCTGGGCAAGGACATCCACGGCGCCACGCTCGGCCTCATCGGCTTCGGGCGCATCGGGCGCGAGATGGCTCGCCGGGGTCTGGGCTTCGGGATGCGCATCCTCTATCACGACCTCGTGCGCGCCGATACTGAGGTGGAGGCAGAGCTGAACGCCACCTGCGTGCCACTGGAGACGGTCCTGTCGGACTCCGACTTCGTGAGCCTGCACACCGTGCTGCGCCCGGAGACGCGGCACATGATCGACGCGGCCGCCCTGGCGCGCATGAAGCACGGCGCCATCCTCATCAACACGAGCCGCGGACCGATCGTCGATCAGGAAGCCTTGGCGGAGGCCCTGCGTTCCGGTCAGCTCTTCGCGGCCGGGCTGGACGTCACGGACCCGGAGCCGCTGCGCGCCGACCATCCGCTGGTGGGCCTGCCCAACTGCCTCATCGTCCCCCACATCGCCTCCGCCTCAGAGCGGACGCGTGACCGCATGGCGGAGAAGGCCGCGCACAACCTCGTCGCCGGCCTGCGGGGTGAGCCGCTGCCGGATGCCGTGACCGCCTAGGAGGGATCGACGACATGAAAGCACTGCTGAAGGTCGCCCCAGAACCGGGACTCCAGATCGTCGATGTGCCGATGCCTCGCATCGAGCGTCCCGATGATGTCCTGTTCAAGGTCGAGTACTGCGCCATCTGCGTTGGCGAGACCAAGGTCTACGACTGGAACGAGTGGGCGGCGAACGACAAGACGCTGCAACTGCCCACCGTGCTCGGGCATGAGGCGTCGGGGACGGTCGTGGAGGTCGGGCCCGGCGTGAAGGTCGTGCGGCCCGGAGACCGCATCGTCAACGACCCCCTCATCCATTGCGGTCGCTGCCGACAGTGCGGCGCCGGCTTCACCAACATGTGCGAGCAGAGTGAGATCTACGGCAAGCGGCGAGGGGCGTTCGCGGAGTACGCGGTGCTGCCCGAAAGCGTCATCTGTCCGTTGAGCGATCGGCTGAGTCTCGAGGAAGGGGCACTGCTCGAGAACCTCGGCATCGCCGTGCACGCGTGTGAGGTCGAGCCCCATGATCCCGGAGACTGGGCCGTCATCATCGGGGCGGGCCCCATCGGGATCCTCGCCGCGCAGACGCTCGTGGCCTGGGGGATGAACGTCGTGATGACCGACCTGGTCGCCGCGCGCCTCGCCTTCGCGCGCGAATGGTCAGGGGCGACCGTCATCGACGTGAACGTCGACGATCCGGTCCAGGCTGTCCTGGACCTGACGGGAGGCCGAGGCGCCGACTTCGTCATCGAGATGGCCGCGAACCAGGCCGCGATGGATCAGGCCTTCCGGATGGTCCGGATCCGGGGAACGGTCGTGACGATCGGCACCTTCAACGGTCCGATCTCGTTCAATCCGTTCTTCGCGATGTCGCGACGAGAGGTCAAGCTCCTGAGCACCATGGGTCGGACCAGGGAGACGTGGCGCCGCATGTCGCAGCTGATCGAGTCGGACAAGCTCCGACTGCGGCCGCTGATCGACGAGATCCTGCCGCTCGATCAGTTCGTCCAGGGCTTCGAGCTGGTCAAGGGGCACCAGGTACAGAAGATCCTGCTGCGGCCCTGAGACGCTTCCTGCGGGCCGACGTGGCGCTTCGGGCCGGCGCTGATCGATGCATCGGCCATCCGGGCTCGGCAGGGGCCGAATGGTCGGTACGGGTCATCTGGGGCTGACGCCAGCGTCGCTACTCCGCTCGAGACGGGCGTTGCAGCCAGGCGAACGTGTCGGCCGGGTCAGCTGAGGGCACGTACTCCAGGCCGACCCAGCCCTCGTAGCCGGACAGTTCCAGCTCGGCGAAGAAGCGCGCAAAGTCGAGATCACCGCTCCCCGGTCGGCCGCGACCCGGCACGTCCGCCACCTGCACGTGCGCGATGTCTGGGGCCGCCTCCCCGAGCGGGCCGAAGAGGTCCCCTTCCGTGCGCTGTACGTGGTACGCGTCGAAGAGGACGCGCACGTCCGCACTCACGGCCTCACGCGCGCGCCGCACGAGCGCGACGGCATCTGTCACGTGGTGCAGACCGTAGCGCGGGAAATCGAACGGATTGAGCGCCTCGACCACCAGGCTGGCGCCGGCAGCCGCGATGCGCGGCGCGGCCAGCGCCAGGCTCGCCACGGCGGCGTCGGATGCGACATCGCGATCGGCACCCTCGGCCAGGTTCCCGAAATGGCTGTTGACGATGGAGCCTCCGAGGCGACCCACGATGCCGGCCACGGCATCCACGTTGGCCAGGAAGTCGGCCCGCGCCTCCGGGATGGAGAGCAGCCCATGCTGCCCCGCCTCCCGGTCGCCCAGCCACAGGTTGAGCAGGACGAGCTGCACGCCCGCATCCCGCAGCGCCGCCTCGAGGTCGTGCGCCTCCGACCCTGCCGGGACCGGACCCGCGAACGGCCACCACAGCTCCACGGCCTGGAAGCCGGCGGCCGCGGCGGCCGCGGGGCGCTCCAGCAGCGGCAGGTCCGGCCAGAGGATGGAGAGGTTGGCGGCGAAGCGCGTCACGGCAGGTCGGTCGTCGGTTCGTCGGTTCGTCGGCGCGATGGTGGAGCGGGCCTGGCGCGGGATCAGGCGACCGGGCTGGGCATCCAGGCGCGCAGGAAGGCCACGGCCTGCTCGGCAGCCAGGTCCGGCGACGGGAAGGGCAGCATCTCCACGGATACCCAGTCGTCGTACCCGATGGCTGACAGCGCCTCGAAGAAGGGCCGGAAGTCGATGTGGCCCTGGCCCGGCGCCCAGCGGTTGCTGTCCGCCACCTGGACATAGCCGACACGATGACCGGCGGCCAGGATGGATTCCTCCGGGTGCGCGTCCTCGATGTTCATGTGGAACGAGTCGGGCATCAGCTTGACGTTGGGATGGTCCACGCGGTCGACGATGGCGATGCCGTCGGGCAGGACGCTGTTGACGAAGTTGAGCTCGTAGCGGTTGACCGGCTCGATGACAAGCGTGATGCCCGCCGTGGCGGCATGATCACCCACGTCGCGAATGCCGTCGACGAAGCGGCCGATGGCCACCTCCGGCGCCTCCCCCTCTTCGATGCCGCCGCGCACCCGGCCGATGTTGACACGCGTGGCGCCCACCTCCACCGCGAGGTCAACCAGTCCCTTGAGGATGGTGGCCGCGCGCGTGCGCACCGCCAGGTCCGAGCTGCTCAGCCAGGCCTGCTGCTCGGCGAAGACACGGCCCGTGGAGATGGCCGGGATGCCCAGCCGATGGTCCGCCAGGAGCCTGGCGACCTCCGCGGCGTCGACGTCCTGCCGCCGACCCAGGGCCAGCTCGACGCCGTCGTAGCCCAGGCGCGCGACCTTGGGGATGGTGACGTCGAGCCGGTCGCGGAAGACCACGAACGATGAGGGGATGGCGTCCTCCGGGGCGATGGCCAGGGAGAGTCTCACGGTGACACCTCGTGGTCGGCCGACGCGTCAGGGCGCGCCGGTAGGTTGGTCCTCCGCACGTCAACGATGGCCAGCTCCGCTGGCCGCGACCGACCCACCCTGACGCCCCCCACCGGGCCGCGACGCCCCGTGGACGTCAACTGGTCGACCGGTCATCCGGTGTATCATACGGTACCGTCCGGTCGTTCGTCCATCACCCTGAGCGTGTGCCAGAGGAGCAGCCAGCATGAGTGACATCGAGCGCGTCGCCCAGGTCCTGCGTGACGCGGAGGCAGCCCGCGTGGCTGTGGGGCCCGTCTCCGACCTCGTGGAGGGCGGCCTGACGCTGGACACGGCACACGCCGTCTGCGAGTCCAACATCGCCCGACGGGAGGCCGCCGGCGAGCACATCGTCGGCTTCAAGGTGGGCTTCACCAACCTCGCCGTGCGCGAGAAGATGGGCCTTCCCAATTCGACCTACGGCTACCTCCTGGACTCCATGGTCCTGGCCAGCGGCGGGACGCTGGACCTCGGCGAGGTCATCGCCCCCAAGATCGAATCGAAGATCTGCGTGCGTCTGAGCCGCGACCTGGCCGGCCCCGGGGTTACGGCAGAGGACGTCCTGAAGGCCGCGGACGCCGTGCGCGCGTCCTTCGAGATCTGCGACGCCCGCATCATCGACTGGAAGTGCCCCTACCCGGACTTCCTGGCTGACAACGGCTTCTCCTCCCGCATCGTGCTCGGCGAGAGCGACTGGCGACCCATCGGCGAGGTGGACATCCTCGCCGAATCGGTCGTCCTGGCCAAGGACGGGGAGGCCTTCGCGGAGGGCCGCGGCGAGATGGCCATGGGCAGCCCAGCCAAGGCCGTCGCCTGGCTGGCCAACAAGCTGGCCGATCGGGGCAAGGGCCTCAAGGCAGGCCAAGTCGTCATGACCGGGACCCTGACGCCCATCACACCGATCGAGCCTGGTGCCACCTATGTGGCCACCTTCTCCACGCTGGGCCGCGTCGAGAAGACCTTCGTCTGAGCCACCGGACCTCCACGTCGACACCCACGCAGTGAGGCCAGAGATGAACGATCAGGCAGACACCGTCCCCCGGCGGGACACGCAGCTGGAGATGTACCGCCGCATGGTCCGCATCCGCCAGTTCGAGCTGGCGGCCACGGACATCTTCAAGCGCGGGCAGCTGAAGGGCACCGTCCACACCTACATCGGCATGGAGGCATCCGGCGTGGGCGTCTGCATGGCCCTGCGAGATGACGACCTCATCGCCGGCACCCACCGCAGCCACGGCCACAACATCGCCAAGGGTGCCAGCCTGCGGCTGATGATGGCGGAGCTGCTGGGCAAGGAGACCGGCTACTGCAAGGGGCGGGGCGGCTCCATGCACATCGCCGCGTTCGAGACGGGCAGCCTGGGCGCCCTGGCGGTGGTCGCCAGCGGCATCCCCCTGGCCGTCGGCGCAGGCCTGGGCTTCAAGCTGCGGGGTGAGGATCGCGTCGCGGTGCCCTTCACCGGTGACGCCGGCGCCAACACCGGCAACTGGCACGAGTCGCTGAACATGGCAGCCGCCTGGGAGCTGCCGGTCGTCTTCGTGCTGGAGAACAACCACTGGGGCGTCTCCACGCGCATCGAGGACATGGTCAAGGAGCCGGATTTCTCCAAGCGGGCGGCAGGCTACGGCATCCCCGGCGTGCGGGTGGACGGCTTCGACGTGCTGGCCGTGTACGCAGCGGCCTCGGCGGCCGTGGCGCGGGCGCGAGCCGGCGGAGGCCCCACGCTGCTGGTCACAGAGACCTACCGCATGGACGGACACTACGCGGGCGAGCCGGAGGTCTACCGCGACAAGGCGGAGGTCGCCGAGTGGCGCGCCAAGGAGCCCATCGCGCGCTTCCGGCACGACCTGCTCGAGAGCGGCACGGCCACGCAGGCGGACCTGGACGGCATCGACGCCGAGGTCAAGGCGGACCTCGACGAGGGCATCGCCTTCGCGAGGGCCAGCTCTGAGCCTGACCCGGCCACGGCCCTCGACTACATCTACGCGTAAGGCAGGAGCGACGACGATGACGACCGAGGTTCGCGACTCCGTCTCGCTGGCCGGCAACGTGCCGGCCATGTCCCCCGACACCATCCGCCAGGTCCCCGATGGCGTGCCCGCCAGGCTCCTGAGCTACCAGGAGGCCATCCGCGAAGCGCTGCGCGAGGAGATGCACCGCGACCCGGCGGTCTTCCTCATGGGCGAGGACATCGCCAAGCACGGCGGTGCCTTCGGCGTGACCCGCACCCTCTTCGACGAGTTCGGCGCAGAGCGGGTCCGCAACACGCCCATCTCGGAGAACACCATCGTCGGTGCCGCCACCGGTGCTGCGCTGGTGGGCATGCGCCCCGTGGCGGAGATCATGTTCGTCGACTTCAGCGGCCTGGCCATGGACCAGATCGCCACGCAGGCCGCCAAGATCCGCTTCATGACCGGCGGCCAGTGCAGCGTGCCGTGGGTCCTGCGCATGCCGCAGGGCGGCGGCGCCGGCAAGTCCACGGCTGCCCAGCACAGCCAGAGCCTGGAGGTCTGGTTCGCCCACATCCCCGGCCTCAAGGTGGTGCTGCCCTCAACGCCCTACGACGCCAAGGGGCTCATGACGGCGGCCATCCGGGACGACAACCCGGTCATCTTCCTGGAGCACAAGCTGCTCTACGCCTTCAAGGGCCTGGTGCCGGAGGCGGACTACGTGGTGCCACTCGGCCAGTGCGACGTGAAGCGCGAGGGCACGGATGTCACCGTCGTGGCCTCGGGCTACATGGTCTGGCACGCCATGGTCGCGGCGCAGGCGCTGGAGCCGGAGGGCATCAGCGTGGAGGTCGTGGATGTGCGCACGGTGTCGCCGCTGGACAAGGACACCATCGGCCGCTCGGTCCGCAAGACCGGCCGTGTCGTGGCCGTCGCTGAAGCCTGCGAGCAGTACGGCCCGGCCAACGAGTGGGCCATGGTGGCCGTCGAGCAGGCCTGGAGCCAGCTCCGCGGGCCGGTCATCCGGGTGGCCGGGCGCAACTCGCCCATCCCCTTCGCCAACAGCCTGGAGAATGGCGTCTGGCCCGGCACACAGGATGTCATCGACGCCATCCGGGCCTGCGTGTCCGGCGACGCCCCCGGCGCCTGACCTGCGGGCAGCGTGCCCCGGGCGCCTGCCACCCCCGAGCGAAAGGAGCACACCATGGCCACCGAGGTCTTCATCTCCAAGATGACCGACTTCATGGAGGAGGGCACGATCGTGAGCTGGCTGGTCGCCGAGGGCGACCGGGTCGAGGAGGGCCAGCCCATCGTGGAGCTGGAGACGGACAAGGCCACCTCGGAGCTGGAGGCGCCCGCCAGCGGCTACATCGTGGGCATCCGGCCGGGCGTCGTGCCGGGCACGGTCCTGCCGGTCGGGGAGACCATCGCCTACATCGTGGACAGCCCCGACGAGGCCGTTGTGCCCCTGCCACCGCTGTCAGCTGGCTGAGCCATGAGCCTCACCGGACGGACCGCCGTCATCACGGGTGCCGCCAGCGGCATCGGACGAGGGATCGCGGAACGGCTCCTCGCTGAGGGCATGCCCGTGGCCCTCCTGGACATGGACCCGGGCATCTCGGACATCGCCGCTACCCTGACCAGCCCGGACCGACGCGCCATCGGCATCGCCACGGACGTCACGAGCAGCACCAGCGTGCGTGCCGCCTTCGAGCGCGCGGAGGGAGAGCTGGGCCCGCCCTGGCTGCTCGTCAACAGCGCCGGCGTGCTCTCCTACGGGGCCACCGTGGACATGCCGGAAAGCGATTGGGACCGCGTCGTGGATGTCGACCTCAAGGGCGTCTTCCTCTGCTCGCAAGCGGCGTTGCGCAGCATGCTGCCGCGCGGCGGCGGGCGCATCGTGAACATCTCGTCCATCGCGGGACGCGTTGCCCGGCCCACCCAGATCGCCTACTGCGCGGCCAAGGCAGGCGCCGATCACTTCACGCGCTGCCTCGCCGTCGAGGTCGCCAGCGCCGGTGTCACCGTCAATTCCGTGGCGCCCGGCATGACCCGCTCCGTGATGCTCGAACGGGTCATCGCACGCGGAGGCAGCGAGGAGGATCTCCTGGCGCTGATCCCGGACGGGCGCTTCGCCTTGCCCGAGGATCATGCCGCGCTCGTGGCCTGGCTGGCGAGCGATGAGGCCTCGCACGTCACCGGGCAGGTCATCGATGTGGACGGCGGCCAGTCGCTGTTCGCTCCCATCGTGCGGCGAACGGGACCGCTGCCGGCAGCGGCGACCAGCAAATCGTCCCGGGCGGGCTGACGGACGCTCCGGGCAATCTGATCAGGAGGAGGGAACGGTGACCGAGTCGACTGGTCGCCTGCAGGGCAAGCGAGCCTTCGTGACGGGGGCCGGCACCGGCATCGGACGCGCCGTGGCCGTGCGTTTCGCACAGGATGGGGCCAAGGTGGGGCTCATCGGCCGCCGGGTGGAGCCACTGGAAGAGACTGCCGCGCTCATCGCCGAGTTCGGTGGCACGGCCCTCGTGACGCCCTGCGACGTCTCGAAGGAGGACCAGGTCGAACGGGCCGTGGCAGCCATCAAGGAAGCCTTCGGCGGCATCGACACCGTCGTCGGCGTGGCCGGCATCGAGCTCATGGGCGTCGGGGATGACCGCATCGACCGGGTCGAGATGTCGATCTGGCAGCAGACCATCGACGTCAACCTGACGGGCATGTTCCTGACCTGCAAGCACGGCACGCGGGCCCTGCTCGAGTCGGGCGGCGGTTCCATCACCATCACCGGGTCGCCGTGCGGCCAATTGGGCTTCTGCAGCGACCAGGCCGCCTACAGCGCCAGCAAGTCCGGCACGCACGGCCTGGTGCGCGGCATGGCGGCCGACCTGGCCACGGAGAACATCCGCGTCAACTGCGTCATCCCGGGCTTCATCGCGACGCCGCTCACGACCCAGGTCTTCGAGGATCCAGCGTGGCTGGGATCGCTCGAGAAGATGATCCCCATGCACCGCGCCGGACAGCCGGACGAGGTGGCCACCATGTACGCCTGGCTGGCCTCGGACGAGGCCTCCTATGTGACGGGCGCTTTCTTCACCGTGGATGGCGGCGAGACGGCGGTCTGACGCCGCAGGCAGCGGACTCGGCGTGGTGGACAGGCATACTGGTACACCGGTTGACCACAGCACGGGGACGTGTCAGGATGGCAGGCACAACGACCGCTTGAGTTAGGCCGGCTCGCGACGGGAGCGCGATCGGCGGCAACGTGGAGGGAGGGTCATGACCGCGGACGCGGATCCGACAGTCCAGGCGCTGCGCCTCGAGGTGCGATCCTGCTGGAAGGAGTTCCCAGGCGTCCAGGCCCTGCGAGACGTCTCCACGGACGTGCGCCGCGGCGAGATCCACGCGCTCCTGGGCGAGAACGGCGCCGGCAAGTCCACGCTGGGCAAGGTCATCGGCGGCGTCTATCAGGCGGATGCCGGCGAGGTCCTGCTGGACGGCAACGTCCTGGGTCGCATCGATGAGCACACAGCCGCCCGCCTCGGGGTCGCCATCGTGCACCAGGAGGGCTCGCTGGTCCCACAGCTGTCCGTCGCGGAGAACGTCTTCGCAGGGCACGCGCCCAAGCTCTCGCTGGGACGCGTGGATCGCAAGGAATCGGCGCGCCGCACCCGGGCCCTGATGATGGACCTCGGGGTGGACATCGCTCCCGAAGCGCCGGTCTACTCGCTCTCCACCGCCCAGGCCCAGGTCGTCGAGATCGCCAAGGGCCTCTCGCACGAGCTGCGCCTGCTCATCCTGGATGAGCCGACGGCATCGCTGACCCTGACCGAGTCGGCCCGCCTCTTCGAGATCCTGCGACGGCTTCGGGACTCGGGCGTTTCGATCATCTACATCAGCCACCGGCTGGCGGAGATCTTCCAGCTCTGCGACCGCGTCACGGTCCTCAAGGACGGCGCGGTGACAGGGACGCGAGATGTCGCGGCCACCACGCAGGACGAGCTCATCCGGCTGATGGTCGGTCGCGACGTGCTCTTCCAGCGGGGTGACACGGTGCCGCCTGGTGAGGTCGTGCTGGAAGTCGAGCACCTCTCGTCCGCCCCGGTCGTGCAGGACGTGTCCTTCCAGGTCCGCGCCGGCGAGCTGGTCTGTCTCTCCGGGCTGGTGGGCTCAGGGCGCTCGGAGACCTGCCAGGCCATCTTCGGCGTGCACCGCCGCACTGGCGGGGTCGTCCGCCTCAACGGCAGGGACGTCGACTTCGGCGGGCCCTGGGACGCCATCGCGGCCGGCATCGGGATGATGCCGGAGGACCGCAAGGTGGCCGGCCTGTTCCTGGGGCACTCGGTCGCCCAGAACATCGCGGCGACGGTGCTCGGCAAGGTCTCCCGGAACGGCGTCCTCTCGCGACAGGCCATGGAGGAGATGGCCAAGCGCTATATCAGCGACCTGAACATCTCCACACCATCGACGCAGCAGCTCCTGGAGAAGCTTTCCGGCGGCAACCAGCAGAAGGTGCTGCTGGCCAAATGGCTGGCGCCGGAGCCACGCCTGCTCATCGTCGACGAGCCCACGCGCGGCGTGGACGTGGGCGCACGGGCGGAGATCTACCGGATCCTGGGGGATCTGAAGAAGCGGGGGCTGGCCATCGTGGTCGTGTCCTCTGACCTGCCTGAGGTGCTGACCCTGGCCGATCGCATCGTCGTCATGGCGTACGGTCGCACGGTCGGCGAGCTCGATGGCGCCACTGCAACGGAGGAAGACGTGCTTCGCCTGGCTACCAAGATCACGGCCCAAACGACGGCGGTGGCGGCATGACGCAGAGCGCCGCCGAATCCTCCGGAGCCGTGCCCAGCACGCCGCACGCCCCGGCGCAGAAGCAGGACAGCCTGCTCTCGCGCATCCTCGTCACGCTCGCCGAGTCGCGCGAGCTGACCCTCTTCGCGCTCATCGTCATCCTCGTCGTGGCGATGACGGTCCTCTACCCCAACAACTTCCCCACCGAGTCCAACATCTCGGCCATCCTCCTCAACGCCGCCCAGAACGGGATCCTCGTGACGGGCATGATGCTGCTCTTCATCGCGGGCTTCTTCGACCTCTCGGTGGGCTCCATCCTGGCCCTCGCCGGCGTGTGGGCCGGGGTCGTCGTGGCCCAGTGGGGCTACCCGGCGCCGGTCGGCATCCTGGTCGGCTGCACGGTGGGCATCCTGGCCGGCGCCTTCAACGGCTTCCTCGTCACGAAGGTCGGGATCAACGCCCTCATCACGACGCTTGGCACCCTGGCCATCTTCCGAGGCCTGACCTACGTCACCGCCGGGACCGGCGTCACGCCCATCGGTGACGAGTTCAAGACCTATGGCCAGACCGACTTCCTGGGTCTCCAGTCGCCCTTCTGGGTCATGCTGGCCATCGTCCTCGTCATGGCCTGGGCGGTCTCGCGAACGGCCTTCTTCCGGCAGTACTACTTCATCGGCGGCAATTCCCGGGCCGCCCAATTGTCCGGCATCCGGGTGGCTCGCTTGACCTTCACCGCCTTCGTCCTCATGGGCTTTCTGGCAGGCGTCGCCGGCGTCCTGGGGGCCGCCCGTCTCAACAGCGCGGTCGTCTCGGCTGGCATCGGCGTGGAACTCTCCGTCATCACGGCCGCCGTCCTGGGCGGTGCCAGCCTGCGCGGTGGCGAGGGCTCCATCATCGGCGGTGTCCTGGGCGTGCTCTTCATCGCCCTGGTCTCCAACGCCATGATCATCAACGGCATCGGCGTCTTCTGGCAGCCCATCGTCACGGGCACGGTGCTCTTGCTGGCCGTGTCACTCGACCGCTTCCGCAGATCCCGCCGGGCCTGAGCGGCCCGGCGGACCACCGCGACGCGAACCCGCAGGGGAAGGAGGAGCCATCGAGCAGGGTCACGAGCCACCGCCGACGATCGGCACCAACGGAGCACGGAACACACGTGTGGAGGGATATCCCCTGTGAAGCGTTTTAGTCGCCTGGCGCTCCTCGTGAGCCTCGCTGTGGTCGCCACCGGCCTGCCCGCTCAGGCGCAGGAATCGGTCTTCGGTCCCGAGGACGCGACCGAGGTCTACTACTGGGTCTCCAACAAGGCCAACCTGCCGCTCTTCGTGCAGTACGACTACGTGGGCATGGAGAAGATCGCCAACGAGCTTGGCGTGCAGGTCCGCGTGGCCGGCCCGACCGACTTCGACCTGCCCGGCTTCATCGCCGCCGTCGACCAGGTCTGCGCGCAGAAGCCCGCCGGCGTCTCCGTCGTGGGCGGCTGGGACCCGTCGCTGACCGAGTCGGTCAAGAAGTGCATCGAGGCCGGCGTGCCGACCGTCGTGGACGACGGCGACCTGCCTGACTCCGGGCGCCTCTCCTACATCGGCACGGACTGGTCCGCCATCGGCGAGGCTCAGGCCAAGGCCATGATGGCGGCCCTGCCGGACGGCGGCAAGCTGGCCACCATGTCCATCATCAACGCCAACAACATGCGCGAAGGCGTCAAGGGCTTCGTTGACTACATCGAAGCCAACGGCGAGGGCAAGTACGAGCTCGTCGCCAATGAGGACGACAACGGTGACTCGGCCAAGGCGGCCGAGGTGACCGCGGCCGTGCTGGCAGCACACCCGGACATCGCCGGCATCGCGGGCTTCGACTCCGAGTCCGGCGCGGGCATCGCGCTGGCCCTTCAGGAGGCCGGCAAGCAGCCGGGTGAGGTCGTCGTCACGGCCATGGAGCAGACGCCCGACTTCTTCAACACGGTCAAGGACGGCTGGGTCGACTCGATCATCGTCCAGAACCGCGAGCTCTTCATCTACTACGCGGTCAAGATGCTCTACGACTACAACCACAACGGCCTCAAGACGTCCGGCCTGACCGGCGCTGAGGGCGGCGTACCGATCCCGCCGACCGTCGACACGGGCGTGCTGGTCGTCAACTCGGACAACGTGGACAAGGTGCTGGCCACCTTCGAACAGTAGGGTCCTCCTCCTCTTGAGAACGGCCCCCGGCCTGACGCCGGGGGCCGTTCTCTCTTCGCTGCGACGCACATCCCGAGAGAGGCACATCGACATGACGACACGGATCCGCTACCTGGGCGTGGCTGCCTACGAGATCGTGGGCCCGCGGCACCGCATCCTCATGGATCCCTTCCTGACCGGCAGCCTGACGGCACCCTGCGGGCCGGATGACCTGGAGACCCCGGACGTCATCCTCGTGAGCCATCCGCCCGTCGATCACCTCGGAGACGCGGCCGAGATCGCCATCCGCACCGGGGCGCCCATCGTCTGCGGCAACGACAGCCGTCTGCTGCTCCTGGAGCGCGGTGTCCCGCCCGAGCAGATCCGTCACACCATCTGGGGCATCAAGATCCTCATCGGCGAGGACCTCCTCATCCGGCCCGTGGAGTGCCGTCACTGGGCGGGCGCCCAGCTCAAGGACGGCCGCTTCGTACCGGGCTTCCCGCTGGCCTTCATCGTGGAGACCGAGCCGGGCGTGCGCATCTACCACTTCGGGGATTCCGCGGTCTTCGGGGACATGCGCTTCATCGGCCAGCTGCACCAGCCCACCGTGGGCCTGCTCGGCTGCAGCCAGCCGTACGAGCTGCTGCCGAAGGTCTACACCGGTGCGGGCCAGGTCGTCACGGGCGAGATGTCACCCCTGGAGGCCGCCATGGCAGCGGAGCTGCTTGGCGTCAAGTTCGCCGTCGCGAGCCATTACTACGACCCCGATCACGCTGACGTCCAGGAGTTCCTGGCCGAGGTGCCCAGGCAGGACACGACGGGCAAGCGGGTGCCCCTGGCCATGCGGCCGAATGAGGTCCTCGTCATCGACGGCGACGACTGGCGGATCGAGCAGGCCTAGACCGGCTCCTCCTCGGGCAGCGCCCGCAGGATCTCCTGGTTGGCGCGATCGATGGCCACACCCATGGCTGCGCGGGCGGCCGGGTCATCACCTGCCGCGATGGCGTCGATGACGGCCGCGGCGTCCGCGGCCTGAACGTCCATGGCTTCCCTGGAGAGCGGCACCCGGGCCACCCAGAACTGCAGCAGCGAGCGGATCGTGGCTGCCGCACCGGCCAGGACGTCGTTGTCGGCCACCTCCGTGACGGCGCGCAGGAAGGCCGCCTGGGCAGCGGCGAACCGCACCGGGTCGCGGTGGGCGGCCTTCATGGCCGCGTGGAGGGCGCGCAGGTCGGCCATGTCGCGCTCATCCCGGCGCACGGCCGCCAGGCCGGCCAGGATGACGTCGAGGTGTCGGCGCGCCTCGAGCAGGTCGGGCACGTGGCCGGCGCCCAGGACGAGCCCCCACTCGATCGACTCGGGCAGGATGTCCGCGTCCACGCGCTTGACGTAGGTGCCGTCCCCGAGGCGCACCTCGAGCAGGCCCAGCAGCGTCAACGACTTGAGCGCCTCCCGGACGACGGAGCGGCCGACCCCCAGGACCTCCGCCAGCTTGCGCTCTGGAGGCAGCCTGTCGCCTGGCTGGACGCGCCCGGAGAGCAGGTAGTCCAGCAGCTGCCGACTGATGGAGATGGTCGTCCCTTCGCGCCGCGACAGATCGAGCGGCTGCAGCGATCCACCCGTCATGGCTCGCCCGCGGCCGGGTGAGCAGCCGTGCCCGCGTCGGCTCGCCGACGTTCCTGCTCGTCAAGCGTCACCTGGAGCCGGTCGGCAGCGCCTTCCATGTGGCCCACCATGGCCCGCCGCGCCGCGGCTGCATCGCCAGCCTCGATGGCCTCGAAGACAGCTTCGTGCTCGGCCCACGTGGCCGGCCGAGTCCCCGGCGCATAGGCCACGCGCTGGATCCAGACCTGCATGAGACTGCGAATGGACTTCATGATCTGGAAGAGGGACTGATTGCCCGTCGACCGTGCGATCCCCAGGTGGAAGTCCACGTCGGCGCGGACGAACTCGTCGTTGTCCGTCGTCCGCTGCATGATCTCCACGCAGCGCCGCAGCTCCGTCAGGGCGGCTTCGTCACGGCGCTCCGCAGCCAGTCCGGCCAGCAGGATCTCCAGCTCCGCGCGCGCCTCCACGAGGTCCTGGGAACGCTTGGCCCCCAGCAGGAGCCCCCACTCGATGGCCAGCGGCAGCAGCGGGGAGTCCGTGCGCTTGAGGTACGTGCCGTCACCCTGGCGGGCGTCCACGAGGCCCAGCACGGTCAGCGACTTGATGGCCTGGCGGACGTGGGAGCGGCCGACGCCGAGCGTCTCCGCCAGCTGCCGCTCGGATGGCAGCCGCTCACCTGGCTTGACCTGCCCGGAGATGAGGTAGTCGAGCAGCCGACGGGTGACCTCCGAGGAGATGGGTTCCGGGTTCCGTTGGACGACGGGCCCCAGGTCGGGCAGCATGGTGGCCATTGTAAGTGCCTCGATCGGCTGCCTCGAACGGCCCCCTGGGCGACGGACGGCCACGGCCGGGCTGTCATCGGGCGGACGGACGCGGGTCACCATGTCAGCCCTCCCCCTCCCTGATGCTCAACGACCGGAAACGGCCTCTACCACCGCGCGGATGCGAGCCACGCGGTCGGCACGCTCGCGGACGAAGCGCTCGATGCCGGCCAGGATCTGCTCGCGACCGAGGCCGGCCTCGTCCATGACCTCGTCGACGCTGCCGCCGGTGCGCCAGCGGTCGTCGCGGTCGGCGCACAGGGTGTAGTCCTCGGCCACCGGGCCCAGGATCCAGTCGGACATGAGGCGCCGGGCACCGTTCGTGACGGCCATGGCGTCCCAGCGGTCGGCAGCCGACATGGTGGCCTCCCGGTAGGCGGCGTCCTGGCGGCGGAAGAGCTGCGGGCTGATGGCGGCCACGATCTTGACGTTGAGCCCCGCCCGGTCCAGCTCGGGCAGGATGGCAACGACATTGGCCGTGGGCACCGTGCCGCGCACGAAGACCGTGCCCATGCGCGGCTGCCCGTCGCGGAAGGGGCGCATGACGTAGGCGCCGCGCGCGGCCTCGAAGTGCGATGGCATGCCGAGGGCTTCGCGGTCGGGGATGGCCACCGGCGGGCGCGTCAGGTGGAGAGCCACGATGGGCGCGTCCGTGGCCAGCGCAGCGCCCAGGACCACGGGCACCTCGTTGTGCTCCCAGGGATGAAGGTCGATGACCGCGCCTTCCGGGAAGAGCTGCGTGACGCCGGTCTCGAAGATGCCGAAGTGCGTCCGCGAGTCCTCCGCGGTCTCCGGTCCGGAGTGGCCGGCGATCCAGATGATCTTGCCCAGCTTGAGCTCGCTGTCCTGGGCCATCTGGGAGAAGAGGCGCAGCGGCCCGTACTTCAGGTAGGAGAAGGAGGCGTACGTGGAGCAGGCGCCCCAGAACCCGTCGAAGGCTTCGCGCGCATCCGGGGCGAAGCTGACCGAGGCCATGCCGGCCAGGATGCCGGCGTTGGCCATCTCCGTGATCTCCTGGGGCAGGACCGACCCGCGCGGGTTGGCGTCACGCTCGTACCAACCCCAGCCGGGCAGCTCGCCGAAGTCCTTCGCGAAGCCGGCCACGTTGGTGGATTCGGCGAGGTCCGCGGAGCAGGCGATGATCAGCGGGCGGCCGTGGCGCTGGCGCGCATAGGCGTTGACCCAGCTGCCCCAGGTGCCCAGCGCGGCGCGGTTCGGTTGCATGTCCCCCGGCGCCTTGTAGAGCTCCGCGGGGTAGGAGCGGAAGTCCGTGATGACCGGGTCGTTGAAGATGGCGGCCGTGTCGCCACCCAAGGTGCAGCCGGGGATGGCGTCCGGAACGGAGGCAGCCAGGTCCGCGAGGCGGTCGGACAGCCAGCGCACCGTGGCCTCGTCCCGGGTGAGCACGGAGAGCGCCAGCTGCAGGTTGGCAGCCGCCTGCGCCTGACGCGCCGCCGGATCCTCGGGTGCGGTCTGGCCGGCACCCTCGTAGGTCACGCCGTAGCGGGCCTGGAAGCCCTCGCGAGCGGTCCAGAAGGCCGGGCTGTTCAGGGCATGCGGGATGCCGTGGGAGGCGGCGTCCTGCTTGCCGTAGCCGCGACCCTTCTGCGTGCGGAACCAGGCCATGGTGGGCAGGCTCGCCGGGTTGTCACCCCGCGCTGCCTCCAGGGCCGTGCGCAGGACCGGCTCCCAGGCCATGCCCTCCGGCGTGCCCAGCGTGCGCCAGCCGTGCGAGGCGAACCAGTCCTGTGGCGTGCCGTAGATGACGGAGGATGCGGCTCGCGGGTCGATGCCGAAGTCGTTCCAGTCGACGAGGAAGACGAGGTTGCCGAGGCCCAGACCCCAGGCGGAGTTGAGCGTCTCGTGCGTGACGCCCGGGGTGAGGCCGCCCTCCCCTTCCACGACGAAGACCTTGACCTCCGGGCAACCGGCCATCTTGAGTGCCAGCGCTTCCCCGGCGGCGACGGGCATGCCGTGGCCGGACGGGCCCGTGTTGGCCTTGAAGAGCAGGGTCTTGCCGGCCATCTCGGCGTGCCCGGGCAGGCCACCGCGGTGGCGGAAGGTGAGCAGGTCCTCCCAGGTGAGCGCCCAGCGACCTTCGTCCGGGAAGGCGAAGCGCTCGTCGCCGTCGAGCGCGTGGCGGGCACGCATGCCCTCGTTCAGGGTGGCGAGGACGGCATAGATGAGCGGCACCGTGTGGCCGGCCGAGAGGACGAAGCGGTCGGAGAAGGTGCGCCAGGGCCGCAGCACGTCCCAGCGCATGGCGCCGCAGAGCAAGGTACCCAGGACGAAGTGGACCTTGGAACGTGATCCTCCGGGGTGGCCCGACTGGCGCTCGTTGAGGGTCAGGTCGATGAGCTCGTCGACGACGTCCTTGACGATCTCGTACCGTGCCATCTCGCTGTCATCGACCGGGAATGACCCGAGCGGCAGCGTGCGTCCCGACGCATCCATGCCTGATCCTCCATCCACCCAGGCCGGCCCGAACTGCCGCCGGGGCTGGCGGCACGCGATGGCATCTGGCCTGAGGAGGGTCAGTCTACTCCGATGGTTGACCGGTCATCCACTGACCGCGACGGGGCCCGTGCCAGGCTGGCGGCCCTGTCAGTCCCCAGGGGCCAGGAGCTCCCGGCTCATCGCGACGACATCGTCCGAGGAGACCTTGTAGCGCCACAGCAGGTCGTTGACGTGACCCGTGTGGATGAAGTCGTCGGGATCGGTGCCGATGGCGCCGACCCGCTTGCCCACCCCGCGTGCCACGAGCGTCTCAGCCACCAGCGAGTGAAGGCCGCCGCTCGTGCAGTGGTTCTCCAGGGTGATCATCGTCTCCACCTTGCCGGCCAGGTCGTAGACGAGATCGCGGTCGAAAGGCTTGAGGCTGGGATGGTGGTCCACCCGGACCCCGATGCCCAGGGCCTTGAGCTTGTCCGCCGCGGCGAGGGCCGTGTGCAGCATGAAGCCGGTGGTCATGAGGCCCACGTCCGAGCCCTCGTCGGAGACCGTCACGCCCTTGCCGACCTGGAAGCGGTAGTCCGAGCCGATGAGGTCGTCTGCCACCTCGCAGCGCACGATGCGCAGGTAGACCGGGCCCGGCGTCTCCACGGCGGCGCGCATGACCTGGCGCATCTCCGCGTTGCATGACGGCTCCAGCACGGTCAGCCGTGGCACGCGCAGCAGCGTGCCCAGCTCCTTGTCGCTCTGGTGCGTGGCCCCGGCCTTGCCCGTGAAGAGGCCCACGTAGGCGCCGATGAACTTCACGTTCAGGTTGCTGTAGGCGACCGTGACGTAGAGCTGGTCGAGCATGCGGCGACTGAAGGCGTCGAAGGTGCAGGGGAAGGGGATGAAGCCTTCCTGCGACAGTCCGGCCGCCATGCTCACGAGGTTCTGCTCGGCGATGCCGGACTTGACCAGCTTGCCCGGGTGGAAGTGCTCGAAGATGTGGAGGCCGGTGGATGAGCGCAGGTCGGCGTCGAGAGCCACGATCCTGGGGAACTCGACGGCGAGATCCGCCAGCGTGAAGCCCATCTGGTAGCGCATCTCCGTGGTGACGTTCCGGTCAGGCAGCGTGAATTGAGCCATCGTCGCGGTCTCCTACATCTGCCGATCGGTGATGACGTCCACGGCCTCGTGCAGCGGCGGGACGATCTCGGTCATGGCCTTGACGGCCTCGGGGAACGCGCGCGGGATGCCCAGGCGCTTGCCGTCATGCTCCCAGAGCTCGTCGATCCAGAGGCCGGCGGCCTCCGCGTTGCGAGGGGCGGATGTGTGCCAGTTGACGTTGTACTGGGCCTGGTCGACCTTCTTGCCCTTGACGGTATTGAGGATCACGGCCGCCGGCTTGCCGCGCCGCTGGGTGCCGATGACGTTGAAGAGGTCCACCAGCTCGGCCACGTCATGGCCGTTCTGGACGTCGTACACGGACAGGTTGAAGGCGCGCAGCTTGTCGGCCAGCGGCTCCAGGCTCATGTCCTGGGCCAGGAAGCCCTTGGCGAAGACCTTGTTGTAGTCGATGACGAAGACGATGTTGTCCAGCTTGTAGTGCCCGGCAGCCATGAAGGCCTCCCAGACGGAGCCCTCATTGCACTCGCCATCGCCCATGAGCACATAGATCATGCGGTCGCCGTGGTCCGGTCCACCGAAGCGCATGCCCAGCGAGCGGCCCACGGCCACGCCGGGGATCTGTCCCAGCGAGCCGCCACTGACCTCGATGCCCGGGGTCTCGGTGGAGTCGGGGTGCGATTCCAGGCCGGAGCCCCACATGCCGTAGTACTTGAGGCGCTCCACCTCGAAGTAGTCGAAGAGGGCCATGACCGTGTACACCGCGGGGCAGGCGTGGCCCTTGGAGAGGTAGAAGACGTCCCGCATGGCCCAGCCCGGGTCAGATGCGTCGAAGCGCAGGACGTAGTTGAAGAGGACAGCCAGGAACTCCGACTCCGAGAAGCTGCCGCCCGGATGCCCCAGGCCGGCACACGTCATCTGCCACGTCGTGTAGGTGCGGATGAGGTAGGCCAGCGTCTCGGTGTTGCGGAGCAGGTCCGCGTGACCCGGATGGAAGGGCAGGCTGTCGACGCGCGTGCGCGTGTCCGCCCGCCACGGCGTCCACAGCTGGCCCACGTCCAGCGGATCGAACTGCCCGGGTGGGATGGCGATACGTGCGGGGAGCGGCGGCATCTGGGTCATGGGTGACCTCCCGGTGCATCGAGGGTAGGTTGAGCGTCAGTGTCAGCGTGGCTTGAGCGCCACGGCCCGGCGGGCCGCGGCCACGATGTCGGCGACAGCGAGACCGAGCAGTGCCAGCAGCTCGTCGTACGGTCCCGTCGTGCCGAAGCGATCAGCGATGCCGACGCGCTCCACGGGCACGGGTCGCACCGCGGCCAGGGCCTCGACGACCGCGCCGCCCAGGCCGCCGACGATGCTGTGCTCCTCCGCGGTCACCAGGGCGCCGGTCTCCCGCGCGGCCGTGATGATCGTGTCGCTGTCGAGGGGCTTGACGGTGTGCACCTCGATGACGCGCGCGTCGATGCCCTCGGCGGCCAGGGCCTCCGCGGCCTCCAGGCAGCGGCTGACCATGAGCCCCGTGCCGACTAGGGTCACGTCGCCCCCGGGCCGCAGGACGAGGGCCTTGCCGATCTGCGGGGCGTAGTCGTCCCCGTGGATGAGCGGCACCTCGTTGCGATTGAGACGCATGTAGACGGGACCCGGCCAGGCCGCCACCTGGGGAAGCAGCTTCGCCACGGCCGTCGTGTCCGTGGGCACCACGATGGTCATGCCCGGCAGTGAGCGCAAGATGGCGATGTCGGTGATGGCGTGGTGCGTGGGGCCGTCGAAGGAGTCGGACACGCCGCCGTAGGCGCCCATGAGCTTGACGGGCACGCCGCCGTAGCAGAGGTGGGTGCGCACCATCT
Source organism: uncultured Chloroflexia bacterium (assembly GCA_963707395.1). Taxonomy (GTDB): domain Bacteria; phylum Chloroflexota; class Limnocylindria; order Limnocylindrales; family CSP1-4; genus JAFMJV01. The sequence continues at coordinate 85,283 of CAVPPQ010000020.1, forward strand.
CCAGGGCGCGGGTGGCGAAGAGGAAGGCGAACGTGTTGGCGATGGCGACCTTCCCGGTCAGGGCCACGCCGACGGCCACGTCCACGAGCGACTGCTCGGCGATGCCGACGTTGATGAAGCGCTCCGGGAAGGCCTCCGCGAAGCGGAACGAGAAGTCCGAGTTGGAGACGTCGGCCGAGAGGACGACCACGTCGTCGCGGTCACGACCGAGCTGCACGAGCGCGTCGCCGTAGGCCGGGCGCATGGGAGCCAGCGTGGTCATGCCTCGGTCTCCTCTCCGAGCTCGGCCAGGGAGGCGCGCAGCTCACGCATGGCCTGCTCGTACTGCTCTGGCGTGGGCACCATGCCGCCGTGCCAGCGGTGGTCGTACTCCATGTAGCTCACGCCCCGACCCTTGGTCGTGCGGGCGATGATGACCGAGGGCCGAGCATGGACCTCGTCGGCGCGATCGAGGGCGTCGAGCACCTCGCGCACGTTGTGGCCGTGGACCTCCTGGACATGCCAGCCGAAGGCGCTCCACTTCTCCGCGAGGGGCTCGCTGGGCATGACGTCCGCGGTGGCACCGGTCTGCTGGATGCCGTTGGCATCCACGATGGCGGTCAGGTTGCCGAGGCGGTACTTGGCCGCGAACATGGCGCCTTCCCAGACGACGCCGGCATCCAGCTCGCCGTCGCCCAGCAGGACGTAGACGCGGGCACGGGCGGCCATGGCCGAGGGGGCGCTGGCGGCCGACGGCTTGGGCACGCCCCGTGTGAGCGACCAGGCCATGCCCGCTCCGACAGCCACGCCGTGGCCAAGAGGCCCGGCGACCATCTCCACGCCAGGCAGCTTGAGGTCCGGGTGACCCTCCAGGCGCGTCGGGAAGTTGCGGAAGGTGGACAGCTCCTCGGTGGGGTAGAAGCCGCGGCGGGCGAGGACCGCGTAGAGGATGGGGGCGGCGTGGCCCTTCGAGAGCAGGAAGCGGTCGCGCTCCGGCCAGTCCGGCCGCGAGGGGTCGATGCGCAGGTGGTGGAAGTAGAGCGCGGACAGGATCTCCGCCGCGCTGTAGGGGCCGCCGAGGTGGCCGGTCCCGGTCCGGGTGACCATGTCCAGGACGTCTATCCGCAGGTGCTGGGCCTTGCGGGCCAGGTCGAGCGCGAGTGCGTCGGTGTGCTGGTGCATCTCTCCCTCTTGCGTGGATCTCAGGTGGTCAGGACCTTGCGAATCTCCGCCAGGACCAGCTGCGGGCTGGCCAGGACGGGGATCGCCAGGGGCTCGTTGGCGAGTGCTGCCTGGACGCGGGCCATCGTGGCCTGGGCGAGGACGATGACGTCCGCCTCCGGCGCCGCCTCGCGCAGGGCGGTCATCACCAACCGGTCGTGAAGTGCGGCGTCCCCGGCGAGGAGCGCGGGCAGCGCTCCGTCCACCATGCGCAGGCGCACATCGACCATCCGGCCGCTGCGCGCCGCCGTGGCCTCCAGGAGCTCTCGGGAGGGCTCGAGGGTCGTGGGCGCCGTGGCCACGACCGTGATGCGGCCGCCGATGCGCACGGCCTCCTCGGCCATGGGGTCGTCGATGGCGAAGAGGGGGATGGCGGACCGATCTCGGACCCGCGCCACGGCCCGCGACACCGACGAGCAGGTCACCAGCAGCGCCGCCGCGCCGATGGCTTGAGCTACGCCGACGTGATCGAGGAGGTGCGCGTCATCCTCGGGGTCGTCCTGGCCACGCTGCTTGATGCGCTCCAGCATGGGCTCGTCCAGGACGTGCAGCACGCGCACGCCGGGCAGCTCGTCCGCGCACCACGCCGCGAACGCCCCGATCAGGCCGGGGATCGTGTGGAGCAGTACGAGCGTGGGGGTCATCTGTCCTTTGGCTACGTGGCCGGGTCGCCGCCGCCCCGTCAGGATAATTGGTCGACCGGTCGTCCGATTGAGCATACGCCAGGTTGGTGGCCTGTGTCATCCTCTGCGCTGAGCCGGCCAGGACAGAAGGGGGGAGCCGGCAGCAAGGAGCGACATGTCGAGCATCCGCATCAGCTCCGGTCCCGTCACCGTCCTCGCGACCCTGGGTGACTCACCGACCGCCACGGCCGTGCTGGCCGCGCTGCCTGTCACCAGCCGGGCCTCCACGTGGGGCGATGAGGTCTACTTCGCGATCCCGGTCGACGCCGATGAGGAGCCCGGATCGTCAGCTGTCGTCGAGCTCGGCGACGTGGCCTACTGGCCGCCTGGGTCGGCGCTGTGTCTCTTCTTCGGCCCGACACCTGCCTCGCGCGGCAGCGAGATCCGAGCCGCCAGCGCCGTCACCGTCGTGGGCAGGATCGATGGCGACGCAGCGGTCCTGAAGCAGGTGCGCGACGGCACCCCGATCCGCGTCGAACTCGTCAGCCAGGAGGACCCGCAGCCATCGGTTTGACCGAGCTGGCAAGCGCCGGTGGGCCCGCAGCGGCTTCCGTGGGCGGCCCGCCTACCCAGCCTGGACGACCAGGCTGACCACCCCTGCCGGTGGCAGGTCCAGGACGTCCCCGACATCGTCCATGGCGACCCACGTGGAGGCACCCGCGCCGTCACGGGTGAGCATGCGCACCTGCGTGGGACGAAGGGCCGCTGACCCGACACACATGGCGACCTGCCGACTCTCCGAACCGAGGTTGGCGAGGAGCACCCTCGAGGCGCCATCTCTGTCCCTCACGGCCAGGGCGTGGACGGGCGGCAGGCTCTCCACGGCCAACATCTCCGTGCCGGCGAGCCCGGTCAGGGCCGCCACGACGCGGCCGACGGGCAGGATCGTTCCCGGTGCGACGGGCATCTCCGGCAGGTCCCGATGGCTGGCCGCCACGAGGCCGCCCCAGCCGGCCGCTTCATGCAGGGTGAGGGCTGCGACGCCGGCCGACGCGAAGGCGGCCACGCTGCCCAGGGTCCAGGCCGCGGCGAACTCGCCCACCTGCCGCGGGTCGTAACGCCAGGGCAGTCCACCGGGTGGCGGGGGCGCCTCCGGCCCGACGAGGTCGGGATTGAAGAGCGGCCGCAGGCTGACCGGTCCCACCACGACCGGCTTGCCACCGGCCAGGGCGGCAGCCGTGCGCACGCCGGCGTCAAGCGCCTCGATGGTCTCCGCCATGCTGGCCTCGTCGAAGGCGTGGACCTGCGGGTTGGTCGGGAAGCAGACGGCGTCCACGAGGTGGCCAGGGACGCCACGCGATACGAGCTGGTACAGGTATGCCCGCGAGCCGCCCACGAATGGGGCATCCAGGCCGGCCGACTGCATCGCGGCACGGACACGCTCAGCCAGCGCTGCCGTGGTCGTGTTGCCGGCCACGTCGACCGCCATGAGCCTGGCCACGGGCGTGCCGGTCCCGGCGATGCGCGCCATGAGCCTGTCGATGGCCGGGTCGCTCGTGGAGCCGACCAGAAGGACGTCCAGCGCCGCGCCGGCAGCGGCAGCCGCGGCGGCGGCACGGTCGATCGCGTCGAGGGCACCCCCGGATGCCGCGTCGATGCTCGCTCGCAGGTGGGCGAGCCCGATGGCACGGACCGCGTCGGCCACACGCGGATCGGGGGCCAGGTCGCCCGGCGGCTGGCAGCTGCCGATGGCCGGGAAGGTCGTGCCGGTGGCCGCGCCCAGCGCCACGACGGAGGCCTGAGCCGGGCCACCGATGCCAGCCGTCACGGTGGCGACCCGCCCAGCGGCGAGCGGGTGGCGGACCGTGACGACCTGCCGGATGACCGTGCCGGCTTCGACCTTGAAGGGGCGCGGCATCTCCAGCGGGCGGCTGAATGTCTTGTAGGAGGCATCCGTGAAGGCCCGCTGGTCCTCGGTCTCGAAGACGTCGCCCTCGAAGCTGACGATGGTCTCGTGCGGGCTGCCGGCATCGTGCCGGATGGAGACCATGTTGCTGAACGGCATGTACTGCGTGATGAGGTCCGGGAAGCGGGCCTCCAGGGTCCCGAAGAGCGTCTCCACGGTGGTCGCCTGGCCCGCCAGGCGCGGCGGGTGCAGGACGCAGAGGCCGATGCGCGGCGTCATGAAGGCCGACCGGCAGACACCGTCGAACATGAAGCGGACCGTGCCGTCGCTGGCCCCGGCGATGGTCCCTTGCCAGGCGACGTCGATGCTGCCGGCCTCCCGCACGCATTCCGCACGAAAGCGGACCTCGAAGGCGTCCGTGCCGATGTCGCCCTCGTAGCTGGTGAAGACGGGCTGGATGGTGGCCCAGTTGGGGTCGCGCACCGCCCCGTAGATGCCCCGCACGGTCTCCATGCCGGCCGCCGAGATCCAGCGCGCCGTGCCGTCGACGATGGTGAGGGCAGCCCCGCCTGCTGTGACGTGGATGGGCGTCTTCGGATCCAGCGAGCGGTGGGTGGACACGTTGGCCTCCAAGTGGACTACCGGTCGACCAGTCACATGATAGCGGCGCGGGGTGTGGCAGCGGTCGACGTGCGCGCAAGGGCGCGTGGTCTGCCGCTACGCTGTCGCGATGGGGACTGACGCGCTGATCCTGGCCATCGACCAGGGCACCACCAATACCAAGGCCCTCCTCGTCGACCGGCGGGGCGCGATCGTAAGCCAGGCCTCCCGGCCGATGGCTGTCGACTACCCACAGCCGGGTTGGGTCCAGCAGGATGCCAGCGCCATCTGGCGAGCCGTGCGCGAGTGTGTCGACGAGTGCCTGACGGCGGCGAGCTCCCCTCCCCTGGCAGCCATCGGCATCTCCAACCAGCGCGAGACCGGCGTCGCCTGGGAGCGCGTCAGCGGCGCACCCATCGGCCCGGCGGTCACCTGGCAGTGCCGCCGTTCGGCGGACCTCTGCGAGCGCCTGCGCGCGGACGGCCGCGGGCCGCAGATCACGGCGCGCACGGGCCTGCCCCTCGATCCCATGTTCACGGCCGGCAAGCTGCGCTGGCTGTTGGATGCGGCGCCGGACGGCCAGGTGCGGGCCGCCGCGGGTGAACTCCGCGTGGGTACTGTCGACAGCTGGTTGCTGTGGAACCTTACCGGCGGCACCACGCATGGCACTGACGTCAGCAACGCCTCGCGGACGCAGCTCATGGACATCGGCGCCGGCGGCTGGGACGCCGGCCTGTGCGAGGCCTTCGGCGTGCCGCTGGCGGCCCTGCCGCAGATCCTGCCCTCGCGAGCGGTCTTCGGCGAGTCCGTAGCCATCGGGGCGCTGCCGGCCGGTGTGCCCATCGGGGCGCTGGTCGGCGATTCGCACGCGGCACTCTTCGGTCAGGCCGGCTTCGAGCCCGGCTGCGTGAAGGCCACCTACGGCACGGGCAGCTCGCTGATGATGCCCACGAAGACCCGCCTGGAGGCCGTCGGCGGCCTCGCCTCGACCATCGCCTGGGGGCTCGACGCCATCGTCTACGCGTTGGAGGGCAACATCTATGTGACCGGGGCGGCGGTCCAGTGGGTGGCTGATTTCGCTGGCCTGGCCGGCCCGGGCGCCGTGGCCGAGCTGGCCGCCGCGTGCCAGGACACCGACGGCGTCTACCTTGTGCCTGCCTTCGTGGGCCTTGGCGCGCCGCATTGGGATGATGCCGCGCGCGGGCTGGTGAGCGGCCTGACACGGGGCTCCAGCCTGGCACAGCTGGCACGCGCGGCCGTGGAGTCCATCGCCTACCAGGTGCGCGACGTCTTCGACGTCATGCAAGCCGCCAGCGGAGGTACCCTGCGGGTCCTGCTGGCTGACGGCGGTGTGACCCGGAATGCCGAGCTCATGCAGTTCCAGGCGGACATCCTGGGCGTACCCGTGCAGCGCAACAACACGCCAGAGCTATCGGCTATGGGAGCCGCCTACCTGGCCGGCCTGGCCACCGGCGTGTGGTCCTCCACCGACGAGATCGGCGCCTTGCCGCGCTCCGTGGACCGCTTCGAGCCGCAGCTCCCGACCGCCGCGCGCGAGCGACTCTACGGTGGGTGGCAGGAAGCACTCGCTCGAGCCACGCTGAGGTCGGCCTGAGGCTCTCGCGAGGACGCGCCCGTCAGCCCGCGACCAGCTCATCGAGACCGAGGAGCCGGATGCAGGTGTCTCGCGCTGCGGCCAGGCGCAGCCCGTCCATGAACCCCGACCGACTCACGAGCATGACCTGGGGTCGTGCCTCGACCGTGGTCACTCTGCGGCGGGCGGGCAGCTTGAAGCGCTCGATCTAGCCCAGCGCGCTGACGTCCATGGGCTTGCTGCGCCAGCGAACCTCACCCTTCGCGTTGCTCACCGCGGTTGGCGCTTGACGCCGACCTCTTGCGGCCGCTATCCTCTTGATGTCCATGCGATACTGAATGTATATGCAGCACATCCGTGCGACGGACACCACGGAGGAGGATGGCGCCCCTCGGGGCCGCCAGAGGGGGAGACAGCGCAGCGGGATGCAGGGATCGCCCACACGGCAGGCTGTTGAGTTGCGGGCGCGCGCCACGGAGGCTCGATTGCGCGACCTGCGCATGGTCTACGAGGCCGGCCTGGGGCACATCGGGGGTGAGTTCTCAGCCCTTGACATCCTGACCGTCCTGTACCACGCGGTCCTGCGTCTCGACCCGCAGCGGCCGGACTGGCCGGAGCGCGACCGCTTCATCCTCAGCAAGGGCCACGCCGCGGCCGCCCTGTACGCGACGCTGGCCGGCGCCGGCTTCATCGACGTGGCGGAGCTGGACACCTGGTTGGCTCCGCTCTCCCGACTCAACGGGCACCCCGACCGCAAGAAGGTGCCGGGCGTGGAGACCAACACCGGCCCCCTGGGCCACGGCTTCCCGGTGGCCGTCGGCACAGCCCTGGCCGGCCAGATGGATGGTTCGAGTCGACGCACCTTCGTGCTCTGCGGCGACGGGGAGCTGCAGGAGGGCTCCATGTGGGAGGCCGCCATGGCCGGCTCGCACTTCGGCTTGGAGCGGCTGACACTCATCGTCGATCGCAACGGGCTGCAGCAGGGAGACACCACGGAGCGCACGATGCGCCTCGATCCCCTCGCCGACCGCTTCACGGCCTTCGGCTGGGCCGTGCGCGAGGTCGATGGCCACGACCACGCCGCGCTGCTGGAGAGACTCACGGCCGTGCCCTATCGAGCCGGGGATGCCCAGCTGCCTCATCGCGCACACGCACAAGGGCCACGGCGTCTCCTTCATCGCCGACCAGGTCGCCTGGCACCACCACGTGCCCACGGCAGACGAGTACGAGCGCGCCCGTGCGGAGCTGGAAGCGCAGCTCGTGGATGCCGAGGCGCAGCTCGCGACGCTGCGCACCCCGCCGTCAGCGGCGGCGACCCCGGCACCGACGGTGCAGGCATGACCCGCTTCGATGGGGCCGCGCGACACGACTGTCGCGATGCCTTCGTCGACACCCTGCTGGACCTCGTGGCCGCCGATCCGCGCGTCGTGGCCGTCGTCAACGATTCGCTCGGCTCGACCAAGGTCACCAAGGTCGCCAAGGCTTTCCCGGAGCGCGTCATCAACGTCGGCATCGCCGAGCAGGACCTGGTGGGCATCGGCGCCGGCCTCGCCAACGGCGGCAAGATCCCCTTCGTCTGTGCCGCCTCACCCTTCCTGACCGGCCGGGCCCTCGAGCAGATCAAGGTCGACGCCGCCTACAGCGCCGCCAACGTCAAGCTGGTGGGCGTCAGCAGTGGCGTGGCCTACGGGGAGCTGGGGCCGACGCATCACTCCATCGAGGACGTGGCCTGGACACGAGCGATCGACGGCCTGGTGGTGGTGGTGCCGGCCGACCCGCTCGAGACGAGCCAGGCCATCCGGGCCGCCTACGAGCTGGAGGGTCCCATCTTCGTGCGCACCAGCCGCATGCCCGTGCCGGACGTCCACGGCCCCGACTACCGCTTCCGCATCGGCCGGGCGGCCCTCCTGCGAGCGGGTGCCGACGTCACGCTCATCGCCAACGGCGTCATGGTCTGCCGTGCCCTGGAGGCCGCGGAGCTGCTGGCGGCCGAGGGCATCGAGGCGCGCGTCCTGGACATGGCCACGGTCAGCCCGATCGACCGTGAGGCCATCGTCGCGGCGGCGCGCGAGACGCGCGGCATCGTCACCGCCGAGGAGCACATCGTGCGCGGCGGCCTCGGAGGTGCCGTGGCGGAGGTCGTCGTCACCGAGCACCCGGTGCCCATGCGCCTGCTGGGTTTCCCGGGCTTCGCCCCGACCGGTTCCATCGACTTCCTGCTGGAGTGGGCCGGCCTCACCGCCGACGGCATGGCCCGCGCCGCTCGTGAGCTCGTGAGCGCCTGACGTGGCCCGCGTGGACGAACTGCGCCTCATGACCCGCGTGGCAGGCCTCTACCACGACGATGGTGTGCGCCAGCCGGAGATCGCGCGGCGCCTGAGGCTCTCGCAGCCCAAGGTCTCGCGGCTGCTCAAGCAGGCCCACGAGGTGGGCATCGTGCGCATCTCGGTGCGACCACCGAGCGGCACCAATCCGGAGCTGGAGCGGGCCATCGAGAGCAGCTATGACCTCCACCAGGTGGAGGTCGTCGACATCTCGCGCGACGACGACGAGGCCGCCGTCCGGGAGCTCGGTGCGGCGGCCGCCTACCACCTCGAGACGACCGTGCGCAGCGGGGACGTCATCGGCGTGTCCTCCTGGAGCGCCACGCTGCTGGCCATGGTGGATGCCATGCACCCGGTCAACGGCGTGCGCGACACGCAAGTGGTCCAGATCCTGGGCGGCGGCGGCGATCCCGCAGCCGAAGGCCATGCCACCCATCTCGTGCGTCGCATGGCGCACCTCCTGCACGGGGAGGGCACGTTTCTGCCGGCGCCCAGCAGCGTGGGCTCGAAGGCCTCCCGGGACGTGCTCCGGGAGGACCCCTTCGTGCAGCGCGCCATGGCCCTCTGGGACGACCTGGACGTGGCACTGGTGGGCATCGGCGGCCAGGAGCCTTCCGGGTTGCTGGCCAGCAGCGGCAACGTCTTCTCTCGCGAGGAGCTGCAGACAGTGCGTGCCGCAGGCGGCATCGGGGACATCGGCCTGCGCTTCCTCTGCGGGGACGGCACGCCCGTGCGGTCGGCCCTCGACGAGCGCGTCATCGGCATCGAGCTGGAGCAGCTGAAGCGCGTGCCTCGCGCCATCGGGGTGGCCGGAGGGCCCGGCAAGACGACGGCCATCCGGGCCGCCCTGCTGGGTGGCTGGATCAACTGCCTCATCACCGACCGGTTCACCGGCGAGCGCCTCCTGGGGCTGAGCCCCCAGGCCAGCGCGGGCGCCCGGCTGACCGGTGCAGACGGCCAGTCCAAGGAAGCGTCAACCCAACTCGCAGGAGCGGTCTTGGCATGAAGCGGAAGATCAGTCCGGGTCTCGCCGTGCTCATCGGCGCGGTGGCCATCTTCGTGGTCGTGGCCGTGCTGTTCGGCTTCACGGTCATCTCCACCGAGGACGAGGCGGCACTCGATGTCCAGTTCGACCCCGTCACCTTCGTGGCCGACTCGTGGGATGAGGTGCAGACGGTCATCACGGACGAAGCCGTGCCGCTTGCCGACGTGCTCAACCGCATCACGCCCGACGCCGACGGCAAGGCCACGACCGAGGCGCTGACGCCGGTGGCGGAAGAGCTCGGGCGCATCACGACCGGCAATGCCCACGTCTACCGGGTCACGGCCACGGGCACGGTCACCGACGTCGACACGGAGACCAGCAAGGGCACCCTGGGCATGACGATCGACGGCTACGAGGGACCCATCGCGGTGCGCGTCTACGTGGGCTCGCGCATCCCCAGCGACAAATCCTCCATCCGCGACGCCACTGGCTTCATCGAGTTCGGCGATTTCCGCGAGCAGACCGAGTACGGCAAGGTGGCCGCGGAGATCAACAAGAAGGTCCTCGAGAATCTCGAGGCGGTCGATGTCGAGTCGCTGGTGGGCAAGCCCATCTCCGTCACCGGCGCCTTCACCCTGCGTACCCAGAACCAGCCGTCGGTCGACGTCAGCCAGGTCTCCCTGGTGCCCATCGCGGTCAGCACCCCGTGACGACGGTCCTGGAGCCCCAGATCGTGGCCGAGCCAGCGGTGACCGCTCACGTGCCCATGCGCGCCGAGCACATCACGAAGGTCTTCCCGGGCACCACGGCCCTCGATGACGTGAGCTTCGACGTGTTCGCCGGACAGGTGAACGTGCTCGTGGGCGAGAACGGCGCCGGCAAGTCGACGCTGATGAAGATCCTGGCCGGCGTGGAGCAGCCCACCTCGGGGCGCGTGCTCATGGACGGCGAACCCGTCGAGCTGCCCAGCGTCACGGCCGCCGCGCAGCACGGCGTGGGCATCATCTTCCAGGAGCTCAACCTCTGCGCCAACCTGTCGGTCCTGGACAACCTCTTCCTGGCCCAGGAGCTGGTGCGCGGCGTGGCCATCGACCGCAGGGCCGAGCGGGAGAAGGCACGCCAGCTGCTGGCGCGCCTGGAGCAGGACATCGATCCGGATGAGCTGGTCAGCAACCTGCGCATCGGCCAACAGCAGATCGTCGAGATCGCCAAGGCCCTCACCCACGACGTGCGCGTCCTCATCATGGATGAGCCCACCTCGGCCCTCTCGCAGGCGGAGGTGCAGGGCCTCTTCCGCATCATCCGCGATCTCAAGTCGCGCGGTGTCTCCATCGTCTACATCTCGCACAAGCTGGAGGAGCTGCTCCAGGTCGGCGACCGCATCACGGTCCTGCGCGACGGTCGTGTGGTGGCCCACGCGGAAGCGGCCGACGTTGACGTGCCCTGGATCATCGAGCAGATGGTGGGCCGCTCTGCGGCCTCGTTGTTCGCCCGGAGCGAACGTCAGATGGGCGAGACCCTGCTGCGCGTCGATGACGTGACCCTGCCGCGCCTGGGTGGGGGCTACCTGCTCGAGCACGTCTCCCTGCAATTGCACGCCGGCGAGATCCTGGGGCTCTATGGCCTGATGGGCGCCGGTCGCACCGAGCTCATGGAGGTGCTGGCAGGCGTCCGTCCGGAGGCCAGCGGCGAGGTCTGGATCGGCGAGCGGCGCCTCGACGGCGCCAGCGTCGCGGACCGCATCGAGGCCGGCATCGTGCTGGTGCCCGAGGATCGCAAGACGGACGGCCTGGTGCCCACGCTATCGGTGGCCCACAACATGGTGCTGGCCAGCCTGCGGCGCTACCTCAACCGCTTCTTCCTGTCACGGAGCCAGGAGCGCACTGCCGTCGAGCAGATGATCGCCGACCTCTCCGTGCGCGTCTCCAGCCCCACCGCCAGCATCGGCTCGCTCTCGGGCGGCAACCAGCAGAAGGTCGTGGTGGCCAAGGGCCTTCTGACCGCACCCAAGGTCCTGCTGCTGGATGAGCCCACGCGCGGCATCGACGTGGGCGCCAAGTCGGAGATCTTCCAGATCATGAGCCGCCTGGCCAGCCAGGGCTACGGCATCCTCTTCGTCTCCTCTGAGCTCAAGGAGGTGCTGGCCATGTCCGACCGCATCCTGGTGCTCTCGAAGGGCGCCGTGGTGGCCGAGTTCGAGGGCCAACGCGCGACGGAGAAGGAGCTCGTCGACGCCTCGGCCGCCGGGCACGGCCCGGCCCGTCCAGCCAGCCAGCCATCGTCCCAGGCCCCAGCCACCACCGAGGTGATCTAGGTGACAGCCAGTGCGCAGACGTACAAGCCCCGCAGCATGAGTCGCACCGAGGCCGCGCAGTTCCTGCTCCGTGGCCGTGCCTTCATCGCGCTCATCGTGCTGGCCGTCTTCTTCGCCGTCATGGAGAGCTCCTTCCTGACGGGCGCCAACATCGAGATCCTCATCAAGCAGACGGCCCTCAACGCCATCCTCGCCATCGGCATGACCTTCGTCATCCTGACCGGCGGCATCGACCTCGCCGTGGGCTCCATCGTGGGCTTCACCGGCATCATCGCGGGCCTGCTCATCAACCAGGGCCTGGACATCGGCCTCCTGGGCGTCGTGGTCTACCCGCACACCTGGATGGTGCTGGTCATCTCCCTGGCGGCGGGCACGTTCCTGGGCGCCATCAGCGGCTTCATCATCACGCGCTTCAACGTGGCGCCCTTCATCGCCACGCTCGGCATGCTCCTCGTGGCACGCGGCCTGGCGGGGCTCATCAACGGCGGCAAGACGTTCCCCAACCTGGTGGGCAAGGAGCAGCTGGGCAACACCGGCTTCCGCGAGCTGGGCACGGGGGAGCTCTTCGGCATCGTCCCCTGGGCCATCGTCATCATGGTCATCTTCGCCGCCGTGGCCTGGTTCGTCACCACCCGGACACCCTTCGGGCGTGCGGTGTACGCGGTAGGCGGAAACGAGCGTTCCGCCGAGCTCTCCGGCGTGCGCGTCAACCGCACCAAGATGATCGTGTACATGATCAGCGCCTTCTGCGCCGCGACCGTGGGGCTCATCATCGCCTCGCAGTTGGTGGCCGCGCACCCCGCCACGGGCCAGTACTTCGAGCTCTACGCCATCGCCGCGGTCGTCCTGGGTGGCACATCGCTGGCCGGTGGTCGCGGGACCATCATCGGCACGCTCATCGGCGCCTTCGTCATCGGCATCCTCAACAACGGCCTGACCCTGATGGGCATCTCCTCGTTCCTGGAGCTGATCATCACGGGCACCGTCATCGTGCTGGCGCTGATCATCGACCAGCTCCAGCAGCGCGCCGAGCGGCGCCTGGCCCTGCAGCAGCAGGCGGCCCAGGTCGGCGCCATCAGCGACTCTCCCACCTCGACATCACGCGACGACTGAAAGGAGGGACGATCCGGAGAGAGGACTGGGTAGTGGTCGGCCCGGTGGCATCGACAGCGTCGAGGCCGGCCAGGTCGACGATCGGGATCCAAGCACACCAGGGAGGATGGAATGAATCGCAACAAGAGCGTGCGCGGCCTGCTGATGGTGGCCGTCGTGGCGGCCGCGATCGGGTCGCAGGCCATGGTGGCCACGGCCCAGGACAAGGGCAACATCTGTGTCATCGTGCCGCCGGTGGAGAACCCCTTCTTCGGCGCCATGCAGACCATCGCCGCCGACAAGGCCGAGGAGCTCGGCTACACGACCACGCGCCTCGTCCACAACGACGACGCCAACACGCAGCTCGAGCTCTTCGAGTCCTGCATCGCTGACGGCGCCAAGGCCATCATCCTTGACAACGCCGGTGCCGACGCCACGGTGGCAGCGGTGCAGGCCGCCAAGGACGCCGGCATCCCCAGCTTCCTCGTCGACCGCGAGATCACGTCGGAAGGCGTGGCCGTGGCCCAGATCGTCTCCAACAACTACCAGGGCGCCACGATCCTGGCCGAGGAGTTCGCCTCCCTCATGGGCGAGGAAGGCACGTACATCGAGCTGACCGGCAAGGACACGGACACCAACGCGAGCGTCCGCTCGCAGGGCTACCACGAAGTCCTTGACGCCATCGACACCATGGAGATGGTCGCCCAGCAGACCGCCAACTGGAGCCAGGACGAGGGCTTCACGGTCGCTGAGGCCCTGCTCCAGCAGTACCCGGATGTCAAGGGCATCATCGCCGGCAACGACACGATGGCCCTGGGCGCCCAGGCCGCCGTCGAGGCCGCCGGCAAGCCGGAGATCATCGTCGTCGGCTTCGACGGCAGCGATGACGCCATCATGTCCATCAACGCGGGCGGCCTGAAGGCCACCTCGCTGCAGCCCGTTGCCGAGATGGCGACCCAGGCCGCGGTGCAGGCGGATGCCTACCTGACCGCAGGCGGCACCACCGAGCTGCCCGAGAAGCAGTCCATCGACATGGTGCTCATCACCCCGGACAACGCCTGCGACTACTTCCAGTTCGCGCCGGTGGAGGCCGGGACCTCGCCCAACTGCCAGTAGGCAGCTGACAGCACCACGGTGAGCGGAGGGCGGCCGCCCAAAGTCCGGTAGCCGCTTCATCGCTCAGCGCACGGGCCGCGTGCGCCGACCCGACAGGGCCGGCCGCGCGGCCTTCGCGCGTCCACGAGGAAGTCGCTGCCGACGACCGCGGCGCTGGCCACATCGGCGGCCGCACGCCGGCGATGAACTGGTAGGGGAGCCTGGATTCGAACCAGGAACCAGTCGGATATAAGCCGACCGCTCTGACCGTTGAGCTACTCCCCCGCCGAATGGGCGGCATCCGCCGTGCGGCGATGCTAGCACTCGTCGTGCCCACGCCCAGGCGCTAGGACCGGTCTCGAACGTCAGCCGAGCAGCGGGCGCAGCACCTGGAAGATGATGACGAGCGCCAGGTAGACGATGGGGATGCTGGCGAACAGGCCGAGCATGGCGGCCCACCCTGAGCGGCGTCGCTCCCCTGCCCTGCCGGTCGGCAGCTCCACCCACAGGTAGGTCAGGAGGCTCCCGCTGACGATGACGACGACCACGTAGACGAGCGGGGCCACCGAGGCCCAGCCGGCAGGCAGGACACCCTGACCGGCCAGCCAGTCGACGAGCAGCAGCACGATGCCGCCGATGCCGGCCACGGCAAGGTTGGCCAGCACGGCCCGCACCACCGGCGGCGGGGCGTTGCGAGCCTGGCGCCAGCGGATCTCGAGCTCGGAACGCGGCCTGGCTGGCGGACGGGGTGGCACGTCGGATGTGCCGTCCGTGCCCGGGTCGCTCAAGCGTCGCCGTCCCGGGGTCCGTGCAGGACGGTCAGCGACGGCCGCCGCGGCAGGTCGGCGGGGGTGTGCGCCGCCAACTCCGCGACCCGCGCCACGAAGCGATCGAGTTCGTCCTCCCGGTTCCAGGCCCCCACGCTGACGCGGATGACATCGGCCTCTTCGTCCACGTCGGCGATGACCGATGCGCTCCGCGAGAGCTCCTCAGCGGCCTGATCCGCGTCCCAGCCCGCGATGCGGAACGCCAGCAGGGCCGCATGGGCCGACCGGCCGTGCGCCAGCTCCACGCCGTGGATGCTGGCCAGGCTCTCCGAGAGCCGCCGCGCCAGGCGCCCGGTGCGCGCCACCGCCCAGGGCAGCTCGACGTACATGAGCAGCCAGCCCACGCTGCGGGCGAGGGCCAGCAGTGATCCGCGCGCGAAGCCACCGCTGCCCGTCCGCAGTCGGTCCGGCGCATCCGTGCCCAGAGCTGGCGAGAGCCAGGCCAGCGCGAGGCCCTCCGGTCCCAGCAGCCAGTGCCGGACGTCGGCCACCACTGCGTCGGCGGCCAGCTCGACGATATCAAGCGGCAGGGCGCCGACGCTCAGGCTCACGTCCACCATCAGGTGTGCGCCCGCGCGGTGGACGGCGGCGGCGACGCCAGGCGGGTCAAGCAGCCGACCTAGCGGGTCGACATGCGGCATGACCACGAGCGCCACGTCCGTCCCCAGGATCTGCGGTACCGCCGGGAGCCGGTCCACGTGAGCGCCGAGGGCGCGTGCCACCGACCCCACGGCCGCCGCCACGGGCTCCGCAAGGCCGTCGACCAGGATGACGCGGAGCTGGGGCCGCGAGCGCGGCGACCCTTGCGGCTCTTGCAGCCATTGCGGCCCCGGCGTTCCCGGCGGCCCTTGCGGCTCTTGCAGCCATTGCGGCCCTCGCGGACCCGGCGGCCTGGGCCGGACCTCAACGCCCCTCTCATCATCGGCCCGCCTCGCCAGTACCTCCAGTGCGATGCCGCGGGTGGCCTCCGCCGCCCCGTGAGCCAGCACGACCTGCTCGAAGGGTGCCCGCAGGGTGGCAGCCACGGCCGCCCGCGCCTCCCACTCGCGCTGCTCGAGGTCATCCGCTCGGTCGGGGCCGACGCGCCCGATGCGCAGCTCCATCTCGTCCGACTCGTGGACGGCGGCCAGGGTCTCCGCCGGTAGAGGCCCGGCCACGTGCGTGGCGAGGTAGATGCCCGCCCCGGTGGCGGTGAGGACCTGGCGCAGGGCGCGAACGCGGTCGGCGTCCGCCTGATCGCTGCTCACGGGCGGCCCGGGCAGCGGACGGCCGACCCGCCAGGACGAACGATCAAACGGGGCATGGCGTCATCATCGCTCATGGCCGCTGGGCATCGTGGGCCAGGACGCCAGCGCGACCACCGGCCTGGAGCCGCTCGTGGAGCGCCGCGACCGTGCTCAGCCGGTCGATCTGGCTGGCCGTCTTGTCGTCACGGAGTCGAACGATGCGCGGGAAGCGCAGCGCGAAGCCGGAGGCATGGCGCGCCGAGCGGTGCACGACGTCGAAGGCGATCTCCACCACCACCTCCGGCTCGACCACGCGGTAGCGCCCGTGCCGGCTGATGGTGTGACCCTCGAACCAGCGCGTCATCTCCGCGATCTCGGCATCCGTGAGCCCCGAGTAGGCCTTGCCGACCGTCACCAGCGCGCCGTCCGCGGCGCCCGGTCGGTCGTCCAGGACAGCGAACGTGTAGTCGGAGAGCAGCGCGTGCCGGCGGCCGTGACCGACCTCCACGCCGACCACCACACAGTCGAGCGTCGTCGTTGCCTTCTTGAGCTTCAGCCAGGCGTAGCCGCGTCGACCGGGTACATAGGCCGACTCCGGTATCCTTGATCATGAGGCCCTCATTGCCGCGAGCCTGCGCCTCGTCGAAGAGGCGTGCCAGCCCGTCGGCATCGGCGGCATCCACGAGAGCGGCCAGCCCGAAGCCGGGCGTCCGGTCCAGCCCCAGGGCCTCCAGTCGGGCGCGCCGCTGGCGCAGGGGCAGGAGCAGCAACGGCTCCACCGACACGAGAGGGGCATCGTCCGTGCCGGCAGTGGTCGCGGGCGTAGGTCGCCCCGTCGCGGGCATAGGTCGCCCAGTCGCGGAGGTGGGCCACCCGCTTGCGGGCGTCAGCGCCAGCGCATCGAAGGCCACGTAGATGACCGGCACCCGTGCCAGGATGACGTCCGATGGCGCCTTGCGGCCCAGCCGGGCCTGCAGCTCCAGGAACGGCAGGGCAGCGCCCTCCTTCCACGCCAGGATCTCGCCATCGAGGATGCCGTCCCAGGGCAGTGGCTCCGCCGCCCGCACCACCTCCGGGAACTGGTCAGTCACGTCATTGAGATCGCGGCTGTAGAGCCGCACCTGCCGACCCTCCTTGTGGAGCTGGGCGCGAATGCCGTCGTACTTGTCCTCCACCCAGACCGGCGGGCGCATCCGTCGCATCGCCTCCGCCTCGTCGGCGACGGGCGAGGCCAGCATCGACGTGAGCGCATGGAAGAGCGTCAGCCGCGCGCTCGCGAGCGCGTCGTGGCGGGCCAGCACGGCAGTACGGCCGATGTCCCCGGTGAGCATGCCGGCCCAGCGCACGTCCGCCAGGTCACGCTCGAAGGCGGCCGCGACGGCCGATTCCAGATGACCCGCGCGCAGGCCGATGCGCAGCTCACCGCTCAGGATGGCCACCACGTAGCGTGCCGCCAGGGGGTCACAGCGGCGCAGCAGCCCGCTCATGACCTCGCGCTTGGCCTCCATGCCCCGGGCCGCCACCACCGCCGCGTAGCCATCCGCGACATCCGCCAGGCGCAGCGGCGGCGCGTCCTTCAGGGGCTCGTGGCCGGCCTCCGCGAAGACCTCGCCGACGGCCGTGCCAAGGTCGGAGGAGCGGTCGTAGGCGGCACGGAGCGCATCCTCGCCCGCCCCGGAAACCTCGTGCACGATGGCCCTGATGGCCACCCAGCCCAGGCCGGTGGTGCGCTGCTGTTGCTCCGGGAAGGGTCGTCCGGAAAGGAAGACGGCGGCGGTAGCCAGGCCCGCGTCGTCCAGCGTTCGCAGGTAGCCCGCGATGATGGTCACCTTCTCCGAGGTCCTGGGCGTGGCGCGCACCTGCTCGGCGGTCTCCGCCCAGCGCCGCATCGCGTCAGCGCCCTCGATGTCGCCAGCGTGCATGCCCATGCCGTCCATGCTAGACAGCCAGCCTGCGCGGGACACGACCACATCGGCCCTGGCAGCGCGCGCCCCCGCGCACACCCGCGGGCAGCGACACGCGCGCGCACCGGGGCCGTGGCGTGGGGTAGCATCGGCGGCCGATGCTACTGGCCGACACCTCACGCGACTCCTGGCACCCGCCAGCGATGGAGGGGACCCGCGTCACCCTCCGCCATCACCGAGTGGAGGACCTGCCGCACGTCCGCCGCTGGTACCGCGACCCGGAGTTGGCGCGACTCACGCGCTACTCCGTGCTGCCCATGTCCGACGACGAGGTCGACCGCTTCTTCCACGCCCGTCTCATGTCTCCCGAATCGGTCGCCTATGCCATCGACCTGCGGGAGCCCAGCCGCCTGGTCGGCCTGACGACCTTCAGCAACCTCGACCCGGACAACGGCAGCGCGCTCTTCCACATCACCATCGGCGAGCCGGGTGCCTGGGGGCAGGGCTACGGCACGGAAGCCACCGGCCTCATGCTGCGGCTGGCCTTCGAGCGCATCGGCCTGCACCGCGTGAGCCTGTCCGTGTTCAGCTTCAACGGGCGAGCCATCCGCAGCTACCAGAAGTCGGGCTTCCGGCTGGAAGGGCGCGCGCGGGAAGCCATCCTGCGCAGCGGCGAGCGCTTCGACGAGCTGCACATGGGGATCCTGGCGCAGGAGTGGCTGGCGCAGCAGGCAGAGGACGTGACGCGGTGAGCGGCCCCGTCGGCCGCCGCATCGAGTACGACCGCGCCACGCTGGAGCTCGATGACCTGGACCCGGACCCTCTCCGGCAGTTCAACGACTGGCTCATGGACGCCGCGGATGCCGGCCACCTGGAGCCCAACGCCATGACGCTGGCCACGGCGGCGGCAGATGGCACACCCTCCGCTCGGGTCGTGCTGCTGCGCGGCGTCGACGAGCGAGGCTTCACCTGGTACACCAACCGCACGTCGCTGAAGAGCCGCGACCTGGAGGCCAATCCGCAGGCAGCGCTCGTCTTCCACTGGGAGCGGCTGGAGCGGCAGGTGCGGGTCAGCGGCAACGTCTCGATCATCCCCGATGACGAGTCGACCGCCTACTTCGCCTCCCGGCCGCGCCGCAGCCAGCTCGCTGCCTGGGCCTCACCACAGGGCCAGCCACTCGACAGCCGGGTGGAGCTCGTCTCGGCCACGGAGCGCTACGCCATCCTCTATCCCGACAAGGTGCCCCTGCCGCCCTTCTGGGGCGGCTATCGGATGCGGCCGCACATGCTGGAGTTCTGGCAGGGTCGACGCAGCCGTATGCACGACCGGTTCCTGTACCTGCCCGAGGACGCCGACGCGAGGGCACCCGACGCCGGCGCTGGAGGCCCGAGTGCAGCCGGCGCCGACTCTGGACGCCAGAGTGCAGACAGCGCTGGAGGCCCGAGCGCAGACAGTGATGCTCGACCTGGTGAGACAAGCGCGCCGAGATGGCGGATCGTGCGGCTGGCACCGTAGCGGCTGCCCTCACGTTCACCGCGGTGAGGCGTTCGGCCACGAACGGTCGATGCATCGACAAGATGCCGCCCGACGGCGTCGGCAGCCCGTCGGGGACGACCCTCGGGCCACGAACGGTCGATGCATCGACAGATCCTGCCCGTAGGCTCCGGCGTCCGGGGACGACCCCGGGCCGCGAACGGTCGATGCATCGACAAGATGCCGCCCGACGGCGGGCAAGGTCGAGAAGAGGCGCGGCGGAATGATCGAGCGCCCGGTGGTGGGCCGGGCGCTCGATCTGCTTGGCCGACCGGGGGTCGTCAGGCGGTGGCGGTGAAGCTCGCCGGCGTGGTCCAGGAGTGCAGAGTCCGGATGTACTGGGCGCGCTCGAAGGCGCCCGGGTCACCCACCTTGCCCTGACTGGCGCTGCCGCGCAGCTGGCCGACCGATTGGTACTCGTTCTCCACCATCCAGGCGCGCATCTCCGCTTCGACGTCAGCGATCTTGCCGGGCCCGTCGCGCAGGAGCGCGGAGGCCATGGCCACCACGTCCGCCCCGACCATGAGGGCCTTGATGGCGTCCTGGCCGCTGTGGATGCCGGAGGTGGCGGCAAGGCCGACCTCCGGGCCAAGCTGCGGACGGAGGATGGCGGTCCAGCGCATGGGCAGTCGCAGCTCTGAGGAGTGGCTGAGGCTGACCCGCGGCACCACGGCCAGCTCGTCGAGGTCGATGTCCGGCTGGTAGAAGCGGTTGAAGAGGACGAGGCCGTTGGCACCCGCCTCGACGGCCTTGCCGGCGAAGTTCGCCAGGGCCGTGTAGTAGGGGCTGAGCTTCACGGCCAGGGGCAGGTTGACGGCTCCGCGCACAGCCGCGATGAGCTCGAGGTCTTCCTCCTCGATGTCCACCGACGTGCGTGTGCGGTCGACGCTGATGCGGTAGAGGTTGAGTTCCAAGGCGTCCGCGCCCGCGTCAGCCATGAGCCGCGCGAAGCGCACCCAGCCGCCGGTCGAGTTGGCATTGAGGCTGGCGATGACCGGGATCCGTGCCTTGGACTTGATGCGTTCAAGGGTGCGCAGGTAGCGTTCGCCCTCGCCGATGAACGTCTCGACCTCCGGGAAGTAGTCGAGGGCCTCGGCGAAACCTTCCGAGCCGGCCTCCAGGGAGTTGGAGAGCTCGATCTCCTCGTTCTCGATCTCCTCCTCGAAGAGCGAGGGCATGACGATGGCACCGACCCCGGCAGCCTCCATCCGCGCCGTCATATCCGGGTCGCGGGTCAGCGGCGAAGCGGAAGCGATGATGGGTGATCGCAGCTCCAGCCCCAGGTATCGGGTGCTCAGATCGACGGTCACTGGAGGTCCCCCTTCCCGTTGCTGGCCTCAGCCCCGGCGCCGTCGACGGGAGCCGCCGCCGGCTCATGCTCGAGGTGCGGGATGCTGCGTTCAACCTGGGCCAGCTGGCTGTAGTAGCGCCAGCGCTCGTTCGCATCGGCCTGCGAGAGCTCGGCCAGCATGGCGGCCCGCTCCGGGTCGGTGCGCTGCAGGATCGCGAAGCGGGTCTCCCCGGCCACGAAGTCCTTGATGGGCATCGAGGGTTCCTTGGAGTCCAGCTTGAAGGGCTGGCCCTCCGCCTCGCTGGGCTGGTAGCGGTAGAGCGGCCAGAAGCCGCTCTTGACGGCGTCGCGCTGGTGGCTCATCGAGGTGGACATGTCGATGCCGTGGGCGATGCAGGTGCTGTAGGCGATGATGAGCGAGGGTCCTGGCCACGCCTCCGCCTCCAGGATGGCCTTGTTGGTCTGGGCGTCGCTGGCACCCAGCGCGATCTGGGCGACGTAGACGTTGCCGTAGGCCCGGGCGATGGCGCCCAGGTCCTTGCGGCCCATGCCCTTGCCTGCGGCCGCGAACTTGGCCACGGCACCGCGCGGCGTGGCCTTGGAAGCCTGGCCGCCCGTGTTCGAATAGACCTGCGTGTCGAGGACGAGGATGTTGACGTCACGGCCGGAGCTCAGCGCCTGGTCCAGGCCGCCGAAGCCGATGTCGTAGGCCCAGCCGTCACCGCCCATGATCCAGACGCCGGTGCGAACGAGGTCGCCCGAGAGCGCCAGCAGCGAGCGTGCCTCAGCGGCCTGGTCGCCGCTGACGCCTGCCAGCTTGTCGCGCAGGGCAGCCACCAGCTCACGCTGGCGCGCGATGGCCGCCTCGCTGTCCTGGGAGTTCGCCAGCAGCTCGGTCACCAGCTCCTGGCCGATGTGGCCGACGAGCTTCCCGAGCAACGCCCGGGCCTGCTCGCGCTGGACGTCCAGCGCCAGGCGCATCCCCAGGCCGAACTCCGCGTTGTCCTCGAAGAGCGAGTTGTTCCAGGCCGGACCGCGACCCTCGGCGTTGACGGCCCACGGCGTGGTGGGCAGGTTGCCGCCGTAGATCGACGAGCATCCGGTGGCGTTGGCGACGACCATGCGGTCGCCGAAGAGCTGGCTGACGAGCTTGACGTAGGGCGTCTCGCCGCAGCCCGAGCAGGCCCCCGAGAACTCGAAGAGCGGCTGCAGCACCTGCGAGCCCTTGATGGTGTCGCGCGGCAGCAGGCTGCGGTCGAGGTCGGGGATGGAGAGGAAGTGATCCCAGCGCGTCCGCTCGAGGTCGCGGTGTTCCATGTAGGGCGCCATGTTGATGGCCTTGTGCCTGACCTCGGTCTTGTCCTTGGCCGGGCAGACATCCACGCAGACACCACAGCCGGTGCAGTCGTCCGGGGCCACCTGGATGGTGATGAGATGGTCGGGCAGCTCGCGCGACTTGAACTCCTTGGAGGCGAAGTCGGCCGGGAAGCGCTGGGCCTCCGCCGCCGGGTAGACCTTCATGCGGATGGTGGCGTGCGGGCAGACGATGGCGCACTTGCCGCAGTCGATGCAGATCGACTCGTCCCAGATGGGGATCTGCTGCGCGATGGCACGCTTCTCCCACTGCGTGGTCGCGGTCGGGAAGGTGCCGTCCACCGGCATGGCGCTGACCGGCAGCAGGTCGCCCTGGCCGGCCATGATGCGCGCCGTGACGTCCTTCACGAAATCGGGCGCGGCGTCAGGCACAAGCGCCGCCAACGTGGTGTCCGTGCTGACGGTCCCGGCGGGCACCTTGTGGAGGCGTGCCAGCGAGAGGTCGATGGCGGCGTAGTTGCGCTGCACCACCTTCTCGCCGCGCTTGCCGTAGGTCTTCTCGACGAAGTACTTGATGGCGGCGATGGCCTCCGTCTCCGGCAGCACGCCGGAGAGCTTGAAGAAGCAGGGCTGCATCACGGTGTTGATGCGGTTGCCCATGCCCACTTCTTCGGCCACGGCGAAGGCATCGATGACGTAGAAGTCGATCTCTTTCTCGACGATCTGCTGCTGCACCTTGCCCGGCAGCTGCTCCCAGACCTCTTGGGGGCCGTAGGGCGAGTTGAGGAGGAACGTGGCGCCCTTCCGGGCGCGGTCGAGGACCGGCATCTTGGCCAGCAGGCCGAACTGGTGGCAGGCCACGAAGTCCGCGGCACCGATCTCGTAGGTCGAGCGGATCTCCTTGGGGCCGAAGCGCAGGTGCGAGACGGTCACGGCGCCCGACTTCTTGGAGTCGTACACGAAGTGGCCCTGGCTGAAGAGGTCCGTGCCCTCGCCGATGATCTTGACGGAGGCCTTGTTGGCGCCCACGGTGCCGTCCGAGCCGAGGCCGAAGAACATGGCCTGCACCTCGCCCTCCGGGCGTGGGTGCACGAAGGCGTGCTCGATGGGCAGGCTGAGGTTGGTGACGTCGTCGTAGATGCCGACCGTGAAGTGGCGCTTGGGCTTGTCCTTGGCAAGCTCGTCGAAGATGGGCTTGACCATCGACGGCGTGAACTCCTTGGAGGAGAGGCCGTAGCGACCGCCGATGATGCGCGGACGGACCTCGAAGGGCGCCTCGCCGCCGTCCATGGCCTCGTCGATGGCGGCCACCGTCTCCAGGTAGAAGGGTTCCCCGACGGCACCCGGCTCCTTGCAGCGGTCCAGCACGGCGATCGATCGAACCGTGGACGGCAAGGCGGCCACCAGCTCCGCGGCCGGGAACGGCTGGAAGAGCCGCACCTGCACCATGCCCACCTTCTCGCCCCGGGCGACGAGGGTCTCCACCGTCTCCTGGGCGGCACCGGTGCCGGAGCCCATGATGAGGATGACGCGCTCGGCATCCGGCGCGCCGCTGTAGGTCACGAGGTCGAGGCGGCGACCGGTGCGCTCGCCCAGCTCCGCCATGACCTGCTTGACGATGCCGGAGACGGCCATCATGTAGGGGTTGGCCGCCTCGCGCGCCTGGAAGAAGACGTCCGGGTTCTGCGCCGTGCCGCGCACGACCGGCGATTCCGGCGTCATGCCGCGGCCGCGGAAGGCCAGCACGTCCTCCTCGCGCACGAGCGCGCGCATGTCGTCTTGGTCGAGGACGGCGATCTTGTCCACCTCGTGCGAGGTGCGGAAGCCGTCGAAGAAGTGCAGGAAGGGGATGCGCGAGCGCAGCGTGGCCACGTGCGAAACGAGCGCCAGGTCGTGGGCCTCCTGGACGGAGGCAGCGGCCAGCATGGCCCAGCCCGTGGAGCGGGCGGCCATGACATCGCTGTGGTCTCCGAAGATGGAGAGCGCGTGGGTGGCGACCGTGCGGGCCGAGACGTGGATGACCGACGGCGTCAGCTCGCCGGCGATCTTGAACATGTTGGGGAACATGAGGAGCAGGCCCTGCGAGGCCGTGAAGGTGCTACCCAGGGCGCCCTTCTGGAGGGCACCGTGCAGCGCGCCGGCAGCGCCGGCCTCCGACTGCATCTCCACGACGTCGGGGACGACGCCCCAAAGGTTGGGCTTCTTCGCCGCTGACCAGTCATCCGCGTGCTCGGCCATCGGCGAGGCCGGCGTGATGGGGTAGATGGAGATGACTTCGCTGAGCTGATACGCGATACGGGCGGCGGCCTCGTTGCCGTCGAGGCACTCCCATCTCTGGGCCATGTGCCGGGCCTCCTTGCAGTGCTTGGCTTGCGTCACCCGGTCTCATGGGTGGAGTCGGGTCAGGTCGATCCCGCGGCCAAGGGGGCGACCGCGGGGCTCCCACAGTGTGCGCAGCGGATGGATGGGCCGTCAGGGCCATCAGGCCCCCCGTGGGGCGGGTGAGCAGTCACGTCGTGGAGGGCTGCGGCACGCTAGGCTAGCGTCAGAAGAACCGCCGATGCCCGGTGGACGAGGAGGACAGGCATGCCACGTTCGATCCTGCGCGCACTGCTGCTGGCGTGCGCCACGCTCATGCTGGGCGCACTGCCCGCGCTGGCCCAGGCCGAAGAGCAGACGCTCCCCGGCCCACAGGACGCCAGCGTCGTGGTGGGCATCCAGAATGATGTCTCGCTGGCCGCCGGCGAAGAGACCGACGTGGTCTTCGTCGTCGATGGCACGGCCCGTGTCGAAGGCTCCACCAGGGCCCTGGTGGCCATCGATTCGGAGGTCACCATCAGCGGCGCCGGCGCGTCGGCGGAGAGCGTCCTGGCCATTGGCGGCACGCTTGACGTGGCCGATGGAGCCACGGTCAAGGACTTGGCCTATGTGGGCACGACGCCGACGATCGCACCGACCGCGACCGTGACCGGCGAGATCACCAACATCGAGACGGACCTCACCGAATTCGCCGCCTTCCTCCTGGCGGCATTGGCAGTCATCGCCTTCTTCGTCTTGATCGGCTGGCTGCTGGCCGTGCTCATCTCAGCCCTGCTGCTGGTCGCCTTCGGGACCGACCAGGCCCGGCGGGCGGCCGCCAACATCGGCGGCGACGTGCTCAAGACGCTCGTCGTCGGCCTGCTCATGCTCATCGTGCCGTGGATCGTCATCGGCCTCCTGGCCGTCACCATCGTGGGCATCCCGCTGGCCATCGGGCTGGGACTCATGTGGGGCTTCATCGCCTTCCTGGGCTACCTCGTGGTGGGCCTCTGGATCGGAGAACGGATCCTGTCGCGCAGCCGCAGGGCAGCGCGACCCTACGGGGCCGCCTTCCTGGGCGTGCTCATCCTCATGCTCGTGAGCTGGATCCCGTTCGTCTCCACGATCGCGCTGTGGTTCGGCCTGGGGGCGGTCACGCTGGCTGGCTGGCGCACGCTGCGTGCTGGCGGCACGCCACCCCCGGCGGACGGATGGGGAGGCATCCCCGGACAGGCCTGGCCGGTGCCTCCGCCCTACGGACAGCCCGTCTACGGTCAGCCACAGTACGGCCAGCCGGGCTATGGCCAGCCGGGCTATGGCCAGCCGCCGTACGCACCGCCCCCGCCGCCCCAGGGCTACTGGCCGCCGCAGCAGGGCGGCCCGCCGGCCGGCTGGCCGCAGGGCTGACGACCCGGCCGCTGGCCTGTCGAGGCGGGCCGGTCTTCAGCCGGCCCGACGCCCAAGACCCGCGGCGTCCACGATGATGGGCCGCAGGCCCTGTCGCAGGAACCAGGTCTCGCGACCCAGGAGCCGCTCCAGGTCGAGCAGCCGCAGCGTCGTCGTGGGCGCCTCGAGCAGCTCCTGGCGTGAGGCCAGGTCGACCTGGACGAGGGCCGTCAGGACGTAGGAAAGCGCCGTCGGGTCGTCGGTGGCGAGAAGGCGTCGTGCCGCCGCCATGAGCAGCTCGCGACGCTGTTCCGGCGTCAGGTCGGCGGCGTCGCCGGCCGCGAGGAGCGGTCCTTCGAGGTCGAAGGGCAGCGACCCGTCCGACCGAGCCAGGGGTTCGCTCGTGCCCCCCTGCGCCGGGACTTCTTCCTGCCCGGCGTCGTCGGCCCGGGCGGGCTCCGCGGGTGCAGGCGCGCCAGTCCCGGCCTCGGAGTCGTCCACCTCGATCTCGAACTCGATCTCGATCTCCGGCCCCTCGCCGTCTCCGAGCGGTTGGAGCAGGCGGAGGTACTCCAGGAACCGCTTGCCCACCCGCTCGGCGTGCCGGTGAGCCACGTCCGGGGAGCCCACGGGCTCATCGAGGAAGCTGACCCGCCCGACGAGGTAGGGCTCCGAGACGGTGTCGACGGCCTCAAGCTGGAATCGTTGCTGGCCGACGGTCAGGATGTCGAAGCGACCGTCCGGGTAGCGGCCGGCGCGACGGATGGCCGCGGTCGTGCCGACCTGTGCGATGGCACCGCTCAGGGGGCCGACCTCGCGCCCGGTCCGGAGCAGCACGACCCCGAAGGGCTCGCCGCGCGCGAGGCAGCGATCGACCATGCGGCGGTAGCGCTCCTCGAAGATATGGAGCGGCAGCGCCACGCCCGGGCAGAGCACAGAGCGCAAGGGGAAGAGCGGGATCCTCGTCACGCCACCATCATCCACCCGGGCGGTCCAGCCCTCGCACCCGGCCTGGGGGCGCCCCGACCTGGGAGCACCCGACCGTGGCGATCGGCGTCAGCCGGAAGGACGCTCCAGGCTCAGTGCCCGCAGGCGCCGGGGGATCCGGTCGACTCCGCGGTTCGGAAACTGCTGCCGCAGCCACAGCCGGTCACGGCGTTGGGGTTGTTGACGGTGAAGCCGGCACCCATGAGCGTGTCCACGTAGTCGATCTGCGATTCCTGCAGCAGTCCCGTGGACTGCGGGTCCACGTAGACGTTGATGCCCGACGACTGGACCCTGACGTCCTCCGCGGTGGGCTGGTCCTCGAGCATCATGCCGTAGCGATACCCGCTGCAGCCTCCGCTGTAGACGTAGACGCGCAGGCCGACGTTCGGATCCGCCTCCGCGCGGGTCAGCTCGGTGAGCTTGGCGACCGCGGCATCCGTCAGCGTCACGAGTGGCGTGGCTTCAGGCTCGAGCGTCGGGATGGGCTGGACGGCTGACTGCTGCGGCTCGATCATCGAGTCGGGACCTCCGGAGTCGACTGGGTGGCTGCGGCGCGGGGAGCTCCGCGACCTAAATCCTACGTCCGCGCTAAGGATTAGGCAAGGGCACCAGGGCGGCGCGATCCGCGGGTCAGGCCCGTGCGCTCCGCGGGTCAGGCCGTGCGCACTTCCTGCGGCCCCGACGGCCCGCCGGTTCTGCCAGCGGGTCCGCCAGCGGCGCGAAGCCCGGCGAGACGCTGGAGACGCAAGACACCGGGACGATTGGGACGGCCCTCGCCGTACCCCGGGGTGATGGGTCGGCAGGCCGGGCAGGACCACTGTGAGGCGCATGTCGAGCGTCCGGACGCCTCGCGCCATGCTGCCAGCCATGCTGGCGGTGGTCGTCTCCCTCGTGAGCGTGGTCCAGGTCGCCCAGGCCGGGAACCTCGTCGAGAGGCCGCGCCTCCGCACAGCCGGTGACGACGTGCCGACCGTCCAGGGCCCCGAGATGCTCCTGCCAGAGCGCGACACGGACGCTGAGCTGTTCGCCCTGCGACTGCTCAACTGCACGCGCACGGGCGGCTGGGTGCGCGTCGACGGCACCTGCAAGGGACGGGCCACGGGGACCTACTCGCCGTACCTGCCGCCGCTCCGCCTGCACGATGGCATCAGCAGCCTGGTGGCGTTCGGCTGGGCCAGCGAGCTGGTGAAGGCCAAGGCCTGCGGCCACGTCATCCCGGGTCAGCCCGTCCTCCAGGTCCGCCTCGCCACGGCCGGCTTCCTGGACGCCTCCTTCGGAGAGAACGTGGGCTGCTGGTGGAGCGACAAGCCGGCGCGCGAGGTCGTCCTCAACGTCCATCGCCTCATGCAGGCTGAGAAGCCCTACGACGGCGGCCACTGGCACAACATGAAGAATCCGCGGTACCGCAGCGTGGGCATCGGCGTCGCGACGGTGGCGGGGAGGACCACCGTCGTCTTCGACTTCTACGGCGGCTGACGACTCCCCGGCGCCGCTGGGTCAGCCCGGGGAGGACCCGCTCTCCGGCAGGTGCTCCACGATCGTGGCGATGCCCTGGCCGACCCCGATGCACATGGTGGCCAGGCCGTAGCGCCCCCTCCGCGCGCGCAGCTCGTGCACGAGCATCGTGGCCAGCCTGGCCCCGCTCATGCCCAGCGGATGGCCCAGCGCGATGGCCCCGCCGTTGACGTTCACGCGCGCTGGTTCGAGCTCCAACTCACGAAGACAGGCCACCGACTGGCTGGCGAAGGCCTCGTTGATCTCGACGAGGTCGAGGTCGGAGACCGTGAGGCCCGCTCGCTCCAGGGCCTTGCGCGTGGCCGGCACAGGACCCATGCCCATCACCGACGGGTCTACGCCCGCGACCGCGGTGCTCACGACCCGGGCCAGGGGCGCCAGGCCAAGATCGCGCGCCCGACCGGCCTCCACGAGCACGAGGGCCGCCGCGCCGTCGTTGATGCCCGACGAGTTGCCCGCCGTCACGCTGCCGCCCTCCTGGAAGGCCGGCTTCAGCGCCGCCAGGACCTCCGTGGTGGTGTCCGCTCGGGGATGCTCGTCGCGGTCGACGACGAGGGGCGCCGCGCCGCGCTGCGGGATGGTCACGGGGACCAGCTGCCCAGCGAAGCGGCCGCTGGCGATGGCTTCCGCGGCACGCTGCTGGCTGGCCAGTGCGAAGGCGTCCTGGTCCGCGCGGCTGACGCCCCAGCGCTCCGCCACGAGCTCCGCGGTCTCACCCAGCGGGATGGCCGGGTAGCGCTCGTCCAGTCGCGGGTTGACGAAGCGCCAGCCGAGCGTGCTGTCTGCGACCTGCGGCGCGCCGCGCTGGAAGGGCGCCTCCGCCTTGAGCTGGACGATGGGCGCCCGGGTCATCGACTCGACGCCACCGGCCACCATGACATCCCCGTCCCCCACCATGATGGCGTGGGCGGCGCTGTTGACGGCCTGCAGCCCCGATCCGCAGAGACGGTTGATGGTCTGGCCGGCCGCCTCCACAGGCAGGCCCGCCAGCAGGGCCGCCATGCGCGCCACGTTGCGGTTGTCTTCGCCTGCGCCATTGGCATTGCCCAGGATGACGTCGTCGATGAGGGCCGGGGGGATGCCACTCCGCTCGACGGCAGCGGCGATCACGAGAGCCGCCAGGTCGTCCGGCCGCACGGAGCGCAGGGCACCACCGTGGCGGCCGATGGGCGTGCGCACAGCGCTCACGATCCAGGCTTCCCGGAGCGGGCGGTGCAGGTCGCGGGTCACGCGACCGATGCTAGCGCCCACGGGACAGCGTCGGGACGTGGGTCGGCGCCGGGTCGCGGGTCAGACGGCGGCGGGGCAGCGACGGCGGCGGGAAGTGGGTCGGCGCCGGGTCGCGGGAAGCGGCGGTTGCGGGACGCGATGGGGCGCGGTCAGACGGTGGCCATCTGCCAGAGGAGGGTCGCGACGAGGTACTGGTCGCCCGCGGACTCGGCGGTCTCCTCGTGCAGGCTCCGGAGTCGCCCGATGACGGCGCGCAGACCGATCCGGTCAACGAGCTGAAAGGGACCCAGCGGGAAGCCGGCCACCGTCCGCATGACCTCGTCGATGGCTGGCGGCGCGCCCAGCCCATCCGCCACGGCGCGGTAGGCCTCGTTGACCACGGCCAGCTCGATGCGCTCCACGATGTGCTCCGGCGCCAGCGGCACGGCCAGTGGCCGTGCCACGTCCGGGACGACGCGCCCGCCTGGGCCGTAGCGATAGAAGCCGTGGCCGGTGGCACGACCCAGGCGTCCGGCAGCCACCAGCTCCCGCTGCAGCCGCGGCGAGGCGAAGCGCTCCTCGCCCCAGGTCTCGACGAGTGCGTCGCCGATGGCCAGGTCCACGTCCAGGCCGGTGTCGTCGAGGACTTCGCAGCGGCCCCCGCGCGTAGCCGGCCGACTCGAGCGCCCGGTCGATGTCCGCCACGGTGCCCTGCCCCGCCTGCACCATGCGCACGGCCTCGACGAGAAACGGGCGGCCGACCCGCCGGGCGACCAGGGCCGCCACGTCGAGCACCTCGGGGGCAGCGGCCACACCAGCGCCGTCTTCCGCCTGGCGCGCTGCCTCACGCACGTCCGACCTCCGAGGCGCGCAGGAACTGCAGCAGGGCCTGGTTGAACAGCGAGGGACGCTCGGCGGTCAGGACATGGCCGACGCCCGGCGCGACGAAGAGGCTGGCCTCGGGCAGCTGGCGTTGCAGGCGCACGGCCTGCTCCAGGGGCACCCACGGGTCGCGATCCCCGCAGGCGAGCAAGATCGGCGACCGGGCACGCAGCAGCTCCTCCGGCCGCGGGTGGCGCTGTACGAGGATGTCGTCGCGGATCGCCGTGAGCAGCTTCCGCCAGGCGCCGTGGCCCT
This sequence comes from uncultured Chloroflexia bacterium, assembly GCA_963707395.1. Taxonomy (GTDB): domain Bacteria; phylum Chloroflexota; class Limnocylindria; order Limnocylindrales; family CSP1-4; genus JAFMJV01. The sequence goes on from CAVPPQ010000020.1 coordinate 115,644, forward strand.
GGGTCGGGTCGTGCCGGCGCGCCAGCCTGGCGGCCCAGGCCGGGTCGTCTCGCTCCAGCCGCTCGGGGTCCATGAGGCGGCGAGCGACGCTGTTGCGGGGCTCGGGCTCCACGCCGACCGCCGCCAGCACGGCCGAGCGGAGGCGCTCCGGGTGCCGGATCGCGAAGGCCAGCGCCGTGCCGGCACCCATGGAGAGGCCGGCCACGTGGAAGCGCTCCAGCCCCAGTCCGTCTGCCAGGGCCAGCAGGTCGTCGACAAGCAGCCCGTGGCTCCAGCCCTGGTCGGTGTCCCAACGCGTCCCGGCGTGACCCCGGGCGTCGGGCAGGTAGAGCGTGAAGTGCTGGCGCAGCAGGGGCCTCTGGGCAGCCCAGTCCTCCATCGCCGAGGAGGTCGCGGCGTGCAGCAGGACGAGGGGCGGCCCCTGACCCTCGGTCCGATAGGCGATGCGCAGGCCGTTGGCCTCCAGCTCAGGCATGCGAGCGTCGCCTTGGTACGCGAGGGACGGCGGGGCAGGTGCGCGGCGATGTGGAGGGGGCTGGCATGCGTGGCCACGATGGTCGCACGTCCGAGGCGCTACCCTCACGTCCCATGAGCAGCCAGCCTCCCGGGCTCCCCGCGCCACCACGCGAGGAGCTGCGCATCGGGCGCAGCGCGAAGCGGGCCCGCTACGACCGCGAGACGATCGAGGCCATCGTGGACGCCACGCTCATCGCCCACGTCGGCACCGTGCGGGACGGCTTGCCCGTGGTCATCCCCATGCTCTGCGGCCGCGATGGCGACTGGCTGCTGCTCCACGGCTCGCCGGCGGCGGGCACCATCGTGCGCGGCCGGGACCGGGAGGTCTGCGTGACGCTGACCGTCCTGGACGGCCTGGTGCTGGCGCGGTCGGCCTTCCACCACTCGCTCAACTATCGCTCCGTCGTGGTGATCGGCCGCGCAGAGCTCGTGCGCGACGAGGCTGAGCGGCGCCGTGCCCTGGAGGCCCTCATGGAGCGGCTCGTGCCCGGACGGCAGGCGACGCTCCGCCCGACCACCGATGCCGAGGTGCGCCAGACCGCCGTCCTGCGGGTGTCGCTGGAGAAGGCCTCAGCCAAGCTGCGCAGCGGGCCTCCGGCGGACGATGAAGCCGACTACGGCCTGCCCATCTGGGCCGGCGTGCTGCCGGTGGCCACGACGTTCGGCAGCCCGGAACCGGATCCACGCCTGGCGGCCGGCATCGAGCTGCCCGAGCACGTCAGGCGCCTGGCCGGCCGGCAGCCCTGACCGACCGACCCGCGGCCCGACCGATACCAGCACCTCTTGCCCGGCTGGCCCGCGGCCCCGTCGATCGCCACCACTCCGCGCCCGGCGGGCAGGCGGCCCGCCGTTCGCCGGCAGTCGGGGCTGCCGAAGGCTCAGGCGGGCGCCGGGGGCTCGCCCGATGGATCAGGCTCGGGCGCGGGGAGCGGGTGCGAGAGGACGTCCTGCTGATCGGGGTGCCGTTCCAGCCAGCGGATGACGAACGGGCAGCGCGGGATGACGGCCAAGCCGCGCGCGCGCGCATCGCCGATGACCCAGGCCACGAGCTGGCTGGAGAGGCCCTGGCCCTCGAAGCCCTCCTGGACCTCCGTGTGCAGGAGCGCGACCCACGTCGCCGAGCGCTCGTAGCTCACGATGGCCGCCAGCGGGCCCCCGGGACCGACGCGGGCCTCGTAGCGCTGCCGCGACTCGATGTCCGCGAAGTCGAGGCTGGGCCGCTCCACCGGGATGTGATCGGGCTCGTGCATCGGTCGCGGGTCGCTCGGGGGCCGCTCCTGGTCACTCATGGCTCGCTCTCCCCTACTGCCTCGAGCTCGAAGAGGCGGGCCTGGAAGTCACCGCGCGCCTGCGCCTCCCAGGCGCGGTCGTCGAGGAAGAGGCCGACGTGCATGAGCTCGTCGCCGCCACGTTCCAGCTCGTTGGCGCGCGCGAGGGCATCGTCGGACCCCGGCCAGAGCGTGACCCGATAGCGCACCGCGGCGTCCAGGCCGCGCAGTCGCAGCCGGCCGGGACCGGGCACCGTGTGGGAGAGCACGCGGTACCAGCCCACGATGGCCCGCCGGCCGTCGTCGGAGGCGACCATCCAGGCGGTCTCGTTGCCGTCTCCCGCGAAGGGGCTGGCAAGACGCAGGAAGCGCCCGCCCTGCAGGAGCTCGCGACGCTCGCGGTACCACTCGACCTGTGCCCGGACCCGGGCACGCTCGTCCGGCGACAGTCGGCGCGGGTCGAGCTCGTAGCCCAGGTTGCCGAAGAAGGCCACCGCGGCCCGCATCTCGAGCGAGGTCAGGCGGCCGACCTGGTGGTTGGGCACGGCCGAGACGTGGGCAGCCATGGATACCAGCGGGTAGGCGAGCGAGGTGCCGTACTGGATGCGCAAGCGCTCGACCGCGTCGGTGTCGTCGCTCGTCCAGGCCTGTGGCGCGTAGGCCAGCAGGCCCGGGTCGAAGCGGCCACCGCCACTGGCACAGGATTCGAAGAGGATGTCCGGGAAGCGCGACGTGAGGCGGCCATAGAGGTCATAGAGGCCCAGCACGTAGCGGTGGAAGAACTCGCCCTGCTGCTCTGGCGGCAGGCTGGCGCCGTAGGGCTCGGTGATGATGCGGTTCATGTCCCACTTCACGTAGGCGATCGGGGCGCTGGCGAGGACCGCGCCGATGACCTCGGCGAGGTGCTCGACGACCTGCGGGTTCGAGAGGTCCAGGACGAGCTGGTTGCGCAGCTCGGAGCGGCTCCGGCCCGGGATGCCCACCGCCCACTCGGGATGCGCCTCGAAGAGCCGGCTGTCCGGGTTGACCATCTCCGGCTCGATCCAGAGGCCGAAGGCCAGGCCGAGGTCGTTGATCCGCGCCACGAGGGCCGCCAGCCCGGAGGGCAGCTTGCGGGCGTCGACCGTCCAGTCGCCCAGTGACGAGGTGTCGTCGTCACGCCGGCCGAACCAGCCGTCGTCGAGCACGAAGAGCTCCACGCCCAGCTCCGCCGCGGCCGCGGCCATCTCCACGACCCGCTCCTCGTCGAAGTCGAAGTAGACGCCTTCCCAGCTGTTGAGCAGGACCGGGCGTGGGCGATCGCGCCAGGGGCCGCGCACGAGGCGCTCCCGGTAGAGGCGGTGGTACGCGTCGGAGACGCCGCCGACCCCCTCGTCGCTCCAGGCCAGCACGGCCTCCGGCGCCTGGAACGAGGCGCCCGGCAGGAGCTGCCAGCGGAGGGTCTCGGGGTCGAGGCCGAGTCGCGCCCGGACCGTGTCGAAGGGGTCGACCTCCACCTCGGCGAGGAAGTTGCCCGAGTAGACCAGTGACAGGCCGATGGCCTCCCCGCTGGCCTCCGTCGTGGCCGGGCGGCGCAGCAGCAGGAAGGGGTTCTGGTAGTGGCTCGAGGTCCCGTGCCGGCTGGCCAGGGCCCGTCGCCCGCGGACGAGCGGGGCCTCCGTGACGTGGCACTCGCGGCCCCAGGCGCCAGTGAGCTGGGCGAGGTGCCAGTCCGCGTCGGGCAGGTCCAGGCTGGCGCTCATGGCCGTGCCGAGCTCCAGCGCCTCGCGGCCCTCGTTCACGACGCGCAGGCTGCGCACGATGACGGGGCGGTCGCGGTAGATGGTCAGGAGCAGGCCGACCAGGAGGCCGGACGGCGCGTCCTCCAGGAGGACCTCCACGCTGTCGGCCTCCGCGTCGTCTTCCACGTAGGTCGATGGCAGCCCCGGCAGGGCGGGCTTGCCGGGCAGGAGACGGTGCTCGCGGTAGACGAGGTCGAGGATCGAGCTGCCATCCGCGTGGCGGATGGCCAGGGCGGGCGCCCGGAGGTCGCCGCGCCCCGTCGTGGGCACCTCCAGGCCGACCGGGTCGAGCACCTGGTTCTGCTGCGACACGAACGCCTGGCGGACGAGGTGCCGGTAGTCCGTGCTCGCGGCGAGCGGCGCGCCGAAGTGGAGCTGGGCCAGCGTGCCCGAATCGAGCACGGCCATGACGTGGCTGATGACGCCGTTGTGCAGATGTAGCTGGCGCGCCTCTGGGCGCCACTCGATGGGCATGGCCAGCGGTCTCCTTGTGCGATGTGCTGCGACCGGGTAGGGTATGGCTGGTGCGGCCGGTCGAGCGCACGCGCCCCGATGGTACGACGTCGTCTTGGCGGCGCATCCACACACAAGTGCGGTCTCGATTACGATACGTGCCGTTTGGCAAAGGTCGTGAAACACAAAGGGGAACGATCCGTGAAGAAGACCATCGTGGCTGGCGCTCTCGTGCTCAGCCTCTTCGTCGTCGGTTGCAACAACAACGACGAGGCGACCGAGGCACCGGCAGCCGTGGAGTCCGCGGCGGCTGAGGTGGAGGACGCGGTCGAGTCCGTCGCTGCCGAGGTCGAGGATGCCGTGGAGTCCGCTGCGGCCGACGCCGAAGCGGCCGTCGAGTCCATGGCAGCTGAGGTCGTCGACGCCGCCGCCTCGCCGGCAGCCTGACGCCAGACGAGCAACGCTCGAACCGAAGGCCGCCCGGGAAACCGGGCGGCCTTCACGATTCCCGGGGGGCGGCCGCCTAGATCGCCCGCATGCGGTTGCCACGCTTCTCGTGGGTCAGCTCCGCGAGCCCGAGGGCCTCGAGCAGCGGTGGAACGTACATGCCGAAGCGCCCGCGGTAGCCCTTGCGGAGTCCATACCAGCCGCCGACCGGGTTGTCCGCGGCACGCCCCCAGGCCTCGACGCTCCCGGGGGGCGGGTCCTTGCCCTCGTCCGTGGCACCCAGGTCCATCCAGTCACCGTGGGCTGCGAGCATGGCGTGCAGGTCCTCGATGCAGCGCACCTGGTAGGTGAGCCGGGTCGAGCCGACCTGGCAGACGAGCACTGCCGGCTCCACCGATTCGTCGCGGAACATCGTGTACGCGGAGGACCCCGGCGCCGTCACCAGGGTCCAGGGATCGTCGGGTGTGCCGCTGCCGGTCTTCGTCATGGCCATCGTCCTCGTGGGGTGGGGGTGGCCATAGCCTATCCATGGTCGGCCTGCACGTGAAGTGCCGACGAAGGTGACGCTCAACACCCGTGCCGCTCAGCACCGTCGGGCTCAGCACCGTCGGGCTCAGCACCGTCGGGCTCGCACCGTGGGGCTCAGCGCCAGTCGGGCTCGTAGGGAAAGCGTGCCAGCACCCAGTAGCCACGGCCCGTGCGCGGCCCCGCGTCCAGCGTGCCGCCCAGCGCCGCGACCTCATCGCGCACGGCCAGCAGTCCCGCCGTGGCCTGCATCGCGTCCCCATCCTCGCTGCCCACGCCATCGTCGACGACCTCCACCTGGAGCTCGTCTGACAGGTACCGCACGACGACGTCAGACCGCTCGGCCTGGCTGTGGTGGAGCGTGCTCATGAGCGCCTCGTGGACGACCCGGTAGGCCACCGCGTCCAGATCCAGCCTCAGAGGCGCAGGCTCACCCTCGACGCGGACGGCCACGCGCAACCCGGCGTCAGTGACCGAGACGGCGAGATAGTCCAGGTCGTCGAGGCCCGGACGAGGCTCGGGCAGCGGCGTGCCATCGGGGGAGAGCAGCAACCCGGTCAGGCGCTGGGTCTCTTCCAGGGCCTCGGTGCCGGCAGCCTCGATGATGGCGAGGGACCGGCGCGCCTGCTCCGGCTCGGCCGTGAGCAGGCGTCGGGCTGTACGCGCCTGGAGCACGACCGCGCTCATGGAGCGCTCGATGACGTCACGGAGCTCGCGGACGGTGTCGTCCCGACCGATCGAATCGGGGACGGTGGCGGCTGCCTCCCAGTCCAACCGGCCGATGATACGGTCATCACCGCGCCCCACCCGAACGCTGCGCACGGCGAGGCCCAGCAGCCAGGCGCCGACGAGCACGAATACCGGCCACGCCACGTCGCGCGCTTCGAGGCCCGGTCCGGGCATGCGCACGACCACCAGGCCCGCCAGGGCACCGACGCCCAGCGCGCCGACCTGTCCGGCGCGGCCGCCCGCCCAAGCGCCCGTCGAGTACACGGCCAGGATGACGCCGGCCAGGAGGCTCCAGGAGGACGACGGCGACAGTCGACCGGCCAGCCCGAGGGCCACGAAGGCCAGGCCCAGCGGCAGCAGTGGCAGGCGCCTGCGCAGCCCCAGCGAGAGGAGGAAGAGCAGGCCGGCCGCGAGCACGACGCCGTCGTCCAGGCGCAGGTCCGCGACGATCGGCTCGCCCAGGATGGGTTCGGCAGAGATGGCCGCCTCGACGAGGTACGCCACTCCGAGCAGGACCGCGATGACCGCATCGAGGTGGGCCCGGAGAGCACGGATCACGACCACGCCCGCAGGCTACCCCACGTGCGAGCCGTCATCAGCGCCGTGATGCGACGTCGCCGTTTCGCTGCGATGCCAGCGCCGAAGCGGACGACCAGGCACTGCGCTGGCACCGGCAGCCGCGGACATGGTCAGACGCGAGCGCTGCCGTCCCAGTAGCGGTTGGCCAGCTGCCAGGCGTCCTTGCCGCACTGTGAGCCCATGAGGCGGCCCCGGAAGTCGTCGGCCGCGATGTGGATCCCGCCGAAGATCCGCGACAGGCCGGCCTGGTCGGCGGCATCGTAGTAGGTCGCCCACTGGAGCGGCACGTCCTGGCTCGGCCCGGCTTCGAAGTCCAGGTCGCCGGCCGGGATGGTCCAGGCGCCGAGACCACCGGGGAAGGACTCCGAGCCGGTCATGGCCGTGAGCACCTCGGCCGCGGCGCGGCTGAAGGTGGAGTGGCCGGAGACGTAGGCGGGGAAGGCAGGGGTCACGAACGTCGGCAGCTGATAGGGCACCCATTCGACGGCCCGGATCCATTCCACCCCTCCGAGGCCTGTCTCGGGATCATCCGGGTTGCCGGCCCAGGAGCGGATGGCGATCTCGCCCACGTGATCGGCGAGCTTCTCGTGGCGCTGCCCAGGGGCCGAGGACTCCTCGCTGATGACCTCGACCAGGCCGTCCTCGAGGGGCAGGCCGTCGGGGTGGTACGCCGGTCCGCTCGGGTCGCTCGACTGGCCCAGGCCGCCCATGTAGCGGATCATCGAGATGGGCCGCACCGTGTCGTAGTGGCCCTTGCAGCCCCAGGCCGCCACCGCCGCGTCGTGGACCGCCCCATTCAGCGCGAGATACATCTTGACGTCCCACTCCAGCGGGTCCAGCAGCTCGCCCTGGCCGCCCAGGCGACGTTCGAAGCCAGGAGCGTCGGTGACGGAGTTGGCGATCGTGTTCCAGTGTCCGGGCGGCGTCTCGCTGTTCGGACCATCGGCCCAGAACTCGGCCAGGACGCGCGCGAAGTCCGCGCGGGGCACCACCTCCGGCTCATAGGGCTGGCCGGTGGCCGCATTGACGGCATAGCCGGTGCCGTCGTTGGTGCCCAGCGGGTTGTTGCCCAGCGCCCCCGGTGAGATGTCCACCCACTCGCCGTCACGCGGGTCCAGCATCGCGCTGTAGCGGATGACATCGAGCGCTCCGCCCTTGTACTCCGCGTCACCGGCCGGGTCACCCAGCAGGGGCGGCGCGCCCGGGTCGATGGGCAGGCCGGGCTCACCCGACGGTGGCAGGGCGAACGAGGTCACGTTGCCCCAGTGGGGCGTCACGGCCTGCTGTGGTCCGACCGGGAGCGGGATCCCGTTCTGCGTGTAGGAGACCTCCAGCGCCAGCGGCTGCCAACGGTTGGGATCGTTCATGACGGTCCCCGGCAGCTCGACGATGAGCGGCTCGTTGACCGGCTCGTAGCCCGACTGGTAGCCCTTCCGCTCCAGCGAGCCGTCCTTGAGCGTGGTGCGGATGATGGTGTCGGCGATGCGGTTCCCCAGAGCGGCGGGTGACTCGCCCTTGGTGTTCGTCCGAGCCACGGGGTAGCACAGGGCGGTCATGAGGCGGTCGAGTTCGCGCAGGCTCTGCTTGCCCCCGATGGCGCCCGCGTAGCGGTGACTGAGTACCCGGTAGGCCGCATAGCTGATGGCCTCATCTCGAGCTGCCTGAAGGGCGGCGGGATCCTCGAGGACCACCTTCTCGTCGACGAAGACGCCGTCCGCCAGCGGGTCATAGGCCGCCCACGCATCCCACATCGCTGCGGAGGTGTGATAGAGGTTCCGCGCGTGGACCGTGGGTCGCGGTGTGTCGCGTCGGATGGCATCCAGCAGGGCCTCGTCCCAGAGTCGTGCCACGGAGTGGCTGCGGTCGGCCGTGGGGGTGCAGGTGGTCTTTCCAGAAGCCGCACTCGTGGGAGCCGACCAGGCCACGAGGCTGGCGGACAAGGCGAGGGCGACGAAGAGTGCGACTCGGAGGCGCCCGTGTTCGATCGCCTTGGACATGCGGAGCTCCTCCATCACGCGCGGTCCTGATGAGGGCCCGATGCTACTCCCGCCATCGCCGCGTGGCGAGAGCGCCGGTAGACTGACCGCATCGTGATGCGAACCCTGCAGCCGGTCCTGGTGACCCTTGTGGCTGCCCTGCTCCTCCTGCCGGGCACCTCACTGGCCGCCAAGCCATCCAAGGTCCAGCCCAAGGTCCCGACCTTCGTGGAGGAGACCGCCAGCGCCGGCGTCGAGCACCGCTACGACGGCGAGTTCCAGTTCTTCACCGGCGGCGGCGTGGCCGTCCTCGATTGCGATGACGACGGCCTGCCGGATCTCTTCGTGGCCGGTGGCTCGGAGCCGGCCGGTCTCTTCCGCAACGAGAGCCGGGTCGGTGGAGCCTTCGCCTTCAGCCAGGTGCCCTCCGAGACGACCGACCTGACGGAGGTCACGGGCGCCTACCCCATCGACATCGACAGTGACGACAGGGTCGACCTGGCCGTCCTGCGGCGCGGCGAGAACGTCCTGCTGCGCGGGCTGGGAGGCTGCGCCTTCGAGCGCGCCAACGAGGCCCTGGGCTTCGACGGAGGCGATGGCTGGACGGTCTCCTTCAGCGCCAAGTGGGATCCTGGCGCCACGCTGCCGACGCTGGCAGTGGGTGACTACCTCACCATCGTCGAGTACCCGAAGGTGCCCGACTGTGCTGGTGTGGCCGTGCACCGACCGGGCGCCGACGGCCAGGGCTACGCGCCGCCCGAAGCGCTCCTGCCGGCGTGGTGCCCGCTGTCCGTCCTCTTCAGTGACTGGGACCGCTCGGGCCGGCGGGACCTGCGCGTCAGCAACGACCGCCAGTACTACCCGCGCCAGGAGGGCGAGGAGCAGCTCTGGAAGGTCGAGCCGGGACAGGCGCCCGCCGCCTGGACGCGCGAGGAGGGTTGGCAGCGGGTCCAGCTGGAGGGCATGAGCATCGCCAGTGACGACGTCACCGGTGACGGCCTTCCCGAGTACTACCTCTCCAGCATGGCCGACAACAAGCTCATGACCCTGGTCGACGGGCCGGCCCGCCCGGAGTTCGGCAACATCGCCCTCGACCGCGGGGTGACGGCTGCGCAACCCTACGCCGGGGGCGAGCGCCTCCCGTCGACCTCCTGGCACGCCGAGTTCGACGATGTCAACAACGATGGCCTGCTCGACCTGTACGTGGCCAAGGGCAACGTGGAGGCCATGCCCGACCACGCCATGAAGGACCCCAGCGAGCTCTTCCTGGGTCGGGCAGACGGCACCTTCGAACGAGCCGCGAGGGCCGCGGGCATCCAGCACTTCGACCGTACGCGGGGTGCAGCCCTCACCGACCTCAACCTGGACGGCCTGCTCGACCTGGTGGAAGTCAACCGGCGTGAGCCGGTGCGCCTCTGGCGCAACGTCGGTGCCGGGACAGCCGAGACGCCCAGGGCCATGGGGCACTGGCTATCGGTGGAGCTGGAGCAGCCGGCACCCAACCGGGACGCCATCGGCTCCTGGATCGAGGTCGAGCACGACGGGCAGACGTCCACGCGCGAGCTGACCATCGGCGGCGGGCACGCTGGCGGCCAGCTGGGCCCTGTCCACTTCGGCCTGGGCGCGTCGGACACGGCTCGCCTGCGCGTCACCTGGCCGGACGGCGAGGTGGGGGCGTGGATGGACGTGGCGGCCGACCAGCGGCTGCGCATCAAGCGGGGCAGCGACCAGCCGGTCGAGCTGCCCGATCCGGAGGACTGACCATGACGACGGCGCGCCTGGAGACCATCGAGCTGCCCGACTTCGGCACGCCCAGCACCATGCCGCTCCTGCCGAACGAGCTGTACGCCGCGCGCACGGATCGGGCGCGGGCGCGCGCCGCCGACCGAGGCTACGACAGCCTCCTCATCTACGCCGATCGTGAGCACAGCGCCAACCTGAGCCACCTGACCGGCTTCGACCCGCGCTTCGAGGAGGCGGTCCTCATCCTGAGCGTGGCGCGTGACGAAGATCCACTCATCCTCGTCGGCAATGAGTGCCAGGGGTTGGCGCGGAATGCCGCGCTGCCCATGCGGGTGGAGCTCTACCAGGATCTGAGCCTGCCCGGCCAGCCCCGCGACCGCTCGCGGCCGCTGGCCGAGATCCTTGCCTCGGAGGGCGTCGGTCCGGGGGCACGCGTCGGTGTCGCCGGCTGGAAGCCGTTCACCGATCGGAGCCTCCTTGAGGTGCCCGCCTACCTGGTCGACGCGCTGCGGGCGGCCGTCGGTGCGGCCGGCCTCGTGGAGAACGCCAACGACCTCTTCGTCGACGCCGCGGACGGTCTGCGGGCCGTCAACGAGGTCGAGCAGCTGGCGGCCTTCGAGTGGGCGGCCTGCCAGACCTCGGAGGGCGTCAAGCGCATCCTGGTCGGTCTGCAGCCGGGCATGACGGAGCACGAGGCCGCCCGCCTTGCGGGCTGGAGCGGCGATCCCCTCTCCTGCCACTTCATGCTCTCGGCGGGTCCGCGCGCGTCACTCGGCATGCTCAGCCCGACGGATCGCGTCATCGAGCGCGGCGACCCCTTCACGACCGCCTTCGGCATCTGGGGCGCGCTGGACTGCCGGGCCGGCTTCGTGGTGGAAGAGGCCGCGGAGCTGCCGGCGGGCATCGCCGACTACGTGGAGCGCCTGGTGGCGCCCTACTTCCTGGCCGTCGCCGAGTGGCTGGAGGCCCTCCACGTGGGCCAGACCGGCGGTGCCCTGCAGGCCATCATCGACCGCCACCTGGGCGACCCATTCTTCGGCATCTTCCTCAACCCGGGGCACCTCCTGGGGCTCGACGAGTGGGTGAACTCGCCGGTCGCACGCGGCTCGACGATCGAGCTGCGCTCGGGCATGGCGTTCCAGGTGGACGTCATCCCGGCCACCGGCACGGACTACTTCACTTCCAACATCGAAGGTGGCCTGGCCGTCGCGGATGAGGACCTGCGCGCCGACTTCGCAGCGCGCTACCCAGAGGCTTGGGGGCGTATCGAGGCCCGGCGCGGCTTCATGCGTGAGACCCTCGGCATCGACCTGCACCCGGACGTGCTGCCCTTCTCCAACCTGCCGGCCTCCCTGCCACCGTTCCTCCTGCGGCCCGACCGGGTGCTCGTGCGCCAAAGTATCTAGACCTGTCTAGGACATTCCTTGACAACGCCTCGGCCGGGGTGCGGTAATCTCGCCTCGGAGGACAGAGGCGCCCCGGCCCCGGGGTGAGTGTCCTCATGGAGGTGGGAGCGTTTCCCCATCCCACACAAGGAGGAGGACCGCGGATGCGGAATCTCAAGAAGGGCACGACTGCCCTGCTGACGCTGACCGTCGTTGGCGCAGGCATGCTGGCCAACGCGGGCTTCGTCGCCGCCCAGGATGACGAGGTCATCGTGGGTGTCTCCTGGAACAACTTCCAGGAAGAGCGCTGGGCGCGTGACGACGAGCCGGCGATCAAGGCGGCGCTGGAGGCAGCAGGTGCCTCGTACATCAGCACCGACGCGGCTTCCGATGCGGCGCAGCAGCTGGCTGACGTCGAGCAGCTCATCACGCAGGGCGCAGATGCGCTCATCATCCTCGCCCAGGACGGCACCGCCATCCTGCCGGCGGTCCAGTCGGCCCTTGACCAGGGTATCCCGGTCATCGCCTATGACCGCCTCATCGAGGACCCGGGCGCCCTCTACCTCACCTTCGACAACATCGGCGTGGGTCGCCTGATGGCTGAGATCATCTACGGTCTCGTGCCCTCCGGCAATTACGCCATCATCAAGGGCAACCAGGCCGACGCCAACGCAGACTTCCTGCGCGCCGGCATGGAAGAGATCATCGGCGAGGCCGTCGCCGCGGGTGACATCGTCATCCAGTGCGAGACCTACACCGACAACTGGGACGCGGCCAACGCGCAGTCCAACATGGAGCAGTGCCTGACCTCGACCAACAACGAGATCGACGCGGTCCTCTCCGAGAACGACGGCATGGCCGGCGGCGTCGTCGCGGCGCTGGATGCCCAGGGCATGGCTGGCACCATCCCGGTGTCCGGGCAGGACGGCGACAAGGCCGCCCTGAACCGCGTCGCCCTCGGCACGCAGACCGTCTCCGTGTGGAAGGACTCCCGCAACCTGGGCAAGGCAGCCGGTGAGGCGGCCGTGGCCCTGGCGAGCGGCACCGCCCTCGCGGACATCCCGGGGGTCGTGCAGTTCACGAGCCCCGGCGGCAACGACATGACCTCCATCTTCCTGGATCCCACGCCGGTGACCCAGGAGAACCTGCAGGTCGTGATCGACGGCAACGTCATCAGCCAGGAAGAGCTCTGCCAGGGCGTCGAGGCCGGCGCCGTGGCAGCCTGCCCGTAAGCGACCCACACACGTCACCGACGTGAACCAGCGCCCCGTGCCGCGGTCCAGCCGCGGCACGGGGCTTTGACACATCCGGCTCCAGCCAGGAGTCCCCGACGATGAGCGAACCTGCAGCAGCCGCCGCCAACAGCTCGGCCACCACCGGTCGCGGTGGTGTGACCGGGTTGCTGCGTACCCTGGAGATCGACACTCGACTGCTGGGCATGATCATCGCCCTCGCGGTCATCTGGATCGGCTTCGACCTGGCCTCAGGCGGTCTGTTCCTGAGCGCACGCAACCTCTGGAACCTGTCCGTCCAGACGTCGGCCGTGGCCGTCATGGCCACGGGCATGGTGCTCATCATCGTCTCGCGCAACATCGACCTGTCGGTCGGCTCGGTGGCGGGATTGGTGGGCATGTCCATCGCGCTCTTCCAGGTGCAATTCATCCCTGACGCCCTCGGGCTCGGCCTCGAGCAGCCCTACACCTGGGTCCTCGCCGTGGTCTTCGGGCTGCTGCTGGGTGGAGCCATCGGGGCGCTGCAGGGCACGCTCGTGGCCTACGTGGGCATCCCTTCCTTCATCGTCACGCTCGGCGGCCTGCTCGTCTGGCGCAGCGTGATCTTCCAGATGGCAGCCGGGCAGACGATCGCACCACTGGACACCACCTTCCAGCTCCTCGGTGGCGGGCCCCAGGGTTCGGTCGGCGAGACACTCAGCTGGGTCATCGGCATCATCGCCTGCATCGGCATCATCTACGCCATGATCACGGGCCGGCGGCGGCGGCAGCGCTACGGGTTCCCGGTCCGCCCCATGTGGGCCGCCGTCGGACTCATCATCGTGGGCTGCGTCGCCATCCTGGGAGCCGTGGCCATCGCCAACAGCTATCCCTGGCCGGAGCGGCTCGCCGAACAGTACGCGGTCGCGCACGACATCCCCATCCCTGAGGGCGGGCTGATCATCCCAACGGGCATCGCCAACCCAGCCCTCATCATGGTCGGGGTCGCCATCCTCATGACCGTGCTGGCCAACCGTCGGCGCTTCGGGCGCTACGTCTACGCCATCGGCGGCAACCCCGAGGCGGCAGAGCTGTCGGGCATCAACACCCGTCGCACCATCATGTGGACCTTCGTCATCATGGGTGTGCTGGCTGCCGTGAGCGCCATCATCCTGACGGCACGACAGAACTCCGCCACCAACGGACTGGGCACTGGCGCGGAGCTCCAGGTCATCGCGGCGGCCGTCATCGGAGGCACCTCGTTCGCTGGCGGCATCGGCACCATCGCGGGCGCTGTGCTGGGCGCCCTGGTCATGCAGTCCCTGGTGTCAGGCATGCAGCTGCTGCGCTATTCGAACGCCGAGGTCGACATCGTCGTCGGCATCGTGCTGGTCATCGCGGTCGGCATCGACACCATCGTGCGGAGGCGGTCCCATGGCTGAGGCACCCAAGACGATCGCGCCGCCGACGGCTGAGGCTGCGGCACCCTCGCTGGATCGGTCGACCGTGCCGCTGGTCGAGATGCGCGACATCCGTGTCTCCTTCGGCGGCGTCCATGCCGTGGACCATGTCACGGTGGACCTCTTTGCGGGCGAGGTGGTAGGACTGGTGGGCGGCAACGGCGCCGGCAAGTCCACGCTCATGAAGGCGCTCTCGGGAGCGCATCCCCAGGACGGCGGCGAGATCTACGTCAATGGGGAACTGGCCCACATCGGCAACCCCCGGGAGGCCAAGACCTACGGCATCGAGACCATCTACCAGACCCTGGCCCTGGCCGACAACGTGGATGCGGCCGCCAACATCTTCCTGGGCCGGGAGCTCGTCACGCGCTTCGGCTCCCTGAACGACGCCGCCATGGAGTCGGCGACTCGCGAGGTGATGGGCCGGCTCAATCCACGCTTCAAGAACCTCAAGTCCCCGGTGAAGTCCCTGTCGGGCGGCCAGCGCCAGTCGGTGGCCATCGCCCGCGCCGTCCACTTCAACGCCAAGATCCTCATCATGGACGAGCCGACCGCAGCCCTGGGCCCAGCGGAGACGGCGCAGGTCCGCGACCTCGTCGTCCAGTTGAAGAGCGAGGGCATCGGCATCTTCCTCATCAGCCACGACATCCACGACGTCTTCGACCTGTCGGACCGCATCAGCGTCATGCTCCAGGGCAAGCTCGTGGGAACCGTCAACAAGGACGACGTCACCAAGGACGACGTGCTGGGCATGATCATCCTGGGCAAGACGCCGGAGAGCCTGGCCGAACGGGAGCGCGCCGCGCTGCATTGAGCCGGGCCAACCGGGTGGAACACCTGGCTCCGACTTGGCGTTGGCACTGTGGCGGTGGTGCGTCGGGGCTTCGGGACAGATGTCCGCCCCGGGGCCGTTACGGCCGGGATCGCCGGGGGCTTGAGGACAGACGTCCGCCCCGGGGCTCTCGAGGTCCGGCGTGTCGCCGCCGCGCCCGGTAGCCGGCCCGCTGGGCCGCGGTCAACGCGTCGCCCTGAGCGTGGCGCAGGAGCGCGAGTCCACCGAGGCGGCTGTCGCCGTGTCCTCGATCACGCCCGATGGTCCCCCTGCGGGCATTCGTCCTGAAGGCGACGCCTTGGCGCACGGAACGTAGCTCGGCCCGGGCGTGACGCGTTCGGTGCTCGACGCGTCCGGGGTCCTCAGCCCTCCCGGCGTGAGGCGATCCAGGCGCCCACCAGGACGAGGACCACGCCCGCCATGGCGATGGGCGCCACGGTCTCGCCCAGCACGACGATGCCGAGCGCGACCGCCACGAGGGGCAGGAAGTAGATGGCGATCGAGGCGCGCGTGGCACCCACGCGCCCGGCCAGCGTGGCCATGAGCACGATGGCGGCACCGGTGCCCAGGGCTCCCAGCGGGACCATGGCCAGGGCAGCCTCCCAGGACCACGTCGAGTCGCCGAGTCCCCAGATGCCCAGCGGCAGCACCAGCAGCAGGGCCACGAGCTGCGCGCGCAGCACCACCGGGGGTGAACCGTACTTCTGCTGGAGCGGCACGGCCAGGTTCGTGGCCAGGCCGTAGAAGGTGACGGCGAAGAGGGCCACGAGAGCGCCGATGGCGGTGTCTGCGCTGGCCTGCAGCTCCGGCAGGAAGACCAGCACGATGCCGGCGAAGCCGATGGCGATGCCCAGCATCTGGCGCCAGCCGGGCAGGCGGCGCAGCAGGTAGGCTGCCCAGGCGGCGGCGAAGATGGGCATCGCCCCGTTGATCATGCCGGCCACGCTGGAGGCGATCCACTGCTGGGCGATCGGGAAGAGCGTCAGCGGGATGGCCATCCAGACGGTGCCCAGCAGCGCGATCCGGCCCCAGTCATCGCGATCCACGGGCTGGCGTGCCTGCCGAAAGAGCGCCAGCGTGGCTGTGCCCAGGCCGATGCGCGCGAGGGTCACGACGCCCGGCGCGAACGAGCGCAGGCCGATCTCCATGAAGAGGAAGGACGAGCCCCAGATGACGGCGATGACGGCCAGGATGCCCCAGTCTTCCAGCGTGTAGGCGTGCGCGCTGGTGCCATGGGCGGTGGCAGGCAGGCTGGAACGCGTCCGCGTCAACGGGGAGACCACAGCCGCATCGTAGCGGGTACGCTGACGGGGCGGGCATCGCCGCTCCCTGCACCATCGACAGCTGCCCGCGCCGGGAGACGCCATGGACACCCTGACGTACTACGCCATCACCCACGCCGACCACGTCGTCCTCAACCCGACGTCCGTGTCCCGGCTCAACGAGATCATCGGACTCCTCGATCTGCCGCCCGAGCCGCGCGTGCTCGACATCGGCTGCGGGACCGGGGAGCTGCTCGTGCGGCTCGCCGAGGCGCATGGTGGCGCCGGTCACGAGGTCAAGGGCGCCGGGTTCGGCGGCGTCGGCGTGGATGTCTCGCCGCGCTTCATGGCCCGCTGCCGCGAGTCGGTGGCGCGCCGCGTGCCGGGAGCCTCGATCGACCTGCTCGAGATGGACGGCGCGGACTACGTGCCGGAGGCCGAGGCGTTCGACCTGGCCTGCTGCCTGGGCGCAAGCTGGGTCTTCGGCGGCCACCGCGGGACGCTCCAGGCCCTGGCGCGAGCGGCGCGTCCTGGCGGTCTGATCCTGGTCGGCGAACCCTTCTGGCGGTGCGAGCCAGCCGCCGAGTACCTGGCCTGGTCGGGCATGAGGGCCAGCGACTTCGCGAGCCACGCGGGGAACGTCGCCATCGGCGAGTCGGAGGGGCTGGTGCCGCTATTGGCGTGGGTCAGCAGCGCCGAGGACTGGGATCGCTACGAGACCCTGCAGTGGCGCGCTGCGGCGCGGTATGCGACGGCCAACCCGCGATGATCCGGACGTGCCGGAGCTGCTCGAGCGGATGTCCCGGACACGCCACGAGTACCTCACGTGGGGACGAGAGACGCTGGGCTGGGCACTGTACCTCTTCGCGCGGCCGGCCGAGGCCCTCGGAGCCTGACGGCTCAGGCGGCGGGAGTGACCGTGGCCACACCCGGACCTGTCGCTTCGACCGCGGGCGGGTGCTCGGTGGCCTGCAGCCGCCAGAGGTGGGCGTAGAGGCCGTCGAGGGCCAGGAGCTCCTCGTGCGTCCCCAGCTCGAGGAGCCAGCCGTCATCGAGCACGGCGATGCGGTCGGCGCGGCGGATGGTCGAGAGACGGTGTGCCACGACGATGGTCGTGCGGCCCTCCATGAGTCGCGCCAGGGCCTCCTGGACGAGCCGCTCCGACTCGTTGTCCAGTGAGCTCGTGGCCTCGTCCAGGATGAGGATGGGCGCGTCCTTGAGGATGGCCCGGGCGATGGCCACCCGCTGGCGCTGCCCACCAGAGAGGCGCGTGCCGCGGTCACCCAGGACGGTGTCGTAGCCATCGGGCAGGGCCTCGATGAAGTCGTGGGCATTGGCGGCGCGGGCGGCCGCCACCATCTCCGCGTGCGTGGCCTCCAGGCGCCCGTAGCGGATGTTCTCGGCCACGCTCCCGCCGAAGACGGTGGCCTCCTGGGGCACGAGCGAGACCGAGCCACGCAGGCTGCGCAGGCCGACCTCGCGCACGTCGCGACCGTCGACCAGGAGCCGCCCCTCGGTCACGTCCCAGAGCCGCGGGATGAGGTTGCAGAAGCTCGTCTTGCCGGCGCCGGAGGGACCGACCACGGCCAGCACCTCGCCGGGGGCGATGTCGAGGTCGATGTCCCGCAGGACGAGCCGCTCCGCACCGTAGCCGAAGCTGACACGCTCGAAGGTGAGGCGGCCGGCGACGGGATGCAGGTCGGGTGCACCGGGCACCTCGTGGATGGTCGGCCGCTCATCGATGATCTCGAAGACGCGCGCCACGGCCCCGGCGCCCTCCTGGAACTGGCCGTAGATGCCAGCGATGGAGCTCAGGCTGGTGCCGATGGCGATGCCGTAGAGCAGGAAGGCCGTCAGCGAGCCGAGGGTCAGGCTGCCCTCGATGACCATCCGACCCGTGTACCAGAGGATGACGATGAGCGTCCCGAAGCCGAGCACCGTCATCATCGCCGCGAAGAGCCCGCGCGCGGTGACGAGCCGCGTGGCCGTGCCCACCACGCCGCGCAGCTCCTCGTCGTAGCGATGCCGCTCCCAGCCCTCGCGGCCGAACGACTTGACGACGCGGATGCCGCTGAGCGCCTCCTCAGCCGTGGTCGTGCTGACGGCGATGGCGTCCTGGACCTTCGTGCTCAGGCGACGCAGCGGCCGCGCGAAGACCATGGCCACGATGACCAGGGCCGGCGCCAGGGCCAGGATGACGAGCAGCAGCGTGGGGCTGAGCAGGAAGAGGATGACGATCGCGCCGATGAGGCTGAGCACCGACGACAGCAGCGAGGTCAGCGTCTGGGTGAGCATCGTGCGCACCTGCGTGACATCGCTCGAGAGGCGCGAGATGAGCTCGCCGACGCGGCGGCGCACGTAGAAGTCGAGCTCGAGCGAGACGAGCCGGTCGAAGACCTGGGCGCGCAGGCGGGCCACGATGCGCTCACCCATGACGCCCAGGGCCCAGGTCTGGGCGAACGTCGTGACCGCCAGCACGAGCGTCAGCCCGGCGAGCAGGAGGATCAGCTGGTCGAGGCCGCCGGCATCGCCAGCTGCGACCACCTCGGTCACGAAGCCACCGATGACCAGCGGCAGCAGCAGCCCCGCAGTCGTGCCGATGACGAGGGCCACGACGGCCACGGCGAACAGGCCAAGGTGCGGGCGCAGGTACCCGAAGAGGCGGCGCCACGGCACGCCGGTCAAGGGCACCGCGGCGTCCGCGACGGGTGCTCCGCCACCGGCATCCGTGGAGGCCCCGGCGCCGTTGCTGGTGGGCGCGCCGCGGCCGCCTTCATCGCGCGCGCCGCCAGTCGATCGTCGTCCTCCCCGGCGAGCGGCCCGCCCGAATGGGGAATGCTGGCTATAGCTCAGGGGGCGGCTCCAGGCCCGGGTCGCAGAACGCTTCCGAGCCGCCGATGAAGCCGCCGACCGGCACCTTCTTCGTCTCCTCGGCTTGATTGAAGGCCGTCACGGCGTACTCCCAGCGGACCATGGTGCCAGGCACGCCCTTGATCACGGGGACCTCGATGGAGCGCGTCACCTTCGTATGCTGCGGCCGGTAGGTCTTCGTGTCCGGCGGCAGCTCCTTGACGAGCTCCCAGGGGCCGTTGGTGATGGTGCAATCGACCTCGAACCAGCTGCGCCGAGCGTAGACGCGGAAGCCGTCCTCGTTGTCCGAGCGGTCCTTCCAGACGATAGCGCCATCGAGCGGGTCCGCGGCGTAGACCGGTGGCCAGCCGCGGTCGACGACCTCACCCTTGGGCGCCGGGGGCTCCGGCGGGACGAGCGGGTCAAGGTAGAGGACGCGCGCGTTCCGGGCGCGGTCGACCGAGGGCTCGTCGCACTCGGCCGGCACGGGCAGTCGGCCGATCCGCGAGGCGACGTGGCCGGCTGCGTCCACGACCTCCACGGCCAGCGACACGGGCACACACTCGGTGGCGTCCCGCGTGATGGCCTGCCGTGCGCGAGGCAGCCAGGGAGCGTTGACGGCAGGTGGGGCCGTCGTGGGGTCCCACGTGAAGGAGACCGCGGCATCGAGGCTGTCGCCGATCCAGCGACAGGGCGTCCCGGGCACCTTGCCGAGGTTGGCGCCTCGAGGTGGGGTGCATCGGGCCAGCTGCCGCCAGGTGGTGCGCGGGCGGAACGAGGTGAGGCCGGCGCTCGAGGCTGGACGCGGCCAGGCCGGGTAGTAGGCGCGGAACCGCACCTCGGTGACGTCGGTGACATCGCGCACGCGGGCCACGAGCGTGAGGGGTTGACCGTAGGCCACGTGCGAGGCGTGCTCCGGGGTCTTGCCCATCCAGGATGCGCGCGGCCGGCCTGGGTCCTCACTGATCTCAGTGGACGTCACCGGGCCAGCCCACCAGTCGAAGCCCTCGTAGGCGAGGGCGCCCACGAGCGGCTCGGGCGAGACGGGCGTGCCGCCCAGGATCTCCCCGGCGGGCGTCACCGTCGCGTCGCGGAGGATCGTGGCGAAGAGGTCCCGCTCGTTCGGATCTGCGCCGGGGCACGCGGGCCCCTGGCCGGGAGCCAGGACGGCGCCGTAGCGGCCGAGATACTCATTGGGCCCCACCAGGTACTGCTGCAGTGCTGGGTCCACGTCGAGGAGAGACGGCTCGACCTCCGAGAGATGCCCCAGCACGGCCGTGTACTCCCCGTCTTCGAGGACCATTCGGACGGCCACCATGCCGCCCAGCGAGGCCGAGGCCCCGGTGGCGCAGCCGGCGAAGACGAGCTCTCCGCCGAAGAGCGGCCGGACGATGGTGCCCGGGTCGCTGGCTGCCCCGGCGGCCGGCGCCGTCGGTTCGCTCGCGGCAGCCGGTGCCGGCGAGGCAGCCGGCGCCGCGTCGGGGGGCGGCGTGACCACGAGCGGCGCGAACTCGAGCCCATAGCCGTCCGGCGAATCGGCGTCGTAGGCTGCCGCGATGGCGCGATCGCTGTCGATCTGGAAGGGCACGGTCGCTGGCAGGTCGACGGGGCGCCGCTCGAAGCGGAAGGGCGGACGCCGCGGACCGGGGTTGGCGGAGGTGACGAGACTGCCCGTGGGCGGCACGCCGGCGTCCGCGAAGGAGACGGGCTGGGACTCCGTCAGGAACCAGCCGCCCCTCCCCTGCTCGCTCCATGCCGGCGTTCGCTGCACCTGGAACTGGAGTCCGACGCGGTCGGTCCAGCCGCTGTTGCCGGCCGTGCCGAGCGGCTGGCCGGTGCTGACGACGTCACCCGCTCGCACCGGCAGGCGCCCCGGCGAGAGGTGCTGGTAGAGCCCGGAGGTTCCGTCGCCGTGATCGATGAGCACGAAGTCGACGTCGCGCCAGCAGTCCGGGCGCGGTCCGTCGCCGGGTTCCTGGCAGCGGCCGCCCCGCACGCCGCCTCGCGTGGCGATGACGGTCCCGCCGCGTGAGGCCACCACCGGGAAGGCAGTGCTGCCATCCGCCGCCGTGAAGTGGAAGGCGTACTGCTCACCCGGGCCACGGAAGGCGCCATCGCCATTGCCTTGGGCCACGAGCAGCGTAGTGCCGTCCGGCGCGGGGAGGTAGTAGGTCGGCGCTTCGTCGGCCGATACGGCTGGGGTGGCTGCCCCGGCGAGCCCGGCCGCAGCGATGAGGGCCGAGAGGATGACCACGATCGGCCTGGGCGCGTGCCTGTCCATCACTGACCTCCTATCCTGTGGCTACACGGTAGCGCGCTTGCGCTCCGGTGGCCCAGGGACGGGCTGCCACAGTCCTGCTCACCCCCGCTGCCAACCCTTCCGTCGTCCCAGCTCGGTCGTCCTGCGTGATCGCCCCGCCCGCGATGCCAACCGACCGACGGCCAGATCCTGGGCCCCCACGCACCCCGGATGTCCTCCCGGCGGCCGACCGTGCCTCGCGGACGACGCTGTCGAGGCATCCGGGGCCGCGCGCTCTCCCGGTTCAGGTCGACGCGTCGCTGCCAGACCCCGCAAGGTGGCGCAGGCGGGGCTGCGCGGCGCGGGCGGCTGCCGAATCGCGCATCGGCAGGCTGGTGCGGCGGATGCCATCGTAGGCGTAGAGCGCCCCCGCCACGGCAGAGGCGGTGGGCACCAGCACGGCCTCGCCCATGCCTTTCGCCCCGTAGGGCCCCTCCGGCTGGGGCTCCTCCACCAGGACGACCTCCACGGGCGGCATGCCGGCCGCCGGGATGATGCCCAGCGACTTGAGCGTGTCGGTCACGATGAGGGCGTCCTTCGTGACGAAGGCCTCCGAGAGCGTGTGCCCGAGGCCCATGTGCACGCCGCCCACGACCTGGCCCTCCAGCATGAGGGGGTCCAGCGCCTTGCCCACGTCGTGGGCCGCGATGACCTTCTCGATGCGGCCCTCGTCGTCCAGGATGACGACCTGGGTCGCCCAGCCATAGCCGAAGTGCGTGATGGGTTCCTCCACGTCTGCGCCGAGCTTCGTCGTCCAGTCGATGACGATGTCGGCACGGAACTCCTGGCCGGCCAGCTCGTCCAGGGCGCAGCCGCGTGTGGCGAGCTCATCCCGAAGCGCCGCGCAGGCCTTCAGGACCGCCTGGCCGCCCAGCATGGTGGCCCGTGACGCCGTCGTGATGCCGGTGTCCAGCTCGTGGCTGGTGTCCACGGTGACCGTGATGCGCTCAGGGTCCAGGCCCAGCTCCGCCGCCGCCATCTGGCGGAAGACGGTGTGGGTGCCCTGGCCCATCTCGGTCCAGGAGTGGAAGAGCGTCAGTCGTCCATCCCCGTCAGGCCGCAGCACGGCCCGCCCGTACTCCTTGAGGCCATTGCCGATGCCGGTGTTCTTGGCGCCGCAGGCGATGCCCGCATAACGCGCCGCGCGGTACTGGTCGCGAACGGCCAGCAGCGTGTCCTTGAGGCCCACACCCGGGCCCAGCTTCTGCCCGGTCCCGAAGCGATCCCCCTCCGCCAGGGCGTTGCGCCATCGGATCTCCCAGCCATCGATGCCGACCTGCTCCGCGAGGCGGTCGAGGAGCGATTCCATGGCGAAGTTGGCCTGGTTGGCACCGAAGCCGCGCATGGCTCCGGAGGGCGGGTTGTTGGTGTAGACGGCGCGCGCCTCGACGTCCACGTTGGGCACGGCGTAGGCGCTGCAGGCGTGGCCAGCGGCACGCTCGAGCACCTTGCCGCCGACGCTGGCGTAGGCGCCGTTGTCGCCGACCATGCGCGCCTTGACGGCCACCAGGCGCCCATCGGCGTCGGAGGCGACCGTGTAGTCCATCCAGAAGGCGTGGCGCTTCACGGAGAAGCGCAGCGACTCGGCCCGCGAGAGCGCCAGCAGGACCGGGCGGCCCGTCCGCAGGGCCAGCAGCGCGGCGTGCCCCTGGACGTTGAGGTCCTCCTTGCCGCCGAACGCGCCGCCCGTGGCGACCTGGGTGACCAGCACCTCCTGCGGCGCCAGGCCCAGGAAGGAGGCGATCTGGCGCCGATCCTCCCAGGCGCCCTGGCCCTGCGAGAGGACGTGCAGCCGCAGGCCGCCCGACGCCGCGCCCGGGGGCGTGCCACGGGCAGCGTCGAGACCGCCAGCCACCGCGCCCGATGATCCGCCGGGGGCGGCGCCGTCCTGCGGCACGGCCAGGCTCGACTCCGGCTCCAGGTAGGCGTGCTCGATGGACGCCGTGGTGAAGGTGTCCGAGACGACGTGGGCCGCGGAGGCGATGGCCGACTCCACGTCCCCACGCCGGAGCACCGACAGCGACAGGACGTTGCCGCCCTCGTGGACAGCCGGCGCCCCGTCGGCCATGGCCGCGAAGGGGTCGGTCAGCGGCTCCTGGACCTCGTACTCCACCTCGATGAGCGCCGCGGCGGCCCGGGCCTGGCGCCTCGTCTCGGCGGCCACGGCGGCCAGCACGTCGCCCACGTAGCGCGTCGTCTCACCCTCCGCCACCAGCTGGTTCCAATCGTCGTGAAGGAGCCCCTGGTTGCGCTTGCCGGGCACATCGGCGGCCGTCACGACGGCCACCACGCCGGGTGCCGCGAGGGCGCGCGAGATGTCGATACGCGTGACGAGGGCGCGCGGATGGTCGGCTAAGCGCAGCGCGCCGTGGAGCATGCCGGGCACCACGTGATCGGCCACGTACTCCTGGAGCCCCAGCACCTGCTCACGCCCGCGGTACCTGGGGGCGCGAGCACCGATGCGGTCGCCGGCCTCCAACACCGGCCGGGGACCGCCCTGACGGGCAGACGCGACCTGCTCGATGGCATCCACGATGGAGAGGTAGCCCGTGCAGCGGCAGAGGTTACCGGCCAGCGCCTTCGTGATGGACTCGCGCTCGGGGCGCGCCTCCTTGCGCAGCAGGGCCTCTGCCTTCATGACGATGCCCGGCGTGCAGTAGCCGCACTGGGACGCCCCGGTGGCCGTGAAGGCGTCCGCCCACAGGTCGCGGATCATCCGCGTCCAGCCCTTCCAGCGTCTCCACCTGCCGGCCGGCG
Source organism: uncultured Chloroflexia bacterium (assembly GCA_963707395.1). Taxonomy (GTDB): domain Bacteria; phylum Chloroflexota; class Limnocylindria; order Limnocylindrales; family CSP1-4; genus JAFMJV01. Next base: position 139,717 of record CAVPPQ010000020.1, read on the forward strand.
ACGCGCTCGGCCGGCTGGGCGCAGGAGACGACCGCCCGGCCGTCGACGATGACGGTGCAGGCGCCGCACGACCCTTCCGGGGCGCAGCCGTCCTTCATGGAGCGGAGACCGAGCTGGTCGCGCAGCAGCTCGAGCAGGGACGTACCCGGCTCGATGGCCACGGAACGCGTGGCGCCGTTGAGGTCGAAGTCCACCTGTCCTGCCTATTCGTGCGTGATGCGGGGCCATCTGGCCCTAGCGAGACTCTATCCTCAAGTCACAGCGTAGGAATCGCTGATCCGACGGGGTCGTGCCGCTCGAACCGTTCGGCCCGGACCCTTCGGACCCGTCCCGACCCGGCTCGATCCGCCGGGCCGTCGCGATGGGAGCCTGGACGACCCTTGGAGCTTCGGAGGATGTGATGCGACGGCTGGGACTCGAGCGCGACGTGGTGGACCCGGATGTCTATCGGCGGACCGTGGAGCGCTTTCGCGAGGCTGGCATCGTCATGCCCACCTTCGCCCAGCTGGCCGACCCTTCGACGATCCCCGCCGGCATCGCAGCCGAGGTGCGCGAGGTCGAGCCGGACGCGCCCCATCCGCGCAATCTCTTCCGCGCCCACTGGTACAACGGCTGGGGCTCCCCGGACCCGCTGGCCCTCCCGGAGCACGTCGTCCTGCCGTCGGAGCTGACCGGGGTCGATTCGCCCATCGTGGTGCTCCTCGGCGACCGCTTTCCCATGATCCACTCGCACAAGGTCATCGCCGCCTACGGCTGCCTGGCGCCGCGCATCGTGACCGGCCAGTTCGACCCCACCAGCCAGCGTGCCGTGTGGCCCTCCACGGGCAACTACTGCCGTGGTGGCGTGGCCATCAGCCGCATCATGCTGAGCCACGGTGTGGCGGTGCTGCCGGAGGGCATGAGCCAGGAGCGCTTCGACTGGCTGATGGCCTGGGTGGCGGACCCCTCGGACATCATCCGCACGCCCGGCACGGAGTCCAACGTCAAGGAGATCTACGACAAGTGCGCCGAGCTTGACCGCGATCCCGACACGGTCATCTTCAACCAGTTCTCGGAATTCGGGAACCACATCGCCCACTACGAGATCACCGGTCGGGCCATCGAGCATGTCTTCGAGTCGCTCTACGAGCAGGATCCCGGCCTGCGCCTGGCCGCCTTCACCTCCGCCACCGGCTCGGCCGGCACCATCGGCGCCGGGGACTACCTCAAGGATCGCCACGGCTCGCTGACGGTGGCGGTGGAGGCCCTGGAGTGCCCCACCCTGCTGCGCAACGGCTACGGGGAGCACAACATCCAGGGCATCGGCGACAAGCACGTGCCGCTCATCCACAACGTCATGGCCACGGACATCGTGGCCGACGTCAGCGACCGGGCCACCGACGGTCTCTTCCTCCTCTTCAACTCGGACGCCGGACGGGCCCACCTGCGTGACCGCATGGGCGTGCCCGAGGCCACGATCGCGGCTCTCGCCTCCTTCGGCTTCTCGTCCATCTGCAACGTCCTGGCGGCGATCAAGGTCGCGAAGCAGCAACAGCTCGGTCCGCGCGACGTCATCGCCACGGTGGCCACGGACGGCGCGGAGATGTATGCCTCGGAGGTCGGCCGCCTCACGGCGCGCGACTTCCCGGGCGGCTTCGACGCTGCGGCCGCGGGCGAGGTCCGCGCCGCCTTCCTGGACGCCGTCGACACTTCGGACATGCTCGAATGCGGGCGCGAGGAGCGCGACCGCATCTTCAACCTCGGCTATTACACCTGGGTGGAGCAGCAGGGCGTGCCGCTCGATGAGTTCGAGGCCCGCCGCAGCTCCGACTTCTGGGCCGAGACCCGCCAGATCGTGCAGCAGTGGGACGCCATGATCGAGGGCTTCAACGCCGAGGTTGCCGCGTGACCCTGGCCGGGCCGGCCGGCCAGTCGGCGAGCCGGCTGGTCTGTGGGGGCTGCGGCGCCGAGGTGGTCGGGCAGCCGTTCGCGGCACGCTGCCCGGCAGCCGTCGAAGGCGATGACAGCGACCACGTTCTGCGACGCGTCCTGGACCCGGGAGCCATCGACCGGCACCCGGGCCCGGACCCCAACCCCTTCGTGCGCTACCGCACGCGCCTCCACTCGTGGCACTGTGCACGCGCGGGCGGCTGGAGCGACGAGCGCTTCGTGGCGCTCGTGCGCGAGCTCGACGAGGCCGTCGCTGCCGTGGACGGCCACGGCTTCCGGGCCACGCCCGTGGTGCGATCCCCCAGCCTGGACCGGCAGCTCGGCTTCAGCCCGCAGGGCGGCCTCTGGGTCAAGGACGAGACGGGCAACGTCTCCGGCTCGCACAAGGCGCGGCACCTGATGGGTGTCATGCTCGGCCTGCGCGTGGCGGAGGACCTCGGCCTGGCGGATCCCACCGCCCCGTTGGCCATCGCCAGCTGCGGCAACGCGGGCCTGGCGGCGGCCGTCGTGGCCCGCGCGGCCCAGCGTCGCCTGCTCGTGTTCGTGCCGCCCAGCGCTGAGGCCCCGGTCGTGGAGCGCCTCCGCAGCCTGGGCGCAGAGATCGAGGTCTGCGAGCGCCAGCCGGGACAGGCCGGCGACCCGACCTACCACCGGCTCCTGGCGGCCATCGAGGCCGGTGCCGTGCCCTTCACGGTCCAGGGCAACCTGAACGGCCACACCATCGAGGGTGGCGCCACCCTCGGCTGGGAGCTCATCGACCAGCTGCCGGACCGCGCCTCAGGACTCGACCGCCTCATCGTCCACGTCGGCGGGGGCGCCTTCGCCGCCGCGCAGGCACTGGCTCTCGAGGACGCCCGCTCGGCCGGGCTCGATCGACCGCCTGCCGCGGATGGACACTGTCCAGACCCAGGGCGGCTTCCCGTTGGCACGGGCCCATGCCCTCGTGCTCGACCGCCTGGGGGTCGCGGCCGGGGAGGCCGTCCCGGCGGACACGGTGGAGGCCGGCCTGCGCGACATCGCGGGCCACCGCTCCGACTACATGTGGCCCTGGGAGACCGAGCCCCACAGCCTCGCGCATGGCATCCTCGATGACGAGACGTACGACTGGCTGGCCGTCGTGCGTGCCATGCTGTTGACCGGCGGTCGCTGCGTCGTGGTGGACGAAGCCACGATCGAGTCCGCCAACCAGCTGGCGCGCCCGAACCTCGGCATCGATGCCGACCACACGGGCACGGCCGGCCTGGCCGGCCTCATGTCGCTCACTCGCGACGGCCTCGTCGAAGCCGATGAGACCGTGGCCGTGATCTTCAGCGGCGTCCGACGCTCGTCGGGCGCCGGCAACACCGCCGCCGTCGACACCCGCGCCGGCGCACCAGTCCCCCACAGGGAGGAGTAAGGACCCCGTGAGAAGCTTCAAGGGCCGCGACATCCTGTCGCTGCGTGACATGACCCGTGACGAGTACTTCCGCATCTTCCAGGTCGCCGACGACCTGGCGCCGATCGCGCGGGACCGACGCAACACGGACCTGCTGGCCAACAAGACGCTGCTGACGGCCTTCTACCAGCCCAGCACGCGTACGCGCCTCTCCACGGAAGCCGCCATGCATCGCCTGGGCGGCCACGTCCTGGGCTTCTCCGACGCCAAGATGACCCGCGCCGGCGACTTCTACATGGAGTCCCTCAAGGACACCTTCCACATGCTGGAGTACTACGGCGACGTCATCGCCATCCGGCACTACCAGCAGGGCGCCCCGGCAGAGGCAGCCCAGTGGTCGTCCGTGCCGGTCATCAACTGCGGTGACGGCTGGGGCGAGCATCCCACCCAGGTGCTCACCGACCTCTACACGATCTGGAAGGAGAAGGGCACGCTGGACGGCCTGACGCTCCTCCTCGTCGGTGACATGCGCATGCGCACCATGCACTCGCTGCTCTACGCCATGAGCCAGTTCGACATGAAGGCGCTCCTCGTCGGTCCCAAGGACATGGGCCTGCTGCCGGAGTTCAAGGCGGAGCTGGATGCCCGGGCCACCTTCTACGAGGAGGTCAAGGACGTCCGCGATGTCATCGGCCAGGCGGACGTCATCTACATGGAGCCCGTCGTCCAGGCCGACTACACGCAGTCGCGCGTGGACTCCAAGGACGCCGAGAAGGGCCTCACGCCCAAGCAGTACGTGGTGAACCTGAAGCTCCTGGCGGAGAAGGCCAAGCGCGATGCCTTCGTGCTCCACAGCCTGCCCCGCATGGACGAGCTGACGTCCGACGTCGACGAGTCCCGCTGGGGCCGCTACTGGATCGAGGCCTACAACGGCGTGGTCATGCGCATGAGCCTGCTCTCGCTCATCCTCGGCGCGGCCGAGTAACCCCCGCCCGTCGCGCGCCGCTGGCGCCAGCCACGCGCGCTGGCGCCAGCCACCAGCGCCATCGGTTCGCGCCAGCGCTCAGCCGTTCCCACCAGAGGAGGATCCCCGATGCAGACCGGACTCCGCGGTCGAGACCTCATCGACCTGTCGGATTGGACCAACGAGGAGATCGAGACCGCGCTCGACGTGGCCTTCGACCTGAAGCGCAAGCGGGCCCTGGGCGAGGCTCACCCCTACCTGCGCGACCGCGTCCTCTCCATGCTCTTCTTCTTCTCGAGCACCCGCACGCGTGCTTCGTTCGAGGCCGGCATGGCCCAGCTGGGCGGGCACGCCATGTTCATCGAGAGCCGCACGACGCAGATCGCGCATGGTGATACGGCCACCGAGATCGGGGAGATCCTGGGCCGCTACAGCGACGGCATCGCCATCCGCCACGTCACCTTCGGCGAGGGCAACCAGTACATCCGCGACGTGGCCGCCGCCAGCCGTGTGCCCGTGCTCAACATGCAGTGCGAGGTCTACCACCCCTTCCAGACGCTGGCCGACCTGATGACCATCATCGAGAAGAAGGGCAAGCTGCGCGGCCAGTCCATCACGGTCAGCTGGGCCTATGCGGCCAGCTACCAGAAGCCCATCAGCGTGCCCCAGTCGCTGATCCTGGCGGCCACCCGCTTCGGCATGAACGTCAAGCTCGTGCATCCGCCGGAGTTCCAGCTCATGCCGGAGATCGTGGCGCAGGCCGAGGCGAACGCAGCGCGGTCCGGTGGCTCGCTGGAGAAGCTGGACCAGTTCGACGCCGGCTTCGAGCAGGCGGATGTCGTCTACGCCAAGTCCTGGGGCGCGCCGCTGCTGGGCGTCTCGGACGAGGAAGGCGCCAAGATCGCGAAGCAGTACACCGACTGGATCTCCGACGAGCGGCGCATGGCGCTGACGCGGGACGACGCCATCTGGATGCACCCGCTGCCGGCGGATCGCAACGTGGAGGTCGCGGACGCGGTCATCGACGGCCCCAAGTCGGCGGCCTTCGACGAGGCCGAGAACCGGCTCCACGCCCAGAAGGCGGTGATGGCCCTCACCATGGGCTGAGCGCGCACATCGCTCACTGTTCGCGGCGCGACTCACGGGACTGCGAGCGCTGCGACAACGCGCTTCGGCGTGCTCATCCCGAGCCTGCGCGTGCGGCCGTCACCGCCGCCACCGACCGGCGGATCTCGTCGCGCAGCCCCCGCGCCTCTGCCGCAGGATCGGCGGCGAAGATGACGGAGCGTGAGGCGTTGATGATCAGGCCACGCCCGCGGTCATCCAGACCCGCGGCCACGACGGAGGCCACGTCCCCGCCCTGGGCGCCGACGCCCGGCACGAGGAACACCAGATCCGGGCAGAGCTCGCGGGCCCGGCGCAGCTCCGCCGGGTACGTGGCCCCGATCACGAGCATGCAGTTGCCGAGGGCGTTCCACGCATCACGGACGCGGGTGGCCACGACCTCCCACAGCGGGACACCCCCCACGTCGAGGTCCTGGAGCTCCCCGGCCCCGGGGTTGCTCGTGCGGCAGAGCACGATGGCCGCCTTGTCAGCCCGCTCCAGGAACGGGCGCAGCGCCTCCGACCCCAGGTACGGATGCAGGGTGATGGCGTCGAAGCCGAGGCCGTCGAGCAGGCCGGCGACATAGCCGGCATTCGTGGAGTCGATGTCCGCGCGCTTCGCATCGCCGATGGTGAAGATGGCCGGGTCCACCTCGCGGACGTAAGCCAGCGTCTCCGCCAGCTCATCCCAGCCGGCTGCCCCGCGTGCCTCGTAGAAGGCCAGGTTGGGCTTGTACGCCGCCACGAACGGGTGTGTCTGGTCGATGATCCAGCGAGCGAAGGCCAGCTGCGGGCGGGGCTCACCCCGGAAGCGCTCGGGCAGCCGGTCGATGGCGCAGTCGAGCCCGACGCAGAGGAGCGAGTCGGTGGCCACCCCGCGCGCCTCCAGGCGCTGCAGCGCGGCGCCCGTCACGGCCTCCAGCCGTGAGGATCGGCCAGCCAGGCCCGCACGATCCCGGCGCCGCGGTCATCCAGGCGTCCCGACGAGACGGCCTCGGCGACGACGGTCTCGAAGGTGGTCAGGACCGTGAGCCCGACCGCGGCCTCCTCGAATGCCCGCAGGGCCTCCGGGAAGCCGTAGGTGATGATGGCCAGGCAGGATCCGACCGTGGCACCGGCTGCGCGCAGCGCCGCCACCGCAGAGAGGCTGGAGCCGCCCGTCGTGACCATGTCCTCCACCAGGACCGTCCGCAGGCCGGCCACCTCGCCACCCTCGATGCGGCGCGCCAGGCCGTGGTCCTTGGCCTCCTTGCGCACGAACACCGAGGGCAGCCCGGTGGCGAAGGCGACGGCCGAGCTGTGCGGGATGCCGGCGCTCTCCACGCCGGCCACGACCTCCGAGGGCGGCCTCAGCGAACGGACCTGCACGGCCAGGGCCTCGATCACGACCCGCCAGGCGCCTGGATGGAAGATGAGGCGCCGGTTATCCACGTACACCGGCGAGCGCAGGCCCGATCGGAAGGTGACCGGCTCGTCCGGGCGGACGGTGACGGCCCCCGCCTCCAGGAGGGCCAGGGCCACGTCCGTGCCCGTCGCCCCATCGGCCGCCGCGAAGGGCACCGGACGCTCAGGCATCGGCGGCCCGCTCGGCTTCGCGCAGGATGAGGGCCGCTGCCAGCGGCCCCCGGAAGACCAGCGCCGAGTAGATCATGGCCGCGCGTGCGCCCGCATCCATGAACGCGCGCAGGTCCGCCCCATCGAGGATGCCGCCGCAGGCCACGATGTCCGGCGCGCCGCTGGCATCCCCCAGGATCGTCCGCAGCCGGGCCACCGTGCCGATGGCCAGCGGCCGCAGGGGTGCCCCGCTGAGCCCCGCCGTGACCTCTCCCTCCGGCGCCGGGCGGGCCACCGTATTGGTGGCCACGATGGCGCGGACGCCAGCGGTCGCGAGGGCAGAGACCAGCCCGGCCAGCTGGTCGTCGGACAGGTCCGGGCCGACCTTGGCCCAGACCGGGGCGCGCACCGAACTGCGCAGCGCGTCCGCCAGGCGCCGCGCCAGCGCCTCCGTCTGCCGCCCGTGCGGGTCGTCCTCGGTGTTGGGGCACGAGAGGTTCAGCGTGAACCACGCCGGCGAGCGCGGATGGCCCCCGAAGGCCCGCTCGAACGCGCTCGCGGCCTCCGCGACCTCCTGGGCCATCAGGTCCAGGTCGTCGACGCCCGGGCTCGCGGCCAGGCTGACGCCCCACGTGGGCGGCAGCTCGCCGGCTACCGAGGCGAGGAAGGCGGCCGCGGCGGCAGCACCGGGGTTGCGCAGGCCGATGCGGTTCTGCATGGCGCGAGCGGCGTCGTCACGCCACAGGACGCGGCCCTGGTTCCCGAGCCGGGGGACGCGCGTGTAGGAGCCGAACTCCACGGCGCCCACGAGCGCCGGCACTGACCGCCAGCCAGGCACGATGTCGCGCCCGTGACGGACCGCGGCGAGTGCCTCCTCCTCGCTGGCGAACCCGTCACCCTTGACGAGCCCGGCGGCCAGGATGATGGGGTGCGGCAAGGTCACCCCGCCCACGCTGGTGGGGCGATCCGGGAACGTGGCCCGGCTGACCCGTCGCGCCAGCGCCACCAGCGGCTCACTGCCGTCCGCGCGGCGCATGGCGCGCACGGCCCGAGCGTGACCGACCTGCGCATCAGGGCCGCGGACCACACGTCCGACGGGCCACCAGGTCCGGTCGCTGACGCCCAGGACCCAGTCGCCCACGGGCAGCTTCATGCCAGCTGACGGCCGCTGCCGGGACCGGCCACGACCTGCGCTCCGTCGAAGGCGACGGCCCCGCGGATGCGCACCTCGCGGACGCGTCCCCGGACCCGCATACCGGCGAACGGCGACCAGCCCGGGCTCGTCAGCAACGCGCCGTCCTCGACCAGCCACGTGGCCGCGGTGTCGACGAGCGTGACGGTCTCGGCCGGGGGCCGCAGGCCGAAGATGCGCTGCGGAGCGATGGCCACCAGCTCCACGAGGCGCTCCTCCGAGATTCGCCCCTCGTGCACCGCGAGCACCAGCAGTGCCAGCGTCGTCTCGAGGCCGGGCAGACCGTAGGGCGGCGAGGCACTCTCCTTCTCGGCCCGCGTGTGCGGCGCGTGGTCGCTCTCCACGACGTCCACGGTGCCGTCGCGGACGGCGTCCCAGAGCGCCGCCACGTCCCTGTCCGTCTTGAGCGCCGGCTTGACCAGGCCGTAGGGGCCCAGGCGCGCCGCGTCCGCCGCCGTCAGGTAGAGGTGGTGCGGGGTGACGCCCACGCTGATGGGCAGGCCATCACGCTTGGCCTCGCGCAGCAGGGCCATCTCCGGTGCGCTGCTGACGTGGCAGAAGTGGACGCGCACGCGCAGCTCCCGCACCAGGGCCAGCAAAGCCTCCAGCGTGGCGCCCTCGGCGTGGACGGCAACGGGCTTCGCGCTGGCTGCCTGCCAGGCGACCAGATGGCGCCTTCGGTCGGCGTGCTCGGCCAGGAGCAGATCCCCGGTGGTCTGGTCGCAGTACATCTTGAGACCCACAGCGCCGGCCGCGGCGCCCGCGTATCCGCTCCCATCGGCGTGCTGGTCCGCGCCCATGTAGAGGCCGACGTCACAGCGCGCCTGTGCCCTGACGTGATGCGCCTTGGCGGCGAGCCGGGCCGCCGTGGTCGTGGTCGGTGGCGTGTTGGGCATGTCCAGCACGGCCCAGTAGCCGCCGGCGAGGGCCGCCGCCGTCTCCCGCTCCACGGTGGCCTTGTGGGACCAGTCGAGATCGCGGAGGTGTACGTGCGGATCGAGCGCGCCCGGGATCCGCAGGGTGGTCACCCCGCGGCGCCCAGGACCGCGGCCAGCAGGGCCATGCGCACGTACATGCCGTTCTGCATCTGGTGGAAGTAGACGCTGCGGGGGTCGTCGTCGAGGATGGCGTGGTCCGCCTCTGTGCCCATCTCGTGCTTGCGCGGCAGCGGGTGCATGAGGATGGCGTCGTCGGGCGCGGCGGCCAGGACCTGTGGGGTCATGATGAAGCGCGAGGCGATGGCCTCGTACTCGTCCGGGTCGGTGAAGCGCTCCTGCTGGACCCGCGTCCAGTAGATGACGTCGCTGCGGCCGATGACCTCGTCGAGCGACTCGTGCTCGCTGACCTCGACGCCGCGCGAGCGGGCGAACTCGATGACCGAGGCCGGTGCGCGCAGGATGGTCGGCGAGACCAGCTCCAGCCGAAGGTCGGACGCCCCGTAGATGGCCAGGAGCTTGGCCAGCGAATGGACGGTGCGGCCGTTGACCAGGTCGCCCACGAGCGTGACCGTGAGCCCGTCCGGGCGCTCCTTGAAGTCGATGATGGTGAAGAGGTCCAGGAGGGCCTGGGTGGGGTGCTCGCCGATGCCGTCACCACCGCTGATGACGACGGGATGGGTGCCCAGGCGCGTGGCCAGCTGGTCGAGGGAACGGGCGGCCTCGTAGGAGGAGCGCACCTCCGGGTGGCGCAGGACCACGACGTCCGCGTAGGCGCCCACGGCGCGGACGGTATCGGCCAGGTTCTCACCCTTGTACACCGAGGAGAAGTGCACGCCGCCGCTGGTGGCGATGACCTCGCCACCGAGGCGCTGCATGGCCGCCTGGAAGGACATGTCCGTGCGGGTGCTGGCCTCGTAGAAGAGCGTGGCCATGATCTTGCGCTGGCAGAGTCCCAGGACGGACTTGTCACCCTCGCGGACGCGCGATCGGAGCGAGGCTGCCGATCGGAAGAGGCGGTCAAGATCCGGGCGGGCGAACTGCTCGACGGACACGATGTGCCGGCCCGTGAAGTCGCCGCCGATGGGTCGGGGAACGTAGTCCCGGGCTGCGGCAGGCATGGAGACATCCGGGTCGCTGGACATGGCACTCCTCCCGAGGGCACGGACGGGTGGTTGGACGGCGTCCACAGTGTAGCCCGTGGTGACTGGACGCACCACCCTGACCAGCCCTCGCGCCGCCCCGTCAGGACCGGGCCGGGGGACACGGCGCACTCGGCGTCAGAGTCCCAGGACCTCCGCGAGGGCCGGGTAGAGCGTCGGCGAGGTGGCCACGATCGGTCCGCCCGACCACAACGCATCGCCGGCCAGGAAGTCGTTCACGCGGCCGCCAGCCGCCTCCACGAGCGCCACGCCAGCCAGGCCGTCCCACGAGTTGAGGTGCCCCTCCACGTAGCCGATGAGCCGGCCCGCGGCCACGTAGGCCAGCGACAGGGCGCCCGACCCCTCGCGGTAGTAGACGACACCCTGTCGCAGGAGCGGCGCGAAGTAGTCGAGGATGCGGTCGGCGCTGATGCGCGGGGACATCCCGATGCAGAGGAGACCGTCGTTCAGGCCGGTGCTGCGGCTGACGTGGATGGGGCGACCGTTGAGCGTGGCGCCGTGGCCCCGCCACCCCATGAAGACCTCCTCGCGTGCCGGGGCCGCCAGGAAGCCCATCTCGATGCGGCCCTCGTGGACGTAGCCGATCGACACGCACCACGAGGTGAGGTCGCTCACGAACGGCTGCGTGCCGTCGATGGGATCGACGACCCAGATCCCGGCGGCGCCCTCCACATCGGCCCGGCCCGACTCCTCCCCAAGGAAGGCGTCGCCGGGGAAGTGCTCGGCCAGCCGTGCCCGGATGAGCCGCTCGACCTCCACGTCGGCCTCGCTGACCACGTCCTGCGTGCCCTTGGAGCGCACGGCCAGCGTCTCGCGACGGCGGAAGTACGACAGTGCCACCGCGGCGGCCTCCTCGATGAGCTCACTGCCGAACGCGAAGCGCTCAGCCATGGCTTCTTGGCTGCCGTCGGCTCCAGGCATGGGGGCGTCGCTCCTTCTCGTGTGCTGCGGGGCGGGTGATGCGGGAGTCGCCCGAGTATGGCGGACACGAGCGTCGTCCCGGCCGACTACAGTTGTGCGCGAGCATGAACGTCTTCGTACTGACCACCGGGCGCAGCGGGTCGGTGACCTTCGCAGAGGCTTGCCGGCACGCGATCAACTACACCACCGGCCACGAGACCCGTGTGGGGCTCGTGGGCGCCGATCGGCTGGCCTACCCGCAGGATCACATCGAGGTCGACGATCGGCTGGCCTGGCTCCTCGGTCGCCTCGAGGACGCCTATGGTGACAGCGCCTTCTACGTCCACCTGCGTCGAGACGAGTACGCCACGGCCGCCAGCCGCATGCGACGCTGGAACAAGCCGCTCATGCGCGCCTATCGCAACGGCATCCTCTGGGACGTGGACCCGGGCATCAGCCGGCTGGACGTGGCCCGGGACCTCAACCACACGGTGGAGCGCAACATCGACCTCTTCCTGCGCGACAAGTCCCAGGCCATGCGCATCGACATCGAGACGGCCCGACAGTCCTTCCCGGAGTTCTGGAAGCGCATCGGGGCGCAGGGCGACCTGGAGGCCGCCCTGGAGGAGCTGCATCTCCACCATCACGCCGGGACCGAGCGCCGCCCCTCCCCTCGACCGGGGACCACGCGGCGTTGGCAGGCGCTCATCCCGGCGCGCCTGCGCCGCCCGCGCTCCTGAGCGTCGGCGGCCGCCTGTCGATGACCAGTCAGCCCCTGGAACGCTTCCGGCGCACCGTGGTGAGCCGGACGGTGGGGCTCTTCGCGCACGCCGACGACCCCATGGCCAACACCATGGACTACGCCGGCGACCCGGGCCTCTTCGGCCCCGAGGCCATCTCGTGGGAGATCATGGGCGACGCTTCGGGCTTCATCGGCGGTATCCGGGCGCTGCTGATCCAGGCCGCCCATCCGGAGGTGGTGGCGGGCGTCGCTGACCACTCCCGCTATCGGGAGGATCCCCTGGGCCGGCTCTCCCGGACATCGGCCTATGTCACAGCGACCTCCTACGGGGCCATGCCGGAGGTCGAGCAGGCGGTCCGCATCGTGCGGGCGGCACATCGGCGGGTGAAGGGGGTTTCGCATCGCGGCATCCCCTACCGGGCGGACGATCCACCGCTGGCGGCCTGGGTCCACAACTCGCTGACGGACTCGTTCCTCGTCTGCAACCAGGTCTACGGCGCCCGACCCTTGAGCACCGAGGAGGCGGACCGCTTCGTCCGGGAGCAGGCTCGCATCGGTCGACTCCTGGACGCCGAGGCTCTCCCCGAGACGGCGGCCGAGCTGTCGCGCTGGATCGCTGAGCACCCCTCGGTGGCACCGTCCCCGGGCATGCGGGAGGCCGTCGACTTCCTGCGCGATCCACCCCTCGATCCGGCCGTCAAGGTCGCCTACCAGGTGCTCGCCAGCGCGGCCATCGCCACGATCCCGCCACGCATCCGTCACGCGCTGCGCCTGAAGCCCCGCCCGGGCGCCGTCCATGTGGGCCACGCCTCGATGGCTGCCATGCGCTGGGCGCTGGGCTCTTCGCCGCGCTGGCGACAGGCGCTGCTTCGCGTCGACGCACCGGTCCCCGAGCACCGCTTCAAGCAGAAGCGACCCTTCGAGACCCTCGAGCGGAGATGACCGTGCCGGACGCCCTCTTCGACACGCTCGAGCGCATCAACGAGCGCCCGGCACTCTACTCGCGGTACACCGCGGATGCCCTGTGGACGTCGCCGGACATCTCCGAGATGCTGCTGCGCTTCCACCTTGACGGCGAGGTGGACGTGGCGTCGCGTCGGACCGACTTCATCGAGGCCTCGGTGGACTGGATGGTGTCCGCCTTCGACCTGGGACCGGGCCGCCGCGTCCTCGACCTCGGCTGCGGGCCGGGGCTCTATACCAACCGACTGGCTCGCAGCGGTGCGAGCGTGACAGGCGTGGACTTCTCGGCCCGCTCCATCGAGCACGCGCGCGCGGACGCCGAGCGGGAGGGCCTCGCGGTCGAGCACGTCCTGGGCGACTACCTGGCCGTGGACCTCGAGCCAGGCGTCGACCTGGCCATCATGATCATGTGCGACTACTGCGCCCTGAGCTCGTCACAGCGCCGCCGGCTGCTGGAGCGAGTGGGCGAGATCCTGGCGCCGGGCGGCGCCTTCCTCTTCGACGTCTACTCGCTGGCCGCCTTCGAGACGTGGGAAGAACAGGTCGCCTACGGCCCCGGCCTCATGGATGGCTTCTGGTCGGCAGAGCCGTACTACGGCTTCCTGAACACCTTCCGCTACGAGGCGGAACGCATCGTGCTGGAGAAGTACACGATCGTGGAGGCGGGCGCTGTGCGCGAGTACCTCAACTGGTTCCAGCACTACGACGTGGCCAGCCTGGCCGCGGAGGTGGAGGCCGCCGGCCTGCACGTGGTCGCCGTGCACGGCGACGTCGCCGGCGCTGCCTTCGAGGTCGAAGCCCCGGAGTTCGCCGTGGTCGCCGGGCGGACCTGAGCGAGGGTCGCGTCCTCCGGCACGGGCGCCCGGCCCATGGTCGGTGCGGAACGGGTCGGTCCCTGCCGGACGGTCCGAATCGCCCTAGCGGCGGGCAGGACCGGGCGCCAGAGTGCCGCGCATGGACAGCCTCGAACGCATCAGGGCCCACGTCGCGGGCCAGCCCGTGGACCGCTTGCCGGTCCAGCCCCTCATCATGCAGTTCGCTGCCCGGCGAGCGGGCATCCACTACAACGACTACGTGACGGACCCGCGGCGCCTGGCGGAAGCACAGCTGCGCATGGCCGACGACATCGGCATCGACTGCCTGATGACCTGCTCGGACCCCGCGCGCGAGCTCATCGACATCGCTGGCGACGGCTCCGTGGAGTGGGCCGATTCCGGCCCCGCCATCGTCGAATCACGGGCGGCCCTCGTCGACAAGTCGCGCCTGGCGCGCCTGCGCGTTCCCGATCCGATGGCACCGGGGCGCATGCGCGAGCGCGTGGAGTCGATCGAGATCATGCGCGCGGAGGCTGGGCCGGGCGCGTCGATCGTGGGCTGGGTGGAGGGGCCCCTGGCCCTGGCAGCCGAGATGCGCGGCCTGTCCGCGCTCATGATGGACACCTACGACGACCCAGGGTTCCTGGCCGACCTCTTCGACTTCACGTCTTCGGTCGGCATGGCCTACTGGAAGCCGCAGGTGGAGGCGGGCGCGGACACCATCGGCATGAGTGACGCGGCGGCCTCGATGATGAGCCTGCGGCACTACGAGACGTACGTCTACCCGGCACAGCGGCGAGTGGTCGAGGACATCAAGGCTGCGCGGCCGGACGTCATCGTGCGCATCCACATGTGCGGTTCCACCGACCACCTCCTGGGGACGATGAAGGACCTGCCGGCCGATGTCTGGGAGCTCGACTATCCGGTGGACCTGGCGCACGCCCGGGCGGTGCTCGGTCCCGACCGCATCATCCTCGGCAACGTCTCCACCGTGGAGGAGATGCTCACCGGCACGCCGGAGGAGGTCTATGCGGCCGCCGAGGCGTGTCACCGCCTCTGCGGACCGCGGCACATCGTGGGCACCGGCTGCGAGGTCTCACCGGAGACCCCGCCGGAGAGCGTCCGCGCGCTGGTGGCATACGCACGGGAGCACGCGCCCTGATGGCCGGTCGGCACCCGGAGCAGGCGACGGCACCGCCGCCGGACGCTGCGGAGGCCGCGGCGATGGTGACGCTTCCGCGGCCAGTCCGGGCGCTCCTCGTCACGGTCGGGACCCTGTCCCTGGTCCTGGGCGTCGTGGGCATCGTGGTGCCCATCCTGCCCACCACTCCCTTCCTGCTGGTGGCGGCTGCCTGCTACGCGCGATCCTCGACGCGACTGTACGCGTGGCTGCTGGGTCAGCCTTCCCTGGGTCGCATCATCGCCGAGTGGCGCCGATCCCGGTCGCTGCCCCCGGGGGTCAAGGCCCGCGCCCTCCTGGTCGTGGCATCGACCTTCGCGGTCTCCATCGTCGTCGTGGACGGGCTGGCGCTGCGGATCGTCCTGCTGGCCGTGGGACTGGTCCTGGCGCTCTTCCTGTGGCGGGTCCCGGCGGTCCAGGCGGCGTGATGGCACGAACGAACGACCGCGCGGCAACGCTCGGGACCACGGCGTGCGCGTGCGGATGAAGGAGCCGCTCGTGCCCGGGGACGTCGATCCCTTCGAAGAGGCGTTGGCGGCTGCCATCGAGGCGCTGCCCGAGCCATACCGCGGCCAGCTGGCCAGCGTGGCCATCGTCGTCCAGGACGAACCCGATGCCGCCCAGCTCCAGAGTGTCGGTGCGCACGGCCTCTTCGGCCTGTACGAGGGCGTGCCGCGCACCTCGTACGGCGCCGACCGGGCGCCGGTCGCCAGCAAGATCACGCTCTTTCGGGGTCCCCTGATGCGCGCCCATCGGGGCCAGGACGCCCTCATGCGGGGCGTGCGCGACACGCTCGAGCACGAAGTCGCCCACCACCTCGGGATCAGCGACGCCAGGCTCCGTGAGATCCAGGGAAGGCCGCCCGGCTGACGGCCAGTGGCGACGGGACGGCGGTCAGCGTCGCCTCACTGCAGCGTGTCCGCCGGCCGGACCCCCAAGGTGACGTCCTTGTGGATCGTCCGGTTGCCGCGGCGGACGGTCAGGTCGATGACGTCGCCCGGCTCATGCCCCAGGAGGGCGACGTCGAGCTGGTGCGTGGCGTCGATGGGCTGCCCGTCGATGGCCACGATGATGTCGCCATCCCGGAGGCCCGCCTTGTCGGCCGGACCGCCACCGATGACACCCGGCTGGCTGGCCGCCGCGTCACCCTGGACCAGCACGCCGCTGCTCACGGGCAGGCCCTCGTCCTCGGCCAGCTGGGCATCGACCTCGGTGAAGAAGATGCCGATGTACGGTCGGCGGATGGGGTCGCCTGCCAGCACCTGCGTGACGATGGGCTTGGCCATGTCGATGGGGATGGCGAAGCCGATGCCCTGGAATCCACCGGCCATGGCCGTGTTGATGCCGATGACGCTGCCATCTCCGGCCAGCAGCGGACCGCCGGAGTTCCCGGGGTTGATGGCCGCGTCGTGTTGGATCAGGTGGCGCAGCGACTCCGGTGCCTGGACGCCGGCCGCGTCACCGACGACGATCTCCCGCTCGAGCGCACTGATGATGCCCGCCGTCACGCTGCCGGGCAGGTCACCCTCCGGGTTCCCGATGGCCACCG
Organism: uncultured Chloroflexia bacterium; assembly: GCA_963707395.1. Taxonomy (GTDB): domain Bacteria; phylum Chloroflexota; class Limnocylindria; order Limnocylindrales; family CSP1-4; genus JAFMJV01. Next base: position 156,082 of record CAVPPQ010000020.1, read on the forward strand.
CCGGCTCGCCGACCTCGACGCTCGAGGAGTCCCCGAGTCTCGCAGCCGGCAGGCCGGTGGCGCGGATCCTCAGGAGCGCCAGGTCGGTGAGCGTGTCTACGCCCTCGAGCTGGCCCTTGAACGAGCGTCCATCCTCCAGGTAGACGGTCAGCGACCCGCCCTCGCCGACGACGTGCCGGTTGGTGAGGATGAGGCCGCCCGGGTCGACGATGACCCCGGAACCGGCACCCAGGGCCGAGAAGTCCGCCGACCCCGGGTCGCCGCTGGCGCCGATGACGATGGCCACCACGGCCGGTCCCACCTCCTTGGCGATCTCGCTGATGGGTCGCTCAGCGCTCTCTGAGAGCGCGCTGACGTCCGCTGCGCCGCCCGCGGCGGTCGCCAGGGCCGTGACCGCGTGCGGGTCCGCCCGAACGACCGGCGCAGGATCGGGATCGCTGGAGGTCGTGGGCGTTCCGGCGGTCATGGCGGCGGCCCCGATGGCACCGCCCGCGAGGGCGGACACCCCGCAGAGCGCCAGCACTGCCGAGAGTCCGACGTGACGCGGGGATCGGGGCGGGCGCCGACTGGGCGCCGTTCCCGGTGCGTGGGGCGCGATGGGCCAGCGGGGGTCACCGGCCGGGCGGCCTGTGGAGGGGAAGTGGGCCATCAGGGTGTGCCTCGTCATGCATGCGCGAGTGCCCGGGAGGCGGGCACCAGCTGCCAGCCGCCGAGGATAGGCGTCAACGATGCTGGTTGTAGCACGCCCGGGTGAGGACTCGATGACCGGGAGATGAAGTTCCCGACAGCGCGCCATCGAAACGCCCCACGCGGGCACGACACCGAAGGCTCGCTGGCACGCCATGATGGGGTCGTCATCCCGGCTGCGTGACCGGACCCGAACCGGCGCAGCCGCGGACATCGAGAGGAACGGGACGAAGCCGACCTGCGGGAGGAACGCCAATGCCAGGCCAACACGGAACGACGTCCAGGCGAGCCCAGGGCCGACGCGCACGGATGGCGGTGGCTGTCGTCATCGCCGCGCTAGGCCTGGCAAGCGCCGATCTCGCGATGGCGGCGGATCCTGCGGGGGAGCCCATCCCGCTCACGCCATTGACGGGCCTGACGGCGCTGGAGGCGACCGTGACGCTCGAGGTCGATGGCACCGTGGACGGAGAAGCGACGCAGGGCGACCTCACCGCCGAGCTGACCAGCACCGCGGAGGGCGCCAGCCGCATCGATGTCACGGGCAGCCTGCTCGGCGATGTCGTGGCCCGCGTCGGCGGGTCCGCGGTGAAGCTCTTCCGGCCCAAGAAGGTCAGTGTCTACGCCGTGCCGGAGGGCACGTACGTGGTGCTCGACGCCCTCTTCGACGTCTGCATCAAGCCATCGGACTCGCAGGCCACCGCGGCGCTCGAGCAGCTCAGCCCGCAGGCCCTCATGGACATCCTGACCGGGAGCGACGTGGCCCGCGGCACCCTCGTCGGGGAGGAGTCCCGTGACGGGCAGCCCGTACAGCACTACGTCATCGACGGCGAGGGGTTCCTGACGGCCGCGCAGTCCAGCAGCGAACCGAACGTGAGCCTCTTCGCCCAGTCCCTGCGAAGCGCCACTGATGCGGATCTGTACGTGTCAGCCGAGGGCGGCTATCCGGTCGCCTATCGAGGCGGCTTCAGCGGAGCCTTCGAGCCGCTCCAGTTCGACGGGGACCTCAGCGTGGCGATCGACCTGACCGGCGTCAACGGCGATGCCGAGGTGACCCTGCCGGGTGCCTGCGACCGCGCCATCCCGGCCTGAGCCTTCGCGGGTTCGGAGATCGTCACGGCGACCCATGTGCGCCTCGGGACGTGCATGATTGCCCCGTGATGTTCGCCATCGACAGGAAGAGGTGACGCGCATGCCCCCCCAGGACAGGGCCCCGGGCAGCGCTGAGACGCAGGATCGCGCCGGCCCATCGAGCACGGCCGGGGTGCGCACGATGCTGGGCAGCAGCCCCCTGATCTCCCTGGCCACCGTCGTGTTGGTGCTCATCGGCATCCTGGCCCTCAAGGAGACGGCCGACCTCGTGGTGCCGGTCATGTTCGGCCTCTTCCTGGCCCTCGTGGCCGCGCCGCTGGTGGGCTCCATCGAGCGGCGCGGCGTGAACCACCCCCTGGCCCTGACCATCGCCGTCTCGCTCCTGGTCGTCGTCGTGCTGGCCGTGGCCGGCATCATCGCCTTCTCCGTGGCCGAGCTGGTGGCCAGGATCCCCGGCTACGAGGATCGCCTCACGACGCTGGTCGAGGAGACCCGGGCTGCTCTCGCCCAGTTCGGCATCGTGGCCGATCCGGCAGCGCTGCCGACGCTGGCCTCGCCCGGGACGCTCCTGACGCTCGTCCGCCCGGTGGCCTCGGCCGTGTCCAACGCCACTCTGGCCATCTTCATCCTCGCCGCCACGATGGTCTTCGCCCTGGCCGGCGCGGCCTCGCTTCGCGAGCGTGCCACGGCGGCCTTCGGCCCGGAGCACGCCATCTTCGAGGGCGTGCAACGCTTCGGCGTGGACCTGCGGCGCTACCTCGTGGTGCGCGCCCAGCTGGGCCTCTTCGCCGCGGTCCTCGTCTTCATCCTGCTGCTGGTCCTGCACGTGCCCCTGCCCGCGCTGTGGGCGTTCCTGACCTTCGCAGCCGCCTTCGTGCCCACCGTGGGCACGCTCATCGCCCTCGTGCCGCCGACGATCCTGGCCCTGCTGGAAGGCAGCCTGCTCACGGCCGCGCTGGTCGTGGGCGGCTATGCCCTCATCAACGTGGCCCAGGATTACCTGCTGCAGCCGCGCATGATGGGGACCGAGCTCAACCTGAGCCCCCTGGTCGTCTTTCTCTCCGTCGTCGCCTGGGCCTGGATCCTGGGCGCTTCCGGCGCACTCCTGGCGCTGCCCCTGACGGTGGGCCTGGTGGCCATCCTCGACGCCTCGCCATCGACGCAGGCGATCGCTGCCCTGATGCGCGATCGCGTGGACATGCCGCCGGGTCTCGTCGACACGCCGGACGAACCGGAAGAGGTGCCGGAGGCAGTGCCTGAGGCGGCCGACGAGGAAGTCGCTCCCGTTCACCCGCGGCCCAAGAGCATCGGTGGCGGGGCGTCGGGCACGCTGGACACGGCGCGACGATCCGGTGACGAGCGACCCGAACCGCGCTCCTGACCACCGCAAGTCGATCACGCTGCGACTCGCCCGACACGCGTCACGACATGGCGACCCTGAGACGCGCTACCCTCGGGCCAGAGGAGGGCTGCATGTCAAGGGTGGTGCGCATCGCCGATGTCCTGGCTGGGCGAACGCCGGTCGGGAGCAACGTGACCGTCCAGGGCTGGGTGCGGACGCGGCGCGATTCGAAGGCCGGGCTGTCCTTCGTTCACGTTCACGACGGCTCCTGTTTCGACGCGCTCCAGGTGGTGGCTGCCACATCGCTCGCCAACTACGAGTCGGACATCCTTCGTTTGACGGCCGGTTGCGCGGTCACGGTCAGCGGGGCGCTGGCGCCCTCGCAGGGTCAGGGCCAGTCCGTGGAGCTGCAGGCGGAGTCATTCGAGGTCGTGGGCTGGGTGGACGACCCGGACACCTACCCCATCTCGCCCAAGCGACACAGCTTCGAGTACCTGCGCGAGGTGGCGCACCTTCGGCCGCGCACCAACACCATCGGCGCCGTGGCCCGTGTGCGGCACAGCCTGGCCATGGCCATCCACGGCTTCTTCCACGAGCGCGGCTTCCACTGGATCCACACGCCCATCGTCACGGCCAGCGATGCGGAGGGCGCCGGCGAGCTCTTCCGGGTCTCCACGCTGGATCTCGCCAACCTGCCGCGCACGGCGGACGGCGCGGTCGACTTCAGCCAGGACTTCTTCGGCAAGCCGGCCTTCCTGACCGTCTCCGGCCAACTCAACGTGGAGACCTTCTGCCTGGCCATGTCGAGGGTCTACACGTTCGGGCCGACCTTCCGCGCCGAGAACTCCAACACCAGCCGCCACCTCTCGGAGTTCTGGATGGTGGAGCCGGAGATCGCCTTCGCGGACCTCTCCGCCAACGCCGACCTGGCCGAGGACCTCCTGAAGGCCGTCTTCCGGGTGCTCCTCGATGAGCGTCCCGACGACATGGCCTTCTTCGCCGAGCGTATCGACAAGGAGGCCGTCACACGCCTGGAATCGCTGGTCACATCGGAGTTCGCGCGCATGAGCTACAGCGACGCCATCGAAGCGCTGGAGCGGTCCGGGCGCGCCTTCGAGTTCCCGGTCGGCTGGGGCCTGGCCCTGCAAGCCGAGCACGAGCGATATCTCTGCGAGGAGTACGCCAAGCGGCCCGTCGTGGTCACCGATTACCCGACGTCCATCAAGGCCTTCTACATGCGGCTGAACGACGACGGGCGCACGGTGGCAGCCATGGACGTGCTGGCACCCGGCATCGGCGAGATCGTGGGCGGCAGCCAGCGCGAGGAGCGCCTCGACGTGCTGGACCGGCGCATCGTCGAGATGGGCCTGGACCCCGCGCCCTACTGGTGGTACCGCGACCTGCGCCGCTACGGCACCGTGCCGCACGCGGGCTTCGGCCTGGGCTTCGATCGCCTGGTGGCCTACGCCACGGGCATGGCCAACATCCGCGACGTCATCCCCTTCCCGCGCACGCCCGGCAGCGCCGACTTCTGAGAGCCCGCCGGACGCTCAGTCCGCGCGGATGACAGGAACGTCGTAGGCGTCGAAGAGCGGGTCCGCGGTCACGATGGTCAGTCGTTCGACTTGGGCCTGGGCGACGAGGAGCCGGTCGAACGGGTCGCGGTGATGCGGCGGACAGCGGTCAGGTCCCGATGACCTCCACCTGGCACTCGAGACCACGAACGCGTCCGAGCCGTGCGTCCAGCGTCAGCAGCGTGGCGTCCAGCGCTTCCGCCAGGGCCACGTAGAGGGCATCCCACGTGCGCACCCGGTCCCGCAGCTCCCATGCACGGTCGAGGAACAAGCGATGCCCGAAGCGCTCCGCCGGCCAGTCGCGGAGGTCCTCCACGGCCTGACGGGCCGCCGTGTCGTCGAGCCGGCCGAGGAGTCGATCGCGACGGATGATGCCCAGGACCTCCGCGTCGATGACATGCGGTGCGGCGTGGTCCCCGTCGAGACTCATCCGACGGCGGACCTGCTCCGCCTTTGCGGTATCAGCCACGACCTCGTACAGGCATGAGGCGTCAACGACCAGCATCTGGCCACGGCCCACGCGACTCGTCCAGCGCGGCCAGGACGTCCCCTCGCGCGATGCCCGAGGGGCGGCGGCGGGTGCGCTCCAGCCATTCCTCCATGCTCGGGCGTGCGGCGATCCGGGCAGCTTCCCGGCGGAGCAAGTCGGGCACCGTCAGGCCAGCCTCCGCGGCGCGCCGCGACAGTCCGGCGTAGACCGCGTCATCGATGTCCCTGATCTGGATGGTCTTGGGCATGTACTCACCATATCATGCGCAGACGCATGTGCACATACCTGTCCGCATGACGCCAGTCGCCGGCGCCTGATCGCGCGACCTTCGGAGAGGACGCCAAGGAGTGAGTGCGCCCACGAGCCAGATCGCGGGCGGCGGTCCACCGTGGGCACCCGCCTGGCCGCGGAGCAGGCGCCTGAGCGAGGTGATGACAGTCACGGAGGCACTGAGCAGACGACGGCGTGCCAACGCGCCAGGCCCGGCCGCTGGGATGTGGGCCGATCGTCAGGCCCGGGGGCGCCAGGTGGCAGATGCCACGAGCGTGGCCAACATCCTCGACGTCATCCCCTTCCCGCGCACGCTCGACGGCGCCGTCTTCCCAGGGACGGCCCGTCAACGATCGACTGCCCTGCCCGGGCCCGGGGGCTACTCCGCCGCCGGAGAGCCCAGCCACGTTGCCGAGCCCTTGACGAACTCGACGCGACCGATGGTCACGAGCTCCCCATCCGGGGTGGCCACACCCCCGAGCACGGTGTAGGGCCCCTCGAAGGCCTCCGGGCGCGACTCGGCCCAGGTGACGCCGTCGACGGACGAGAGAAGCACGGGGCCCGCCCACACGTAGGTCGCATCGGGGGCGGGTACGGGCGAGGAGGCCCAGTTTTCGGGCACGTCATGGACGGCCTGCCAGTCGGTGCCGTCGCTGGTCGCCCAGATGGTGCTGCTCAAGTCGCCTGTCTCCGAGGCGTGATTGACGACCATCACGGCGCCCGTCGTCGTCGGAGCGATGCCCTCGATGAAGGCCCCGGGCTCTGGGTCAGGCATGGGCACGAGCTGCCAATCGCCGCCGTCGACGCTCCGCCACAGCGTGGCCGCCGCGTCGCGGGTGCCGGTCGCAGCAGCCAGGAGCGAGCCGTCCGCCAGCTGTGCGATGAGGTTGGGGTCATCGTCGCCGCCTTCGGCGATCGGGAGCTCGGTGGCGCTCCACTTCTTCCCGTCGGCGCTGCGCAAGACCGCCGGCTTGGCGTCGGAAGACTGACCCACGAAGAGGAGGCCGTCCTTCGTCACGATGCCGTCCCCGAGGAACGCGCCGGCCGGTCGCTTGTCCCGCTTCCAGGTGCGACCATCGGGTGAACGCCAGAGCTGTGCGCCAAGGTACGGCCACGCGATGAACCCACCGTCAGGCAGTGCCAGCACGTCCAGGGCGGCTGCGAACTCGGCATCCTTGACCTTGGCCGGTTCCCAGACCAGCCCATCGGAAGAGAACCACCCAAGGGCTGGCCCCTGGCCGATGGCCGCCTGGCCCAGGACCACCAGCGTGCCGTCCTGGCCGACCGCGATGCGATTGACCAGGGCTGTCTCGGGACCGGGCAGCGCATCGATGCGCTGCCATGCGAGATCACCGGTCGCCGCCTCGATGTCCGAACCCGTGGCAGCTGACGACGCCGCAACAGCAGGCTCGACGGAGCCGGTGGGCTCGGCTGATCGGGCCACAGCGCCGCTCGCCAGGAGGAGCGCCAGCGAGAGCGTCAGGGCGACGGTGCGGGTGCAAGCTGATACCACGGTGGCACTCCTTTTCAGAGGTCTGAAGGTGGCCGATGGAACGGCCGCCACCGAGGTCAAGCGAGGGCACACGGCCGTCAGCTCGGTGGCACCGGTCGGAAGGCTGGCGTCACTGGCCAGCTCCTGGGCTGCGTCGTCTTTGGCTGGCCCGTAGAGGGGCCCTTGGGGGGAGGAGTCCGTCCTGCTAGGACGGCACCTGCGTTGCGACATCCGCGAGGTCCAGCTCAAGCGTGACCTCGCGTGTCGCCCGGTCGATGCGACGCAGGATGCCGTCGAAGGTCGTCCACACCGCGTCCGGCGTCACCTGGACCGTCCCGGCGTGGCACCACTCGCACGTGTCGGTCCTGAACTTGGCCTTGCCGCCTGGCACGACGACACCGGCCGTGGGCTCACCCTTCTTGAACACCTGGGCCCAGACATCCTGTCCGACGACGGTCGGGTCGAAGAGGTCCCTGGCCCCCAAGTCGCCGAGGACGGTGCCGGTGGCAGGATCCACGGCCACACCCTTGCCGTACGCGTCCGTGATGGCGACGACCTCGTCGCTGGCCGCGAGCAAGAGGTTCTGAGGTGCGGAGAGGCCCTGTTTCTTGCCGATCCCCAGGGACCGTGGCTCCAGCGATCCCGGCTCGACGACCATCAGGCCCCGGGGGCCCATGATGAACAGCTGGTCACCCGACCGCGCCAGCCCGAAGATCTCTGGCAAGACGACGTCCACGGTGCCGGCCTCGGGATCGAAGCGGAACAGGCCGAGTTGAGCCTGGCCGTCTGGCTTGATCTCCGTGTACGCCTGGAAGTAGAGATCGCCATCCACGACGGCTGCCTGATCCGGCTTCCCCATGTAACCACCGAACCGCTCACTTGAGCCTGGCTCGAAGGCGAGCAGGGTGGGCTGGGAGCCGTCAAGCGGGAAGCGCCCGACGCAGGACCCGGCACCAGCCGTCGTGGGGGATGGGTCGTACGCGATGAGCCACACGACACCGTCGCGCGGGCCGACCAAGTCAGTCCACGTGCAGCCATCGACCGCAGCATCCAGCACTGACAGGACCTCGCCCGTCTCGCCGTCGAGCTGGATGACGGCTCCGGGGCCATCGATCGGCGCCGCAGAGGGTACCGTCACGGTCCCGTCGGGCAGCTCGAATGTGGCGCCCCCGGAGCGAAGCAGCCAGACGTCGTCGGCCTGAGGATCTGCCGCTGGCTCAGCCACCCTCGGAGCGTCAGTCATGGCCTCGATGGCTGGAGATGCCTCGGGATCCTGCGCGACCGCGGTGGCAGGGATGAGCCCGAGGACGGACGATACGACGATGGCGATCGACGTCGAGCGTGTGAAGTGACGAGATCTCACGGGTGGCCCCTTCTTCGCGATCCGGCAGTGAGCGCGGGGGAATGTATCACTTGTGCACTTTGTGCTGCAAAGCAGCCCGTCGACGGACGCCGCAGCAGCACGGGGGCGATCCCAACGTGAGCCATCACGATGTGGTCCCGGCAGACCAGGTCAGGTACCGGCGACCTCGACTTGGCGGTCGAAGCCGGCGACGCGAAGGAGCCGCCAGAGCAGGCCGATGCAGCCCAGGGTGGCAGCGGTCATGACGAGGTGGCGCCAGACCCAGCCACGACCGCCGGGGTCTTCAGGGCCAGGCTCCAGAGGGCCGCCATCCGCCGCTCGGATGCGCACGAGCGGCACCCAGGAGACGCAGCCCAGGATGCGCTCGTCGGTGGAGGTGGCCGGGAGGCATCCGATCATGAGACCGGGCACGGCCATGGAGCGGCAGAGCGGCGGGATGACGCGCGCCCGGACACCCGGGTCACGCACCTCTTCGGCCAGGGCGGCGAACGGCGCTCGACCCGGCAGGTGCAGGTCCACCCGCGGCTCCGCGAGGATGTTGCGGTACCACTGGGTGCGCGGGCCGTAGCCGGCCATGACCCACGCTGCGCCATCCATGATGATGTAGCCGAGCGGCGTGTCCCGCCGCAGCCCGGACGTGCGACCGATGGTCGTGAGGAGGCACTGCCAGCCACCCAGGGGGCCTCCCAGCCAGGCAGCCAAGCCGGCCCGATGGAGCGGCACGACGAGCCAGCGGTTGGCGTGGCGGAAGGCCGTCTGGCTGGCCCGCGATGCCACCTGGGTGACGCCGCCCAGGACGGGCGGATCGGCCAGCGTCCCAGCGGGCGCAGGCGCGCCGTCCGGATGGTGCGTGAGCCCCGCGGCGCCCGCAGTCAGCCCGGGGCCCGCAGTCAGCCCGGGGCCCGCGGTCAGTCCCTCGGCGCCCACATCAGTTTCCCAGGGCTCGCAGCGGCGCGGGCACGTGCCCGGCGCGCTCCACGACGCCCACGCGCACCCGGTCGCGAACGGCCATGACCGGCGCGCGGCCGAGCAAGCCGCCCCAGTCCACCCATTCGCCGGGACCAGCTCCCGGCACAGGCACGAGACGGCAGGCCGTGGTCTTGTCGTTGATGATGCCGATGGCCGCCTCGTCGGCGATGATGGCCGAGAGCGTCTGGGCGCTCGTGTCGCCGGGCAGCGCGATCATGTCCAGCCCGACGGAGCAGACCGCGGTCATGGCCTCCAGCTTCTCCAGCACGAGGTGGCCATCGGCAGCGGCTGAGGCGAAGCCGGCATCCTCGCTGACCGGGATGAAGGCGCCGGACAGGCCGCCCGCACGGCTGGTGGCCATGGCGCCGCCCTTCTTGACGGCGTCATTGAGCATGGCCAGTGCCACCGTCGTGCCGGGAAGCCCCACGCGCTCGACGCCGATGAGCTCCAGGATCTCGGCCACGCTGTCGCCTGGCAGGCTGGTCGGCGCCAGCGAGATGTCCACCACGCCGAAGGCCATCTCCAGCCGCCGTGCCACCTCCCGTCCCACATGCTCACCGACCCGGGTGATCTTGAAGACGGTGCGCTTGATCTCTTCCGCGACGTCGTGCATCGGCGCGCCGGGCGGCAGGCGCCGCAGCGCGTTGGCCACCACGCCGGGCCCGGAGATGCCGACCGAGACGGCCGCGTCGCCCTCGCCGAAACCGTGGAAGGCGCCGGCCATGAACGGGTTGTCCGGCACAGCGTTGGCGAAGACGACGAGCTTGGCACAGCCGATGCCGGAGGCGGCCGCGGTCCGCTCGGCAGTCTCGCGGATGACCTCGCCCATGAGGCGCACGGCATCCATGTTGATGCCCGCGCCGGTGGTGGCGATGTTGACCGAGGCACAGACCCGCCTCGTCTCCGCAAGGGCCGCCGGCAGGGCCGCCATGAGTTCCTCGTCGATGCGCGAAGCGCGCTTCTCCACGAGCGCGGAGAGCCCACCGATGAAGTCCACGCCGACCGAATCAGCAGCTTGGTCCATGGCCCGCGCGAGGTCCAGGATCAGCTCCCGGTCCGGGCGGTCAGCGACCCAGGCGATGGGCGTCACCGAGACGCGCCGATTGACGATGGGCACACCTGTCTCCGCCGCGATGGCGTCGGTCACAGCCACCAGCCCGCCCGCGGTCGCGGTCACACGGCGCACGAGATCCTCCGGCGTGCGGCAGCCGCGCAGGTCCACGCCCAGCGTGACGGTGCGGATGTCGAGGTGATCGCGGCCGACCATGCCGACGGACTCAAGGATCTCATCCATGCCCAGCGAGCCGCGGGCCATCTGCTGTCCTCCTGTCGTGGCGTGAAGGCAGCTGTCGCAGGGCGGCAGCCGGTCGGTGAGCGTCAGATGCGGTGCATGGCCTCGTAGACCGAGTAGAGGCGCACGGAGATCTCCATGCCGATCTCGTCGCCGACGCGGGCCAGCCCCTCTGCCAGGGCGTCGTAGCCGGCCGTGCCGCGCATGTCCACGACCAGCACCATGACGAAGACGCCGGCCAGGATGGTCTGCGAGAGGTCCGTGATGTTGCCGCGCTGGCGGGCCACCTCGCTCGCGACGCTGGCGATGATGCCGGGCTTGTCGATGCCCTCGACGGTGATGACGACCAGGTCCGCGGCGGCCTCGGTGGCAGCCCGGCGTGATTCCTCGCCCGCGAAGCGCACCCGGTTGCGGCGCAGGTACTCCAGGGCGGACGGCGCCAGGGTCCAGCCTTCCTCCACGTGGAGAGCGCCGTCGCGCACGAACTGGGCCACGTTGTCCGAGGTGATCAGTCGCACCCGTGCTCCTCCCCTGGCTCGCAGCCGCTCCGCCGCGTCGCTGTTGGACGATAGCGCCGCATGCCACGACGATAGCGCGACCCGGAGTCCCGGACCACGCCCCGGCACGGCGGCCGTCATCATGGGGACATGAGCACGTTCGACGAGAAGGCCCAGGACTGGGACACCCCCGAGCGGCGCGACCGGGCACGCGCCATCGCCGACATCATCCGGACCCACGTGCCGCTGTCGCCGTCCATGCGCGCCATCGACATCGGGGCCGGCACCGGGCTGCTGGGGCTGGAGCTGGCGGCAGAGGTGGGCAGCATGGTGCTGGCCGAACCGTCCGAGGGCATGCTGGCGGTCGCCCGCGAGAAGCTCGCCGCCGACGGGCCTGGCAACGTGACGGCCATCCCCTTCGACATCGAGGCCGGCCCGCCGGACGGCGCCCCCTTCGACCTGGCCGTCTCGCTGCTGGTGCTCCATCACGTGGCCGACACGCCGGCGGCCCTGCGGTCGATCCACGACCTGCTGGCGCCGGGCGGCCGGATCGCCCTCCTCGATCTGGACGCCGAGGACGGCACCTTCCACGAGGACCCGGAGGGCATCCACCACCACGGCTTCGAGCAGGCGGCCCTGCGCGCGATGGCGACCTCGGCCGGCTTTCGCGACACCGACACCCGCATCGTCTCCGAGATCGAGCGAGACGGCCGCCCGTACCCGCTGTTCCTGCTCACCGCACAGCGTGACTGAGCCGCTCGGAGTCCGACGGGCCACACCGCGCACGTGACCGACACCCTGGCGGCGACCTCGGCCACCGCGCTGCTGCGCCTGCCCGAGTTCCGCGCTCTGCTGGGCGCCCGGGGCCTGGCAGCCCTGGGCATGTCGGCCATCGCCACGGTGGTGGCCTTCCAGACCTACCAGATCACGGGCGAGCCCCTGGCCCTGGGCCTGCTCGGCCTCGTGGAAGCCATCCCAGCCCTCGGCCTGATGCTCTTCGGCGGGCACGTCGCCGATCGGCGGGACCGCCGCACCATCATCATCGTGACAGGCAGCGTCCTGGTGGCGGGCACGCTGGCCCTCACCCTGCTCTCTCTCGAACCGTCGACGCTGGGCCTGGCCGGGATCCTGGCCGTGGTCTTCCTCATCGGCGTGGCGGCTGGCTTCGAGCGGCCGGCCCTGACGGCCCTTGAGACCCAGGTCATCCCGATCGAGCAGGCCACACAAGGTGCTTCCTGGACGGGGAGCATGTGGACCGGCGGCGCCATCGTGGGACCGGCCCTCGCCGGACTGGCCATCGCCTTCCTGGGCATCCCGGCCACCTACGGCGTGCTGACCGTGCTGATGGCCATCGCCGTGTGGCTCGTGACACGGATCGGGCGCAAGCCGATGCCTCGACCCGACGCCGGTGAGGGCACGCTGGAGAGCCTGGCCAGCGGTGTCCGCTACGTCGTCAAGCACCAGGTGCTGCTGGCCTCCATGGCCCTGGATCTCTTCGCCGTCTTCTTCGGCGGTGCCATCGCGCTGCTGCCCGTCTTTGCCAGCGACATCCTGAACGTCGGCCCCGTCGGCCTCGGCTTGCTGCGAACGGCCCCCTCGGTGGGCGCCCTGCTGGCCATGCTGGCCACAGCGCGCATCCCACCCAAGCGACGCGCCGGCCCGGTCTTGCTCGTCTGCGTCGCCATCTTCGGTGTCTCCATGCTGGTCTTCGGCCTGTCCACGACCTTCGCGCTCTCGATGGCAGCCCTCTTCGTGGCCGGGCTTGCGGACGGGGTCAGCGTCGTCATCCGCATCGTCATCGTGCGGGTCGAGTCGCCGGAGGCCATGCGCGGGCGCATCGCCTCGGTCAACCACGTCTTCATCGGCGCCTCCAACGAGCTGGGCGCCTTCGAGAGCGGCGTGGCCGCCACGCTGCTCGGCGTCGTGCCCAGCGTCATCGCCGGCGGCCTCGTGACACTGGGCATCGTGGCGGTCGTGGCCTGGGCGGCGCCGGAGCTGCGGCGCCTGGACCTGGGCCGGCGCATGATCGAGGGGCCAGGTGCCCAGCCCATGGCCGTGGCCGCCGAGGAGGTCTCGCTCGTCTCGGGGGCGGGCCCGATCCCGGGACCGTGACGCGTGCCTGGAACGGCGCCGAGCCGCCCACTCGCACGGGCGCCGGCTGCCGGGATCGGCACCCGGCACCCCGCACCGCTAGTCTGACGCCAGCCTGAACGTCGACCGCCCCACCACGAGGAGTCGCCCGCATGCCCACCCCGTCCGTCTCCGATGCCGTCCGCACCGCCAACGCCGCGCTGACCACCAGCCTGCCCTTCGACGACAACGCTGACTTCGAGGACGCGCAGCGCGGCTTCGTCGGCCGCCTGGATTCCTGCATCGTCAAGGCCGCCGATGGGCGCGTCGTCTGGGACAACGAGTCCTACCGTTCCTTCCTGGAGGGGCCCGCCCCGGACAGCGTGAATCCCAGCCTCTGGCGCCAGTCCATCCTCAACGCCATCGATGGCCTCTTCGAAGTGGTGCCCGGCATCTACCAGGTACGCGGCCTGGACCTCTCCAACGTCACCTTCGTCGAAGGGCAGAGTGGCGTCCTCGTCATCGATCCGCTCATCAGCGTGGAGACGGCGGCGGCTGCCCTGGCCCTGTACCGGGAGCATCGCGGCGAGCGGCCGGTCGTGGGCGTCATCTACACGCACAGCCACGTGGACCACTTCGGCGGCGTCAAGGGCGTCACCAGCCAGGCTGACGTGGACGCCGGCCGCTGCGCCATCCTCGCGCCGGATGGCTTCATGGAGCACGCCATCGCGGAGAACGTCTACGCCGGGCCGGCCATGACCCGCCGCGCCGGCTACATGTACGGGGCGGCGCTGGCACGTGGGCCCTTCGGCCAGGTGGGCGCCGGCCTGGGCCAGACGACCTCGATGGGCATGCCCTCGCTCATCGCGCCCACCGACAGCATCACGGCCACCGGCGAGGAGCGCACGGTGGACGGCATCCGCATGGAGTTCCAGCTCACGCCGGGCACGGAGGCACCGGCGGAGATGAACGTCCTCTTCCCGGACCACCACGCCCTCTGCATGGCCGAGAACACCACGCACGTCCTCCACAACATCCTGACCATCCGCGGCGCCCTGGTGCGCGATGCGCGGGTCTGGTCGCGCTACATCAGCGAGTCCATCGATCGCTTCGGTGAGCGCATGGACGTCGTCTTCGCCTCACACCACTGGCCCACCTGGGGCCGAGAGCGGGCCATCGAGTACCTGGCACAGCAGCGGGATCTCTACGCCTACCTCCACGACCAGACGCTGCGCCTCCTGAACCGGGGCCTGGTCGGAAGCGAGATCGCCGAGGTCATGCAGCTGCCGCCGGCCCTCGAGCGGGCCTGGCATGCGCGTGGCTACTACGGATCGGTGAGCCACAACGTGAAGGCCGTCTACCAGCGCTACATGGGCTGGTACGACGGCAACCCCGCGCATCTCTGGGAGCACCCGCCGGTCGAGAAGGCCCAGCGCTACGTGGCCGCCATGGGCGGCGCGGAGGCGGTGCTGGCGCAGGCGCGCGAAGCCGTCGCGGCCGGCGACTTCCGTTGGGCGGTGGAGATCCTCAACCACCTGCTCTTCGCCGAGCCCGCGCTGGAGGCCGCGGCGGCGCTCCAGGCCGACGCCTTCGAGCAGCTCGGCTTCGGCTCGGAGAACGGCACCTGGCGGTCGGCCTACCTGGCCGCCGCCACCGAGCTGCGCGAGGGGATCTTCGGGACGCCGACGTCCATCTCGCCGGACATGATGTCCGCGCTCTCGCCGGAGCAGGTCTTCGACGCCATCGCCGTCCGCATCGACGGGCCGCGCGCGTGGGACATCCGCCTGTCGGTCGGGGTCACGCTGGAAGACACCGGGGCCTCGTACCGGCTGGAGCTGCGCAACGGGGTGCTCGTCCACCGCGCCGCACCGCCCGATGGGGCCGACCTCGTGATCCGCACGACGCGCGCCGCCATAGCCGGCCTCCTGGCCGGCAGCCTGGAGGGCGCGTCGTTGGAGGGGGACCGGTCGGTCCTGGGGCAACTCATGAGCGTCCTCGAGGCGCCCGACCCGGGCTTCGCCATCGTCACGCCCTGAGGCTGACCCCTTCCCCGACCAACGGGGGCGTCTCTATCACCAGCGTGGATGCCCGGGCCAGCGCCTGCTCCGCGACCTGGACGAGGCCGAGGACGATGTCTGCAGCGGTCTCGACCGACGCGATGGCGCCCACGCCCTGGCCGGATGCGAAGGCCTCGTCCAGGGGCTGCCCTGGGCCCCGTTCGTCGCCCGGCGACGCCGGTGGCCGAGGCGTCGAAGCGCACCGTCCCGTCCAGAGGCGCGTTCACGAGGCGCTGTTTCCAGTCCTCTCCGAGTGAGGCCTCCGCGCTCGCCAGGAAGCGCGTCCCGACGTATGCGCCGGCTGCCCCGAACAGCAGCACGGCCGCGAGGCCCCGCCCATCGGTGATGCCGCCGGCCGCCACGACCGGAAGCGGCGACAGCGCATCGACGATCTGGGGCACGAGGACGGAGCCGCCGATGCGTCCGCCGAAGCCCCCCGCGCCGCCAGCTTCCGACCCCTGGGCGATGATGATGTCCGCGCCCTCGTCGGCAGCCAGGCGGGCCTGCTCGACCGTCTGGACCTGGGTGATGACGAGCGCTCCGCCTTCGTGGATGCGTGAGACGAGGTCACCGGGCAGGCCCTGCGCGACGGAGATGGCACGCGGCTCGGCAGCGAGCGCGCAGTCCAGGCAGTCCGGATGGAGCTGCAGCCACGCCTTGGTGAAGTTCACGATGAACGGCCGCGACGTCAGTTCGCGGACCGCCAGCAGCTCCGCGCGAAGATCTTCCTGCGACCGCTTGGCGGCGCCGATCGTGCCGATCGCACCGGCGTTGGAGACAGCGGCAGCCAGGACAGCTCCACTCCCGAACCTCCCCATCCCGGCCTGGATGATGGGGTGCTCGATACCCAGCAGACCGAGGAGTGGAGTCCGCAGCACGAATCGACCTCCGAGGGGGATGCAGGCATTTCGCATGGTGACAGCCGGAGCGCGCCCTGACAATCCTGGGGGGCAGGGACGAGGCCGGGCGCCCATGGGCCCACTCATGCCCTGCCCACTGCTGGGTCGTGACCGCCCTCCGCGAACGCTGACGGCTGTCCAGCCGCCCGGTCAGTCGATGGGCACGAGGAGGCGATGCTGGGCGTGCTCGATGAGGTCGACGTCGACGCCGTAGGCCTCGCGCACGTGCTCCGCGGTCAGGACGGACTCGGCATCGCCTGCCGCGATGACACTCGTGTCGTGCTGTCGGCCGACGACGCTGGCCGGGTCCACGCCGTCCAGCACCGCCAACTTGCGCAGCAGCACGACCGCGTCCGCGTAGGCGAACGCCTGGTTCGGCTCGTGGATGGTCATGAGCACGGTGACGTCCTGGCTGCGCGCCAGGTGGCGGATCGTCTCGAGCACACGCACCTGGTTGCGCAGGTCGAGGTAGGTCGTGGGCTCGTCGAGCAGGAGCACGCGTGGCTCCTGGGCAAGGGCGCGGGCGATCATGACCAGCTGCCGCTCGCCACCGGACAGACGCGTGATGGGCTGCTGCTCGAGGTGGCGGATGCCGAAGCGGTCCAGCACGTCGCGGCAGATCAGGACATCGGACTCGCGCGGCGATGCGAAGGCCGAGACGTACGGCATGCGGCCGGTGAGCAGGATGTCCAGCACCGAGAAGGGGAACGTGGTGCGCTGCCCCTGGGCGACGCTCGCCACGAGGCGCGACAGCTCCGGCTGGCTCATGGTCCCGATGGCCCGTCCGGCCACCCGCACGACACCCCCGCTGGCCGGCATCAGCTTGCCGAGGATGCGAAGGAGTGTCGTCTTGCCGCAGCCGTTGGGCCCCAGCAGGGCCAGCACCTCGCCGCGGTGGACGGCGAACGAGACATCGAGCAGGACCGGCGAGCCGCCATAGCCGGCTGACACGTGCTCCACGTCCAGGATGACCTCGCGTGAAGGGATCGGCCGGGCGAGGGTCGCGTCGGCTGGTCGCTCCGCTGCCCGGGCCGACCCGGGCGTCGCCGGCGTCATGGCGCTCATTCCCAGCCGCTCGACTTGGTGGCGCGCAGGAGCAGCCAGAAGAACGGCGCGCCGATGAGGGTGGTGATGATGGAGAGCGGGATCTCATAGCCGAAGGCGGCCCGGGCGAGGTCGTCGACGAGGACCAGGTAGGTGGCCCCGAGGGCCGCGGAGAGCGGCAGCAGCGTGCGGTGGTCCGGCCCGGCGATCATGCGGACCATGTGCGGGATGATGAGCCCGACGAGCGCCACGATGCCGGCGATGGAGACCGAGACGGCCGAGACGAGCGCGGCGCAGACGATGAAGACAGCCTTGTAGCGCTCCACGTTCATGCCCGCCGAGCGCGCCTCGTCGTCACCCAGCGCCAGCACGTTCAGCCGCCACCGCAGGGCGATCATGACCACCGTGCCGGCGATGATGAGGAACCAGACGCCGGCCAGGGACGACCAGGTCACGGCATTGAAGCTGCCCATGATCCAGCGCACGATCGACTGCAGCGACCGTTCGTGGGCACTCATCTGCACGATGGAGAGGAGCGCCGTGAAGATGGCCGAGGTGATGACGCCCGAGAGGATGAGCGAGACGATGGGCACTCTCCCGCCCGTCCGCGCCATCGTGTAGGCGATGCCCATGGCCAGCAGTCCGAAGGCGAAGGCAGAGAACTGCACGGGCAGCCACGTCACGGCGGCGATGGCCAGCGCCGCCCCGAAGGCCGCGCCCGATGAGAGGCCCAGGATGTAGGGGTCCACCAACGGGTTGCGCAACACGCCCTGGAGCGCCGCCCCGGAGACCGAGATGGCCATGCCCACGAGCATGGCCGAGATGACGCGAGGCAGGCGGATGTCGAAGAGGACGGTGTGGACCGCTTCCCCGTAGTCCGCGCTGCCCACGATGCGCGACCAGATGACTCCGACGACGTCCCCCACGGCCAGGCCGTAGGTGCCCAGCAGCATCGAGAAGATGAAGGCCGGGATGGGGAAGATCGCCACGGCCCAGATGGCGATGGTCCGCCAGGACCCGGGCAGGCCCCGCTCGGCCAGCAGCGTGGCCGGCAGGCTGCGGACCGTCATCGGGGCGCCGGCTCAGCCCGCCGGCTGGTAGTCGGGATAGGTCACGCCGTACATCTGCTGGAAGAAGGCGTCGTACTCGGAAGCCAGGTCGATGTCCCTGAAGGCCTCCGGGTTGATGTCCTTGGCGATCTTGAGCGTGGCGATGGGCTGGCGACCGGTCATGAAGTCGTACAGGAAGGGGTCATCGAGCTCGAAGACATTGCCCTCCTTGACGGCCGTCAGGTTCGCCCATGGGCCGAAGTCGAAGCCGGCCACCTGGGCGCCGTCGATGATGTGCTGGGGGTCGATCTCAGGGTTGAACCACATGTAGATGACCTCGGGGTCGAGCGCCGCGATGGTCTCCATCGACAACTCCACGGCCTCCTGCGACTTGGCCGGGTCGTCCCACGTCTCGATGACGTTGATGCCGCCCGCAGCGGTGATGAGATCGTTGGCGGTGGACACGGTGCCGGCGGCCCGGAAGACCTGACCCCACATCCAGTAGACGGTTGGCCGCTCCTCCTCGGGGATGGCCGAACTGACGGCGGTGATGTCCTCCATCGTCGACGCGATCTGGGCGACGACCTCCTCGCCGCGCGCCGGGTCGCCCACGATGGCGCCCATGTCCTGCGTCAGCTTGGTGAGGTCATCGAAGGCATCGAGGAAGACGCCGTAGACGGGCACGCCGAGGCTGTCCTCGATGGCCGCCGTGTCCTTGTCGTCGATGTCCGCCGACCAGAGCACCACGAGGTCCGGGTCGGCGGCCGCGAGCGACTCCAGGTCCACCGCGCCGTCCTTGGTGGCCACGCGCGGCGTCGTGGCGTAGTCCGGGTCGACGGCGCTGAAGAAGGCGTCCTTGAAGGTGGGCTGCCAGATATCCCCGATGCCGGCGATGTGGTCCGCACCACCCACCGCGTAGAAGGTGTTCATGGCGTTCTCGACGAGGAAGACGACCTTGTCCGTCCCGACCGGGACGTCCATCGACTTGCCCCGGAAGTCGGTCAGGGTGACCGTCTCGGCAGCGTCATCCTGCGCCGCGGCCAAGCCCGGCAGAGCAGCGAACAGCGCCACGACGAGGCCGGGGATGACGAGCCGGCGGATGCCGGCCCTGGTGCCAGTGGTGTTGGACATGCTCATCGCTCCTCTCACGGGTCCGTGCCGGACAACAGTAGTCGCATCGAATCGTTGCTGCAACGGAGCGCGATACGGCTCGTTCAGGCTGTGGGTGGCGGATCGAGATCCACGGTCTGGGGCGCCCCGTGGCTCCGTTCGGCCACCGTGAAGCGCCCGGCGTGCTCGGCGTGCGGGTCGCGGATGACGATGCCGAAGGTCTCCATGAGGCGATCGGGGGTCAGCACCTCGCGGCCGGGGCCCTGGGCCACCACCCGCCTTGCCAGTAGCAGCACCTGGTCGTACTCGATGGCCTCGGCGATGTCGTGCGTGGCGGTGACGAGCGACGCTCCGCGGCGCAGCTCGCCGGCGAAGGCGTCGAGGTACCGCTCGCGGCCACCGGCGTCCAGTCCGGCGTTGGGCTCGTCGAGCAAGATCAGGTCGGCGCGACGTGCCAGCACCTGGGCCAGGTAGACGCGCTGACGCTGCCCGCCGGAGAGGGAGCGGAGCGGCGCCGTGGCCAGGTCCGTCACGCCCATCGTCTCCATCGCCCAGGCCACCAGGTCGTGGTCGGCGGAGGTCATGCGGCCCAGCAGGCCGAGGCTCGGAAAGCGCGCCATGCGCACCACGTCGACGGCCCGCAGGGGCAGCACGAAGCCCGAGGCGTGGAACTGCGCCAGGTACCCGACCCTCCCCGGGGAGCCCCCGGGGTCCTCTCCCAGCACGGTCAGCGCGCCACCCAGCCGCGGCTGCAGGCCGACCAGCGTGCGCAGGAGCGTCGACTTGCCCGAGCCATTGGTGCCCACCAGCGCCAGGGACGCACCCGGCGCGACGCGCACGTCGATGGCACCCACCACCACGTCGCTGCGATAGCCCACCTCCAGGCCGCGCGCCACGATGCGGTCGCCGGCCGGCGCGATACCCGCCTCGCTCACCGATGGGCCTCCGCCGGATCCGGCCCTGACGGACGGCCGGGGATGGACGGCCGCCTCGCATCACGCCAACTCGTGACCAGGAAGACCGCGAAGAAGATGGCCACCGCGACCAGGACCATGGAGGCACCCGCGGCCAGGTCGAACCAGTAGCTGATGAGGAGGCCGAGGTATGAGCTGATGGCACCGATGACCGACCCGATGACCATCATGGTGCTGATGCGGTGGGCCAGCAGGGCGCCCGCAGCGGCCGGCGCCAGGAGCATGCCGAAGACCAGCAGGGTGCCCACGGCCTGGAAGCTGACGACCACCGTGAGCGCGATGAGCACGAGCATGATGGCGTGATAGCGGCGCGACGGGAAGCCGGCCACGTCCGCCTGCTCTGGGTCGAAGGCCAGGAGCAGGAAGGGACGCGCGCAGACGGCTGCCACCAGCGCCACGCCCATGGTCGCCAGGGCCAGGATCCCGACCGCTGCCCAGCTGGTGCCCAGGATCTGCCCGAAGAGGATGGCCACCAGGTCGCCAGCGAAGGAGCTGGAGCGCGAGACGATGACGACGCCGAGGGCCAGCATGCCGACGAAGAGCAGGCCGATGGCGGTGTCCGATGACAATCGCGAGCGGCGCGTGATGAGCGCGACCCCGCCGATCATGGCCAGCGCGCCGACCGTGGCCCCCACCAGGCCCGGGGCCCCGATGAGCAGGGCGGCGGCGATGCCGGGCAGGACGCCGTGCGCCAGGGCGTCGCCGATGAAGGCCAGGCCGCGCAGGACCACGAAGGTGCCGACCACAGCGCAGGAGACGGAGACCAGCACGCCCGCCAGCAGGGCACGCAGCATGAAGCCGTTGTCGAGGAAGGGGTCGATGAAAAGCCCCATCAGGAGAGGGCCTCGGCCACGGCGTCAGCGATGTCGGTGATGAAGGTGCTGTACGAGCCGTCTGCCGGGAGCCGATGGCTGGGCAGCTCCACGATCGTGGCGCCGGTCTCGCCGGCGATCGCGTCGGCCACGAAGCGAGGCGTGCCGACCTCGGCGAAGATGACCGTCACGCCGGCCTCGCGGATCCGCTCCGCCAGGTCCGCCATGGCCCAGGCGGAGACTTCCCCCTGCGAGGACAGGCCCGGGATGATGGCACCGATGAGCCGGAGGTCGTAGCGGGCCGCGAAGTAGCCCATCGACTCGTGGCCGGTGACCAGTGTGCGCGACGCCGCGGGGATGACCGCCAGGCGGCCACGGACCTCTTCATCGAGGGCCTGCAGGCGCGTCACGAGGTCGGTCCCGCGGTCGCTGACGTCCAACCCGAGCTCGGCGAGCGCCGGTGCCAGGGCCTCGACGACCGCGACCATGGAGAGTGGATCGACCCAGAAGTGGGGGTCCCCGGCGCCCGGCGCAGCGCTGGCGGACGCGGCCGGGTCGACGGTCTCCTCGCCCACGGAGCGCACGGCGATGTGGTCGGTGGCCTCGAAGACGGGCACACCGTTCGCCTGCGCCTCGTCCAGCGCGTCGTGCAGTCCCTCCTCGAGATCGAGGCCGTTGGCCACCACGAGGTCCGCACCGTAGATCGTCTCGAGGTCCTGGGCCGAGGGTGCCCACTCGTGCGGGTCCGTGCCCTCCGCCATGAGGACCGTGACGGTGGCCCGGTCGCCCACGAGGTCGCTGACCACGGAACCCAGGATCGGCGTCGTGACCACGATGTCCAGGCTCTCCGCGGTCGGCGGCGATTGCCCACCGACCGGGCCGGTCACGGCGAGGACCAGGGCGACCAAGCCCACCATCGCCGCGACGCCGCGACGCACACCGAGGGCACCGATATCGAGTCTCATGCTCGAGCAGCCCGGCAGCGTGGGCAGCGGCCGTACAGCTCGAGCCGGTGGGACTCGACCTGCCAGCCGGTCCGCCGCTGGACGTCCTCCAGGGCAAGACCGACCTCCTCGATCTCGGTGACGCGGCCGCAGCCTGAGCAGACGATGTGATGGTGGTGGCCGGCAGGCTCACAGGGCACGTAGGCGTGCTCGCCGGTGGGCAGGTCGAGGCGCTCAAGCACGCTCAGCTCAGTGAAGAGGTCCAGCGCTCGGAAGATCGTGGCCCGGCCGATCCCCAGCCGCCGCGCCCTCGCGTCGCCGATGAGATCCGCGGCGGAGAAGTGGCCTTCGCGTGCCACGATGAGCTCCGCGACAGCGCGGCGCGGCGCGGTGAGCCGGTAGCCAGCCCCGTCGAGCGCCGCCACGAGCGGTTCGATCCCTGCGCTTCGATGGATCGTGGAACCGCCGCTGATTGAGACCATGTCTCATATCATACATGGCATCTGCGAGGCGCCGCGGGCGCCCGGACCAGTCCTACCCGACCTCCGGGAACTCGTAGCTGATCTGCTTCTGCACGGCAGCGATCTGGGCGAAGGCGCCACGCAGGAGGTCCCGCTGCGTCGGGCCGAGGTGCGCGAGCTGGACGCTGCTGCTCGGAGGGCGGTCGGCCCGCAGGCTGGACAGCTGGGCCTGCAGTCGCATCCGCACGAGGAAGTCGTAGACGGCAGCGATCTCGTCGCGGTTCGCAGAGGGCAGCAGGTCGGCCGCGGCCAGAGCGTCGATGCGTTCCAGCGTGTGCGTCCGGGGGATGCCATGACGGGCCGCGTACACGCGCGCGAAGGTCACGATGGGCATGAGCGCGTCCTTGAGGTCGATCTCGCCGGCGTGCTCGGCGGCCCCGCCAAGGTAGATGTTGCCGGGCAGCCGGGTCGGCGGCCGGAAGGTCAGGGCGTTGCGCGTGAGCTGGTAGAGGATGGCGGGCTCCTGCGGCAGGCCGGCGTGGATGTGCTTGCGCAGCTCGTGGGCCAGGGTCGACTCGCCGTGGACCATGCGGAAGTCGAGCAGGACGCTGAGGTCGGCGATGTCCTGGGGTTCGGCTCGCCGCAGCCAGGTGTCCACGAGCGACCGCCAGCTCAGCAGCGATCGACACCAGCTCGGGTTGCTGGCCATGACCTTGCCTCGGCAGTAGGGATAGCCGGCCTGCGCCAGGCCATCGCTGACGCGAGCCCCCAGTCGCCCGAAGTAGTCCCCGGCACGTTCGGCATCCGTGCCGTCGGGCGTGGCGAAGACGATGCCGTTGTCCTGGTCGGCCGACAGGGTCAGCTCCCCGCGGCCCTGGCTGCCCATGGCCACGAAGGCGAAGGCCACCGGCGGCTCGCCGAGCTCCTCGATGGCCAGCTCGACGAGGCGGGACGTCGTCGCGTCGGCGATGGTGGTGAGCATGTCGGTGATGTGCCGAGCGCGGGTGCTGCTGTCCATGAGGCTGCCCGCCAGCGGGACGGCGCGCTCCCGGCAGCGCGCCACGTCGTCCGGCGTGCGGGCCCGGGCGATCTCGCGCTGCAGGACGACCGGGCCGTAGCGGGGGAACTGGATGAGGTCGCGATGATCGATGACGCTCACGATGGCGCCGGAGGCATCCTCGACCGCCAGGTGGCGGACCCCGTGCTCCTCCATCCGCATGAGGGCCTCATAGATGAGCGCGCTGTCCGCGATGCGCAGCAGCGGAGCGCTCATCACGAGGTGGACCGCGCTGTCGCCAAGGCGGCCCTCGGCCATGGCCCTGGCGCGCAGGTCGTGGTCCGTGACGATGCCGATGATGGCGCCGGACTCGCTCGCCACGAGCGCGGCCGTGACCTGGCGTTCGGTGAGGCGCCGGGCGACGTCGCCGATGGCGGTCTCCAGGCCGACCGTGACGGCCTCCTGCGTCAGGGCGGCGATCGGCTCATGGAGGAACAGGAGCGAGGCCTGCAGGCGTTCGACAAGGGCGTCCCGACCCGCCGCTTCCTGGCGCGCTTCGGTCACGTCGACGAGCAACCCATCGACGTAGAGCGGCTTGGCATGCTCGTCACGAACGAGTGCGGCCGAGAGCGACAGGTCACGTGGACCGTCCGGCGACTCGATCCGCAGCACGTGATCGCGCACCACGCCCGTGCTCGAGAGCGTCTCGAGGAACCGTTCGTACTCAGAAGCATCGCCGAAGAGGTCGGCCAGCGCCGGCTGGTCGGCGTCCCTCTGGCGACCACCGAGCAGTCCGCGACCCGCCGGGTTGAGATCCAGGATGACACCGCGCCGCGAGGCCAGCGCCCGGAAGACGCCGGCGGGCGCAGCGGGCGCGAGGCCACCGTCGCCCGCTGCGGCGTGCAGCCGGGCGAGATCCCGGGCCAGCAGGATGTGGCCGGGCTGGCCATCGAAGACGATGGGGTTGAGGGCCAGGAGGCAGACCACGATCGTGCCGTCGTGGCGGGCCAGGCAGCCCTCGCGTGCCTCACCCAGGGCGTCGGGCTCAGCGGGGTCCGCGTCCAGGGCCTGCCAGATGGCGTCGTTGACCGGCTCGCGGGGCAGCAGGTCGGCCAGCTCCAGGAACTCCAGCTGGCGTGGCGTGTAGCCCAGCATGGCCAGGAACGTGGGGTTGGCATAGCGGCAGCGGCCGTCGAGGACGAGCAGGGTCCCCTCGCTCGTGGCCTCCACGAGGGCGTGGTAGCGCGCCGTGGATTCGCGCAGGTCATCGACGACCTCCTGGCGACCACGCTCGATGCGCAGGCTCTGTTGCAGGACGAAGAGCAGCAGCAGCACGATGGCCGCCGAGATGAGCAAGGCGGCCGCGATGAGGCTCTGTTCCAAGCGGCCGATCTCGGCACGCACGTCGTCGGTGTAGAGGCCCGTGCCGATGATCCAGCCCCACGGCTCGAAGCCCTTGACGTAGGACTCCTTCGGCTCCAGGCGCTCGGGGTCGTCCTGCCACTGCCAGACGTAGTCGACATAGCCCTGGCCCTCGCGCTGCACCAGCGAGGCGAACTCGACGAAGATGGGCACCCCACGCGGATCGGTGAAGCCGTCCAGCTGCTGGCCATCCAGATCCGGGCGATAGGGATGCATGACCATCCGCGGCTCCTGGTCCTGGATCCAGAAGTAGTCCTTGCCCTGCGGGCCATAGCGCAACTGCTCGATGAGCGAGGCAGCCCCGCGTTGCGCCTCGTCACGTGTCAGTCGGCCCGACTGCTCGTCGCGTTGGTAGGCGGCCAGGATGCTCCACGCGGAGTTGGTCAGCTCCCGGATCGTCTCGCGTTTGCGCTCCATGAGCGTCTGCTCGAAGGAGGGCAGGATGAGGCCCCAGAAGGCGGCGAGGAAGAGCAGCATGGCGGCCAGCGTCGGGACGACGATCCGAAGCACGAAGGAGCGTCGTCGGAAGTGGTGGGGCGCCCCGGTCTGGCGACGGGCAGATGCCGTGTCGGACGGGGCACCTGCGGCCGCGTCCGTTTCGCCTGCCAAGGCGTGACCGGCGAAGAGGGCCGCGCGGAAGGGCAGCCAGTCCTCACGGGGCATGTCGATGCCGGGCAGGTGGCTGCCCACGCCGTTGCCGCCGTGGTAGTCGGTCCCGGCGCTGACGAGCAGTCCGTGCCGCCTCGCCAGCTCCCGGAGCGCCTCGCGATCCGCGGCCGCGAACTGCTCGTAGACCGCCTCCAGGCCATCGAGACCCATGCCCGCCAGGCGCGTCACGAGCCCCTCGAGGCGCGACATGTCCGCCTCGTAGACGAGCGGATGGGCAAGGAAGACGCGCCCGCCGGCTCCGTGGAGCAGGGCGATGGCGTCGGCCGTGGCGAGGCTGCCATGTGGCGCGGCGCTGCGGGCGGGATTGCCTGCGGCCGCGTCCGCGGGCCGGCGGCTGCCGGCCTTGCGCAGGCTGCCGGCGATGCTGCTGACCTCGAGGCTGCGCGCCTGGCGCAGGGACACGAGCGTGGCGGCCAGTACCGGGTCGTCCGGGTCGAAGCCGTACGCCACCAGGTGCAGCTCGCGGCCATCGAGCTGCGTAGTCAGCTCGAGTCCCGGGACCGAGGCGATGCCATGCCGCTCCAGGGCAGCCGTGAAGCGGGCCGTGCCCTCCACGGTGTCGTGGTCGGTCAGGGCGGCGTAGCGAACGCCCGCGCTGGCCAGCGTCGCTGCCAGGGCCTCCGGGGTCTGCTCACCGTCGCTGAAGTTGGTGTGGCAGTGGAAGTTGACGTGCGGGGCGTCGCCGGCGGGGCGCGGGTGGCCGCGTGGTGCTCCGTCGCCGGGCACCGAGCCAGGGGGCTCGCCGGGAGCGGCCGGCAGGGGGCCACCCGGCTCGTGGCCGTGAGCCGGGTCGTCGCCGAGTGGCCCCGTCATGGTCCTCCTACGTCGTCGCGGGCACCCGCTTCTGGGTCAGGAGCGAGACCACGACCAGGGTGATGAAGCTCAGCGGGATGGAGATGATGCCGGGGTTGTTGAGGGGGAAGGGCGCATCCAGGGGATCAAGCCCGTAGAGGGCGAACAGCTCCGGCGAGAGAGCGATGAGCGTCAGGGACGCGACGATGCCCACGAAGATGGAGGCCACGATGCCCCGCGCGGTCGTCCGTTTCCAGAAGAGGAGCATGACGATGGCGGGCAGGTTGGCGGAGGCGGCCACGGCGAAGGCGAGGCCCACCAGGAACGTCACGTTGACGCCCTGGAAGCTGATGCCCAGCACGATGGCGACACCGCCCACGATGAAGGCCGCGACCTTGCCGGCCCGCACCTTCTGGTGGTCGTCCATCTTGAACCGGAAGTAGCGGTCCATGAGATCGTGGGCGATGGCGCCGGAGGCCGCCACGATGAGCCCGCTGACGGTGCCCAGGATGGTCGCGAAGGCGATGGCGCTGATGATGGCGAAGAGGACCTCCCCGAAGGACTCCGCCAGCAGCGGCGCAGACATGTTGCTGTCAGCCGGGTTGACGACGGCATTGATCATGGCGCCCAGGCCCATGAAGAGCGTCAGGACGTAGAAGAGCCCGATGGCAGCGATGGCCACGATGGTGGACTTGCGCGCTGCCGCGGCGTTGGGGACGGTGTAGTACCGGATGAGGATGTGGGGCAGGGCCGCGGTGCCCAGGAAGAGCGCCAGCATGAGCGACAGGAAGTCCAGCCGCTCCAGGGGCGTGCCCTCCACCTTGAACTTGAGCCCGGGGCGCATGACCTTGTCGCCGGACACGTCGGTCCAGTAGTAGACGGTCACCTTCTCGCCGGAGTCGGTCGTGACGACCGCTGACTTCCAGAGCCGCACGACGGAATCGTCCGCGGTCATGGTGGCCAGGAACTCGAGCGGATTGAGGATGCTGCCGGTCTCGACCGGAGCCTCGCCGTTCACGCGCTCGAGGTTGCCGACCTGGCGCAGACGGTTGTCATCCGAGGCCACAGCCCCGTTGATCCACTTCTGGCTATCGACGGTCTCGACCCACTGGGTCTCGTCGAGGACCACGGCCTCCTCGACCTCGTGGGCCTTCCACCAGGAGGTGCCACCTTCGTTCGCCAGCTGGACGAAGACGAGGCCGGCCTTGATCTCCTGCTCCTGGACGACCTGCCAGCCCGGCTCCGTCACCACCAGGCCGTCGGCGGTCCGCGTGGCGGCCAGCTGCTGATACTCGTAGAACGGCACCTGGCCGCCCTGGTCCGGCTCGGTCGAGATGCCGCGCACGAGGACCGCGCCGACCAGGATGATCGAGAAGATGATGAGCAGGCCACCCTTGAGGAATTGGACCCACGTGGTGGAGGCCATGCCCGCGGTGGCCACGATGGTGATGACGATGGCGCCCACGGCGATGACGCCCCAGGCGTAGGGGATCCCGAGGAGCGGCTCCACGAGCACGCCGGCGCCGACCATCTGGGGGATGAGGTAGCAGACGGAGACCACGAGCGTGCTGATGGCGGCCGCCAGCTTGATGCCGCGCGAGTCGAACTTGGCGTCGATGGCATCGGCGAACGTGTACTTGCCCAGGCGCTTGAGCGGCTCTGCGACGACGAAGAGCGCCACCACCCAGCCGGCCAGGTAGCCGATGGAGTACAGGAAGCCGTCGAAGCCAGCCGTCGCGATGAGGCCGGCGATGCCCAGGAACGAGGCTGCCGAGAGATAGTCACCGGCAAAGGCGATGCCGTTGACGCCCCAGGGGATCTGGCCCCCGGCTGCGTAGTAGCCGCTGGACGTGCGGGCCTTGCGGCCGAGGTAGAAGGAGAGGCCGACGACGAAGCCGACGAAGGCCAGGAAGATGATGATGGCCATCGTCTACGACTCGTCGCTCGCGGGGCCCGAGCCTGGGTCGGGGTCATCCCCGGTCGCGGCGTCAGCGCCGGACGAGGCCTCCAGCCGGGCGAACTCCGCCTCCTTGCGGCTGCACATGAAGTTGTAGATGAGCGCTTGGACGAGCGCCAGCACGATGAGGCCCATGCCGAAGACGGTCGCCAGGTTCAGGCCGGCCACCACGATGGTCGCCATCGCCGACGGGCTGATGAGGTTGATGGCCACGAAGGCGGCGTAGAACACCGTGTAGAAGAGGAACATCCAGATCCCGAGGCGGGCCTTGTACGGCCCTGCCGGGTCCCTGCCAGACGGTGTGGCCGGCTCGTGCAACATCGGGTCTCCCTCCCTCGGCGTCAGCTTTCGCGGAGTGTCAGCGATTCGTGACGGCGGCGAACGGGTCTTCCGGCACGGGGGGATGGGCCGGACGGCATCCCCTCGGGTGGCGTGCGCGTGGATCGCTACGGGCCGTCCCTGGCCAGCCTTCGACCCGGCGGCCCACGACCTCCTCGACTCCGGCCTGGACGACGGGCCGCGCGTCGGGGCCGACCCACGAGCGGAGGGGATCGGTCTCGTCGAGCG
The DNA here is from genome assembly GCA_963707395.1 of uncultured Chloroflexia bacterium. Taxonomy (GTDB): domain Bacteria; phylum Chloroflexota; class Limnocylindria; order Limnocylindrales; family CSP1-4; genus JAFMJV01. The sequence continues at coordinate 184,970 of CAVPPQ010000020.1, forward strand.
CGCGGCTGCACGGCCAGCGCCCTGACGGTCGTCGCTACACTCGGTCGAGCAGTCGCATCGTCAGGGGGAGCACATGAGCGGCAGGGTCCTCTTCATCGGCGGACCGGGCACCATCAGCCGGGGCGCCATCGGGGAGCTGGTGGAGGCGGGCTGGGACGTCACCGTGCTGACCCACCCCAAGGACCCCGTCCCGGACCTGGGAGCCCGCTTCCTGTGGGGTGACCGCGACGACGCGGCCACCTTGCGCACCGCCCGCGACGAGGTGCGCCCGGACGTCGTCATCGACACCTGCTGCTACACCACCAAGCAGGTGACCCAGGCGCTTGACGCCTTCTCGGCCCCCGGCCGGCAGTACGTCTTCGTCAGCACGGTCGATGTCTTCGGCTATCCCCTCTCGCGTCTGCCAGTGCGCGAATCGGACGAGCATCGCGAACCGAACTCGCCCTATGCCCTCGCCAAGCGCGACTGTGAGGCGCTCGTGAACGCCGCCGGCGCCGCCGGCCGCGTGGCCGTGACGATCATCCGGCCGGGTTACTCGATGGGGCCCCGCTTCGTCATCGGCTTCTTCTCGCGGCAGGGTGGCCGCACGATGCTGCGACGCCTCCAGCACGGCAAGCCCATCGTCGTGCCCGGCGACGGCGCCACGCTCTTCCAGCCCGGCACCGGCGTCGACGCCGGGCGCCTCATGGCGCGGGTCGTGGGTGAGCCACGAGCCCACGGTGGCGTCTTCACGTGCGCCGGGCCACAGGTCATCAGCCACGATGCCTACGTGGAGGCCATGGCGGCCGTGGTCGGCGTCGCGCCGCGGCTGGTGCACGTGCCCGTCGAGCTCATCCTCACCCTCGACCCGGCCGAGGTGGACGCCACCATCCTCGACGCGGACGGCTCCATCCTGCCGGTCCTGACCCGCTTCGACCTTGCCTACAGCAGCGACGCCATCCTGGAGCTGGGTGGCCCATTCGAGCCGCGGGTCTCGCCGCAGGAGGCCATCGCCTCGCACCTGGCCTGGCTGGACGAGCAAGGCTGGCCGGACACGACGGAGGGTCCGGACGACCGCTTGATCCGCCACTTCGAGCGGGCCCGCTCGGCGTTCCTGGCGCCGCTCGAGTGACCGCCGGAGGCTGGCGCACGGCTCGGAGCGTCGTTGCCTTCGGCGATCCCCGGGTCGATCGCGGGGTGCTGCGCGGTTCGTCGGCAAGGCTCGGGAGCGCGCGACAAGGAGGCCCATGATGGCCAGCGACATCACCCCTGACATCGTCGAACGTGCCCTCGCGGACGGCGGCGGGATCCTGCGGCTCGAGGCAGCCTGGGTGGCCCGCGAATGGACGCAGCCCGGTCGACGCCTGGGCCTCCCGGAAGAGCGCGTCGTGGTCGGTGAGCGAGGCTGGATCTGCGAGCGATGGCTCGGGTCGACGACGACGGCTGACCATCGCATCGGACCGGACGACGAGGGCCTCAGCTACCTGGCGCTCGAGGGCGGCCAGCGCATCACGCTTCGCGACGCGGTGCGCCAGGTGCCGGAGGCCATCATGGGCGCCGAGTACGCCGCCAGTCATCATGGCCTCGAGCGGCTGGCCAAGATCTTCGACGTGGATTCGCGCGTGCCGTTCCACCTGCATCCACGGCAGCGGCATGCCTCACTGGTCGGGCGCAACCAGAAGGACGAGGCCTACTGGTACCCACCAGGCGTGGACATGGGGCCGCACCCGGAGTCGTTCTTTGGCCTGCACACCTCGACCATCGAGCCACAGAACCACGAGCGGCTGATGCCGTACCTCATCGATTGGGACAGTGACCGCATCCTGGAGCAGTCACGGGCGTTCTTCCCGACCGCCGAGGGCGGCTTCCACATCCCCTCGGGCGTGCTGCACGCGCCCGGGACCGCGCTCACCTTCGAGCTGCAGGAAGACTCGGACGTCCTGCTCATGTTCCAGGCGCTCAACGCCGGCAAGATCGTCTCGCGGGACCTGATGTTCAAGGATGTGCGACCGGAGGACCGTGAGAGGTACGGGGAGCGCTACCTGCTTGAGACGGTCGACTGGGAAGCCAACTGCGACCCGTACTTCTACGAGAACCACCACCTGGGACCCTGCCCCGTCGACGGCGCCCGGCAGCCCGGCGGCGAGGAGCACTGGCTCTTCTACGGCTCCTTGAAGTTCAGCGGGAAGAAGCTCACCGTCGCCCCGGGGCAGACGTACTCGTCCACCGAGCGCGGGGTCTACAACCTCCTGGCCTGGCGCGGGAAGGGCACCTTCGCGGGCCTGACCGTCGACTCGAGCGACCCGACGTCGGACGAGCTCCTGGTCAGCCACGATCGAGCCGTGCGGCCGATCGAGGTCGTGAACACGGGTGACGAAGAGATGGTCATCGTCAAGTTCTTCGGGCCGGACATCAACTCCGACGTGCCGATGATCGCGCGCCACCCCGCCACCTGAGGGCTTCGGGCCAGACTGGCTGGGCGCGCCGGCAGTCTGCGCGCGGTGGCCCGCGTGAGACCGACCGTCAGCTTCGCTCGTCCGGAGACTCGAGCGCGATCTCGACCATGATGAAGTCGGCCAACCGGGGGAGCGTGAGCTCCACGCCCTCCTCGGTGACCCGGAACGGCAGCGCGGTCCGCTCCGGCAGCAGGGCGACCCCGCGCACCGGCCGGCCGTCCAGGCCAACGCGGATATCGAGGTCGTGAACGGGGATGTTGGGCAGTTCCTGCTGGTAGTTGATGACGTTCAGCACGAAGCGGTCACGATCGGCCTGGAAGAACAGCGTGGCTTCCACCGACTTGGGCGCCGTGTTCATCTCCACCCAGAACGGCCGCCGGGCCAGCGAGCGCACGAGGTTCGACGAGCACCGCCTGCTGGGTGTCGTGCTGCCAGGACTCGATGACGCCGGCACAGTAGATGACCTGGCCCTGCCCGAAGCGGTGCCACACGACCGCGGGGCTGCACGTGGCGACCCCGGGCGGGTCCGTGAGCATGGCCGCGTAGCGCGACTCCGCAGGGTGCGTCCAGGGCAGTGTCACGGTGGCCAGCACGTCGGCGTCCGGGTGCGCCGTGACGAGCAGCTGGCTGTCGTACAGCGTCACCGGGACGGCCGGCGAGAAGCCCGGGAAGAGCTCGTCGCGGGTGCCAGACGGGGCCACGTAGGTGACCGTCTCTGCCGTCTCGCCCGCGTAGGAGACCCCGAAGACGTCCGCCAAGGCGAAGTCGGCCAGGCGCTCGCCTTCGCGGGTGAGGAGCGAGGTGTGCTTGCTGGCCAGCAGGCTCCCGCCGGCGGCCACGAAGGCGCGTAGCGCCACGACCTCATCCTCGCCCAGGCAGACGGCGTTGGGCAGCACGATGACCTGCCAGTCGGACAGGTGGGGCAGGTCGCGACGCGTCACGACGCCGAAGGGCACGTGCGCCTGGATGAGCGTGCGCGCCACGGAGATGGCCGCGTTGCGGTGGGCGGTGGGCGTCGTGGGCTGCTTCCAGCAGTCGTCGAACGTGTAGCCGGCCGCGGACACGTCCTGGCCACTCTCGGTGAGGTCCACGTTCGAGTCGAAGCTGTAATAGATGCCCACGTCCTGGCAGAAGCGACCGCCGACCTCGGGCTCGTAGCGGGCGAGGTCCGCGTAGACGCGTCCCGCCAGGTCGTAGTTCGAGGTGTGCACGGTGCCCACGGGGTCGATGGCGTCGATGAGCACCATGGCGCCGTGGTTCATGAGCGCGGAGAACGCCGTCAGGCGAAGGTGGTCCTCCGTGCGCGTGATGACGTGCTCGTGGACCGTCGGCCAGGCCCACACGTTGATGTGCTCGAAGGGCTTCGTCGTGGAGAGGCTGTAGAACTGCTTGGCGAAGAACGAGAGGCCGTAGCGCTCGCCGTACAGGTCCGCAGAGAGCCAGTCGGTCACGCTCGCCAGCTCGACCGACCCTCCGGCCGACCAGCCGGCGTGGAAGGCCAGGGACTGGTGGGCCACCGAGAGGTGCGGCTTGGCACGCCGGAAGGTGTCCGTCACGAGCTGCCCGAACTCGGCCATCCAGGCCTGACGCTTGCGCTGGAAGCCGACCCAGGCCGGGTCCGCCCAGTCGATGACGCGCGGGATCTCCCCGCCGACCTCGCGGCGGTAGCGCTCCCGGCAGGAGGCGCAGTAGCAGACCGTGGGCCAGAAGGTCATGTCCGGCCAGACGCCCTCGAACTCGTAGCCGGCGCAGATCTCCTCGATCTGGGCCACCACGAAGTCGCGGTAGCCCGGGTGGTTGGGGCAGGTCGTGCTGAAGCGCCGCGGCCGCCCCGTCGAGCTGATGACGACCTTCTTGGCCTCGCCGTTGGCATCCACGATGCGTGCCTCCGGGTGCCGGTCCCAGTACCAGTCGGCGAAGATCATCACGTAGTAGATGACGACGTCGATGCCCCGCGCGTGCAGAGCCTCGATGGTGGCGCCGAGCACGTCTCGGCCATGGTGCCCGGCGTGCATCTCACCGACGGCCGTGGGGTAGTTGCAGAGACCGGTGTGCGTATTGGCGAAGACCGTGGCCGCCGTCGAGCCGAGGCGCACCACGCAGTCGGCGAAGTGCTCCGGGTCGTATCGGGACAGGAAGTCGGGGTGCCAGTCGTCGATGTGGAAGTCGAGCAGGTTGCGGCGCAGGGACCGCTCGTACCAGCGCCGGTCCCCCTGGTCGCTCACTCCAGGGCGCCCAGCTTCAGCCACCAGTCGCCGGGGGCGGGCGTGGTGAGTCGTCCGTCGCCCAGGTCGGCGGGCTGCGCCTCGCCGCTGACTGGGCTGACCCAGGTGCCGAGGAGCCCGGGCCGGAGCTGCTCCAGCCGGAGCGAGACCTCGCGGTCCTCAGGCACGTAGACGAGGGCCAGGTCGCCCTCCGCGCTGCGCGAGGCGGCGATGTGCCGGTGGCCGCCCGGCTGCTCCACCACCAGCTCCGGGGCAGGCATCAGCCGCCACCAGTCGACGGAGCCCAGGAGGGCCGCCAGGTGCGGCAGCTGTTCCGCGCCCGCCAGGTGCAGCGCCTCCCGCCAGGGCTTCGGGACGCCCGTGGTGGGGTGGTTCTGGGGAGGGGTCGTGCCATCGTCCCAGCCCCACGCGCCGTGACCGCCGTAGGTCACGCCGGCCGTGGGCGACACGAGCAGCGACCAGGCCAGGCGTCGTCGGACGTCGTCCGCCGTGAAGCGCCGCTGACTCTGGTAACTGATGTGGTCCTCGTAGGGCGGCTCGAGGTTGACGATGGGTCGCGGCCGCAGGGTCTGCCAGCCACTGGCCGGTGGGCCCTCCGTGAGCCAACGCACCGTGGCATCGTCGTCGCCGTGGCCGCTCTGGTAACCGATGTAGTCGAGCCAGTCCTCGGCGTCGAAGTCCGGCGCGAACCAGCTCATGCCGTTGGGATGGAGGGTCACGGGCGCGTGGTCCACGTCCCCGAAGACGGCCCGGCCGATGCGCTGCCAGCGCCCCGCCTTGTCACCGGTGTAGGGCCCGTCGCCGGGCAGGAACCAGGCCACCGGGTAGGCATCCCAGCGGGCCACCATGTGGCGCGCCAGGAGGATGGCCTGGTCCTCCGGCAGCCAGTAGCCGGGGTTGGTGAGGTTGACGGCCTCGTCCGCGCACCATTCAGCTGCCCAGAGCAGCGTGGGGATCCCCAGCAGGCCGGCGCGGGCGAGGGCCTCCACCTTGCCATCGAGCCGCCTGAAGAAGGCCGGGTCGAGCACGATGCGGTCGGTCCCGGAGAATGCCAGGCGTCCGTCGCGGTCGCCGTCGACGGCGGCCAGGAACTGCGTGGCCACCCACTGCACGGCCGTGAAGGCCTGGCCCCTACGCGTGTCGAGGTAGAGCTGCCACTCCGCGTCGGCCGAGCGCATCGGCCCGTTCCAGCACGTGTCCGCCAGCCAAAGGAAGGGCGTGCCGTCACGGTGCTCGAAGTGCCGACCGTCGGCGGCGACGCCCACGGGGCCGTGGCGATCGAAGGCCGTCTGACCCGCTGCCGCGGTGGCGACGAGTCCCAGGGTCTGGCCGTGCAGGCCCGCGTCGGCCGCGTCGCTGCAGGTCGTCAGGCCGGTCCACGTGCCGACCTCGTCCGGCGCGAAGCGCACACGCCACGTGTCACCGCCGTCCCAGAAGCCGTAGACGCGCCGCTGGCGGCCGGAGGGCGCCGTGAAGGTGGCGCGCAGCTCGCACTCCTGGATCGCGTTCGCACGAACGACCGATGCGTGCAGCACGAATTCGGCCGGGTGCCAGAGGGGCGTCTCGATCACGTTGTGGCTCCTTTGGCTATCCCTTGACGGCACCCGATGTCAGGCCCGCCACGAAGTACCGCTGCAACAGCAGGTAGACGACCATGACCGGGATGATCGACATGAAGATGGCCGCGTTCATCTCCACGTAGTTGTTTCCGAACTGGCCCTTGAAGTTCTGCAGCGAGAGCGGGACCGTCCACATGTCCTGCCGCTGCAGGATGACCAGCGCGATGCCGAACTCGTTCCAGGTGGACACGAAGTCGAGCACGAAGAGGGCCGCCAGCGCCGGCAGCGAGAGCGGGATGATGACGCGCCGGAAGATGCCCCAGGCGGAGGCGCCGTCCATGCGGGCGGCCTCGTCCAACTCGCGTGGGATGGCCTTGAAATAGGCCGTCAAGAGGAACACCTGGAAGGGCACCCCGAAGGCGACGTAGGGCAGCAGGATGCCCGCGTACTGGTTGATGAGCCCCAGGTTCAGCACCAGGCGGAAGAGGGGCGCCAGGGCCACCTGCACCGGGATCATGGCGCCCATGACGATGACCGCCAGGAACACCTTTCCGAGCGGCACCTTCAGGCGCGTCAGCGCGAAGGCGGCCAGCGCCGAGATGAAGATGCCCAGGGGCACCTTGATGAAGGAGATGATGACGCTGTTGCGGATGGTGGTGGCCAGGTCACCCCGCTCCCAGGCCTTCGTGAAGTTCTCCCAGGCGATCTCCGTGGGCAGGCCAAAGGCGCCGGTGTTGATGAGGTCGGGCTTCGACTTGAGGGCCGTCAGCAGGATGAAGAAGACCGGTGTCACCCACACCACGGCGATGACGAGGAGGGTGACCCAGAGGACGACCTTGACGGGGTCGCTGCGGGCGATGCGCTCCCTCATCCGTCGTCCCTCCGCCCCATCCAGACGTAGTACGGGATGACGATGACCAGCGTCACGGCCAGCAGCACCATGGCCACGGCCATGCCGTTGCCGTAGTCGTGCAGGCCGAATGACTGCGTGTAGGACCACAGCGCCAGCACCTGCGTGGATTGGGCCGGCCCGCCCAGGGTCATGCCGTACACCAGGTCGAAGACCTTCAGCGAGCTGATGATCGAGAGGACCGTCACCACCACGAACGTGGGCATGAGCGCCGGGAAGGTCACGGCGCGGAAGACCTGCCGCCGATTGGCACCGTCCACGCGCGCCGCCTCCCGGAGCTCTGCGGGCACGTTCTGAAGGCCGGCCAGGAAGAGGACCATGGCGGCACCGGTCGCCTGCCAGGAGTAGGCCACCAGGATGCTGAACAGTGCGATGTCCGGGTCACCCAGCCAATCCTGGATGAGCCACTCCAGGCCCAGCGCCTCCATGACGGCGTTCACGAGGCCGAAGATGGGGTTGTACATCCACGACCACATCGTGGCCACGGCGATCGAGGCGATGACCGCCGGCAGGTAGAGGGCCGCCCGGAAGGCGTTGCGGCCGCGCAGCTTCTGGTCCAGCGCCACGGCGAACGCCAGGCCGATGGCCGTCGGGATGATGAGCGAGAGCGTCACCCAGATGAGGCTGTTCTGGACCGCGCGCCAGAAGACGGGATCCTGGGTGAAGATCTGGACGTAGTTCTCCAGGCCGACCCAGTTGCGGTCGCCGGAGACGCCGTCCCAGTCGAAGAAGCTCAGCCAGAGCCCGTCGACCATGGGGTACAGAGCGAAGACGGCGTAGATGATGAGCGCCGGCAGCAGGAACGGGAACGACGAGAGGCGCCGCAGCACGGACTCGGGCCAGCCGGGGCCCGATGGTGTGGGCGTCCTTTGGGTGGCTGATGCGCTCATGAGCACGTCTCGCTGCGGAGAAGACGGCCCCCGACGATGGTTCGCCGGGGGCCGTCCTTCAAGCCGGAGGGCTGACTAGCGGTTGTCGATGAAGGCCTGCAGCTGGGCCGCAGCCTCGTTGGGATCGATATCGCCGGTCAGGACGCCGTCCTGGATGCGCCAGGACTCGGTGTTGACGTCCAGCGGGAAGGCCTGGTCACCAGGCTCGTACACCTCGCTGGCGGCATTGAAGATCTCGACCCACTCGGCATCGAGGGGTCGGGCGTCGTCGCCGAAGCTGGCATTCACGTTGACGGGGATGGAGCCGAAGCTGCCGATGTTCGCCTGCTGCACCTCATCGGAGGAGAAGTAGTCGAGGAAGGCGACGGCCGCATCAAGCTGCTCGGTGCTCGCGGAGGGGTAGAGCATCTCGGCGAAGAAGTAGAGGCGATCGGTCCCAGTCGGGAAGGGGAAGATCCCGTAGTTCTCGAGATCCTGCCCGGCGTCCACGAGCTGGTTCACCATCCAGTCGCCCTCGAGCATCATCGCGGCGTCACCGCCGAAGATCTGCATGTTCGAGTCCTGGTAGCCGATGCCCATGAAGTTCTCGCCCAGGTAGCCCTTGTCCTTCCAGGCGGCCAGCTCGTTGAAGGCCTCTGTCGCGCAGGGCTCCTCAGTCCAGTTGCCCTCCAGGAACTTGAGCGTGTCATGCGTCTCTGCGCCGCACTTGGTCTCCAGCAGGCTGTCCAGCAGGCGCATGAGGTGCCAGTGGTCCTTGCCGCCAAAGGCGAAGGGGATGACGCCGGCCGCGATGAGCTTGTCGTTGGCGGCCAGGAGCTCCTCGTAGGTCTTGGGCTCTTCCGTGATGCCCGCCTGCTCGAAGAGGTCCTTCCGGTAGTAGACGACCATGCCGTGGTTGGTGTACGGCACGCCGTACATGGACTCGCCGTAGTGCGTCTTGGCCAGCGAGGGGGCGGTGAACCGCTCGGTCCAGCCCTTCTCCGCGTAGACGTCCTCGAGCGGGGCGGCCAGGCCCAGGTTGATGAACTCACCAGCAAGGCCGAGGCCCGCCCAGTTGAACCAGATGTCCGGCTCCTCCGACGTGCCGGCTGCCACGCGCAGGGCGTCCTTGTGCTCGTCAGTGCCGCGCGTCTCGATGACGACGTCGATGCCGGGATTGGCGGCCTCGAAGTCCGCCTCGACCTGGTTCCACGTGTTCAGCACGGTGTCGCCGAAGGACGACAGGATCCAGACGCGGAGTTCCTGCTTGTCTTGTGCCTGTGCGGCCGGAACGATCAGCGCGCCGAGTAGGGCGCCTGTCATCAGGACCCGGAGTGCTCGCTTCATCAAGTGGTCTCCTCTACCTTCCGATGAACGACCTGGTGCGTGGCCTGGGATGCGTGGCTCGCGGTTCCCTCCTTTCCTGACCGGTCCCGTCCATCGAACGGCATTCCCACGGGTTGTCCAGGCCTGGGCCCCCAAGCCTGGACCCTACCGCAGCGACGGCGCGATCATCCACCCTGAGAATCCTCCCACTGATGAGAGGCCTCTCAGCGCACCGTAGCACGGGCCGCTGCGAGCCGTCAATCCTGATGGCAGACTGGTCGACCAGTCAGCTTGGGCACGGATCGTGCCCGGAAGGAGAGCACAGGATGGCGCAGGTCGACGCAGGCTCCGGGGCAGTCGGGACGCCCGCGACCCTCACGGCGTCCGTGGAGCGATGGGGCATCTTCGAGTGGTCGATGGCGGTGCGCAACGGAGGTGAGGGGGACACCACGCTGAGCGCCTCCTTCCAACACGGGGAGCGCAGCGTGATCACGGCCGGCTTCCACGATGGTGCGGGCGTCTACCGAGTGCGGTTCATGCCGGACGCGGTCGGCGAGTGGCACTACCGGGTCGCCAGCAGCCTCGCGGAGCTGGATGGGCAGTCCGGGTCGTTCTTGTGCGAGGAGCCCGCGCCCGCGAACCACGGTCCGGTGAGGGTCAGTGGAGCCTTCCATTTCGCCTACGCCGACGAGACCCCGTACCGGCCCTTCGGGACGACGTGCTACGCCTGGAACCACCAGCCGGCCGAGCTGCGCAGCCAGACCCTCGATTCGCTCCGGGAGAGCCCCTTCAACAAGCTGCGCATGTGCGTCTTTCCCAAGCGCTACATCTACAACGCAGACGAGCCGGAGCTCCACGCCTTCGCCCGGAACGACGACGGCAGCCTCGACTTCGACCGCTTCGATCCCCGCTTCTTCGATGCGCTGGAGGCGCGCATCGGCGAGCTCCGGGACCTGGGCATCGAGGCCGACCTCATCCTCTTCCACCCATACGACACCTGGGGCTACCAGGACATGACGGCCGAGCAGGACGAGCGCTACCTGCGTCACCTCGTGGCGCGGGTGGGAGCCTTCCGCAACGTCTGGTGGTCGGTCGCCAACGAGTTCGACCTCATGGCCAAGCCGCCCGAGAGCTGGCCACGCTTCCTGGGGATCCTCGCCGACGCCGACCCCTACCGACACCTGACCTCGATCCACAACGCCGATCGCATGTTCGACCACGACCACCCGGGCATCACGCACACCTCCGTGCAGTCCTGGGACGTGAAGCGAACGCGGGAGTGGCGCGAGCGCTTCGGCAAGCCCGTCGTCAACGACGAACCGGAGTACGAAGGCGACGTGCCGCTGCCGTGGGGCAGCATCAGCGCACGGGAACTGGTGCATCGCTACTGGATCACGGCACTCAACGGCGGGTACGCAGGCCATGGTGAGACCTACCTCGATGAGCGCGACGTCCTGTGGTGGTCCAAGGGCGGCCGGCTGAAGGGTGAGAGCCCGGACCGCATCGCCTTCCTGCGGCAGCTCCTCGAGGAGGCCGGCGCTCCGCTCGAGCCACTCGGGCCGTCCTGGGTATGGACGCGCGTGTCCGCCGCACGGGCGGGCGACACGTGGCTTTACTACTTCGGGGAGCACCAGCCGCGCCGCTGGACCTACGGCCTGCCGACCCAGGCTGGGGACTACGCGATCGACCTGATCGACCCGTGGGAGATGACGGTCGAGTCCATCCCGGTGTCCCCGCCCCCACCGCTGACCGGGCTACCGGGCAGCCACGAGGAGCACCCGGCCGCCTTCAGCGTGGACCTGCCCGGACGTCCCTACCTGGCCATCCGCGTGCGGAGGCTTTGACAGCCGCTCGTTCAAGGGGGGTCAACGGTCGGAGGTCCCGGAGCCAGCGCCAGGGCCGCGGTGTCAGCGTTCTGCCTCCCTACCCTGGCCATCTGGGCTGTTTGGTACGCTGTCGTCCACACCGCCCCGCAGGTCAAGAGGAAGCGCACCATGCGTATCGGCCGCCCGACGTTCCCGCGGCTCCTGGCGCTGACCGCGACCCTGCTCGTGGCCGTCTCGGGCCCGAGTCTGGCGATCGGCTCGACCACCGCGGACGAGGCCATCCGCGAGTACCTGGCGGGGGTCGCGGCCGCCGACGCCCGCCGTGTCCTCGACGCCAGCGCCATCGACGAGATCGCCGAAGGCTATCGCTTCGCGGAGTCGGTGGACCGCTTTCAGGCCTTCGTGCCGCACGTCATGCTGGCGCCGGCTGAGCACCCCTTCTACGTGGAGGTCAACAGGGCCCAGCGGGCCGACGAGATCATGAGCCAGGTGCTCATGCTCGCCTACGGGCTCCTATCGGGCGAGTCCATCGACGGCAGCGTGCTGGCGCCCGTGGACAAAGCCTGGGCGGAGACCTTCGTCGCCCAGGTGGATCCAGCGCGCCTGGCAGGCATCGCGGTCATGGACACGCGGTTCCCACAGCCCGACCTCGAGGCAAGCGAGCGATACCTGGAGAACAGCGCGGCGTTAGCCGCGACCTATGGCGCGGATGAGCTGACGGAGCGCCTGGCACTCTTCACCTTCGAGGGCCAGACGTACAGCCTGGGGTTCACGCTGCTGCGCTATGGCGACAGCTGGCTGGTCTCCTCCCAGAGCTCACCCATCGGCGGCACGAACACGCTCGGCACGGCGACGCCGATGACCACCCAGGAGTACGAGAGCATCACCTCCGGGGAGGGCTGAACGGCCCTGCTCACATGGATCGCGCCGGCGCTCGTGTGCCGTGCCGCTGATGCCTTCCCGGTCACCGCCAGACGGCTATCGGCCCGGGTCGTCGGGCTTGCACTCGACAGCGTCTGCCACGAGCCCGCCAGCGAAAGAGGGTCCCGATGAAGGCCATCGTCCAGGATCACTACGGCCCCCTCGATGATGTCCTTCACGTCCGTGAGGTGGAGACCCCCGTGCCAGCTGCCGGCCAGGTGCTGGTTCGGGTCCAGGCCGCCTCCGTTCACATCGGCGACTGCCACATCATCCGTGGCGTGCCCAAGCTCTTCCGCCCCATGTACGGACTGCGTCGTCCCAAGGCGGCCATCCCGGGCACGGACATGGCCGGGGTCGTGGAAGCGGTGGGGACGGGGGTGACGCTGGTCCGTCCTGGCGACGCCGTGATGGGCTGGTGCTCAGGCGCCTTCGCGACGCACGCCATCGCGACCGACCAGGCCCTGGCGCACAAGCCCGACGATCTGTCGTTCGAGGAGGCCTCGACGGTCGGCGTCTCGGCCATGACGGCCCTCCAGGCGCTGCGCGACCAAGGCAAGCTCCAGGCTGGCCAGCACGTGCTCGTCGTGGGCGCCTCCGGGGGCGTGGGCACCTTCGCCGTGCAGATCGCCAAGGCCATGGGCGCTGAGGTGACCGGCGTCTGCAGCAGCCGCAATGTCGACCTGGTGCGCTCCCTTGGCGCGGACCACGTCATCGACTACGGGGTGGAGGACTTCACGCAGGGCGGGCCCCGCTACGACCTCATCCTGGACAACGTGGGCAGCCACTCCCTCTCGGCCACCCGTCGGGCGCTCAAACCCGGCGGCACGCTGCTCTCCAACGGGTCGCCCGTGGGCGGCTGGGTCGGCGGTCTGAGCCACGTCGTCAGGGCCGGTCTCGCCTCCATCGTCGTACGACAGCAGGGCCGACCCTTCGTCTCGACGCCCCGACCGGAGGATCTCTCCGAGCTGCGGGCGATGGTGGAGGCCGGCCAGCTCCGTCCGGTCATCGACCGCATCTACCCATTGGACGAGACGGCGAAGGCGATCGCCCATGTCGCCGAGGGTCACAACCGCGGCACGACCGTCATCGCGGTGGCGGAGCCGCCAGCCACCGAGCGGACCGCGACCTGACGCCCAGGCCCGGCCCCACGCCCGCTACTCGGCTGGTTCGGCCTGGTCGCGAGAGCGCAGCAGCCAGGCATACCCGGCCAGAGCAAGACCCGCCACGAGCAACAGGATGCCGAGCCAGGTGAACGTGCCCTTGAGCGCGTCCATCCCGTCGCGCCCGGTCAGCACAAGCATCACGCCAACGACCAGGGTCAGGCCGGCGATGACAAGAGCGACGACCGGGAAGCGGGACCCCTTCTCACGCCGGACGAGGGCCGCGGCGATGGCCGCCAGACCGTAGAGGACCAGGCCGATGCCCAGGATGATGGCGATGGCGACCGTCGCCACGTCGGTGTCCTGGGCGATGAGCGAGCCGATGACGACGATGAGGCCGACGCTCAGGCCGACACCCGCCCGGAAGGCCACGGTCGCGATCCGCCCCGGCGCCACCCGGTCGCGCAGGAGCCGCCATGCGGACAGGGCCGCCGTGGCGAGCAGGATGATGCCCAGGACCTGGAGCCCGGCCCTCGCCCCGAAGCCCGGCGCCAACCAGACGACCGCACCGGCGATCGCCAGCACGATGCCCTCGGTCATGACGACCGGCCACTTCATGCCGGCCTTCCAGGGCGCACCCTTGTCCACCAGGCCCTTCGCCAGCTCCAGCGCCTGCTCTTCACCGCTCGGGGCGGTCTGGCTGGCTGTCCCGCTGGTCGGAGGGGACGGACTCCCGCTGGGCTGGCTCGACCCCGGCGCCTCGTTCATCCCCATCCTCCTGCGTGCTCACGTGGCATCGACTGTGGTGGCGGCATCATACGGCCCGAGCCATCCAATTCGCGCACGCGCGCGCGGCCAGTCAGTTCACTCCCGGACGTGAACCGGTCAGCCCGCGGCCGGGGTCATGCGGCCGAGGGCCAGCTCGGCGATGGCGGCCGCCTGCGACTGGATCTGCTCGGGCCCGCCCTCGTCGGTCGCCGTCATGGCCAGGACCATCACCGAGAAGAGTCGCCCGCCCCCGGCGTCCACGAAGACCGTGCTCAGGTCCGGCCAGAACACCGCTGCCCGGTCGGCGACGGTGAGGTCGGTCGTGGAACCGGAGCGAAGGGCGGCCAGCGTCCCATCGGTGAAGGCCAGCCCCACCAGGCTGATCTCGACGGCCATGTCCGTCTGGTAGGTGCAGCCGCCGGAACCGTCCGGCTCGGCCGTCGTGAAGGTGGCACCCCTGATGTCGCCGAGCTCGTCCAGGCTGACCATGGCGCACGGATCACCCACGAACTCGATGGCCGGTCCGGTGACCTCCTCAGGCAGGGTGGCGGTGACGGGTGCGCTCGCCAGGAGGGCCTCCGCCAGCGCGGTGGCGGCGGCGAGCGGATCGGTCACCCCGGCCTCGGGCATGACGTTGATCATCAGTGCCCCGCCGTCCTCCAGGCCGACCAGGACCGTCGGCGGCGTGCCGCTCTCGACGTCCCCAGGGCTTGCCAGGGCAGGCAAGCCGGCGATCGAGACGTCCTCGGCCTCCGGGAAGGCCAACCGCGCCAGGTCGAGCGACATCTCCGGGGTGAGCGCCGCGATGGCCACGGTCGTGTCGCCGGCCAGGAAGCTGCAGTAAAGGTTGGAGAGCGAGTCGTCACCGACGACGTCGATCCCAAGTGCGGCGGACGCAGCCGCGTCACCCGCCAGCTGGCAGGCCGGCCGGAACGCGACCGCGTCGGACTGGGCCGCCACCGCCGGCGCAAGGAGCGACACGAGGAGGATCGACAGGCACAGCTGCCGCCAGCCATGGGTGAGCCTGGACATCGATGGACCTCCCTCTGCCCCCAGGGTCTCGGCGAGCGCCGCTGGCCGGCGGTATAGCACACGCCGTGCTCAGCACACAAGCCACACGCGTGTCCGGCCCGGCTCAGCGACGCAGGATGGGATCGCCGATGTCCGCTCGACGAGGGAACGATGGCACGGCCTCTGCGACCGTGACCGCGTGGCTGCCGGCCAGGACGCCGTAGGCAGCGGCGTCAGCGGGCGCTGCTCCACGCGCGAGCGCCACGGCGAATGCCGCGCTGAAGGCATCACCGGCGCCCGTCGTGTCGACGACCGTCGGTTTCGGTGCCGGGATCCGCTCAGGTCTGGCCCCCCGACGCCCCACGAGCGCCCCGTCGGGCCCCAGGGTCAGGACGATGGTCGCCGATGTCATCGCGGAGAGTGCGGCGATGAGGTCGGATGGTCGGGCATCCCCACCGAGACCCGTGATGCGGGCAGCCTCCTGTCGGTTGGGCACGAGGCAGTCGACCACCTCCAGCAGCGACGCCGGCAGCTCGGTCGCCGGCGCGGCGTTGAGGACCACGGTCCGGGCGTGCGCTCGACCGAGGGCGCAGGCATGCTCCGCCACGGCCGTCGGGATCTCGAGGCTCACCAGGAGGACGTCGGCGGCGGCGATCCACGGCTCGAAGCGGTCCACGTCGCCGACCTCGAGCTCCTCGAGCGCCCCCGGCACGATGAGGATGCGGTTCTCGCCGCTAGCCTCCACGATGACCACCCCCACCATCGTGGAGGCGTCCGTCGCCCGGACGGCGGTGGCATCCACGCCCTCCTCCGCCCAAAGGCGACGCGCCGCGTGACCGTAGGCGTCGTCGCCGATCGCGCTGAGCAGCGCCACGTCAGCTCCCAGCCGTGCGGCCGCGATGGCCTGGTTGGAGGCCTTGCCACCGTGGCTGATGCGGAACGAACGGCCCACGACGGTCTCGCCCGCGACGGGCAGACGCTCTGCCTGGAAGGTCAGCCCGACCCCGTAGCCACCGACCACCGCCACCCGGGGCCGGTCGACTCGCGGGGGGTCCACGTGCGCCCCAGGCCCTCTGGGACGGGAGCTACTCGCCCGGGTGCAGGTACCGGAAGGCGAAGGCCGCCGCGGCGCCGGCCACGAGCTCAGCCACGAGGTAGACCCAGATGTTGCCCCAGGCGAAGATGTTCATGATCGAGCCACCGACCGCAACGGCCGGGTTGAAGGCGGCACCCGAGACGGACCCGACGGCATAGGCGCCGGCCACCACGGTGAAGCCGATGGCGAAGCCGTAGAACGAGTTGCCCTCGGTGCCCTTGGCGGTGGCCACGTTGAGCACGACGTACACGAGTGCGAACGTGAAGAGGAACTCGGCCAGCAGGGCGGGCACGAGGTCCAGCGAGCCCACCATGGCCTCGGCTGGCATGGCCGGCTTCATGATCGTCACCGCGATGGCGGCCACGATGCCGGCCGCGACCTGGACGACCCAGTAGCCCACGGCGTCATTGATGCTCACTTTGCCGCGCAGCAGCACGCCCAGCGTGACGGCCGGGTTGTAGTGACCGCCGGAGATGTGGCCGCCGGCGAAGATCATGACGGCCAGCACGGTGCCGATGGCCAGACCCGCCATGGGTGCAGCACCCGGATCGATGACCGCCATGCCGACGGTGAAGACCAGGAAGAACGTCCCGATGAACTCGACGACGAGCTTACGGGGGTCCAGTGCCATGCCTTGATGCTCCTTCCCTGCAGGTCTTGGCGCGGGCGCCAGCCAGCGCCCCGGACGCACTCACGCGCAGCGCCATTATGGGCTGTCGGGAGTGGCGAGACCCGCGCACTGGGACGGGAGCGATCCGGCACCACGGATGGCGGCGGGCCCGCTTGGCTGACGCCGGCCCGCGGGCTCGCGCGACCCGAAGGTCACTCGGGAGTGGACGCCTGCAGGACGCCGACGGCGCCGCGACCCACGAAGTTGAAGGCGTGGCTGACCATGGCGTACATGCCGTCCTCCTGGGGGCTGAATTCGATGATGGCCCCCTGCGCCGGCGACAGATCGACCGCCTGGCTGCCCCAGCCCTCGGGGTTGCCGCGAGCGAGCTCGATGCCCTCCTTGATGACGTTGTCGAAGATGGTGCCCACGACGTGGTACGAGGAGTCGATGCTGGGACCAGCGTCCAGGATGAAGACGCGCACGCGGCCCTTGGTGGGCACGCTGATGGGGTTCTCCTTGTACTGGTTGGCGACCCCATTGAAGACCACGAAGTCGGGCGCGGGAGCACCGGCGCTGGCCTTGGCGAAGTCGACGGGCTGGCCCTGCGCCCCGAGGTACCACTCGCTCTGCACGAAGGCGAGCTCCTTGTCGACCGGCTCGAACCCGGACCTGGGCTCCACGATGAGCATGCCGTACATGCCGTTGGCGATGTGCAGCAGCGTCGGCTGCGTGCCGCAGTGGTACATCCAGACGCCCGCGTAGTCAGCCGTGAACTCGTAGGTATGACTCTCGCCTGGCGCGAAGTCGATCATCTGGTGATCCATGGCCGTCTGGCTGGCGTGGAAGTCGATGGAGTGGCTCATCGAGCCGTGGTTCGTGAGGTGCACGCGCACCGTGTCGCCCAGGTGCACGCGGATGGTCGGGCCGGGCACGCTGCCGCCGAAGGTCCACACGTTCACCACGTAACCGGGCGCCACGGTCATCATGCGGTCGACGATGGGCAGGTCGATGTCGTGCACGGTGCCCTCCAGCACCGCCGGCGCCGTGGGGTCGAAGAGCGTGTAGGGCGGGGCGTTCGGATCGGGCGCCGGCAGGGCGCCCACTGGGGCCGCTGGAGCCATGGGTGCCATGGTCGGGTCGGCACCGATCGCCACCAGTGAGAGCGGACCACCTGCCACACCGGCCGCCAGGACAGTGGCCATGGCCACCGCCACGAGCCTGGGCCTCCTGATCGCATCGTTCATCCGGGAACGCTCCTTCCAGGGCCTTCCAGCCCATCCAAGACCGGGCCACCCGTGAATCGGGCAGCCACCTCCGCGAGGGACTGGCGCGCCAGCGCAGCCACGAAGCCCTCCTGGGCCTCGATCCACGCCGGGTGGACTGCGCACGGGCTGTCGCGCCGACAGGCCCGCGTCTCGAGCACGCAGTGCGTGCTGATGGTGGGCCCCTCGACCGCTTCGATGCAGTCGAGGAGCGAGAGCCCTGCGGCCTCCCGGGCAAGGCGGTAGCCGCCCCGCTGGCCGCTGACGGAGTCGACCACGCTGGCGCGGGCCAGGTCCCCAAGGATCTGGGGCAGGAAGCGCACGGGGATGTCCATGGCCTCGGCGATGACCCGGCTTGGCACTGGATCCGCGTGCCCGGCAGAGGCGAGGTGCAGGCACGCGCGGATGGCGTAGTCCGCCCGCCTCGTGAGTGCCAACCGCATGCCGTGACCTCCTGACGATCGCACGTGGGTGCGAATGTGAAGTATAACAACCAACTTACTTATGGTTGTCACTGACGTGGCACCAGTCGACCCCGTGCCGACCAAGGCCCCGCCAGGTGCTGCCATGTCGCACGGGATCGCCCTGGCGACCGGGGATGACCTGGAGGTCATCGTCACCTACGTCGAGCGGGAGATCGAAGCCGCCCGGCTCGTCGGGCTGCCGACGGCCTCGCCCCGCTGACCTGAGCCCTACGCTCCGCTGACCGGAGGGGCCTCGCTGCTGGCCGGAGCCCCCTCGCCGCCACCGACCTCCCGCCGGAAGGCCTTGGCGGCCTCCGTCACTGAGGGGTAGAGGTGCCCCTGGTCGATGGTGTCCAGGAGGCCGTAGCGCACGATGGCATCCCGTACGCTCGTCTGGAGCTCGGCGAAGGCGAGATGGATGCCGGCCTGGTTGAGCTCCAGGTCGAGGTCCACCAACATGGTGCCGGCCGTCGTGTCGATGTCCGTGATGGGCTCTGCCGCCACCAGGACCCATCGCGGCGGTGGGTCGGATTCCCGGACCAGCGAGCGGATGCGGTCACGGAAGAGGCTGGCGTTGGCGAAGAAGAGGGGCGCGGACCAGCGCACGATGAGCAGACCCGGGACCTGCTCGGCGTCCGGGTAGTGCTGCAGGTCGTGATACCCGGGCACGCCTTCGGGCTTCCCGAGGACCGTCGAGTAGGGCTGCCAGGCACGCTTGAAGATGTAGACCACGGACAGGGCGACCGCGACCACGATCCCCTGGAGCACGCCCAGGAGGGCCACACCCAGGGCACACGCGACTGCCAGCGCGAACTCGGAGCGGCGGACCTGGTAGAGCCGGCGCAGCTCTGCGACATCGAGGAGGCTGATCGACGCCGTGATGACCACCGCCGCAAGCACCGGCTGGGGCATGGACTGAACGAGGCCGGGCACGAGCACCAACATCAGGAGCACCAGTGCGGCGGCCACGAGCCCGGTGAGCTGCGTCTTGGCGCCAGACTGGAACGACACGGCCGTCCGCGAGCCGCTGGTGCTGACCGGGAAGCCGGAGAAGAGACCGGCCGCCAGGTTGGCCGAGCCGATGCCGACCAGCTCCTTGTTGCCGTCCACTTCGTACCCGGCCCGCCCCGCGAAACCGCCGGACGTGGAGATCGTGTCACCGATGGCCACCAGCGAGATGCCGACCGCCGAAGCAAAGAGCAACGGGATGTCCGCCGGGTCCACGTTCGGCAGGGATGGCACCGGGAAGCCCTGGGGCAGGACACCGATGACCGAGACGCCGCGGCCCGCCAAGTCCAGGACGATGGAGAGCACGATGGCGCTCACGACCGCCACGAGGATGCCCGGCGTGCGTGGCGAGAGCCGCTTGAGGCCCAGGATGATGGCCAGGCTCAGGAGGCCGATGCCCAGCGCCCAGGGGTTCGTCAGGCCGTCCGTGACTCCCTGGAGGAAGGCCGCCGTCTCCGCCACGAGGCCGCTGGCATCGGTGGAGAAGCCGAACAGCTTGGGCAGCTGGCCGACGAAGATGACGACCGCGAGGCCAGCCAGGTATCCGGTGCGCACTGGGTTGGAGAGCAGGTCGGCGACGAAGCCCAGCTTCCCGAGCCCTGCCCCGACGGTGACCAGGCCCACGAGGAGGGCCAGCATCCCCGCCAGCGCGATGGCCGTCTCCGTGTCGCCCGCCGCCAGGGGCAGGATGGTAGCCGCGATCATGGGGCCCAACGAGGAGTCCGGGCCCAGGACCAGGACCGGCGATGGACCCACGAGGGCGTAGGCGATCAGACAGACGACGGTGGTGTACAGGCCGGTGATGGCGGGCAGCCCGGCCAGCTCCGCGTAGGCCATCCCCTGTGGCACCAGGAGCGTCACGAGCACGATGCCAGCGATCAGGTCACGGGACAGCCAGGCACGCTCGTAGGTACGCGCAACGCGCAGCCCCGGCAGCCAGTGCTCCAATCGCATCCGCGTGCTGGTCGCGGCCACCCTCACCCTCCCTGCCCTGCCAGAGTCCGGCAGCTCAAGGGTGACACGCCGGCCGGTCGCCCGCCGGCCGGTCGGGGGGCGTCGTCAGTGGGCGGATGGTTCGCCGGCGCCCGCGCGGCGAGCCCTCTGACTCAGCCTGGGTCGCTGATCAGGCGTCCTCCAGCCGCTGCCGAAGGGTCGCCAGCTGCCGGGCGAGCGCGGCCGGGAGCCGCTCGCCGAAGCGCGCGTAGTGCTCCTCGAACTGGGGCATCTCGGCCAGGATGGCCGGACCGTCCACGCGCAGCAACTCCTCGAGGTCGCCGTCCCGGATCTCCAGGCCGCTGGTGTCGAGATCCTCCGGCGAGGGCAGCAGGCCGATGGGCGTCTCGCGAGCATCGACCTCACCATCACAGCGTCGGAAGATCCACTCGATGACCCGGCTGTTCTCGCCGAAGCCCGGCCACAGGAAGTGGCCGTCCTCGCCGCGGCGGAACCAGTTGACGTAGTAGATGCGGGGCAGCTTGTCCGGCGTCGTGGCGGAGCCGACGTCCAGCCAGTGCGCCCAGTAGTCGGCCATGTTGTAGCCGCAGAAGGGCAGCATGCCGAAGGGGTCGAAGCGCAGCTTGCCGATCTCACCGAAGGCGGCCGCGGTCATCTCCGAGCTCATGATGGAGCCCATGAAGACCCCGTTCTCCCAGTCGAAGGACTCGCGCACGAGCGGCACGATGCCGGCGCGGCGGCCACCGAACATGATGGCGTCGATGGGCACGCCGGCCGGGTCCTCCCACTCCGGCGCGATGGAAGGCGCCTGGCGGGCCGCGACGGTGAAACGGGCGTTGGCGTGGGCGGCCGGACGACCCTCGCCCGGCGTCCAGTCCTTGCCCGTCCAGTCGATGGCGTGGTCGGGCGGCACGTCCGTCATGCCCTCCCACCAGACGTCGCCATCGTCGGTCAGGCCCACGTTGGTGAAGATGGCGTTGCCGTGGAGCGTGCGCATGGCGTTCAGGTTGGTCTTGTCACTGGTGCCGGGCGCGACGCCGAAGAAGCCGGCCTCCGGGTTGATGGCATAGAGGCGGCCGTCGTCGCCGAAGCGCATCCAGCAGATGTCGTCGCCGATCGTCTCCACCTTCCAGCCCGGCAGCGTGGGCACGAGCATGGCCAGGTTCGTCTTGCCGCAGGCGGAGGGGAAGGCACCACCCAGGTACTTCACGCGACCGTCGGGTGCGGTGACCTTGATGATGAGCATGTGCTCGGCCAGCCAGCCCTCGTCGCGCGCGATGGCAGACGCGATGCGCAGGGCGTAGCACTTCTTGCCGAGCAGCGCGTTGCCCCCATACCCGGAACCGTACGACCAGATCTCGCGATCCTCTGGGAAGTGCACGATGTACTTGCGCTCAGGATCGCACGGCCAGGGCAGGTCCTCGGCACCGGCAGCCAGCGGCGCACCGATGGAGTGGAGGCAGGGCACGTAGTCACCCGTCGCCCGGATGGCCTCCAGGGCCGCCGTGCCCATGCGGGTCATGATGCGCATGTTGACCACGACGTACGGGGAGTCGGTGATCTGCACGCCGAGTCGGCTGATGGGCGAGCCGATGGGCCCCATCGAGAAGGGGATGACATACATGATGCGGCCGCGCATGGAGCCGCGGAACAGCTCGGTGAGCGTGGCCCGCATCTCATCGGGGTCGGCCCAGTTGTTGGTCGGTCCGGCATCCATGGGGTCGCGCGAGCAGATGAAGGTGCGGTCCTCGACACGGGCAACGTCACTCGGGTCAGAGCGCGCCAGGAAGCTGTTGGGCCGCTTCACGGGGTCCAGCGCCGTGAAGGTGCCGGCCTCGGCGAGCTCACGACAGAGCGCCGCGTACTCCTGATCGGAGCCGTCGCACCAGTGGACGCTCAGCGGCTCCGTGAGGGCTTCGATCTCCGTGACCCAGCGCTGCAGGTCGGCCTCGGTGCGACCCGTACCTCTCGCCCCCGTGCGCGCGGGGTCCGCGCTTGACCCGATGATGCTCATCGCCGCCTCCTGGAAGGGATTCCTGCCCGTGCCTCGCCTGCGGTGCAGGGTTGGTGGACCATAGACGTGCAGGTTTCAGAGCGGGCGGGCCAACCGTCCCATCATCGGGGTGCCATTTCGCACGGTGCGCTTGGGCGAGGCTGGCGCGAGGAGACCTACTGGACGACCTCGAACGCGGCGACCATGCCCTGCTCGAAGTGGCCGGGGATGTGGCACGCCAGCTGGTAGGTACCGGGCTCCGTGATGGTCCAGGTCATCTCGGCCAGCGCGCCGGGCGTGATGTCCTCGATCTCGGACTCCACCCCGTCCGCTGACAGGGGGATATCGTCATCGCCGGCTTTCTCAAGGACCAGCTCGTGTGTCTGCGCACCGCTGTTCGTGACCGCGAACGTGATCGGCTCACCGGCCCGGACCGTGGTCGGGCTGATGGCCACCGAGAAGTCGGCCAAGGTGACGTCCAGGGTCTGGGACCCCGAGACGGCATCGTCGCCGGACTCGGGACCCGTCGGCGCGGCAGGCGCCATCTCCTCGACCACGATGCGCGTCGCAGTCCCGGTGCCCGGACCCATCTGGCCGGTGGAGGTGCCGTCCGGGCTCGTGACGTCGATCGTGAAGGCCGCCGTCAAGGTCTGACCGTCCGGGGCCACTTCGAAGGTCGCCCGGACCGTGTCGTGCCCCATCGAGCCGGTGTCATCGAAGGCCCCGTACTGGACGAAGGTCAGCGCTCCCGTGTTCGGCCCGGTCGGCACCCACGACCCGACCCCGACCATGCCCGGGATCGCCTGCATGTAGGTGCCGTCCGCGTGGAAGATGATCTCGGCCGGGGCATTGGCAGGGTCATCACCGTCGACCCTGAGCTCCCAGGCACCGACGACCGGGCTATCCGCCGCGAGCAGCGGCTTTTCGTCCTTCGCCACGGTGGCGGAGGCCAGGCCGCCGATCGCCAGGACGCTCACAGCCAAGATGGAACTAGCGGCCGACAGTCGGCGCATGGGATGCCCTCCTCAGGGATGACCCCGGAGGGCAGATCTGGACGCCTGCCGGTCCGCTTGTGGGGTCATCACCGTGCTCCTGATTCGATTATCTGTCAAATGGCGCACCAGAACCGGGCTTGATGGCCCTAGCGCGTTCACTGATGACATGCGCAGAGACGAGGCGCATACTCCCCGCTCACGCACTTGGGTCGGTGTCGCCGCCTTCAGGCCTCGGACGCACTTCCCGCGGGAGTCGATATGCCCAGGATCGTCATCACGCACGCGGTCGTCGACGTCGAGCGATGGCTGGCGGGTAAGGCTGAGCGCGCTTCCACCATCTCGGCCTACGCCACGGAGGTGACCGACTACGTGGCGTTGGACGGCAGCAACACCATCGCCGTCACGGCTGACGTCCACGACCTCGCTGGGGCACAGGCCATGATGGCCTCACCCTCGCCCGATGAGGTGGCGGCCATGGAACGACACGGCGTCTTGCCTCCCATCACCGCATACGTCGAGCGGTAGCCCCGCTCTGGTCGCCGGCACGCGCGGCCCCGCGCAGCTTCGACCAGGCTGAAAGGAACGGCACCCCGTATGACCAAGGTGATCATCCAGCACCACGTGGCCGACTACGACCGTTGGCACGGCGTGTTCAAGGAGCACGAGGCCACCCGCCGGCAGCACGGAGCGACCGGCCACACCATCTATCGCGTCGTGACCGACCCCAACACGATCGTCGTCGTGAGCGACTTCGCCGCGGCGGACGGGATCAAATCATTCATGGAGGATCCGACGCT
Organism: uncultured Chloroflexia bacterium; assembly: GCA_963707395.1. Classification (GTDB taxonomy): domain Bacteria; phylum Chloroflexota; class Limnocylindria; order Limnocylindrales; family CSP1-4; genus JAFMJV01. The sequence goes on from CAVPPQ010000020.1 coordinate 209,102, forward strand.
GCCGGAGGCCATGGAGCGCGGCGGTGTCGATGGTCCGCCGCAGGTGTGGATCGTGGAGGAGGCCGACTCGAAGCGCTACTAGCCTGCGACCCATGATGGGAGATCGCCTGGTTGGACCTGCTCCCCGGCCGTCCAGGCTTGCAGCCCCGGGGGGTTCGACAACGGAGGACAGGTCATGACAGGGACCCAGGCAGGCACGTTCGACCGACCCGATGAGACGAGAGCCCCGAACCGGATGCTCGTCGAGGTCGTGCGTCTCGGTGCGGTGACCACCGCCCGCATCACCTTCCAGCCCGGCTGGCGCTGGTCCGAGAGCGTCCGGCCCGTGGTCGGCACCGACTCGTGCCAGGTGCGGCACGTCGGCACGATCGTGAGCGGCCGGCTGCACGTCGTCCACGAGGATGGCAGCGAGATCGAGGCTGGACCCGCTGGGGTCTACGTCATCGAGCCAGGCCACGACGCCTGGGTGGTCGGCACGGAGGCTGTCGTGGCCTACGAGTTCGAGAGCGCGGAGGCCTACGCCAGGGCGGAGGACCCAGCTTCGAGCGAGTGAGTCCGCGTGGCCACGCTGATGGCGTGGCCACGCGGATCTTCCGGCTTCCCAGCGGACCACGTGCCGTGCACAATGGATCGTGTCCCACACGGGCATGGAAGCGGGGGGCTTCCAGCCATGACGTGACCGGCGTCGTGACCCTGGCGGTCGCGAACTGCAAGGGTCACACCGCACGCCAGCGGCGCACGGACGGCGAGAAGGAGGCCCGGATTGCTACCCCCCGACTACCAGTCCCAACGCACCGTGGTCTCCGCGCAGCACGGCCAGCATGAGCGACACCTCGACCACCTGCGTGGCCTGCGGGAGCGCATGGCTGGCAGAGTCGTCTCCAAGGTGGACGCGGGCTGGGGCCGCGCACGACTTGCCTGGAACCTCGCCGCCGACCAGCGGCCCCCGCTCATCGCCTACCCCGAGACCGTGGACGACGTCGTGGAGCTCGTGGCCTTTGCGCGTGCGCGCCAGCTGAGGCTGGTCCCCCAGGGCACGGGCCACGGCGCGATGCCGCTGGGCAGGATCGAGGATGGCGTGCTCGTGACGACGACCCGCCTGCGGGAGTTGGTGATCGACCCGGACCAGCGGCGCGCCCGCGTGGGGGCCGGCGTGAAGTGGGGGGATGTCCAGGCCGCCGCCGCCAGGTATGGGTTGGCGGGGCTTGCGGGCTCCTCGCCTGACGTCGGCGTGGTGGGCTACACCCTGGGTGGCGGACTGGGCTGGCTGGCACGGCGCTACGGCCTGGCCTGCAACAGTGTCCTCGCCTTCGACGTGGTGACAGCGGATGGCCGTCCCCTGCGCGTCGACCACGAGCACGAGCCGGACCTGTTCTGGGCCCTTCGGGGTGGCGGAGGCAGCTTCGCCATCGTGACGGCGCTCGAATTCGCCCTGTATCCCGTGCGCGAGCTCTACGCCGGTGCGCTGTTCTGGCCCCAGGAGCGAGCCGCTGAGGTCCTTCCCGCGTGGCGGGCATGGGCCGCCGCGGCTCCCGATGCCGTCACGTCGGTCGGACGCCTCCTGAACGTGCCCCAGGACTCCGAGCTGCCAGAGCGGCTGCGGGGCCGCTCGTTCGTCCTCGTCGAGGCAGCCTGTCTGGCCACGGAAGCTGAGGGCCTCGAGCTGCTGCGCCCTCTGCGGGACCTTGAGCCGGAGATCGACACCTTCGCGATGCTGCCACCCGCCGCGCTCGGCGACCTGCACATGGACCCGGTCGGCCCGGTGCCGGCCTTCATCGACGGCTGGCTCCTCGCTGACCTGCCGCCGGTCGCCATGGACACCTTCATCCACACCGCGGGCAGCGGCTCGAGGTCGCCGCTGCTCTCGGTCGAGCTGCGACACCTGGGCGCACGACTTGCCGACGCAGCGCCCGACCACGGCGCCATCGCATCACTGGACGCCGAATTCGCCACCGCTACCTACAGCGTGGTGGCAGACACGAACCAGGCGATCGCGGTGGGGCGTCACGCCGCCACCCTTCGGGCGGCGCTGGCGCCGTGGGAGGCGGAGCGCAACTACCCCAACTTCGCCGAGCGTTCCTTCGACCTGGGCGACCTGTTCTCGCCCGACGCCCGCCAGCGGCTCAGCCACGTCAAGTCCGAGTACGACCCCGAGAACCTCATCCTGGCGACCCATCCGGTCCCCGCCGCGGAGCCCTCCCCCGCAGCCCCGTGAGGCACTGACCCGGTGAAGGCCCGGCGGCGCCGGCGATCAGCCCATGGGTCGGCTCGACGGTCACCCGAATGGGCTCCGCTGGCGTGGCCGTGATCAGCCACGCGTCAGCCGGCATGCCGACGAGGAGCACGCATGGATGAGGTGCGCTGGGCCCACCTGGGTGGTCAGGCACGGGCCTTCCGCGTCGCGCACGCGGCCTTCTCCATCCTGCAGTTGGCAGCCTTGGCCGATGTCTGGTTCTGCGCGCTCACGCGCCGCCGCGACCGAGCCCTGGCGATCAGCGCGGCCGCGCTGCTCCTCGAGGGTGCGGCCCTCGTCATCGGGCGCGGCGACTGCCCCTTCGGCCCGCTGCAGGCGAAGCTTGGCGACCCCGTCCCCCTGTTCGAGCTGGTCCTGCCCAAGCGCGCCGCCAAGGCCGCCATCCCGGTCCTGCTGGTCATCGCCGTCAGCGGGTTGGCTGGCGTGCTGCTTCGTCCGCCGGTGGACCGGCACCCGTCGGGCTGACCTCCGGGCGCCCGTATCCCGCGCCGCCTGCCACCGGCATCGTGGTGCGCTCGTGATGGCGCAGCGTGGCGTGCGGATCGTCGCCGCGGTGGCTGCACGGATCGACGTGGATGAGGACCGTGTCCAGGCGTCGCACCTCGTGGAGGAGCGCGTGACGGACCTCCTCGGCGATGGCGTGACCCTCGGCCACGGTCTGGTCGCAGTCGACGGTGATGGTCAGGGACGCCTCCAGCGCGTGGCCGACCCAGCGGAGGCGCACCGGGCCGAGCGCCTGGACACCGGGCACGGTGCGCGCGACATCCTCGACCTGGTCCACGAACTCGGGCTCCACCGCATCCATGAGACGTCCCAGCATCTGTGACGTCGCCTGCTTGAGGACCACGAGGATGACCGCGCTGATGAGCAGGCCCACGACAGGGTCCGCGAGCGGGTGGCCAGCCGCCACGCCGAGCGCGCCGGCCACGACCGCGAGCGACGTCAGGCCGTCGGTGCGCGCGTGGTAGCCATCGGCCACGAGCGCCGCCGAGCCGATATCGCGGCCCACACGGATGCGGTACAGGGCTACGAGCTCGTTGCCGGCGAAGCCGATGATGCCGGCCACGATGACGGCCGGGATGTTGGTGACCGGCTGCGGCGAGAGGAGCCGGTTGATGGACTCCCACCCGGCGAGGAGCGCTGAGGCCAGGATCATGAGCAGCACGAAGAGGCCCGCCAGGTCCTCTGCGCGGCGGTAGCCGAAGGTGTAGCGACGGGTGGCAGCGCGGGAGCCGATGACGAAGGCCACCCAGAGGGGGATCGCGGTCAGGGCGTCGCTGAAGTTGTGCACCGTGTCCGCGAGCAGGGCGACCGAGCTCGACACGAACACGACGGCGAGCTGGAGCACCGCGGTGAGGCCGAGAGCCAGGAGCGAGATCTTGAGGGCCCGGATGCCACGCGCATCGCTCGTCAGGGCATCGTCGAGGGAGTCGCCCGGGTCGTGGCTGTGCCCGACGACGCTGGCCACGAGGCGCGCCAGCCGACCCGCGTGGGCATGCTCGTGCTCGTGGTCGTGCTCGTGGTCGTGGTCGTGGTCGGAGTGCGTCATCAGCCCATCGTCAGCCTATCGCGGTCCCCAGCCTGGCGCGTCCGATGCTCACCGCGACTGCCATGCTACGCCCGCGACCCCGAGAGGGCGGCTGGGTCCGTCGAGCCTCGGCCGCCGCGTCGGGCTGACACGAGGAGGTGATGGGGGGTGGACGAGGGGCGGGGCGGTCGTTCGGTCCGTCGACGTCTCCTGGCCGACAGCTTGGCCATCATCCTCTCGCTGTTCGCCTTCGGCATGGTCTTCGGGCTGACAGCGCGGGAGGCCGACCTCTCCATCGTCGAAGCCCTGGCGATGAGCCTCATCGCCTACTCGGGGGCCGCCCAGTTCGCTGCGGTCGGCCTCGTCGCGGGCGGCGTGCCGTGGCTGGGCATCATCGTCCTCACGGCGCTGCTGAACGCGCGCCACATGCTGTACGGAGCCTCGCTGGCCCCCTGGCTCTCCGGTGTCTCCCGGCGTCGGCGTGCGGCCGCCGCCCACTTCCTGACCGACGAGGTCTTCGCGCTCACCATGCCGGGCGTCCACGCGCTCGGTCGGCTGGATCTGCCGAGCTACGCGCTCGCCGCCGTGCTGACCGTCACGCCGTGGGTGGTCGCGACGGCCGTCGGGTTCGCGGGCGGACAGTTGCTGCCCGACCCGCGCAGCCTGGGCCTGGACATCGTGTTCCCCGCCGCCATGGCCGGCCTCGCGGTGGCGCTGGTGACGGACCGCCGCTCGCTCGTGGCTGCCGTGGCCGGCGCATCCATCGGCCTCGCCCTGGCGCTGGCCATCCAGCCCGCTGTCGGGGTCATGGCCGGCGGTGTGGCTGGCCCTCTCGTCGCCATGCTCATCCCGGATGCCAGGGAGCAGGAGCGACGCGTGGATCCCGACCCCCTGCGTGAGCCGGCCGCGGAGCCGGGACCGTGAGCGTGGAGCTGGTCGCACTGGCGGTGCTCATGGGCGCCGTCACCTATCCATCCCGCGCCCTGCCACTGCTGTTGCCCGGCATCGAGCGTCTGCCGGACAGCGTGCATGCCTACCTGCGCTTGATCGGGCCGGCCATCCTGGCATCGCTGGCAGTGGTCAACGCCCTGCTGCTCACGGCCCCGGACGGCACGGCCCAGCTGCACGTCGGCGTCGAGGCGCTCGCCGTGCTGGTGTGCGTCGCCGTGGTGGCCTGGCGACGGAACCTGCTGCTCGGGCTCCTGGCAGCGATGGTGCTGGTGGCCGTGGTCCGTGCCACGGGACTGATGGGCTAGCGCATCCAGGCGCGCCGGTGCATCTTGGGGCCGGCGGGTGCGCCATGATGGGGCGGCACGGCAGGTTCCCCAAGCAGGGGTGCTGTCGCTGGACCGCCAGACAGCAGCGACGCGGGAGTGTGATCGATGTCAATGGTGACTCCGGGCCTCGTGTGCGCCCACCACCACCTGTACTCCGCGTTGGCTCGCGGCATGCCCGCTCCGCCCCGCACGCCCACCGACTTCAGCGAGATCCTGGAGCTCATCTGGTGGCGCCTGGACACCGCCCTGGACCTGGAGATGATCCGTTGGTCGGCCATGCTCGGCGCGCTGGAGGCCCTGGAGAACGGCACCACCGCCATCGTCGACCACCACGAATCCCCCAACGCCATCGAGGGCAGCCTCGATGTCATCGCGGAGGCGTGCGCTGAGGTCGGTGTCCGCTCTCTCCTGGCGTACGGCATCACCGACCGCCACGGCCCGGACGGCGCCCGTCGCGGTCTGGCCGAGAACGAGCGCTTCATCCGCGCCGGTGGCCGGGGACTGGTCGGCATCCACGCCGCGTTCACATGCTCCGACGCCTCGCTGGAGGCGGCCGCCGGCCTGGCCGCCGACCTGGGCGTGGGTGTCCACGTCCACGTCTGCGAGGGCGTCGGCGACCGTGACGCGCCGCGCCGACTGGCGGGCCTGACCCGAGAGGATTGGCTCCTCGCCCACTGTGTCCATCTACCCACCGACCACGAGCTGGCGGGCACCATCCTCCACAACCCCATGTCCAACCTCAACAACGCCGTCGGCTACGCGGAGCCTGCCCGCTTCGCGAACCCCGTCGCGCTGGGCACGGACGGCATCGGCGGCAACGTCCTGGAGGCGTTCCGCCTCGCCTACGTCCTGCAGCGTTCGGTGGACGTAACGGCCAGCCCCGAGACCGCCTGGTCGTGGCTCGCCAACGGCTGGCAGCTGGTGCCTGAGGCGCGCGAGGACGAGGTCACCTGGTCGTACGACCCCATGGACCCCTGGCACATCGCCTTCACCCCGGGCATCCGCCCGCTGCGCATCAGCGTGGCTGGCGAGGTCGTCCTCGAGGACGGCCGACCGACCCGCGTGGACGCCGACGAGATCCGGGCCAAGGCCCGCGAACAGGCCGCCCGACTGCACGCCCGACTCTAGGACCGCCGACCAGCGCCCGGCATCCGGCGCCACGACGCACGACGGAGCATCCCATGTCCGACCGCTTCCAGCCCCTCTCGATGGAGCAGCTCACCGACTGGGCCTTCACGGAGCTCGAGCGGCGGGGCTCCATCTTCGGCGTGCCACGCGCATCGGTCTTCACGCCCGCGCCCCAACCATCCCTTCCGGCGGCGCGAGTACGGGGTGGAGCTCGAGACGCCCTGGGGCGTGGCCGCCGGCCCACAGACACAGATGGCCCAGAACATCGTCACCGCCTGGCTGGCGGGCGCCCGGCTCATCGAGCTCAAGACCATCCAGACGCTCGATGAGCTGGAGGTCAACAAGCCCTGCATCGACATCACGGACGAGGGCTACAACGTCGAGTGGTCGCAGGAGCTCAAGATCCACCAGTCCTTCGACGAGTACCTGCGGGCCTGGGTCCTCGTCCACGCCCTCCATCGGGCGCTGGGCTTCCCGGGCGAGCGGCCCGGCGTCATCTTCAACATGAGCGTCGGCTACGACCTGGCGGGCGTCCAGCGTCCCAACGTGACCTGGTACCTGGACGCCATGGCCGACGCCTCGGCCTGGCTGCCGGCCTACGTCGACATCGTGGCGCGGCGCTTCCCGGCCGTCCGGGACGTCGACATCCCGGCGCGCGTCTCGGACACCGTGACCCTCTCCACGATGCACGGCTGCCCGCCGGACGAGATCGAGCGCATCTCGCGCTACCTCATCGACGAGCGCCGCCTGCACACGTCGGTGAAGTGCAACCCCACGCTGCTGGGCGCGGAGCGCGTGCGCGGCATCATCAACGGGGACCTGGGCTGGACGGACGTGCCCATCCCGGACGAGGCCTTCGGCCATGACCTGCGCTACCAGGACGCCGTGCCCATGTTCCATCGGCTGCGGGCGGCCGCCGAGGCGCGCGACCTCGTCTTCGGCCTGAAGCTCTCCAACACCCTGGAGGTGCGCAACTGGCGCAGCGTCTTCGATCGCGACGCCACCATGTACCTGTCGGGGCGGGCGCTCCATGCCGTGACCGTCAACCTGGCCGCGACGCTGTCGGACGAGTTCGCGGGCGAGCTGCCCCTCTCCTTCGCGGGCGGCGCCGACGCCTTCAACATGCCCGACCTCCTGGCCGGCGGCCTGCGCACCGTGACCGTCTGCTCTGACCTGCTCAAGACCGGCGGCTACCTGCGCCTCCTGCAGTACCCCGAGCGGGTGGAGGCGGCCTTCGAGGCCGTGGGCGCGCATGACATCGACGACTTCGTCCTGCGGATGGCCCAGGCCAAGGGCTTGGCCGACGACTCCGTGGCGGAGGCCGGGTGCGCCAACCTGCGTCGCTACGGCGAGGTGGTCCGCCATGACCCGCGCTATCGGAAGGAGACCTACCGGACGGATCGCTCCAAGACGCTCCGCGTGCTCGGGCCCTTCGACTGCATCGCGCCGCCCTGCCTGGACGAATGCCCCGTGGACCAGGCCGTGCCACGCTACATGGCGGCCGTGCGAGCAGGCCACCTGGCCGAGGCGGTGCGCGTCACTCACCTGGACAATCCCCTGCCCGCCATCCTGGGACGTGTCTGCGACCACCTCTGCGAATCGACCTGCATCCGCACGCATCTCGACGAGCCGCTGGCCATCCGCCACATCAAGCGCTTCATCACCGAGCAGGAGCAGGCGATCTCGATGGGGGCGGCCGGGTCGGCCGATGGGAACCCACGCGTGGCCATCATCGGCGCTGGGCCGGCCGGCCTGGCCGCGGCCGAGTGGCTGGCTCGGGCGGGGCTCGGCGTCACCGTCTTCGAAGCGCAACCCTACCCAGGCGGCATGGTCGGTGGGGCCATCCCTGCCTATCGCTTGCCGCAGGCCAGCATCGACCAGGACCTCGCCGAGCTGGAGCGGCTGGGCGTGGAGATGCGCTACGGCCAGCGCGCCGGTGTCGACGTCACCGTGGAGGGCCTGCGCGGCCAAGGCTACGCGGCCGTCCTGGTCGCGGTCGGTGCCCAGCGCGGCAAGCGGCTGGGGCTTCCCGGTGAGGATGCCGCCGGCATCCTGGACGGCGTGGACTTCCTGCGCGGCGTCCGCGAGGGTCACCCAGCCACGATCGGCCCGCGGGTCGGCGTCATCGGTGCCGGTGACACGGCCATGGACTGTGCGCGCTCGGCCCGACGGGTCGGCGCGACCTCCGTCCAGGTCATCTACCGCCGCACGGTGGACCAGATGCCGGCCGACCGCGAGGAGATCCACGAGCTGCGGGCAGAGGGCATCGAGATCCTCGAGTCGACCCGTCCCATCGGCCTGCAGGTCACGGATGGCCGACTCACGGGCCTGACATGCCTGCGCACGGACTATGGGGGCGAGCGCGACTCGGCCGGTCGCAAGGTGCCGGTCGACGTGCCCGGCTCCGAGTTCGAGGTCGGCCTTGACACGCTCATCCTGGCGATCAGCCAGGCGCCGGTGCTGGGTCTTTTCGGCGACCGGCCACCCCGGCTGACGCCGCAGGGCTTCCTGGCCACGGACCCGGAGACGCTCCAGACGTCCGTGACCGGCGTCTACGCGGCCGGCGACGTGGCTGCCCACGGCCCAGCCTCGATCGTGCGTGCGGCCGCGGACGGCAAGCGTGCGGCGCGCGCCATCGCCCTGTCGTTGGGGGTCGGGGGCCTGCCTGAGGGGAGCTCGCCGTATCGCCTGGATCCGGAGCTGGATGTCCACGCCCTCACCGTGCGCAGAGCCCACCGCGAGTACCGCGTCCCGGTGCGCATGTCCGGACCGAGTGAGCGCGCCGGCTTCACGGAGACCGTCCTGGGCTACACGGTCGATGAGGCGGCCCGCGAGGCGAGTCGTTGCCTGGACTGCGACGTGCTCTGCAGCCTCTGCGTCGGGGTCTGCCCCAACCTCGCGCTCGTCACGTATGAAGCGGCGCCGTCACGCAGGCAGCTGCCGACACTGGTCGTGCAGGACGGCAGGGTTCGTGTCGACGGTGAAGCCGGCACCGCACTGGAGTTCGCCGTCGAGCAGCGCTTCCAGGTGGCGGTCCTCACCGATCTCTGCAACGAGTGCGGCACCTGTGTCACCGCCTGTCCGACCGCGGGGCGCCCGTTCGTGGACAAGCCGCGCCTCTACCTCCACCGGGAGGACTTCGAAGCGCAGGCTGACAACGCCTTCAGGCTGGGTGACGACGACCACATCGAGGGGCGCTTCGACGGCGCGACCCATCGACTCGAGGTCGGCCACGGCAGGGACGAGGGCCGGCTGTTCTACCGAGCACCTGGCCTGCACGTGGTCCTGGACCAGGCGACCTTCCAGGTCCTGGAGGCCATGATGGAGGGCGTCGCCCCGGGTGGCGGTCGCGTCACCGACGGGGCTCGCTCCCTGGAGCCTGCCGCCGTCATGGCCACCCTGCTGTCGGGGATCTCCGGATTCCTTGCGCACCTGCCCACGGCCGGTTCGGCGGGCGGAGGCGGAACACGCATCCCGGCACCCGCCCTGGCGTAGTGGGTACCGCCAACCGCGAACCGTCCCGGCGGGCGCGCCCGAGCTACGCCGAGAAGGTCTGGGTCCCCGTCAACGGGCTGCCTCAGGGGATGTTCATCACGGGTCGCAACTCGGATGGTCCGGTCCTGCTCTTCCTGCATGGTGGGCCGGGCATGCCCGAGTACTGGCTTACCCGGCGCTACCCCATCGGCCTGGAGAGGCACTTCATCGTCGCCTGGTGGGAACAGCGCGGTGCGGGACTGTCATACCGTCGGGGCATCCCCGCGGAGACCATGACGCTCGAACAGTTCGTCGCCGACACGCTCGAGGTCACGGACTACCTTCGTCGGCGCTTCGGCAGGGACCGCATCTACCTGATGGGGCATTCCTGGGGCAGCTATGTCGGCATCCAGGTGGCGGCCCGCGAGCCTGCTCGGTTCCATGCCTACATCGGCGTAGCGCAGATCAGCCACCAGATCCGATCCGAGCGACTGAGTCACGAGTACCTGCTCGAACGCTACCGGGAGCGCGGCGACCGGGGCATGGTCCGCCGGCTTGAGAACGTGCCGCTTCCTCTGACGGTTCCCTTGCCGGCCGCCTACGACGCGGTGCGGGACAAGGCCATGCACCAGCTCGGCGTAGGCACGACGCGTGACATGCGGTCCGTCGTGAGGGGGCTCTTCCTGCCCTCCTGGAGGTTCCCCGAGTACACCCTGCGCGAGAAGCTCGGTCTGTGGCGCGGCAAGCGCTTCTCGAGGAGGTCCACCCTGTGGGACCAGATGCTGGCCACCGACCTGACCAGCCAGGTGACCCACCTGGACATCCCGGCCTACTTCCTGCACGGCCTCCACGACCGGACCGTCTCGTACGCGCTGGCCCGGAGCTATGCCGCGTCCCTGGCGGCTCCCCTGGTGGGCTTCTACTCATTCGACGCTTCGGCGCACAGCCCCATGTTCGAGGAGCCGGACCGGACGCTGAGGATCCTGGCTGAGGATGTCCTGGGGAACACCACGGAGCTCGCGGACGCGGACCGGGCGAAGCCGTCGCGATCTCGATCGGGCCCGGCCACCTGAGACCCGCTTCGCGCCGGCTGGAGCCGCTCAGGATGAAGGCTGGCCGACCCAGGTCTGGACGTCGAGCAGTGCCTGCTGGCTGACGTCGATGAAACCCTCCTGCGGCCGGTCAAGGTCGATGACGAGCGTCAGGACGACCCCGAGCGCCACGATCATGACCAGGGCGCTCAGGATGCTGCGGTGGCGCTTGAGGCCCGCGTTATAGCCGACCATGCCCAGCGAGAGCGCCGACCCGACGAGCAGGAGGAGGACGACGGTCTCAGGCACGCGGGCGTAGAGACCGGCGACGATGCGTGCCTCGTTGACAGCGACGACCTCTGACAGGGAGTCGCCGAACGCCGAGACGAGGTCGGGGCTGTGGCCGGATCGTGCCACCGTGGCGTTGATGGACCACATCTCCGTATGCAGCGCCACGGAGCGCTGGATGTTCGCCTGGACCGCCGACGGATCATCCACGATGCGCAGGTCGAGGTACTCCCGCAGCAGCTCCTTCATGGCCTCGGCGTCGGCCTCGGGCAGATAGTCAGCCTGCAGGTACGCGGTGCCGATGGCGTTGGCCTCGGCGAGCACGAGGCCGCGCCGCGCATCGAAGCGGTCGGATGCCATGCCCATGGTGACCGCGAGCAGGAAGGCCATGAGCGCCAGGATCGCGCCCACGAGCATCTCCGTGGGGCCTTCCTGCTCGCCAGGCTCACGGTCCTGCCACCAGCGACCCAGGCGGAAGCCGGCCTCGTAACAGGCGAGGGCGAGGATGGCGAAGAGGACGAAGACCAGGGCGCTCGGGATCGGATCCAGGAGCTGTTCGGCCATGGCCCCCATCTTAGCCGTCGAGTTGGGCCTCGGGCCCGGGTCCTTGCCGGTGGGTGCCTGCGCCCGGTACCTCTCGGCTATGGCCATACCACGTGCGGGTGGTGCCCATCCCCCTGCTCCCACCGGTACTACTCAGCAGCACGGCGACGGATGTCACCGCTCATTGGCACGGCCCCGTGCCGGGGAGAACGTTGCAGCTCAAGACGTGGGTCCGCGATCATGGCCGTGGCGCCGTCCACCGCCCGTCAAGGGTCGATGGGCTGTTGGCACTGGGCCTCCTCGCGTATGCCGGCATCTACGCGTCCTGGCTGATCCTGGGCTGGGGTGGCGAGGACCTCCAGGTCGCCATCGCCGACGCCATCTACCTGCCCCTCGGCGCACTGGTCGTGATCATCGCGCTGCGAGCTGCGCGGAGCGCTCGGCACCCGAGCGTGTCTCGCGCCTGGCGCCTCTTCGCCGCCGCCTTCGTGGCCTATGCCCTGGCGGACCTCGCCTGGTTCGTCATCGAGGTCGTCCAAGGCCGCGTCGTGCCCACGCCGTCCATCGCCGACCTCGGATACCTGGCCTTCTACCCGCTCATGGTCCTGGGGCTGCTGGCGCTGCCGCGTGAAGGCCCGGGGACCGATCGCACGCGGCTGCTCGACCTGGCCATCGTGTGCACGGCGTCCCTGGCCAGCGTGTGGTGGCTGGTGGTCGGCCCCGTGGCTGCTTCGATCGGCAGCGACACCGTGGCCGGGCTCGTGGCCGTCGCCTACCCCGCCGGAGACCTGCTCGTCATGTTCGCCCTGGCGACCGCCATGTTCGGACGCATCCGGAGTGTCAGCCCGGCGACCCTGGTGCTCCTGGGCGTCGGACTCGCCTGCAACATGGTGGCTGACCTGACCTACGCACGCCTGGCCCTGGAGGGCACCTATCCCAGCGGTGGCTGGCTCGACGTGGCCTACACCACGGGTTGGCTGGCGCTTGGCTTTGCCGGGCTCGTCCAGATGCAGACCTCGCGCGCATCCGGCCAGTCGACGAGCACGGCCCACCTGCGACCCATCCCTGCCCTGCCGTACCTCGCGACGGCGCTGGTGTTCGGCCTTCTCTGGGCGTCCGTGGCGGGGGGCAGCGCCGACCAACACGTCCTCCTCGCCGGAGCCATCTGCGTGACAGCGATGGTAAGCCTGCGCCAGTTCCTCACGGCACGGCAGAACACGCGGCTGCTGGCGCAGCGCCTCCACAGCGAGGAACGCTTCCGCGAGATCCTGCGCAACGCCTCCGACGCCGTCGTGGTGGTGGACCGGGGCGGCGTGATCCGCTACGCCACGCCGTCGACACCGGCGCTCATGGCCGGCGAGCCGCACGACCCCGTGGGCACCACCATCACCGGCGTCGTGCGGCCGGAGGATGCGCCGCTCCTGCGCGAGCTGCTGCGCAACGCCGGCCAGCGGCCGGGCGGCAGCGGGACCGTCGCCTGCCGGTCGTCGTCGACTCCGCCGTGCGACCTGGAGGTCGGGGTCGTGAACCTGCTCGAGAACGAGCTGGTGGCCGGGCTCGTCGTCACCTTCCGTGACGTCACCGAGCGCCTCGCCTTCGAGGGCGAGCTGCGCACCCGGGCCCTGCAGGATCCCCTCACCGGCCTCGCCAACCGGGCCCTCTTCAACGACCGGCTCGAGCAGGCGCTGCGGCGCGCCCGCCGCCGGCGCTCCCGCCCAGCCGTCCTGTTCCTGGACCTGGACACCTTCAAGTCCGTCAACGACACGCTGGGGCACACGGCCGGCGACGAGGTCCTCCTGGAGGTCGCCCGACGCCTGCGCACCGTGCTGCGGCCGGAGGACACGGCCGCTCGGCTTGGCGGCGATGAGTTCGGCGTCCTCGTGGAGGAGACCACCGACGCGAGCGAGGCGGTCGGCGTCGCCGAGCGCATCCATCATGCGCTGGTGGGACCGTTCGCCATCGGCGGCCGTGAGCTTGCCATCTCGGCCTCCATCGGCATCGTGCGCAGCGAGTCGCGTGACGACGACCACGTCTCCCTTCTGCGCAACGCCGACATCGCCATGTACGAGGCCAAGCGCGAGGCGCGGGGCGGTCACCAGGTCTTCGCGCCTCACATGTACGAGGAGACGGTCGACCGCGTGCGGCTGGAGGCTGACATGCGCGTGGCGCTCGATGCGGGCCAGTTGGAGGTTGTCTACCAGACCCTCGTGGACCTCGCCCACGACCGCATCGTGGGCGTGGAGGCGCTGCTGCGCTGGCACCACCCCACGCGAGGCCTGCTCATGCCCACGATGTTCATCCCGGTGGCGGAGGCCTGCGGGGAGATCGGCCGCATCGGCGAGTGGGTCCTCGAGCAGACCTGTCAGCGCGTCGGCGAGTGGAACCGGCGCCTACCGGACCAGCCCCTGCGCGCCAACGTGAACGTCTCGCTGCGCCAGCTGCAGCCGTCCTTCGTAGCGCTGGTGTCCGATGTCCTGGAGCGCACCGGCTTCCCGGCCGAGCTGCTCGTGCTGGAGCTCACCGAGTCGGTGTTCGCGGATGGCTCGCCGGAGCTGGGTGTCATCCTGGCCGAGCTGCGGGCACGGGGGGTCCGGATCGCCATCGATGACTTCGGGACCGGCTACTCGTCGCTCGGCTACCTGCGCGACCTGCCCGTCGATGAGCTCAAGATCGACCGCTCCTTCATCTCGCGCATCGCGGGTCAGGTCGACCACGGCCTGGTGGCGACCATCATCAAGCTCGGACGCGAGCTTGAGCTCGGGACCGTGGCGGAGGGTATCGAATCGCCCGAGCAGCTGGCGCTGCTGCGGGAGCTAGGCTGCGACCTGGGGCAGGGCTTCCTGCTGGGTCACCCGGGATCGCCTGGGGACCTCGACCTCGAGCACCAGCCATCCTGGCCGGCCGCAGGCCTGGACGGAGGGCTCGTCTCCGCCGCCTGAGGCGCCCCGCGGACGTCAGTGCACGCGCTCCTGGAGACCCTGCCAGAACGGTTCGCGTAGCTCGGCCTTGAGCACCTTGCCCGTGCCGCCCTTGGGCAGTGACTCGCGGAAGTGGAACTCTCGCGGGACCTTGAAGCGGGCGAGCTGCTGCTTGCAGTGGGCCTTGAGCTGGTTGGAGGTGGCGGTAGCGCCCGGCTTGAGAACGACGATGGCCACCGGCGCCTCGCCGAAGCGCTCGTCCGGCGCGGCCACCACGGCGCACTCCAGCACGGCCGGATGCGCGGCCAGGGCGTTCTCCACGTCCACCGACGAGATGTTCTCGCCGCCGCGGATGATGACGTCCTTGGAACGGTCCTTGATGGAGACGTAGCCGGCCTCGTCGATCGTGGCCATGTCGCCGGTGTGCAGCCAGCCGTCCTGGATGGTGGCTGCGGTCCCATCGGGGTCGCGGTAGTAGCCCTGCATGACCGTGTTGCCGCGGGCCACGATCTCGCCGATCTGCTCGCCGTCCGGCCGGATGTCCGTCCCGCCTGAGGCCACGACCCGCATGGCGACCCCCGGGATCGGCCAGCCCGTCATGGCCTGGCGCTCGAGCCGGCGCTCGGGCGGCTCCTTGGCGGAAAGCACCTGCCGCGGCTGCGCAAGCGTCAGGATGGGGCTGGTCTCCGTGAGGCCGTAGCCGACGATGGCCTGGACGCCGAACTCCTGCTCCAGGGAGCGGATGAGCGCGGGCGAGGAGGGCGACCCGCCGACGATGAGCTGGCGCAGGCTGGAGAGGTCGAAGGTCGAGCGCTCGTGGTGGTGCAGCACGGCGTTGAAGATGGCGGGCACGCCCAGCAGGCGCGTCACGCCGTGCCGCTCCACGAGCTGCATGAGCGCCACCGGGTCGAAGCGGCGGAGCATGACGTGGCGCCCGCCGATGAGGGTCACGAAGTGCGGCACGCCCCAGCCGTTGACGTGGAACATGGGCACCACGTGGAGGACCACGTCGTCCTCGCCGAATCCCAGGGCGACCTGGGCGTGCAGCGCGTGGAGGTAGAGCGAGCGGTGGCTGAGGGCGACGCCCTTGGGCAGCCCGGTCGTGCCGCTGGTGTAGAACAGCTCTGCCGTGGCGTTCTCGTCCACCTGCGGGTGACGCGGCTCGGCCGAACCGCCGGCGATGAGCGCCTCGTAGTCGTCCGTGGCGATCCCGCCGCGCTCGCCTTCCATGACCACGAAGCGGGGCCGCCTCGACAGTTGCGGTGCCATGGCCTCCACCAGCGGCGTGAAGTCGTGATGGAAGAAGACGAGCCGCGAGCCGGCATGCTCCAGGATGTAGGCGATCTCGTGGGCCGTGAGGCGGATGTTGATGGGGTTGAGGACCGCGCCGGCCTCCAGCACCCCGTAGTAGCCCTCCAGCAAGTGGTGGGTGTTGTAGGTCACGAACGAGACGCGGTCCCCCGGCTGGACCCCGAGGTCCACCAGCGCATTGGCGAGGCGGTGCGTGCGCCCGGCCCAGGCTCGGTAGGTCAGGCTGGTATCCCCGTCGATGACGCCGATCTTGTCGCCGAAGTAGGTGGCGGCGCGGTCGCGAAAGTCGAGGACGGACAGGGGAACGAACACCGGACACCTCCTGGCGCATGGCTCGAATGCCGATGCGCGCAGTGTCGCGCAGCGCCGGCCGCGGTGCCGACCGCGCTCGCCACGCCCGAGCGCCGATGTATCCATTTCGGAGCCTGCCTCGTCATTCAGGGAGAACGGTCGCATCACGGAACGCGATCGGCACAGGCTCGAAAGGAGCAGCAGCATGACCACGCAGACCCAGCAGAAGCCCAACTGGTTCGCCGCCAGCCGGTTCGGTCAACTCATGGCCTCCGGTCTCGGACGGGTCGTGCGCATCGTCGCCGGCGTCGCGCTCATCGCCGGCGGGCTGCTGGCGGTCGGCGGGGCAGCAGGCATCATCATGGCAGCCGTCGGGCTCGTGCCGCTCCTGGCCGGCGCCTTCGACGTGTGCGTCTTCAGCGCCCTCTTCGGTGGACCACTGTCCGGCGCAGCCATCCGGGCCATCGGTCAGCGCTAGGCAGGGCATTGCACCCGGCTGCACAGGAGGAAACGATCATCGCCAGGCAGCCTCGGGAGACGACGCACCTGGACGCGGCCGACTTCGGCCGTGCCCTGGAGGCAGAGCTGCCGCGACTCGCGCGGCTGGCCATCCATCTGACCCGCGACCCCGTGTCGGCGGAAGACCTGGCCCAGGAGGCCGCGCTGCGGGCCTGGTCGCGGAGGGGGCAGCTGCGCGACGGCGCCCCAGTCGGGCCCTGGCTCAACCGGATCCTCGTCAACCTCGTCATCGACCGTTCGCGGGCGCGCCGCGACGAGCTCACCGTGGCCGACGTCGAGGACCGCTGGCACGATGACGACTACACGGTGGACCCGGTCCAGGTGCTGGCACGTGCGGAGCTGCGCGACGAGCTGGAGGACGGCCTGGTGCGTCTGCCGGCCAGGTACCGGGTGGTGGTCGTCCTCCACGATGCCGTGGGCTGGCCGGTCTCGGAGATCGCGGAGGCACTGCGGATCGGCCTGTCGGCTGCCAAGCAGCGGCTCCGACGAGGAAGGATGATGCTCGTGAGCGCACTCGCCGAAGGAGACCCCAGGCGTGCCGCCAGCCTTGCCCAGCCGGTGCGCTGCTGGCAGGCCCGGCGCCACATCTCCTCGTACCTGGACGGGGAGCTTGACCTTCCCACGCGCGATGCCGTGGAAGGGCACCTGGCGACCTGCCCCACCTGCCCGCCGCTCTACGCCGGCCTGGTCGGCGTGCGCGACATCCTGGGCACGCTGCGCGACCCGGACAGCGTGGTCGAGGACGGCATCGCCACGCGCATCACGGCGCGCCTGGGCCGTGTCCACGAGGGCCGGCCGTGAGCGTCGGGCGTCCGATGATCACCGCGGCCGCGCTTCGGCAGTGGCTGCCGGTGCTGGTGCGGCGGATGCCTCACCTCATGTCGGCGTACCTGCTCCCCGGTCGAGTCCCGGCCTCGACGCGCGAGGCGACGATGCTGGGCGTCACCTCCGTCAACCGCTGCCGTGCCTGCGCCAGCGTCCACGAGCGCTGGGGCCGTGCCGCCGGCCTCCCGGTGCACGACCCGGCGAGCTTCGGCCCGGCCGATGCAGCCGCCTATGCGTACGGGCAGGCGCTGGCCATCAGGGGTCCTCGCGCCGCCAGTCCGCCCACCGACCTCTCTCCGCGCCACCGCCGGGAGCTGGAGGCCGCGGGCATCCTGATGGAGTTGGCGAACCTCGCGGGGAACCGCTTCCTGCCGGAGCGTGGTGCCGGCTCGCGCGCACAGATCGGGGATGCGGCGACCGCGGGCCTCTACGACGGGGCGATGCGCGTCGCCGATCGGGCCGGGCTCCGGCGCGCTCGGGAGCGACTGCTCGCGGGGGCACGGGGCGACGTGCTGGAGATCGGGATCGGTACGGGACTCAACCTGCCTGCCTACCCTCCGGACACCGACCTCCACGCCATCGACCCGAGCGAGCACGCCCTGGCCGTGGCCCGGCAGCGTGCGGCCCGCCTTGGCCGAACGGTCGCCCTGGCATCTGGCGATGCCGCCGCCCTGCCCTATCCGGACGCCTCGTTCGACACCGTGGTCGGGACGTTCGTGCTCTGCTCGGTGGACGACGTGGCGGCGGCACTGCGGGAAGGCCGCCGCGTCCTCCGGCCGGGCGGCACCCTGCGCTTCCTGGAGCATGCGCGCGCCGACCACGCCGGCGTCGCCGCGGCGCAAACGCGCCTCGCCCCGGCATGGGCGTGGGCCTTCGGCGGCTGCCGATTGGACCACGACCTTCGGGCATCCCTCGAGTCGGCCGGGCTGCACATCCTGGAGGAGCGCAGCCGGGCAGGCGGCGTGCTCCTGGAGGTGGTCGCGAGGAGCCTCCTGACGGCTGGTCCGGTGGAGACCGGCGATCAGGCCAGTGGCAGGTCCGTCAGGTGGAACTGGTCGCCCTTGCAGGGAGGCTCCGCGGAGCCGGGGACCCCTCAGGCCCCGACACGGTGTAGCCTGACGGTCCGCGCTTCGACCGCGGTGTGCCGGGTCGTTGCGGGGACCACCACGCCGACCACACACGTCCAAGGAAGCGTCACGTGCCCAACATCCTCCAGAGTCTCCCCGTCGGTGAGCGGGTCGGCATCGCCTTCTCCGGCGGGCTCGACACGAGCGCGGCCCTCCACTGGATGCGCGAGCGCGGCTCGATCCCGTACGCCTACACCGCCCACCTGGGCCAGCCGGACGAGGATGACTACGAGTCCATCCCGCGCAAGGCGCTGACCTACGGCGCAGAGATGGCCCGCCTCATCGAGTGCCGCCCGCAGCTCGTGGCGGAGGGCATCGCCGCCCTGCAGACCGGCGCCTTCCACATCTGGACCGCCGGGCAGCTCTACTTCAACACGACGCCGCTGGGCCGCGCGGTCACGGGCACGATGCTCGTGGCCGCCATGAAGGAGGACGGCGTCGACATCTGGGGCGACGGCAGCACCTACAAGGGCAACGACATCGAGCGCTTCTACCGCTACGGCCTGCTCGTCAACCCGCAGCTGCGCATCTACAAGCCCTGGCTCGACCAGCACTTCATCGACCAGCTGGGCGGCCGCGCGGAGATGTCCGCCTACCTGGAGGGCGCCGGCCTCGAGTACCGCATGAGCGCGGACAAGGCCTACTCCACCGACTCCAACATCCTGGGCGCCACGCATGAGGCCAAGGACCTCGAGTTCCTGGACCGGGGTGTGTCGATCGTCAATCCCATCATGGGCGTGGCCTCCTGGCGGTCAGATGTGGACATCGAGCCCGAGATGGTGACGGTCCGCTTCGAGGACGGTGAGCCCGTCGCGCTCAACGGTCGCTCGTTCGGGACACCGCTGGAGCTCTTCACGGAGGCCAACGCCATCGGCGGGCGCCACGGCCTGGGCCTCTCCGACCAGATCGAGAACCGCATCATCGAGGCCAAGAGCCGCGGCATCTACGAGGCCCCTGGCATGGCCCTGCTCCACGTCGCTTACGAGCGTCTCGTGACGGGCATCCACAACGAGGACACCATCGACCAGTACCGCAGCAATGGCCGCCGCCTGGGCCGGCTGCTCTACCAGGGCCGCTGGTTCGACCCCCAGGCACTCATGCTGCGCGAGACCGCGCAGCGCTGGGTGGCGCGGGTGGTCACGGGCGAGGTGACCCTCGAGCTGCGGCGCGGCAACGACTACTCCATCGTGGACACCACGAGCCCCAACCTCACCTACCACCCGGAGCGGCTCACGATGGAGAAGGGCGAGGAGGTCTTCTTCTCGCCGCTCGACCGCATCGGACAGCTCACGATGCGCAACCTGGACATCGCGGACACGCGCGAGAAGATCCGCGTCTACCACCAGGTCGGCCTGATGGGCACGGGCCGTGAGGGCGGGCTGCCGCTGCTCCCGGCTGCCACCCCGGAGCCCGGCACCGATCCCGGGGACTGACGGCGACCGAGTCTCTGGCCGTGGCAACGGTGTCGCCAGGTCGTGCGGAACGTCAGCCCGCGGGGCATGCTCAGACCTGGAGGACCTCCAGGCCGCCGAACCCGGCCTTGAACGGATCCTCGACGCGGATGCCGTTGTAGTCGGTGGCGCTGTCCAGATCCTCGGAAAGGACGACCGTGCAGCCGAGGGCCCGACCGGCCTCCAGGATGGCGGCGTCCCAGTAGGAGATGCCGAAGCGCTGCCGGGTCACCAGCGCGGCTCGCATCACGTCGACCGTCATCGCTTGCACCGGGAAGCGGCGCCACGACTCGATCAAAGGCTGGGCCTCGTCCCGTGTCCAGTCGGTCCGTCGCCCGGCAGGAATCTGCCTTCGAACTCTCGGACTGGATGCGACGTTGCTGCGCTTCCAGCCGTGCGAACTCGGCCTCCGTGCCGGACAGGGAGCGCAGGTAGGCGGACACCATGCCGCTGACCGACCGACCCTCCTCAGCAGCTCGGATGCGAGCGGCACGGTAGACCTCATCAGGCACGGAGACCGTGATGTTCTTCACTGGGTCCGGGCTGACCTCACCGGGCGCCTTGGCGGTCGGTCCAGCCGGAACCGGCCAGACGTCAGTCGTCCGGTGGTCGGTACAGCTCGGTGGAGAGGTAGCGGAGCCCTGAGTCACAGAGGATCGTGGCCACAGTGGCTTGGGGACCGAGCCGCTCCGCGACCCGGAGCGCAGCCACCACGTTGGCACCGCCGGAGGCACCGGCGAAGAGCCCCTCCTCGCGTGCCAAGCGCCTGGTCATCGCCCACGCGTCGGCCGTGCTGACCTGCTCGATACCATCCACCTGGTCCGGCTGCCAGAGGGGCGGCAGGAAGCCGATGCCGATGCCTTCGATGCGGTGCGAGCCGGTCGGCCCACCCGAGAGGACCGCCGACTCCGCAGGCTCCACGGCGATGACCACGACGTCCGACCGATGGGCACGCAGCGCCCGGGTGACACCGTGGATGGAGTGCGCCGTGCCCACCGTGTGGACGAAGGCGTCGACCTGCCCGCCGGACTGCTGCCAGATCTCCTCGCCCATGGGCATGTAGCCCTTCGTGGCGTCGTGGTTGTTGAGCTGGTCGCACCACCAGTGGCCGGGCTGGGTCGCCAGCTCCTGCGACGTGGCGATCATGGCCTTGATGAGGTCCGCGGTGATGCGCCCACCATCACTGGGGACGTCCGTGATCGCGGCTCCGAAGGCCTGCATCGTTCGCCGCTTCTCATCGCTGAAGGCGTCCGAGAAGGCCACGTGCAGCCGATACCCCAACGCGGCGCAGACGAAGGCCAGGGAGATCCCGGTCGTTCCGGCCGTGTACTCGACCACGGTGTCGCCGGGCGCCAGGCGGCCGTCGGCAGCCGCGGCCTGGATGGCCGCGCGCGCCATGCGATCTTTCATGCTGCCGGTCGGGTTCGCCCACTCCAGCTTCACGAGGACGCGTGCCGAGCCAGGTGGGACGACGCGTTGGAGCGACACCAGGGGCGTGTTCCCGATGCCGCCGAGAGCTCCCGCAGGAACGGTCATGGCTCCTCCGATCGTTCAAAGGCCTCGCCCTATCGCTGGCTGCCCAGCCATCCGGGACCGTGACGGTGATGCCTCGTGTCCATCGAACACTCACGCTTGCAGTCGCGGTACGGCTTCGCGGCGAAGTAGGTCCCGGCATCGAGCACACCCGTGGCCGGCAAGGCGGTCGGCGATGGTGCTGCCGCCATCGGCTCACCGAGCGCCTCGAGCAGCATCGGCAACGACGCATGGAGCCCGCGCTGCCAATAGGGCCAGGTGTGGGTTCCCGGCCCGTAGGCGTCGACCGTGGCCTCGATGCCCAGCTCCTGGAGGCGCGCGACGAAGGCGTCGTTCTCGGCCCCGATCGCTGCCTCGAGGTCGTCGGGGTCGACGGGTCCCACATCCAGCGGGCCAGCTCCGCCGCTGCCGTACGAGAGGTACAACGGGATGCCCGCCAGCTCCGGCGCGAGCGACATGGGGTCGTGCGATCGCCAGATGTCCTCCTGTGCGACCGGGTCTCCCCACGTGGCGCTGGCCCCGGGATTGGTGTCGGATGCCCTCGGGTCCAGGACGCCGCTGTAGGATGCGGCGGCCTTGAACAGGCCGGGGTGCCGAGCCGCATACGCGATGGCGCCGAGGCCACCCATCGAGAGACCGGCCACGACCCGCTCCTCGCTGGCCTGCCAGTTGCGCTCGAGCAGCTCGATCAGCTCGGTCGTGTGGAAGGTCTCCCAGGCCGGAGGGCCGCCCGCGCCGCTGTTCCAGGCATCGGAGTACCAGCCGCTGGCCGCGTCGGGCATGACCACCAGGAGGTCGGTCTGCGCCGTGAGGGCCTCGACGTCGGTCAGGTCCGTCCAGTCAGCATGTCCACCGTTGTGGCCGTGCAGCAGATAGAGCACGGGCCAGTCCGCGGCGGCGGCAGCCTCGAAGCCTGCGGGCAGCAGGAGACGCACCTGCACCGTGCCGACCGATGGTGATTCGATGGTCAGGTCCTGCGTGCGCGCGTCGACGGTGTCGACCGCGACGATGCGGGCACCATCGTCGGCGGCCTCGCCGATGGCCGGCCTGGGGGAGGCTGCGACGGCCGCCGGCGCATGATCGATGTGGGCGGAGTCCACGATGGCCAGGAGCTCCGCCTGGACCTGGGGTGACGTCCCGGGGAAGGAGTCGGCTCTCAGCACCACGCGAAGGCCATCCACGTCGAGGACCCAGATGTGCCACTGGTGGCCCGGTCCCTGCGTCCAGATGCCGGGCTCCCACACGATGTATTCGCACCCGGCGAGGTCCGAGGGCACCTGCAGCTCCAGGTACTTCCCGGAGTAGCCGGCCAGCGTGACGTCCACAGGGGTCGTCACATCGAGGAGCGGATGGTCCACGAGCGCGCCCACGAAATCATCGACCGTCGGACCGACCGGGATGTCCGGCGGCGTCGGCGTGAGGCAGGGATCGCTCCTGAGCCAGCCGCCCCGCATGGGGATCAGCGATGCCCCGCCGGGTGTCAGATAGCCCGCCGCGGTCGGATGAAGCATCCAGCCCTCAAGCCCTGTCCAGCCCTCCGGTACGGTGAAGGTCAGGCGGAGATCGTCGTCCTCGGGCGTCTCGCTGCAGCCAGGCTGGGGCAGCTCCAGGCAGAGCGCGTTGCCCGGGATCACGAACGGGATCGTCGAGTACGTGCCTGCCGTCAACGGGCCATCGCCGAGCGCGATCGGAGCCGCAGCAGGATCGGGTGGGGCATCGCCCTGGGCCAGGGATGCCGCTGGCGAACCGGTCGCGACGAGTGCGAGCACCACGATCAGCGACGCGAGGAGCCTCGCGCCACGGACAGGCGAACCGCGGGAGCCATCGGGACGGTGCATCGAGCGTGTCCTCTCTCGCCGGGGCAGAGGGAGGGCCGACGCACCGCGGGGGAGCGGCGCCGATGACCACGGCGTACCACGCGTGTCGTCAGCACGGTGCGCTGGCGCGCGTGGGATGTCAAGCGACCCGTGAAGACAGGCCATCCAGGCCTTGACAAGACCGCAGATCCGATGACGGTGGGACGAGCCGAATGTCGGTGCAGGGGCGGATCGTGGCCTGGGCGTCGCGCTCGCAGCTCGGTGGACGGCGAACGATCCGCGGCCACCGGGCCGCGGACTCGTCGTCGGTCAGCTCCTCCGCCCGGACGGACGGGTGCTCGCCCGGGGGTCGGTCAGAAGGCCAGCCCCTGCGGCGGCGGCCCGAGGGGCGGCACGGTCTCATCGGCCAGTCGGAAGCCGTTGGCCTTGTAGGCCTCGTAGTCGAAGTGCTCGGTCTCCTCGTAGCCGACCACGTGGTACTCGAGGAAGCCCTCCCAGTCCTCGTAACCCTCGCCGAAGGTGTGGTCGAGGAAGGCGTCCGCCATGGCCATCCCGAGCCTCGGCCCGATGAAGAAGGCACCCATGGCCAGCACGTTGCAGTTGTTGCCCGTGGCGGAGCGCAGCGCGGCCGGGACGCTCTCACAGACCGCCGCATGCACGTGCGGGACCTTGTTGGCCGCCACGTGGATGCCCATCCCGGTGCCGCAGAAGGCCAGCCCCTTCTCGAACTCCCCCTCCGCGATCTTCGCGCCGAGCATGAAGCCGGCCCGCTGGTACATGGGCGTCTCCTCGAGGATCGGCGTCAGGTCCTCGACCGTCCAGCCGCGCTCGATGAGGTGCTTCCTGACCGCCTCCTTGAGCGGGTAGCCCGCGAAGTCGGCGGCAACGATGACGTGCTTGTCCCTGGTTGTCTTCATGCGGACCATCCTCTCCTGCTCGCGAGTGACCGGGGCCCATTCTCGCAGCCCGCGGCGGGCCCTGGTGCAGGCACTTGGTAGGCTGGCCCGATGCACGATGCCGACCGCCACGCTGTCATCCGGGTGCAGGGCGCCCGCGAGAACAACCTGAAGGACGTGAGCATCGAGATCCCCAAGCGCCGGCTGACCGTCTTCACGGGCATCTCCGGCTCGGGCAAGTCATCGCTGGTCTTCGCCACCATCGCCGCCGAGTCGCAGCGGCTCATCAACGAGACCTACAGCGCCTTCCTGCAGGGCTTCATGCCCACGCTGGCGCGGCCGGAGGTCGACGTCCTCGAGGGCCTGACGACGGCGATCATCGTTGACCAGGAGCGCATGGGCGGCAACCCCCGCTCCACCGTGGGCACGGCCACGGACGTCAACGCCATGCTGCGCATCCTCTTCAGCCGGCTCGGCCAGCCGCACATCGGAACACCCAAGGCCTTCGCCTTCAACATCCCCTCGGTCCGGGGAGCGGGCGCCATCAGCATCGAGCGGGGCGAGCGCAAGAAGACCGAGCGGAAGATCCTTCACCGTCGTGGGCGGCATGTGCCCGCGCTGCGAAGGCATGGGCAGCGTGACGGACATCGACCTGGCGCAGCTTCTCGACGACTCCAAGTCGCTGGCCCAGGGCGCTCTGACCATCCCGGGCTACAGCGCCGGGGGCTGGAGCTATCGCCTCTACGCGGAATCCGGCTTCCTCGATCCGGACAAGCCGATCCGCGACTACAGCGAACAGGAGCGCCACGACCTCCTCTACCGGGAGCCGGTGAGGGTGAAGATCGCCGGCATCAACATGACCTACGAGGGCCTGGTGCCGCGTATCCAGCAGTCCTACCTGTCCAAGGATGTGGATGCGCTGCAGCCACACATCCGGGCCTTCGTCGAGCGAGCGGTCACCTTCACGGCCTGTCCCGAGTGCGATGGCACGCGCCTGTCCGCCGCTGCCCGCGCCTCGAAGATCAGGGGCATCAGCATCGCCGACGCCTGCGCCATGCAGGTCAGTGACCTGGCTGACTGGGTCCGCGAGCTCGACGAGCCATCGGTCGCGCCGCTGCGGGCCGCCCTGGGACACAGCCTCGATGCGTTCGTCGAGATGGGGCTCGGGTACCTGTCGCTCGACCGGCCCTCAGGAACCCTCTCCGGCGGCGAGGCGCAGCGCGTCAAGATGATCCGCCACGCGGGGTCATCGCTCACCGACGTCACCTACGTCTTCGACGAGCCCACCACGGGCCTCCATCCCCACGACGTGCAGCGCACCAACCAGATGCTGCGGCGGCTGCGCGACAAGGGCAACACGGTGCTCGTGGTCGAGCACGAGCCGGAGGTCATCGAGATCGCCGACCACGTGGTGGACCTGGGCCCCGGCGCGGGCGCTGACGGTGGCACGGTCTGCTACGAGGGCACCGTCGATGGCCTGCGAGCGAGCGACACGCTGACCGGGCAGCACCTCGGGTACCGCGCCACGCTCAAGGAGAAGACGCGCGTGCCCACCGGCAGCGTCGAGATCCGCCACGCGACCCAGCACAACCTCCGGGATGTCAGCGTGGACATCCCGCTCGGCGTGCTCTGCGTGGTCACCGGCGTGGCCGGGTCGGGCAAATCCTCGCTGATCCACGGGTCGATGCCACGAGATGCCGGGGTCGTCTCGATCGACCAGGCCCCCATCAAGGGCTCGCGGCGCAGCAACCCGGCCACCTACACCGGGTTGCTGGATCCCATCCGGACGGCCTTCGCCAAGGCCAACGGCGTCAAGCCGGCGCTCTTCAGCGCCAACTCCGAGGGCGCCTGCCCGAACTGCAACGGCAACGGCGTCATCTACACCGAGCTGGGCTTCATGGAGACCGTGGAGTCGGTCTGCGAAGAGTGCGAGGGCAAGCGCTTCGAGGCGAGCGTGCTCGAGTACAAGCTCGACGGCCGCGACATCAGCGAGGTGCTCGCCATGTCGGTCAGCGAGGCCCTGGACTTCTTTGGCAGCGGGGCGGCGAAGACCCCGGCGGCACGCAGCGTGCTGAGCCGGATGGCTGATGTCGGCCTCGGCTACCTGCGCCTGGGCCAGCCGCTCACGACGCTCTCCGGTGGCGAGCGACAGCGGCTCAAGCTGGCCATCCAGATGGCGAGCGACGGCGGCATCTACGTGCTCGACGAGCCGACCTGCGGGCTCCACCTGGCCGACGTGGAGCACCTGCTCGGGCTGCTCGACCGGCTGGTGGACGCGGGCAAGTCGGTCATCGTCATCGAGCACCACCTGGCGGTCATGGTCCACGCCGACTGGATCATCGACCTCGGCCCCGGCGCCGGGCACGACGGCGGCCGGGTCGTGTTCAGTGGTTTGCCCGAGGACCTGGCGGCCGCCCGCAGCACCCTGACCGGCCAGCATCTCGCCGACTACGTGGGCTGAGTCGCTATTCCCGCGAAGGTCGCCGCTAGTGTTCGTCGTGGATGCCTCGACGGCCCTGGCCTGGTGCTTCCACGACGAGGCGTCGGCAGACGCTGACCGGATCCTCGCCCGATTGGAGTTCGAGGAGGCCGTCGCCCCGGCCATCTGGCCGCTGGAGATCGCGAACGGCCTGCGAAGCGCAGAACGACGGGGACGCATCGAGCTGTCGGATCTGGCCAGAGTGCGCGATCTCCTGCTGGCGCTGCCCGTGTCGATCGACGCCGTCGACCTGTCGACGGCGGTCGGGGAGATCCTGGAGCTCGCCCGCGCACTCGATCTGACGGCCCACGACGCTGCCTACGTGGCCCTGGCGGCACGGCGCGGCCTCCCCCTCGCGACGATCGACTCGCGCCTGCAGCACGCTTGTGAAGGGGCCGGCGTCCATCTCGTTCCCTGACCGGCGAAGGCTCACGGGCAGTGAGTGCGCAGCCGGGGCTCAGCAGATGCGCGGCAGCTGCTCTCCCACCAGCATGTCCACGATCCGCTCGGAGCCGACGATGGTGCGCATCGTGACCATGCCCGGGTGCTCCGCGACCACGGCACCCACGACCACGGCCTCCTGACCCTCTGGCACGCTGCGCATCGCGGCGAGCACCGCATCCGCGTGCTCGGCGGTCACGACCGCGACGCACTTGCCCTCGTTGGCGACGTGCAGCGGATCCAGGCCGAGCATCTCGCAGGCGGCGCGGACCGGCCCCGGGATGGGCACGGCGGGCTCGTCGAGCGTGATGCCCACGCCAGAGGCCGCGGCGATCTCGTTGAGCGTCGACGCCAGGCCGCCGCGCGTCGGGTCGCGCAGCACGTGGGTGTCCGGCGCCACGGCCAGCACCGCCCCGACGAGTGCCGCCAGGGGCTGCGTGTCAGAGGCGATCTCGACCTCGAACCCGAGGCCCTCGCGCACGCTCATGATGGCCACGCCGTGGAGGCCGATGGGCCCCGACAGGATGACGACGTCCCCCGGTCGGGCCCGGTCCACCGCGGGAGACACGCCCGCGGGCACGATGCCGATGCCCGCCGTGTTGACGAACAGGCCGTCGGCGGCACCGCGACCGACGACCTTGGTGTCGCCCGTGACGACCGTGACGCCGGCACGCTTGGCCGCCCGGGCCACCGATTCGGTGATGGAGCGGAGCTCCGAGAAAGGCAGCCCCTCCTCGATGATGAAGGCGAGCGACAGGGCCACGGGCGTGGCGCCCATCATCGCGAGGTCGTTGACCGTGCCGTTCACGGCCAGCTCGCCGATGTCGCCGCCCGGGAAGGCCAGCGGACTGACCACGAACGAATCGGTCGTGAACGCGAGGCGCTGCCCCGCGATCTCCACGACGGCGGCGTCATTGAGCGGCCCGCCGGCGCCCGAGCCACCCAGTGCCGGCGCGATCAGGTCGCGCATCAGCGCCGCCGACAGCTGACCGCCCGAGCCGTGACCCAGGAGCACCCGATCGACCTCGGGGATGGGCGCCGGGCAGGACATGTCCATGGGGTCCGGGAGTGGGGCCGTCATGGGGAGGCCTGCCGTGTCGCGCTGGTCGGTCATGCGGCGGAACCTCCGGCCGCCCCGATCGGCACCACGAGGGGCAAGGGGCCGGCCGCCATCCCGATGCCGCGACCCGCCGAGAAGAAGGCGGCACACGTGCCCTCGGAAGAGACCATCGGCGCGCCGAGCGGCTTCTGGGGGTTGCACAGGACGCCGTACGCGGTGCAGTCGAGCGGGGTCTTCTCACCGGTCAGGATGGCACCGGCGATGCAGGCCGGGTGCTCCCGGGTGTGGATGCCCTCGACCTGGAACTTGCGTTCCGCGTCGAAGCGCGCGTAGGCCGGGCGCAGCCGATAGCCCGAGTCGGGGATGGGGCCGATGCCCCGCCAGGTCCGCTCGCCGACCTCGAAGACGGACATCACGGTCTCCTGGGCCAGCCGATTGCCGTCGCGAGTGACCGCCCGCACGTACTGGTTCTCGACCTCGGCGCGGCCCTCCTCGAGCTGCACGATGGCCATCAGGATGCCCTCCAGCAGGTCAAGGGGCTCGAAGCCCGTGACCACGATGGGCACTCGGTAGCGGGCGGCGATCGGCTCGTACTCGGTCCAGCCCATGACCGCGCAGACGTGCCCGGCAGCCAGGAACGCCTGCACCTGGTTGCTCGGCGACTCCAGCAGCGCGGTCATGGCCGGCGGCACGAGGACGTGGCTGACCAACACGCTGAAGTTGTCGAGGCCGCCGCGCGCGGCCTCAGCGACGGCCATGGCGTTGGCCGGGGCGGTGGTCTCGAAGCCGACCGCGAAGAAGACGACCTGGCGGTCGGGGTTGGCGCGCGCGATGCGAACGGCATCGAGCGGCGAGTAGACGATGCGCACGTCGGCGCCGCGCGCCTTGAGCGCCAGCAGGTCCGTCGCTGGTGCCGGGCACCCGCAGCATGTCACCGTAGCTGGTGAAGATGACGTCCGGGCGCGCCGCGATGGCCAGCGCCTTGTCCACCTGCTCCAGCGGCGTCACGCACACCGGGCAGCCGGGGCCGTGGATCATGCGCACACCGGCCGGCAGCATCTCGTCGATGCCCTGCTTGACGATGGTGTGGGTCTGGCCGCCGCAGACTTCCATCAAGGTCCAGGGGCGCGTGGTGACGCGATGGATCTCGGCCATCAGCTTCCTGGCCAGCACGGGGTCGCGGTACTCGTCCAGGTACTTCATGACCTGGCGCCCCCACCAGGGACCGGGGCAGGCCCCTCGGATGGTTCGCGGACGGGGTCATCGACGACCGCCGGTTCGTCCATGCCGGGGCCCATGGTGGCCAGCTCCTGGGACATCAGGTCGCCCATGGACTCGAGCATCTCCAGCGTCTTGAGGGCCTCCTCTTCGTCGACCCGACTGATGGCGAAGCCGACGTGGACGATGACGTAGTCGCCGAGCTTCACGTCCGGCTCATAGGCCAGGCAGGCCTCCTTGCGCACACCCCCGAAGTCGACGCGGCCCATGCGCAGGCCGCCCTCGTCACGGATCTCGATGACCTTGCCCGGGATGCCCAGACACATGGCGCTCGTCCTCCTTGTTTCAGACCGGCCCGGACCGTCCGCCGAGCCGCGCCGCGGCCACCGCGGCCTGACCATAGCTGATGCCGCCGTCATTGACCGGCACCCGCTCATTGATGTGAACCTCGAAACCGTCGCTGGCCAGGTCGCGCAGGAGCGTGTCTGCCAGCCAGTTGTTCTGGAACACCCCACCCGAGAGGCAGACGACACCGATCCCGGTCTCCCGGCCCGATTCGCGACAGAGCGCCCTCGTCACCTCCACCACCGTGCGCTGGAAGCGCGCGGCCAGGACCGCGACGCTGGTCCCAGCCGCCACGCCCTCCAGCAGGGCCAGGAGCGTGGCGCGAGGGTCGAAGATGAGCAGGCCGCCGCGGCGGTCGAGCTGCCATGGGAGCTGGCCGTGGTCCGCCTCGTCGGCAGCCATCTCCAGCTCGATGGCCGCCTGCGCCTCGTACTCGGCCACGTCGCGGATGCCCAGGAGGCTGCTGACGGCGTCGAAGAGGCGTCCTGCGCTGGAGGCCTGGGGGGCGTTCAGGTTCCTCGCCAGCTGCAGACGAACGACCTCCACCTCGCGGGGGTCCAGGCGACCCAGGAAGGCACCGGCCAGGCCCTCGTCCACCGCCGGCCCGAGCGATCCGGGGCCGCCCTCCGGCGCCAGGAGGTAGCCAAGCGCCATGCGATACGGTCGCCGAACTGCGCTGGCTCCGCCTGGCATGGGTGCCAGCCCGAAGCGTCCCAGCCGCCGGTATCCACCCAGGTCGGCCAGCAGCAGCTCGCCACCCCAGAAGGTCCCGTCGTCGCCCATGCCCAGGCCGTCGTAGGCGACGCCCAGGAAGCGACCCGTCACGCCGTGCTCAGCCGCGCAGGAGGCCACGTGGGCGTGGTGGTGCTGCACGGCCAGGCGGCGCTCGGCAGGGAACCGGCCGGTCACGTACTGCGTGGAGAGGTAGGCCGGATGGAGGTCGTGCGCCGCCCACGTCGGCTCCAGGGCGAGGAGTCGCTCCAGGTGCGCCAGGTTCCACTCGAAGGCCTGGTGTGTGAGCAGGTCCTCCAGATCCCCGGTGTGGGGGGCGACGTGCGCACGGCTCCCGGCCGCCAACGTGAAGGTGTGCTTCAGCTCTGCACCCGACAGCCAGCACCGTCGTGCCCTCCGGCAGCGGGAGCGGCAGGGACAGCGGGTCCGGGGCGTAGCCTCGCCCGCGCCGGACGATGGACTCGCGTGCGGTCGGCCCGCTGCCCACGAGGCGCGTCACCGAGTCGTCGTAGCGCGCGCGGATGCGCCGATCGTGCACGAGGAAGGCGTCGGCAAGACCGGAGAGGCGGTCGAGCGCGTCCTCGTCGTCGATGGCCAGCGGCTCGTCCGAGAGGTTCCCGCTGGTCAGGACGATGGGTCGCCCCAGGTCCGCCATGAGCAGGTGATGGAGCGGCGTGTACGGGAGGAAGAGTCCCACGCGCCGGTCACCGCCGGTGACGCCCGGGGCCAGCGCTGGCCGGGCGTTCGCTCGCAGGCGGACGAGGACGATGGGTCGAGCGGGCGAGGTGAGCAGCGCAGCCTCACCGGGCCGCACCTGCGCGAGTGCCTGCGCCGCGGCGAGGTCCCGCACCATGACCGCGAACGGCTTGGCCCAGCGCCGCTTCCGGTCGCGCAGCCGTTCCACCGCGGCTGGGTCGGTGGCGTCGCAGGCGAGGTGGTAGCCGCCGAGACCCTTCACCGCCACGATGCTGCCGCTCACGATGGCCTCGACGGCGCGGGCCAGCGCGCCTTCGCCGACGGCGCTCAGGGCGGGCGCGTCGCTGCGCCGCCAGCCCAGCTGGGGTCCGCAGGTCGGGCAGGCCACCGGCTCGGCATGGAAGCGGCGGTCGCCGGGATCTCGGTACTCCGCCTCGCAGGGCGGGCAGAGCGGGAACTCGCGCATGGAGGTCTGAGCCCGGTCGTAGGGCAGCTCCTCGATGATCGTGGCGCGCGGCCCGCAGTCGGTGCAGTTGATGAAGGGGTAGCGGTGGCGCCGGTCCGCGGGGTCCCACAGCTCGGTCAGGCAGGCATCGCACGTGGCGATGTCGGGCGGGAAGAGGCGGACGCCGGCCGCAGGTGCGGTGCTCTCCGTGACGCTGAAGCCGGAGCCAGCGAGCGGGATCGGCTCATCATCGCCAAGGTCGCGCACGATGACTCGCTCCACGCGCGACCGCGGAGGGGCATCCTCGCGCAGGCGGCGCGCGAAGGCTTCCAGGTGCGACACGCTGCCCGCGGCCTCGATCTCCACCCGGCCGGCGGCATTGCGCACCTCACCGTCGAGCCCGAGCTCGCGCGCCAGGCGGTAGACGAAGGGTCGGAAGCCGACGCCCTGCACGACGCCATCGACCTCGAAGGCGCGGGCAACTCGCGGCTCCGTGCCCAGGGCACCGTCGACCGGCCCATCGCGTAGTACTCCGCTCATCGTTTCAGAAGGCTACCTCGTCGCGCCGGACCGGCGCGCAGGCCGAAGCGCCCAGCCCGCCCGGCCATCGGTCACCACGACACCCGTCGACCTGAGACCGCGCGAGCGGAGCGCCCGCACGAGCGCGACGGGTAGCAGCCACGACATCGCGACGCCGGTCGCGCCGAGCGGCCGAAGCTCGCGCGACGGTTCAGCAAGCCGGTGCTGCCCTCGGTCACACGCCCTCGACGGTCAAGCCCATCGCGCGCGCGGCAGCGGCCTGGCGCCGGTCGAAGGTCAGCATCACCAGCGGCCGGGGAAGGCGGTCTGCCGCCGCGAGATGCAGGGCGTCGAGCGTCCGCACGTCGTATCGACAGCCGAGCTCAGCGGCTCGCGCCAGGCAGGCCGGGTCCATCGGCACGACATGGCAGTGCTCCCAGTCCTCGCGTAGGCCGGAGGTCACCGCAGCACTCCCAGACGCATCGAAACCGAGCCGACACAGGGTGATCTCGGCCTCGGTCCGAGCCACCGCGGAGACGACCCACTCAGGGTCCTCGCTCATCCGCCGAAGGACCACCCTCGTGCCGTCCTCCTCGACGTACCGCTTGATTAGCGCTGAGGTGTCGAGGAAGAGCATCAGCGCTCGCGCAGCTGGTCAAGCACGTCCGCGCTCGACTTCCCCGATGGGGCGCGTCTCGGCGTGGGCGGCGGCGGAGTGGTCCGGACACGGGCGGCCACGACGGCACCACTGGCGATCAGCTCCTGGAGGCTTGGGGCTCGATCCGCCACGCTGACCGGTCCGATCTCCGCTGCCGCGATGCCATCGACGGTGATGATCAGCCGCTCGCCCGCGCGCGCCCGCCGCACGACCCGACTCGCCTGGTTGCGGAGCTCCCGGACCGGTATGCGCTGCATCACCGCACTGTAGCACATGGACTACGGCGCGCCTCCCGGAGGCCGCGGCGTCGCGTCGCCATGATGTAAGCGATACTTGACATCGTGTCACGCATTCTGTACATTGACGATGTCAATGATCCTTGACATGGGGGACGCCGATGACCTTCCTGGAGAAGAGCAACTGGGTCGTGCTCGTCGTCGCCGTGCCGACGCTCATCGTCTACCTGGCCATGGTCGTGCCGCAGGTGCTCGGCGGGCCCATCGGCGAGGTCTCCTGGGTCCAGCCCATGATCATCGCCATCGTCGGCTTCGTCGTGGCCAACATCCTGGGCAACGTCGTGGCCGCGGCCTCCAACCCCGGTGAGGCGGACAAGAACGACCAGCGCGACAATGAGATCGACCGCTTCGGTGAGCAGATCGGCAGATGGCCACTCGTCGCTGGCTCGATCGCGGCGCTCATCCTGGCGATGACCAGCGCGGAATACTTCTGGATCGCCAACGCCATCTTCCTGGGGGGCATGGCGGGCGCCCTGCTCAGCTCTGCCACCAAGATCGCGGCCTACCACGGGCCGTTCCAGCGATGGTGAGGCCGACGCTCGTCACCAACTCCATCCGCGCGCTCAGGTTCGCCAACGGCGAGATGACCCAGGCGGACCTGGCCGATCGGGTCGGCGTGACCCGCCAGACGATCATCGCCATCGAGCAGGGCAAGTACTCGCCCACGCTGGAACTGGCCTTCCGCATCGCCCGGATCTTCCGCGTGTCGCTCGACGAGGTCTTCCAGTACTCGGGCGACCAGGCATGACGAGTCGACCACCGACCCCGCCGACTCCGGCGCCCGCCGAAAGCCACGATCACCCTCACACCGATCAGGAGGACACCATGTCCGCAGCATCGCCCTCGACGAAGACCCCGTCCCTGCCGCCGCGCTGGTTCATCCGCACGTTCTGGGCGGCCCAGCGTGCCGTCTACGCGATCACTGGCGGTCGGCTCGGCCTCCGGACCGCGACCGCGGACCGATGGGGCATGATGCGGCTGCGGACGGTCGGGCGCCGCAGCGGCAAGGAGCGGACGGCCATCCTCGGCTACTTCGAGGACGGTCCGGACCTGGTCACCATGGCCATGAATGGCTGGGCCGACCCCGAGCCCGCATGGTGGCTCAACCTGCAAGCACACCCCGATGCCGCGGTCGACCTTCCAGGCGGGTCGCGCGCCGTCCGCGCGCGAGCGGCGGACGAGGAGGAGCGGCCCCGCCTGTGGGCCAAGTGGGCCGAGTACGACGGCAAGGATCTCGATGGCTACGCGGCCCGGCGGTCTCGCGAGACCGCGGTCGTCATCCTCTCACCCAGGCCCTGACGGGCGGACCGGGAAGGTATCCCCTGGCGACGCTCCGGTAGTATCGGGTCGTCGCGTCCCATCCCACCCCCCAGGAGACCTGACGTGCCTGAAGCGCTGCCAACCCATCCCCACGCTGGTGCCCACTCGGGTTGCACGTGCTCGGGCACGCAGGGGGCTGCGGACCCCGTGCTCGATGCCCGGACCATCCCGCCCGCCATCCGGCACGCGGCCATCTTCGGGGCGCTCGACTCCCTGGCCGGTGGCGCCGCGCTGGTGCTGGTGGCCCCGCATGATCCGCTCCCGCTGCTTGACCAGGCGCGCGACCGCTACGGCGAGGGACTGAGCGTGGAGTACCTGGAGCGCGGTCCAGAGGCTTGGCGCATCCGGCTGCAGCGCGCCTGACAGCGCGTCAGGCGGTCACGACGGTGAGACCGATGGCGCGGGCCGCCTGCGCCTGACGAAGGTCGAACGTCAGGAAGCCCACCCCTGGCGCGGAGATCCGCTGTGCGGCTGCGAGATGGAGCGCATCAAGGGTTCGGACGCCGGTGGCCTCAGCGATCGATGCGGCGGACTCACAGGTCGCCTCGTCGAGCTCGATGATCGAGATGGAGCGCAGGTCGTTGGTGAACGCAGATCGCGCCACGGCCAGGTCGTGTCCCGAGAGGAGCCTGGCGAGGTTGCGACGCACCTCCACGATCGTGTGCCTGGCCGTCAGAAGCGTGTCCTCGCCTCGCAGCAGGTTGTCCGCGCTCGCCGAATCGGCCTCGTCCACGTAGCGCTTCAGCAAGGCGCTCGAATCGACATAGGCGCTCACTCGCCACGATCCTCGGCCAGCACGTCCAGCACCCGCGTGGAGGCCTTCGCTCGATGCACCGGGCCGAGCAGCGAGCCCGTGCCCGAGGCGATCCACCCCTCGCGGATCCCGTCCTCGATGCGCGCGCGGCCCGGCACTGGGCCGAGCATCGCCTTTGGGCGACCGCGGTGGGTGACCCGCACGACCTCTCCCCGCTCCGCCCTGTCCAGGTACTCGGACAGGTGCTGCTTCAGTTCCCTGATCCCCACGTCTGCCATGTGGACACACTAGCATTCCGATGTATCCACATCAAGGCCTCTGGCTGCGGATGAATGGCGAGCACCAAGATGCCTGACCTTGGTGCTACGATGCCCGCCATGAGGACGACGATCCGGATCGATGACGAGGTCTATCGCCGGGTGAAGCAGGTCGCCGACCGGTCGGACCGGACCATCGGCCAGGTCATCGAAGACGCCGTCCAGCTGGCATTCCAGCCCAGACGAAATGAGGTCGCGATCCCGGCGCTCCCCATCTACGGGGGAAGCGGGGTCATGCCCGGGGTGGATCTGACGTCGAACCGATCGCTCGCTGAAGCCATGGACGAGGACGTCCCGCTCGATGCGATGCGTTGACGTCAACGTCCTCGTCTACGCCCACCGGCCCGAAAGCCCGGACCACGAGAGGTACCGCGCCTGGCTGGAGCAGGTCCGCCGAGACGATGAGCCGCTCGCGCTGTCCAGCCTGGTCCTGTCCGGGTTCCTGAGGGTCGTGACCCACCACCGGGTCTTCAGGGAGCCGACGCCCCTGGCGACGGCGGTCGGGTTCGTCGAGGCGCTGCGTGCGTCGCCGAACGCCGTGCTGCTCAGCCCGGGCGAGCGCCACTGGGGCATCTTCGTGGACCTGTGCCGCGAGATCGGTGCCCATGGCAACGACGTCCCCGACGCGTATCACGCGGCCATCGCCGTGGAAAGCGGTGCGACCTGGTACAGCGCCGACCGGGGCTTCGCTCGGTTTCGGAGCCTCCGCTGGGCCCACCCGCTCGATGACGGCGCGTAGACAAGCCACGCTGGGACGGCACCCCTGGCGGCCGGACGGGCCCACCCGCAGCGCACTGGCCCGCTCAGGCGCCCAGTTCGCCCGGAGGCTCCGGGATGGAGCGGGCGGATAGGCTCGCCCCGATGCTTGCGGTGCTGACCAGGCCGATGGCCAGCAGCTCGGTCGAGCTGAGCGGCTGGGCCAGCAGGAGGAAGCCGGCGATGGCCGCGAACGCCGGCTCCAGGCTCACCAGGATCCCGTACGTCGCCGGGCGCATACGGCCCAGCGCGGCCACCTCCAACGTGTAGGGCACCGCACTGCTGAAGAGGCCGATGACCAGCCCCGCCGCCAGGACCCACGGAGATGCCGCGATCGCGCCGGGGTCGCCCAGCACCGCGACCACCGGGATGATGAGCAGCGCCGAGAACGCCATGGCCGCCCCCGCGCCACGCCCGTCCGGCCAGTCCCGCGCGACCCTGCCGCCGACCATGATGAAGGCGAACCAGCAGGCACCAGCGAAGGCCGCAGCCGCGACACCCACCAGGTCGTCCGCCTCAAGCCCGGCACCGGCCAAGAGCCAGACCCCGGCCGCTGCCAGCGCCACCCAGGCCAGGTCCAGCCGGCGCCTCGACCCGAGGACGGCGGCTGCGAGGGGGCCCAGGAACTCGATCGTGACCGCCACGCCCAGGGGGATGCGCGAGATGGCCAAGTAGAAGCTGGTGTTCATGAGGGCCAGGATCAGCCCAAGCGCCAGGGCGCTGCGCCAGGCACTCCCGCTCGCGGAGCGCAGGCGGGGTGGTCTGACGGCCACCACCAGGACGGCCCCGAACACGAGGCGGAGCGCCACGATGGTGACCGGCCCGTAGGAATCGAAGAGCCCGGTCGCGACGGCGGCTCCCACCTGCACGGAGATGGCCGCGATGATCACAAGCAGGCCCGCCGGCACGGTGGCAATGCTTAGGGGCCTGCGCGGCGCGGCAGGTGGTGGCATCCGCACAGGATAGGGACGGACCCAGGCTGCGGGGTCAGCGCAGCGTGATCGCGTGGAGCAGCCAGCGCCCGTCCTTCAGCCAGGCAGACGGGTCAGCTTCGCCCATCGAAGGAGTACTCCCGCGGGCAGAGCACACCCGGTTGACCCAGCTGCATCATGGGCGTACGCTATGACGTACGAGACATGCCAAGCAAAGCGAGGGCTACGAGATGACCAGCGTCAGCGCCACCGAGGCGAGGAGGGACCTCTACAGGCTTGTGGACCAGGTCCAGGATACGCACGAGCCGATCCAGATCACCGGGAAGCGCGGAAACGCCATGCTGGTGGGCGAGGACGACTGGCGCGCCGTGCAGGAGACCCTCTTCCTGGTGTCGATCCCCGGGATGCGCGAGTCCATCCTCGAGGGCATGGCCACGCCCGTGGAGGAGCTCGGGGATGAGCCCGGCTGGTGAGCTGGCGCCTCGTCTACACGCGCACGGCCCAGAAGGACGCCCAAAAGGTCGTCGCGGCCGGACTCCAGGGCAGGGCCCAGGCACTCCTCGACCTGCTTGAAGCTGACCCTTTCCAGAGCCCTCCTCCGTTCGAGAAGCTCGTGGGGGACCTCACCGGCGCGTATTCGCGGCGGATCAACATCCAGCACCGGCTCGTGTACCAGGTGCTGGCAGAGGAACGCGTCGTGAAGGTTCTCCGGATGTGGTCCCGCTACGAGTAGCGCCAGGAGCCGGTGGATGGGCCGAACGCGAGACGAAGCCCGCCCTTCGGGGACGGGCCTCATCGTCAGGGTCGCCTGATCGATCAGTCTTCGATCGGGCCGAGGTACTCCAGGCCAATGCGGCGGTCCGGGCATTTCGCCGATGATCCAAGCGCGATGCGCGACGGCCGAGGCCGGCTCCCCACCGTTACCGCTTCGCGGGCCTAGTGCCGGCCGGCGAGTGACCACCGTCGCCAGGGTAGGCGCCAGTCAGGCGGGCGGGCCCGTCGGGATCGCGCCGAGCTGCTGCATCATCGTGAGCTGGTCCATGACGCCCCAGTGCTCGTGGCAGAGCCCGTCGTCGCCCATGCGCATGATGTCGATGAGCTGCGCATCGACTCGCTTGCCGCTCGGCGGCAGGCCCATGAAGTCACCCTGGTGCGTCCCGGTGTAGCGGACGCGCACGAAGACCTTGTCCCCGCTCGCGATGATGTCCTCCACGTC
The DNA here is from genome assembly GCA_963707395.1 of uncultured Chloroflexia bacterium. GTDB lineage: Bacteria > Chloroflexota > Limnocylindria > Limnocylindrales > CSP1-4 > JAFMJV01. Next base: position 247,497 of record CAVPPQ010000020.1, read on the forward strand.
CATGCGCATGTCCGGGAAGGCGGCCCGCTGGACCCGGAAGAAGGCGAGGACCCCGTCCTTCGTCGGCTCGAGGCCGGCCAGCTGCTCGTGCTCGACGAAATCGTCGGCCATCAGGGCACCGAAGCCATCGATGTCACCGGCGTTGATGAGATCGTAGAAGCTTCGGATCGTCGCGGCGTGGTCCATGGGGTTCCTCCTTGGGGGGCGTGGAGGCCGCGAGTGTACGACCGGTATCTCGGTCTGCATACCACGAGATCTCGAGGGCGATCGGGTTCTGCGTGCTCGAGATGGGCGGGAAGGGCCATGTAGAGACCGAGCGACTGCCGACCGTCGCATGGACCGCTCGGGCGCCTCCCGCTGGTGCCAGGTGGGCGCCTTGACTGCGGATGCGATGCTGAGGCGGGGGCTCCAGATGGTCTTCGCCTCGGCGCGAGTCGCGGGCGAGCACTCGCCAGATCCGAGGTGCCCGAATGGATGCACACCACCAGCACCACGAGGCAGCCACCGCCGGTGGGGCTCACGACCAGGACGCTCCGCAGGCCCACGCGGGCCATGACCGCCACGAGGGTCACTCGGTGGCGATGTTCCGCGACCGCTTCTGGCTGAGCCTGCTCCTCACCATCCCGGTCGTCTTCTGGAGCCACGAGGTCCAGATGTGGCTGGGCTACGCGGCACCCGCCTTCCCAGGGTCGGACCTCATCCCGGCCATCCTGGGCACGATCATCTTCGTGTACGGCGGCAGCGTCTTCCTGCGCGGGGCCGTTCCCGAGCTCCGCGGGCGCCAGCCGGGGATGATGACCCTCATCGCCATGGCCATCACGGTGGCCTTCGTGACCAGCTGGGCCGCGACCCTCGGCCTCTTCGAGGTCGATATCTGGTGGGAGCTCGCGACGCTCATCACCATCATGCTGCTCGGCCATTGGCTGGAGATGCGCTCCATCGCCCAGGCGCGCGGCGCCCTCGCGGCGCTCGCTGACCTGCTGCCTGACACGGCCGAGCGTGTCAACGGCGAGACCATCACGGTCGTGCCCATCGCAGCGCTGGCGGTGGGCGACCTCGTGCTCGTTCGCCCTGGTGGTCGGGTCCCCGCCGACGGCACGGTCGTCGAGGGCACCGCCGACGTCGACGAGTCGATGATCACGGGCGAGTCACGAGCCATCACGCGGGAGGCAGGTGACACCGTCGTGGCCGGGACCGTGGCCGCAGGTGGCAGCCTGCGGGTCCAGGTCAGCGCCGTCGGAGAGGCGACCGCCCTGTCGGGGATCATGCGTCTCGTGGCCGCCGCCCAGGCTTCGGCCTCACGCGCCCAGGCGCTCGCGGACCGCGCCGCCGCGCTCCTCTTCTACGTGGCCGTCGCTGCCGGGCTCGTCACTCTCGCCTGGTGGTGGCTCGACGGGGACCCGGAGGAGGCGCTCGTGCGCACGGCGACCGTCCTGGTCATCGCCTGCCCTCACGCCCTGGGCCTGGCCATCCCGCTCGTCATCGCCATCTCCACGAGCCTGGGCGCACGTCACGGCCTCCTCGTCAAGGACCGCCTGGCGCTCGAACGCGCCCGCGAGCTGGACGTCGTCATCTTCGACAAGACCGGCACCCTGACGCGCGGCGAGCCGGTGCTGGCAGCAGTCGCTGCGACGCCCGGCGTCGATGAGGACGAGCTCCTGGTCCTCGCCGCGGCGGTGGAGGCGGACTCCGAACACCCGCTGGCTCGAGCGGTCGTGCGCGCCGCCGAGGAGCGCGGGCTCTCGCGACCCCTCGCCCGATCCTTCGAGGCGCTAGCGGGACGTGGTGCTCGCGCCTCGGTCGGGGGGCGCGAGGTCCTGGTCGGTGGCCCCAGGATGATCGCCGATCTGGGACTCAAGATGGCGCCCGCCCTGGATCCGATCGTCGAGGCCTGGACGACCGAGGGCCGGACGGTACTCCACGTCGTCGCCGACGGTGAGGTCCTCGGTCTGCTCGCGCTCGAGGACGAGGTGCGCCCTGAATCGGCCGAGGCCGTCAGGGACCTGCACGCCCTCGGGCTGCGCGTGGCCATGATCACCGGTGATGCCCAGGCCGTCGCCGATGTGGTCGCCCGGCGCCTGGGCATCGACGAGGTCGCGGCCCAGGTCCTGCCCGAGGACAAGGCGGCCGCAGTGCGCCGCTTCCAGGCCGGTGGTCGGCGCGTGGCCATGGTCGGGGACGGCGTCAACGACGCGCCCGCCCTGGCCACGGCTGACGTCGGCATCGCCATCGGTGCGGGGACCGACGTGGCCGTCGAATCGGCCGGCATCGTGCTCGTGCGCAGCGATCCGCGTGACGTGGTGGGCGCCATCACGCTCTCGCGCGCGACGTACCGCAAGATGATCGAGAACCTCGTCTGGGCGACCGGCTACAACGTCGTCGCCATCCCGGTCGCGGCGGGCCTGCTGGTCCCCTGGGGCATCGACCTCTCGATGGCCATGGGCGCAGCCGCCATGAGCGTCTCGACGATCATCGTGGCCGCCAACGCCCAGCTCCTGCGCCGAGTGCATCTCGGCTCTGGACCGGGTCCGGCCTCGGCGTCGGTCGGCGCCCTGCGGACCGCGGAGTGATGGCCCCTCCGCCAGCCGCGATCACCGCTGACTGCAGGTCGATGCCGGAGGACCGGTCGCGGGTTCGGCGTCGGTGGCCACCAGAACGGCCGCCGTGCGTTATCGGGCGCGTGTGACTTCCGAACTGGACCGGGTCATCAGCCTGGGACCAGCCGGTCGATGTGCTCCTGATAGTCGGGCAGGGCGCGGGCGTAGTCGCTCGTCATGAGCGGTGACGAGATGAGGAAGTCGGCCGTGGCTCGGTTGCAGGCCACGGGGATGTTCCAGACCATCGCGATGCGCAGGAGGGCCTTGATGTCGGGGTCGTGCGGCTGCGCCGCGAGCGGGTCCCAGAAGAAGATCAGCAAGTCGATGGACGCATCGGCGATGAGCGCCCCGATCTGGAGGTCCCCGCCGAGCGGGCCGCTCTGGAGCTTCAGCACCCCGACGCCGAGCGCCTCCTCGAGGAGCGTGCCGGTGGTGCCGGTGGCGATGAGCTCGTGCGCCGCCAGCAGCCGCCGGTTGTAGACGGCCCATTCCGCCAGGTCGCGCTTCTTGTGGTCGTGGGCCACCAAGCCGATGCGCTTGCGCGCTGCGAGGGTCTCGTCCACGCGTCCTCCATCATGGCCCGGGCTCACGTCCACCCGAGCCGCAGGTGACATGATGGTCCATCGATTGCGTAGACGAGTCGTTATCGCGCCGTCAACGGATCGGTCGCCCACGACCTTGGCCAGCTGCTCAGGTCCACTCTCATCACCGCTATCGCCGTCGGTCTGCTGGCGGGTTCCGCGGTCGGCGGTCACGGTGAGTCGCAGTCGCCTACTCGGCAGCCGGGGCCTCAGGCATCGGAGGGAGGTCACCGGAGAAGATGAGTCCGGAGAACTCGTCAGAGAATCCCTCAGCCGGCTCGCTGACGAGGACGGCCGAGAGACCTTCGTAGCCACCGCTCCCGACGCACGTGTAGGTGCTGCCATCGGTCAAGGCCTCTTCGTTCGGGCTGGAGCCTTTCACGAGGTAGCCGGTCGAGCAAGCCCAGTCGCCGCCCTCGTTGCGCAGGAAGGAAGCATCCATGCCGACCGAGATGGGGCCTTCGTCCGTCTGGTAGGTATCCTCGTTCCACGGCCTCGACACGTCTCCGGTCAGGCGCGGGTCGCTGGAGGTCCACGTGAACGTGCACTCGTAGCTGTGGCGACTGAAACCGCCGTCGTTCGAGGAGCCTGTCTCTGAGCAGCTGCTCTCCACGTGCTGCATGGTGCCGGTGACCCACGTCGGGGCCACCGCTTCGGTCTCTGCCCCCGGAACGCTGCCTTGCTGCTCGAAGGGCTGGGCGATGAGCATCACACCTCCAAGTGCGGCAACGATGGCACCGGCGATGATGGCCTTGACGGGACTGAACATGGACTGGGTCCTCCCGATGACGGTGGGGGTATGGCCGTTCGTGGCCGGGATAGGGCTGGGCTGGTACTCGGACGGTCGGCCGGTGTCGACTTGGGACGTAGGTCCGCGTCGCCACGATGGCAGCCACCGTCGTCTTCGGAGTTGCGGGGTCCGCTGCAGACGGGTCGCGACCTGGTGGGCACTCTCCCGCGAGTCGGGTGGGGTGGCGTCGGTCTCTCGGTAGAACCCCCCGATGGCCTTGCCCAAGCGGTCATCGTTCATCGAGCCACCTCCTGACGCGCCGAGGTTTGCTCCGGCACGCGTGCATCGGCCTCCAGGACGCCACGGACGGTGTCCAAGGCGCGCTGCAGCCGGGAGTAGACGGTCCGGCGCGGGATGCCGAGCGTCTCGCCGATCTCTTCCGGGCTCTGGTCCAGGAGGTACCGCAGGACCAGGACGGCACGGTGCTCCAGCGAGAGTCGCTGCAGGGCACGGTCCAGCTGGTCGCGGGCGATGACCGGGCCGAAGGCGTCGTGGCCGATCGGCATGTCGCCCGGCGCCATGCTCGCGGTCGGGACCCAGGTGGGCCTGCGCCTGGCCTCGTCGTAGCAGGCATTCACGAGGAGCCGGTAGGACCACGCCTCGAACCTCGAACGGTCGCGAAGGCGTGGGATGTGTCGCCAGATGTCGAGGAAGGCCTGCTGGGTCGCGTCCTCGGCGAGATGTCGGTCGCGGAGGATGCCGTAGGCGACCCTGAACAGGCGGGGATGGTGAGCCGCCGCGAGCATCTCGAATGCTCGCTGGTCACCGTCCTGTGCCTGCATCACAAGGTCTTGGTCCATGGCCTCTCGCTCTATTGCCGGCGGTCTTGTGAGCGCCGGGAGGGCCGTCTCGGCTCGACCCTCTGCTAGGTATGACCGCTCGCGCGCCCGGGATCACCCGATTTCGCTGCGGCACTGGCCGCGGCCAGCATGGCCGGGCTCCCAGCCCAGGGCACCGACCCGCTCAGGCCTCTTCGCTCGCCGGTCCGTCATACACGGGGAGCCACACCCGGAAGCACCCGCCCCCGGGTGCATCCTCTCGGTACTCGATCGACCCTCCCATGGCGCGCACGAGCTGTCGGCTCACGAACAGGCCGATGCCGGCACCAGGAGCGCCCTTCGCCGATGAGGTGGAGCGGAAGAAGAGCTCGAACAAGCGATGGCGCTCGTCGGCGTCGGGACCCGGCCCGTCATCGTGGACCTCGAGCCCCATCCCGCCGTCGGCGGGGCCGAGCCGAACCTTCACGCGACCGTGGCCGTACTTCGCACCATTGGAGAGCAGATTGCGAAGGACCTGTGCGAGGTACGTCTCGTCACCCGAGGCGATCACCGGGTGGGGCGCCTCCTCGAGTTCGATGACCACACCCGGCCACTGGCGCCGCTCCTGGCTGATCACGCGCCGCACCACATGGTGGACGAGGACAGGCTCGGCGCGGCGGAGGTCGATCCCGCGGTCCACGCGTGAGAGGACGAGCACGTCCTCCACGAGCTGTTGGAGACGGGAGGCCTCCATGGCGACATCGGCAGCGACCGACTGCGCGATCGAGGACCGCCGCCGCGATGGGCAACGCAGCGACCCACGCGGCGGCACTGACCTGGTCGAGCGGATCCATGGCCAGTGCGCCGGAGTCCGATGCGTCGCGCAGCTCGTGGGCTCTGGGCATGCCTCAGAGTCTCGCCGAACCCGAGGCAGCAGGCAAGCAGGGTCACGCATGCCTGCGGGCCGGTGGAGTAGGTCGGCCGTGGCGCGCCCGACCGGGGAAGGTGCTCACGAACGAGCCTGCGGTGTACCCCCTACTGCGTGGCCGCCCCGCTAGGGGCCGCCGTCGTCCACCACGGGAGCACCCGCGCTGGTGCGTCTTGCGCGGCCGCTGAGGATCGGCAGGAGCAGCAGACCCGACAGGACGGCGATGACCCCGAACGGCACCGCCTCCGGCACGCCGGCCCAGTCACCGCTGACCATCGCCGCGGACACGAGCTCCAGGCAGACGTCCAGGGCGAGGAGTCCGCTGAACAGGAGGAACGGCACGCCAAGGACCGAACCTCGAGCGTCTCGGCGCGCCAGGAGGACCGCCGCCGCGATCCCGATGGGCAGGGCGAGGGCGAGATCGAAGGTATAGACCGGCGTGTTCAGCCAGCCGAAGGTCACCAATGAGGCTGGCAGCTCACCGGACACGACGGAGGCCAGGATCTGTGCGGCCCAGAGTGGGATGTGGAACGCGGCGACAAGGACGAGGAAGATGACCGTCGAGCGACGCCACAGGCGCTGGCCCACGGCACGCTCCGCCGCAGGAGCATCGATGCCGGGGACGCCGAGCACGAGGGCCCAGAAGGCCAGGCCCGTGACCGCGATGTGGACCAGGGACATCGCATTGAGCGTTCCCGCGATCGCATAGAGGCCGAAGAAGTAGGCGAGGTAGAGCAGGCACCCGACCGCGGTGAGGCGGGCCGTGACCGACCCGCGACGTGCGAGGACGAGTGCCACGGCGAGCAACGGCAGCACGATCACCACCTGGAAGGCGTTATCGACCCGCGTCGCATCAACGAGGATCGGGCGATCCCGATACAGGTCGGGGACCACGAGGCCGACCAGCGCCGCGATCAGCGCCAGGAGGCCCGCGAGCCACGCGAGGCGATCTGGGAGCCGGAGACGGGGATCGGCGATCACAGCGCCAGGCCCTCGGGACGCCAGCCTGCGATGAGCACCAGCCACAGCAACGCGACGTCGATGACGATGCCCAAGGTGAGCCAGGGATGGAAGAACACCAGCAGCATCCCAGCCGACGCGACGGCGAGCAGCATGATGCCGGGGACGAACAGCGAGGCCGGGCCGATCCCGAGCGCCGTCACGGCTGCGAGCGAGGCACCGGTCAGGATGAGCACGAAGAGGCCCACGCCGAGGGTGTGCAACTGGCCCGGCGCTACCCGGAGGGGCGTGAGGATCCACGAGCGGTGCACATCGAATGGCCAGGCTGGTCCCTCGGCTGCCGCCTTCGGGCGGGGACGCAGGAAGCTCAGGTGGATGAGGGCATGGGCGACCAGGAAGGCCGAGAACAACACCGGCGGCATGAAGACTCACTTTCATCGACTGGGGCTGGGAGGCGGAGCAATGGGATCCACAGCCTGACGGCGCTCTATTGTGGGCGACCCACGCAGTGTCGGCCGAACCCCATCCCCAGGAGGCCAGTCCTCCGGCTCACGTTGACGGGGCCGTTCGGGCCGTTGCGCAGGCGTCGAACAACACCTTCGGACGGCTCCCCGATCACCCGTATGACGCCTTGCCTGACACCGGCGTCGTCATCCCTGAGGCACAGCCGACATCACCCGCTGCGGGAACCCAGGGCTGTCCATCGGCGTCTGGTGACGGTGCGAGGGCTTCTCGCTGACATCGAAAGGAGACACGACAGCCATGTCCCGCATCCCCCGCGTGGCAGCGGTCGTCTTGACCGCATCCCTCCTCGTCCCGGCCGGCGGCGCCGCCGCCCAGGATGCCTCGCCAGCACCGATCGTGCTCGATCCCGAGCCCGGCTCCCTCGTCCATGGGGTGCCCGGCAGTGAGACCGTGTCCGAGTACCTGGAGGCCGATCCGTCCATCAGCGACCCGACCCCGACGAGCTGGGAGCGCCTCGAGATCGGCCCCGACGGTCAGAGCCTGCGAGTCTTCTTCTCGACCGGGGCGGATGGATGCTACGGACTCGCTCGCGTGGAGGTCGATCGCTCGGGTGCCACACCGGTCGTGACGGTCTGGACCGGTCTGCGGCCCGACGCCGCCACGCGCATCTGTGACGCGATGGCCTACCCCTACTACACCGACGTCGCGTTGGACGCCCCGTTCGTGCTCGATGGCAGCGGCCTTGCCGGGCCGACGGACGTCCCCATCGCCATGGGCCCTGGCATCAGCATCGCTGACGTGGATGCAGCGCCCGCTGGTGAGGTGCTCCTCGTCAACGGGTCGCTCGTCGTCGGTCCCGACGGTGAGATCCACCTCTGGGAAGCACTGGCCGAGTCGGACCCACCGCGTGGCGCGGGTGACTCCCTGCTCGTGACGGGCCTCGATGAGAGCGCGATCGACTGGAATGATGCCGGGGCCGTGCGCTGGAGCGCCGACGTCCAGTTGCTCGGCCGGGTCGAGGACGGCGTCCTCGTCATCGACCCCCTGGTCAAGTAGGACCGTGGGTCGGCGGCGAGCACGACATCCGCGTTCCGTTCCACATCCTGAAACCTCCGCACGCTCTCGGTTGACGCCCGCCTGACCGCCCCGCAGCCGGGGACGTGCATGCACGTCCTCCCCTCCTCCTCACGCGTCGGGCGGGATCGGTGCCTCGAGCCCGGCCGACGCGCCCCGGTCGAACTTCCAGGGCCTGTGCGCCACGCACCATCCGGTGAAGTCGGCGAGGTTCGACCGACGGCGGGGGTTCGATGTTTGGGAGGCAGGCAACACCTTCGGGGAGCCGTTCGACCCGAATCACGTAGGTCGTCCCCCCCTTGACGGATCGGTGGCGGTGGGCTGCGATGTCGGGTGTCTCGGATCGCGCTCCGATCCCGCCCTGACCTGATCGCGCGACCGGACTGGGGGGAGCACACGATGATCCATCGAACGGTCGACCTGCCTCCATGCCGGTCGCGCACCCAACCTCGCGGGGTGGCGGCCATCCTGCTGGCAGGGACGCTTCTGCTGCTGGCCGGTGGCACGGCCGCCGCGGGCGAGCCGGCCACGGGCTCGGCCGATGTCATGAGCAACCCGGGAGCTAGCTGGTCGACCGAACCCATCGCGGTGTTCACCCCTGGCACACCGCTGGCCGAGGACGGCATGCGCATCACCCTGCTCGGGACGAGCTTCCTGCCCCGCATCGCACAGGAGGCCAACAGCGTCTTCGTCGAGCTCGGCAACGGCGATTCGTTCGTCTTCGACTTCGGCTCGGGCGTCTCGGCCAAGTACGGGGCCATGGGCATCCCACCGTCGCGCCAGACGAAGGTCTTCCTCACCCACCTCCACGGCGACCACACCAGCGACCTCATCACGCTCTACTGCTTCGGGCCGTCGCAGGATCGCAAGACGCCCCTGCACCTCTACGGCCCGTCCGGGGACAGCCCGGACGAGGGCATGACGGAGTGGGGCGCCACGCTCAAGAAGCTCATGAAGTGGCACGAGGAGTCCTTCAGCTTCCTGCCCACCGGGACCGTCGACCAGGGCGATGGCTATGACATCGTCACCCACGAGCTGCCCTACATGGAGACCGGCGTGGCCTACGACGAGGACGGCGCGACGATCACGCACTTCCCCGCGGTCCATGCTCGCGATGGCAGCATCAGCTACAAGCTGGAGTGGAACGGCCTGTCCATGGTCTTCAGCGGCGATACACTGCCGAACCAGTACGTGCTCCAGAACGCCAAGGGCGTGGATGTGCTGATCCACGAGATGGTCGTGCCACCCGATGTCTGGGCCGAGAAGAACTCCGACCTGCAGCCGGGCGACCCGGGCTGGGACCAGGCGCTCAACGTCGCCACCGCGGTCCAGCAGTCCTCGCACACGCCGGAGCAGGCGCTCGGCTACATCCTCAGCCAGACCCAGCCGCGCCTTGGCGTCGCGACCCACTTCCAGGTGAACAGCGACACCATGGAGCAGGCCGTCGACAGCGTCCAGAGCTGGTATGACGGGCCCTTCGCCATCGCGACCGACCTGTTCGTCATCGACGTCTCGAAGGAGGCCATCACGCTCGGCCAGGCCGTCGTCCCGGAGTATGCGTGGTACCCGCCGCAGACCCCCTACCCGTCCGATCAGCTCGCCGCGCCGAAGTACGACTCGCCCACGGCGCAGCTCAACGAGGAGCTCCTCTCGAACGTCATCGACCCGCAGATCTACGAGAACCCGCCCGAGTAGTCACCTGGCGGTCCATCCTTGCGCGCCGGGTGGGTACCCCCGTGTCGGGGGCCATCGGGCCCGCTGACCCCGTATCCCTCGTGTGCATGCGACCGGTTGTCGCCCTGATTTCCCGTTCGGATCCACGCCTTGACGCAAGGAAGGTCCATACCTACCATCGATAATCGATGATTGGACCCCCCAATCACGAGACGGCCGGGGGACGAGGGCGCGGTTGATGTGCGGACTCTGTTCGCGCCGCGGGCCGAAGCGTACGGGTGTGCACCCGGGAGCTCGACGATGGCGGCGCGCTCAGCCTCGCCTGGCCTGAACCTCCGGTGGCACGCACGGCGTCGGCTTGAGCCGGTCCCTCGGCTGAGCAGGTAGGAGGAGACGGGATGAGAGCATCGCGATCCGTGAGCGTCATCAGTGCGGCATTGGTGCTCGCGACAGCCGGCGCGGGTGCTGTGAGCGCCCAGGATGAGAGCGGGCCGGTCTTCTACACGACGGCCGGACCGCTGGCCGAGAGCGAGGTCGGAGACGTCCTGGCTCATCACCACATGTTCGTCGAGCTCGGCGCGGTACCGCCCGTGGCCTACCTCGACGCCGATCCGGAGATCGTCCTCGAGGTCCTTCGCCCATGGCTCGAGTCAGCCAAGGCGCTGGGCATCGGGACGTTCATCGAGTTCACGCCGGAGGGCGTCGGCCGCCGGCCCGACATCGTCAAGTACGTCGCCGATGAGGTGGGGCTGCCGACGATGCTGGTCACCGGCATCTACCGCGAGCCCTACATGCCCGACTGGGCCTACACCGCCACCGTCGACGAGATCGCCGACTTCCTGCGCACCGAGCTGACCGTGGGTGTGACCGACACGGGCATCCCTGCCGGCTTCATCAAGCTCTCGCAGAACGACACCGGCATGACCCTCACGGAGCGCAAGGTCCTGGAGGCAGCCTGCACGGTGGCGAAGGAGACGGGCTCGGCCATCGCCAGCCATATCACCGCCGGGCCGACGGCGCTGTCGGTCATGGACGCGCTCACGTCGTTCGGCTGTCCGCAGGACGAAGTGCGCTTCATCTGGGTCCATGCGATGCTCACCGCCGCATCGGAGGGTGCCAAGCTCGAAGGCGATCGTGTGGGTGCCGACCCGGGCATCGAGTACCTCATGGCGGCCCTGGAGCGCGGGGCCTACGTCAGCCTCGACGGCGTCGGCAGCGGCTACTGGACGGACTTCTACGGCGGCTATGACCTGAACATCGATTGGATCTCCCGGTTCGTCGACGCCGGCTACGAGGACCAGATCATCATCGGCGCTGACACGGGCTGGTTTGATCCGGGCCAGCCGGCCGGCTTCGAGATCGAGCAGGTCGACGGCGTCTGGACCAGCGTCGGTGACCTGGCGCAGGACTACGACTCCGTGCCCCAGGAGTTCGTGCCCGCCATGCGGGACGCCGGCTTCTCGGAGGAGCTCATCGCCAAGCTCATGCACGGCAACCCCTGGAACGCCTTCTCGAGGTAGCCGACGTGGACTGACCCGGGTCTCTGGCAAGGGACCCGGGTCAAGTCGTCCTTGGGTCGGGGGCGCTCGTAGGACGAGCTTCAGTCGAGGAGGCGCTTCTCCATCTCGGCGCAGGGCAGCTCGACGCCGTCGGGCAGCGTGATGGGCCGACGAGCCAGGACCCGGAAGCCGAAGCGCTCGTAGAGCGGGATGCCCGGCAGGGTGGCCATCAGGGCGAGCGTCCCGAAGCCATCGCGGCGCGCAGCCTCCTCGCAGGCCTCGAGGATGCGCGTGCCCAGGCCGCGTCGCGTCCACTCGCCGTGCACGAACATCGCGCGCACCCGGGCGGGCTCGCTCGTCGGGTCGAGCAGGCGTGCGCGGCCCTCCTGATCCGACGAGCCGGTGAAGAGCTTGTCGCGTCGGCTCCAGCCACCGCAGGCCACGATAAGGCCGTCGGCCTCGAGCACGAAGTACGTGCCGTCGTCGATGAGCACCGGATCGACGTCGCCGATGTGGATCCGGCTCGAGGCCGTCTGCTGCGCGTCGTAGAACGACGGGAAGATGGCCTCGATCGAGGCTTCATGAGCGCGTCGATGCCAGGCGCATCCTCGGGGACCGCGAGACGAAGGTGCGGGCTGGGCTCATCCATGCCGCGCAGTCTCGCAGTGCTGTCAACCGCGCCCGCCGTCCCGGCGTGGCACGGAAGACACGTGGCCGGCGTGGTCATCCGGGCCAGGGTGTTCGCGCCGGACACGGTGCGCGACCTCCTCGATGACGAGGACGCGGTGTCCGATGCTCGACAGGCGCCCGGCGATGATTGACCCTCGACCGGGGCGGTCGGGGTCGCTAGCATGGCCTGTGTGGACTGGTCCCGTCGCCCTCCAGGCCGACGCCGCCCCCCGCCGGTCCCAGGAAGGTCAAGTCGATGGCGAAGTACATGGACGTCCACGAGGGGATGTTCGGGATCACGCCCGAGGCACTACGAGACGCTCATCAGGCGGACCTCGACATCCAGGACAGCGAGAGCGTGGACTTCCAGCACGCCTGGGCCGATCCCGAGTCGGGCCGCGTCTGGTGCATCTCCGAAGCGCCGAGCGCGGACGCGGTGCGCCGGATCCACGAGCGTACCGGTCATCCAGCCGCGGAGGTGTTCCCCGTCCCCGTCGAGGCCTGAGCGAGCGCCGTCCGAAGCCCAGGTCGTGGGCGGCAGCGCTGAAGCGCCGAACCTCCAGGGCCTCCGCGCCCGCCATCACCGCGAGAAGTGCGACGCAGGACCGCCGGTAGGCTGGCCCTGCGTGGAGGGCCGCGGGCCTGTGCTAGGGTCCTGCCATGGCGGGTGACCCGGTGCAGACGAACCCCGAGCTATACCGGACGGTGTTCGAGAACGACCGCGTGCGCGTCCTCGAGTACCACGACCAGCCGGGGGCCCGGACCGTCCCGCATTGGCACCCTGACAGCGTCATGGTCACCTTGAGTCCGTTCCGTCGTCGCCTGGAAGGGGCGGGCGACACCGTCGACGTGGAGCTGCCCGCGGGCGTGGTGCGCTGGCTCGATGCGCAGGAGCACGCCGGAGAGAACATCGGCGAGACCGAGACGAGGGTGCTCCTGATCGAACTCAAGGAGAACCCGATCGTCGAGCCTTCTCTGGGCGAGGCGAGGTTGGGTCCCTCCCAGTCCTGAGGGTGACGGCGCAGGCTAGACGGAGCCGAGCAGGGGCACGAGACCGGTGGGCTACCCACGTTCCCGAGGGGCGCTCCCCGCTGACGCCGCGTATCCCGTGGGCACGCGGCCGGCCTTCGCCATTCCCGCCGGTCTCTGCACTCGATCTGGACTAGGGAGAAGGCTCGCCCGCCGGCGGCCGACCGGGGTCAGTCGATCCAGGTGCGGAGGTACCGCGCGGCGACGTCGGGATCGAGGTAGATCGCGTGCCCCACGCCGTCGACGACGTCCGGCTGGTCACCGCGGAGGGCGGCCACGTGGGTCGCGACGTCGTGGAACACCTGGGGCGAGAGGGTCCCGTGGGCGGATCGGATGTCCACATCCAAGGACATGACCGCCGCCGCGTCGATCGACTCCGCGGTCAGGAGGAGAGCGTCGTCGCGCACGAACGCCTCGGCATTGGCGATCTCCCGTTCCGCGTACCATTCCCGACCGACCCTGGGTGCGAGGAGGCCCGCGACGCCCGGCTCCTTCGGGTGGGACACGGCCGCGTCCAGTGCACCGTAGGCACCCTTCCAGTCCGACGGGTGCTTGGCGAGGTATGTCTCGATCGCCGCGACGGCGACACGTCGGAGGCGCTCGCCGCTGGGCACGCAGCGGAGGTACCCCGGCTCGAAGACAAGGACGCGGCGCACGATCCCCGGATGCCGGAGCGCGACCTGGATCGCGATGATGCCGCCCGAGCTGCCACCGAAGACCGCGACGTCGCGGAGCCCGAGGCGAGCGAGTAGCGCGGCCGCGTCATCCGCGTGCTGGGCGGAGCCCCGACCGGGCCACTCATCCCGGCCGCTCCGGAGCGTCCCGCGGCGGTCGTAGGTCACGACGGTGTGCCCGGAGAGCCGCTCGGCCACGGCTCGCCACCCCTCGGCGTCCTCGGCGCCACCCGGGATGAGCAGGACCGCCGGCCCGCTGCCGCGGACCTCCGCGTACAGCGTCGTGCCGTTGACCCGATGGAGGCCCATCATCGGCGGGGGCGCGCCGGCGACGGAGTCCGGGTTGGTGCGCAGCCCCTCATCGCGCATGGAGCCGAGCCTACCCACGGATGGGCACATCGATCTTGCGGGGTCCAGCGACCCTTCGGTCGGACGCGTCGATGACCGGCATCACCGGTGCCCCTCGTCCGGCCGCCCATCGGCACAGCGGTGTGGGGCCCGTCGGCACCTCAGGGCCGCGGAGTGGCGCCGTCACCCGCTGGTAGGCCACTGACGCCACCGGACGAGGAAGGGCCGTGGACGGTGCGGCTCGGCTAGGCCCCCGGCTTGCGGTACCCCACGGTCGGCGCGCGACGGAGGGCGTCGAGCGTCTCTTCCACGGTGAGCAGCGGCGTCGTCTCGAACTTCGACAAGGCCCCGCCCCCACCGATAGCGATGGCGACCGCAGCCATGGAAACGCTGTCTGGCGCTTCCCAGACGTTGTACCCGTCGTACTCGCCGAAGGCGTACCAGAAACCGTGCAACTTCCCCCCGACCGACTCGATGTACGTGCGCGCGGCTTCACTGCGGTCCTCGGGGTGGCTGGCCAACCTCGCCCAGGTCTCCGGGGTGTAGCTGAACCGGGTCAGGTAGAGCGCCATGGCAGAACCTCCATCGTTGCGTCCCCGCCATCACGATCCGCGGGCGCGCGACCGTGGACGCTAGGGTACCTGCGGCAGGCTTGTCAGGTTCCGGCGCGTCGTCGACATCGTCGTCCACGGGCGAACGGTCGGCGCTGGCCGCCGGCGCGGCCTGCCGCCGTGATGGCGCGATCAGCCGTGGTCGTGCGCGGCCGCCTCGCCACCCCCGTGCGCGCCGGCGGCCATCGCCCCGTACAGGTGGTGCGACCAGACCTGCAGCCCCAACGTGGCCTCGACGTGGTCGCGCACGGCCTCGACCGAGGCGCCGGGGCCCGGTCGCAGGCGGACCACCTCCGCGAGGCGGAGTCGGATCTCGTGCTCGAGCTTCCTACCCAGCGTATCGAGCAGTCGGGTGGGGTCGCCGCTCTCGACGGCCTGTTCCGCGACGGGGATGACGGGCCCGGTCGAGAGGCCCGCGGGCTTCAGCCCCGTGTACGGGGCTCCCTCGCCGGCGCGGTGCACACGCACGACCGTCTCGAAGAAGTACATCTCGGCGATCTCGTCGACGACCGGGTCGCCGCGGAGGGCGGCGGCCGCGAGCTCGTAGGCGGCGAGCACCTCGGCCTCTCCGGAGGCCTGGACGTAGGGCAGCACGAGGTCGACGTCTCGGGCTTCGAGGGCCCGGCGGGCGGCGCTGACGACCGGACCGTCCATCGAATCGCAATGCGGAGGCATCGTCTGGCTCCTCTCCGCCACGACCCTCACGCGGCTTCGAGCCGACGATCCCCCACGTTCGGGACCGGGCGCGCCTGCGCGGTCGCGGCGACCGCATCGATCGTGAACCGCCCGAAGACATCGCGGTAGAGCCAGGTGGACCAGGCCGCGCCGGTAGCCGGGAACGAGCCGGCCCACCCATCCATCAGTCTGCACGGAGGACCCTATCCATGAGCGAAGCCTTCAGCACGCTGGGTACGACCCTCTCGAGGGACGCCCAGGACATCGCGCAGGTCCACGCGAACCACGACAGCCCCGATGGGCTCGAGGGGTTCATCCCGAGGTCGGTGCCGACGACCACCGGCTTGAGCAGCTCTTGGCGCTCATCGCGAACGTCCGCCGCGACCCGCAACGCAGGCGGCGTCCGTACTCGCCCGACGACTTCCAGCCCCAGCAGGGTTCACGGGCCGAGGTCGATCAGGCCTCGCTGCGGTCCGGGGTCGATGCCGCGATGGCGGCCTTCGGCGGGGTCGCGAAGCGTGATGGACCGAGGCGATGGGTCGAAGCGGCCGGGGCGGGCCGCTCCTCCTCAGCGGTGGGTCAGGACGCCCGTGACCTCGAACCGGTCGCCGTTGCCGATCGTGAACGAGCAGACGACCTCATCGACCGCGTTGGCCATCCTCCCCACAGCGGCGGCGTCCCACGTGACGATGCCGTTGACCACGCGCTTGAGTTGCGTCAGCGTCCCACCCTCCTCGAAGAGGAGCACGTTGAAGACCGCCGGTGACTGGAAGCCCGCAGCATTCGGGGTGGCCCGTAGCGTGAGCGTGCCAGCCGCGCCGCAGTCGGCTTCGACGCCCATATGGGATGCGGCGGCGGGCTGCGCCAGCGCTCCGATCGTCGCGAGCGCGACGGGCACCATGAAAGCGATCGTTCGTCGATGGATGGCCACGACTCGTCCTCCTTTGTGCGCCCCCGCTTACGGGCGGGGGCCCCAAGGCCGCGGCCGTCGCGGGAGTCTACGCGTGGCTACCCGCCGTGACAAGGGAGCACCGGAAGGCTGATCCCGGTCCATCCGCCGACACGCGCTCAGGCCGCCGCTCCTGCGACGGGCCGTGGCAGAGGCCGGACACCACGGCCGCTTCTCGATGGCCGGCCGCTGGAGGCGGAGGCCGCGAAGGGGGTCGCGCCTCTTCTCGCGCCGTCAGCCTGCCGCTGGAGCAGTGCTGGCCGGTCCCCAGACGGTCATGGCCAGGTCGTGGTCGAAGAGGTACTCGCGGTAGTAGACGAGCTTCCGACGACGTAGCCGGTAGACACCCGCCACCTCGGTGTGGAACGAGAGCCCGTCGGTGGTGACCTGGGCGGTGTCGAACTCGACGTACATCGTGTTTCCGAGGTCGAGGGCGAGGGGGTTGACGAAGGCGACGTGCCGGACCGTCAGCCGGATCGACGCCATGCGCTCGAACCAGCGGCGGAAGAAGGCCTCGATGGCAGCCTTGCCCTCATAGCGTCCGCTGAGCGAGGACCGACCGGGGAACTCCAGGGCCCCGTCGTGCCCCACACGAGCTACTCAGCGAGCAGCGGCACCGGGGGCAACTCGCCAGGGAAGATGGCCGCGATGCCAGATGGCGTCATCCCGAAGTCCAGGAAGACCAGCGCCGTCAGGCCCTCGTAGCCGCCCTCGCCGCTGAGCACGGCGCTGGCCATCCAATCCGAGCCGACCTTGCCCCGGGTCATCGGTCCGACCCAGCGACCGTCGTCGTTCGCCACCTCGAGCAGGACCGACTCGACCATGACAGCGGCACCCTGGTAGATGTCCCGGTTGCCGGTGGTGGTCACCATCCCGGAGAGGCGAGGGTCGCTCGACTCCCAGGAGGATTCGGTGTGGTCGCCCTCGAAGTGGAGGACCCCGGGGTCGTCCGCCAGCCGCGTGCCATCCACCCAGGGAGGGTGCGCATCGAAGGCGATGGTCGCCGCCCTCGGGCGCATCAGGTCGGTCGGCTCGTCCGACTGGCCGACGGCGACGGCAGCAGCGAGCAGGGGGATCGCGACGAGCCCCAGGACGACGGAGAGGGAGAGACCGAGAACCTTGCGCATGTGCGCTTCCTCCCGCCCCCCGGCAGGTCGGCATCGGCGACTGTCTCGCCGCCCGGTGCGGCCGTGAGCGGCCGACACTACAGGGTGGGGCACCCGATGTCCACGCGCACGGCTGCGCCGCTATCCCCAGCCGATGACGGTCGCGACACCGAGATGGATGCCATCGTGGCAATGCTCTCCGAAGCGGCCGGTGCCAGCCGACCTGACACAGATGCCCCAGTACCGTCCATCCCATGAGATCGCCCGAGCCGCTCATCGTCTCCTGGCAGGGCCGCCAGCTCCGCATCCGCCACGACGACCCGCACCTGGGCCCGTACACCCCGCGGGGCGCCGTCATCCGCTCCGCCATGGAGCTGGCGTCGGATGTCGAGGGCTTGTGGCTCTATCTCGTCTCGGCCATCGGGGACCGCTACCGCGTCAGGGTCAGCGACGACGGGACCGTGGTCGGGCTGTGGCGGCGGAGTTGAACCGCTCCTTGCCACCCTCCGTGAAGAGCAGCTCCCATCGGACGGGCTCACAGCCACCACTCCCGGTGGTGAGCGTATCCATCGCTCGTGTTTCCCTTCGCGGTGATCGCCTCGCATCGTGGGGGCATCCCGATCCGGTGTGACGGACGCGGTGCGGCGGCCAGGGTGGCCGCCGGTCAGGCGCGACGACGGTCGGGATCACCGCTGATAGGAGGCGACCCCATGAGCACGTTCCATCCCGATCCACGCCGCTGGTGGGCCCTCGTGCTCATCGCGGTGGCCCAGTTCCTCGTCATCATGGACACGTCGATCATCGGCGTGGCCCTGCCCGAGATCCAGGAGGCTCTCGGCTTCTCCCAGGCGCAGCTGTCCTGGGTCTTCAACGCGTACGTCATCGCCTTCGGCGGCCTGCTGCTACTGGGCGGGCGCCTGTCTGACATCCACGGGCCTCGGCGCATCTTCGCGCTCGGCTTCGCCATCCTCGGCGGGGCATCGCTGCTGACGGGCCTCGCCGGATCACCCGAGATCCTGCTCCTGGGCCGGGCGCTCCAGGGCGCTGGCTCGGCGCTCATCGCGCCTGCCGCGCTGACGCTCCTGATGACGCTCTTCGCCCATGATCCCAAGGAGCTCACGCGCGCCTTCGCGATCTACGGCGCAGCCGCTCCTGCCGGCGGTACGGCCGGCGTCTTCCTGGGCGGCCTGCTCACCGACGCTCTTGACTGGCGCTGGGTCTTCCTTGTCAACGTGCCGGTAGCGATCGCGGTGCTGGCGCTCGTCCGGCGCCTGCTGCCAGAAGGCATGTCCAGCCGCCGCGGCCTGGATGTCCTGGGCGCGGTCTCCATCACCGGTGCCCTGTCGCTCGCGGTCCTGGGTATCGTCCGGGCTCCCGAGCTGGGCTGGACCTCGACGGAGACGCTCCTCACCCTGGGTGCGGCCGCCGTGCTCCTGGGCCTGTTCCTCGTGCTCCAGGCCGTCCGGCGTGAGCCGCTGATGCCGCTCGCCATCTGGCGAGCGCCGAATCTCGCGGTCGCGAACCTGGCGATGGCCCTGCTGGGTGCCGCCTGGGTCCCGGCCTGGTTCTTCCTCAACCTGTATCTCCAGCAGGTCATCGGCTTCGGCCCCTTCGAGGGCGGCGCGGCGCTGGTGCCGATGACGCTCACGATCATGGTCCTGATGATCGGCGTGACCGCCCGGGTCGTCGCCCGCTTCGGCTTCCGGACCCCGCTGGTCGCGGGCATGGTCATCCTCGCAGCGGGCATCGCCTGGCTGGCGCTCCTGCCCGCCGGCGGGGACTTCGTCGCCAACGTGCTGCCGGCCAGCCTCGTGGCGGCGACCGGCATGGCGCTTCGCTTACATCCCGGCCATGCTCGCGGCACTCTCCGGTGCACGACCCGAGGAGGGCGGGCTGGCGTCGGGCATCGTCAACACCACGTACCAAGTTGGCTCGGCCCTGGGTCTCGCGGTCGTGGCGGCGATCGCCACCGCGAACGGTGCCGGCCAGGTCGACGACGTCGATGCCTTGGTGCGCGGGTTCGGCGCAGCCTTCACCGTCGCGGCGGCGGTCGCGTTGGGCGGGGCGATCATCGCTGCGGTCGGCCTCCGACGGCAGGCACCGGTGACCGATGTCGGGAACGCCGCCCCGGACACCACGCCCACCTCGAGCTCGCCCATGCCGGCGGCATAGTCCCGGTGAGCCGCAGCGAGCCCTCATCGCTGCGGCCCACCCTCCCGGTCCCGACCCTGCGACCCGCCGACGATGTTGGCGGGTCGCTCAGGTGCTAGGCGCCATTCGTACAATCGCGGCTGATGGACGAGCGATCCGATCCCGTCCCCGGTCTGGACGTCCTCGAGCTCCGCCAGCTGCGTCACTTCCTGGCGGTCGCCGAGGAGCTCAACTTCACGCGCGCCGCCGAGCGGCTGCATCTCGCCCAGCAGGGTCTCTCGGCGTCCATCGGGCGCCTCGAGGACCAGTTGGGTGTGGCCCTGTTCTTGCGGAACACGCGCCGCGTCGAGCTGACCTCCGCGGGGGAGGTGCTCGTCGAGG
Source organism: uncultured Chloroflexia bacterium (assembly GCA_963707395.1). Classification (GTDB taxonomy): domain Bacteria; phylum Chloroflexota; class Limnocylindria; order Limnocylindrales; family CSP1-4; genus JAFMJV01. The sequence goes on from CAVPPQ010000020.1 coordinate 267,416, forward strand.
GAGCGCGCGCGGTGGTCCAGGCGGCGTCAGACGCCCTGGAGCAGGTGCACCTCGTGGCGCAGGGTCGCAAGGGCCGTCTGAGCGTGGGGTTCTCGACCGCGGCCGGCGGTGTGGAGGTCGTGCGCGAGATCCTGCGGACGTTCGCCGAACGCGCACCGGACGTGGATCTCCGGACGAAGGAACACGACTTCTCCGATCCGTCGGCCGGGCTAGCGGACGGCAGCGTCCAGGTTGCCTTCATCTTCGGGCCGCTGCCCGTCGACGGCCTGTCCTCCATCACGCTGCTGGAGGAGCAGCGGCTGCTCGCGGTGCGGCCGGAGCACCCGCTCGCGTCCCGCTCATCCGTGAGGAGCGACGAGCTGCGGGCACTGCGGTGGTTGCAGGTACCGGGCCCGCGCGGTCCCTGGCCCGACTTCTGGTTCCCACGGCCTGTGACGGGTGGCCCCGGTCCAACGATCCGAACCGCCGACGAATGGGTCACGGCCATCGAATCGGGCCGCGGCGCCGCGTTCACGATGCCCACCGTGATGCGCAACTTCACGACCGCGCGGGTGTCCGTCCTGCCGATCGATGACCTGCCGCCGGCCGCTGTGCTCCTCGCATGGCGCACGGCGGATCCGGATCCGCTCGCACGTTCGCTCGTCGCGGTCGCGCTCGAGGTGATGGCTGCGGCGATGCGTCGCTGAGCGGCGGCACGCGGCACCTCGGTCCCGGGGAAGGGACACGGGGAGCCACTCAGCGGTGAGCCGGGGCCGACTCGCTCGCATCGGACGTTCGAAGCCCTCAGGGAAGCGGGTCGCCCCACGGGATCCACAACGCACGCAGGTGACGCCGCCACGGACACGTGTTTCCCCCCGCGGCGCTGCCTCCATACGGTCGTGAGCAGTCGGTGACGGTCGGTCGTCGCCGGATCGACCCAGGAGGCGCCCTCGCCATGGCATCCGCATTCACACTGCCGGGCGCCCTGCTGGCGGCCAGGATCCTGTGCACCGGAGATGCGACCCTGGAGCGGGGGGTCCGCACATCGACGCCCCGGTCGATGTGCGGCTGCGTGGCGGGCGGCCGGTGATGCGCCGCCTCCGGTCCAGCGGCGACCGCCCCGTGGTGATCATCGGCAGTGGCGTGGCCGGCGTGGCCACGGCCGCATCGTTGCGATCCAGCGGCTACGGGGCCCGGGTCATCCTGGTCTCCGAGGAGTGTGTGCTGCCGTATCGGAGGTCGCTCCTTCCCACGTCCTACCTGCGCGGCGAGGTGTCACGCGAAGAACTGCTCATCCATCCTGCCGAGTGGTATCGAGAGGCCCGCGTCGACCTCCTGCTGGGCGCTCGCGCGATACGCATCGACCGGCGAGAGCGCACCCTCGAAGTCCGCGGCCATGGCGCCATCCCCTACCGCCGGCTCGTCCTTGCCACGGGCGTGCGTGAAGACATCCCGTTGGGGATCCGGGCGGCGTACGGGGTCGGGTCGATCCGAGCGGTCGACGCCCTTCGAGCAGCGGCGGAGCGTGCCCGGTCAGCGATCGTGGTCGGTGTGGGCCGGATGGCGTCCGAGGTGACGTGCTCTCTCACCATGCTCGGACTCGGCGTGACGCTGCTCGCTCCGGAAGACCTCGTGGGTCCTGTAGCTCTGGGCGCCGGCCGCTGCAAGATCGCCGTCACGACCGCTGCGGGCGTCACGCTGCGGGCGGACCTCATCGTCCGAGCCCTCCGGGGGCGGCCCGACTCGGAGCTCGCATCAGACACCGGCCTGTCATCGACCGAGGGCGGGCCGATGGATCCGGTCGGCATGACGATCGACCCGGCCATCTTCGCCACCGGCGGGCTGCTCGGCATCACGGATGAGACCACGGCGGAGGCGCACGCGAGGTCCGTCGCCTGCGCGCTCATGGGGATGGACGTCATGCCTGCGATCGATGGGTGGCCTCCGGACCCTGCCGGCGCCACCGGCTGAACGGGATCCACAACGCCCGGTGGTGAGTCGCCCCCAGGCAGATGTTTCCCTCGCCGGAGTCGCCGACCTACCTTCGAGTCGACCGGCGACAGCCGCCGGATGAGACCAGGGAGGACCCAAGAGATGCAGGACGCTCATGCGCATCACCCGATCGCCGCCGGCGGTCCGTTCATCCATGGCGCCGGTGCCGGTGGTGGCGGCAGCCACTCGGACCACGTGACACTCGATCCGCGGCACGCTGGCCACGACATGAGTAGCCCGGCCGCCGCACCCCGAGGCCACGACGGCCACGGGACGCAGTCAGCCACCCCGGATCACACGGGTGTTGCAGCCCACTCCGGCCACACTCCCGTGACCGATCACGCCGGCCACGCGGTCGCCCCCGGCCACGCCGGCCACGACCGGCACGAGGGCCACTCGGTCGCGATGTTCCGAGACCGGTTCTGGCTGAGCCTGCTGCTCACGATCCCCATCGTGCTGCTCAGCCACGACGTGGCGATGTGGCTGGGCTACGAGGTGCCGGCACTGCTCGGCGCGGCCTGGCTGCCGGCGATCCTGGGCACGATCGTGTTCAGCTACGGCGGAACGGTCTTCCTGCGCGGTGGCGTGCAGGAGCTGCGAGACCGGCAGCCGGGGATGATGACGCTCATCTCCATGGCCATCGTGGTCGCGTTCGTGACCAGCTGGGCGGGCACTCTCGGTCTGTTCGAGGTCGAGATCTGGTGGGAGCTGGCCACCCTCGTCACGATCATGCTCCTCGGTCACTGGCTGGAGATGCGCTCCATCGCCCAGGCCCGCGGCGCGCTGAGCGTGCTGGCGGAGCTGCTCCCGGACGAGGCGGAGCGGGTGACGAGCGATGGCATCGAGACCGTGGCGCTCGCTGCGCTCATGCCCGGCGACGTCGTCCTGGTCCGCCCGGGCGCCCGGATCCCCGCGGATGGCACCGTCGCGGAGGGTGGCGCGGAGGTGGACGAATCGATGATCACCGGCGAGTCCCGACCGGTCGCGAAGGGTCCGGGAGACCCGGTGGTCGCGGGCACCGTCGCGGCGGGCGGCTCGCTCCGCATCCGCGTCACGGCCACGGGCGAGGCCACCGCGCTGTCGGGGATCATGCGCCTCGTCGCCGCCGCCCAGGCATCCGCCTCACGTGCGCAGGCGCTGGCCGACCGCGCCGCCGCGCTCCTGTTCTACGTCGCACTCGGTGCCGGCGCCGTCACGCTCGCCTACTGGTGGCTCCAGGGCGACCAGGAGGGTGCCCTCATCCGCACAGCCACGGTGCTGGTCATCGCCTGCCCCCACGCGCTGGGTCTCGCCATCCCGCTGGTGATCGCGATCTCGACCTCGCTCGGCGCCCGGAACGGCCTGCTCGTGAAGGACCGGATCACGCTGGAGCGCGCTCGGGAGCTCGACGTCGTCATCTTTGACAAGACGGGCACCCTCACCAAGGGTCGACCAGTGCTCGCGGACATCGCCGTCGCGGATGGGATGGACGCCTCCGAGCTGCTCGCGCTCACCGCGTCGGTGGAGGCTGAATCGGAGCATCCCCTGGCGCGTGCGATCGTCGAGGGATCCCACCATCGGGGGATCCAGCCCTTCGCGGCCACCGGGTTCGAGGCGCTCACCGGGCGCGGGGCCCGGGCCCTGGTGAACGGCGAGATGGTCCACGTCGGCGGACCCCGTCTGCTCGAGGAGCTGGCCGTCACCCCCGAACGCGAGCTGGCCAGCGCGACTGCCGCATGGGACGCCGAGGGCCGGACGGTCCTCCACGTGGTCCGCCAAGGACGCGTCCTGGGCGCGGTGGCGGTCGAGGACGAGATCCGGCCGGAGTCCGCGGAAGCCGTCGAGCAGCTCCACGCGATGGGCCTGCGGGTCGCGCTGATCACCGGCGATGCGCAGGCGGTCGCCGACTCGGTGGCGAGGCAGCTGGGGATCGACGAGGTGGCGGCGCAGGTGCTGCCCGCCGACAAGGCGGACGCGGTGCGACGCTTCCAGGCCGGAGGCCGCCGCGTCGCGATGGTCGGCGACGGCGTGAACGACGCTCCCGCCCTGGCGACCGCCGACGTGGGCATCGCGATCGGGGCAGGGACGGACGTGGCGGTGGAGTCGGCGGGCATCGTGCTGGTCGCCAGCGACCCGCGTGACGTCGTGGGGGCGATCCGGCTCTCAGGCGCGACCTACCGGAAGATGCAGGAGAACCTGGTCTGGGCGGCCGGCTACAACGTCCTGGCCATTCCGGTGGCCGCCGGCCTGCTCATCCCCTGGGGCATCGACCTGCCGATGGCTGTGGGCGCGATCGCCATGAGCGTCTCCACCATCGTCGTGGCCGCCAACGCCCAGCTTCTCCGACGGGTGCGGCTCCGGCCGTCTCCGCGGGAGGCGACACTCGGCGGGGCGCTCTGATCGAGCGCCGGTCCACGCCCGCCACTGGCGAGCCCGGACATGAACGCGGCCGGCGTGATGCCGGCCGCGTTCATCGTATCGCCACCGCGGATCCAGTCACCGGGCATCCGTGCGCCCCGGCGGACCGCTATCAGCGCGACCAGCGCGCCGACCAGGAGGACCACGACCGACCAGATGGGGGTGAGCACCGCCACCACCAGCCAGAGTCCGATCGAGAGGGCAGTCGTGAATGGTGGCCAGTGATATCTCCAGGCCACCTCGAGTCCCACCGCCGCTCCAGCCAGGACCAGATAGGGCAGGAAGGCGACAAGCAAGCCGATGAGGACCTTCTCGGGGCCGGTGCCCTGCGCGATCGCCAGGGCCAATTCGACGTTGAAGCGGACCTCGATGAGCGCCTTGACGCTCAGCACGATGACCGCGATGACCGCCCACAGGATCACGGCATGCCGGCCGGCCAACGGAACGAGCGGATCCTGCTCGGCGACCGTGGGTCGCAGCGAGTCCTCCGTCATGGCCGATGACGGGCTGGATCGCCCGCGTGTCTGCGGTGCGTCTGGTCCGGCCTGTGGGTCGATGGAACGGATAGAGTGATCGTTTCGAGCATCCGAGCTGCCACGATGTCGCGACTGCAGGTCCGCCGCGAGTCTAGCGGCCGTGCTGCCCGGAATCCAGCCGGCGCCCAGCGGAAGGATGACGCGGTGTCACTCGCCGACGAGGTTCGACCCAGATCCGACCTGGCGTGCCGACCGCAGAGGGACCACCAGCCAGACAGAGGCTGGCGATGAGGCGGAGACTCGGCGCGCCTCGACGCCTACGGTGTCGAGCCCGCCTGCATCGCCTGCATGTTCTTCATCATGACCCCCTCGGCCGAGCGCAGCTCCTCGCTGGGGCTGAACCACAGGAACTCGGTGCCGGGCTCATTCTCAACCGGGATGTGACCGGGCGGGATGTAGAACGCGTCGCCGGCCTCGTAGACCTCATCCCGGTCGGCGTACCGAGCGGTCATCTTGCCCTTGAAGACATAACCCCAATGCGGGCACTGGCAGCGGTCGTCCGGAAGCCCCTTCATGAAGGGCGTCGCGTCGACGTCCACGAGGAGCGACGTGAAACTCGCTGTGTAGCCGTCGAGCTCGTCGCGCAGATCCACCACGGGACCAGCCTCCTGGCGTTGTGACGCGTCGTCCCTTGACACCTTCGGCATCTCCGCCGACTCCTTCCTCGTGGCAGCCCAGGTTCCGCGAGGCTATCACAGCGCCCCACGCCGACCGATGCGGCCGACCAAGAACGGGAGTGACCGGCCATGTGCGACTGGGCTCCGTCGGGGCTGCGCCTACACTTCCCTGATATCAACACGGGGAGACGCCAGGGACGGCCCCCAAGGACGACCGGACCGGTTCGATGCGAAGAGGGGATGGACGATGAAGGTCCTCGTGGCATACGGCAGCCAGTTCGGCTCGACCGCCCAGATCGCGGAGCGCATCGCACAGGTCCTTCGCCAGGAGGGGCACGACAGCACCGTGGCCGCCGTCGACCAGGCGCCCGATCCAGCGGGCTTCGGTGCCACGGTCGTGGGCAGCGCCGTCCACGCCGGACACTGGCTCAAGGGCGCCGCCGCCTTCCTCGACCGCCATCGATCGAGCCTCGCCTCTCGGCCGGTATGGCTCTTCAGCAGCGGTCCGGTGGGTGATCGCGGCGTCGCGGCCCCGCAGCCGGACCCCAAGGAGGTGAGCCAAGGTCCGCCGCTCGATCGGCGCGAGGGACCATCGCGTGTTCGCCGGTTCCTTCGACCGGGCGACGGCCGACTTCAGCGGGCTCGGGTTGGTGGAGCGGACCGTCGTGCGGCGGTTCCTCTCCGATGGCGACTGGCGCGACTGGGACGCCATCGAGGGCTGGGCACAGGGGATCGCTCGCGCCCTCCGCTGACTTGGTCGTGAGCGCTCATCGGTGCCAGCGCGCTTCCGAGGGGCCCGTCGGCCCCGTTGACCGGGATCGCCAGCTACAACCATTCGATCTCACCCCGAGAATGAAGGGGTGAGGCGAGATCGCTCTGATAAGCCTTCGATATCAACCGAAGACCCAGGGGACCACCGCAGCGTCGGCGAGCTTCCGCAGGGTGATGGCCCGCGAGGATGGGCAGCCTGAAGCGCATCGCGGGCACGGCCCGCCACTTCAGCCGGTCCAGGTCGAGCACGCCCGCACCGACCCGGCCTTCCACGTGTACCGCTGTCGATCCTGCAACGCAGGGCGCGGTGCGGGTCGCGTTCCGGCCGTGCGGTCTCAGCGATTGGGTGGGTTCCGTCAGCCGCCCGAGGGCGCCCCATGCGCCGTCGCGACGTCGCCGATGAGGGCCGCGAGCTCGGTCGGTCGCGACCACATCGGCCAGTGGCTGGTGGGCAGGTCGATCCACGTGATGTCGCGCAGGTCCTTGACGCCCGCGAGCCACGACCAGTCGGCCTCCCGTGCGTAGCGCTGGTACGCCGCTGCAGGGTAGCTCGCGCAGATGATCGTGCTGGGGATCGCGGTGCGCGCCTCGTTGGTGAGCGGGAACGCATCCCGAATGACGCGACCGGGAACCGGAACGGCGCGCTCCCTGAAGGTGGCCTTCTGCTCCTCGCTGAGTCCGTCGAGGTTCTGCTGGGCCTCGATCTCCGACCACACCATCGGCTTCTCGAGGGCCTCGAACGCCGGGTCCATCGGGGGGACGCCGGGCGCGCTGTCGACATAGACCATGGCCGCGATCCGCTCGGGCACGCGGTCGCTGGAGGCGTAGCCCGAGAAGCCGCTGGCGCTATGGACGGCGAGCACGACGGGCGTCGCCTTCGCATTTACCGCGTCGACGATCGCCTGGACGTGGTCGGCGAACGTGATCGAGGTGCGGTCGGCGGCGACCGAGTCAAGGCCGGGCAATGTGAGAGACGTCACCTCGTGGCCCGCGGAGCGGAGCGCGGCAGCGACCTCGTCCCACGCCCAGGCGCCGAGCCAGAAGCCGGGGACGAGGATGATCGGGGCGGGGGGCATCGGTCCTCCTTGGTGTCACGGGCCGCTGGCTTCCGTAGGCGGTGACCAGTCGGACGACCGCCGAGCGAGGATACAGGGGCGCATGCTGGCCAGTGCCTGGACAGCATGACCGGCTCTCGAAGCGCGGTCGGTTCGGCACTGTCCCTGGGTCCCCGACGCAGCGCACCGTAGCCTCGAAGGAGGCCGAGTGCGCAAGACCATCGCCATCATCGCCGTTGCCACGGAGGCCCTCGGTGCCGCCGTCTACCTCTGGCGCCGTGACCCGAGGATCGGCTCGGCGTTCGTGAACTCGGTCGTGAACCCTTGGCTGCTGCGTCGCGGGCTGGCGGGGGGCAGACACTCCGAGATCGGTCCGCTCGAACACATCGGGCGGAAGTCCGGCATCCGACGACTGACCCCGGTGCATCCGGAACCGATCCCGGAGGGGTATCGCGTCATGGTGCCGCTCGGCGCGCGGTCCGAATGGGCGCGCAACGTCATCGCCGCGGGGAGGTGCCGCCTCCAGCTGCACGGTCAGATCTACGAGCTCGCCGACCCGCGGCTCATCCCCGCGCGTGACGTGACGGACCGGCCACGGGTCGTCCGGGCCGTCATGGCGGCGCTCGGGTTCCAGTACCTCAGCCTGCGCATGGTGGGCGTAGAGCCCGGCACCCTCTAGCGGTCAGAGACCAGGAAGGTCGGGGCTCCACCGCGGTCGACTCGGTCCGGCCCGGGGGACCGCCGCTCCGCGCCGTCGTTCAGCGGTCCGTACCCCACGGTCACCGATCGAGTCGACGCTTGGCACTTGCCAAGCGTGGTAGCACGCGAGAACGTCCTGTCCCGGGTGGTCCGTCCGTGCGGACCGACACCGGGGGGAGACATCGTGCAGTACGACCTGGGGCTGATCGGCCTTGGCCTGTTGCTCCTGCTCTCGCTGGCCTTTGGGGGCCTGGCCCAGCTGCTGGGCCGCAACCGCATCCGCTGGCAGTGGCTCATGGCGGCCATCGGCTTCTTCATCGGGGGACTCATCGCGAGCGAGGCTCCTCTGGGCCGACCCGACGCTGGACCTCGAGCCCATCATCGACGGGTTGTCGGTCGACGAGGCGCTCCTCGGCGGGCTCATCGGCGGCGTCAGTCGCCGACATCGCCACACGCTTCGCGACCCACTCCTGGCCGTTCGCCCGACGGTCGCCCGCCTGATCGCGACCCGGACGGATCGACGGAGCGGCCTCTCGCTCCGTCACATCGCCAAACTCGGATCCGGCCGTACGGATAGTCGACGCTGGGTCGACATCGAGCTGGGAACAGGGGATCGCTGCGTCCAGACGACGAAGGTCACGGTGCGGCTCCGGGCATACGGCAGCCAGTTCGGCTCGACCGCCCAGATCGCGGAGCGCATCGCAGCAGGTCCTCGCCAGGAGGGGCACGACAGCACCGTGGCCGCCGTCGACCAGGCGCCCGATCCGTCGGCCTTCGGTGCCACGGTCGTGGGCAGCGCCGTCCACGCCGGACACTGGCTCAAGGGCGCCGCCGCCTTCCTCGACCGACATCGATCGAGCCTCGCCTCTCGGCCGGTATGGCTCTTCAGCAGCGGTCCGGTGGGTGATCGCGGCGTCGCGGCCCCGCAGCCGGACCCCAAGGAGGTGAGCCAGGTCCGCGCGCTTCGTCGGCGCCACGAGGGACATCGCGGCCCGAAGGTTGATCGCCGTCGTGGATGCGCTTGTGCGGAGCGACGTCACGGGGGTGTGCCTCGGCGGAGAGGAGGACGGCATCCCGAGTGTTGACGGGCTCGAGTGGCGGCGGTTCACGGACCTGCCCCAGCGGTCCAGCGTGCGGGGTCGCAAGCATCCCGCGATCGCTCCCCACGACCCGACCGGGCTCTTCATCACAGGCCGGGGTTCGGAGGTTCCACCTTCGATCGGGCGACGGCCGACTTCAGTGGGCTCGAGGTCCGGTGGATACGAGAACTGGTCGGCGTGCCGGTCGTCTTCTCCGAACATTCCTTCCTGGCGAGCTACCGGGCCGGCGCGACTTCTCGGACGGGGAAGTCCGGCACCTCGACCAGCTGGGACCTGTCGCGTCGCGCCTGCTGCGTCGGTCCACCGTCAGCACCCTCGCGGCGGCGTGGCGAGCGCTGGGGGGCACGGCACAACGACGGCCGGCCGCCAGAGATCCCAGAAGAGGGAGAACGGGTCGAGCCCGACCCGACGGCGGGACCCGGTGGCGGCGGAGGGACCACGGAGTGGGCGGGGAGGGTGAAGCACTACGAAGGTCGCCACGGGGACCGAGTCGCAAGCCCCAGATCACGTGAGCTCCTCGCCTTCGTCGGCGAACGACGGCCCTGAGGTGCATAGCGGGAGACCGCGCAGCTCATGGCACGTCGAAGGGACGAGCCGTCAGGACGCGGATCCGCGCCGACGGCGGGCCTTGTCGAAGAGCAGGTCATGTTGCTCTCGCAGGAGCTCGATCTGCTCCGTCACCTGGCGGGCTTCCTCGCTCTCAGGGTCCAGGTCGACGAGCTGTCGTTCCGCACTGCGCCACTCGGCGAGCACCTCGGAGATCCGGTAGACCTTGGCCGAGAGGTTCGTCGTCGGGCGCTCGATCGGGTAGAACAGCGCCCGATAGCGGTCCCCACCCTCATCGAGGATGGCGACCCGGACACGGACGAGCTCGCCGTCCAGGCGCCGGAAGGCTGCCTCGGCCAGCACGCCCTCGGCCCGGGAGGCGAAGTACGCCTTCCGCCAGGCTTCCTGCTCGTCGGGGTCAGGCGGCAGGGCCGCGAAGGTCTCGGGCGGTGTCGCCCGCAGCTCCTCGACCGTACCCACGCCGAGCAGACCGAGCGCGGCCGCGTCCCCGTCGAGGTACCGACCATCGGCATCCAGGATGACCATCGCTGCGCGACGCCAGGGCATCGGTCGGTGCCTCCCTCTCGGTCTCCCCGCAGGATGCTAGGTCATCGCCCGGATGAGAGCAACGGCCGGTCCGGGGGTCGGTCGGTCCACGGTCGTCGAGCGGCGATCGTCATGTGCGCGTGACATGGTCGGGGCGAGCGGGGTAGCGCCAGCTTGACCCACCTTAAGCCGGGCCAGAGCAGGTCCCTGAACGCTCCACGCAGCACCCGGTCGACTGATGCGAGCATCATGGCCCTGAGGCGTCTGGCGGGTCCTCGGCATCGCGCGCGGTGTGCTGGTACCGTGGAGGGGTCATGCAACGAGACGAGTCGATGGACGCGAGCCGGGTGCCGGCCGCGTCGCCGGTGGTGGCGGCCGGTCAGGGTCGCCCCGGTGGGCGGTGACCAGCACGACGTAGGCGCCGCTTCCGCCGCCGTCATCCCCGCCGAGCCCATAGATCGGATCCTGGCGCCCTTCCGCGAGTTCACGCGGAGCTCAGCTTCCGGCGGCCTGCTGCTCATGGCAGCCGCTGTGGTCGCCATGGTGCTGGCCAACTCGCCCTGGTCGGAGGCGTGGACAGCGCTCTGGGAGACCAAGCTCGAACTGTCGCTCGGATCGCTGAGCTTCTCGCAATCGCTGCTCCACTGGATCAATGACGGCCTCATGGCCATCTTCTTCCTGGTGGTCGGCCTCGAGATCAAGCGCGAGGTCCTGGTCGGTGAGCTGGCCTCGGTCCGCCGGGCCACGCTGCCCATCGTGGCAGCGATCGGGGGCGCGATCGTGCCGGCCGTCATCTTCCTGGCGATCGCGGGGGGCGGCGAGGCAAGCCGCGGCTGGGGCATCCCCATGGCCACGGACATCGCGTTCGCCCTCGGGGTCCTCGCCATCCTCGGCTCGCGCATCCCCCTGGGCCTGCGCGTCTTCCTGGCCGCCCTGGCCATCGTGGACGACCTGCTCGCCGTGCTCGTCATCGCGCTCTTCTACACGTCCGACCTGTCGTTGCCTGCGCTCGCGGCTGCCGGCGTCATCCTGCTGGCGCTCATCGGGGCCAACGTCCTCGGTGTGCGCCGCCCACTCGTCTACGGCCTGCTTGGCGTCGCCCTCTGGGTGGCGGTCTTCCAGTCGGGCATCCACGCCACGGTCGCGGGCGTCCTGCTGGCCTTCACCATCCCGGCTCGGACGCGCCTCGACTCCGACGCCTTCGTCGCGCGCGCGCGCCACATCGTGAACGACTTCGAAGGGCGCACGGTCGACGGTGAGGATGCCAGCACAGAGGAGCACCACGCGGCCCTCTGGGAACTGGAGGACGCCGCCGAGAAGGCGCAGGCCCCGATGCTCAGCATCGAGCACGCGCTGCAGCCCTGGACGGCCTTCCTCATCGTGCCCCTCTTCGCCCTGGCCAACGCGGGCGTGGCCATCCGTGGCGAGCTGACCAGCATCGTCGTGGAGCCCGTGTTCCTGGGCGTCCTGCTCGGCCTCGTCATCGGCAAGCAGGTGGGCATCTCGCTCGCGGCCTACGCGGTCGTGCGCCTCGGGTTCGCCTCGCTGCCAGACGGTGTGCGCTGGCGCCACATCTACGGTGTGGCGTGGCTGGGCGGGATCGGCTTCACCATGAGCCTCTTCATCGCGGGGCTGGCGTTCGGCAACGGGCCGTCTCTGGATTTCGCCAAGGTCGGCATCCTGGCGGCCTCCATCGTGGCCGGCATCGGAGGCTATCTCGTACTCAGGCGGGGCACCATCGCGAGCTCACCCGGCTCCGACCCCGGCTAGGGTGACCCATCCTCACGTCGTGGCAGGTTCAGCGCGCTGCGGGACTCGACGACGGGACTCCTGGGCGCGACCAGGCTTCGCTACCGTCCGAAGATCCGGGTGAATGGCCGCCCGCGCGCGATCTCGATCGCTCCCACGATGCCTGCCGCGACACAGACCACCCCGAAGAAGGCGAAGAGGTCGAAGCCGGCCCCGGTGGTGCCGATCAGGAACAGCCCACCGAAGAAGATGATGGCGAAGAAGAGATAGCCGCGACTGCGGGGCACGCCCGGCTTGACCCACGTGCCGCCGATGCGGCTGAAGACGGTCTCACCGGTCGGCTCACCGTCCTCGTCCGTGAATTGAGGCGACTGGAGGTGCTCTCTGAGTGACGTCATCCGGGCCCTCTGCGTACGCGGTTCAGGGTAGCCGATGGCCGCGGGCCGGTGTTGCATGTCACCGAGAAGCGTGTCGAGCCCTCGGTCACGCGCCCTCGACGGTCAACCCCATCGCGCGCGTCGGCCTGGCGTCGGTCGAAGGTCAGCACCACCAACAGTGCCCTGCTCTGGGCGGAACGCCAGCGTGCGTGCGCCGTTCGAACCAGCCGGCCAGACGAGGCTGCCTACCCCACGTGAGCGTTCAGCGTCGCGACAGCCTGCTCCAGGCCGTCCCGGTCGGTGATGGGGCTCGACGTGGGGAAGCTGGTGGTCAGGTAGTGCTGCGCGTACGGGAAGCAGCAGGCCTCGAACGGCTCGCCCGCCAGGATCCCGTCTCCAAACGTCATGCGCTCGAGCGTGACCGCCTCCAGCGGGATGGACAGTGCCTGCGCCACCTCCTGCGGGTCGAAGATGAGACCGAAGGGGACCGCGTCGGCGGCCTGCAGCGTGCCCCCGTAGTCGACTGAGAGGTTCCCCTCGAGCCAGAGGCGCTGGTCGAGCGGTCGCATCGTGCCCTGGTGCAGGTCGGCGACGCCTGCGATCTGGTTGCGGCCGTGCGCGCTCTGCACGTCGACGATCAGATCGCCCGAATGACTGGTCGTGACCACGCAACGGCTCGTGCTCGTGCTCGAGAACCCCTGCCCGGGGTCGTAGCTGATGGTGTTCGACTCGTAGTCGCAGATGATCCAGGACAGCATGCCGGTCGTCCTGTTCTCGGCGATGAGCGAGAGCTCGACGCGTGTGCCCCAGAACACCGAGGTGTGGACGTTGAACGCGCCGATGACCCCGCAGGGCCTGGTCTCCGTGCCTTCGAAGATGGCCGTCGGCACGAGCTCGTAGCCGGGCGGCAGCAGCCCGCTGGCGGCTGCCTCGTCCCTGATCTCGTACGCCAGGAAGAGGCTGTACGGCTCGACGATGAAACCGACGTGCTGGTCCTTGCCGCCTGCCCGACCCACGATCCACTTCTGCACGCTCACCGGCAGCCTCGTGAGCATCTCGGCTCGTCGGTGCATCGTGGCGACGGCCTTGGGTGTCACCAGGTTCTCGGTGCGCTTGATGAAACGATGGGAGTCAGATCTGTCCACGAGACGTCCTTCCTGAGCGGTGTGATCTGCATGGCCACGATAGGGTGGCCGTGAGATAGCCGCTGGCGATACGCATGCGTCGGCCCAGGTTGCTCCTCGTCCACGCCGCGTGGCGGAGGCCGTGCGCGACGCGATCGCCGACGCCATCGGCACCCTGCCCGAGCAGCTCCAGCGGTCGCTGACCTGGGACCAGGGGTCGGAGATGGCGCAGCACGCCCGACTGAGGATCGACACCGGGGTGGAGATCTGATTCTGCGACCTGCACAGTCCCTAGCAGCGCGGCTCCAACGAGAGCACCAACGGCCTGCTGCGGCAGTACTTCCCGAAGGGCACCGATCTCGCCGGGCATTCCCGAGTCGACCTCGAAGCCGTCGCCCTCGCGCTCAACACGCGGCCGCGCAAGACCCTCGACTGGAAGACACCCGCCGAGGCGCTCGGCGGACTCCTACACTCGACGGGACAAGGCAAAGTTGCGACGACTGGTTGAGCCCGCCCAGTACCTCTCCATCTGCTACACCGGGCGGCTCCACTCGGCTTGCGACGACGTGCCGCCAGCCGAGTACGAGGCCGCATGCTGGGCAGACCAGCAGGTGGCGCCAGCCGCCTGAGCCCTATCGTCCGAGCCTCCACGAAACCAAGCGCGGTTCACGCACGCGGGACGGGCCTCGGCATGATGGGACGCTGCTACTTGCCTTTCTTCGTCGCGGCTTTGGTGACCTTACCGGCGAGGCTGAGGTTCCCCGCCGGCTCGGTCGAGAGGCAGATCGCGAAGGCTTGGGTCTGATAAGTTCCGCCGCTCCCGAGTTGCTTCCAGGCCCGTGCGAACCAGTTCCGCGGTCCACCCGGCTGGTTCGAGAGGAAGTGGGTCGTGTTCGCCGCACCCTGGTCGTTGCCCGTGTCGATGTCCGCCCCTCCTCCCACGAGGAGGGACCCTTCCGGGCAGTAGGCATAGGCGAACGTGACGCCATCGGCCTGGGGTGCCGACTTCGGACCTGACACCCTTGTCACCTTGACGCCCGTGATGCCCTCGTTGTCAACCCCGTCCGCGAAGCCAGCGGGCTTGTTGGGGATAGCGTTCCAGTCGGCAGGGCCAGCGGGCCCCTGGGGACCCTGGGCGCCCGCCGGACCCTTGGCATTCCAAGCGATGAGCTTCTCGCCCTTGGGACAGGTGCTCACCTTGGGGTAGTTGATGAGCCGCACGGTCCCGGTGTTCTTGGCGAGGCACGCACGGTAGGTGCCAGTTCCGTTGGGGATGGCGGCATACACCGTGCCCACCCCCAGGGCGAGGACGATGACGACCGCGACAAGGAGCGATCCGAGACCGAGGCTGGACCTGGGTGCCGACATGGGAGATCTCCCTCTCCCCCCGTGGGGTCGTCACCCGCGGCCATCGACGCCGCTCAGTGCGACCGTGCTGGCGCGGGATGATGAGGCCCGCGGGGCACGGTGTCTAGGTCTGGGCACCCGAGGTGGTTCTCGGCCCGCGTGCGTCGGTCTGGCCCGTGCCGCAGGCTGATGGCGAAGCGGCTCACGAGCAGCCTTCTCGTGGGCGCCGCGCTCGATGAGGCCGCTGTCCCCGGGGTAGTGCGGGGTGGCACTACCTGGCCGGCGTCATCGCCCCTTGACGACATCGCCAGGCAGCCCCTGGGCGCCCCAGGCGCCCCGTGTCGGCCTTTCAGGGCCGGGCGTCGCGTGGTTGGCTAACCTGGCGTGCAGGTGCCGCCAGGAGCCGCGAGTCTGGCTCGCTGAGCCGATGGCAGGTCACCCGCGCCACGCTGGGCTTGCCATCAAAGCCGATCTGTATGTCCACCTGGGTGAGCCGCTGCGCCAAGCCCCGAAGGCCACCCCATTCCTCAGCGTGGATGCGCGGCATGGAGTGGCGCTAAGCGGCGCTGAGCGGCCCGAGATCGCTGCGGAGATTGCTGCGCAGCCTCCACCACACGCTCACCAGCGTCCTCGGCGGCGCATCATGAGGACTGTCTGGACGCCACCCTGCGCAGGCGCCATCATCCCGCAGAAGCACGGTCGCACCGGAGCGGTGACGTGGCCGCCGGCGGACGATGCCAAAGGGGGAGAAGGAGTCCTCCTCATGCAGGCACCACGCTTGAGCATCGGGCTCGGCTCGTTCCTCGTGGCCCTGGCGCTCGTCGTCGCGGTCGGCATCGGCTCGGCTATCGCGGTCATCCCCAACCAGGGCACCTACTACGCCTGCCTGACCAAGTCCAGCGGGGCCGTCAAGGTCATCAACTACCCCAAGGTGCAGTGCGCCACGGGCACCCGCCTCATCAAGTGGAACACCAAAGGCCCGGCCGGACTGCAGGGCCCACAGGGAGTCGAGGGTCCCAAGGGTGACCAGGGACCCAAGGGAGACCAGGGGCCCGCCGGTCCGGCCGACTGGAACGCCATCTCCAACAGACCCGCAGGCTTCGCCGACGGCGTGGATGACCAGGGCGTCACCGGACTGACCATCACCCGGGTACAGGGGCCCTACACGCAGGTCTACGCGAACGCGTCCGGCACGGCATGGGGACAAGCTCACGTCGACTGTCCGGCCGGGTCGCGTGTCGTGGGTGGCGGCTACTGGTCACCCACGAATGCGTTCGCCGTCAACTCTTCGACGGCAACGGACGCAGACACGTGGACCGTCTTCGCCACCCTCCTCGGCAAGACGGGCGACGGGTGGGTCTCCGCCATCATGAGAGCTGACGTCCTCTGCCTGAGGGTGGAGCCAGGCGGGGCGTTGACGGTCGCCGCCAAGACCAAGCACCCGAAGGGCGCGAACAAGGTACGTCGTCGGTAGGAGGGCCCAGGGACCCCTGAGTCAGGCCCGCCCGTGTACCGCCCGGTGTCGGTGGCGAACCAGCGAGCCGCCCATTGGCTGGGCTGGCTGGTTGGCTACGAAGTGGCGGCCAGCGTCCAGACGGGACGAGGCCCGCCGACGACAGCGGCCCGCCCCGCCCCCGCGGGACGGGCCGGACTTCGTCGCACAGGGGGGCCGTGCGCCGCAGGCGCTGGACGATGGCCGCTCCTGGCCGCGAGCAATCGCCCTTGCGCGGAGTCGCGCGGAGGACATGCTGTCTCCGTTGGCGCCCGCCCCTCCGACGGCAAGGACGCGGCCATGACGGTGGCGTTGGCGATCTCGGTCGTGGTGAGGCGGACGGTCACCCGGGGTCTCGAGCCAAGGGGCGAGCTTAGCCAGAGTCCCAGCCCTCCAGCAGCCAGAACACGAGCCGATGGCCGGTCTCGGTCGGTTCGACGACGATCGATTCGATGACGGCTCGGGCCTCGTCCACGAGCGCCGGGTCGGTGTAAACGTATGAGTCCAGCACGATGGCGACCCTCGACCCTTCGACGTCGAGGAGCCACATCTCCGTGCTGCCCATCCGTGCCGGACGGTCGAACGGACCGTCTGCCCCCCATCCGCGGTTCACCCCATCGGTCCCGATGTCCAGGACATCGGAGAACGGTGTACCCGCGTAGAACGTGAGGTCGACCTCGGCACAACAGCCGCCCTCGTAACGTGTGGGGATCTTGTGCATCCAGTTGGTGCGGCTCCCGAAGGCGGACCTGCGCCTGTTCGCGTACCGTCCGCAACCTCCTCGTGCCCGACAAGCAGGACGAGTCGTGAGCGCCCGTCCCGTCTTCCGGAAACGGGACTCTGTCGCCGATGCGGCTCGGCGCTGTCGTGACATCTGGCCCTCACGGCGGTACAGGGTGCTTTCCACAATCTCGTCATGCAGATCGTCGTCGGGGTGTTCATGGTCGTGATGGGAATCGGGATCGCTGGCGTCTGGACGGTCGACATCGTCCGGAATCCATCGATCGACCGGACCCGAGGGCTCCTCCACGCGCGCGACAGCGCTGGAAGCGTGATGGTCCCTCACTGGATCGCCGAGTACGCCACGGCTCTCCTGTGCCTGGTCGGTGGACTGGGACTCGTGCTCGGCTGGACGTCCACGCCGTGGTCGTGGCTCGTTCCGATCGCGCTCGGGGCACTGAGCTACACCTCGCTCAACAGCCTCAGCTGGGTGCTGGCCGACCGTTCGCGTCTGGCCTACGGTGTCCCGATGGCGATCGGCCTGATCGGGGCGCTGGTCGCGATCTTGCTGCTGCTCGCTGGTTCGCTCATCTGAGCGTGCTTCCACGGTTGGCGCGAGGGCGCCGGGCACCGCGTCGTCGGGCCCCGAACGTCACCGACGTCTGGTCGGTCAAGAAGGTGAACCCGCGGGCGATGGTCCACCTGACCGAGAAGTCCGCGGATCTCACGCGCCTCGCGATCGAGTACAGCTCACTGCCCGGTGAGGTGGTGCTCGACCTGTTCGGTGGCTCGGGGTCCGCGCTGATCGCCGCGGAGCAGACCGGCCGACGTGCCGGCCTCATGGAGATCGACCCGCTCTGCTGCGCGATATCTAGCCTCGCGTGGCTGCCGACAGGCTCACCCCGACGCGGTCGCAGCCTCCTCCGCTGGCCGGGGCTGAGGCCCCAGCAGGAAGGCCTCCTCGGCGGCCGGGTCGAACATGTACGTGCGCTCAGCGACGACCTTACCGCGGCGCACCTCGGACACATCGATGCCACGCCCGACACGGGTCACGCCAGCCGCGTTCGTCTCGGTCACCTCGAACTCGCTGATGACGGTGTTCGTCAGCGTGAGCGCCCAAGGCTTGTCGAGAGCGGCATGGAGGATGCGGTAGTGGTACACGGGGACCGCGTCGAACCACGCCTGCATCATCGCGCGCCAGGCAGCCTTGCCCTCGACCCGGCCACCGATGGGCGGGGGCCCCGGCTGCTCGAAGACCACGTCGTCCGCGAGATACCGCTCGAAGTAGTCGAGGTCCCCGCGGTTGAGGGCATCCCAGCCGCGTCCCAGGCCGAGCTTGAGGATCAACGCTCCGATCATCGTCATCCCTCCTCCGTCACGGCCACGATGATCCCCGCTCGTGGGCGTGGGAAGGGCCATCGGTCGCGTGGTCCCTCTCGTCGCGGGACGCGCCACGGGGTGCGACCCACTCGGCATCACTTGCCCTTGCGCACGTGCGCCTTCTTGGGCCCGTGGTCGCTGTTCTTCGCGGCGATCACGAGCCCCGCGGGCTCGGCGCGCGGGCAGGTGACCCAAGCGTAGAGTCCGACCTCTCCGACAGCACCTTCCCTGACGCCGGCCACGGGCCACGTGTTGCTGTCAAGGGGCAGTGAGGCCCAGACAGTCGCGTCGGCCATGCCTGTGGCAGTGCCCGACAGGTTGTACCCACCCCCCACGGCGAAGAAACCCGAGGGACAGTCAGCAGTGTCTTCCGCCTCGATCAACTGAGTGAGGACCGCGGGTGTCTCGGACACAACCGTCTTGAACTTGACCGCCGTCATCCCCTCGTTGTCCACGTTGTCGGCGAAGTCAGCCGGCTTGTTGGCGATGTCGCCCCAGACGGGGCGGCGTGGCTTCGGCATGGAGCTGGACTCGCTGTACTGCGACACGATCATCGAGCGGTTCGAGCGGTTCACCGGCACGAAGGCCGAGCGCGTCCCGGCGCCCGCCGCGGCGGCAGCCTGATGGGCCGCCGCGGACCAGCCCCCACACCGACCGGGGTGAAGCTCCACCAGGGCGAGACACGACCCTCGCGGATCAACCGCCTCGAGCCCCTCCCCCGCCGTGCCGCACCCCAGATGCCACGCGGCATGGACCGCGACGCGCAGAAGGTGTGGCGGCGGGTGGTCCGAGAGATGCGCGGCTCCGACGTCATCCTCGCCGCGGACGCCGACGTGCTGCGCTGCTATGTCGAGGCGGTCGCCCGCTACGCGCAGGCGGCGGAGCTGTACGCGAAGTCCTCGCCGCTGATGCGCCGCGACGGCGAACTCGTGAGAGCTCTTCGAAGGCACCGGCTCGGCCTGACGGGCCAGAGGCCGACCTCTGGCACGGGCACGCAGGCTGGACGGCCCTGTGACCTCTCATCGCTCGATGACACACTTACTGGTGAGATATCACCCTGACGGAGGACCCGCGTGGACCACGCTCCCGCCCGCATCGGTGCCGTGCGCCCCAAGCACCCGGCGCAGCCGGTGTACCTGCTGGACGTCCGCGCGGTCCGCGGCGAGCGGACGCGCGCTGACGGCGCTCTCTGGGACGGCGTCCTCAACGCCACCCCGGACGACACGAATGACGCGCCCTCGCCCATCGAGGCGCTCATGGCCGCGCTGGCCGGATGCCTCGTGCGCAACCTGCGGTCGATGGCGGATGGACGTCGTATCACCCTCGAGCGTGCCGACCTCCACATCGCCGCGACCCGCTCGGACGACCCGCCGGTCGTGACCTCGCTCATCGTGGACCTCGACGTCGTCGCGGACGCCGAGCCGGAACGCATCCATCGGATGGTCGAGCAGGCGCTCCGCTACGGGACCATCACGCGGACGATCGCCCGGGCCTGCCCGCTCGTCATCAACCTGTCGATCGGCGGAGTGCCCACCGCACTCGATGTCGAGGCCATCCTGATACTTACCCCGGAGGAGGGACGATGACCGCCAGCCGCCTGCTCGAGAAGCTCGAGGACTTCCGCTTGCTGCCGATCTTCGTCATCGTCAGCATGGCCATCGGCATCGCCATCGGCAAGGCGCTCTCGATCTCGGACTTCGAGCTGACCCCGCCCATCGATGCCATCAAGTCGATCGCGGCTGGCACGTTCGAGCTCTCAGTCCCGAGCGCCCTCAGCCTCGGGGTGCCCATCGGGCTCTTCCTGATGATGTACCCGGCCATGACCAACGTGCGCCTCGGCGAGGTCGGGTCGGCCTTCCGCTCCCCCCGGCAATTGGGCGTGGTCCTCCTCTTCAACTACCTCGTCGCACCCTTCCTCATGCTGCTGCTGGCGAACCTCTTCGTGAGCGACCCCGAGCTGCACACGGGCCTCGTGCTCTACGGCCTGGCCCCCTGTATCGCGATGGTCATCGTCTTCACGTACCTCGCCAAGGGCAACGTGCCCATGGCCCTCGTCTTCGTGGCCATCAACTCGGTGGCGCAGATGCTGCTCATCCCGGTCTATGCGCGCCTGCTCATCGGGAACGTCGACTTCGACGTCCTCGTGGTCGGCGAGAGCGTCCTCCTCTACCTCGGCTTGCCCTTGGTCGCGGGGGTGCTGACCCGGATGCTCGTCGTGCGGCGGGGTGGAGAGGCGGCCATGGAGCGGCTCAAGCCAGGTCTCAACGCGCTCTCGATCCTGGGGCTCCTGTTCACGCTCATCGTCATGTTCTCCCTCAAGGGCGACCTCATCCTCGAGCGGCCGGGCATCGTGGTCGAGATGGCCATCCCCATGACCATCTTCTTCGCGGCCATGTTCTTCGTGGTCCTCTTCATCGGCTCGCGCCTGCACTTTTCCTACGAGGACGGCGTGGCGGTGGCCTTCAACACGACGGGGCGCGACTTCGAGATCGCCATCGCCATCGCCATCACCGCCTTCAGCCCGACCGTCGCCCTCGCCACCGTCGTGGGGCCGCTCATCGAGGTCCCGATCATGCTGTTCCTCGTGTGGGCTGCGATGCGTCTGCGGCCGCGCCTCTTCCCCGGCGCCGCGGGTGGCGCGGTCCGCGGTGAGCGGGATGCGCCCATCGCGAGCCCGGAGGGCGCCACGACATGATCGACGAGCGCTCGACCCTGCCACTCGTGCCCGAGCTGCGCTTCGACCTGGAGCGGCCGGACGTACGCGACGCCGTGCGCCTCGGCGCCCTCGTCGGCGACCCCGTCCGGGCCGGCATCCTGGCCATCCTGCGTGACGGCCCCCATTGCGTCTGCGAGATGGCCGCCGCCCTCGGTGAGCGTCAGAACAACGTGAGCAACCACCTCGCCAAGCTGCGCGAGGCCGGCCTCGTCCGGGCCAGCCGTCACGGTGCCGATGCCCGCTGGGTCTATTACGAGCGGGACGAGACTGCCATCGAGGTCGCCGCACAGGCCATGGCGGGGATCCTGCGATGACGACGGTCGTCGCGCATCGAGCGCACCTGCCGTTCTGGGTGGTGGCTGCCGGCGGCGTGGCGGCCTGGCTCGTGGCCTGGGTCCTCCTGGCCCCTGCCGTGGACTGGCTGACGACGGACGTGCTGGGGCTGGACACGAGCGAGGGCTTCGGAGCGTCGCTGGCCTTCTTCCTCTTCGACCTGCCCAAGGTGCTCTTGCTCCTCGTCGGGGTGGTCACGCTGGTGAGCTTCCTGCGCTCGTTCGTGTCACCCGAGCGCGTGCGGCGCACGCTGGCGGGCCGCAACGTCGTCGTGGGCGCCGCGGCGGCGGCCGGCTTCGGGGTCATCACTCCCTTCTGCTCCTGTTCCGCGGTGCCGCTCTTCATCGGCTTCGTCGAGGCCGGGGTCCCACTGGGGGTCACGTTCGCCTTCCTCATCTCGGCACCGATGGTCAATGAGGTCGCGCTCGTGCTCCTCTGGGGTCTCTTCGGTCCGGGCATCGCGGTGGCCTACCTGGTCGCTGGCCTGCTCGTCGCCATCGGGGCCGGGCTGGTGGTCGGACGTCTCCGCCTGGAGCGCTTCGTGGAGCCCTACGTCTACGAGGTCCGCGCAGGTGCCGCCATCGAGTTCCGACCCACGATGGAGCAGCGCGTGCGCGACGCCTGGGATTCGACGCGCCAGTTGGTGCGGCGGATCGCTCCCTGGGTCGTCATCGGCATCGCGTTGGGATCGCTCATCCATGGCTATGCGCCGACCGACCTCGTGGCCTCCATCGGCGGCCGCGACAATCCGCTCGCGGTGCCGCTCGTGGTCATGCTGGGCGTGCCGCTCTACGCCAACGCGGCGGGCACCATCCCCATCGTCGAGGCGCTCCTGGGCAAGGGCGTGCCCATCGGCACGGTGCTCGCCTTCATGATGGCCGTCACGGCCCTCTCGCTGCCCGAGCTGCTCATCCTGCGGCGGGTCATGCGCCGGGAGCTCATCGCCACGTTCGTCATCGTGGTCGCGGGCGGCATCCTCGCCGTCGGCTACCTGTTCAACATCTTCGCCACCTGAAGGGGGAACACATGGTCAGTATCGAGATCCTCGGTCACGGCTGCGATAACTGCCGACGCCTGGAGCAGAACGCCCGCGACGCGGCGGCCATGGCCGGCGTCGAGGCCGACATCGTCAAGGTTGCCGACGACCGCGAGATCGCCGCCCGGGGCGTCCTGCGCACCCCCGGTCTCGTCATCGACGGGAAGGTCATGAGCGCCGGCCGCGTGCCATCGGCCGGGGACATCGCGGAGTGGCTGAGCCAGACGGGTGTGCCACGCCCCGCGTAGTGGTTCCGGTCGGCTTCCCGCACACCCGTACGGTCCCTCGCTTGACGCCCGCCTGACCGCCCCGTAGACCGGAGGGCGTGCACGCACGTCTTCCCCTCCTCCTCGCGCGTCGGGCCGGGTCGGTGCCCCCAGCCCGGCCGACGCGCTAAGCCTCGTGAGCCCCGTCGAGCTCGTCCTCTTCGGGGCCCTGTGCTACGTCTTCGGCCTGGTCAGTGGTGCTGTCCTCATCCCCTGGCTCGTGGACCGGGGCCAACCCGCCCGTGCTCGTGCCGTTGCTCCTCACCGCTGCTGGCCTGCTCTCGGTCGACCTGCCTGGCGTGCGCCACTGTGGCCCGACAGCCACGCCATCAACGGAGACTGGAGCCGGCGGAGGTCGTCGCGTACCTGCGCTCGCTGCCGTCGCTCTGGACCGATGCAGGACCCGAAGGACGCCAGGCGCTGGCCGTGGCGCTGTTCGCCAAGCTCGAAGTGGAGGAGTACCAGAAGATGACCTACGAACTCACATCCGATGCCGTGGAACTCGGTCTCAGCGCGGCACTACCCGCGGTGCTGGAGACCGGTGGTCAGATCGGTGAGTTTGGTCGGGGCGAGAGGATTTGAACCTCCGACCTCAGCGTCCCGAACGCTGCGCGCTGCCAAACTGCGCCACGCCCCGACCGAGGAGCCCGCGGCGTCACGCGCCTGCGGGGACTGTGGAGTATAGGACACGGAACCATCGCAGCGCGCCGGACAGACCGACCGGCCCGGATTACATCATATCCACCACGTTGTATCATCCGAGGGTGGAACGCACGCAGATATCCCTGACGCCGCGCCAAGCCCGCCGGCTGCGCCAGCTTGCCAGGCACCGCGGGACGTCCATGGCATCGCTCATCCGCGACGCAGTGGAGCGCGTCTATCCGGAACCCCGCGACCGTGCGGATCCGTGGGATCGTGCCCTGCAGTCGGTCGGCCGTTTCCGGTCGGGGCAAGTGGACGTCAGCGCGGAGCACGACCGCGACTTGGCAGACGCCTTCGGCGAGTGAGTGTCTTCGTCGATACCTCGGCCCTCTACGCGCTCCTCGACGCGGACGACGCGAGCCACGCGGCTGCCCGGCGGACGTTCGAGGGTCTCCGGGGCGGCGTGCTGACGACTCACGCCTATGTGGTCGTGGAGTCGCTGGCGCTGGTCTCGCGGCGCCTCGGTCGAGCGGCCGCCCTGCACCTGATGGATGGCCTGCTGCCGGTCATCGACGTCCTGCCCGTCGATGCCGCACTCCACGCCCTGGCCATGACTGCCTATCGGGAGTCGAGCGACATTCGCCTCAGCTTCGTCGACCGGACCAGCTTCGCGTTCATGCGCCTCCATGGCATCGAGACCGCCTTCGCCTTCGATGCGGACTTCGCCCGTGCAGGGCTGTTGACCATCCCGGGCGAGGCCTGATCCCCGTCAGTCGGCCGTGCCGGCCCCTGCATGGTCCGCGACCCCGGCGGCCGCGAACCGGGGATTGGTCTCCGCCGACCGGACGCGAGGCACGACGGCAGCCACCACGACCGAGGCCACGGCGAAGAGTCCCATGGCCATCGAGATGCCAGCCGAGTCCGAGGTCAGGCCGATGAGCGGCGGCCCGACCATGAAGGTCAGGGTCAGGAACGTGAAGGCTGCCGATAGCGACGGCCCGGCGGGCCTGATGCGCGCGGCCGCGCCGAAGAGCTGCGGGATGGCGTTGGCGACACCGATCCCAGCGACCACCATGCCCACGAGGGCCACGACCGCGCTGCCCACCACCAGGAAGGCCGTGATGGCCGCCGCGGTCAGGAGCATGCCCCACTGGATGAGGCGGATGGAGCCGACGCGGTCCTTGACCCAGTCGCCGCCGACGCGCCCGAGGAAGAGCCCCAGCGAAAGCGCCGCGTAGGCGAAGGCCGCCACCTCGCCGGAGGTGCCGATGCCCTGCCGCAGGTAGATGCCGCCCCAGTCGGTCAGCCCGCCCTCCACGAAGGCGAGCAGGATGATGAGCAGGCAGATGGGCAGCACCGCCCGCGCAGGGAGGTGGATGCCGCTGGCGCCCTCCGTGCGCAGGGAGCCCTGCCCCAACGACCGTCCCGCGACCAGCACCACCAGCCACAGCAGCAGGCTGGCCAGCAGCGCCTCGACGACCACGTCCACGCCCAGGGACACGGCCACGCCCACGCCCACCGCGCCGATGATGCCGCCCAACGACCAGCCCGCGTGGAGGCCGGAGAAGATGGACGTGCCGCCCTGCGTCTCAAGGGCCACGCCGTGCGCGTTCATGGAGACGTCCATGGCCGTGTTGAACGCGCCGAAGACGATCATGACGCCGGCCAGGACCAGGGGGTCGGGGGCCAGCATGGGCAGCACCGTGAGCAGCGGGAAGACCAGCCCGGCCGCCATGACCATGCGGCGGCTGGAAACGCGCACGAGCAGCTGGCCGGTGACCTGCTGGGAGATGAGAGCGCCGAGCGCGGCGCAGAAGAGGACCAGGCCCATCTCCGTCGCGGTGGCCCCAAGGTCCGTCTTGATGCCCGGGATGGCAGCCACCCAGGTGCCCACCACGGCGCCGTTGACGACGAAGACGAGGAAGGTGGCGAGGCGCGGCGACATCGTCATCGCGGGCCCCTAGACCAACGGCTCCGTGGCCACGGGCGGGGCGAAGCGCGCGTTGGTCTCGATGGAGGGCACGCGTCCGACCCCGACGGCGATGAGCAGGACGGCCACGACCGGGAGCCACATCGCGACCCGGATGCCGACCGCATCCGAGACGACGCCCATGATGGCCGGCTCGACCATGAAGGTCAGCGTGGAGAAGGCGAAGACGGCCGAGAGCGAGGGGCCCACGGGTCTGATGCGCCCGGCCGCGCCATACATCTGCGGGTAATTGTTGGCCAGGCCGATGCCGGTGATGGTCATGCCGATGAGGGCCAGGTAGGGGTTGCCGACGACGAGGAACGTGGTCATGGCGACGGCCGCCACGAGCGTGCCGGCCTGCATGAGGCGCACCGACCCGACGCGGTCCTTGAGCGCGTCGCCCGTCGAACGGCCCAACAGCAGGCCCAGGGAGTACGCGGCGAAGGCGAAGGCCGCCAGCTGCGCGCTCGCGCCCAGGCCCTGCCGCAGGTAGACGCCGCCCCAATCGCCCATGCCGCCCGCGGCGAAGGCCACGGGGATGATGAGGAGG
The DNA here is from genome assembly GCA_963707395.1 of uncultured Chloroflexia bacterium. GTDB lineage: Bacteria > Chloroflexota > Limnocylindria > Limnocylindrales > CSP1-4 > JAFMJV01. The sequence continues at coordinate 293,355 of CAVPPQ010000020.1, forward strand.
GCGAGAGGCAGTGCTCGCCGCGAGGGCAGGTGGATGCCGCTGGCGCCCTCCGTGCGCCGCGAACCGGTGCCGATGCGCCGGATGACGAGCGCGACCACGAGCCAGAGGATCGCACCGATCACGACAGCCTCCAGGGCGCCGTCGACCCCGAAGCTGGTGGCCAGGGCCACGGCCATGGCGCCGCCGAAGGCACCCAGCGACCAGCCCGCGTGCAGGGTGGAGACGATCGAGCGTCCATCCTTGGTCTCGATGGCCACGCCGTGCGCGTTCATGGAGAGATCCATGGTGGCGTTGACGTAGCCGAAGGCGAACATGACGGCCGCCAGGATGAGGGGCTCCGGAGCCAGTCGGAAGAGGGGCACCATGAGGGGAAAGAGCAGCGCGCCCACCATGGCGATGCGCCGGCTGGAGTAGCGCACCAGGAGCTGTCCCGTCACCTGCTGGCCGATGAGCGACCCCAGGGCCGCGACGAGCAGCACGAGGCCGAGCTCCGTGGCGGACATGCCCAGCCGGGCCTGCACGCCGGGGATGGATGACACCCAGGTGCCCAGCACGACGCCGTTCACGAAGAAGATGACGAGGGTGGCGAGCCGCGGGGTCATGGACGGTTCCGGGTCGCGGTCAGGGGGCGGTACGACGCCGCGGGCCACGCGCGCCTGCCGCTGGCCTGCGCCCGACAGCCGCTCGTCTCCGGCTCGGCGTCACGGCCGGCCATCCGGTATCACTTGCCGGCCTTGAAGGGGTAGACGACCCAGGCGTCCGTCTCCACCACGAAGTGGTCGGGCACGAGGTCGACGCGCGATCGACTGGGCTTGTAGTGCAGGACCGCCGTGATGGGCTGGCCGCCGGCTGCCCGGATGCGCTCGCTCACGGCGGCGATGGTGGTGCCGGAATCCCAGACCTCGTCGATGATGACGACGCGCTTTCCGCGCAGGAGGTCGTCAGCCGGGAACTGCAGGAACTCCGCGTGACCGCGGAAGCCCTGCTCGTCGTCGTAGACGACCACGGCTGCCAGCAGCATGTCCCGCCAGCCGAGCCGGTAGCCGAGCATGCCCGCCGGCACGAGGCCCCCGCGCGAGATCGCCAGCACCACGTCCGGCTGCGGCCCCGCGGTGAGCTGCTCGGCCAGCGCGGCCACGAGGCGCTCCAGATCTTCCCAGCTGACGATGTCCTTCGCGGGTTCGGTCATGCGTTGCAGACTACACGCCGACCGGCAGGTCCGGGCGGCCGATGCCCTACCATGACGAGGTCGCCGGCGACCTCGGCGCGAGCCCGCCCGCGATGGACCACCCTCCCCCACGACAGCGAACCACGAGGAGCACACCATGGCCTTCGGCCCCATCCAGATCTTCGCCTTCGGCTTCCCCTCCACGGACCGCTTCGAGGGCCGCATCGCGGAGGAACTCGTCAAGCTCAGCGACGCCGGCATCATCCGCATCATCGATGCCCTGGCCGTCGTGGCCGACGGCGACGAGGTGGAGATCCTGCGCGTCTCGGACCTGGACGACGAGCAGCGCGAGGCGCTCGGTGCCCACATCGGCTCGCTGATCGGCCTCGGTGCCGCCGGCCTGGAGGGCTTCATCGCTGGCGCCGAGGCGGGCGCGGAAGTGGCAGACGAGGGCGGCTTCGGCCTCGTCGAGGACATCACCGAGGACCTCATCGACGAGCTGCCGGACGGCAGCGCCGGCGTGCTGCTCATCATCGAGCATGCCTGGGCCGTGCCCTTCCGGGATGCGGTCGTGGATGCCGGCGGCATCCTGATGGCCAACGAATGGATCGGCGCCCAGGATCTCGTGAGCCTGGGCATGGCCATGCGCGACGCGGAGCTGGCCGGAGACGACGACTGACCCACCTGACACTGTCAGGCCGCTGTCCGACAGGGCGCCCCGCTCATCCGTTGACGGGGCGCCGGTACACTGCGGCGGGGAGGTGCTCATGACGTTGAAGTGGGATGGCCGTGAGTGCTGGGCGCTCGTGCTGGGTGCCAGCAGCGGGTTCGGTGCGGCCACGGCCCGGGCCTGGGCGCGCGCCGGGTTCAGCATCATCGGGGTCCACCTCGACCTGCGCAGCTCCATCGCCGCTGCCGACGCGGTCCGCGAGGACATCGAGGCGATGGGCGTGCCCGTCGTCTTCCACAACGTGAACGCCGCGGACGACCAGAAGCGTGCCGCCGTGGTGTCCGCCATCGGTGAGCTCTTCGCGGAGCGCCGGTCGGCAGGCGAGACGCCCTTCATCGGCGCCATGCTGCACTCGCTCGCCTTCGGTACCACGCTCCACTACGTCACCGACGACCCCGGCCGCAAGGAGCTCTCCCGAAAACAGATGGAGATGACGGCTGACGTCATGGCCCACTCGCTCCTCTACTGGACGCGGGACCTCTACCACGCCGGCCTGCTGGGTCGGGGCAGCCGGGTCTACGCCATGTCCAGCGAGGGCGCCATCCTGGCCGTGCCCACCTACGGCGCCGTGAGCGCCGCCAAGGCCGCGCTGGAAGCGCACGTCCGCCAGCTGGCCCTGGAGCTGGCGCATGCCGGCATCACCGTCAACGCCATCCGCGCCGGTGTCACGGACACGCCCGCCCTGCGCCGCATCCCGGGATGGCAACAGCTCGTCGAAGCCGCGATGACACGCAACCCGCACGGCCGGCTGGGCCGCCCGGAGGATGTCGCCGATGCGCTGGTGGCCCTGGCCAGCCCGCAGACCCGCTGGATGACCGGCAACGTCATCGGCATCGATGGGGGCGAGATCATGGGCTCCCGGGAATCGGCGGACATCCCCTGACCGACCGTCGCAGGGTCATGACCAACCCCGCCGTCCGTGCCGAGCCGGCCGGGATCGGATCCTCGCGAGCCCGTGACCCACTCTCGCGTGAGGTCAAGCTGCTCGGCTCGCTGCTGGGCCAGGTCATCGCCGAGCAGGCCGGCGATGAGCTGCTGCACCTCGTCGAGCGGGTGCGGCGCCTGACGATCGAGATCCGCAGCACGGGCGGCCTGAGCCGGCAGCGTTGCCTGCGTGACATCCTCGAGGGGCTGTCCGACGACCAGGTCGAGGACCTCGTCAAGGCCTTCAGCCTCTACTTCCACCTGACCAACCTGGCCGAGGAGAAGCAGCGTGTGCGACGCGTGCGCAAGCGCGCCCGGACGGTCAGCGCCGGTGGCCCGGACGGCTCCGTCCAGGAAGCCGTGCGCCGACTCCTGCGCGAGGACACGCCGCAGCGCACCCAGGCGCTCATCGGCGACCTCTCGGTCGGTCTCGTGCTCACGGCGCACCCCACGGAGGCGCGGCGACGCACGATGCTCGTGGCCCTGAGACGCGTCTTCGCCCTCCTCGACCGGCTCGACGACCAGCGCATCACCCCCGATGAGGACGCCGAGATCCGCCGCCGGCTTCGCGAGGAGATCTCGCTGCTGTGGCGCACCTCCGCCCTGCGCATGGAGCGTCCGTCGCCGCTGGACGAGGTCCGCAACGCACTCCTCTTCTTCGACGAATCGCTCTTCGTGGTCACACCGCGCCTCTATCGGGCGCTCGACCGAGCCTTGGACCGCGCACCGTGGATCGCAGACGAGCACGCCGGCGCGATCCGTGGCGCCGCTGCCACCGACAGCGGCCGCACGGGGACTCGCCCTCCGGCCACGCACGCCTTCCTGCGCTGGGGCTCCTGGGTCGGCTCTGACCGCGACGGACACCCGCGCGTGACGGCCGACACCACCCGCCAGGCGGCTGCCATCGGCGCCGACCATGTGCTGCGTGGATTGGAGGCCGTGACCACGCGCCTCATGCACACGGTGGCTCCGACCCATCTCGACAGCGACCTCGAGCCGCACCTGGCCGCACGGCTGGAGCAGGACCGGCGCGACCTGGGGGCCGTCTACGAGGAGCTCACCCGCCACTTCCCCAACGAGCCCTATCGCCGCCGCCTGGGCTCCATGGCCGAGCGCCTGCGGCAGACTCGCCATCACCTCGTGGACGGGCGCGGGCCAGGGGCGGGCTATGGCTCGCCCGCGGAGCTGCTCGTGGAGGTGGGGGAGCTGCAAGCGTCGCTCGTGACCGACCACATGGAGCGCGTCGCCTACGGGGAGGTCCAGGGCCTGCGCTGGCAGGTGGAGACCTTCGGCTTCCACGCCCTGTCTTTGGAGGTTCGTCAGCACAGCGAGGTCCACGCCGCGACGCTCGCCGCGCTGGCCGCGGAGCAGGACCTGGAGGCCACCCAGGCGACCGACGGTGTGACCGCCGCCGAGGTGCTCGAGACGTTCCGTGCCATCGCGGACATCCAGGCGCGCTTCGGCCCGGAGGCCTGCCAGCGCTATGTCATCAGCTTCACGCGCGGCCCGCAGGACGTCTTCGACGTGCTGGCCCTGGCGGATCGGGCCGGGCTCGCGCAGGCGACCTTCGACGTCGTGCCGCTCCTCGAATCGGCGGATGCGCTGGAAGGCGCCGAACACCTGCTCGACGCGCTCCTGACGAACGCGGCCTATCGCGACCACGTCCGTCAACGCGGAGACCACCAGGAGGTCATGCTGGGCTACTCCGATTCCACGAAGGAGTCGGGCGCGCTCGCAGCCGCCTGGCTGCTCCACGGCGCCGAGTCGCAACTGGCCCGGGTCGCGGAGCGGCACGAGGTACGGCTGACGCTGTTCCACGGGCGTGGCGGAGCCATCGGTCGCGGCGGTGGGCCGATGAACCGCGCCATCCTGGCCAGCGCACCGCATTCGCTGGGCGGGCACATCAAGATCACCGAGCAGGGCGAGGTCGTGGCTGATCGCTACGCCAACCGCGACATCGCGCTGCGGCACCTCGAGCAGCTCACCAACGCCGTGCTCATGGCCTCCTCCAGCGGCCACGAGCGCATGGTGCAGTCCGCGCGACAGGGCGCCAACGCCATCATCGAGGAGCTCGCGCATCGGTCGGCGCGGGCGTACCGCTCGCTGGTCTGGGAGGACCCTGCCTTCGAGTCGTTCTACGCGGCGGCGACGCCCATCGCGGAGCTCTCTGAGCTGACCCTCGGCTCACGGCCGGCAGCGCGCGGGGGCGGGGGCATCTCGCTGCCGAAGCTGCGCGCCATCCCCTGGGTCTTCTCGTGGGCCCAGGCGCGGGCCTTCCTGCCGGCCTGGTACGGCCTGGGCACGGTCGTGGAGGCCTACGAGGCCGACCACGGTCCAGGCGCCACCGGGCAGCTGCAGGCGCTCTACCGCGACATGCCCTTCTTCACGGGCGTCATCGACGTCGTGGAGATGGCCCTGGCCAAGGTGGACATGGCCGTGGCCGGCCTCTACGCCAGCCTGGCTGCCACGCCCGATGGGGAGCGCATCTGGGCCACCATCCGCACGGAGTACGAGCGTTCCGTCGCCGCCGTGCTGCGCATCACCGGGCGCACGAACCTGCTGGATGCCGCTCCGTCGTTGCAGCGCTCCATCCAGCTGCGCAACCCCTACGTCGACTCACTGTCGGAGATCCAGGTCATGCTCCTGGGTCGGCTGCGCGCCATGGGTCCGGACGACCCGGCCCGCCCGCGCCTGCGTCGACTCGTGCAGCTGACCGTGAGCGGTGTCGCCGCAGGGCTGCAGAACACCGGGTAGTCGCCCACGGGGTCGCCCCGCGGCTTCAGTGCCAGATGTCCAGCGTCGCGAGCCTTCGCCACTCGACGCTTTGGAGCGGCACCCATGCCCCCGGATGACTCGATCATGCCCGTAGTCGACTCGCAGGCTGGGGGACGTCCCCCGGCTGACGCCCGGCCAGCTCTCTGCCGCCGCACCGGCACCCCGCCCGGCTCGACGACCTGCCGAACGGACCGCTCTAAGCTGACCTCCGCGACGGCCCGGGGAGCCCCCAGATGGCTAGACTCGGCGGTGTGATCAGCCCGACCCTGAGCGGTCGTCTCCCGGTGGAGGAGCGACCCGCCTTCAACACCCACGTCCACCTGCCGCCCAACTTCTCGGCCTTCGAGACCGTCGAGGACGCCGTGGCCACCGCGGCCCGCGAGGGCGCCCGCGTCATCGGCTCCTCCAACTTCCACGACTTCGGTGTCTACGACCGCTTCGCCGCCGCCGCGAAGGCGCACGGCGTAGCCGCCCTCTTCGGCCTGGAGTTCATCTCCGTCCTGGCGGAGGAGCAGCGCCGTGGCGTCAAGATCAACGACCCCGCCAACCCCGGCCGCGCCTACATCTGCGGCAAGGGCATCCCGGCACCCACCGCCCCCAGCGTCCAGACCCGCCAGTTCATGGACACCGCCAAGGCCTCCAACGAGGCGCGCACGCGCCAGATGGTGGACGTCATCGGCAGCATCTTCAGGGCAGCCGGTCTGGCGCTCGAGGTCGGCTACGAATCGATCCTGGCGGACGTGGCCGCGCGCGCCCAGGTCCCGGAGGCGTGGGTCGTGCTGCAGGAGCGCCACGTGGCCCTGGGCTTCCAGCTGGGCCTCTTCGCGCAGGTCCCGGTCGAGCGCCGCGCCGCGCTGCTCGAGAAGGTCTACGGCAAGCCCCCCACGGCCTCCCCGGACGACGCCGTCGCGACCCAGGGCGAGCTGCGCTCCCGGCTCATGAAGGCCGGCTGCCCGGCCTTCGTGGAGGAGACGCCCATCCCCTTCACGGAGGGCCTCGCCTTCGTGCTCGGCCTGGACGCCATCCCGGTGTATCCCACGCTGGCTGATGGCGTCATCCCCATCTGCGGCTTCGAGGACCCGGTGGAGGATCTCATCGAGCGCATCCTGGGCTACGGCATCCACGGCGCGGAGCTCATCCCCATCCGCAACACGCCGGCGGTCGTTGAGCGCTACATCCGCGCCTGGCGCGACGCCGGCATCTTCGCCATGGTGGGCACGGAGCACAACACCCAGGAGCGCATCCCGGTCGGCCCCACCTGCCTGCAGGGCGTGCCGCTCTCCACGGAGGTCCTGGACATCTGCTGGGAGGGCACCTGCATCGTGGCCGCCCACCAGCACCTGCGCGCCGCGGGCGAGCCCGGCTACGTCGACCGCCAGGGCGCCCTGAACCCTGGCTTCCCGGATGGCGAGTCCCGCATCCGCTATTTCGCGCAGCTCGGCGAGCACGTGCTCGTCGAGGCCATCTCGGAGGCATCTCGATGACCGAACCCGGCCGGGAGTCCCGGCACCTGCTCGACCTCTCCGACGAGGTCATCGTCCACGCCGTCAAGATGTCGCAGCGCTTCGGGCAGGACACGGAGTACTCGCGGGGCGGCGGCGGCAACTCCTCGGTGAAGGCCGATGGCGTCGTCTACATCAAGCCCAGCGGCGTGCCCCTGGCCACCCTCAACGCGGACGACCTGGTGCCGCTTGAGATGGCGCCGCTGCTGGACCTCCTCCATGGCCGCGCCGGCGCGGACGCCGAGGCCCGCCTGGAGGGTCAGCCCGACCCGGTCATGCGCATGGCCGCAAGGGCCCGCCTGGCCGAGGCCAAGGGCCGCCGCCCCTCCGTGGAGCTGCTCTTCCACTCGCTCCTGCCCGAGCGCTTCGTTCTGCACACGCACCCCATCGTGCCCAACAGCGTGACCTGCAACCGGGATGGTGAGTCCATCGCGGCGCGCATCTTCGGCGATGAAGCGCTGTGGGTGCCCTACACGGACCCGGGGCTGCCCCTGGCGCGCGCCATCCGCGACCTGCGGGCGGCCTTCGAGGCACGCACCGGCACGCCTGCCCCCCGCGTCACGCTCATGGGCAACCACGGCATCATCGTCACCGGTGACACGATCGACGAGGTCGCCGACCGCTGCCAGTTCGTCATGTCCACCGTGAGCGCGGAGCTGTCGCGCAAGGGCATCCTCGTGGACGGCCTGGGCCGAGCCCCGCGGCGCGTGGCCGACGACCCGGCCGCCGCTGCCGAGCTCGTGGCCACCGTCGCCCCGACGCTGCGCGGCCTGCTGGCCGGCGAGGGGCCGCTCAAGGTCGTGACCTACGACCAGGCGGCCCGGGCCGCCGACTACCTCGAATCGGACGCCGGCAAGGCGGCCGTGAGAGGCGGACCCCTCTCGCCCGACCAGATCGTCTATGCCGGCAGCTTCCCGCTGCTCTTCGAGCCACCAGCCGATGCGCCGGCGGAGGCCATCCCGGCGCTGCTACGCGAGGATCTCGCCCAGAACGTCGCCGACCACGGCACGCCGCCCATCATCACCGTCGTGCCCGGCCTGGGCATCTTCGCCGCGGGTGACACCTCCAAGGAGGCCGACCTCGCTCGCGGCATCTACCTGGACGCCATGCGCGTCTCGCAGGGTGCCGACGCCATCGGCCAGGTCCGCGCCCTGAGCGACGCGGAGCGCGGCTTCATCGAGACGTGGGAGGTGGAAGCCTACCGGCGCAACGCCGCCGCCTTCAGCCGTGACCGCGGCCGCTTCGGGGGTCGCATCGCACTCGTCACCGGGGCCGCCCAGGGCTTCGGCCTGGAGATCGCCCGGGGCCTCGTGGTCGCCGGCGGGCACGTCATCCTGGGCGACGTCAACGCCACGCTGGCAGCCGAGCGGGCCGCCGAGCTGGAAGCCGCCCACGGCATCGGCCGCGCCTGGTCGGTGGCCATGGACGTCACGGATGAAGCCTCCGTGACCGCCGCGGTGCGCGCGACCCTGGAGCGCTACGGCGGCCTCGACCTGCTCGTCTCCAACGCCGGCGTGCTGCGGGCGGGCTCGGTGACGGGTCAGTCCCTGGCCGACTTCGACCTCGTCACGCAGGTCAACTACCGCGGCTACTTCCTGGCCGTGCGGGCCGTGGCGCCCATCATGGCCCGTCAGCACGACGCGCGGCCAGACGTCCTGGCCGACATCATCGAGATCAACTCCAAGTCGGGCCTGGAGGGCTCCAAGCGCAACTTCGCCTACGCCGGCTCCAAGTTCGGGGGCATCGGCCTGACCCAGTCCTTCGCCCTCGAGCTCATCGAGGACGGCATCAAGGTCAACGCCATCTGTCCCGGCAACTACCTCGACGGGCCGCTCTGGTCGGACCCGCAGAACGGGCTCTTCAGGCAATACCTGCGCGAAGGCAAGGTGCCCGGCGCCCAGACCATCGACGATGTCCGTCACGCGTATGAGGCCAAGGTCCCCATGGGCCGTGGCTGCACCCCGGCGGACGTGCTGGAGGCCATCTACTACCTCGTCGCCCAGCAGTACGAGACCGGGCAGGCCCTGCCGGTCACAGGAGGCCAGGTGATGCTTTCGTGACGACGACCGAGCCGTCGGCGCCCCTCCCGGCCACCCAGCGCGCCATCCAGTTCGTGGCCGCGGACACCGTCATCCTCAACCCGGCCAAGGGGGTCCCGGAGCTGCGGCCCTCGCAGGTCCTGGTCAAGGTGGAGGCGGTGGGCATCTGCTTCTCCGACACGAAGCTGCTGCACGCCTTCACGGACCATCCCCGCAAGGGCGAGGTGCAGGCTGGCCTGGACCCGGAGGTCCTGGCCGAGATCCCCAGCTACGTGCCCGGCGAGCTGCCCACGGTGCCCGGCCACGAGTGCTGCGGGCGCATCGTGGCCGTCGGTTCCGCGGTGCAGCACCACCGGGTGGGCGAGCGCGTCCTCGTGCAGACCGACTACCGGCACCTGCCCACGGCCACCTCCAATGCCTCCTTCGGCTACGACTTCGAGGGCGGGCTGCAGGAGTACGTGGTCATGGACGAGCGCGTCATCATGGACCCCGACACGGGCGAGCGCTTCCTCATCCCGGTGGCAGAGGCGCCCAGCGCTTCGGCAGTCGCGCTGCTGGAGCCGTGGGCCTGCGTGGAGCGCGCCTACGCCACCGAGGAGCGTGCCGCGCTGACGGCTGGTGGCCGCCTGCTGGTCGTGGCCGACGCCGGCCACGCCATCGACGGCCTGGCCGAGCTGATCGCCGAGTCTGCCCCGCAGGCGGTGGCCGCGCTGCTGGCAGAGAGCGCGCAGCGTGAGGCCCTCGTTGCCGAGCTTGGATCCGGCCTGGCCGCTGGATCCGGGATCGGCGGCATCGTCGAGACGGCCGACCTGGCGAGCCTGCCCGCCGGTTCATTCGATGACATCGTCTACTTCGGCGCGGACGCGTCCCGCGTGGAGACGCTGCAGGCGCTGCTGGCGCCCAAGGGCGTCATCGACCTCGTCCTCGGCGGCCAGCGCCTGGGCCGACCGGTCGAAGTCGACGTGGGGCGCATCCACTACGACCTCACCCGCTGGGTCGGCACGACCGGCACACTCGCTGCCGACGGCTACGCCATGGCGCCCGGCAGCGGGGAGCTGCGCGACGGCGAGCGCGTGGGCATCATCGGGGCCGCCGGTCCGATGGGCTTCATGCACGTCATCCGCGCCCTCGCTTCTGGCCGGCCGGGGCTGGCCGTGACCGCGGTCGACATCGACGACGCACGCCTGGCCCACCTCGCGGAGGTGGCCACCCCCCTGGCCGAGGCCCGCGGCGTCTCGTTCGCCTGGCTCAACAGCCGGGTGGCGCAGCCCGATCCCGGCTTCACCCGGGTCGGCGTCATGGTGCCCTCCCCCGCCCTCGCGGCGGAGGCCGTGCAGCTCGCCGGCCAGGGCGCCATCGTCGACCTCTTCGCCGGCTTCGCCATCGGCACGCGCGCCCCGCTGGACATGGACGAGATGGTGCGCAAGGGCGTCTATCTCATCGGCACCAGCGGCTCGATGATCAGCGACATGAAGGCCGTGCTGGCCAAGCTGGAGGCGGGGGCGCTGGACACGAACATCAGCGTCGACGCCGTCTCCGGCCTGGATGGCGTGGCCGATGCGCTGGCAGCGGTCCAGGCGCGCACCTCCGGGGGCAAGATCGTCATCTACCCGATGCTCTCAGGCGTCGGCATGCTGAAGCTGCCGGAGTTGGCCTCGAGCCTCCCGGACGTGGCCGCGGCGCTCGATCGCGGGCTCTGGACGCGCGCCGCCGAGGAAGCGCTGCTGGCGGTCGCCGGGCCGGGAGCGGGCGATGCCGCGGGCACACCAGGGGCCGGGCGGACCCAGGAGGACTGACATGACCGACCGACGGGGGCTCCGCTACGTGGCGCTCGACTTCGGGGCTGAAAGTGGCCGCACGATCGTGGGTCGCTTCGACGGGGACCAGCTCTCCATCGAGCCCGTGCATCGCTACCCCAACGTCCCGGTGCGCATGGGCGGCACGCTCTACTGGGACTTCCCCCGCCAGTTCGGGGACATCCTGGGTGGGCTGGAGCGGGCCGCCGTGGACGGGCCGGTGGCCTCGGTGGCGGTGGACACCTGGGGCGTCGACTACGGCTTCATCGACGCCAGGGGGCGCCTGCTGGGCAACCCCGTCCACTACCGCGACACGCGTCACGAGAAGATGCCGGAGGTCGCCTTCGGGATCGTCCCGCGGGAGGAGGTCTACGCGGCCACGGGCATCCAGTTCATGTCCATCAACACGCTCTTCCAGCTGCTCAGCGAGGTGCAGGCGGGCGATCCCCTCCTCGACCAGGCGGACCGGCTGCTGATGATGCCGGACCTCTTCAACCACTTCCTCTGCGGCAGCGACGTGGCCGAGTACACCGAGGCCACCACGAGCCAGTGCCTGGACCCCTGGACGCGCGACTGGGCCCGTCCGCTCCTCGATCGTCTCGGCATCCCTACCGGCTTCCTGCCGGAGGTCGTACCGCCGGGCACCATCCTCGGCGAGCTGCTGCCCGACGTCGCCGGGCAGGTCGGCCTCTCCGGCACGAAGGTCGTGGCCGCGGCGGCCCACGACACCGCCTCTGCCGTGGCCGGCACGCCGCTGGCGGGCCCATCGACCGCCTACATCTCGTCCGGCACCTGGTCGCTGGTAGGCCTGGAGGTGCCTGGGCCGGTGGTGGACGAGCGCGCCCTGGCCGCCAACGTCACCAACGAGGGCGGCTACGGCGGCACCATCACGCTGCTCAAGAACGTCATGGGCCTCTGGTTCGTGCAGCAGTGCCGCAGCGCACTCTGGGCACCAGACGCAAGGCCCTCCTACGAGGAGCTCTCCGCGATGGCGGCGAGCGGGCCCACCGGCACGGCCTTCGTGGACCCCACGGACGGCCGCTTCCTATGGCCCGGTGACATGCCCGCCCGGGTTCGAGAGTTCTGCGCGGAGACCGGGCAGCCCGTGCCCCAGGACACGCCCACCCTGCTGCGGGTCATCCTCGAATCGCTGGCCCTGCGCTATGCCGTCGTCTTCGACGAGCTGGAGGCCGTCACCGGCCAGCCCATCGACCAGATCCACATCGTCGGTGGCGGTGTCCACAACACCCTGCTCTGCCAGCTGACCGCCGACGCCAGCGGCCGGCAGGTGGTGGCCGGGCCGGTGGAGGCCACGGCCATCGGCAACATCGCCACCCAGGCCATCGCGGCAGGAGAGCTGCGGGACATCGGCCAGGCGCGCGAGCTCATCGCGCGCTCGTTCCCGACCACGACCTACGATCCGTCGGGCGACTGGTCGCAGGCGCGGGCACGGTATGCGGTCATGCAGGCGTCGCGCTCGCAGGCCTGAGGCGCGCGTAGACTCGAGGGGAGTGATAGCTCCCGGCCCGCGGGGCCGAGGAGGGGAAGGAGCGGTCGAATGAACAAGATCGGGATCCATGCTCTGGTGTGGGCCGGCAGCTGGGGCGCCAAGGAGTGCGAGTACAGCGTCGCCAGCAGCAAGGAGGCGGGCTACGACCTGGTCGAGTTCCCCGTCTTCCAGCCGGCGGCCATGGACATCGAGGCCATCCAGCGGGCCCTCTCGGCCAACGGCATGACGGCCACCTGCTCGATCGGCCTCTCGTTCGACAAGGACATCAACAGCGAGGACCCGGAGGTGGTGGCACGCGGTGAGGCGCTCCTCCACGACGCCCTCATGGCCGCCCGCGACCTGGGCTCGCCGTACCTCGGCGGTGTCATCTTCAGCGCTCTCGGGCCCTACTCATCCATGCCCACGGAGCGCAGCCGACGCAACTCCATCGACGCCATCCGCCGTCTCGCGGAGAAGGCCGCGCCGCTGGACATCACCCTGGGCCTGGAGTTCGTGAATCGCTACGAATCCAACCTTCTCAACACGACCGCCCAGACGCTCGACTTCATCGAGGAGGTCGGCCTGCCCAACGTGGTCGTGCACGCCGACTCGTACCACATGAACATCGAGGAGAACGACTTCCGCTCGCCCATCGTGGCCGGTGGCGACAAGATCGGCTACGTCCACATCGGCGAGAACCACCGCGGCTACCTGGGCTCCGGGCACATCGACTTCCCGCAGCTCTTCGGGGCGCTCGTGGAGATCGGCTACGAGGGTGTCATCACCTTCGAGTCCTTCTCTTCGGCGGTCGTGGACGAGGATCTCTCCACCATCCTGCGCATCTGGCGCAACGTCTGGAGCGACGGCATGGATCTCGCCAAGCAGGCCCGCGGCTTCATCCGCGAGCAGATGGCGGCCGCCACACAGGGCTGACGGGCCGGGGTCAGCTGTTGGCCCCGACGCGCCATCGCTCCACGTAGCGAACCAAGCCGTCTCGATAGGCGCCCTCCGGTGACGGATGCGGGCTGTGGTCCAAGAGGGGCCGCGCACTATCGGCGGCCAGCAGCGCTGCGCCGATCGACGTGCCGGTAGCCGAGCCGACCGACGACATCACCGGCCTGCCACTCGCCGCGGCGACGAGATCGAGGAACAGCGTGTTCCTGGCGAATGGCCCCTCGGTCAGGATCGGACCTTCAGCACCGGTCAGCTCGAGACACGTCAGGGCCATCATCGCCAGATAGAGCGAGGCGACTGCCGTCCGCTCACCATCGCTCAGCTCGAGTGCCGGCACCGACCAGGTGGATCGTCGCCCCTGGAACGGGCCGGACGTTGAGACGACGGCGGGGCTGAGCGTCACGCACTGGTCCAGGACGGCCGTGATATCAGCCCTGGTCGGGGTCACCGGCGCGCCGGAGGTGAGCATCTCGAACTCGCGGCCGCCCATGAAGCGGGCCGATGGCACCGGGTCACCGAAGGCGTTCACGTTCATCAGCGTGTCTCGCGCCGGGTCGAGCGGCCGCGGCGTTCCGCCGATGGCCATGGTGATCACCCATGTCCCGGTCGAGATGACGGAGAACGGCGCGCTTCGCCCCATCAGGTGCGGGTAGAGCGAGGCGTTGCTGTCGTGGATGCCACAGGTGACCGGCGTGGACTGCGGCAGACCCGTTGCCTGTGCCACATCAGGCAAGAGGTTTCCGACGAGGTCCCACGCCTTGCGGATCGGCGGGAACCTGCCATCCAGGCCGAGCTTATCGACCAGGTCAGAGAAGTTGCGTTCTCGCGGCAGCCACAGGTCGGTGTGGCATCCCAACGATGCGACCTCCGTGCACCACGTGCCCGTGAGGCGGCCCACCCAGTACTGGGGATAGGTGACCACGTTGGCGATACGAGCGCGTAGCTCCGGACGGGTGCTGAGCAGCCAGTGCAGCTGCGCCCCCAGGTTGAAGCCGTGCGGCAGACGAGGGGACCCGCTCTTCGCGAAGCTGGGGCGAAGCGAGTCGTATTCGTCGGCCAGATCGTCTGGCCCGTCGTGCTCGTAGTCGAGCAGCGGAAGGACCGGCGTTCCCTCCTCATCAAGGAGCATCGCCGCCGCGCCGTGGGTCGTCGCGGTGATGGCGTCCACCCCGTGTCGGACCTGGAACCTGCTCAAGGCGTCGATGAGGAAGCGCCAGAGGGCCTCGGTGTCGTGATGCGGGAAGGGGTCATCGCGGAGAACGGCGTTCGGTGTCTCGCGCACGTCGATCTCGCGCAGATCCAGCAGGTCCACCAGGGCGACCTTCGCATGGGTCTTGCCGATGTCGATGACCGCCACGTTCCGGGCTCGGGTCATGGCCGATGGATCCTGGTCCGCGGGTCCGTCTCAGTCACCTTCGATCCGGAGGGTCTCGACCAGGGTCCGGATGTTCGCGATCGGGATGTCCGGCGGCAACCGGTGGGTTGGCCCGGCGATGTACCCACCGGACGCTCCCAGGAGCGCCACCGTGTCTTCGATCTTCTTCCGAAGCACCTCGGGCGGATCGAACGGCAGGTCGCGCTGCGTGCTGATGCCACCCCAGAAGGTCAACCGATCCCCGAACTCGGCCTTCAGCCTCCTGAGGTCGTAGATCTCCGGCTGGACCGTCTGATAGATGTCCAGGCCGATGTCGATGAACTCCGGCAGGAGGTCGGTGATGTTGCCGCAGGAGTGCAGCGCGACGATCTTGCCCCTCGACTTGACCCGCGAGAACATCGTGGCCCAGCCTTCCTTGAAGAACGTGCGCCACATCCGCGGGCTCATCAGCAACCCGTTCTGCTGACCGTAGTCGTCGCCGAAGTAGAAGCCGTCGATCCCGGAGTCGATGACCGAGTCGATGATCTTCAGGTTGTAGCTGAGCACCTTGGCGAGGATCTCCTTCACGAAGTCCTCGTCTGCCGCCAGGTACATGAGCATGTTCTGGAACCCACACAGGCTCCACGCTCGCTCGAAGTAGGTCGTGCCGATCTTCCCGAACAGCACCGCGTCACCACGAGTGGCGAGAGCGCGATCGACCGACCGCACCATCTCGTCCAGGTCGGGCTCCGGGAAGACGTACGAGTCGTCGTGGGGGCTCACGAGCTCGGCGGTCGGGATGCCGATGTCCTTGTCATCCCCGGTGCGGTCCCACTCCACCCCGAACTCGTCCGTGAAGTAGCCCTCGCGTTCCGACCTGCCGCCGATGTTGAAGCCCACCTTCTGGCAGTGGTTGCCCAGGTACGCCTCGAACTCCGCAGGGTCCATCGCGTAGGCAGCGCAGGTCTTCGCCAGCTGAGCGCTGGTGAACTCGATGGCGTAGGGAACCCGATCCGGCTGGCTGTGCCCGATCGCTGTCAGCGTGCGCTCTCGTCGTGACATGGGACTCCTTGCGATGCGCGCAGCCTGGCCGGATCCCGGCCCAGGCTCAAGAAGGGGTTCTGCCGCCGTCGCCGAGCGATGCGCCATGAACGAAGAAGCCGGGGCGCCACGTGGGCACCCCGGCGCTGGTGGCTCGGTCAGGCCCGGTCCTGGATGGACCGAGCATGGACCCCCAGACTAGAAGTCGAAGTCGTTGATGTTGTCAGGGCCGTAGATGAAGGGTGGGCCAAGCAGCACTTCGCTGCCGTTCACGACCTGGAGGTCGCCGAGGCGGCCCGCCGCGACACTGGTGTCACCGGGCTTGAAGGTGCCATCCACGACGGCACGCATGACGTAGGTGGCGGCATAGCCGAGGTCCACCGGGTTCCACAGCACGACCGACTTGACGCAACCGTCCTGGACGTACGGCTTCATCGCGTTGGGGGTGGCCAGGCCGATGACCGAGACCTTGCCGCAGGCCTCTGCCTGGGTCACGGCATCAGCGGCGGCCGGGGTGGCCACGCTGGTCATGCCGAAGATGCCCTGGATGCCATCGCCGTACTTGTTGAGGAGCGTCTGGGCCTGGCTGAAGGACAGCGGGCCGTCCTCCTGGGCCTCAAGCGTCTCCAGCCACTTCAGGTTGGGGTAGCACTTCATGGCATAGGCTTCCATCTCGGCGATCCAGCGCGCCTGGTTCGGCGTGGTGAACGTGCTGGTCACGATGCCGAAGGCAGCGGAGTCGCCCTGCTCGGCGACGAGGCTGTCGATCATGGCCTTGCCGATGCCGTTGAACTCGGCCTGGTTGACGAACCACTCGCGTGCCTCAGGCACGGAGTTGGCGTCGTAGCCGACGACATGGATGCCGGCCTCAAGGGCCTTGGTCAGGACCGGGCCGATGGCCACCGGATCGTTGGCGGCGAAGAGGACGCCGTCCACACCCTGGGTGATGTAGTTGTCGATGAAGGTGATCTGCTCATCGATGTTGGCGTTCGTGGGACCGTCGTTGATGACTTCCACGTTGCCTAGCTCAGCAGCAGCTTCCTGCATGCCCTTGGCGGTGGCATTGAAGTAGCCGATGCCGATGAGCTTGGGGATGTCGACGACGGTGATCGGCTGGCCGGCCTTGTCAGGCGGGTTGACAGCCATGCCACCGTTGAAGTCCATGGCCGCCGGCGCGGGCGCCGCCTCGTCAGGCGTGCACGGCAGCGGGTTGGTCGGCAGGTCGTCGCCGCCGGCCCAGCGGTCCTGGGCTGCGACGCTGGCGAACGAGCCGAACGTCAGGCCGATGACCGCGGTCAGGGTGATGATCTTGCGCATCTTGACAGTCCATCTCCTCATGTGGTCGAACTGGACATTGCGTGCCGGTCCAACGGGGACCGACGGATCCGATGGGACTCCCGAGTCACCTCCTCTCGACGGGCATGGTAGCCCTAGCGTGCTCCGGGGAGAAGCCGTTTCAGCCTCGCCGGCGGGTTCTGGATGAACTGGTTGAGGAGCACGGCGCCGATGAGGATGACACCCACGACGATGGTCGTCGAGTCACCCTTGGCGCCGGACAGCGCCAAGCCGTTCTTCATGAGCTGGATGAGCGCCAGGCCCAGCACGGTGCCCAGGATCGTGCCGCTGCCGCCGAAGATGCTGGTGCCACCCACGACCACGGCGGTGATGGCAGTGAGCTCGATGCCGTTGCCGAAGTCCGAGCGGGTGGTGCTCACGCGCGAGACGTAGACCCACGCCGCCACACCGGACATGAACCCGGACAGCGTGTAGATGATGAGCTTGTTGCGCTGCACGGGAAGGCCGCTGAAGCGCGCCCCCGTCTCGTTGTTGCCGATGGCGTACAGGGAGCGGCCAAAGGGCGTCCAGGCCAGGGCGGCGCCGATGGCGATGACCGCCAGGACCACGATGAGGAGCTGGTTCGGGATGCTCGTCAGGTCGCCCAGGAAGTCCTTCTGGCCCAGGATGTAGAACCACTCCGGGTAGCCGCGCACGGATCGCGCCTGCGCGATGCCCTCCGCGAGTCCGCGGAAGAGCGCCAGCGTGGCCAGGGTGGTGATGAGCGGCGGCAGGCCGACCCTCGTGATGAAGAGGCCGTTGAAGAGGCCGCAGGCGGTGCCGATGAGCAGGGCCACGACGATGGCCAGCTCGAGGGGCAGGCCCCAGTTGTACCAGGCCACCCCGAGCATGATGGACGCCAGCCCCATGATGGAGCCGACGGACAGGTCGATGCCGCCCGTGATGATGATGAGCGTCATGGGCAGGGCGATGAGCGCGACCTCGCCTGCCAGGCGACTCTGATTGAGAAGGTTCTCCGGGGTCAGGAAGACGTCCGACTGCAGCGAGAGCAGCAGTACGCCGGCGACCAGGAGGATGAAGAGGATCGATTCCTGGCGCAGCAGGATGCGCTGCAGGCGGCTGGGCTCTGAGGAGCTGGGCTGGGTAGCGGGGTTCACGGTCGTCATCTCGGCCTGCCTACTGCCGTTCCTGGCGCCGGCGGCGCACGACATCGGAGAGCACGGTCACCAGGATCAGGATGCCCAGGATGGCCTTCACCCAGAAGGGCGAGATGTTCACGAAGACCAGCGCCGAGCCGATGAAGCGGATGAGGATGGCCGCCAACGTGGAGCCGATGACCGTGCCCACGCCGCCCAGGATGGAGACACCGCCCACCACGGAGGCCGTGATGACCTGCAGTTCCAGGCCCGGGGTCACGACCGCCTGGATGGTCTGGAACTGCGTCGCGTACATGACGCTGGCGATGCCCGCGAAGACGCCGCTCAGGATGAACGTGGTCATCAGGATGCGCCGCGTGTCCAGGCCGGAGAGACGGGCTGCCTCCGCGTTGCCACCGACCGCGTATTGGGAGCGGCCGGTCCGGCTGTAGCGCATCCACAGGAAGGCCACGGCAGTCAGGACGATCATGATCCAGACCGGGATCGGGATGCCCAGGAAGGACTCCATGGCGAAGCTGTAGCCCTCGGGCAAGTCGTAGAGCGTGTTGCCTCCCGCTACGAGGATGAGGCCACCCTTGAGGATGCTGAACATGCCCAGCGTGACGACGATGGCAGGGATCTTCAGGTAGGCCACGAAGAAGCCGTTGATGGCGCCGATGAGCATGCCGCCGAAGATGGGTACGATCCAGGCCGCCACGTTCACGAGGGGCAGCGGCAAGCCCGCGTCGCGCAAGCCGAGCGCCACGTAGCCGGAGAGCGTCACCAGCACGCCGATGGCGGCGCCCACGGAGATGTCGATGTTGCCGGTGATGATGATCATCGACATGCCGATGGCGGCCACGGCGATGTAGGCGTTGACGTTGAAGAGGTCGCTGACGTTGTTCCAGGCCAGGAACTGGTTGTTGTACAGCCCCACGCCGAAGAAGAGACCCACCAGCAGGATGAGCAGCAGGCCCTCCTGGGTGCCCAGCGCCCGACGGACGAAGCCCAGGAGCTGGCGGCCCTGGGACGTGCGTTGCGAGGTGGGCTGGGCTGGAGCTGCCGCGCTCATGCGGCCGCTCCGGCCACCGGATCCGCAGGCGGCGTGTCCGGGAGGATGACCTGGTCGCTCATCATGGCCGCACCGACGTTGTGCTGGTCGGCGTCCGCCCGATCGAACTCCGCCACCAGGCGACCCTGGCGCATGACCAGGACGCGGTCGCTCATGCCCAGCACCTCCGGCAGCTCGCTGGAGATCATGAGGATGCCCAGGCCCTGCTGGGCCAGCTCGCTCATGAGCCGGTGGATCTCCGCCTTGGCACCCACGTCAACGCCGCGGGTGGGCTCGTCCACGATGAGCAGCTTGGGCTTGCTGGCCAGCCACTTGCCCACGACGACCTTCTGCTGGTTGCCGCCGGAGAGCTTGTTGACGACCTGCTCCCCGCTCGTGGCGATGATGTTGAGCTGGGCGATCATGTCGTTCCCGACGCGGCGCTCGGCGGACTTGTCCACCATGCCCACGCGGGTCAGCGAGCCCAGGATGGCCATCGAGATGTTCTCGCGGATGCGCATCTCCCTGACCAGCCCCTGGCTGCCGCGATCCTCTGGCACGTAGGCGATGCCCAGCTTCATGGCCTGACCCGGTGAGCGGATGTCCACCTTCTGGCCCTCGATGAGGATCTCGCCCGAGTCGGGGGCCAGGATGCCGAAGACGAGCTGCGCCGTCTCGCTGCGACCGGAGCCCACGAGGCCCGCCATGCCCACGATCTCGCCACCGCGGACCGTGAAGCTGACGTCCTGCGTGGTCGGCTTGCGCGTCAGGTTGCGGACCTCCAGCACGTCACCGCGGACCTCCGTGGGGAGCTTGGGGAAGAGCTCCGTGATGGTCCGACCGACCATCATGCGGATGAGCTCGCCCTCGCTCACCTCAGCCACGGGCTTCGAGCCGACGAAGTGCCCGTCGCGCAGGACGGTGACCCGATCGGCCAGCTGGAAGACCTCCTGCAGGCGGTGGCTGATGTAGATGACGGCCACGCCGCGCTCCTTGAGCAGGCGCACGATCTCGAAGAGGCGCTCGACGTCCGATTCGGTGAGCGCGGCCGTAGGCTCGTCCATGATGAGCACTCGGGCGTTGATGGAGAGGGCCTTGGCGATCTCGACGCGCTGACGGTTGCCCACGTTCAACGTGCCGACCTTGCGCTGGACGTCCATGTCCTGGATGTTGAGCGAGGCCAGGATCTCGCGGGCGCGGTCGTTCATGGCACCCCAGTCCACGACGCCGATGCGGCCGACCTCGCGCCGGGGGGCATGGCCCATGAAGATGTTCTCCGCCACGGACAGCTCCGGGTAGAGGCTCAGCTCCTGGTACATCGTGGCCACGCCAGCCGCCTGTGCCTCATGCGGGCTGCCGAAGGCGACTTCCTGGCCCTCCATGCGAATGACGCCCGCGTCCGGTTGGTGGACGCCGGAGATGACCTTGATGAGCGTGGACTTGCCGGCACCGTTCTCACCCACCAGGGCATGGATCTCGCCAGCCGCCACCGTGAATGAGACGTCCTCCAGGGCGCGGACACCCGGGAACTGCTTGCTGATGCCCTCGAGTTCAAGCAGCGCGGTCATGCGGCCTCGGTCCTACCCCCTGGGTCGACGCTCCACCGGAGCCGAATGTGCGGTCCGGTCCAGGCGACGACGTGACACCTACCATACCAATCCCCGCACGCCCGGGAGCATTCGTTTGCACAGCCGTCGAAGGCACGCCGATGTTGACCGGCTGACCCTCGGTGAGGATGTCACTGATGTCCGGCTGCACCACGCCGGTCATGACCTTGATCGGCATGGAGCTGCCCGCGCCGTCGTCCATCTCCGGGCGGACAGGCGCGACCGACGGGGACCATCGACCGGGCCAGCGGCGCTCCCGCCCTCCGAGCCTGGATGGGGTCCCTGGGTGGCCTGCGCGTCTCGCCCAGTCATTCGCCGGAGGATAGCCGAGCGCCGGACCGCGCGAGAGGGGGTCAGGCGGCCCGAGCTGGCGGGTCGCACGCTCCCAACCTCGCCCCTGGGCGATGCCCCAAACCGTGACCCGGTGGAGCGATGTGGCGCTACCGAGGCCCGGGGGACGCCTTCCGCGTCCCGCTGGATGCCGATGCCGGCCACGATGACTGCCTCGGCGCCTGATGGACGAGACGCGCCGCGACGTGTCAGGGTCGCGGAGGCTATCCTGCGCTGCGAACGGAGAGCGGTCCTCGGCTCGTCGAACGGACGACGGGGCCGACCGTCTCGCCTGCCGCCCGGAGGAGCCCATGCCTGAGACCGACGAGCGCCGCCTGGCCTGGTATCGGCGGATGCTGCTGATCAGGGTCTTCGAGGACAAGGTGCAGCAGCTCTTCATGGGCGGTCGTATCGAGGGCACGACGCACCTCTGCCAAGGCCAGGAGGCGGTCTCCGTGGGAGCCATCGCGGCCATGGGCCCGCATGACGTGCAGACGAACACGTACCGCGGCCACGGCGAGGCCCTGGCCCTGGGCATGACCCCCGACGTCGCCATGGCCGAGCTGATGGGCCGCAGCAGCGGCGGCTCGAAAGGCCTGGGTGGCTCGATGCACCTCATCGACACGGCCAAGGGCAACATCGGCGCCAATGCCATCGTCGGCGCCGGCCTGCCCATCGCCGTGGGGGCCGCCATGGCTTTCAAGCTGCGACGGGAGCCGCGCGTGGCGCTCACCTTCGTGGGTGACGGTGCCACCAACATCGGCACCTTCCACGAGTCGCTGAACATGGCCGCGGTGTGGCAAGCACCGGTCGTCTTCGTCGTCGTCAACAACCTCTACGGCGAGTACTCACCGGTGCGCATGACAACGCCCATCGACGACCTGGCGCGGCGTGCCGACCCGTACGCCATGCCCGGCGTCATCGTCGACGGCCAGGACGTGGAGGCCGTCCATGCCGCCGCGTCCGAGGCGGTCGCCCGAGCCCGCGCGGGGGATGGTCCCAGCCTGCTGGAGATGAAGACCTACCGCTACCGGGGGCATTCGCGCTCGGACCCGGCCAAGTACCGACCTGGTGGGGAGCTCGAGGCCTGGAAGGCGCGCGACCCGCTCGTGATCCTGGGGACGCGGCTGGCGAACGAGGGCCTGCTGTCGCCCGCAGCCCAGGCGGCGCTGGAGTCGGACGTCACGGCCGAGGTCGAGGCCGCTGTCGCGCGTGCCGAGTCCGCACCCTACCTGTCCATCGAGGAGGCCCGTCGCCATGTCTACGCTGGCTGAGCTGCCCGGCGGCAGGGCCGCCGACACGGTCGTGATGACCTACCGGGAGGCGGTCACGGCCGCCATGGACGACGCCATGGCAGCCGATCCGACAGTGCTGCTGCTGGGCGAGGACGTGGCCAATGAGGGCGGCGTCTTCAAGACCAACGCGGGCCTCGCCGAGACGTATGGCGAGCGCGTCATCAACACGCCCATCTGCGAGAACGGCTTCACCGGGGTGGCCCTGGGCATGGCCGTGATGGGCATGCGCCCCATCGTCGAGTTCATGTTCGCCGACTTCCTGCCCAGCGCCGGCGACGCGCTCGTCAACCAGCTGCCCAAGTACCGCTTCATGAGCGGCGGCCAGCTGGCGGTCCCGGTGACCATCCGGGCCATCTCCGGCGGCGGTGGCCGCTTCGGGACCCAGCACAGCGCCACCGGCAAATCGTGGTTCATGGCGCAGCCGGGCATGCGCGTCGCGGCTGCGGGGACACCGGCGGCTGCCTACGAGCTGCTGCGTGCCGCGATCATCGCGGACGACCCCGTCATCGTCCACGAGCACAAGCTGCTCTATATCCGCAAGGGTCCCGTGCGACGGGGGGCCGTGGCCGCCATCGGCAAGGCCTCGGTCGAACGCGATGGCGCGGACGTGACCATCGTGGCCACGCTGCTCATGGTGGAGCGGGCCCTGCAAGCCGCAGAGACGCTTGCCGCCGAGGGCATCGATGCCGAGGTCATCGACCTGCGCTGGGTGCACCCGCTGGACCTCGAGACCGTGGCCGCGTCCGTGGCGCGCACGGGCCGGCTCGTCGTGGCCGAGGAGCAGTGGCACGATGCCGGTTGGGGTGCCACGCTCATCAGCCGCCTGGCCATGGCCGGGGTGGCCATGACCGCGCCGCCCCGGAACGTGTCCCTGCCCGACGAGACCCTCATCGCCTACCCGCCCCAGCTCGAGGATGCCATCCTCCCGTCCGCGGAGCGCATCGCGGCGGCGGCGCGCGCAAGCCTCCGCGCGTAGACAAGGCAGGCGCACCTGACGCGCGTCCGGGCCGGTGGCAGTGCCGACTCGATGGTGGACCGGGCGACCGTCGTCACTCGGCTGTAGAGCAGCCGGCCGCCCCGGCATGGATCAGCCGGGCGTCCCAGCAGGATCAGCCGGCCGCCCCGGCGGGCACCAGCCGCCAGGTGACCCGGCGGATGGCCACCAGCGCGACGAGGCCGATGATCGCCAGGGCGAGCGCGCCCGTCAGCATGGCGGGCCGCACCCCGAGGATGTCCGCCAGCCAGCCGGAGAGCAGGGCGCCGACCAAGCCCGAGCCCTGGAAGATCGTGACCCAAAGGCCCATCACCCGGCCGCGCAGGAGGTCGGGCGTGGCCGAGTGCACGGACACCAGGGCGTTCTGGGCGAGCGTGATCTGGGCGGCCCCGAGCAGGAAGGCGAGGGCGAAGACCACGCCCACCGAACCCGCCAGGGCGATCCCGCCCACCATCGCGGCCATGCCCAGCACGCCGAGGATGAGCCAGGGTCGGCGGTCGCCGTGGGCGAACGTCGTCACCAGCAACGCTGCCGTCAGGGCCCCGGCACCCGCCGCGCCCAGGAAGGCGCCATAGCCCTCCGCGCCCACACCCAGCTCGTCACGGGCGTAGATGGGCGCCAGCGTGGAGAAGGTGGCCGTGGCGAACACACCGCCAGCCAGGATGAGCAGCAGGCACCAGCGCACCACGGGCTCACCGAGGGCGAAGGCGGCGCCAGCGCGCAGGTCGGCCAGGATCGGGTGGCTGCGGTCCACGCGCTGCCGGCCCTGCTCCCGGTAGCGATCCATCCACAGGAACGAGAGCGACACGACCAGCGATGCGAAGCCGGCGAAGACGAACGGCGAGGCCGGACCGATGGCAGCGATCATGACGCCGGCCACCACCGGACCCACGAAGCGGGTCGTGTTCCAGGCCGTGGCGTGCAGTGAGGCCGCGCTGCTGATGTCCCCGACAGGTACCAGCTCCGTCATGTAGGCCTGTCGCACCGGGACCTCCACCGCGATGACCAGCCCCAGGCCGAAGGAGGCGGCAGCCACGATGGGCAGCGTCTGCAGGTCCAGCACGACGAGGACGGCGACCAGTCCCGCCAGCGCCGCCGCGAAGAGCTGCGCAGCGACGAGCACGTTCCGGCGGTCCACGCGGTCGGCCATGACGCCGCCCAGGGGGCCCACGAAGATGGTGGGCAGGTAGAAGGCACCCGTGACGAGGCCGACCTCAGCCGCGGTGGCACCGAGCTCCACGGCCAGCCAGGGGATGGCCACCAGCGGCATCCACATGGCCAGGCCGCGTACCAGCATGCCCACGAAGTAGATGCGAAAGCCCGGCGAGCGGAGCGCCCGAAAGCCACGCAGGCGTCCACCCGGCGGGCGACGAGCGGGGGTCTCGGGCGTGTTCGACATCTGACCGCCGACTGTACGCCGATGCAGCGGACTTCAGCGTGAGCCGACCGGCCCGCACCGCGTGGGTCTACGTGCCCACGTCAGCCTGCGCCCCCGCGGTGCCAGGCGAGACCTCGACCGTGGCCTTGATGGCGCCGGCGCGGTTCGCAAGGTGCCGGGAGATGGCATCGGCATCCAGGCCGGCGATGCGGTGCGTGATGAGCTGCGCCAGCCAGCCCCGCGTGGCAGCCTCCGCCTCCGCCCGACCGATGGTCGCCACGGCCGCCGCGTAGTCATCCCATGAGGCGGCAGCGCTGCCCACGATGACGCGGTTGTAGAGCACGATCGACTGGTTGAGGCGGGCCGCGTCGATGATCAGGGGGTCGCTTCCGGGTGTCACGCTGAAGAGTGCCAGCGCACCGTTGGGGGCCAGGGCGGCGACCGCCGCCGCCAGCAGCGTCGCCGCGCCGGAGCCCTCGAAGACGATATCGAAGGGGCCGTGGCGCCGGGTCACCTCGGACAGGTCGGCGTCAGCGGCGCTGACGTAGCGGGCACCGATGCCTTCCAGCAGCTCGCTGTTGCGATACGGACCCGGCCGCCGGCCGACGGTGGTCACGTCCAGGCCGCGCAGGCGCAGGGCCAGCGTCGCCAGCAGGCCGATCGTGCCGGCGCCCGTCACCAGCGCCCGCCGTGGCTCCCAGAGCTCGAGTCGGGCCTGGACCTGGTCGGCCTGGCGCAGCGACTTGGTGATGCACGCCAACGGCTCGGCCAGGATCCCGACCGGCTCCAGCTGATCCGGGACGGGGACGAGGGCGCCGACGTCCGCCACCACCTCCTCGGTCATGAAGCCGTGGGCCCGGCTGATGCCGGTCTCGATGAAGGTGTCGTCGGTCGAGAGGTCCGGACGGCCGATGCGGTCGTAGGGGCTGCCACCTGGCCGGCGGATGGTGACCACCACGAGCCGACCGGGCTCGATGCCGTCGACACCGGGGCCGACCTCCAGGACCCGGCCCAGCGATTCGTGGCCCAGCACCAGGAAGTCGGCACCGTCCGGCACGCGGCCGTAGTGGCCCCCGATGAGGTCTGCGTCCGTGCCACAGAGGCCGGCACGGATGATGCCGACCCGCACGCCGCGGCCGCCAGGGACCTCGTCGATCGACGGTCGGGGGACATCGCGCAGGTGGAGAGAGCCGGGCGTGCCCGGACGGATGGCGATGGCCTTCATCTCCTCACTCCAGGCGGGCATGGCCGGCAGAAGCCGGCGTCGCCGCCAGGGCGGCGCGGTAGTCGGCCCCCGTGGCCGCCTCGGAGACAGCCCAGAGGCGCTCGAGCTTCTCGCGCCCCAGCCATGGACTGAGGGTCGGGAGCCGGACCGGCGGGCCCGCCATGACCCAGCGCGGCCCGTAGGACTCGCCATTGCGGGCACCTGGATCGGTCGCAGCTCGCAAGGCGGACAGCGCACCATCCGACGCCGACATCCCGAACCGCTGGGCAGCCAGCATCCCGACCCGGCCCAGTGGACCGGCCCCGCCGGCGCGCACGCTGGCGGGCTGCAGGTCGGTGTCGGCAAGGCCCGGATGGACGGCGAAGCTGGCGACAGGGGCGCCCGCCAATGCCAGGCGGCGAGCCAACTCGAGGGCGAATCGGTATCCGGCCAGCTTGGAATCTCCGTAGGCACGCCAGGCGTGGAGCTCGGCCCCGGGGCAGCGTAGAGGCAGCTTGGAATCTCCGTAGGCACGCCAGGCGTGGTAGCTCGGCCCCGGGGCGAGTCGCTCCTGGCGCAGGGACCGTCCGATGAGCCCGACCGCGCTGCTGACCGTGACGACTCGCGCGGCGTGGGAGCGCAGGAGCGCCGGCAGGAGGGCCGCCGTGAGCGCGAAGTGGCCAAGGTGGTTGACGCCCACCTGCCACTCGAAGCCATCGTCGGTCTGACGGGGAGGCGTGGCCATGACCCCGGCATTGTTGACGAGCAGGTCGATGTGAGGACGGTCACGAATGGCGTCGACCGCGAAGGCACGGACCGAGACCAGCGACGACAGGTCCAGCTGCCTGACCTCGAGGCCCGCGAGCGGGATCTGCGCCAGGATGGCGCCGCGGACGCGCTCACCCTTGGCCGGGTCGCGCACAGCCATGATGACGTGCGCACCTCGTCGTGCCAGCTCGCGGGCCGCCTCCAGGCCCAGGCCACTGCTGGCGCCGGTGACCACGGCCACACGACCCGCCTGAGCCGGGATGTCGTTCGCCTGCCAGCCCATGCCCACCATCCCCCTGTCGCGCGCAACCCTGGCCGGCACGACCGTGTTGCCGGCACGACCTTTGGCCGGCTCGACCCTGCGGCCGGCTCGACGCGAGTATGGAGGAACGCCGCGCGCGCTCCGCGGCGGGACAGTGGACTGCCCGGGCCGGCCGTGTTCGTGTCAACGGCGTGGAGCCGCGCGTGCGACCGCTGCCGTAGCCACGACGTCCCGACCAGGGGACCCCGCACGGGCGGTGGAGTCATCCGCCGCCCAGCCACGCCGTTTTGACTGACAGTCATGGCCCGCGCGTGGGCTCCGCCCGTGCGGCCTGGTCAGCCTTCGCCGGTGCGGCCCCCGGTCCGCTGCACGACTTCGTCGCGGAGCTGGCCGAACTCGCGATCCTTGTCCACGTAGCGGTCGGCCAGGAAAGCCAGGCCGATGCGGCCGCCCTCGATGCGCGCCCAGGCCCGCCGCCGCGGGAAGTAGAAGGTCAGCACCAGCCCCACGATGAGCAGCGTGAAGGCCACCCAGATGAGTGGCTGCCCGGGATCGCGGCGCACGACGATGCCGCTCCAGGCGCCGATGCCGTCCCAGCGGATGCGCTGCCCGGCGGTCACCTCCGGGTCGGTGGCCACGCCGACGGGGATCGTCACGAGGAAAAGGGTCTCGTTCTCGCCCGTCGACGGGTCGGCCGGACCAACGCCCTGCATGACGAGCTGGGGAACGCCATCGGCGCCCTGGCTGAGCACGGCCACCAGGCCCACGTCGGCCCCCGGGATGGTCATGAAGCCCTCCGGCCGGCCGGCCAGCATGTCGTCGAGAAGCAGCGGCCCGGCCCAGACGAGGCCCCCGGTGGCGTCTTCGATGGTCAGCTCGGCGGTCGGGCCAAAGGTGTTCTGGTGGATGGCGTAGCCCTCCACCAGCAGCGGATCGTTGACGCGGATCGTCTTGCGCACGACTTGCTCACCGTCGCGATACACGGACAGGTCGGTGCTGTAGTCGATGAAGGAGCCGTCAGCCCGGCGTGGCGACGCGAAGTCGTGGACCTTGAGAAGCAGGTTGTCCGGCGTCCCGATGGGCCGCACCGGGGCCGTCTGCCCTTCACCCACGAAGACGACGGCCTGGAAGCTGGCGGCGGTCGTCACGGCCCCGGCCACGAGGAACAGCACCAGGCCGGCGTGCGTGAGCAGCGTGGCCAGCTTCTGGAACTGATTGCGATCGCCGTAGACGAAGGTCGCGGCGGCCGTCGTCGTGACCCGCTGGCGCCGCAAGCCGCGGGCCCGGAAGGCTGCCTGGACGGCGCCGATCGCGGACGCAGGGTGGGCATCGACCGGCCCCGAGCCGCCGCCTGCCAGTCCCGACCGCCCAGCCAGCTGGATGACCGCGCGCTGCCCGCGACCCGGGTCGAAGAACGCCTCCGCCTGCTCGACGCGGACCTCCCGCGCCCCCCGCCAGAGGCGCGGCGTGCGGTTCAGCGTGCAGCACACGATGCTGAGGGTGAGGGTCGCCATGAGCAGCAGGAACCACGGCGCCGAGAAGACCCGGAAGAGGCCGAGCAGGTCGAAGGCACCGACCAGCAGGGAGCCCAGGGGCAGGCCGAGCGGCGCGATGGGATCCCAGGCCTGGTGCACGGCCGCCAGCTCGGCAGCGTAGCGAGCCGGGTCCTCGGCGGCGCTGATGGGGAACTGCCGCAGCAGCGTGGCCACGAGGCCGGACAGCGCGAGCAGGAGGATCAGCACGACCGCGAAGCGCACGTCCGTCAGCAGGCGCCAGGCCGCGGCGCCCAGTCCCGCCAGCGCCCGCCCAGCCGCCACGCCAGGGTGTGCCCGCGGCACGGTTCAGACCGCGCCTTCCAGCCGCCTGGGGGTCATGCCTCGTCGCGGAGGCCTGCCCCCGTGGCGGCAGCGAGCGCCTGGTCCATGTCGGCGAGGAGGTCGTCGACATCCTCCAGGCCCACCGAGATGCGCACCAGCCCGGGCGGGATGCCGGTCGCGGCCAGCTGATCCGGGCTGAGCTGCCGATGGGTGGCCGTGGGCGGATGCACGGCGTAGGTGACGACGCTGCCCAGCGTGGCCGTGACGGGCGGCAGGCGGAGGGCGTCGATGAAACCAGCCGCCACGTCCCGGCCGCCGAGGTCGATGGCCAGCATGCCGCCGCCGGCGCGGAGCTGCCGTTGGGCCACATCCGCCTGGGGATGGCTGGGCAGGCCCGGCCAGGCCACCGAGTGAACGGCCGGGTGGGCTTCCAGGTGGGCGGCCAGCACACCCGCCGACTGCGTGTGGCGGTCCATGCGCACGTGCAGCGTCTGCATGCCTCGCAGCACGAGGAAAGCGCTGAAGGGCGCCACGATGCCGCCCGTGTCGATGCTCACCCGACGGACGGCCTCGATGCGTTCGCGGCTGCCGGCCACGACCCCGGCCAGGACGTCGGAGTGGCCGCTCAGCCACTTGGTGGCAGATTCGACGACGAGGTCCGCACCCAGCGCCGATGCTCGGCAGAGATAGGGTGAGGCGAAGGTGTTGTCAACGACCACGGTGGCCCCATGGGCGTGGCCGAGCTCCGCCAGTCGAGCCAGGTCCGCGACGACGATCGTGGGGTTGGAGATGGTCTCGGCATAGAGCAGGCGCGTGGGGGCCGACCCTAGCGCGGTCTCGACGGCCGCCAGGTCGGTCGGATCGACGTAGTCGACCTGCACCCCGAGACGTCCGAAGACGTTGTCCATGAGGGCACGCGTGCTGCCGTAGACGGCACGCGTGGAGACGATGCGGTCACCGGCGCTCACGAGCGACAGGATCGCAGCGTGGATGGCGGCCATGCCGGAGCCGAAGGCAAAGCCCGCCTGCGCGCCGTGCAGCTCGGCGAAGGCGGCGGCCAGGGCGTCCGCGGTGGGGTTCTCGATGCGGGCGTACGTGTAGCCGGGTCGACCGAAGCCGATGAGGTCCGCGTAGTCGTCCACATCGCGAGCGTGGAAGGTGGCCGACTGGTAGATGGGCACGGCCGCGGGGCCCTGCTCCAGGCGCGGGGCTCGCGTGGCGGCCTTGATGGCGCGCGTGCCGAAGCCGAGGTTGGCGCGGCCGTCGGGCGTGTCAGCGTCGTGGGGCATGGCCAGACTCTACATCGGCGCAGGCGTTGGGCCGGCCCGCGGCGCCGGGTGGCAGCGAGCTCAGCCCTTGGGGCGCTCGGGCGGCTCCCAGGGCTCGATGGGCAGGGCGATCCAGGGGCGCTCGGTGGACTCGCGGGGCCCGCCGTAAAGATCCGACCTTGACTGGCCCGACGGTCGACCTGGGGCTGTGCCCCCGATGGAGCGCAGGTCGGCGGCTGGCCGCTGCGTGGAGACATCCGGCGGGGGCGGGGGCGGGGCCGCGGGCGGAAGCGGCGTCGGATGCGTGTCATCGACTCGAGTCAGCCATGGCGCGTCGGCGACGGCAGCAGTTCCCGGCGCAGGACCTGTGCCGGCCGGGCTCGTCACGCCGGGCTCGACGGCGATGGCAGCGGGCTCCGGCGGCTGGGCGGCCGGACCGGGGTCGAACTCGGTGAGGGACGGCCGAGAGCGCGACGATGAGGCGCTCCCGGGGGCCTGGCCCCAGGGTGCTGGGTCACCGCCGGTGCGCACGTCAGCGGAGAGTCCCGGCGGGTCGGCATCAGTGGCACCGCGTTCGTCAGCCACCTCGATGTCAACGGCCGTGACGATCCGCTCGGTCCGCGCCTGGTACCCCACGATGCGGTTCTTGCCGCGCCGCTTCGACTCGTACATGGCCACGTCGGCGGCTGCCACCAGCTGCTCGATGGTGGCGCCGTCATGCGGGTAGGTCACGAGTCCCACGGAAACGGACGATCGCACGGTGCGGTCGGCAGCCCGCAGGGTCAGCGCGGCGACATCCCGGCGCAGCTTCTCGGCCACCACGTAGCCGCCGGCGGCGTCGGTCTCCGGCAGCAGCACGACGAACTCGTCACCGCCGTAGCGCGCCGCAGCATCCGTGAAGCGGATGGTGTGGCGGATGGCATCCGCCACGGACTTCAGGAGTCGGTCGCCCCACTGGTGGCCGAACGTATCGTTGACGGGCTTGAGGTCGTCGAGGTCGAGCATGAGCATCGTGAAGTCGCGGCCCATGCGGTCGGAGCGACGGATCTCCTGCTCCATGGTCGTGAAGAAGAAGGCCCGGTTGTAGAGTCCCGTCAGGGAGTCGAAGCGCGACGCCCGCAGCGCCTCATCGCGCGAGTGCCGCTGCGCGCGAGCCGCCGCCGTGGCGATGTCCGCGAGCAGGATGAGCGCCACCGCGGTGAAGCCCACCCAGGCCAGTGCCTCCGGCGCCAGGGGCGCGTCCAGTGCGTCCAGCACCCCCACGAGCACCACGCTGGCACCTGCCAGCAGCGCGATGGCCAGCGGCGCGCGCCCCTCCGTGGAGAGGGAGGTGCCAGCGACCACGAGGAAGAAGCCGACGAAGAAGGGGCTGCTGGCTCCGCCGGACAGGGCCGTCAGGAGGGCCAGGAAGATGACCGCCCCGATGCCCTCGGCGGGTCGCCGCCAGCGGCCAAGGGTGGCCGGGGGCACGAGGTCCATGAACAGCACCACGAGCAGGGTGCCAAGCGCGAGCAGCGTGAAGACGGCTGCCTGCGTGTCCGGCCAGGCACCCGTGATGGCCACGATGACGGCCGCGCTGGCGAGGTACAGCAGCGCCACCGCGCGCGCCACCTGGCGCGTACTGGTGGGCGCGATGAAGGTCCGGTTGCCGCGTGGGGCGGCAGTTCGGGGAAGGTCGGGGACGCCGTCGCTGTGGTCCCGAAGGGTCGTCATGGCTGGCTCGGGGGAGCCCGCCACGGGGTCCCGGCGCGCGGTGTAGGCGGTCGCCCAGGCCACCGTCACGGCCACGGCCGCGATGACGATGAGCCCGAGGGCGAGCAGGACGATCTGGTCTGCGGACACGCGCTACCCCATGGACCCGCGCCGGCGGGTGCGGTCGTGGTACGGCAGGCGGTGCACCACGAGTACTACCTTCACGCTGGCCGAATGGTACTGCCCTGCCCGCTCCCGACGCGGGCCTTCCGGGCTGCTAGTGTGGACGGCAGGCAACGTCACGCGCAGAGGGAGCCATGAGCGACACGACCCGGTCCGCACAGGCCTGTCCGGCCTGCGGACAGCACAGCCTGGCCGTCGACGAGCCGCCCCAGATCGACGTGATGGGCATCCAGGCCTACTCGGACATGCTGGGCATGGGCGACGTCCGGCCGGAGGCGATGCCGGGCATCATCTGCCTGTCCTGCGGCACCCGCTGGCGGGATCGGGCTGCCTTCGACCGGAACGAGCCGGAGCCGGAGGAACCGCCCGCGGAACAGCCCGAGGAGGTCCCGGCCGAGGACGCCTGGGCCGACGGCGAGGGCGAGGGGGATGGGGACGCCGATGGCGAGGGGTTGAGCCGACCCCGATAGGCACGCTGGTCGCGGTGGCTCAGGCTCGATCTGTGCGCTGACCCCACGACCACATGAGGAAGAGGCTCAGGGTCGCGGACGCGGCCAGCAGGAGGCCCGGCACGAGCCTTCCGGAGGCCAGGAAGGCCAGGACCCCGGCGCCGAAGACGACGACCTCGACGGCCAGGCGCTGCGGGTCGGGAAGACGACGCGAGGCCTTGGGTGCGACGAATAGCCCCCAGACCGCCATGGCCAGCGCCGGCGCACCCAGCCCCAGGACCACCTGGACGGGGAGCCACCCTGACACCGAGACACCCCACAGGAAGAGCGCCACGAGCACCACCAGCTCGAGCACGAAGCGGAACGCGAGGTTGGCATTGCGCATCGAGCGCTCACTCATGGGTGGTCGCGTCTCCTGAGTCGGTGGCTGCCAGGCGGCGCGCCCGGGTGGGCTCGGGTCGGCGGCCTGCAACCGCCGATGACCAGGCACGAGGCACCCAAGAAGTTGGTCGGGGTGGTGGGGATCGAACCCACGACCTCATGCTCCCAAAGCATGTGCGCTACCTCTGCGCTACACCCCGAAGCCGTTTCGTGCTCACGAACCACACATGATCCGTGCGCACCGCGATCCTGTCCTTGCCTGCACCGCTCCGATCGCATGTTGCTTGCCGCCTGCAGAAGCGTCAGCGGATAACGGGAAGCGATGGTGGACAACGTCGATCCGACAGCCCCGATGATACGACCACGTCGGAACTGCTGACGCGGGCCGTTGGCTCGATGCCTTACGGTGCTGGCGAGACCGGGGGTCGGAGGCGCTGCTGAATGAGGACTGATCGGGCCAGTAGATGGTTCGGCAAGTCAGACGCAGCGTTCGGCATCCGACTGACTTTGGCGGGATTCAGGCGAAACGCCAGCGCCAGGTCATGTTGGCCACCAATGGCTGCCCGGGTGCAACGATGGTCGGCGAGGGCAGGTTGAGCGAGTTCGGTGGTGCCGTCCAAGGCTCCACGGCGACCGCTTGGGGTTCCTTGTCGTAGAGGATCCAGCACGGGCAGTCTGACTCGATGGTGAGCTCCAGGCCGCCGCCGGATCCATCGGGCCAGTGAAGGCGAGGGGGACGCGCCATCTCGACGAAGCAGAAGTCCCAAGGCCGTGGCACCGGCGGAACGAGCTCCCCGGTGGGGAGCTCGTCCTCGTCGTGCGCGTACATGAGGGCGGGCTCGACGTCAAGCTCGATGGGGCCCAGTCGTCGGCCACCAGGACCCTCCAACAGGCTCAAGAACCACGGGTGCCAGCCCATGGCTGCCGGCATCGGCTCATCGGCTACCAGTTCCAGTCGCGACTCGAGCCGATCCGGCGCCAGTCGTAGGGAGTGGACGAGGCGTCCGTGCCATGGCCACGGCGGTTCGAGCTCGATGCCGATCGTTGCCTGGCTCGGCAGCGGGCCGTCCACCAGGACTTGCCAGGGACGGTCGAGGACGAGCCCATGCAAGGCGTGCGGCGGCGCGTTCAGCGGCATCTCGAAGGTGTGGCCCTCGTATGAGAAGCGCCCATGCCGCAGTCGCCCGGTCCACGGTGCCACGATGTAGCTGCCCCAATGGATGGTGTCCTTGCCGTCTCGAGGCACGAGCTCCCAACCGGAGACTTGCAGCGAGGCCACCCGACCTCCGTGGTCGAGGTCGATGACCGCCCGACAGTCCTGCGCCTCCAGGACCGCATGTGCCGTGGTCATGTTGCCCCGCTCACTGAGCCGTCCAGCCGCCGTCGACCGAGAGGATGGTGCCAGTCAGCATCCGTCCGGCGTTGGACGTCAAGTAGATGACGGCGGCAGCCACGTCATCGATGGCAGCCACGTGACCCAGCGGTATCCGCGACAGGACGTCCGCGCGCCGCACGGGGTCATCGAGGATGGGTTTGGTGCCGGGCGTCTCGACGAATGTCGGGGCAAGGGCATTGACGTTGATGCCGTCCGGGGCCCACTCCAGGGCCAGCTGCTTGGTCAGCGTGTTCACCCCGCCCTTGCTGGCACAGTAGACGGCAGCCTGTGGCAGGCCCACGATCCCACCCTGAGAGCTCATGTTGATGATCCGACCGCCGCCCTGCTCGATCATCACCTTCGCCACCGCCTGGCTCATGAAGAAGAGCCCGCGCAGGTTCACGGCCATCATCTGGTCCCAGTCGTCCTCGGTCACCGCCAGCGCGGGATGGCCGTAGCCCAGGCCGGCGTTGTTGAAGAGCGCATCGATGCGACCGTGGGCGTCGACGATGGCCTTGACCGCTGCATGGATCGAGGCGACCTTCGAGATGTCGAGCTGGACGGGATGCACTTCGAGACCGCGACCCTCGGCGTCCCGGCGGATGTCCTCGAGACTCGCCTCCTCCAGGACCGTCGGCACACACCTGGCACCGGCCTCGGCAAGCATCAGTGCGATGCCCCGGCCGATGCCGAAGTCGGCACCGGTCACGACGATGACCTTCCCGCTGATGTCGAAGTCGGTCTCACGCATCCCGCTCACCTCCTGCCCATGGACCCCGGAAGCTCCTCATCCCGTAGTAGTCGAAGAGGCGCCGTTCGTACTCGTCGATCTCGTCGAGCCGGACCCCGGCCATGCGCATGGGGTTCCAGCCGGCGACGTTGAGGAACGCGGGCGCAGGTTCGTCGATGACTCGCATCACCAGATCGGCCACCTCCCGGGGCTCGTCATTGGCGCCCTCGACTCGCGCGACGCCCTCGTTCCAAGCGGCGACCTGGGCCTCGTAGTACGCGCCCGCGCCGGCGGTGCCGAACGTGGAGATGATCGACTCACCGAACTCGGTGGCATACCAGCCCGGATCGATGACGGCCACCCGGATGCCGAACATCTGCAGCTCCCAGCGCATGACCTGACTGAGACCATGCACGGCGGCTTTCGAGGCTGCGTAGGCGGATTGGTAGAAGTTCGCTCGCACTCCCACGTCGGAACCCACGTTGAGGATGAGGCCGATGCCCTGCGCCCGCATCGAGGGCACGACGGCCTGGGCCATGCGCATGGTGCCCAGCACGTTGACCTCGAAGACTGCCCGCGCCTGGTCGATGGTCGTGCACTCCATTGGGCCCAGCAGGCCGATGCCCGCCGAGTTGACGAGGATGTCGATGCGGCCGAAGCGGTCGAGGACGTCGCGCACGCCTGTCTCGACGGAGGTCGCGTCGGTGACGTCGAGGTCCAGGCACTCGACGGCGGTGTCAACATCCGCAGCCCGTCGCTGCAGGTCACGAGCAGCCGCCTCGAACCCGCCACGCGAACCACGGAACGCGGCCACGACGCGGTCCCCGCGAGTGGCGAGGCCCAGCGCGATGGCCCGACCGAACCCCGAGCCGCCGCCCGTGATGAGCGCGACCCTGCCATCAGCCCCTGACCTCCGGATGACCCGCCGGGACCTCATCGGTTGCCATCAGCACCTCCTTCGGCATCGACCATGTCAGCCCTTCATGACGAGGCGGGTAATCTCGGCGGCTTGCGAGACGGGGTCGTCGAACGAGCCGACGACACGACCACGGGCCAGCACGACGGCCGAGTCGGCGACCGATAGGGCCTGCTCGAGGTTGTGGGTGATGAGGATGACCGCCTGGCCCGTGTCGCGAGCGCGGCGGACCTGGTCGAGCACCTGCTCCGTCTGGCGCACCGCGAGCGCCGCGGTGGGCTCGTCGAGGATGAGGCACTTCGAGCCGTAGTAGATGGCCCGGGCGATGGCGATGGCCTGCCGCTGGCCGCCCGAGAGCGTGCCGGCCGGGTCCGACATGTCGCGGTGCAGCTCGACACCCAGCGTGGCCAGGGCCTCGCCGGCGATCCGCTCCGCGGCCTTGACGTCCAGCCAGTGGAATGGCCCCAGGGTCCGGCGTGGCTCGTTGCCGAGCACCACGTTGCGCGAGATGGAGAGCAGCTCGCAAACCGCCAGGTCCTGGAATACGGTCGAGATGCCCAGCTCGCGAGCCACGTGCGGGTTGCGGAGCACGGTCTGCCTGCCGTTGACCTCGACGCGGCCACTCGTCGGCTGGTGCACGCCCGAGAGGACCTTGATGAGCGTGGACTTGCCGGCCCCGTTGTCGCCGAGCAGCGCCAGCACGCGTCCGGCATACGCCTCCAGAGAGATGTCGCGCAGGGCCACGACCGACTGGAACTGCTTGGTCACCCCGCGCACGGCCACGACGGGCACAGGTGAGGGCGAGGGCGAGGCGGTCGGCTGGGGGACCGCCATGGCCGGCTGCGAAGGTGTCGTCATGGCACCGTCCCCGTGGCTGCCATGGCCCGTCCCGACGGGCCACCCTCCGAGTCGGCTGGGTCCTCCTCCAGGTCTTCGGGGCGCGTCATCATGACCTGCACGATGACCCGGTTGAGAAGCACGGACAGGATGATCACGATGCCGAACAGGATGTTCACCCAGTATCCCTGGACGCCGATGAGGATGAGCCCGCCCTGCACGATGGCGTAGAACAGCGCGCCGAAGACCGTGCCGATGACGCTCCCGTAGCCGCCCGTCAGCAGCGTCCCTCCGATGACGGTGATGGCGATGGCGTAGAGCTCCCAGCCGATGCCGCGGCCGGCATCCACCGACGAGTACTGCGAGGCCATGATCACGCCGGCCAGTGCCGCCGTGAAGCCCGAGATCGAGAACAGCAGCAACGTCGTCCGGCTGACCGGCACGCCCAGGTTGCGGGCCGCCTGGGCGTTCTGGCCGATGGAGAAGACCCAGTTGCCGGTCGTCGTGCGCAGGAGGAAGAACGTGGCGATGACGGTGAGCAGGAGGAACCACAGCACGGACATCCGGTAGCCGCCCAGGCTCGTGCCCGAGAGCAGCTGGGTGAGCTGGTCAGGGAAGTCCACCACGATGGGCATGCCAGCGGTCTGCATGGTCAGGAAGCCGCGATAGACCATCGAGGTGGCGAGCGTGACGATGAACGAGGCCAGGCCCGTGCGCACCACGATGAGCCCGTTGGTGAAGCCCAGCGCGGTCCCGAAGCCGAGCGCCAGGATGACGGCCAGCTCCGCTGGGAGGCCCAGCTGGTCGCTGAAGAGATACATCGACCAGCTGGTGAGGCCGACGATGGCACCCACGGACAGGTCGAACTGGCCGCCGATCATGAGCAGCGTGACGCCCACCGCGACGATCCCGAACTGGGCAGCCAGACTGGTGGCAGGGACGAATGTCGCGGTGCTCAGGAAGAGCGGCGTGGCCAGGCTGAAGAAGATGAAGGCCACCACGACACCCGCCAGGGACGCCAGCTCCGGGCGGATCGCGGCACGCCGCATCCGCGCCTTCCACGGGCGCGGGGCTGGCCGGATCGGCCGTGCGGATGGCGACTGGGGCGATGGGCTGCGGCCTGTCACGTCGCGTTCAGCCTCGGATGGATGTGCTCAGCGCTGGGCCCGCAGGGGCGTTCGCCTCGGCGGAGCCTCCTGCGGCAGCCAGAGGCACGCTGTCGCGCTCGCGGCTGCCGCAGGTCGTCGGTCGAGGAAGGCTAGCGGACGCCCGCCTCAGCCAGGCTGGCCACCTGGTCCGCGTTCGAGGCATCCACGAGGATCGGGCCGGTCAGGTAGTAGTTCGCCTGCACCAGTCCGTAGCGGATGTAGTGGACGAGCTGCATGACGGAGATGTAGCCGCGCCAGTACCCCTGCTGGTCGATGGTGAAGGTCAGCTCGCCATCCTGGATGAGCTTCACCAGCTCGGGCAGGACATCGAAGCCGGCCGTGAAGATCTCGCGCCCGACAGCGTTCTTGGCCGTGACCAGACCAGTCGTGGCCGAGCCGCCCGTGTTGAGCATGGCATCGACGTCCGGATTGGCCCGCAGGAAGGGCTCCAGCAGGGCAGCCGTCTGACCCGGATCGGGGCTCCCGGCAACGAGCTGGTACTTGACGCCAGCCTCGGCCGCAACGTCGGCCATGCCCTGGCAGCGCATCGTC
This sequence comes from uncultured Chloroflexia bacterium, assembly GCA_963707395.1. Taxonomy (GTDB): domain Bacteria; phylum Chloroflexota; class Limnocylindria; order Limnocylindrales; family CSP1-4; genus JAFMJV01. The sequence goes on from CAVPPQ010000020.1 coordinate 331,796, forward strand.
TGCGTGCCGTCGGCGGGGTCCTGCTGGACGCAGACGAGGGACTTCGCGCCGTCCGCGATGAAACGGTTGGCCGCCATGGCGCCGCCGGCGTACTCATCTGCGCCGACGCGCGAGACGTAGATGTCATTCGGGTCGCGCAGCGGCTGGTCCTTGGCGGATGGTGCCGGCTGGAAGCCGACGGCGATGCCGGCATCCTTGGCCTGCTGTGCGACCGCGTCGAGGTCACCGATGCCGAGGATGACGATGCCGTCGGGCTGGGCGGCGATGGACTGCTCGATCTGCTGCGTGTAGCTGGCCAGGTCGAACGAGCCACCCTGCGGATAGATGTAGCGGGCCTCGACACAGAGGTCCTTGGCCGCCTGCTGCGCGCCGTTGTTGAGGGTCCGGAAGAAGCCCGAGCTCGGATCGCCGAGCCCCTCGATGACGATGACCAGTGGCTTCCCGCCAGTCAGGTCTCCTGGATAGTTGCATGACGCCTGGTTGCTCTCGTCCTGGGCGAGAGTCGAACCTGCCATACCCAGCACGATCGGGATGACGAGACCTACTGCGGTGATGCGCGACTTGATCGAATGCACGCCGTACCTCCTTGCCAGCACCTGGATACCTTGTCCTGGTTACCTCTCGGAGCGATCCCCTGACCGATGTCCTCTTCGCACCTCCCTGCGGCACTCTACGACTCGAGACGTGGCGGCCGACATGGGCTTGCTGCATCCGGCTGAGGGACTGCGCGGCCGGGTCAGGGCTGCCCCACGTCTTCATACTCCTGAACCGCACAATAATCGAGGCCTTCACCGCTCGGCCCGCCACGCTCAGGATCGCCCAGCCTGCGCCGCTAACGCCTCAACGGCTCCCAAAGCATGTGCGCTACCTCTGCGCTACACCCCGACGTGTTCACGCTCGATTTGACCACAGAACTGACCGACGCGGGTAGTCCGAGTGGGCCTACACCGCTCCGATCGAGCGATTGCTGGGCACTGGCGCCAAGCCAGCGACTCGCTTGCCCAGCCGCGCCGCCTTCCGGGTGCTATCTGCTACGGAGCCAGCGCTCCAAGTCGGCTCGGTCCACGACGCCGAGCACCAGGATCACGCGGTCGCTGTCGATGACGTCGTACATCACGCGGTGGTCGCCGACACGCAGTCGGTGGAAGGTGTCCTCGGTCCCACGGATCGTCTTCACCGACTTGCCTGACACTCGACCTGGGCGGGTGACGTCATGCGCGAGTCGGTCGAGGGCGCTCCGGACGCCATCTCGGTCAGCGTCACCGAGCTTCTTGAACTGCCGTACCGCCGAACGCGAGAGCCGGACCTCATAGGCGCTCAGCCGAGATCCTCCAGCTTCACCGTGCGCCCCTTGTCGTAGTCGGCGCGGGCAAGTCGACGCTGGCGGACATACTGATCAGCATTGGCCAGCACGAGATCCTCGGCCTCGTCGATCGGCAACAGGACCGCGGCCGGTCGGCCGCGCTTTGTGACGACGTAGGCGGAACCTCTTTCGACCTCGTCGATGACAGATGAGGCTGTCGCTTTCAGTTCCTTGATGCCGATCTCGGCCATGCCTTACCCATCATGTGGTGGTCACTGAGGTGGTCACCATAGCACCGCCGAGCCTGCCAGGCCAAGAGCCTCGGTGCGCACTGCGATCCGGGGCGCCTGGGACGCGGCCTGCGCCCGCACCCGAGGGTGGGGCAGAACCTTGACCCCGACGCAACGAGCCCGGGGACCTCGCGAGAGATCCCCGGGCCGCGTCCCCCGAGTCGCCGTCAGGCGCCCGGCCGGTGCTCGACCTGGAAATGGTCGCGGAGCCACGCGGCCTGGGCCACCGGGTCGAGGCCAGTCGATGCGCCCAGGTCGGACTGGTGCTCGACCTGGAAGTGGTCGGCTAGCAGCCCGGCCTGTGCGACCGGATCGAGGCCGGTGGCCCGTCCCAGTTCGGCCCGGTGCTCGATGCGGAAATGATCCTCGAGCATGCGAGGCCCGGTCGTCCCATCGAGCCCAGTCATGACGCCCGCGTGGCTCGTGAGTCCAGGCTCGAGCCCAGCCGCGTCGTCAACGTGGCTCCCTGCCGCACTGGTCGTCCCCACCAGCAATGCCATGATGAGGCTGGCGGCCGTCAGGTTCGTGTTGCGGATGCGAGCTGCGGTCTTCCAAGTCATCCCGTGGACCTCCGTGTACCGACCGGTCGAATGCCGGCCACATCCAGGAGGCGTGAGATCCGGCTTCACACTGAGAACCGGGGTCGCCACGGATGTCGCGGGCCCGTGACCACGAGGGTCGCGGGCCGCTGTCACGGGTCAGAGACGAGTCGAGGCTGATCTCAGGACAGGCGCCACGAGCGCAGGGTCGAGGGCTCGGGGTCGTAGCTGCAGAAGACCCCGGTCCGGACAGCCCGGCTCAAGTGGATACCCAATCCAGGGTCCTCTCGTTCGATGCGGGCGATGGCCTCGCGGATGGCCTTGCCGACGCTCTGGCGGGCCCGCTCGGCCGCAGAGTGCTCGGGCCGCTGTCGCCCACCCAGCCCATAGGCGGCCCCGAGCTCACGCGTCAGCGCATCGATCTCCCACCTGCGCTGCTCCATGCCAACGGCGTCGTTGGAGGACTCGGCGTCATCATGCTCGAGCTGCAGCTCTCGAAGGCGATCGCGATAGGCGCGTCGGGCCTCGTCGTCGAGCCCGCCGTCGGGGATGGCTCCAGTCGGGTTCCGGACACCGCTGGCGTCGCCGTCGCGAACGCTCCTTGGCGCAGGCGCGGCGTGGCCAGCCGTGAAGGAGACCATGTCCAGCACGTGGTGCTCCCGGCCGGGCGACCCCAGCAGCAGCGCGAGATAGGCGAGGCCCTTCGTGTGCCGGAGGAAGAAGGTCGTGCCCTCGCCGATCTGCCAGAAGTCGCCCTCCCGGACGAACTCGGTCGGTGACGCAGCGCCGAGGTCAGCCGCGACGGATTTCGGCTCAGCGGCGAGCGCGGCCAGGACAAGACGGGCCTCGTGCTCCGTGTCGACCAGCCCCGAGGAGCGGGCCAGGGCAAGGGCAGCGCTGGCCTCCACCCGAGCGCGTTCCGGGTCACCGGACCGACCGCGCCGGAGCAGCGTGTGTGCGATTTCGACGCTGGTGCGGACCTCGAACGTCCGGAGCCCGGAAACGGCGCTGATGCGGCGGGCGGCCTCCAGATGTTCCAGGGCTTCGTCGTATCGGCCGGTGGCCCCGGAGATCAGGCCGAGCACGCGCGAGACCGGTCCACTGCTGGTCTCCGAGATCGCCAGACCGAAACAGGTGGCGAAGGGACGGAGAAGCCGCTCGATGTCCTTCATCCGCTGGTCATCCCCGAGGGCCAGGGCCGTTTCTGCCAGGCAGGTCATCCCGTACAGCCAGCTCATATCGCGAGGCAGGAAGCCGAAGTCGTCCTCTGCCAGCTGGTCGAGCATGCGCCGAGCCTCCTCCGGCGCGCCGGACCTGGACGTGACATATGCGGCCATGCACACGAAGAGGGGATAGTCAGGGAACTCAGCTGCTGTCCGACCGATGGAATCGGCGATCTCCGCGAGCCTGCCCTGTTCGCGGCGGATGGCGAACGTGGCGAGATGCGTCGAGACGGCCGCGTCGCGTTCGAGCGTGCGCTGTCCGAGCCGATGAGCTTCGTCGATGAGACGCTCAGCCACTTCGAGTCGGCCCTCGTTGATGGCGAACACGGTGCGCAGCACCGAGTGATACCAGAGGATGGAGGGCTGCCGCAGGGCCTCGGCGAGCGCCCCGAATGCCTCCACCTCCGCACGTAACGCGGCGTGGGACGCGCCGGTCGTGGCCAGGAAGTCGTAGACCGACAGGTGAGCCTGGCAGGTCTGCTCTTGATCGCGGGTCAGCCGCGCCACGCTCATGGTCTCGTCCGCCAGCCGTGCCAGCGTGTCGATCACGTCAGGTCCCGCCATGGAGAAGTAGCGGCTGATGAGCGTGAACAGGAGGGTGCTCGGATCATCGAGTCGACGCGCCATCGCCAGCGCCTCTTCGCTGAGCTGGACGCGCCGTCCCATCGACAAGTCGCTTCTCCGGGCGCCCGCGAGTCTCGCCAGCAGTCGGGCGCGGAAGCGACTGTCCTGGCCTGGGAGGGCGTCGAGCGCTCGCTCCAGGAGAGGCACCAGCACACGGTCGTTGCCAGCCCGAAGCCAACCGAAGCGTCCCCCGTAGCCCACCGCGGCCAAAGCCAGGGCCTCGACAAGCCCAAGCTTGTCGGCAAGGTCGGCCGCTTCGAGGTGGGCGGCTCGGGAAGCGGCCACGTCACCAGCCCGCGCCGCCGCCTCCCCAAGGCCGATGAGCAGGTCGACGCGAGTGCCATCACGCTCCTGGACGACGGATAACGCGCGTCGATAGAGCCGCATGGCCTCCTCATGGGCAGACTGTTCGGTAGCCTGCTCCGCGGCGCGACGAGAGTAGTCGACGGCGTGTCCCGGATCGGCCGTCGGGACCGCCTCCACGTAGTGGTGCGCGAGGACCGCGAACGGCGGATCGGGATCGTCGCGATGAAGGTCTTCCAGGACCTCAGCCACTGCCTGGTGCAGCCGCATCCGCTCGGAGGCAGGCAGCGCCGAGTACACCACCTCCCGGATGAGTGCGTGCTTGAAGCGCCAAGCCCCTCCGGCTCGGATCGGCATGATGAGCACGTCAGCCCGGGCCGCCTCGTCCAAGAGGCCCAGTGTCTCCTTGGCCGGACGCGGAGAGACGCCCGTGATCTGGTCAAGCGGGATGTCGACGCCGATGACCGAAGCGCTGTCGAGGAGCTCGCGCGCCTCGTGGGAGAGGCGTGTCAGCCGGCGCCCGATGACAGCACGTACCCCCTCGGGCATCTCCAGCCGCTGGGTGTCCGGTGGGCTGACGCGCTCCAGGCGTTGCTCATCAACCAGGAGCCGGACGACCTCGGTCATGAACAGAGGGTTGCCCTCCGTCTGTCGGTGGACGATGTCTGCCAAGCCGGGGGGCAGGGGACTCGGGACGATCAGCTCCATGTACCGTCGGACTGCCGGCTCGCTGAGGATGCGAGGAGAGAGGTGCGTGGTCCCAGGTTGGCGGCCAAGCTCCGCGAGATGGGCGAGGCGCGGATCACTGGTCTCCAGCTCGCCCTCGCGGTACGTGGCCAGCAACATGACGGGGGCATCAGAGAGATCGCCGCATACGAAGCGCAGGAGCAGCAGCGAGGGCTCGTCGGCGGCGTGCAGGTCATCGAGGACCACCAGCATGGGTCCGTCGCGCGACAGCTCTCGCAGCGACCGGGCGATCGAGTCAAAGAGCTCGAAGCGGGCAGACGCATCCGTTTCCCCGAGCGTGTCACCCAGTGCGCCGCTCGCATGGTGGACGCCCCGCAGCTCAGGCACGATGCGGGCCACGTCAGGGCCGGTCACAGCGAAGACCTGTTCGAGCTGCTGGGGACCGAGGTTGCGGAGGAGGGCCCGCAGGACCTGCACCCACGGCCAGTAGGCTGGCGCGCCGCCAGCCTCCCAGCAGCGTCCCCAGGCGACCCGCACATTCCGGGTTCGGGCTTCCTCGGCGAAGGCCTCCGCCAGGCGCGACTTGCCGATCCCGACCTCCCCGGCCACGATGACGAGGCCCCCCTGGCCTGAGACAGCGCCGTCGAGCGCGGTCCTGAGCGTGGCCATCTCTCGCTCGCGGCCGACGAACAGACCGGGGACGCCCCGCGCGAATGGGACATCGCTCGCTCGCTCGGCCACCCTCGACCTCCTTGGCATGCCCAGGGCCACCGATCAAGACCCGGGGCGACGTGGCTCCGGGCTCCGAGGTGGCTCGGATGGCAAAGCATAGGCCCCGTCTCGGCGCGTTCGGTCGGAGGTGCTCGTCCAACCCATCCATCGTGCGCGATCCGACCGTCGGCGATCGATCGCTGCCTCTTGGCACCCCAGCCCGG